>JAMXFF010000008.1:124912-173957 GCA_025370845.1 Laspinema palackyanum D2a | reverse complement strand
AAGATAAGAACGACTGAAGTCGTTACTACGAACAAAGATAAGAACGACTGAAGTCGTTACTACGAACAAAGATAAGAACGACTGAAGTCGTTACTACGAACAAAGATAAGAGAACGACTGAAGTCGTTACTACGAACGGATTAGTTGTTCATTGTTAGGACAATTTTACCTTGCATTGACCCGGTTTCTAACAACTCATGTGCAGCAACCGCTTGGTCTAGGGGGAAGGTTTTACCCACATGAATCTTTAACTTGCCTTCATCAAAGAACCGCGCACATTGCTGTAAGATCTTGCCTTGGTCTTCTTGTTCCGGTATCCGATTTTGTAACATCGGAGTCAGCATCAATTCAAAACTGATGCGCTGATTGCGGAGGCGCGAGGTTTTTAAGTTACCATATTCCGGATTGGGTTCTAAAATGGTGACTACATCCCCATACAAGCGCACCGCTTCAGCAGTTTCAAAGAAGGTTTTGTCACCGACGGTATCAAATCCGATGTCTGCACCTTCCCCATTGGTCCAGTTCATCACAGTCTCAATGACATTTTGTTCTTTATATAAAATCACTAAATCAGCACCCAATTGGCGGACAAATTCGGCTTTTTCTGGGGTACTGACGGTGGTGGCGACTTCGGCACCTTTGAGTTTTGCCAATTGGATGGCGACATGGCCGACACCCCCTGCACCGGCCTGAATTAGCACTTTTTGGCCCGGTTGTAGACCGGCGCGGTCGTAGAGTGCTTCCCAGGCAGTAATTAGGACGAGGGGTGCTGCTGCCGCTTCTACAAAGCTGAGAGAGGTGGGTTTTTTGGCGACAAATCGTTCATCGATCGCAATATATTCGGCATAGTTACCGTGAGGTCCACCCAATCCGCCATTACAAAAATATACTTCATCTCCCACGTTGAGGGTTTGAACACCGGAGGCGATCGCCTCGACGACTCCCGCGCCATCACATCCGAGGATATCCGGGGTGAGGTCCGGATGAAAGGTTCCGCGTTTGCGAATTTTAGTATCGATAGGGTTGACACCGGCAGCATGAAGGCGGACTAAAATATCCCGATCGCCTTCTAATTGCGGACCCGGAATATCATGCACTTTCAAGACATCCGCTGCTGCGCCTAATCCTGTCATAACAACTGCTTTCATAGTCTTTCCTCAAGGGTTTGTTTGATTGAATGACTGAGATTTGATTGGGGTGAGAATGATAGGGTAAGATGAAGATAACTTACCCTACTGACCGCTTCTTCTCTTAAGCTACATTCGGTCTAATTTCAAAATTTTGACCTAAATCGAGGGAGAGGGAGAAGGCGATCGCCTGATTACCTCACTGGGTAGTTCCCGCCATAAGGCAATCCCCCCTAACAACCCGGTGATGTTAGGAACAATGGTGACATTGGTGGGTAAATCAAAGGTGATTTTTTTCGCTTCACCACCGCCAATGTAGAGGCGATCGTAATTAAACAAATGTTCTAAATTGGCGATCGCTTTTTCCAATCGGCGATTCCACCGTTTGTCCCCAATTTTATCCAATGCCGCACGTCCCAATTGTTCCTCGTAGGTATCACCTTTGCGGAAGGGATGATGTCCGAGTTCCAAATTCGGCACCAGTGCTCCATTCACAAATAAGGCACTACCAAACCCGGTCCCCAGGGTAATCGTGAGTTCGACTCCTATTCCAGAAATTGCACCTAAACCCTGGATATCCGCATCATTGCAAACCCGCACAGGTTTTTCCAAGACATTCGTCAGCGCTTCGGCAAGATTAAACGCGACCCAATCCGGGTCCAGGTTCACGGCAGTGTAGATGATTCCGTTACGAACCACCCCCGGAAATCCCACCGAAACCCGATGAAACTCACCTTGTTCTTTCGCTAAAGTGGCGATCGCCTCAATCACAGGTTCCGGTTTAGCGGGACTCGGAGTGGGAACTCGGTTGCGTTTTGTCACCGCTTCCCCTGCTGCATCTAAAACAATGGTCTTTGTGCCACTACCGCCAATATCAACCGCTAGAGTTTTTATGGATTCCACTTGATTCACCATGACACTATAGGATGAGGACTGAAGAAGTCTCACTGACATCTTGCACCCTTCTCAACTCCGGCGGGGGTTCAAACCCCCGCCTGATAGCTAAAGTCGGTTAAAACCGACTAAAAACACCACTGAAGAAGACTTTTAGTCTTTAGCGGGGGTTCAAAGCCCCGCCTCATAGCTAAAGTCGGTTAAAACCGACTAAAAACCCCACTGAAGAAGACTTTTAGTCGTCTTTAGACGACTTTAACTGTTAGGCGGGGGTTTGAACCCCCGCCGGTTGTTGCAACTCTTCCCCCACCCAATCCCTACATCGTGAGAGACTGAGTATCGGTTTCAATCAGTTTAGCTAAATCTTGCAGGAACGCCGCAGCATCGGCACCATAGATAATCCGGTGGTCACAGGTGATATTCACCCGCATTTGTCGCCGGACCCCCATCATGCCATCATCCGTGGCAACCACTTGATTTTTTGCCCCACCAATGGCGAGAATCGAACCCTGACCCGGAGGCAGAATCGCATCAAAACTATCGACCCCATACATTCCCAAATTGGACAGGGTAAAAGTTCCGCTATTATACTCCGCCGGTTGCAACTGTTTGACTCGGGCGCGTTCCACCAAATCCTTCCAAGTGCGAGACAGGGAGTAAATATCCATCTGGTCGGCATTTTGCAGAACTGGCGTAATTAAACCGCCATCTCCCATTGCTACTGCAACGGCAATATTGATATTGGCATGATGTTGGATACCGCCATCAACACAACTGGCATTGACTAAGGGATGTTTCTGTAACGTGAGGGCCACTGCTTTCGCCAGCAGGGCAGTCATGGTCACCCCTTTAGACTTAATCTGTTTGTAGAGTTTGTCTAACTTATCTGTTGTAATCGTATAACCCACATGGAAAATTGGCACCTGCAATGACGCCACCATATTCCGAACTACCGCATTTTGCAGGGTATTGAAGGGGACCACATCTCCTGATGCCACGCTGGCAGCAGGGACAGCTTGGGTGGGAATTCTCGGGGGTGCTGCTACCGTGGGTTGCGGTGGGGTGGCAGTCGCTGCTGGGGCCTTACCTGCTGCCGCTTCTACATCTTCCGCCACAATCCGCCCAAAAGGACCACTACCGGAGAGAGTTGCCAAGTCCACTTTGAATTCCTTCGCCAATTTTTTGGCCCGAGGAGAGGCAACCATGCGGCCATTTTGACGACTAGCGGTGGCTCCAGTCGTAGCCATTGCGGGTTCCGGTGCAGGGGAGGGGGTAGACTGAGCAGGGGCTGCCGGTTGAGCCGATTTATTGCTGAGGTTGGCCCCTTGCTGCTTCGCCTGTTCGATTTCGGCTTCCGTTTCAGCTAACAAAGCGATCGGCGCACCCACAGGGGCCGCTTCCCCCGCTGGGACGAGGATCGTAGCGAGATATCCTTCATAGAAGGACTCTACATCCATGTCTGCTTTGTCAGACTCCACCACCACCACCGTTTCGCCCTTCTCCACTTTGTCCCCCGGCGCTTTTTCCCAAGAGACAATTTTGCCCTCGGTCATCGTGGAACTCAGAGCAGGCATGAACACTTCGTTAATCATAGGTAGCTTCTTTTCGACGCTCAAAACTAAAATAAAGCAAGTTTTTATTCTACCTTGATCCGTCCCCCGAGAAAATCCACCCTGATTTGCACCCAACAGGATACAGCATCAACTATATCCCCATCCTCCCCATCTCCCCTACCCTCCCTATCTTACAAAAGTAGGTTTTTTACGCTCATGGTGATTCACCTTTCTATTAACCGCACCTCCGGTCCCCTCCCCTTGGCAAGGGGAGGGTTAGGGTGGGGTCCTCTTGATGCGCTCAAGCGCGTCACGCACTCATAAGGAGGCGATTCCCTACGGGATAGCTCCGCTTACCGCGCCTGTATGGAGACTGGTCCAACCTCTTTCATCTTTCATCGTGACGTGCTTGAGCGCTTCACGAGGGTCCTTCAACCACCCATTCATCGTGACGTGCTTGAGCGCGTCACGAGGACCCCACCCTAACCCTCCCCTTGCCAAGGGGAGGGGACCGGAAGTGCAGTTAAATGTGAGACAAATCCCCCGGAGGGTAAAAAATCTACTCTTGCAAGTCCTCCCCATCTCCTCCCCCCTCGCGACTACAAATCGCCGCGAATTTCCTCAACGACGCCATCGCGCAACACGACTTCTACCTGCATTTTCTTGATTAAATCATCGCCCCGTTCCAGATAGAAAAAACTATCCATTTGTCCACTGGCGACTTCTTGTCCCATTTCCAAAGTCTGGACTTGTTGCAGATTTTGGAGAATTTGATTTTTCTGATCCAGCATTTCTCTTTGTCGTTGATTGGCCTGCATTTTCACCGACTCCATTTGTTGCTGGACTTGCGGTCCGGGGGGTTGAATGCTCTGCTTTTGGATCTCGGAAATCATCTGTTGCGCTTGCATTTCAAGCTGCTGGAGTTGCATATCAATTTGATTGATTTGTCCTTGGAGTTGCTGCTGGACTTCTTCTTTCCAGCGCGGGGTAACGATCGCTTTGATAACGGTATTGCGCTTCAGAAGTAATTTCGAGTTAGAGACATCCATATTAGCTGACCTAGATTAAGGGTTAAGTGGAAAATTGGCCTAAAATTAGCCCCGTTATGCTACCATGCCACGGGGCTAATCGGGATCAAATGAACATTTTATCAATGCGATCGCCGTAACGTTCGGTAATTACGGGTCGTTTCATTTTCAGGGTTTGGGTGAGCATTCCATTCTCCATCGTAAAGGGCTCACTCAACAGGGAGAAGGGTCCAATGCGGTCATCGGGACGATATCCCGGACGGTTTTTCACCTCCCGATTCAACTCCTGGCGGAACAGGTTGTCAACCTCGGGACTAGAGAGGTCGATTTCTCGGGTTCCCGATGCTGGGGGAGGATTGCCTTGAGAAACGTTCTCCGGCAGACGCAGGGAGAGGTTTTGGGATAAGGCCCACTGTTGTAGGGCTTCAAAATTCGGTACAATCAAGGCCCCGAGGCACTTTTGGTCCTGACCTACGAGCATCATTTGGTCAATATAAGGACTGCGGATACAGGCATCTTCAATCGGTTGGGGTTCGATATTTTCCCCGTTGGTCAAGACAATGGTATCTTTGGCGCGACCCGTGAGGACTAAATCATTGCCAGGAGTCAACCACCCCAAATCCCCAGTATCAAACCATCCGTCAGGGTCGATCGCCTTGCTGGTTGCTTCAGGGTTTTGGTAATACCCCTGCATAATTTGCGGACCCCGCGCCAAGACTAATCCCCGTTCCCCGGTTTGTAGGGGTTTGCGGGTTTCGGGATGGACGATTCGCAATTCGGTGTAGGGAATGGGACGACCCGCAGAACCCCGCAGATTCTGCCAATGCCTGCGCGCTGTCAAGACTGGGGTGGTTTCGGTTAAACCATACCCCACCAGCACATCAATACCGATAATTTCAAAGAAATTTTCGATATGCATGGCGAGGGACCCGCCACCACTAATCACATATTTGAGTTGGCCCCCAGTTGCTTGGCGGACTTTATTATAAACGAGGCGATCGCCCAAGGCGTGGAGGGGCCAAAATACCGCCCGTTTGATTGCCGCCAGGAGTTTTTCACTCCCAGAAGCGGGTTCGAGTTGCAACTGCAATCCCTGCAAAACCCGACCCGCTTCTATATAATTTTGGGAGAAACCAAAAAAGGTTTTAACCAATTTTTGGCGATTGGCGGGTTGTTCCCGAAATTGCTTCTGAACCGCCTCATAAATGGATTCCCAGAGTCGGGGAACACCGAAAGTATATTTGGGGTGATATTCTTTTAAATCTGCTTTGAGATAACGGATATTGGTGTAGAACTGAGTGCAACCTCGGGAGAGGAGAAAGTATTGACCCATGCGCCCGAAACTGTGCCAAGTGGGGAGAATGGTAATAATGCGATCGCCCGGTTCCGGTTGCAAAATTGTCGGCAGGTTTTCGATTTGATGCAATAGGTTACCGTGACTTAGCATCACCCCTTTCGGTTTACCCGTGGTCCCGGAGGTGTAGATTAAGGTTGCCAGAGTCTCGCGGGTGAGGGTGACAGGTTGCAACGTAGAAGCGGCCCCTTTTGCCATCACCTGTTGATAGGATAAAATTTGTACCGGCAGAGTATCATCCGTAGGCAGGGGTTCATCGGAGAGATAGATAATCCACTGGATGGGTAAGTCATCGAGTTGAGGGCGGAGTTTTTTGAGTAAGGCGAGATTTTCCACCACTAGACCGATACTGCCGCTGTTTTGGAGAATGAACAGCAACTCCTCGCGATCGGCATCAGAACCGCGCACCACATCCGCAGCACCTGCCGTCAACAGTCCTTGGTCCGCAATCATCCAGCGGGGACTATCGTTAGAAAAGAGGGCGACTCGGGGGGGGAGATTGTCGGCGATCGCCGGTAATCCCAAGGATTGCACCCCAGCGGCAAACTGCTGAATTTGCTCGCATAATTGACCAAAAGTCAACTCAACCACGGGTTTAGCATGAGGGTCACACAACGCCAGGGTATTGCCAAACTGCGATCGGGCCAGGGGCCACACTTCCGGCATGGATTGAATCGCCGTATAATCCGGGGGTAGCTGTAAATACCCCCGTTCGCGATCGCTGATAGTGGTATCGGTTGAATAAGCAATCTGACTCATCGCTATTAACCTCTAAAAATAAAGATGTCTCTAAGAGTTTAGTATTTCCGAGTCCGTTTGATCTGGTATGGGTTCAGGGGGACAGTTTACCAACTGGAACACAGGGAAATTGGAACAGATGTGGGAACAGTGGGGCGTTTGTACGGAGTCAGACTAAAATCACCAAAAACCGAAACCGGGTTTTTGCCCGAATTTAACGCAGTTTATCAAAGACTCTGCAAAAAACCCGGTTTCTCGCCCCCACAATCTGACTCCAAGCTATACTCAATCAAGAAATTACTCCAACTGTTTAGGGTGAGGCCCAAATGTCTGACGAGAATCAAAAGAACAGGGGAAAAGTTTTTACCACTCTAACAATCATTAATCGCGCCGACCAAATTCGAGCAGACTATGGAGTAATTCCGACAGACAAAATTCGGTCCATCACTCTACCCAAGGTTTTAGTAGATACCCGGGCAACAACCTTGTGTTTACCGCCCGATGTCATTGCTAAACTCGGACTAAAAATCCTCAAAGAAGTAGACGTAGCTACCGCCACAGACATTCGCACAGCCCGAATTTTTCAAGATGCCACCCTCTCGATGTTTGACAGAGAAGGAACCTTTGACTGCTTAGAGTTACCCGCAGGAAGAGACGCCCTTTTAGGCGTGATCCCCCTAGAATCTTTGGGATTAGAAATAGACTTAAAAAATCAAACTCTCAAACCCTTGCCAATTAGCCCTACCGAAACCTATTTAACGATTTTGTAGGAGCAATAACAAGCGGTGATTTAAAAACACCACAAGATTAGTACCGGATGAGATTCAAGGGCCAAGTAACTGGTTTTCTTATCCATACAGTATCCCCAGCTAATTGGCCCTTCTATTACATCAATACGCCCACTTGTCAACCCATTTGACTGTCCCTTCATCGGATAATAACCAGCGACGACAGACGATGTTTTCCCGGGTGGGGAGTGCGGCATCGTTGCCATGTTCGTCTTTATACAGAATCACGTATTTATAGGCGATCGCCTTACCGGCACTTTCCTCAAAGGGGATTTCCGCAAACCAGGTATTCGAGTTGATATACTCCAGGGCATAGGCTTTGGTAATATCCCAATTCCCCAATTCTGGACAATCTCCGGTAACCACCACATATTGACCCACGCTGGTGGAAAGTCCATTCAAATGCGCTCGCACTAAGACTGTCCCCTTAATCCGTTCCCCGACATGACTGATGACGACTGCCTCTTTAGACCCCAGTTCTAATTGATGTAACATTCCATCCTGAACCTCCAGTTTGCGCCGAGTTAAAATGCAGGTATGTTCCCCATCGGGTAAATCCGTGTGTACATCAATGGTGGTTGCTTCCCCACGATTCATCGCCACGAAGCACACGGAGTCCCGATACCGGCGCACATAAGCATAGACATCAGCGGTGAGATATTTACTCCATTGACTGCCCAGGGAAACCGCAGGATTCAGACGACGCACCCCGGAGAGTAAGCGAATATCCCGATAAATTGGGGTTTCTGTATCCCAATTTTCCATCATGGGACGGTTGTAGGGGTCGTTGTTGCCGTAGGGATTATTATCCCCATTGGTATCATTGTGCAGATACTGCTCGGTCCCATAATAGATACAAGGAATTCCCCGGCAGGTCATAATTAAATTAATCCCCAAGCGCAGGAGATCCGGGTCCGGGTTCAAGGTTTGGAACCGATGCATATCGTGATTATCGATAAAGGTAATCAGTTCCGTGGCGGTATTATATTTATAATCCTGGTCAAAAATAGACTGGATCATTTGAAACCCCGGTTCTGCACCGACTGCCAATACTTCCCGAATCGCTGTGGCTAAACCAAAGTCCAGAATGGTCATTCCCGATTCATTGGCAAAGCTGACCGATCGCTCGTCGTTGGGGTGGTTATAAATCCATTCCCCAAAGATAAATACATCGGGCTTGTGAGACTGAATATCGGCGTTGAACTCCTGCCAAAACCATATCGGCATATGTTTGACCGTATCCACTCGCAAGGCATCGACGCCGCGATCGAGCCATTGTTTAATGGCCGATTTGATATAGTTTCGATAGGTGATATTGTTTTCGTTAAAGGTAGCCAGACCTGCTAATTCGCAGTTTTGCACCTGCCATTCATCTTCCCAGTTGGTCACTTCCCCATAATGATGATACCAGCTCTCTTTATCATCATTGAAATCGGCAATTTTTACCCCATCATCATACAGTTCACCCTTAACCCCGCTAAAATCAGGATTACTATGGTTACACACAATATCGAGAATCAGTTTCATATCTCGTTTGTGTAATTCATCAATCAGTTTGTCAAAAACTGTATCGCGACTGTCTTGGGTGGCGTTGAGGGAGGGGTTATCATCCGGAGCAATAAATCGGGGATTGAGGCGTTTAAAATCTCGGGTCCAGTAGCCGTGAATGGCCGCTTGTTCGACAAATAAGGCTTCAACTTGTTCAAAGAGAGGAGTTAACCAAATGGCGGTGATGCCGAGGGATTTGAGATAGTCTAATTTGTCAATGATGCCTTGTAAATCACCGCCCCAGTATTTGCCCCAATCTTCTCCCGATGGGTCGAAGAGTTCGGGATTGGGTCCTTCGCTATTGGTGGGGTCGCCATCATAAAATCGGTCTACGACAATGAAATAAATGGTTTCTTGGCGAAATTCAATGGCCCGGGTGAATAGAAACTCAAATTCGTTTCCTTCTTCGTCTTTTTGAATCGTCATTTCAGCCCCGGTGGAGGCGTCAATATTCGAGGGTCCGAAGCCAAATGTGAGAGATTCTTCTTTGGAACTGGAAGTCGGCTGCATAAGGGTTGTGAGACTTGGGTGGGGAAAGGTAGATAGTTGAGTATAGAAGTACCTGAATACCACCTGAATCATACCCCCCGGACTCGGGTCAGTCATCTATCTGAAGGAACAAAAACTGACGCCACAAGGAGGCCTCGGGGGGGACTGACTAGAGTGGATGCAACTCTAGGTCTCTGGGAGGGTTTTGAGGGTGATTTTCCACTCTGTGAGACGGGAGGCGAGTTGGAGGTTTTGGTCCTCGGGTCCGAGGGCGACTGCCAACTGATCCGGAGGAACGAACACTTCAGCGGTTTGATTCTCCACATCCAGAGCGATCGCCCCTTCAATTTGTGCGGGCGCTAAGGCATTGGCAATATAGGTAGCGGGGTCCTCGGACCAGGGAATCACTTCGATTTTTTCCCCAGGAATTTCCTGGGCGATCGCATTGAGATGTTCCCCTAGTTTACCGATACAAGCCGCCACCGGATCAACTTCCGGATCCAGAGAATGGACCGCGATTTTAGTACGGGGGGCGATATCGGGTTTCGTAGGGATGGAATCCCGGGCGACGCCTTTAATTTCAACGATCGCCTGTCGAATTTCCGGAACGCGATCGCTCAACAAACCGGAAACTAGATAACTCGTAGCGCGGGACACCCGTAACATGGGTTTAGAACTAGGGCGATCGAAGACTTTTTTCAGATAAACCTTCATTTCGGCACCCTCTTGATAGTCATCATTGGGCAGCTTTTCATATTTGGGAAGTTCCGCCTCCACCAGGGGATGACCCGCACCTCCGCTGACCCCCAAAACGACCCCCCGGGCATCACTTTTGAGGACCTTACCCAGAAGCACCGTCCCCTTGCGATCGGCAAATGTCTCTTGAATGTATTTGCACTGCTGTTCCTGCAATTTTTGGGTGAGGACCGTTTTGGTTTGCAACGCCGCCAGACGACCGAAATCTCCTTGATTGGGAGTCACATCCACAATTACGCGATCGCCGACTTTGACTTTTGCCCCCTTTTTAATCGCCAAATCCAGGGGAATTTCGCGATCGCTATCCTCCACCGTCTCCACCACCGTCTTCGTCGCAGTCACCCGAAACCCTTCAGCTTTCAGGTCAAGTTTGACCGCAAAATTTTCAAAGTAGTCTTCAGGAAAATCCTCATCATTGCGGACTTGGGTCCGACGATAGCGCTCATATCCTTTCAGCAATGCAGCTTTCAGCGCTGCCTGGACCGCAAGGGGCGGCAAAGAGCGCTGTTGACTCATCGTATCAAGCAGCGATCGGAGTCCGGGAAGACTGACCATCGACATTGAGAACACCTCCTACAACGCTGTTCCAAGTAGCTCTGCGCTTAGGGAATTTTACCTGAAAAGCTCACCCTTTTTTTAATCATTCCCTGGGGAGGGTGAGGGAGATTGGGAGGGTGGGGGAGATTGGGAGGGTGGGGGAGATTGGGGAGATTGTTTGTAGTAACGACTTCAGTCGTTACCTCCTGAAGAAAGCGTCAGCTTTCTTCACGCCCCTTTGGATGTCCTCCAGTCCCCAAACAGGCGCTTCAGTGTCCAATTGTGGGTGTCACCGCTTCCGCTGTGACACAAGAGCAACGACTGAAGTCGTTACTACGAACATCTCCTCTATCCTCCCCATCCTCCCCATCCCCCCCATCCCTTCCTAAAAACGATCGCCCTTAGACAAAATCGCCCGTTGTAATAATCAGGTTGCGGATCTCGGGATCGATGCCTTCGAGGAGAGCAATCACCACCGAGGTATCCTTCGCTAGGACAATAGTCGTGTCGCTGGGTGACTCTCCAATGGGTGCAGAAATGAGTAAATCACTGACTTTTAGACCGCCAGTGAGAATAAACTTATCCT
The DNA here is from genome assembly GCA_025370845.1 of Laspinema palackyanum D2a. Taxonomy (GTDB): domain Bacteria; phylum Cyanobacteriota; class Cyanobacteriia; order Cyanobacteriales; family Laspinemataceae; genus Laspinema. Next base: position 162,559 of record JAMXFF010000008.1, on the reverse strand, counting down.
GTCCATCCTCAAAATCCGTAATGGTGGCAGTGACTCCGGGACGCAATACGAAGAAGTCCCTGCCTGCGCCTCCCGTATAAACGACAACTTCCCCAGCACCCCCATCGAGAGTGTCGCTGCCTTCACCACCCAGTATGGTGTCATTGCCATTGCCGCCGATGAGGAAATCGTTCCCGGCATCTCCCGTGAGGACATCATCCCCATCGCCACCGTTAACGAGATCCTCACCAGCACCACCGTTGATGGTATCGCTACCCGCAGCGCCTAAAATACTATCGTTTCCGGCATCGCCGTTGATCACGTTGCTGCCTCCCGTGGCAACAATGGTATCAGCACCGTCCCCGCCGTTGATGGTATCGTTACCGACACCCCCAATGAGACTGTCGTTGTCGGCACCACCATCCAGTAAATTCTCCCCATCCCCAGCAATTAGCGTATCGTTGCCTTCATCGCCAACGAGGGTATCGTTGCCTGCTTCTCCGAATAAGAGGTCGTTTTCCTGACCCCCGCGCATTTGGTCATTGCCATCGCCGCCATAGAGGAGATCTTCTCCTTCATTTCCCAAAATGGTGTCGTTGCCAATGCCGCCGAGTAAACTATCGTTGTCGGCACCGCCTTCTAGGAAGTCATTGCCCTCATCGCCTAAGAGGGTATCACTGCCCTCGTTGCCAATTAAGGTATCGTTGCCTCCTTCGCCAAATAATAAATCCTCCCCAGCTTCGCCGAGGAGGGTATCATTTCCGGTCCCACCAAACAGGGTATCGTTTCCTAAATCCCCGGAGAGGAAATCTTCATCGGCTTCCCCAAATAACAGGTCCTCCCCTTTGCCGCCAAAGAGGGTATCGTTCCCTACACCGCCTCGCAGGGTATCGCGGCCCTGGTTGCCAAAGAGGTTGTCATCCCCTTCTTGACCACTAAGTTGATCGTTGCCTTCACCGCCATAGATGCTATCGTTGCCTGCACCCCCAATCACGGTATCGTTACCGAGGTCCCCAAAGAGCAGATCGTTGTCATCATCCCCAAAGAGTTGATCGTTATCTTGTCCCCCATAGATGGTATCCGCACCATCACCCCCGGCGAGGGTATCATCTCCTTGATTACCAAAGATGGCATCATTCCCGTCGTTGCCGAAGACGGTATCGTTGCCTTCACCACCAAAGAGTTGGTCGTTGCCATCCCCACCAAAGAGTTGGTCGTTCCCCTTGTCGCCGTACATGAGGTCGTCCCCACTTTCGCCGTAGAGGGTATCGTCATCTTGGCCGCCGTAGAGGGTATCGTTAGCGCTACCGCCATTGAGGATGTCATTCCCGACATTGCCAAAGATGATGTCGTTACCCGCTTCCCCGATCACATTATCTTCACCGGCTCCAGCATAGACGAGATCATCTCCGTCGCCACCAGAAATGGTGTCATTGTTGATGCCGCCACCGAGGAGATCGTTGCCGCTACCCCCTTCAAAAATATTGAAACCGGACTCACTGGTGAGGGTATCGTTGCCCTCATCTCCCGAGAGAAAATCGTTTCCGGGTCCAGCATCAAGGAAGTCCTCCCCTTGACCCCCGAAGAGGGTATCGTTCCCTTCTTCCCCAAAGAGTTGATCGTTACCGGCGTTCCCAAAGAGGATATCCTCCCCAACGCGACCAAAGATTTGGTCGTTCCCGGCATTACCAAAAATGGTGTCGTTGGCTACGGATCCAAAGATGGTATCGTCACCGACGCTGCCTTGGAGGGCGTTAGGGAAATTGAATCCCACAATATTACTACCTGCGGCACGGGCGGCAACGACTAAACTCCAGTAATGGTTCGCGTTAAAGTTGCCGGTATCGTTTTCTAGGAAGAAATAACCAACGCCGATATTATCAACTCCGGGTTTGAGGAGGGTGTCTCGCTGTCCGGGATCGTTGAACCAATTTTCGACGACTTGCTCTGGGGTGGGAAGGGCCGCCGCGATATTCTCCTGGAAGTTACTAAAGCGGTATCCCACTGCGGCCAACCGGCTGACTGTTGTGGAGCCATCTGAGCCGGTGAGACTGAAAAAGTCGTTATCCGCCATATCTTCGGCATGGATTTGGGCGGCTCGATTCAATTGAGAATCAAGGGCCACGGGCGGCAAATTGGCGAGGGCGCGTCGTTGATTGACTAGCGCTACAACCTGATTGATAAATTCAGAGTTGGTTGTCATCTCATTTTTCTCCTTTGGGCTTGCTTGCCTTATAATCCATCAAATCATAATGGCGCGTTTTCTATAGAAATGCCAAAGGAGAATGGCTGGGGTGAGTCGGGTTCTAAAAGGAGCAACAAAGTTGGGAGTCGGAGGGGACCTCGGGAATCAAACGGGAATTGGCGAGGGTTTCTAATTCCTGCAAGAGTTGGTTTTCAAGGGGTGCCGTTGCCAGAATTTCAGGTTTGAGATCTCCCCATTTTTTGCCGGATTGGGTCTGATATCGGATTAAGGCGTGGGGGATTTTTTTGGAGATAAAGACGCGGGGAGGGGCGAGTTGTCCTAATAAGCGGGCATGGCGATAATGGGGCGATCGCATGAGTTCACGATCTAAGCGGTGGGCGATCGCCTCCGGTGGCTCCTGGGCTTCATCCAGTAACAATAGATAATGGGCAACGGGTTGGGTCACCGGGACGAGGGTTTTGAAAAAGGTGGTTTCTAAGGATAAGTCTTGGAGGACGGTTTGGACAAAGGGCTCGGAGAGTTTTTCCCCGACTAAATCGCTGATGCTGCGATCGCGTCCTAGGAATTCTAAACAGGGGGTTTTGTGATAAAAATGGCTGACTCGAATGCGATCGCCAATCCGATAGCGATACAACCCCCCTTTCTGAGAAATAATCAGAGTATATTCTTCCCCCTGTTTAATCTCATGGAGTTTATAAATCTGTCTCCTATCATCCTCAAATTCAAAAAACACTTCATTAATCAGGGGAACAAATCCCTGGGCGGCAATCAAGGGAATCGTCATCGGCGCTTCCGTTGCCAGCAATCCTTTCCCCTGGACCATCACCCCGGGAAACAGTTTTCGCAGAAATTCCGCCTGTTCTCGGGAGTGACTACTATCCCAACAGGAAATCAGTTTCAGTTTCGGCCAAATTTCAGTCCAGGGAATCGGCGATAACATTAACTGTTGCGCCCGTTGGCGAGAGATTTTATGCCCTAACTTCTCAATCAGCGACTCCCGATGGGTTTCCATATAATCCAACAGCACTTTTAGAAAGCTGGGACTCCAAATGGAAATCGCTTCTAAGCGATGTTCGCATAACAGTTCCAAACTTAACTGTTCTTTGAATTCATCAGGGTCTTGTAGGTGTTTCAATCGAGGCGGTGAGACTAATACCAAACTGAGCAAGGCCCGCAACCACCCATCTAAATATTCAGAATCATCCGCCAAACCCCCAGATATTTCCGTGATAGCTTGGGGGTCTTTTAGCTGGGGGGAAATACAAAAATAAAATTTCCCCGTCTCAAATTTAGGTCCATTCCGAATCAGGTCATGCACCCACACACAAAACATGGAGTTAAAACTAGAACGTAAGGATTGAGTATAGGGAATCCATTTAGCTGGTCCCCGACTTCCCGAGGTTTTTTCATAAAATAAAATTGGTTCAGGCGTCAGAGACTTTCCCGGCAAGGAAGTCTGGTTATCAGAGTCCTCCGTTTCCAAGTTTGATGCGGGATGAGCGGGTTCCATCCAGTCTTTAATGTCCTCATAGTCTACAATGGGAATCTGATTCCATTGCTGATTTAAGGAAGCTTTGGGATCGGAAGTTAAATCCAGAGATTTGCCATAGTCACTGCATAGAAAATTCCGATAAATTTGTTGTTGAACGGCCCGCTGAGACCTCCGAGGAATTTGTAAAGCTTGTGAAAATTTATGGGCATATACCCCCAGCAAAAAACAAAAGAGTTTGATAAGAGAAAGCATCATGTTTGTCCGATTACAATGGGCTGAATCAATAAGCCGAAAGAAGTGAGAACGCCAAATGCACGATGGCATTTGGCCTGAGTTAAGGAAATGGTTTCAACAGAACCCCCCATCATCCTCCGCTAATTATTTGTACAGATTAATTCCCTAAAATCCGCATTTTATATAAATTTAATTATGGGAATGATGGCGGGGAGTGACTTTAGTATTGGGATAAAGATGGGTGGCAATGGGAAGATAAGCACCATCGGCGATGGTGACTCCCGGACCGAAATGTGTCCCGGACCCGACAAACACATCATTGCCAATTTTGACGGATTTTACATACAGCATTAAGTTGTTATGTTTGGGTTTAATCACATGACTGTAAATCCCGACGCGATGACCGACAATGGTGCGATCGCCGACTTCTAATAATGCGCGATCGGCCAGTTCTAAAATTGGCATCCAATATATCCCTCGGCCAATTTTTGCCCCCCACAATCTCAACCACAGGGAAAAAGCCCCGGGAATCAGCCTTAACACGGATTCAATCGCCGGAAAGGTAATATAAATCGCCTGAATTTGATGACCTCCCCACCAAGGAGAATAATCGGGTCCTTTCAGGTAAGAAATTCCTTCTTTTATGGGATAAAAATAATCGTGAATCCGATAAACCATTACCGGAAATCCATACAGAGAAAAAAGTAAAGCGAAAACACCTAAAATGCCTGGAGAAAAACAAATCCACAGAAAAGATGCTGCCGTCATTCCCATGACGATCGCCGGAAAGAAGGAAAGAATTAGACTGAGTAAGGTCATTAGAGTTGATTTTATTAATTAAAGGCGACTAAAACCGCAGGTTAAAACGGCCAAATTAACTTTTGAGCTAAAGTTAAATGGGTGGAGATTCCCAAAGCATTTGGGGCGATATTACTGTCATAATTTGTGCCATGCAATCGGTCCCAGACTTTTAAATTTGCCCCATAATTAACCCCAGCAGAATCCTGAGCATGATGCCATGCATGATCCATCGGTAAAATCAACCAAGGGGAGAGCAAGCGATGCAACATCGTTCCGGGTAGGGGTTCGATTTCACTATGCCGCCATAAATCTAAAATCGATGTCAAACTTACCCCAATAATATAGGCAGTCGGGTCTTGGAGCAAATAGATAAATAGGGCATGAATCCAGAGATAAACAATTAAAAAACTGGTCCATAACGTATTGCGAGAAGTTCCGATTACTTGCCGTTCAGTCATAGTATGATGAACCAGGTGCAAGCCCCAGAACACCCGACTATGGAGCAAGCGATGATTCCAATAATACAGGTAATCTACCCCGACAAAGCTTAGGCCAAATGCGAGGATGGGAGGTGAAGTAAAAATTGCGCGACTGTCCGGGATAAAATGCTGATAGACTTGATAAATTAGGACCAGTTGCAACGCCGGAATTAAAATCCCTTGAAAACATAAGCCAATTCCATCTAACAGCCACTCTTGCCAAGATTTTGTCTGAAATTTTGCCCAGTGTTCCGTTCGCGCAACCGTCAAAATTAACAGGGTCACAAATGCGATAAAAATAGCCATATATGTCCTGATACTGTGGATAAACCCTAAACCCAAAAGTTAACCGTTACAGATTTTGGGGGAAGCAATCTCGGGTCTTCCCCGGCTGAAATGGCTTTGCGAATGGATTCGACAAAGACATGAATGGTATCCGCTGGAGTATTGGCAAATTGAGTGCCATATTTATTAATCAACTCTTGCTGAACCCTCAAAATTTCTATATCTTGCTTAATAATATATTGGGCAGTCCAGCGCACAAAAGGACGAGCAATTTTGTTCCAAATACCATAATCAAAGGTCAGATCGGTATAAACTAAGGTTGAATCTTCTGCCTCGGGAATTGATTGACTGGTAATAAAAAACCGGCGGTTTTCTCCAAACTTATATTCCACAGTGGTTACATTTGGCATAGAAAAACGGTCACTATGGTAAATTTCCCCACCTTGGGGATTTAAAAACCGGGAATACCATCCCAAATTGGTGGTTTCATTCCGATAGGTAACAAATACCGACCCATCCCGACGTTCCACAGTCATTGCTAACTGTTTTTGCTGGGGTTTGCGAAATATCCCAGGATGCACTGAGGCAGTATGGGGAATATCAATAAAGTTTTCTGCACAATTGGTGACATTGTTACGAAAACGGTTAATCACGCGAACGGTTTCCCATCCCGGTTCGCCGTAATAAGGCATGGGAAAAGGGTCGATATTCAGACTAGGATTCTCTGCTAATCGGACATAAATATAGCCGTCTTTTTCTTGAGTTGAATAAGAATGAGTCCGACGGGAGGCAAGGGTTTTAAACTGTTCTCCTTCAGCAGGAACCGCTACGACTTGACCTGATTTATCATAAACCCATCCATGATAGGGACAATGCAGCATCCCATCGCAGACTTTGCCACGAGAGAGGCGACTATTGCGGTGCATACAGCGATCGCGTAATGCCACCACGTCCCCCTGTTCATCCCGAAAAATAGCTAACCATTCTCCCAAAATCGTCCGCGAAAGCACTGTTTTGGGTTTCAGTTGCTCACTAAGCGCCACCACATACCAAAAGTCTTCAAATCTCATTTTAGTTATTCCTCAAAAGGGGCGATCGCAATATCATTCGTCACATCCACCTGACAAGCTAACCGTGCTTGCGGATTTCCCGGTGCTAAAATTTCTAAAACCTCTCTTTCCTCCAAATTAGGCGGGGGAATATCTCCCTCAATTACACACAAACAAGTCCCACAAATTCCCGTCCGACATCCAAACAAAATCGTTGAATTCTGCACGGTCAAATAATTAGCCAAATTGTCATGCTGAGGTAAGGCGATCGCTGGATAATTTGTCCCTGGAAATCTCACCAAACAACGCTTCATAAAAACCCCTCCTTTAATTTATTCCTCGTTACCAGGCTCTGCCTGGGAATGCTCAATTGGAGGCTCTGCCTCCTGCTAATCCCACCCCAAACAACCTTTTATTCCCTCTCAACCCGAACTTTTGACCAAACCGAAGGCGTTAATCGCTCGACATATTTCATATACTCCACCAACGGGCGATCAATACTCAGCAAAGCATTGGGATTGTACCGAATATTGTCATAAATCTTCCCATCTTCCCCCTTCAAAAATAAATAAAGCATCTTCGTACAAAACAATAAAAAGTAGGTAACAAACCACCCAAAAATTCCCGGACGACGGGCGGCTACATAAATATTTTGCACCTTAATCTTCCCCGGTTCAATGGGAAGATAAGCATAAATCATGTGCAAGGGAGGAAGCAATTTAACATTTTTCATTGTGGTTAACAGCCCCAAACAAGCATTTTGATATCTCATGCTATAGGCATAATTTTCCCCTAAAAATTTCCGCGCTAGTCGTTCTCGCGGGGTGGTATTTGGAAATTCCCCACTGAGGGTAAAATCCATCAGACTACCGGATTTATTTTCCTGTAAAGTCAGATTCATATTAATATTAACTTGATGCACCGTTTGCAGATGTTGAGCATCAATCCCATTCATCATGCAAATGTGATGATGGCAGGTGCGTTCAAAGGGGCGATCGCGAACGGCAATTACTGTTTTCCCCTTAAGTTCATCGAATTCTGCTACCCCTTCCGGGGCCTTTGTATCGGGATAAACCCAAATCATGCCATATTTTTCATCGGTGGCATAAGATTGTAAGCGGGCTTTTTCGGGAATGCTAGATTGACAGGGAATATCCTGACAGTTTCCCTCTCCATCAAACGCCCAATGATGAAAATAGCAGCGGATTAAATTCCCATCCACTCGCCCAATTCCTAAGTCCGTTCCAAGATGGGGACAATAGGCATCTAAGGCGCGGACTTTGCCATCTTCACCACGAAATAGAACAATTTGCTGTCCGCAGACTTCCAAGGATTTAGGTTTATTTCGAGGCAGTTCTTCACTGGGACAAGCAATGTACCATCCTTTGGCAACCACATCCCAGTTATTAAAGATTTGCATCTCGGTTCGAGGTTGGGTGTTTTGATTCTGCCGGGAATTCATGGGATTTTAAGGGGGATGAGATGGATAAAGGTTAATCTAAAGCAACTTGCAATAAAGGATGCTGAGAATGGATAAAAGGAGCAGTAAAACGCCGAGAGAGGGCTTTTTTCTGGGTGGCTAGATAGCGAGGAATCGAAGTTGCTGCCATAATAGACATTTCACGGTTACTTTTCCAGGCATAGTCTACTTTTTCGAGATAGACTTGATAGGATGCCCTCGCCTCTTGATGGGTTTGATAACTGCGATGGAGTCCTTCACTTTCCTGGGTAAAGCAATCTTGCATCATCTGTTTGGCATCGGGGTCACTCATGGAAAAGATGGGCGATCGCAACAGTTCATAAATGGCCGAATAGAGGGCCGGGTCATACCAAAAGATGCCATTAATTGCTACGGAAAAATTAGCGTGGTCTTTCTGGCATCCGCGTAATCCCAGGTTGGCGACAAATGTCTCGAATGGGGTGGGCTTTTTCAAACAGGTTACTACTTCATGGGATAACAGGGTGGAACTGTTAAAATGAAAGCTCTCATCTAAAAAATGATAATAAGAGATTTTAGCCGGGATTGGAGCATTTTCTTTATCTTGATGATTTTGGTAATATTGGCTTAACTTATGTTGGACCAATTTTCCGTTTAAAGTTCGCACTCCCCGCACGGTAAAATACTGACAAGCTAGAAAGGTATTCCCGGAAGAGAGCATTCCAAAGTAGCGGAGTTGTAGTTGTTTCCACCAGGTTTTTATAGCATTGGTATCGGCGTGTACCATTGTTTCGGTGTAGGGTCCGCGCATGGGGTAGGTGAAGATACGTTTGCCAAATAATGCGGCTTCTACTTGTTCTGATATGGTTTTAAATGCGTTAATATGTGCCCGTTCTTGGGCGGATTCTAGGTCAAGCATATCGCAGACTAAGCGAAAGTCTTCCTGAGCATAAAGTCCAGCGGCGCTGGTTTGATTAAACAGGATTGTAGCAATTTCTGCGGAGATGATTTGGGAGTAGTAAGCGACCCAATAGAGGTGATTTAGGATTAGGCGTTGACTGGGGGTGGATTGGTCCCAGAGGGGGGTTCCGTAGAGGAGGGAAAATTCTTCGGGGTTCCAGTATTCTTGTTGGCAATGGGTATAGGAGAATTTGCTGGCAGATTGGTCGATTGATGCGGTTTGGTCTTGTTGTTGATTGCGGTGGTAGTTGAGTTGGAGTTTTCGGTAGATTTTTTCGTGTTCTAGGAGTGTGTTGGGTTTGGGTTCGTTGAAAATGTTGTTCATAATTTGGATGAATGGAGGATGGGGGATAACGACTGAAGTCGTTACTACGAACTAAGATAAGAGAACGACTGAAGTCGTTACTACGAACTAAGATAAGAGAACGACTGAAGTCGTTACTACGAACGGGGGATGGGTTTTATTGAAGGACGCATTTTTCTGGGGGGTAGGGGGTGAATGAGCCTTTTTCTTCTAGGTGATTGATGATAGAATGGGTGGGGTCGGAGCGGAGGAGCGATCGCAGGAGTTGGAGGCGTGTGGCGCTGTGGGTTTCGGTGTCTAATTCTTGGAAGATTTGGATTTGTTGGGGACGGGATAAATCTCCTTTGACTTGCGCGATCGCCTGAAGGACTCGTTGGGGTCCGACTTGGACCATCTGCAAAAATGAGGTGAGGATTTCCACGATCGCACTCTGGGATTGCGGGGTGATGGCGTGGCGATCGCACAAGGTGACGCCGGTACTGTGATGGCGCGCTTCGGCATCAAGAAATCCTCTAAACATTTGGGTTAATTCGCGATCGCAACAGTCGTTAGCCAGGTGGCGATAGTGGCTGAGTCCCCATCCTTCTAACACCACTTGAATCACAAAGATTAAGACGCTTTTATCCTCCATCTCCACAATTTCAGCCAGTAATTCTAAAAAGCGATCGCCCGTTGCTACTGGGTTGCGATCGCCTAAAAATGGCCGAATTTGCGCTAAATGGGTGGCTTCATCTGCTGCAAATAATCCATACAGCATCCGTTCTTCGGTGGTTTCTGCCAGCATGACCATTTTCGCCATGTATCCCACTCCTGCTTTTTCTACAAAGTAGGCTTCTTCCAGAAGTGCATTGCTACATAAATGTAAAATTTGCTGCTGTTCTTCCCCAGTGGAATCCTGAAAAATTTTCACCGGATCCAGGCCAAAGTAAGATGAATTCCAATAGGCCGGGGTGACTACCTCTGGGATTGACAACGAATTGCCGATGCTGCTTTTTAAAGCAGCAGAAAGAAGGCGATTCAATTTATCGCCTTCTGTAACATGAGGTAAGTCAAACTGCGCCGTAGTAAATAAAGATTGACTCATCGGTGACTCCGTGGCAACCATTCCATTATGGCGTAGTCTAGCCTGGGTTTTTCTCGGAGTCGTCGGGATTATGACAGATGCTCAACTGTCTCCCAGGTTTCCCATTTGAGCGGTTTTTGTGTTTCTACTTGTTCGATAAACTCAATAATCGATTGATCCGCTAGAGTCGGGGTTTTTAAATCAAATTTAATCGTTTCAAATAAGGTGGTATCCCCTTTAGCAAAGTAATTCCCCACCCGCAAGGTGATCCACAAGACAATTCGATTAAATAGCCATCCCCACAAACCGGGACGTTTCTCGGTAATGGCGATCGTTTGACCTTCGGCCTTTCCATCGGCTTTGAGGCGGATACTAAACATAATGTGAAAGTGCAAAAAGTCTGGCCCCACGGTCACAGTTCCGGTGCTTCCATACCAATAACACATTTTGTAGGTAATTTCATTTTGATACAGGGGACGAATCAGATTGATAAACCAAGATTGGTCTCCCCCCCGGGTAATGTTACTAAAAATAATGGCGTTGTCGTTGAGAGTTTCTTTCTCGAATTTCACCTCAACGGGTAGGTTATGAACCGTATTAAAATGATGGGCATCGATCGCATTAATCATCACTACATTCGGATGACAGTTTTTGTGGAACCCTAACCCAAAGCCAGCATCACAGTCTTTTCCTGCCAGTTCCGGAACAAAAGGCACCGGATGGCGCGGCGTCTCGCCGGTCCAAACCCAGACTAAGCCATAAGTTTCCGAAGTCGGCCAAGACCGAACTTTGGCGGGAATCGTTCTATTTAAGCCGGGACTTTCCACACAGTGGCCGCGATTATCATATTTCCAATTGTGGAAAAAACAGCCCAATTTATTCCCGTCAACTTTGCCTTCAGCGAGGTGAGCACCCATGTGGGGACAATAAGCATCTAAGGCGACCACTTTGCCATCGGTTCCTCGATAAATTGCCAGGTTTCGACCTTGTAGGGTGATGGGTTTGACTTGACCCATTTTCAGGTCTTTAGACCGGATGGCCCAATACCACCCTTCGATAAATCGTTCAGGATTATTAAACGTTTTGGCTTGGCGAACCGTCCGCAGACTTTGGGCTAAATCGGAAAGGGGTTGAGACTCAAATTGCAGCATTGAATTTCCTTTCTTTGAATGAAATTTTAAACGGGGGTTGAGCTTTGATATTAATTATACCGAAGAGATTTAATGAGGCAACCCCCTGGCTATTGGAAAGTGTCGGGTTTATCAACCTTCTATAAAATTTAAGCGGTTCAGTGAGGTATTATTGGCCCTCAATGTCCTTAAAATATGGAGAATTTGACTCAGTAATTTGTCTATAAATTTATTAAAGCCGATCAAGCACCAAAAGGCGATCGCCGCTTCAGACAGTTCATAAACTGGCCCAGAACCCAGTCTCCTAACCGGTTTCACTTCTGTTATTGTGAATAAGCATAAATGAAAAGGAACGAGCAACAAGAGGGTCTCTATGGTTCGGATTAGCAAGCGTTTAAACGGTTCGGGAGTTTACCCAGAACCCACGGCCCTAAGCCAATCCCTTTCCCTGGGTACATTTTACTTAAGAAAAAATTCCTCATCTCACCCGCTGGTCTGGAGAGATAGGGGAACAATGGATATGGCATTGAATGAACACAACGCTAAGTCAATAAGGGATTGGCATCCATTGTTTTGGTTTTATTATATTGAAAGCAAAAAATTTCTTCGCGATCGCGCCATACAACAGATTGAACCTGGGACTCGGAAATGGTAAACCAACCACTGTCCAACAATCTAAACATTCCTTGGACAAAGAGAGGATCGTTCATCATTGCAGTGTATTCTTGGAAGAGAGCGAGTTCTTGGTCCCAGGTCAACCCGGCGCGGTTCACGCGAAAGGCCGGTTCGATATCCATCAACTCGCCGGTGCATCCATCATAAATTTCTATGAAATCATCCGGGGTGAACCCATAGGTAGGCACTCCCTGGGGGAACAGTTCTTCAAACTCGTGATTTGGGACAGTGAGGTAAGCGTAATACATCAGCACCCTCCCAGGTGTACTGTATATGATAGTATCCGCGATCGCCGATACCTTTTATGACCTAGGAAATGCCCAAAAGTCAGGAAATCTTGACAATTGGCTCCTGGGACGGCGATCGCTGATGACTTTTTATTACTTTTCCTGACCTAGCAAATCCGGACAGAAAAAAAATTTTTCCAACTCCTCCGGGAGATTCTAGGATTACTCAGGTTGTCCATTGACAATTGTCCATTACTCATTCGTTACCTTTTACCCCCTGTCATGAAATTTTGAGAAATTCCGGGTTTCTGTGTCCCGACTCCTCCTTGCTATGGGCCCTAGGCTACCACAGCAACCTGATATAATACCAATTAATAGTTATTATCCCGGATTTTCCCGTTCTCTTTATTAAAACTTTAAGCTTTATGCAGGAAACTCCTATCAATTTTGAAGAAGCATTCAAAATAGCCGATCGAGTAATTTTTGCCAAGACGGGAAAGCATATCACCGATATCGAAATGATGATTTTCCGGGGTGCTTGGCAAGATAAAACTTATGAAGAGATTGCGGAAAATACGGAATATGCAGCCAATTATTTACACCGGATGGTTGGCAAAGATTTCTGGCAACGCTTGTCGGATTCATTAGGGGAAAAAGTCAGTAAGAAAAACTTTAAAACGGCGTTAGAACGACATTGGAAAGCCACCTTAAACAATTCCCAAGCGGGAGGAGAGTTGTTGCTGAAAACCGAGGGTTGGGTGACCTCAGAAACGCTCAAAGGACCTATACTAGACTGTTCAGAAGGTTCGGTTCCCTTAGACTCACGGTTTTATGTTCACCGTCCACCGATAGAAACTCGATGTCAAGTGGCGATCGCACAACCGGGGGCATTAATTCGGATTAAAGCACCCCAACAAATGGGCAAAACCTCCCTACTCGATCGCATCTTAGAAGTGGCTAGAACTGCCAACTATCACACCGTTACGTTAAGTTTTGACCTAGCTGATAGTACCGTATTTGCGGATCTGCGGACCTTCTTGCAGTGGTTTTGCGCCAGCGTGGGTCAATTATCGGGATTACCCAATCAATTATCAAACTATTGGGACGATATTTTTGGCTGTAATAATAATTGCACCGTTTATTTTGAGGAGTATATTTTATCTAAATTAGCAACCCCCTTAGTCTTAGCTTTAGACAAAGTTGATGTTGTATTTGAACATCCGGAAATTGCGAACGATTTTTGTCGATTACTGCGCGCCTGGTATGACATCGCCAGACGCAGCGATCGCCGGGGTGATATCTGGAAACAATTGCGATTAATTGTGGTGCATTCTACCGAAGTTTATAGCGCCCTAGACATCAATCATTCTCCCCTTGCCAACGTGGGCGCTGTCTTTCCCTTACCGGAATTTACAGCCTTACAGGTGCAGGATCTAGCCCAACGGTATGGCTTAAACTGGGACAGCGAGGGAGAAGTTCGGCATTTGATGAGTGCGATCGGGGGACATCCCTATTTAATCCGAAAATCCCTCGATTTTTTATGTCGTCACCCCATGACGTTAGAGCAATTTTCCCAGGTTGCGGCAACAGAAGCAGGGCCATTTAGTGACCATCTCCGCCAACATTTATGGAATCTCCAACACCATCCAGAATTGGCAGCAGCCTTTCGTGATGTGGTGATGGCAAATAAGCCGGTTAAAATTCCTTCTGAACGGGCTTTTAAGTTATATAGCATGGGATTGGTTCAGTTACATGATAATAATGTTACCCCGAGGTTTGAGCTATATAGACAGTATTTTTCGGTGCGTTTGGCGGTCAATTAATAATATTTTGAATGCTTCTTGCATGAAATCAAAAATCGCCACCTTCGACAATCGGAGGGAACCCCACCCTAGCCCTCCCCTTGCTAAGGGGAGGGGACCGGAAGTGGACTTAAATAGTAAGGTAAGGCAAATCATCTTAATCCCAATTCTAGTCCCCCCCCTTAGCAAGGGGGGGTTAGGGGGGGTCCTCCCCATTTAATCCCAATTTAAACTGGTAAATCAATCATGACAGACTCCTATATTTTCTCTGGGACCTTACCTGAAAATGCGCCGACTTATGTCAAAAGAAAGGCAGATTTTGAGCTATATGACGGATTAAAATCAGGCCAGTTTTGTTATGTATTGAATTCGCGACAAACGGGCAAATCCAGTTTGCGAGTGCAGGTGATGCGGCAGTTAAAACAAGCGGGGGTTGCCTGTAGTGTGATTGATATCTCGATGGACAATATCCAGCAGGGGACTTCAACTCAGTGGTATGCGAATATGCTTCGCAGTCTGACCCTGGATTTGCAACTTGAGGTGAATCTGGGGTTTTGGTGGCGCGATCGCGAGTGGTTATCTCCCCTGGGTCGATTTCGGGAATTTATCGAAACTGTGGTGTTGGTGCAAATTCCGGGAACAATTGTCATTTTTATTGATGAAATTGACAGTATTCTCAGTTTAAATTTTCCCACCGATGATTTTTTTGCCTTTATTCGTGCTTGTTACAATCAACGGGCGCATCATCCCCCTTACAATCGTCTGACATTCTGTTTATTAGGAGTCGCCACCCCCTCTGATTTAATCGCCGAAAAACAGCGCACTCCGTTTAATATTGGACAAGCTATTGCCTTACATGGGTTTACTTTAGCAGAAGCCAAACCGGCATTAATCCCCGGATTGTCTCAGCAGTTTACGGATCCGGAAAGTGTTTTATCTGACATCTTAGATTGGACCGGAGGGCAACCGTTTTTAACCCAAAAATTATGTAAAATGGTGGTGGATAAAGCCCATAATTCTCGACCGGATGTAGGGGCATTAGTTAAAACCTATCTGTTGGACAATTGGGAATCCCAGGATGAACCTGACCATTTAAAAACAATTCGCGATCGCCTCCTTTGTGATGAAAAACGCACCCCGCGACGATTGGGATTATATCAAAAGATATTAACAGCCCACCCCGAAGGTTATCCAGCGGATAATAGTCCGGAACAAACTCAACTGCGCCTCTCGGGGTTAGTCGTCAAACACCAGGGCAATTTAACCGTATTTAACCGTATTTATCAACATATTTTTAATGCCGATTGGATTGAGAACCAGTTGGCAAATTTGCGTCCCTATTCCGAGGCGATCGCCGCTTGGTGGGAGAGTGGCGGGGAAGATTCCTCCCGCTTATTGCGGGGACAGGCGTTACAGGATGCCCTAAACTGGGCTACTGATAAAAGTTTAGGCGATCGCGACTACCAGTTTCTCTCCGCTAGTCAAAACAGCGAGAAAAAATCCCTAGAATTAGCAAAACTTGAAACCGAAATTACCTTAGAAGCAGAACGAAAAGCAAAACAAATCTTAGATACAGCCTACCAAAAAGCCCAACGGGTGATTACCTTTGGATTAGTCGGACTCTGCGCGGTTTCCCTCCTTTCCATCACCATTATTGCCTGGGCAAATTCCCAAAAAAGACAAGCTGAAATTGCGGAAATTAAAGCCCTAAATTCTGCCTCTAAAATTCAGAATTCTTCCAATGAAAAACTGGAAGCGTTAGTTAATGCAATTCGGGCGGGTCAAAAATTACAATCCAATTGGGCAACTTCGGAATTAATAGCCCCGGCAGTAGTTAATTTAGAAACTATTTTAGCCAATCTTCAAGAAAGGAACAGTTTAAATCGGCATCGCGGATGGGTGTGGGATGTTGCTTGGTCTCCCAACGGAGAAACCATTGCTACCGCCAGCGCTGATGGTACGGTAATTTTGTGGACAGCGCAAGGGGAATTACTGCATACCTTAGAACATGGCGATCGCGTTTATGGACTGGGATTTTCCCCGGACGGACAAACCCTTGCCACAGCAAACGCCAATCACAGCGTCAAATTGTGGGGAATGGATGGCACTCTTCGTCATACTCTCTCTGGACATCAAGGGAGTATTTTTGCCGTGACTTTCAGTCCTCAAGGTAACTTACTTGTCACGGGGAGTAAGGATAAAACTGCTAAAATTTGGCGCATCGAACCGAACTCCCAAACCCCACCCACCCTCCTGCAAACTATCACCGCCCATACCCAAGAAATCTCCGATGTTAGTTTCTCTCCCGATGGGGAAATTCTGGGGACGGCCAGTTATGACAATCAAGTAAAACTTTGGAAAATTAATTCCCAAGGACAAGGGGAATTATTAACAACATTAACCGGACATCAAAGCGGTGTTTCTACGGTGAATTTTGCTCCCGATGGTCAAACTTTGGCGACTGCGAGTGGCGATGGGAGGGTCAAACTTTGGACTCGGGAGGGAGAATTACTCACCTCCTTCAAAGCTCATGATAATGTGGTAACTCGGGTCATTTGGTCCCCCGATGGTCATCTGCTGGGGACCGCGAGTGAGGACCACAGCGTTAAACTCTGGAGTGTCTATGATAGGACCCTGCTGAAGACTTTAACGGCCCATAGTGCTGCCGTCTGGGATATTGCCTGGTCCCCCGACGGCAAAACCTTGGCCTCGGCAAGTGGGGATAATACAACAATGTTATGGAATCCTGAAATTCGGTTAATTGAGGTGTTTCAGGGACATCGGGATTTGGTGAATATGGTGAGTTTTTCCCCCGATGGCGAGATTTTGGCCTCGGGGAGTCGGGATAACACGGTGCAATTGTGGCAACGAAACGGGACTGTTGTGCAAACCCTGCGAGGACATAGGGATTGGGTACAGGGGGTGGCATTTTCTCCCGATGGAGAGGCGATCGCCTCGGCCAGTCGGGATAAAACGGTCAAACTTTGGGACCGGCAGGGGACGGTTTTGCAGACCCTGCGGGGACATTCGGATCTAGTGCATAGTGTGAATTTTTCTCCCGAGGGCGATCGCCTGGTTTCTGGTAGTTGGGATAGTACCGTCAAAGTCTGGAATCAAAACGGCAGTCTTCTGGCAACTTTAACCGGCCATCAAGGACGAGTATTTGAGGTGAAATTCAGTCCAAAAGGGACGCTAATTGCCTCCACCAGTGCAGACAAAACCGTGAAATTGTGGGATAGCAATAGCTTTAATTTAGCTGCTACCTTAGAGGGACATTTGGATGAAGTGAATAGCGTGAGTTTTTCTCCCGATGAAGCGGCGATCGCCACCGCCAGCGATGACAATACGGTTAAAATTTGGAGTCGGACTGGAGAACTATTAAACACCCTAGAAGGACATCGGGATAAAGTGTTATGGGTGAGTTTTTCATCCGATGGCAAAATTTTAGCCTCCGCCAGTGACGATCGCACCGTTAAAATTTGGAGTCGCAACGGTCGCCTGTTAACCACCCTAGAAGGACATCAAAACCGAATTGCTGGGGGGAGTTTTAGTCCAGATAGTCAGATTTTAGCCTCTGCCAGTTGGGACCAAACGGTGAAACTATGGACGATCGCCGATATTTCCCGAGAGAGTTTAGAGGGTGAGGGCGATCGGTCGAAGTTAGATAAACTCTTAACCCTCGCCTGCGATCGGTTACATGATTATGTCACCTACACCCTACAATCTTCCCTCTGTCAAGCAGAATAAATCTATCTTTCTTAGTTCGTAGTAACGACTTCAGTCGTTCTCTTATCTCCGTTCGTAGTAACGACTTCAGTCGTTCTCTTTCTTCGTTCGTAGTAACGACTTCAGTCGTTCTCTTATCTCCGTTCGTAGTAACGACTTCAGTCGTTCTCTTATCTCCGTTCGTAGTAACGACTTCAGTCGTTCTCTTATCTCCGTTCGTAGTAAATCATAAATTAGGAGTAATTCATGATTTACTTCTTTTCCATTAATATGAACTCCCGGAAACGACTGAAGTCGTTACTACAAACTCGGATAACGCCTGAAGGCGTTACTACAAACAAAAGAAACGACTGAAGTCGTTACTACGAACAAAAGAAACGACTGAAGTCGTTACTACGAACTAAGAGAACGTTTTATAATTGAAGCCTAACAATCTCTCTTTTGCTAAAATTGCCACACTTTAACTCTTGCAAATTAAACGCATAACGCTCTAGTTCTGGAAATTTTCGTTTTATTAACAGAAGTTGTTGGATTTGTCAACCCCCCGAGGAATGAAACCGGGAACTCGGCCATTTGGGGACCCTTTTGAGGGGTATGGATGCCCCAGGAAACCGAATCAACGGGGAGTGGGGTGGTGCTTATGGCCTAAAAATCGCTACAATCCAAGTAGATAAACTGTTTTTTGTGTCAAATTTTCAGCGGCTTGAGCAATGACCTCATATACTACGACAAAAGCTGACATGATAGAACTCCGACGGCTCAAAGGCTTACTGCCGCCGGAATTGCAAAGCTGGGTCATGGTGGAAAAAGCGATTGAAGTGAATCCACCCCTGGTTCGCAGTGAAGAAATTGGCAGCGATCAGGTGGAAGTCCAAATTGACCTAGTGAAGTGGGAACAACTCGCCTTGGATCAGCGCAACTTGCTGTTTTGGCATGAAGTAGCACGCATCCAAAACGACACCATTTCTAAAGAGGGATGGGAAATGGCGGCGCTGGCGATCGGGTTAGGGGGTGCAGTGGGAGAACTGTGGGTACAGGATGGATTGCTGCTGTTGTTGGCACTCTCTCTGTGCGGCGTGGCGGGATACCGACTCTATCAGAAAAACAATGGAGATCGCACCTTAAAGGAAGCAATGGAGGCAGATGAAAAGGCGATCGCCCTTGCGACGCGCTTTGGCTATTCTCTCCCCAATGCTTACAAAAGTCTCGGCAGCGCCCTAAAAACCCTCGTCGAACTCACCCCGAAAAAACGGCAGCGTAGCAAATACGAAGCCCGGTTGCAAGCTCTCAAACGTAGTGCTGCTAAAGCCAAAGCTAAGGTTAAGGCGGCGCGGGAAACAACCACGAATACGGAAAGCGTGTACTAACTCCCAGCGCACCCTTCTACAACTGACCCAACATTTTATGGGTTTGTGGGACCACTCGCACGGGTTGGAGCCACCGTTTCATCATCCCTTGCCACGCCAGCACCTTTGTGGGTGCTGGTGATTTTATGGCAGGGGTGGGGCGATCGCCAAAGTTCGCCGTTTCTCCTGCACTCAGTGGCGTCACAGGTTGCAAAAACACCGTCACCTTGGGGTTAATCCCCGCCACTAATTGCGCCGCCTGTTCCAACTCCGTCTCTAAAGTGTCATCGGAAACAATAATTTTTACAAACACCTCCACTCCGGCGGCACAACAGAGGCTCAAAAATTCCTGATGCGCTTGCCAATGGGTTTCCCCACTAACACTCGGCAATTTGATATCCATTCCCACCAGATCCAAATGCGGCAAAATCCTCTGCAACTGTTGGGGACGATGACCCCCGGTTTCCAAATACAGAGGTAACCCGGTTCGTTGTTTGAGTGGAGGCAGAAATTCTTCCAAAAAGGGGGTATGGAGTAAGGGTTCACCGCCGGTTAAACTGATGCTGTCATGTAAACGCGGTTGATTTTGGCGATCGATCCAGTCCAGAAACAGCGGCAGGGGGACGGGGTTGGGGTGAATTTCAAAATCGCGATCGCCGGGAGTTTTTTCAATCCGACAGGTATCCGGTGCCGTCCAAGTATGGGCGCTATCGCAATAGTTGCAGCGCAAATCGCATCCGCCAAAGCGAATGAAAATTTGACGAGTCCCCACATTCAATCCTTCGCCTTGAATACCAGAAAATACTTCGATCGCTCTTGTAGTGGGAGGAGCGGCAATGGAATGAGTCATGATCAATCGATGGATTCTTTACGGGATTAACGTTCTGATTAGGGGTTGCGCTTCGGTGGAAGTTCGCCGAGTTTCTGCAACTGTTGTTGCACCTCTACTTCCACTATAGAAGGGATTCGAGCGATCGCCTGGACAATTTCCCTCTCCAGTTCCGCGATCGGTGTTTGTCCCGGTTTACCCGCAGGCATTCCCTCCAAACACTGTTGTAGCGCTGTAATCACTTCAGCCAAACTTTCCACCTGTTCCAGTTCCGGGCGCGCTTGAAACTCACCCCGCAGGCGCTGTAACTGGGTTTTCAGCACCACAAGAGATTGCTCCAACTCTGTTGATCGCGATCGCAGTTGTCGCACTGCTGCCACCACCGGCTCCATTTCCTGGGCGATCGTCGCCTTCATCGCTTCTGGTGCCATCTTCACTTCTTCCACCCCCACCGGCGATCGTCTCATCAGTCGTCGCCGATTCACCAAATTCAACCCCAAAGAAACCGTCACCGGCACTGCCGCATAAATTACCTGCCCAGAAATAGCCGCCAGCACTGACCCCACCACTACACCAGCCAGAGAGACATATTCAGCAATATTCAGCCAGTCACGCCGATCCATCAAGTCACCCCAGGTACTGAACATCCCTCATTTTAAGCCTTAACCTGGAAACTCTACCGTTCCTAGAGGAGACTCTCGTCCCAAAACCCTTGAGTTTTCCGGCACAGCCTGATAACTTGGGAGTGCTACAAGACCTCTATTGATTGTAACTACACTTCATAATGAAATTTACAAGCAAAAATGAATATTTCTTCATCCGTTACTTTATAAATTAACCGATTTTCCATATCAATGCGTCTGGACCAAAAGCCACTTAGTTCATATTTTAGAGGTTCGGGTTTCCCCAATCCCTCATAGGGGGAACGTTCAATGTCTTTTATCAGCTCTATTATTTTTTTATGGAGCTTTTTGTCTAAATTGAGCCACTCATTAAAATCGGCAAAAGCAGAATAATGAAAAACTATTCTCCTCTTCATGTTGTTATAGAAAGCTGTCTAAATTGACTTCAATTAAGTTTTGACCCTTGTTAACGTCTTCAATGGCGGTCATTAATTTTTCTTTGTTAGTTTTTGAACTCAATAAATATTCAGTTTCATCGAGTTCGGAAACAACTATTTCTATCTGCTTATCAGAAAACTTTGCTTTAATGTCATCTAAAAATTGAGCATCAATCTCATTAGCATTTAATCTATATATTGCTGTCATGATTGTTTCCCAGTTGAGAGACCACTGTTATCCACAGGACAATCCTAACATAGCCACATCTCAACCTTCAACCCAGACCCACTTGTGAAAACCCAATCCAAAACTCTCCTCAGCGCCTGCTTCTCGCGGTAAAATCGATTGGTTTAAATCAGCAGCACCCCCAACTGCTTGCCGTGCAATCCAAATTTAACTATGACTGATTCTCCATCCGCAACAGCACAAACCCCCGTAACCACCCCCTCCGACACCAACTGGTCCGAGTTACTGCAACAATTGCTCGATCGCCAATCTCTGACGGTAGATCAAGCTAGTCAACTCATGAATGGATGGCTTCAGGAAGAAATTCCCCCAGTGTTATCTGGGGCAATTTTAGCCGCCCTACAAAGCAAAAGTGTCTCCGCAGAGGAACTGGCAGGGATGGCAAAAGTATTGCAATCCCAGTCGGCTTATATGCAAACCGGCGCAAATGGAGAAACCCGCAAACAGGCGATCGATACCTGTGGCACCGGAGGCGATGGGGCTTCTACCTTTAATATTTCCACCTGTGTTGCCTTTGTCGCCGCAGCAGCCGGGGTAAAAGTTGCCAAACATGGAAATCGATCGGCATCGAGTAAGGTGGGTTCTGCCGATGTTTTGGAAGCCTTGGGTGTGAATTTGAATGCACCGGGTAATCAGGCGATCGCCGCTTTAGATGAAGTGGGAATCACCTTTCTATTTGCACCGGGTTGGCATCCCGCCCTCAAAGCGGTGGCCCCCCTGCGCCGTACCTTAAAAATCCGCACCGTGTTTAATCTCTTGGGACCTCTGGTCAATCCCTTGCGACCCACCGGACAGGTGATCGGCGTCTGTGACCCCCACTTAGTGGTGCCGATCGCCCATGCTTTACGACAATTGGACACCGAATTAGCGATCGTGGTGCATGGACGGGAAAAACTCGATGAAGCGGGATTAGCAGAAGCCAGTGATTTAGCCATCCTTGCCAATGGAGAGGTCCAACTCAGTGCGATCGCCCCCGCAGAACTCGGACTAAAACCCGCACTCACCGGGGAATTGCTGGGCGGGGATGTTGCAAAAAATGCCCAGATTTTGCAGGCGGTCCTCCAAGGTGGAGGGACTCAAGCGCAACAGGATGTAGTCGCCTTAAATGCTGCATTAGCCTTACAAGTTAGCGGCATTATCCCCGTGGGGGACCATATCCAGGGCATTGCCTTAGCCAAAGAAATTCTTGGCTCCGGTGCCGCTTGGACCAAAGTAGAGCAATTGGTGGCATTTCTGAAGCAGTAAGACAGCAGCAGGTTAGTAATTGTAGGGTGGGCATTGCCCACCGTAATTGATGTGGGCAATGCCCACCCTACAATTACTGGTCCCCCTTCAAGAGGTTAGAAACCGGGTTTCTTCAAAAAATTGTGGCAATTGGCAGTAAATCTAGGCGAGAAACCCGGTTTCTGGTCCTTGGGGTCTGGGGTCAAGTTTCAGTCAAGCCTCAATTCTGACTCGCAGCGGCGCGAGTTCGTAATTCAATGATATTTTCCTTGATGGTGATATCGTAACTGCCAAAAAAGTTCTGTCCTAAGAGACCCATGCCTTGGAGACCCTCTTCAACACCGGGCGGGGCGATCGTGACGATGAGTTCTTCCAGGGTCGCATCCCCCACTTGGATTTTAGAAACTCGGCCCACTTCCATTTCCACCTCTGAGGCACTGGCGGTGGAAATTCGAGCTTTATCGAAGGGGACTACATTTAAACTGCTTGCCATCGAGGGGGTGATTAAGGTGGCACTGGCCCCCGTATCAAACAGCATCTCGAATTTCTCTGTGCCATTGAAGATCACATCTACCACAGGAATGCCGCCCTGACGACGCTTGATGGGGATTTGAAAGACGCCGGACATTGCTCCTGTTTGAACGTCTGTCGTTGCATTGGGGCAGAGGTTGCCTAAATCAAGGAGGTTGCCATTGGAATCAATAGCGAAACAACCGGGATATTCCTGAGCGAGGGCGACAGGCCCCATCAATCCTAGACTGGTTACAGCAAACAGAGCACAGAGAATTTTTTTCATGAAACTTTTTCCTCTTGGCAGTTAGAGCAGGAATGGAAAGGGGGCAAGGGCTAAATCCAGCGGCTCGGAATTCAGGGTAGCGTTGGGCATTGCCCAACCTCCGGTGCAGATGAGTCAAGTGGGGTTATGTCTATTATGCCCGGTTGATTGAGGAAAGCAAAACCCAGGCAGCCAGACATTCACAGACCCTGACGCCGAGGGGAAATTCACCGGGAAAGGGAACTTAGGTGAGGAAAGGGGACTCACGGGATCCAGGCGAGGGAGTTGCGATCGCTTCTTTACATTACGGCCAACAGAGACGCGCCAAGAAAGCAACTCATGGAATAATAGGATCTTGCGGAAGTCAAACGGCTGGGTCCCTCATTCAGACTAATGGACCCCTTACCCGTGACTGCCGAAACATGACCCCTGAAGCTAGTGAGGTTTCTATGTCTCTTTCTGCCGATCGCCCTGCCTTGCTCGTACTAGCAGATGGAACGTCCTATCGAGGTTGGTCCTTTGGAGCCACTGGCACGACCATTGGTGAAGTGGTCTTCAATACCGGCATGACAGGCTATCAAGAGGTATTGACAGATCCCAGCTACTGCGGCCAGATCGTGACGTTCACCTATCCCGAATTAGGCAATACCGGGGTGAATCCCGACGACGAAGAATCCCAACGTCCCCAAGTCCGAGGGGCGATCGCTCGGAATATCTGCAAACGCCCCAGCAACTGGCGCTCAACCCAGTCCCTCCCCGACTACCTGACCCAAAACAATATTCCTGGGATTTACGGCATCGATACCCGCGCACTCACCCGCAAAATTCGCATGGTTGGGGCCATGAATGGTGGAATTTCCACCGAAATCCTCGACCCCGCCGAATTATTAGCCCAAGTGCAAGCGGCCCCCTCCATGAAGGGCTTAAACCTCGTCCCGGAAGTCTCCACCTCAACGGTGTACGAGTGGACTGAAACCACGGACCCCCATTGGGAATTCAGTCCCCAAGCTCAAGGCATGAACGGGGAAACATTCACCGTCGTTGCCCTAGATTTTGGGATTAAGCGTAATATCCTGCGCCGTCTAGCGAGTTACGGATGTCGGGTCATAGTCGTTCCCGCCACCACTTCCGCCGAGGAAATCCTCAAGCACAATCCCGATGGGATTTTTCTCTCCAATGGACCCGGAGACCCAGCGGCAGTGCTCCAAGGAGTCGAAACCACCAAACAATTGCTGAGTTCTGAAAAACCCATGTTTGGGATTTGCTTAGGACATCAGATTTTGGGACTCTCCCTGGGTTCAGATACCTTTAAGCTTAAATTTGGGCATCGCGGGTTAAATCAACCAGCAGGGTTAACGGGTCAAGTCGAAATTACCAGCCAAAATCACAGCTTTGCCTTAAGTGACGATTCTTTAAGCAGCGAGGTGGAAATTACCCATCTGAACTTGAACGATCGCACCATTGCCGGTTTGCGTCACAAGTCTCTGCCAGTGTTTTCCGTCCAATACCACCCCGAAGCGAGTCCGGGTCCCCATGACGCGGACTATATCTTCAAACGGTTTGTCGATTCCATGCGGGAATCTCGGACTGCCGCGAAAACTGCCAGTTAGCAGGAGGCGGAACTTAAAACCGGGTAATTGGCAAAATTCCTTGTCAATCGGCAATCGGACCGATTACAATCTAAAAATCTAATGGTGCTGCTCATTGACAAACGGCAAGAAAGCCTTTAAAATGGATCGTCGATTTGAGGAGTAAGGATTTAATCGGAGATTTGCTGGGCATCTGCGGATAATCGGGTATAATATCCGACAAGATCTGAACATGGAGCAGCCACTCGCGCCTTCCCTTAGACTTTTGAGCCCTACCTTTGAGACTTCCTTGCTTGGTTGCCGAGGTCAAGTGGATTCTTGAGTCTAAGAGAGTACGAGTCTAATCATCCTCATCGACCTTAAACCATCTTGCGCTTTTGGAATCTTTCTAAAAGCTTTGCGGGATACCGCCGCTGTCACCTTCAAGGGTGATAGTGCCATCGCTGCATTGTCCAGCAATAGCCGGACAAATGTCGCGTAAATGTATCAGTATGCAGCTAGGAGGGCGTTATTCCTGAGCCATTAACCCTGACCGTTAGCCTAAGAGGCACGCGCGAAGTCGGGAACGATTACCAACTCTTCCGTCTCACTGGCTTACTCGATGCCTTTTCGGAAGCGACCTTTCGGAAGGCGATCAGTCAGTGTATTGACGAGGGTCCCACGAACATTATTTTGGATTTATCCAAAATAGATTTTGTTGACAGTTCTGGTTTAGGTGCGCTGGTGCAACTGGTAAAAAAAGCTCAAACTGCTGAAGGTACCTTGCAAATTGTCAGCAATCCCCGGGTGACCCAAACGGTCAAACTGGTTCGATTAGAGCAGTTTCTCTCTTTGCAGCCATCGGTGGACGCTGCCCTAGAGAAAATCAAATCCACTTGAGTGTTTCACGCTCTAAATAGGCTATCCAGTTCAATTTTGATACTGGATAGCTTGTTTATTTGGAGGATGGGGGAGATGGGGGAAAGTTCAACGTCCCGACTTCAGTCGTTTGGCCCAGGAGAAGGATGGATCCATGTTTGTAGTAACGACTTCAGTCGTTGCTCTCGTGTCACGGCTTCAGCCGTGACACGCACGATTGGCGGTTGAAGCGCCTGCGTAATGACTGGATGCTTGACCTGGAAGGGGGCGTTACTTGGCTTCAGCCAAGTAACGCGGTAACGACTGAAGTCGTGACGTTGAACTGAAGATAACGACTGAAGTCGTGACGTTGAACTGAAGAGTACGACTGAAGTCGTGACGTTGAACTGAAGATAACGACTGAAGTCGTTACTACGAACTGAAAATAACGACTGAAGTCGTGACGTTGAACTGAAGATAACGACTGAAGTCGTGACGTTGAACTTTCTCCCCCGTCTGCCCCATCCCATGAGAACCCGATCGCGAAATGTTATAATCCCCATATCCCTCGGCAGGATTCACCGGGTTAAACTCGATCGCCTTGGGTAGTTATGCCCTAGGGCAGAGGGAAACTTCAGGCGATCGGCTGACCTACCCCCCTAATCCGGGGACTAGAATGTGAGGCGAGGCAGTGACCCTGGTAAAATTTTGCCAATCAAGAATTCAAAACATAAAATGGTCACCCAGTTAATCCAGTTAGGGGAGTTTGGACGTGGGATCGGGAATCATTAACTCAAGTGGTTTAGTGCGGGCAGTATGACAGCAACCCCAGAAGCAACAAGCCCAGAAGCTAATCTAGTCGCTGATGTCCCCCCCGGTGCTATGGCGTTTGAGCGCCAGGACTACTTGTCCCTGATGCTCCCGGTCAAAAAATTATCGGCCCCGGAAATTCAACAGCTATCACCCATCGCCCTAGCCTATCTGGGAGATGCGGTGTACGAACTGTTTATCCGCGCCTGGTATTTACGACCACCGAAACGCCAGAAGATCTATCATAATTGTGTGGTGTCGCAAGTGCGAGCCGAGACCCAAGCACGAATGCTGCGATCGCTCGAACCGTTCCTAACCCCGACCGAACTTGAGATTCTCAAACGCGGGCGCAATGCTGCCACGGGAGGGCCGAAACGAGTGGATGCCGCAATTTATCAACAGGCAACAAGCTTGGAAAGCCTGATGGGATATTTATACCTCACCGATCCCAACCGCTTGATCTACCTATTCACCCAATTAAATCTCGAACCCCTCGAAAGTGGTGGCTCGACTGAACTATAAAGTCAGTTCCACCCATTACCCTCACGCTGATTCCCACCCTTGAGCTTCCCCAACCGGGAAAGAGACTCAACACCACATTGGGATGAAGCCATCTACCCCCCCAATCATAATTGTCATGCCTGGTAAACCCGAAAATTTGAAGCCCTCAGTCCGATCCAAGCGAGAATCTTATCCCAAAAAAGACAGTGGACAGGGATCATCCTATCCAAAAAAAGACAGTGGGCAGGGATCATCCTATCCGAAAAAAGATTATGGACAGAGTTCCTCCTACCCGAAAAAAGACAGTGGGCAGGGATCGTCTTATCCGAAAAAAGACAGTGGGCAGGGATCGTCCTACCCGAAAAAAGATTATGGACAGGGTTCCTCCTACCCGAAAAAGGACGGGAAAAGTCGCAAATCCTTTCCCCCGGGTTCTGCCCAACCCGCCCTTGACCCAGATACAGACCTCAAGGATATGATCTACGGTCGCCATACGGTATTGAGTGCTTTAGAGGGAGAGCGGCAACTGCATCGGGTCTGGATTACGGCTCAATTGCGGTATGATCCCCGCTTTCATACGGCGATCGCCACCGCCAAAGCTACGGGAACGGTGATTGATGAAGTGGATTACCGACGCCTGGATCTGCTCACCCACGGGGAAAATCACCAAGGGGTTGCCGCACAGGTTTCTCCCTATACCTATTGGGAACTGCCCGATTTAATTGCCAATGCCTTAAAGGTATCCGATCGCCCGGTCCTCCTTATGGGTGATGGGATTAACGACCCTCACAATTTAGGGGCCATGATTCGCACGGCTGAGGCGATCGGCGCTCAGGGCATGGTGATCCCCCAAAGACGAGCGGTTGGGATCACCTCAACGGTGATGAAAGTCGCCGCCGGTGCCTTAGAATTTTTTCCCGTTGCCCGGGTGATCAATCTCAGTCGCGCCCTGGAAGAGTTAAAAGAAGCCGGGTTTTGGATCTATGGCACTGCCGCCAACGCGCCTTCGGCTGTGAGCAGCATCGAATTTAGCCGACCCACGGTTTTGGTGGTGGGATCCGAAGGGGAAGGTTTGAATTTGTTGACACAACGTCACTGTGATGAATTAATTTCTATCCCCCTCCAAGGAAAGATCCCCAGCCTGAATGT
Organism: Laspinema palackyanum D2a; assembly: GCA_025370845.1. Taxonomy (GTDB): domain Bacteria; phylum Cyanobacteriota; class Cyanobacteriia; order Cyanobacteriales; family Laspinemataceae; genus Laspinema. Next base: position 134,342 of record JAMXFF010000008.1, on the reverse strand, counting down.
CTCAGTAGCAACGGGCATGGCGCTTTACGAGATTTTTCGTCAGCGATGGACCCAGCGTCCGAATATGGGAAATGTGAAGAAAAATACTGTTGAAAAAATAAATACAAGGGAGTATAAAGAAATGTAAATTAACCAGGCTGCTCGAACCAAGACTTAATAGCACCTCGTCGTCATACAACGGTAAATAGGGGAATGATATGAAAGAATTCAAAGAAATCTTGATTAGCTTGCTGAACCTTTTAGGCTGGGCTTGGTGGGTAGAGATTGCCACAGACAATCCTCGGTGTACTTACTACTTTGGACCATTCCTGAGTAAAACGGAAGCCGAAACCGCTAAAAACGGATATATAGAAGACCTCGAACAAGAAAGCGCTCAGGGCATCTCCTTTGCGGTCAAACGCTGTAAACCGAGCGATCTCACGGTTTATGAGGAGCCGGGGGAGATGAGTAGTCGGGGAAAATCCCCGGCATATAGCGGTTAGGTTGAATTGGGAGGCTGCCTCATTATTGGGAAGAAAGCTCGGATGATGCAACGACTTGGGGATGGCGATCAATCCAGCGATCGATATCCCCGACGACTTGCGCCGGGATTTCCCAAGGAAACAGGTGAGCGGTATTGGGGTAGCAAATGAATTCAGATTTTTGTAGGTGATCGGCGGTTTCCCGACTCGAATCTGCGGTAATGTGGCGGTCGGCTTCCCCTGCCAGGACTAAGGAGGGACAAGTGATTTGCTCCAGAACAGAGAGTCGGTTGTAACCCGCTCTGAGGGCGGTATTGAGCGCATTACGGGCCGGACGGCTGGTTTGAAGATAGGCAGACATCCCGCGAGAAGCGAGGTATTGGTAAGCGACGGGAGTATGTTGCTGAATGAGGTAACGAAAGAGCGATCGCCTACCCAGGGTTTCGATATTCCATTGCCAACTGGGAACGACTCGATTAATAATCCCGGAAACCCCAGTAAATGCTAAATCTTGCCAACTAATTGGAGGATGAGAACTGCGGGGACGGGCAGCAGAAGCGACTAACATCAACCCTGTGACGCGATCGCGGTGTCGCAAGGCCAGTTCCATTGCCAAAATTCCTCCCAGAGACCAACCTAAGAGTAAAAAGCGATCGACTTCAAAGCGATCGAGCAATGCTTCTATATCCTGAAGATGGTCCGTCATTTCAAAGCGACCTCGGGTCCGACTATTCCCGTACCCTCGCAAATCCGGGGCAATGGTTTGGAATCTTTGGCTCAAATGGTCCGTAAACACAGACATGGAAGCCCCGTGACCCGGATGGCCATGCAAACAGAGAATCGGAAAGCCCGATCCCCGAACAATGGCACTTAAGTGATGGGGGGCATAAGTGAGGGTTGGAGTGGACACCATGTCGAATTGCTAAGATCAGAGGTTTTCCTTTTCATAGTATCGGGATCAACTCCCTAGCGGCTACTGATCCCTCCTCTGGTATTGATCGCTACAATCCCTTGCCCTTAGAGTTGACCACTGCGGAAGAGATATTCTGAGATTTCTGAAATAAACTGACGAATGCTGGGTTCGCTATAGGCCCCATCGTCAATCACGGTAATAATGTAAGTCTCGCCGAAGAGGTTCATCGCTACGGTGGTACCGAGGACGCGAGAGGTTTGCCCGGTTTTTTCTCCTAACCAGTGACCGAACCCGCCTTCTAACCCAGCGAACCCGAGTTCATGGTCATATTGCCGTTCCAGGGAACGAATCAGAATTTCATCTCCGAGATGTTCTCGGTTATAGATTTGAATCATCATCTCAGTCAGATCATCGCTGGTGGTGGTGTTGCTGCCGATCGCCACATTCTGAGGATAAATGCGATCGCCCACAAATTTAGAATAAACCCGCGTTTGTTTAAAACCCCGTTCTTCTAACACTTGATTAATGTAATCCCACCCCAAATAATCAATAATTTGATTGGGGCCGATATTACTACTGTGACCGATCGTGGCATCTAAAAGCTTGTGGATGGGATATTTTTCCCCCACCCGCAGTTCTGAGGCATCCTCGGTATAGTTAGCCCGATCGACATGAATCGGGGTATCAAACCGGAGTTTTTCCGAGGTGACTTTGTTCATTAACGCCACGGCGATCGGGACTTTCATCAAACTGGCGGCATCTCGCGCCGGTTCATTTCCGCGCAACCGACGGCAGATATGAGTCGTGAGGTGACAGATGGTAATTTTAACTTGGTTGGAGAGGCCACTGCGTTGAGCAATGGGAATTAAAAATTCCGACTGTGCCACTTCCAGACGGTAGGAAACCGCCTCTAAATTGGCTTGATATTCAGGGATTTTTGCCTTGGCGCGATCGCCATAGTCGGAATCAGCGGGAATTTGATGCAGGTTATCCAACGCTTGTTCCCAAAGGGATTTGAGCGTTTGTAAGGTCTCAACGGAGGAATTCCCGGCCTGACCCAACTCTGATGCTTGTACACCATATTTGAGTGCCTCTTCCCAGTAGGGTTTGCCATTGAGTTGTTTCGCCAGATTTCGTTCTACCGTTTCCATCCGCGCCAACAGGGTATCGTATCGCTGCAACAACGGCGCAAACTCAGAAGGGTAGGACCATTGATCCGTAGAGACAGGCGTTGAGTCAGCACAGTGCGGATCAGAGAGCGAGGGATTGTCTTCTGGAGTGGGGCGATCGCCAACGGTGCCAGTCCCGGAGTCCGTCTCCATTGCAGTAGGAGAACAAGTCAGCGGGGGGGCTTTCGCCTGGGGTTGGGGCATCCACCACATCCCCGCCGCCAGTAGACTCAGAGAACTTGTCAGTGCGATCGCAATCCGTTTTTTACCTCTGTGCATATTGCACACCCTACCTCACAGAATAAAAACCATCGACGTTGGTTATTTTACTGAATCCTGCACCAAAAAACCGAAAACAATTCATAGACAAGAGTTTTACGGAATCCACCCCACATCACTTGTAGCAGAATAGATCCCATCAGTTCTCGGTTAAACCGCTCCACTCAAACAAATTACAGAAAATCCCCGAGAAACTCTCAACCCTTCCTGTAACAGAATTCTTTTTCTCATCACAAATTAACAATACTAACCCTTCCCATCAACCCCATCTGAAACATTCCACCTTCATGCAACTTTCAGGGAAAAGAAGACGAAGGCTACAGTATTTCCACCGGGGTTCCCTCTCCAGAGAGACGACAGGAACCCCTTCTTTAAACTAAAGTATCCCTTTAGGGTTAAATGCAAGCTTTTTATTAATGTTCTAACCCCAAGGAAGCGGGAAAAATCTACAGTGCCTCCCGCTTTCCCCTTGCCGTTAAATACAAAATTCAAATCATCATGAAATGGTTTAGCCTAATTTTCATTCTGCCGATTGTGGCGGTGATAGGCTTTTTAGTTTCCGGGGTCGAGGTTGTCTTACCGGCCACTCCACCCAGTGAAGCTATGACCTACACCCCCATGACCCAACCAGCACCTCCGGGCATCGGTTCCTATGATGTCCTGGGACATCCCGTTAGCAAAGAAGAAGCCGATCGCCTCTTGCAAACCGAAGCGGGACGAGACTATCTCTCCCCGGAAAATGGGGCGATCGAAATTACCGAACAACTCATCGACTTAGGGCGTGACAACTTCTACACCGAAACCTTTGGTAACGAAGTCATCTTTACCGATGTCGTGGGAATTTTAGATGGACCCATTAACATCGCCAGCATGACCAAAGCAATTCTGGCCCTGAAAGGACAACCCACCACCAACCTCCAAATTCCCCTGAAAGAAGATATCACCGTCGGGGGCCAAACCTTTCAAGCCGGGACAATGCTGAATACCGGACTGGACGTGCCGAAAGGGTCCGTTCTCCCCCTGGGACTGAGTAATCATCTGAGTGGGGCTAAAGTCCGCGTCGGAGTGACTTGCGCCTTATGCCATGCGGCGATCGATGGAAAAACCGGGGCCATCTTGGAGGGGGCCACCAATAATGATCTGGATGCTGGTTTATTGCTGGCAATGGCAAGTAATACTGCCGCACTCTATCGGCAGACGGGGGTCAATCCCCTGGAACTGCCCAAAGGCAGTCATACCTATCTCAATAGCCAAGGCGAACTTGCGAAATTGCCGGACTCCGAAAGCTTTGAAGAAGCCGTAGATCAGGTATTCCTGAGTTGGGCACCGGGCAATTTTGACTCCAGTGGGGATCAGATTGACAATCCCTCGCAAATTCCCCCCTCCTATACCCATGATGCTTGGCCCTACAGTTGGAGTGGAGGTTCCTCGATTGGCTGGTTCCACGGGTTGAGTTCCCTGAATAGTCGGGTATTTGCCTTCAATGCTGACCCCACAACGACTGCTGAAAACAGCGAAAAACTCTACGGCATTGATAAAGAGACCTTTTTGGGGGCGATTTTCCAAAATTCATCCAATTCCAAATTCCGGTTACCCGAGGGAGCAAAACCGTCAGAATTCTTCGCCCGTGTTGATCCCAACCCTGATTCCCCGGGGTTTGACCAGACGATTAAAATGCCGGAATATCCCAATGCGTCGCTCTTTGCCGCAAATGGGCTAATGTTGGCGACACCGGGTTTACCTGTGGGTACAGCAGCTAATGCAATGTCGGCTTGGCAAAATACCCTGGCACCGCCACCGAATGAATTCCTGAGCGATTCAGAAGCAGTGCAACGGGGGGCGGTAATTTTTAATCAAGCGGGTTGTGTGGATTGTCATAGTGGTCGCTACTTTACCAATCATGAGGTGATTCCGCAACGGGAAGTGGGGACCCAGCCCGAACGAGCTAAGGCATCCTTGGGACTGAAGAAACTGTTCCAAGATCCGACGACTTATCCCCCGAGCGTCCAGGTCCCGCTTCCGGAGAATCCCCCGGTGATTCCGGTGCCCACGGATATTACACCGCAACGGTCGATTGATGTGACGTTTGGGATTACCGAACCGAAGGGCGGATACAAAGTGCAGCACTTGATTGGGTTATACCTGACGGCTCCTTATCTTCATGATGGCGGTGTAGCAGCAGCAGCGGATGGGTTAAGGCAAGATGCAGACGGCAAGTTTGCGATCGCCAATCCCGATCGCATTGGCTTACCGGGAACTCTATTACAAGGGATAAATCCGGATCCCGAAGCGAGTTTAAGAATGCTGGTCGATCGCCGCTTGCGTGAAGCGATGATTGCCGCCAACCGGGCGAACCCCAGTCTAAAACGGGCTAATATTGACGGCAGGGGACATGATTACTGGGTGGATGAAGAGGCTGGATTTACACCGGGAAGTCAGACTGATTTGATTCAGTTTCTCTTATCCATCGATGATGACCCAGAAGTCTTACCTGAGCCTAAATTAGCTCAGGGGTTGTAATCGATTATCTAGGGCAGTTTTAACGGGGATTAAGGTAATGTCTGAATTGCCCTAATCTGGTGATAATCGGGTTACATGGAAGGATAAATAAATGTTCAATGCAGTGAGTGAGTGTGATTAAGGGAGGAGAGATTGATGGAAGAATTTCTGAGAGGGTTATTGGGCGATCGCATTACCCTAACCTGGCTGATTTTTATCATTGGGTTTTGTGCCGTGACTTACAGCATTCTGTATCAAGATTCTGATAGGCAATCTCCTGATTAACCAGGACTGACACAGATTTTGAGAATTTTCCTTAAATGTAGCGGCGATTCGCGAATCGCCTCTACATTTAAGAGCTTACTCAGTTTCTGGTAAGGGAGGGCGGATAGACAAATACACCAAAGGACCCAGTAGGGGAACGATCGCCACCGCCCAGAAAATCCGAGAATCGTGCCAACCGCGACGGGCCATATCATCGCCCAGTAGGGTGGGAAAAACTAAGTAGAGCAGGGCAAAATCTAAACTCATTAAATATAAAAATCGACTGGTTTGCCACTGGTTAATAAATTCGTCAAAATTGCCTGAAGATAGGGCATAAATAATTAAGCCTATGGTACTCAGAAGCAGGGAAATCCCGGTTAAACGAGCATCAAACAGTTTGATGATCCAATCTTTCGGACCGGCAAAGTAAGGGCGACTTTCCCTCAACAGGAGATAGGGCATCATTCCAATGACTCCAGACCCATTGGATGCCAAAAAAGAGGGCCAAGCGGGTATGGGTTGCATTCGTTCATCAATAAACATTAAACAGGCATAGACTAACGGCCAAACTCCCATAAAACTAAACAGGGTAAACGCATAAGCATTCACCTCATTGAGTTGCAGTTTTACCATTTTTTCAATCAGGGTTAAGTTGCCGGATTGCTCTAAGGGTTGGAGTTGTAAAATATAGCCGACAAAGAATGCCCAAATTATTAACAGAACAATTTTTAAAACCATCATAAAAAAGAACCTTTGAGGGAATGGATTCTGGATATTATAGAGGACCTTTTCCCAGATTTCCTCTGTCTAAAGTGGAGATTCCAGAAGGATAAAGAAATACAATAACTGACCCGGGGATGGTCCATTCCGGGTGGATTTTGGTGTGGACCCGGGTTTTGAACCCGTGGCCCTGATTAACTCTGAATGGTGGGATCAGGAGTTGAAGTGGGCAAGGATACCTCCTTGAGAATCTGAGGATGATGTCGCTTCAATTTCTGGAATTTCTTTAAGTATATTTACTCGGCATCCGTAAAATTACTGATTTCTGTTAAGCCATTTGGCTGATGTGAAAATAAAAGCACCAGGTAGACAATGAATGGTTGGGTGATTTCACCTAGTCGAGAGTGAGGTTAGAAAAGTTCAGGGGATGATCGCTTTACTGAGTCACCGGAGGGCTGGTGAAAAAAACAGAGAAAAAGAGGGCCAATATGGGAAGCATCTGCCAAAGGATTCACTTAAAAAAATGAATAGGGAAAGTTACATATCTATCCGGGGATGGATATTACCCATGAAAAAGCTAAAAATATAGAGCATCGCCGGTCCCCCTTGAGGGGAGATCAAACGGGATGGGTGATTGATAGGAATGAGTCTCACCGAATCCATGTCAGTAATCGAGGGCAAACTAAAACCAGAAATTTTTTGACAATGGAGGGCCGTTGGTACCGATGCCGCAGTCTCTAATCGAAATTGATAACAATTCTTAGGAAAGATGCGCTTTTTCCTATTTTATGGTACGGGAAGAAAAATCGGCTGATTTAGGTCCCAAAGGGGGTGAGGAGGTCCGGTGGGGACTCCAGTGGTCAAAGAACCTCTCGGTTTGAGTCCAAGCAATCCTCCTCCCAAAACGGAAGGTTAATATCCCTGATTGCTTTTGCCCATGATGGGTTAAACCCCATATCTAAAAATGGCCAACTTGGCATATAGTCATGAAAGTTAGTAAATTTTTATGAAAAGTTGGTAACTGGCTGTACTATAACAAGTTACAAGGTTTATTCCCGATTTCAGCGAAGTTAAAGCCCGGATATGAAGCAATTTTTTAAGTGCAAAAATTGCAACTGTTTTATAGACTAATGAAATCAGAAGACTTTCGTATCAGCTAATGCTAACACTCAACTTTGCACATTTCCGCTTGAATGTGGCACCATTTTTGTTGCCTATCCAGTTATATTTTGCGCCTGGACTACCTGCGCCGGATATTCACGCGATGTCAGTCCCGGTGACCAGACCATACGAGGAGCGTCCAACCACAGAGGCGAATTCCGATTGTAAGGAGAACGATCAGAAAGAATGCGATCATCATCGGGGCAGTCGGGAGGAGCGTTCGGAACGCTAGTTTTTTAAGGTTTACGACTAACCCTGTTCTGGGAAACAGAATGCGATCGCTTCATGAGGCAGCGGGTCACAAACTGTGGCCCGCCCGTCCACCTCAGACAAGTGAGACTCAACCCCGAACAATCTGCTCGATTTTCTGCGCTTGCACCGGCAAGGCAGCAGTAAAGACTTCCCGACCCTCTTGGGTGACCATGACATCATCCTCGATGCGGATGCCTCGGACATCGTGAAACTGGGCTAATTTATCCCAGTTGACGACGCCATCATATTGCTCACGCCGTTGGGGGTCGTTTAAAATCGCGGGGACTTGATAAAATCCTGGCTCAATGGTGACTAACATTCCCGGTTGCAGAGTCCGGTTCAGACGCAGGTAACATAAACCAAAGCGATCGCTGCGATCGCGACCCTCCTGATATCCCGCAATATCTCCCAAATCTTCCATATCATGAACATCCAATCCCAGGAGATGTCCCACCCCATGCGGAAAAAATAAGGCATGGGCGTCCATTTCCACTAAATCCTCGGGATTGCCCCGCAGAATTCCTAACTCCACCAATCCTTCAGCGATCGCCACCGCTGCTACCCGATGAATATCCGCATATTCAACCCCAGGACCCACCTGTTCAATGCAGGAGTCATGGGCCGCCAAAACCACATCGTAGATAGCCCGTTGGGTGGGGGAAAACTGCCCGGAAACCGGCCAGGTGCGGGTGACATCTGCCGCCCAACCTGTACCCGTTTCTGCACCCACATCCACTAACAGCAAATCTCCCGGTTGCAAGGGGTTATGGTAATGCTGATTATGCAAGACCTGCCCCTCAACCGTGACAATACTGTTATAAGCACAGGTAAAATTTTGGGCCATAATTGCCCCTTCCATTGCAGCGCGGACCATTGCTTCAGTTTGAGCGCGTCGAGTGGACATCATTCCCACGAGATGCGCCTGGACGGTACAGGCAGCCGCTTGTAACAGTTCACGAATCGCGGATTCATCGTGGATCAGCCGTAATTGAGCGATCGCCAAGGCCAGTTCCCGATCGCGAGCAACTGTGGGATTGCCTTGATCCGCAAACACTCCCACCGGGCGATCGAGCAGATCCACCTGTTCCATGCGCGTCTTCAAATCCGGTGCCGCAACAGTTGCAGCATTTTGGCTGCGAGATTTTAACTCCGAGAGGGGAAATGCTTCATCTGCTGCGATCGCCTCGGCAACCTGCGATCTCGTTGGCATTTCTCCATGCCAGAGGGTACTACCGGGATGGGGATCATCCATAAACAGTTCTAATCTGCCCCCTTCCATACGAATGGCCGCATTTTCTAGGGAGATTCCGGCAAAATATAAGAAATGACTACTCGGGCGAAAGGGATAGACATTCGCAGGAAAATTGCGGGAACAGGGACTTCCCGACCACAAAATCACGGGAGTTGCCACTTCATTTGCCAGCTTGCTGCGGCGTTGCTGTAGGGCCGTTGTCAGGGAAGTTGCCGGAGTGGATATTTGCATGAGGGATAATTTCACCTTGCGATCAATTTGGGTTTGATCATCCATCATAGGCAGTAAAGAGATCTCAGACTAAAGTCCCCGGAAAGTCGTTATTTCCCTGTTCGTAGTAACGACTTCAGTCGTTATTTCCCCGTTCGTAGTAACGACTTCAGTCGTTATTTCCCCGTTCGTAGTAACGACTTCAGTCGTTATTTCCCCGTTCGTAGTAACGACTTCAGTCGTTATTTCC
>JAMXFF010000008.1:119874-124812 GCA_025370845.1 Laspinema palackyanum D2a | reverse complement strand
GAGAACGACTGAAGTCGTTACTACAAACAGGGGAGAACGACTGAAGTCGTTACTACAAACAGGGGAGAACGACTGAAGTCGTTACTACAAACAGGGGAGAACGACTGAAGTCGTTACTACAAACGAAGAGAACGACTGAAGTCGTTACTACGAACACCGGAGAACGACTGAAGTCGTTACTACGAACGAAGAGAACGACTGAAGTCGTTACTACGAACATGGAGAACGACTGAAGTCGTTACTACGAACTTGGAGAACGGTTACCCTAGTTAAATGAGGAGTATTTATCCCATTCAACCCATGAACGCATCTAAATCGGGGTCAGTGCGCCCCTTTAAACCGAGTAACTGGCCGATCGCCCAATTACCTGGGGTCAGTTCCCAGGACCAAAGTCTACTGGAAACTTGCGGGATTACCACCACGCGGGAACTGCTGCGCCGGGGGAAAACACCGGAACAACGGCAGGCGATCGCCCAGGAATTAGGCATCCATCTTCAATATGTGAATAAATGGGTAGCAATGGCTGAACTGGCTTCAGTTCCAACGGTTGGCTGTGAATATTGTGGGTTATTGCTGCACGCTGGAATTGCCTCGATCGCCCAACTGGCTGACTTACCCATCCACCGATTGCACCAACAACTTTTAAGGGTCCAAGTTGCCCATCTCCAACGCCGGGACCTTTGTCCCTCCGTGGATGAAGTGACGCGATGGATTCAACAAGCGCGGACCCTTACCAAAGGATGAATCCGGGAGAATTACTCGTTCTGGGGTGGCACTAAAACCCCATGCAGGAAAATATCCGCCAATCCTTCCGCCATTTCCTGCATCGCTTTGGGAGAGGAATCATTTTCCAGGAGGGTTTGTTGACTGAAACCTGCTACAGCAAACATTCCCAGAAAAACATGAGCCACCAGGCGAGGATTCATGGGACGATAAATGCCTCGTTCCATAGCAGTTTCAAAGAATGCCTCAGCGACATCGGTCATTTTGGAAATCACCTCGGCTTGAATGCGATCGCGTAACTCTGGGTGAAACTGGGCCTCCAGGAAGCAAACCCGCATTAAATCCGCATTCTTGTGAATATTCAACATCCGCCGCCGCATCACCTGCGCTACCGCCTGATAACTGCCCATTTCGCTGAGCTCCGTGAGCAAGTCCGTGAGGATTTCGATCCATCCCTCCGTTGCCAACTCCACCAAAATTGCTTTTTTATTGGCAAAATGACGGAATAGGGTTCCTTCCGCTACACTAGCAGATTGAGCGAGGTCCCTTGTGGTGGTTCCGTTGTAACCCTTTTGGGCAAATAACCGCTGCGCCGCATTTAAAATCCGAGTGCGTGTATCGGTTTCAGGAGGTTGGGAGCGAGTAAAGATATTCATCGTTAATAGAAAATAGTGCTGTGGGAAATCACATCAATAGCGTTTTTTTCTAACCCCGGAGGACTCAACGAACCCGAATCAAACAGAGGAATAACCGCCCTTGCATTACTTAAAATGGCTGACCCTCAATCGAGGAGTCACCCCCAGACTGATGAATCAAAATCACCGCTTTTTTTTATTGGCTATGTCAATCTCTAGGTTTCGGATGGCGATCGCAAAATGGGGAAAACCCCGCTGGACTGGGAACTGGTCCCACTCCCGACCCTTCATGATCGCCCTTTTGGTCACCCTTCTCCTTTGGTCCGGGATTTCATTAAATCCGGCACTGGGTCGAGAGCAAGTTTCCCCAGCTAAAACTCAGTCAATCCAGCCTTACTTAGACCGGGTTGCGGAGAAAATTAGCGAGTTTACCCTCGATAATGGACTCAAGTTTATCGTTTTAGAACGACATACCGCGCCGGTTGTTTCATTTTTAACATACGCTGATGTCGGCGGTGCCAACGAACCGGAAGGAAAAACCGGCGTTGCCCACTTTTTAGAGCATTTAGCCTTTAAAGGGACTCAGCGCATTGGCACCCGAAACTATCCAGCCGAGAAAGATCTGCTTGACAAACTCGATCGCCTTGATGCTCAAATTAGAACCGCTACAGCCGCTGGAAAAACTGCCGAAGCTCAACGGTTACAAGCCGAATTTGACAAAACCGAAGCGGCTGCCGGTGAGTTGGTCGTCCAGAACGAATTGGGTCAAATTGTCGAACAATCCGGAGGCGTTGGACTCAATGCTACCACGTCTGCCGATGCCACTCGCTATTTCTACAGTTTTCCTTCCAATAAAGTAGAACTGTGGATGTCCCTAGAGTCTGAGCGTTTCCTCGAACCCGTCTTTCGCGAATTCTATCGGGAAAAGCAGGTGATTCTCGAAGAGAGAAGAATGCGGACGGATAACTCCCCCATTGGCAAAATGATTGAGGAATTTCTACAAACTGCCTTTGTGGCGCATCCCTATCGCCAACCTGTGATTGGCTATCCCCAGGATTTAGTCAATCTGCGGCGTGAGGATGTTCAGGAGTTTTTTGAGACTTATTACGTTCCCAACAATTTGACCATCGCGGTTGTTGGAGATGTGGACCCGGAGAATGTGCAGCAATTGGCACAGACTTATTTTGGGCGCTACAAAGCCGGACCCACTCCCCCGAAGGTGGACAAAACCGAGCCTCCCCAGACGGAACCGCGAGAGGTGGTGGTCCGGTTTCCCTCGGAACCTTGGTATTTAGAAGGATATCACCGTCCAGCTATCAATCATCCCGATAATGTAGTCTATGAATTGCTGGCTCAAATTCTCAGTTCTGGACGAACTTCTCGCCTCTACAAATCCCTCGTAGAAGAACAGCAAGTTGCTTTGACGGCTCAGGGTTTGAATGGATTTCCCGGAGAAAAGTATGAGAATTTAATGCTATTTTATGGCCTAACTGCTCCAGGTCATACGGTGGAAGAAGTTGCCGCTGGATTGCAAGAGCAAATCAATCGGTTGACGGTGGAGGAAGTGTCCACAGAAGAGTTAGAGCGGGTTAAAACCCAAGCCCGAGCAGGAGTGTTGCGATCGCTGGCTTCTAATCAAGGGATGGCGAGTTTGTTGGTGGAATATCAAATTAAAACCGGCGATTGGCGCAATTTATTCCAAGAATTAGAGAAAATTGCAGCGGTGACACCGAAAGACATTCTGCGCGTCTCTCGTCAAACATTCCGGCCTGAAAATCGGACCGTGGGACTGCTGCTGCCCGAGGAAAAATCGTAATGAGTCAGAGAATGGTTACATCTAAGAATAAGCCCCGAAAATATTGGATTGTGCTGTTGGTTTTGCCGGTGATGTGGTTGCTGTTTAATGCGGGGATTGTCACCGCAGAATCAGCGAAGCATTATACGGATTTGGAGTTTGCACCGCCTCCGGAAATTGTGTTACCACCTTTCGATCGCTTTGAGCTAGACAATGGCATGGTGGTGTATTTGATGGAGGACCGGGAACTGCCTTTAGTTTCCGGGACGGCTTTAATTCGCACCGGCGATCGCTGGGAACCGGGTAATCAAACTGGACTCGGCCAAATTCTCGGTCAAGTGTTGCGGACTGGGGGAACCACGCTGCATTCCCCGAATGAATTAAATGAGTTGCTAGAACGTCGCGCTGCTTCCGTGGAAACGAGCATTGATACCACTTCTGCATCAGCTAGTTTTAGTGCCTTAAGTCAGGATTTGAATGAGGTGTTTGGACTGTTTGCGGAAGTGCTCCGAACTCCGGCATTTGCTCCGGAGCAAATTGAGTTAGCAAAAAGCCAACAAGGTGGGGCGATCGCCCGTCGGAATGATTCCCCAAGTGCGATCGCCTCTCGGGAATTCCAAAAGCTGATTTATGGGGAAAATAGCCCCTATGCTCGGACCATCGAATATCAAACCCTGAGCAATATTTCTCGGTCTGATGTGGTCCAATTTTACCAGCGCTATTTCCATCCCAATAACATGATTTTGGGCATTGTCGGGGATTTTGAAAAGGCGGAAATGCGTAGGCTAATTGAGCAGAAATTGGGCGACTGGAAACCCGGTCCAACCATCAGTAAAAATATTGCGGAGTTATCCCCAACTGCTCAAGCTCAACAAGGGGGAGTCTTTTTGGTAGAACGCCCGCAATTAACCCAAAGTACGATTCAAATCGGGCATTTGGGTGGGGAATTAAATAGTCCGGATTATCCGGCGTTGTCCGTCCTGAATGGGGTGATGAATGGATTTGGGGGACGGTTATTTAATCAGGTGCGATCGCGTGAAGGATTAGCCTATTCCGTGTATGGCGTTTGGAGTCCCCGCTACGATTATCCAGGAATGTTTATCGCTGGGGGTCAAACGCGATCGGAGGCAACGGTGCCGTTTATTCAGTCGGTATTTCGCGAAATCGAACGCATTCGCACGGAACCGATTACCCAGGAAGAGTTACAGTATGCTCAAGATACCACCCTCAATTCCTTTATCTTCAATTTCGCCGACCCGAGTCAAACCCTTTCTCGGTTAATGCGATATGAATATTATGGATATCCCGAGGATTTTATCTTCCAATATCGGCGTGGGGTGGAAGCAACCACCATTGAAGATGTGCAGCGAGTGGCACAGAAATACTTGAACCCGAATCAGTTAGTCACCCTAGTAGTGGGAAATCCGATGGAGATTAACCCTCCTTTAAGTAGTCTGACTCCGGATAAGACGGTAACTTCCATTGACATTAGCATTCCCGAACCATCGAGGAGTTAATGGTAGATTAGGAGTTGCGATCGACCCTACCCTAAAAGAATAACAACTGAAGTCGTTACTACAAACAATCAGAAAGAATTTTCCGATGTTCGTAGTAACGACTTCAGTCGTTTCTTATCCCCATTGTAAAGTTAATATTTTCCCCAATGTTCGTAATCCGGAAAAGAATAACGACTGAAGTCGTTACTACAAACAATCAGAAAGAATTTTCCGATGTTCGTAGTAACGACTTTAGTCGTTTCTTATCCCCATTGTAAAGTTAATATTT
>JAMXFF010000008.1:0-119774 GCA_025370845.1 Laspinema palackyanum D2a | reverse complement strand
TCAGAAAGAATTTTCCGATGTTCGTAGTAACGACTTTAGTCGTTTCTTATCCCCATTGTAAAGTTAATATTTTCCCCAATGTTCGTAATCCAGAAAAGAATAACGACTGAAGTCGTTACTACAAACAATCAGAAAGAATTTTCCGATATTCGTAGTAACAACTTTAGTCGTTTCTTATCCCCATTGTAAAGTTAATATTTTCCCCAATGTTCGTAATTTAGAAAAGAATAACGACTGAAGTCGTTACTACGAACAATCAGAACGAATTTTCCGATGTTCGTAGTAACGACTTTAGTCGTTTCTTATCCCGACTTGTGACGTTTAGATTTTTTCAAAGGAAGATTCTGAATAGAGGAAACGGTTGTCGCCAATTTAGCCAGTTCACTATCAATAAAGGCATCGGGTGACTCGACTGCCTCCGATGCAATCCCCAGGCGGATGAAGTCTTGCCAGACGGGTTCACAGAGTAAATTGAGCGCAAGGGTGCGATCGCCAGTGGCAATAACCGCTATCACCTGCCGCCATGCATCGCACAAGCTATCCAGTTGAGGGGAATCTGGAGTGAGTTCCGATAGCTGGGAAAGCGCCTGATTCAAGCTTGGGTCATCCGGGGACATTTGCTGCGATCGCAAGCCCTGACAAGCGATTTTCAGCCAAATTGGCAGCAATTCTCGCCACCCCCGGTCCTGAATCTGCTGTAAGGCGGTTTCTGTCATACCCAACGCACCCCAGATACTTAGAGAGGTGGTGGCAAGGGACTCATCCTGACTGATAATTGCCTGCTGCCACAGGGATTCAGCGCGTTGTTGAAATTGGGTGGAAAGGGATTGATAGGCATCGCTGACGATTTCGGGTTGGGTGACTTGATAGACAGATTCTCCCTGGGGTAGGCAGTCGCCTCCATAAGTTAGCCAATTAGGCGCGCTACAGATATAAATCTGGCGATCGATCACCACCTCTTTCGCGTGAGACTGTTGTAATTCAACGAATTGTATAGCAGATAGTCCTTCGGCGGTTTTGATTGCCGCCAATTTTGTCAGCCATTCGGGCAAAATTGGGGGAGTTTCTGAGGATTTCTCCGATACAGTTCCCTGTCCCATGAGAATCCAAACCCCGCGCTTGACAAGGGTTTCTAATCCTTGTAACAGGCGATAATCTATCCCTTGTTCTATAAATTGAGGCAAATAGATTAAAACCTGATGATTGGCGGTTTTCAAGGTTTCTAAAAATTGGGTCTGAATCTGGCTTTCTGCAATTAAAATTACACTGCCGGTTTCCGGGGTATTTTCTTCGGCATTATCCTCACTGGTAGTTGCTGCTGTTCGGACTTGTTCCAGTCTAGCTTCAACTTCTGGATTCTCCGGTGGGGAACTTTCCTTACAAGGAAGGGCAAACAATTCCGTTAGGGAAATTTCTCCCTCGGATTGGAGTGTTTCTAGCCAAAGGGTGGCGGATTCTAGTAACTGCTGTCCCCGTCGTAGTTGCAGCGTCAAACGCTGATTGAGGGTATCAAAAATGGCAAACAATGCTACAGATTGCCAGCGGGTTTCCGGCGATTCTGCGATTTGGAAGGCGGTGACTTCTTTGCCGGATTCGGGACTGTGGAACCCCAATCCTTGATGGATGAGGCGTTGCTGGACTTCTGGGAGGGTAAGGGATTCCACGGATTGAATGCGGCTATTCAGGGGGAGAAAATCGCCTAAATTGGGGAGGTTTAAGGCGGATTCGCGCAGGGGATTGAGTTCAAAGGCAGTCGCCTCTAATAAAGGGTCGGCGATCGCATAGAGGGGGTGACTTTCTGGCGGTTGCGGGACGGACCCTTTTTCATAAAAAGTTCGACCTTCTGGGGTAATTTGAATGGACCCATCGGGGAGAACTTTTAGGGTATTTAATGCCTGGAGGTTTGCGCTGGTATTTCTGACAAATATGGGGTCCAAACCTAGGACCTGGGCAAGTTCAACCTCCGTGGGGTTTGGGGTAATTTCTAGGCTGGCCCGGAGGATAAATTCTTCTAAAACATTGAATTTTCGAGGGGAAGTTACCATCAATTCAATGCCCGTTTGAACCAGAGAATACCGGAATTGTCTAGCGGCAATCACCGATAATCCCGGACTGGATTTTTCGAGTTTTTCCACCGAGGATTGCAGGGAGGAATCAATCGGTTTAGGGGAGGATTCGAGAAACATCAATTAGACCTCCTTGATGATGCACAACATTAGACACTTCTGAATAAATTCGCCCTACTTCCCCATGATGATGGGCGAATAATTGATGACAGCCGACGATAACCAGCAATTCCCGTGCGCGAGAAAATGCCACATTCACCCGTTCCGATTTTTTGGCAAATCCCACTTTCCCCTCGGAATTGTTGCGAACCATACTCACAATAATCACGGACCGTTCCATGCCTTGAAATTGGTCAACAGTTCCGGTTCTAATTTGCAGGGAAGGAAAGCGGTTCCCGTCCAGAATTCTCTCTTCAATCCGGTTCAGTTGGGCGCGATAAAAGGTGATAATGCCAATCTCTTTGGGCGGATGACCCTGGGCAATTTTCTCGGACCAAGTGTTTTCCATATCCTGACAAATTTGCTCGATCGCCTCTATTTCTTTGGGATTAATAAAGGAGGTTCCTTCTTTGCGTTCGCCAAAGGTCGAGTCTTGGGGCATTTTCACCCAAATCAGGTGTTGGTGTTCCTGGATAATGGCACTATCCAGGTGATGTTTGCGCGCTTGATCCGGGTCTAAAATGCCGCATTGTAGACGGCGATCGTAAAATTGATTAATCGCGCCCATGATGTTGGGATGCATCCGATATTGAATCGTCAGCATGGTTTTGATAGACTCGGGGGCGGCATCAAATTGGAGTTTAAAGAAGGAGTCTTCTAAAAATTGCAAGGCATCTTTACTGCTGCCCATTTCCACAGCAATATCTTCGATGGTATCATCATTCAGCATGGGCGGTAACTGACATCGGTCCCCCACTAAGACTAACCGTTTCGCTTTGAGGGCGGGGATTAATAATTCTGGCGGTGTGCATTTGCTGACTTCATCGACAATCACCACATCAAATTTATTAAATTCTTCAGAAAAGTCTCGCCGCGCTGCTTGGACACAGGTAATCCCAATTACATTGGCATTGTCCAGATAAATTTGGCGCAATTCATTCCGGTCCTGTTCCGAAGGATGGCGGAGTTTGGCAATCCAATCTTGGACTAAGTTTTGATAGCGATCGAGATACTGTTCTTCCTGATTTCCCGCCTGTTCCCAGGTTTCAAACTGGGTTTTGACTTGATGTAAAAAGGGCAAATCACAGCACTGTTCCTCGGAGATTTGCGGCAGGCGATCGCGCAGGGTTTCCCAGGTGTTCCGCCACCAGTTGCGGTGCTTGAGTAAGGGTTCTGGCAGATTGGTAGTCAGTTGTTGAGTGATTTCATGCAATTCTAGTTCACACTGTTCTAGTTGCTGTTGCAAAGGTTGCAAATTTTGTTGTTGCTGGGTGAGATAGGCGGTAATTAGAGTCTGAATATGACCTAACACTTCAAAGGGGGCTAAAGTAGCAATAGCAGTTTCTAAGTTAGCAATTCGACTCTCCCAGGATTGCACCAGTGTCGCAAATTCCGATGGGTTTTCCCAAATTAAGGCCCGGTTAGCTTGATATCGCTGAACTACGGTTAAAATGGCGGGGGGTAAGTGCGGTTTTTGGCTTAACTCTTGTAACTGGGACAGCGCTTGTTGTAAAGTCTTTTCCCCTTCTTGACGCAATAAATTTAGGGCAGATTGCGATTGTTCGAGTTGAGGTTTTTGGGCGGCAATCCAATGTTGAATTTGATGCCACTGTTGTCCGATATGGCTTAATCCCTGTTCGGTTTCCGTTTTCAGGGGGAGTAAACATTGACGCGCCTGGGTGACAATTTCATCGATGGTGGTTTGGGCGATTTGTTGCAGGGTCAATTCGACTGCCTGAGTTGTCCAAAGGGTGGCATACTGCTGTTGCTGCTGCTGTAAAACTTCCTGGGTTTTGACCACTAAATTCTGCCGTCCCGATGCCGTCAGTTGGGGATAATTGCCATATCCTGCCGCCAGTTCCCGCCATAAACTGCGATCGCCTGCTGAAAAGACAATCGGAGGCTGATTCAGACTGCGGTGCAAAAATTCATGGAAATAGGAATGATTGCCTTTGGTATTGCGAAAACTGCCCTTAGTTTCATAAGCTAAGGCTTTGATAAATTGCTCCCAATTTGGCAGTTCCGTCACCGGATGATTGCCATAGTTGGGCATAATTGCCACATTCAAGGTTTGGGCGATCGCCAGTAAACTATCGGGAACATGAATCAATTTACTGTTAAAGGGTTGACCCGTTTGCACCGCTTGTCTTAAAATGGTATAAACTTGGGCGGGTGCTGTTTCTAACCAAACCCCCACCTCTTTAATTACGCGGTCAATTTCTAACTTACGAGTTTGTAAATTTTGAAAGCGTTGCTGGAGGGATTTTTGCTTAGTTAAGGCTTGTTCATATTCCCCTTGCAATTGCTGCAATGGGGTGGAATCTGTCCGAAATTGTTGGACGGCAGTTGCAGCAGCAGCGATCGCCTCAGCAGTGCGATTCGCTTCTGTGACAATTTCCCTTAATTTAGCCAACTCCGGCGCAACGGTTTCGCAACACCAATCGGCTAACCCAAATGCACCGCGATCGGGACGAATCCATCCCAATTCTTGGGTTAAAGGTAACGCCACGCGCACCGCATCAATAAAATTTTTAACCCTACTATCTTCCAGAGTATAGGGGCGAATTTCAGCCAATAACTTCACCACATCGGGAGATTCCCAGGGCACATTCGGCGCAGTTGCTAACAACGCTGCCAACTCCGCACTCACTCGTTTTACCTCGGGATTTTGCGCTTGTGCCGCTTGATACTGCTGTTCCCAAATGGCCCGATTTTCGAGTAAACTCTCCTGACGTTCTTTCCAAAATAGGCGATCGCTGGCGAGTGCTTCTTCCGCTGCCAAATATACCTCAAATTCCGCCGCCACCTTCCGCATTTGGTAATAAAAGGCTAAATCATTGCGCCGTTTTTCCAAGTCTGTCTCACAGTGACTCGCCGTATTTTGCAGCCAAGTCCCGATCGCATTCTCTTCTAAATAAGGTGCACCTTCTTCCTGCACCTTCTCCGCTTTTCCCTTTCGCAACGCCCGAATAACGGGACTATGCACCAATCGACTCAAAGCATTATCCACCGCTAAATTCGCTTGAGATGCGATTAACGTTCGTCCCCCTCGTCGCGCCACTTGGTAGCAAATTTCTGCAATTACCGTGGTTTTTCCCGTCCCCGGAGGACCTTGAATTAAGACCAAATCTTTGGCAGATAACACCATTTCCACTGCTGCAATTTGCTGCGGATTGGCAGCAGGTAATAGTAACTCCGCCCTCTCCAGTTTTACCAGGTTTTTGGGAACCCTTGCCTGTCCCGCATCAAAGAAAAATTGACCTAAAAAGGGATTCTGACTATGACCCTGTTCCAGCCGTTTTAATGCGTTCATTTTATGAGTGATTTGACTCAGTTCCCCAAAGGCTTCAAAGAATAAATACCCCGTTTCCGGCAACTGATAGTAACCCCCCGCCATCAACTCCAGCAAGTCAGAATCTGGCTTAATTCTCAGCAACCGCCGTTCAGTATCCACCGAGTCAATTCGCCCTAAAATTCGTCCATCCCGGCCACTTTTTCCCAGAGGAGAACTTTCAAATAGACGAATTTGTTCGCTGCGGGCTTTATAAGTGCGACTCCAGAATTCCCCGGCGGCTAATTCGGTTTCGCTGCTGCCGTCAATGGTTGCCTCGCGACTGTCTAATTCAAAGCTAATCCGACGCGCATCCGCCCCATAATTATGACCAATAAACGGCACACAAAACTGCCGTGACTCAGCAATTCGTTTTTCAATTTCTACATAAACCCGCCATGCCTGAAGTTGTTCCTCCGTGGGGATTAAATCTCCCGAAACCGGCAGTTTTGCCATGCGCTTCAAGGCAGAACGAGGAACGCCTAAATCATACTGATGATCCGGCAGCAACCGCAGACGACAGAGAACCGTAAACCCATCCCCCCGTCCCCGCGTTTGGGGAACAAAATTAACATCAATTAAGCGTAATCCCCCCCGTCCATCGGGACTGACTACGGCTTTTAAAGATAAGGTTTTGTAGCGCTTTTCTAGCAGAGGAATTCCCGGTTCATCCCGATCGCAAGCAAGGGTGAGTTGCCAGCGTTCCTCTCCCGCTTCTTTCCCGCTTCCCAAACGGCGCAGGTAAAAGGAGTGCGATCGCTGTTCTAACAATTGTGCGAATAACAGTTCCGCGCGATCGCGACGACTGCGAAAATCCTCATCGCGATCGCCGGGTTTCTCACCTACCAGTTCCCGAATCACATTGGCGATCGCGGTTTTGCCAACCAAGCGATACCCCCACTTTGCCTCCTCCTGCTTGGCAGCAGCAGATTTCTCCGAGGGTACTACCGTCGTCACCCATTCCACTCGACTGATAATTTCAGCAGTTACCTGAATCTCGCGCTTGTCCCCCTCGGAACATAAATATACCGACCCTGAGAGTCGAGTGCCTGCGGGGATTCCCTGGGAATTCACTGCCATTTGCAGCAACTGCAACCCCGGAGACAAATATTGCGATCGCACTTGCAACCAATCCAAGTCCGACACCACCTGACAAGACTCACCCAGTTGCAGTTCCCAACCCTTTTCTACCTGGTGATTGGGTTCAATCTCACCAAACTCCAATCGCCCTGGAACCTCCCAAATTGCGCCTTCCCACTGGACATTTTCCGCGCTGCCGGTTAATCTCACCTGATGCAAAATCGGCGCGGTATTTGCCTCACCCCTCACCGCCACAGCACCCGTTTCACCCCCAACAGTTCGGGCGATCGCCAAATTCTCTAAGCGCACTCCGGCAACCGTCACCACCACCGCAGGCGCATCCACCGCAAACAGCACAGAATCACCGCCACTGCCGCGAATCGTCACTGCGCGGGCGATCGTGAAGGTTCCCTTGTAATCTCCCGGTTTTAAAGAGATTTCATATCCATCCCGGACAATTTCCAGTAATTCAACAAAATTGGTGGGATCTGCTTCAATCGACGGCACAATCACTCCTAATTCATAGTGCGGCATCTTGGCGATCGAGCCATCGCCTGGGCGTGAAACTGTGGTTTCATTTTACCTTAAATTGTCTCTCCCTACAACATCCCATTTTTAGCCATCATCCCCAGCTTTTTCCTGGATTATTTATCACTAATTATGAATCTTGTCAAGCCAAATTTGCCCCTTTTATTCTTACCTAATCTTCCCCCTTCTCCTCGCTGCTATCCTCCGCCGACCCTTCCAATCGTTGCGCCAATATTTCCAAGCGGCGTTGTTCTTTTTTGAGCTTTTCTTCTAAGGCTTGAAGTTGGTCTCTGCGGGCTTCTAATTCTAGGGCTCGACGAGAAAGTTCCTGACTTTGTAAGGTCAAAGATTGTCGCCATTGTTCAATTTCATCCGCCTGGTCCTGTAAAAAATCCGGCGTCAATCCTTTGGTCAAATATTGCTGAATCAGATTAATCGCCCATTCCGTCGCCTCATTGATACTGCGAATTTGTCCCCCTGTGGTAATTTCGGCTAAAACCAGAATTCCCTCGCCAAAGGCATTGGATTCTGTGGTGAGAATTGGCTCAGTTTCTGACACCAAAGCCCAGATATCTCCAGATTTCTGACAGGCTAATAATCGCAACCCGGTTTTGCCTAAGAATCCTTTTTTTTGCACCTGAGCTAAGTATATCATTGCAGTCTGCTTCAAAAGGTGATGGATGGGAATGGGCGAGAATTGTTGCTTTCCGGTCCCATTCTCAAGGAGAGAGAGGACCGGAGGCAGATTTATCTTCAACAGTTAGGGTGGTTTCGGATTATTCCCCTCTTAATTGACGGAGGCGATCGCGTAAGATTTCCCCCTGCTTTTCCGCTTCTGCGAGGCTATCTCGCGCCCCTTGAACCACTTCTGGCGGTGCTTTATCCACGAATTTAGCGTTAGATAATCGCCCAGAAATGGATTTCACTTCCCCCTCAATTTTACCCAAACTTTTCTCTAGTTTGGCACAGAGTTGTTCGATATCCACCACTCCTGCCAGAGGCACTAAGACTTGGACTGTTCCCACCACTCCCGCGATGGTTTGTTCTGGTTCTTCTGCTAAAGCTGGGGTAATGGTCAATTCTGCAACTTTGGCTAAATTTTGAATGTAAGATTCCCCTCGCTGGAGAATATCCCGTTCTTTGTCGCTGTCACTTTGCAAAATTGCCTTAATTTTTGCCCCAGGTTTAATATCCACCTCAGCGCGTAAATTCCGAATGGTCCGAATCGCACCGATGATTAATTGAAAATCAGATTCTAATTCACCATTTATCAAATTAGCGTCAGTGTCGGGATAGGATTGTACCGCTAAAGATGCCGTGGATTCTGCTTGGGTTAACGTATGCCAAATTTCCTCGGTGATATGAGGAACAAACGGATGGAGTAATTTGAGAATTCCCTCTAATACGAAGGCGAGGGTTTGTTGCGCCACCTGTCGGGATGCGGCATCTTCTCCCTGTAACCGCGACTTGACTAATTCAATATACCAATCACAGAAATCACCCCAAATAAACTCATACAAGATTTTGGCAGCATCTCCTAATCCGTAGGTATCGACTGACTCACAAGTTTGTTGCACCGTGTGATAATAGCGCGACAAAATCCAGCGATCGCACAGTTCCAACCCCGCCGCATTTTCCCCGGGATTACCCAACTGTTCCGGCGTCTGTCCCTCCAAATTCATCATCACAAACCGCGCCGCATTCCACAGTTTATTCGTGAAATTCCGTGACGCTTCCACCGAGGCAGACTCATCCGTTGTCCGATTATATTCCAAGCGAATATCTTGACCCGCCCCAACCACTTCGCGAATTAAGGTATAACGGAGAGAATCGGTCCCGTATTTTTCAATCAACAGCAACGGGTCAATCCCATTCCCCGAAGACTTGGACATTTTTTTATTGTTTTCATCCCGGACTAATCCATGAATGTACACATCTTTAAAGGGCATTTTTTTTGTAAAATGTCCCGCCATCATCGTCATCCGCGCCACCCAGAAGAAGATGATATCAAAGCCGGTAACCAGGGTTGTCGTGGGATAATAGGTGTCCAGATCTTCAGTTTTATCCGGCCATCCCAAGGTAGAAAACGGCCATAATCCCGAGGAAAACCAAGTATCCAAAACATCCGGGTCTTGTTGAATTTGGACGGTTTCTCCAAATTGAGCTTTCAGTTTAGCCGTAGCTTCCTCAGCAGATTTTGCCACCACAAACGGCGTATCATCGGCAATCATTCCCCCGGTTTCACTAATGGCATACCAAGCGGGAATTTGATGTCCCCACCAGAGTTGACGAGAAATACACCAATCTTTGAGTTTTTCCAACCAATCGCGATAGACTTTCGTCCAGCGATCGGGGACAAACCGAGGCGAATTTTCCTCATCCAAGAAGTTCAAGGCGCGACTGGAGAGGGAGTCAATTTTGACAAACCACTGAGTTGAAATCAGGGGTTCTACTGGCACTTTACCACGATCGCTATAAGGAACCGTATGCTTATACTCCTCCACCTTCACCAGCAGTCCATCTGCCTCCAACTGCTGCACTACCGCCTTTCTGGCATCCTGGCGATCGCGTCCGGCAAAAGGTCCGGCATTCTCATTCAATGACCCATCTTTATTCATAATGGTAATAAACGGCAAATTGTGCCGCATTCCCATTTCAAAATCATTCGGATCATGGGCCGGAGTTACTTTAACACAACCCGTCCCAAAACTTGGGTCAACAAACTCATCTCCCACAATTGGAATTTCCCGATTCATAATCGGCAGGGTCAACATTTTCCCAATTAACCCTTTGTAGCGATCGTCATTGGGATTAACCGCAACTGCCGTATCTCCTAACATTGTTTCGGGTCGAGTCGTCGCCACCTCCACAAATCCCGATCCATCACTGAGGGGATAGCGAAAGTGCCATAAATGACCATTCACTTCCCGCTGTTCTACCTCCAAATCCGACACCGCAGACTGACTCGCCGGACACCAGTTCACCATATATTTACCGCGATAAATCAGTCCCTCCTCATGCAAGGCGATAAACGCTTCCAAAACCGCCTTTGAGAGTCCGGTATCCATCGTAAACCGTTCGCGAGTCCAATCCACAGAAACACCCAACCGGCGCAACTGATTGGTAATCGTATTACCCGACTCTTCTTTCCACTGCCAAGCGCGTTCCAGGAACTTCTCCCGTCCCACTTGATCCCGGGTTTTGCCATCTTCGCGCAGTTGTCGTTCCAAAATCGTCTGAACCGCAATACTGGCATGATCCGTCCCCGGCAACCATAGGGTATTGCGCCCTTTCATGCGATGATAGCGCACCAGCACGTCAATCAGGGCGCTTTCAAAGGCGTGTCCCATGTGTAAGCTACCCGTAACATTCGGGGGGGGAATCATGATACAGTAAGGCTCTCCCGGGTGATTCGGGTCCGCTTTAAAAACCTGATTCTCTTCCCAAAACGCTTGCCACTTGGCTTCTGTCGTCTTGGGTTCATATTGACTCGGTAAGTTAGGAATGGTGGAAGTCATCGGGAATATAAGGTGAACGGGTTATAACTGATCTATCTTAAGATTTTGCCACAAGCCTTTGACAGAAACGAACGGAAAATAATCAGGACCCCTCCAAAATTGATGGCAATTGCGGCAGTTCCCGAGGGACCCTGACCCCGAAAGCTAGGGACCCAGGGCGCTAGGAGATGAGTCTACCCCATTTCTGAGGGTCCTTAATATGGGCAAAGGGACCGGAAAATTGGCATCAAGCTGGTTTGGGTGGGTCAGGAGTTACGCATATTTTGAGAAATTACCCGAAATGTAGAGGCGATTCGCGAATCGCCTCTACATTTCTCTACAAAACCCGATTTTAATTGTCAGTCACGGGAGGAAAAGCCGCCATCAATTCTTCCAAAGAATCCCCATCTATCAGCATTTCCCCTACCGTTTCTAATTGCTCCCGGTTCAACCGTTGCAAGTTCGCTTCAACCGCTTCCGGTACTTCCCCAAACCGATGCCGAATTTGGCGTTGGATGATTCGTCGTACTACTTCTTGGCGTCCTTGTTCCAATCCTTGCTTGAAAATTTCTTGACCCCAAGGGGATTCCAAGAATGCCTGGGTGAAAGGATTTAGGATTTTATCCACGATATTTTCCTCCTAATACATAGCTAGAAAAGATTTCCCAAGTAGCCGGTTTGAGTAAGTCTTGACTTTATCCAATCTGTTTTGTAGAGAAGCGCTAATTTCACTTCTCTACAAAATCGACCCTAATTGTCAGTCACGGGAGGAAAAGCCGCCATCAATTCTTCCAAAGAATTCACATCTATCAGCATTTCCACGACCGTTTCTAATTGCTCCCGGTTCAACCGTTGCAAGTTAGCTTCAACCGCTTCCGATACTTCCCCAAACCGACGCAGGATTATGCGTTGGATGAGTCGTCGTGCTTCTTGTTCTTTTCCTTCTTCACGTCCTTCTTGGCGTCCTTCTTGGCGTCCTTCTTCCACTCCTTGCTGTAAAATTTCTTGACCCCAAGGGGATTCCAATAATGCCTGGGTTGCAAAATTCAAGACTTTATCCACGATATTTCCTCCTAATACATAGCTAGAAAAAATTCCCAACAATCGTTGTAAATCTTCCGACCGTTCTTCCTGTTGTAGTCGGACTGCGGCGCGACGTAAGATGGTTTCGTTTGCACCCCCTTTCATCACCGTTGCTAAGGGCAGTAGGGCCTTGAGTTCCGGTTGAAAGGCGAGCTCGGCATCGATTTCCCAGAGGTTGATCACCTCATAGTCTTGCCTTGCCTCTAGTCCCATAATACTCGATTCATAACGAGTGGGAATGGGGGTGTTCCCGGTTGGCGGAAAAATATTGACCACCACCGGATGCACGCGCAAATCATATTTTTCTTCTGCCAGTGCCGTATAAGCCCGAATCCGCACCGGCATCCTTGTATCCGGGCGAAATTGGAGTTCGGTTAGGCTCATAAATTCCCCTTCTTCCTCACTATAGGCTTTGATGAGGATATCGCTATCTCGACTGAGCCATTGAAATTCTGAATCGAGGATGACTTCGGCGACTGTACTGGATGAGCGAGTCACCCATTTGACCCATCCATCGGGGTAGAGTCCGATTAATCTTTTGCCACTAATATCTGCTTTTCCCATTGTTTTATGGCGGATATTTATAACTGTAATTATAACCTAATGCCTGGAGAAAATTAATATATTATCATTTTAATATTGTTTTTTAGCGCGAGGTTGAATAACAAATTTTTATCTTTTTGCACAGAATTTTGAAGGTCCCTGCGTTCCCGTTAACCCTATAATAATTTTTGATACAAATCTTGATGCCAATCAACTAGATAGGCTTTATAATTATGAGGATTAAACCAGGAACCACTTATGGCATTAATTGATCAAGTTAAACAAGTCTGCGATCGCCTCGCGAACCACGGATGGCGAGAATTACTGTTACAGCATGGATTGGATATCACAGCGGCAAACCTAACAGCGGAATTGGGGAAAATCCTCCCGAACATCAACCGCACTATTCCAGGATTTACGGATTTTGCTGATGAAGGGAATCGGGCGATCGCACCGGGGTCTCCAGCGCGCAGTTTACTCTATCATGCCTTAGCTTCAGCAACAGTCGTTACCGGGGCCCAGGGCAATGAATTAACCGCCTTTCCGACCCTCGCTGAGATTGAGGCGGTGGAAAACTACGTCTATGGCGTCCAACCCCCCTCGTTAACGGAATTACGGGTCAAAGCGAATTATGGACCCTTGGCGATCGCTGTCTTTACCTCCGAATACCGTCCCGCTTCGGACACCCCCCACCAGAAACACGCGGATTTGTGCTTTTCCCGGACTGGCGTCGCCCGAGTGGGAACTGCTGACGCCCTGTATGACAGCAAAAATCGCGGCTTTTTACCCTTTGTAGAAGGCGACTCCCAAGCCATGCGCGTGATTCCAGCCCGGTATAGTGCCTATATTGCCGTCATCCGTCGAGGCGATCGCCCAGGATACAAACCGATGCGCGTTCGGGATGGCGACGATCGCCGGTTGTTCTGGTTTCCCTTACACAAACTATTTAGCGGTAATGAATGTATCCGTGATTTTAATTTAACCCTCACCCTAGAAGCTAATCATATCAACGAAAAACTCCGTCGCATCCATCTCCAACTGCAAAGCCAAGGGTATGACACCGGCTGGAGTGAACCGGATATCAGCAATCCCCCCTTTATCTTTAAAGAAGGCATCGCCGAATTCTCACAAAACCTTGATGATGGCATGGGAACCCTCATCCCCATTGTTCATCCGAATCTCGTCGAAGCAGCAGAATATCAAGGCAAACCTCTCACCTATCAAGTTCCTGCCAACTATGGCTTAACCCTCTCCTCCAGCTTGCTGATTCCGTCAGACAACGAAGCCCGACGCGCCCCGGAATATGTTCACGCCCGTCACCAAGTGCTACCCAATGGCACAGTCACTGACCTGAATGAACGCCCGAATGTAGCTAGTATCGTCGCCCAAGGCGGATATAATGCCTTACATTACCTCGATTTTACTGCCGATGGCTGGATCGAAGCCCTCTGTCCCGAATTAGCCATTCAAATCCCCCGACGGGTTCCCGCTTATTCCCTCGTTAGTGCCCCGGATTACTTCCCCACCTGCGATCAACGGCAACTGATGGACTGGTGGGAACAATCAGTGCCAGAAGCGGTGAGAAACAGCATTTGGCGAATTCCTCCGGAAACCTTAGCCGATGAGCGAATGCCGCCCAATTTGGCCTTAACTGAAGCCGATTTTCGCCCGGAAGATTCCACCGTAACGGCGATCGTCTCCTTACCCGGAGAACCCTTTGTCAAACAGCGTCCCCTAGACCGTTTCATCCTCAATCGCCAATCCTACCTCCCGGATGCGGCTGCCGGAATCTATGCGCCGGGATGGGATGTGAGCTTTGATCGCACGCCGGAAGGCTTAGATTTCCTAGCTGCTTATGGTCTCGGGAGTCCCTTTCCAGAAGATTCTAAACTTTGTGCCGCACTTAGTGCCTTTTGGCCTGCGGTCTCTCCAGATGCCGCCCGCACCTTTGAACCGATGCAAAATTGGCCCACCGTCAGCCCTCTGACTGATGCGGAAATCGGGCAAACTGGCGAACTGCCTTGGGATGGGGTTCCGGGACCGCGCCTGGTGCAATTGGACGATCGCCAGGTGGTGGAATATGAGGCGATCGATCATGTCGATTACGTCACCAATGCCTTACAGGGTAAATTCACGTTAGCCCTAACGGGACAGGTGGATGTGCGAGAATACGAGGCGAGAGTGCTAACAATGGCTTATGTCTATCACGCTTTAGGCATCGAAGAGGAGAAATACTTTCCTCCCGGACAGTCCGAGGCGCAAGACGCTGAGGCATTTGGGCGAATTGTCAATGAGAAATCCAAATGGGGGGTTCTCTCCTTCCGGGAAGTCACACCAACGGAAACGGAACTGCAAGAAGCACAAACCCAAACGGGTCAACGCTTGCGGGGGAAAATCTATCGGTTTGAAATGTATCGACATGGCAATATCACTACTCCGGAAGACGTTCGGAAACGTTGGGTGGAAATCCGGGAACGAGTCACCCTGTTTGTGGATGGACTTCGGGTGTTGATGAAATGGGATTCCGGCGTCTGGGAATCGAAAAATGTGCGAGGTTGATGTGGCGATCGCCGGGAGTGGTCCGGGAGGCACTGCTGCCGCCATTGCCCTCGCCCAGCAAGGGTTCCGAGTGGCGATCGCTGAAGCGGAACCCTTCCCCCGCCATCACCCGGGGGAAACCCTCCACCCGGGAATCGAACCCCTGTTACAGCAGTTAGGAGTCGGCAGTCGCCTCTTAACTGCCGGATTCCTGCGCCATCCCGGGAACTGGATACAATGGGAGGGTTCTCCCCGGTTTGAACCCTTCGGGTCCGATGCCACCGGACCTTGGCAGGGATTTCAGGCATGGCGGGCAGATTTTGATACAATCTTGCGCGATCGGGCGGTGGAATTAGGGGTCGAAGTCCACCAACCCTGTCGCGCCTTACATCCCATTCTCAGCCAAAACCGCGTGACAGGAATCGCCACCAACCAAGGGGAAATTAAGGCCCAATTTGCAGTCGATGCCACCGGCAGTAGACAATGGTTAGCCAAACAATTAAAGTTAGCAATTAACCCATTTTCTCCACCCTTAATCGCCCATTATGGCTATGGGGAAGGAGACTGTCCCATCCGAGATCATGCACCGGCGATCGTAGCAGGCGATGGGGGATGGATTTGGACCGCCAAAGTCCGTCCCAAACTCTATCAATGGACTCGCCTAGATTTCCACAACAAACCCCTAGAAAAAAACTGGCAACCCCCCGAATTCCAAACCCTAAAACCCTGGGGAAAACCCGCCGTTGCCGATGTCACTTGGAGACAAGTTTCTCCCCCCGCAGGACCCGGTTATTTTCTCGTGGGAGATGCCGCCACAGTTCTCGATCCAGCCTCCTCTCATGGCGTCCTCAAAGCCGTCATGTCCGGCATGATGGCCGCCCATTTAATTACCCAACTCTTGCAGGGGAAAACCTTTGAGAGTCAAGTGATTGCAGGATACAGTCAGTGGATGGAGACTTGGTTTCAAAAAGATATCGAAATGTTAAGAAACCTTTACGCCTTACTCCCGAATGCCCCAGATTGGGTAAGATAGATAAAGCAGGGGAGGACACGGCAGTTTATCCCTGACTATTTTTCATAGTTGGATTCAAACAAGGAATTTAAATGACAAAGATTAATCCAGAATGCCCTTTCGATAAAGAATCTTTTGATTTCTTTGTCGCCCACAACTTTTATAATTCAGTTTGTAATTCTGAACCCTGGCAAAAAGAAGGTAAAGTTTCACCCTATTTAAACTATTTATTGAACAATAATTCTCTAACAATAGATTTTGAATTACTTGACCCCAGAGTTTTTGAAAAAGTTATTAGCCAGCCGCTACAAGAGTTATTTGAAACAGTTGTTAACCACCTACCTCTTGACGAAATTAACCACTTGTCAAATCAGATGGTTGTTAGTAATTTTTTCAAAGAAGGAAGGCCCGTTAGTTATTATGAACAAGCTTTAATTTTTGTTGGCAAAAAAGAGAGCTTTTTGAATCCTCAGTTTTATCTTTGCATAACTGAACAAGGTTTAGATTTTGGTTTTCGTATCAATAAATTGAAGGATTTTCAAAAATTGTTTCCTTCATTGGAAGATAAAACTTCTCAACTATTTATTTATAATTTTAGAAAAAATTTTTTCTATTTGCTATCTGCTTATAAAGAATCACTATATTATAATAATTTCGGTGATTTAGAATATTTTTTGAATCCGCGTTTGAAATTTAGGGTTTTTGAACACCCCCAAATGATGCTAGATTATTTTTTTAATGTATCTTTGTCAAATCAAGAAGTTTTACAACTTACTTTTCAGAAACTAAGCCAAAAAATAGCTCATCGCTTTATCGGATTTTATCCCTTAGTTTTATTAGCAACTCAGGAAGATCCGATGCCAGCTATCATAAACTTTATAAATAAACCTCTGGCTGAACTTTCTCAGAATATAAGAGTTGAAGTTGAAATCTTAAAAAAATGGATCCGTGCCATTAATCGCAAAAAGCAAGCGATATTACAAGGTCCTCCTGGTACGGGAAAAACTTACCTTGCAAAACAGCTTGGCAAGCATTTAATTGGTGGCGGTGATGGGTTCATGGAACTGGTGCAATTTCATCCTGCTTATTGTTATGAGGATTTTATCCAAGGGATTCGTCCTCAAGCAAACGAGCATGGACAGCTTGATTATCCAGTCGTTCTGGGTCGGTTTTTGGAATTTTGTAAAAAAGCAGAGTCCTGTGAAGATACTTGTGTTTTAATTATTGATGAAATTAACCGGGCGAATCTCTCTAGCGTGTTTGGAGAGTTGATGTACTTACTTGAATATCGGGATGAAAAAATTCCGTTAGCGGGCAGTAATGAACTGTTTGGCATTCCTGAAAATGTCCGAATTATTGGGACGATGAATACCGCCGATCGCTCGATCGCCCTCGTGGATCATGCACTGCGTCGCCGCTTTGCTTTTATCGAACTGCGCCCCAATTATGAGATTCTACGGCGTTATCACGAACGAGAAGCAACCGATTTTCCGGTTGATGGGTTGATTGCCACATTACAGCGCGTGAATCAGGTAATCGATGACCCCGATTATGAACTGGGTATCTCGTTCTTTATGCTGCCCGATCTGGCGGACCAAATTGAAGATGTCTGGCGCATGGAAATCGAACCTTATTTAGAAGAGTATTTTTTCGACCAAAGGGACAAACTTGAACCCTTCCGCTGGGAGGCGATCGCCCAGACAATTTTACCCTAACCCTAATTTTTCCACATTCGGAATTATGGTAAAATTCGATATGGCAGCGTTTATGCGGGCGAAATCCCAACTTGTCTTGGATTCGGTGCTTTTCCGGAAATGACAGGTTTAAGATTTTAGGAACTCCCGCTATTGAAAACTGCTATCTCTATCCGTTTCCCTAAAATCCTTTCATCAAGTTTCCAAACGCAATGACTATCACAAACCATTTTATCGACATTGAAACCGAACCGGGAATCAGCATTCATAACCTGAATCCCTACATCAAAGACTTGCTAGAGGCAAATCCGGTTAACAATGGTTACGTTTTGGTATTTGCTCGCCATACCACAACCGCTTTATTTATTAACGAGTACGAAGAAAGATTGCTGGATGATATCAAGGTCTATCTGGAAAAATTAGCCCCGCCAGATGCCAAATATCTCCATAACGATTTGCATCTGCGCGTCGTCCCTCCTGATGAACCTATCAACGGACATTCCCATTTGATGGCAATCACCCTCAACAATAGCGAATACATTCCCATCGTCGAGGGAATTTTAGCCTTGGGGACTTGGCAATCGGTGATGTTAATCGAGTTAGATGGACCCCGAAAACGCAATCTGCTGATTCAAATTTGCGGGGAATGAGGGGATCCCAAAAATGCTAGTTTTCTCCCAGTGAGCTAAACTGATGGAAAGTCTATAAAAATCATTCGGACACCCGAGGTTTTCTATGAATCCAGAAACCATTTCTTTTGAAATTTCTCAGGATCTCCTCGCTGCTTTAAAATTAGGCCGGGAGCAATTGAAGGAAGAGATGCGACTACTGGCGGCGATCGCCTATTTCCAAGGAAAAAAACTCTCTCTGGGAAAAGCCGCCGAATTAGCAGGAATCAACCGCTTGGAATTTATGGATATTTTATCACAAAAAGGGATAATTTTATTCGATTATGACGAAACGGAATTAGAGACAGAACTCAGGGGAATCAGTCAGTTAAGAGGGGATAATGATAGTTAGTAATGCCACCCCCTTGATTGCCTTTGCAAAAATCAATCAACTTTTTTTCCTCCAAAAAATAGTACGAAATTTGGTCATTTCTACTGCCGTTGCTCGTGAAATTTCTACCTACCCTGTAGGGAAATCTGGATTTATTGATTTACAGCAAGAAACCTGGATAAATGTCCGTTCTCTCGCTTCTGATCAACAGGTGAATTTACTCTTACCCATCTTGGATAGAGGAGAAGCGGAAACTATTGCGTTAGGGTTGGAAGAACAGGCAAAACTTGTGCTGATAGATGAACTTTCATGTCGTAAAGTCGCCCAGGCCCTCAATCTTAATATTTCCGGCGCGGTAGGCATTTTAATTTTAGCGAAGCAAGTCGGAGAAATTGCTGCCGTGAAACCCTTGATTGAGGCCATGCGTCACCAGGGAATCTACTATAATCCAAGGTTTATTGAGGCAGTTTTGCGGCAAGTGGGAGAGGGGTGAGACAACATGAATGCCAATCGGGTAAGCACAATTGAACTCAGGGAATATGAAACCCAGCGATTTCCTCGGAATGCTATTCCTGAATTTATCATCAAGGTATTGCAGCAAAACTATACGAGTCAAATTAAGGTAACGCTTCATAATTCCCAAAGTGGGGACGAATGGCAATTCAAGGCGAAAGGATGGGTGGGTTATATTGCGGTGACTCCAGAATTTGCGGTCAAAATCAACCCGAAAGTTGCGATCGCCAATCTGTTCGGAATGTTAGAATATGCCTACGACCTCAACAGTTTTCGCTTTCTACAGGGTCTCATCCCCTGCAACACTTTAGAAGACTTTTTCGATCGCCTCGCCAGTCTCCTCGCCCAACTCATCCGCGATCGCACTCGTAAAGGATTGTATCGCGCCTATCTCCCTCAAACTCGGCAACTCGGATATGTGCGGGGACGCCTCGACACTCGTCACGCCATCCGCAAACCTTGGGCGGTAAAACTGACTTGTCACTACGACGAACAAACCAGCGATCTGGAAGATAACCAAATTCTCGCTTGGACTCTCCACTGTATCGCCCGAACTGGACTCTGTAGCGATCGCACTCGTCCGTTTATCCTATCGGCATATCGCGCCTTGAATGGATGGGTGACCCTGCGCCCTTTCACCGCTAAGGATTGTTGCGATCGCACTTATAACCGCCTCAATCACGATTACCAACGCCTCCACGCCCTCTGTCGTTTCTTTCTGGAAAATATCGGACCTGCTCACGATAGCGGAAATGCATCTATTCTCCCCTTTCTAGTTGATATGGCGAAACTGTATGAACGATTTGTCGCCGCCTGGTTAAAGGTCCATTTGCCATCAAAATATTCTGTCAAAGCGCAAGAACGGATTGAGATTGGGAAGGACAAGAATCTGTATTTTAATCTGGATCTGGTCCTGTACGATCGCGCAACTCGTCAGGCAATCTATGTGTTAGATACAAAATACAAAACGGACTTTCAAGTTTCTGACTTTCACCAAGCGAGTTCTTATGCCCTTTCCAAAAATTGCCAACAGGCCATTCTGATTTATCCTCAACCCTTACCCATCCCCCGAGATGAATATAACAACAATATCCGCATTCGCAGTCTGACTTTTTCCCTTGATCGCAATCTCCAAAAAGCTGGGGATTTACTTTTGGAATCTTTGGGATTATCGTAAAGGCTGAACTTCCGATTATCCTGTTACCGGGCAAAGTCTCTGGTGTTCTCGGGTGGAATTAAGAAATATTGAATTCCTGGGTTTCTGTTGAGCGATCGCCACTGGATTTGGGTATTCTAAGCTAGAGTCTGTGAGAAAACCTATGCCTAGAATTAAACCGCCCTCGTCAATGCCGCCGAAAATTAGCCCCAGTCCTCGCAAAAACTGTGAGATGGGGGAACAAGTGGAACTCTCTAAAATGACGACAAAGCGACAGCGGATCCAGCATGAACTTCAGATGATGAAACAGCGGATGGAGTTGTTGAATTCTCAGTTAAGTCTCTTGGATAGTCAAATTGAGGCGAAGGAAAAGGCGATTCAGGAGTTGCGCCAATCTTCGGGTCAGGGTGTGGCGGCTGTTTCTGTGAATATTCAGCCGATAATCAACTATTCACCTCGGTCTCAAACTCCCGTTCCTGAACCGCTTCATCGGGGTAATTCTAATCAGTTTAAAACCTTCCATTTGGAATATTAAATTTGGGTTGGAGTGGGGGTGGAATATCCATCCCCGTTGTGCTATTTTTAACGCTTGTCAAAGGTTCAGATTAATCGAGAACTGTGATGGAAAAACAGGATAAACCATCCTCGCTGATAAACTCTTCGGGTTCTATTTCTTCTTCTTGTTCTTCTTGTTCAGCCTCTTCTTCCATTGCTTGAATTTTGAGCAACAGTTCCTCTTCCTGAATTTCAAAGTCTTCTTCGGAAATGTCGCCCATGTCGAAGGCGAGTTGTAAGGCTAATAACTGTTTTTGGACATTTTGAATATCATCCAGTTCGCTGGTTGCTCGTTCTAGGAGTTGTTCCCCTAACCAGACGATGCCGCCAAGGGGTCCGGAGATGGGAAAGGTTAGCAGTTCAAATAGCATGATGATTATCCCTCTGATTCGAGTTGGGCAAAGGTATAAGGAGCGGTAAAGTTATTATACCGAATTCTCAGGCGATCGCCAAAGTTTTTATCGATCGCCTCTACTGCTTCACTAAACTCCGGTTCTCGGTCCCAAGGAATTAAATAGGCAGCATTATAAATCATCTCTTCGGTCATCGGGTCGCTTTCGATGACTTCTTCCGCCAAAGAATTTAATCCAGTTTGAAAGGCAGCAATCACCGCTTGTTTTCTAAATTTTAAGCTGCTTTCTATGAGTTGCCCGATATTGATGACTTCTTCCATGCTTAAAGCTCTCCCTAAACTCGCATCCCGCATTTCTTTTAAACTGGGATTTTCTTCTAGTAAGGCTTCGATTTCGTTTTTACTCTCCCAAAATACTTTGATGCTGACTTCCCGCTGTCCTTCCAATTTCTGAAATAGGGCTTCGAGTTTTCCCTGATAGGGATCAATTAAGTCTCGGATTACCGTATCCCAGGTTTTGACGACTAATCCAAAGCGCAGGGGGAGTAAGGTCCGAAATCCGGCAGTCATGGCTTCTTCCAAGACTTTTTCATGGCCTAATAAATTCCGCCTGGAGGTGAGATATTTGGTTTGTTTGGCTTCGGAATAGAGGAAGTGGAATCCCTCAATGGTTTGGTTATGAACAGGTTGGCGATCCAGTCCAGCGATCGCCAAGCTCTCTGGCAGGGGTTGGGGTAAAATTCCGTACAGATAAAACCCTAAACTCATGTTAATTTATGTTTTAATTTATTCAACAACATTTACATCGGTTGGGAGGTTAGCACTAACCGAAGTTTTGCCTGAATTAAGTTCAGGTTAGCTACACCCAGATCCAGGTCGCCTTGGACGACAATGCCGACATTTAAGAGGCGGTCTAGTAATTCTAAGATGGATGCTTCTTGACTGGGTTCGCCTGGATAGTAGCTGCCCGGTTTCGGTAGGAGGGTTCCCACTTCTCCGAGGTCCAGGTTCAAATCATTGGGGTCAATCTCGAAGATATCGCACAAGCGGAGGATTTCTTCTTCTAGTTTTTGCAAACTCTCAGCAGCAGCATCTAACTCGGTTTCACTGAGCACTTGTTCATCCATGCGACGAATCACTTGTGCTTCCATCAATTGCCGAATCAGTTCGACAAGGGTTAAGACAAGGGATGCTAATCCCGCTTTACTGTTAATGGCGCGACGAGTGGGGAGAATTTCGCTGATTGGGGACGGGTCGGACGGGGTGTCAGCTAATGCCATGAGGGTGCGGTTTTCTTATAGGTTTGACCGGGTTTAAATCTCTCCAACGTTGCCGCTGGGTTCGGGGTTGGTTTCGGAGATTGAGGGACTGCTGGTGAGGGCTTTGAGCGATCGCATTTCGGCTTCTAAGATTTGCAGGCGATCGTGCAATTGGCGGTTTTCTTCGATTAAATCTTGATTTTTACTGCTCAGATAGGGGTCATTTTCCCACCAGTTAATTCCCATTTCTCGCGCTTTATCCACAGAGGCAATTAGTAAGCGAATTCGGATATGGAGTAGCTCGGTTGTGGCAACAGAAATGGAAATATCCCCGGCAATTACTATTCCTTTATCTAAGACTCGTTCGAGGATATCGGCTAAAGTAGAGCCTTGGGTGGAGGTGGCAATGGTGCGATTTGAGTTGGATTTAGCGCTTGAAGGCTGTATCGGGTTAGAAGACACGATGAATTTAACTCAGTAAAGGGATTTAATGAGAGTTTTGCAGGGTTGGCTAGAGTTGGCTGCATTCAGCCCTTCCTCAACAATTAGGTCGAATCCAAGGCAATTCCCGGGACGGGATTGATTGCGATCGCCCTAGCATCCAATCGATGAGAACAATCAGACTGAATGAATATACTCTGCTATTTTTCCCTGTTTAAACTGCGATCGCCCACCTAAACCTCAGTTTTTTACGGTTTAAAGTGACCCCACTTTATTTAGACATTCTAACACGCCAATTTCCTTTAAACCGCTGCATCCTTGCTATCTTTTCTTAAATCTTTCCTCTAACTGACTGCTAATGGTTATAGGTCTAACTATTATAAATCGAACTTCGTTGCTCTGCTCATATATTTTTATGAACAATCCTAAAGAAATATTGCAAAATCCACGGTTTGTAGTAACGACTGAAGTCGCCCCCCCATTTCCCCGTAAGGAATCCAGCCCTTTTCAACATCCCCACGCTATCATCCCACTTCTCTTGACAAAACTCCCCGAACATGATTTAAAACTAAACCCTCGGATAGAGAAAAAGACTTAGAGAGAATTCCTAGACCCCTTCGGACGCCCAGACCCCTAAAAATCTCTCTTTAAAGTTTTGTTAAATTTGTAATTTCCTTGATAATTGAGGTGGCCGACTGAGGTACGATAACAACAAGCAGATTTCCTCAACAAATCCCCCACCGAATCAGGGTGTGGAACTCGCGGCAAACTGACGAGACGATTTTGCGATCGCCTCGAACCAGAGCCCTTGAAAAACATCA
Organism: Laspinema palackyanum D2a; assembly: GCA_025370845.1. Classification (GTDB taxonomy): domain Bacteria; phylum Cyanobacteriota; class Cyanobacteriia; order Cyanobacteriales; family Laspinemataceae; genus Laspinema. The sequence continues at coordinate 96,147 of JAMXFF010000008.1, read as the reverse complement.
TGATTCGGAAAGATAAAACTCAGAGGAATTCTGGACTAAATCAGCCTAAAATCCGTGGGGGTAATGAGTTAGAAGGGGGTGAAGTTCACCAAAACGGCAAAACACCGGAAAAAGGAAGGGAGGGACTGTTGTTTCAGTTCGACTTGTACAGATAAAAATCAAGGCGAACGGACCCTGTTTTTCATCTAATTTTAGGGGTTAAACCGCAGTAGGAGGGTTCCCTTTGAATGTGGCATCTTGAATGGGGCCGCAAGAGGGGGGAGAGCACCATCACTGGCATAAAAACCAAGTATTTTTATGTTAAATGGACTCAATCAAGTCATTAATCCACCTGGATCACGGGGTGGGAAAGTCCAAGTCTTTATTTACACTCTGGAGCAATCATCATGGCAGTTGAAAAAGTCAACTCATCTTCCAGTCTAGCCGAAGTCATCGATCGCATTTTAGATAAAGGCGTCGTGATCGATTTATGGGTTCGCGTATCCCTGGTGGGCATTGAACTGCTGGCGATCGAAGCAAGAATTGTCATCGCCTCGGTAGAAACCTATTTGAAATATGCCGAAGCGGTAGGGCTGACTTCCCAAGCTGCTGTCCCTGCGGCTTAATCCATTGTAGTGGATTTAAAATAGCCAGTAACCGGACATTAAACCTGCTGGCTGCTTGAAAAGCAGCCGCAGGTATTTCCCATACATTAAAAAGGGAAAATTGACCGGAAAGGGACAGTCAGACTCGGCCATGTCTTGAAAATTTTGCCCAGGATTTAGGTGGGATTATACCCGGAGGAAAAGTCGTGTCTTTGCGAGAACAATGGAACGCTGCTAGGGTGCAACGTCAGCAGGAAATTCTAGTTCGGCAACAACAGATCCTAGAACAGCGCTATGAGACTCAAATCAAATTAGAAGAAATCGCCGCCCATCGAGTCGAAATGGCGGCAGAAGTCAGCCAAGCGTTGCAGGACTTTTATGCCAACTTAAAAGCCGATGTTGCCACTTTTCGAGAAGAAACGCGATCGCAACAGGAACAAATCTGGACTGCCGAAAAACAGCAGCGGAGTACCTATGTAACCAACCTGCAAGCGTATGTTTGGGGGACAGCGCCTACCCCAATTAAACCCCGTCCCAAACCCAGTGGAGTTTCCCTGAATTCCCCTAAGCGCTAACTCAACGGACGTGATGCAAAGAGGTTATTTGTGACCACAGTTTTACAAGCCACTTCCCAGAATTTTGTCGATACACCGGCCATTCATCGTCTGACAAAACGTGCCTTGCGCTATCTCCATGCGGGATTTTCAGTTCACCTGCGCGGTCCTGCTGGTACGGGCAAAACCACTTTAGCCATTCATTTGGCTAATCTGTTGGAACGTCCGATTGTTTTAATGTTTGGGGATGATGAATACAAATCATCAGACTTGATTGGCAACCAACGGGGATACAACCGCAAAAAAGTGGTAGACAACTTTATTCACAACGTGATTAAAGTTGAAGATGAATATCGTCAATCCTGGTCAGATGCCAGATTAACCACCGCCTGCCGGGAGGGATTTACCCTCATTTATGACGAATTTAATCGATCGCGTCCCGAAGTGAATAATGTGTTGCTATCAGTTTTAGAAGAAAAACTGTTAGTCCTGCCAACCAGTGCACAACAACCGGAATATATTCGGGCGCATCCCCAGTTTCGCGTAATTTTCACCTCCAATCCCGAGGAATATTGCGGAGTCCATGAAACTCAGGATGCCTTAATGGATCGGTTGATTACTTTAGATATTCCTGAACCCGATGAACTGACTCAACAAGAGATTGTTGTCCAAAAATCGGGATTAACCCGAGGGGATGCGGCAATGATTGTGCATTTGGTCAAAACCTTTCGAGAACGGAGTACCACCCACGAAAAATCCTCGGGTTTACGCGCTTGTTTAATTGTGGCTACAGTTTGTCACCAAAATAATATTCCCGTCGTCCCAAGCAGTGCCGACTTTCGAGAAATTTGTGCTGATATTTTGCTCTCTCGGGCTAAAATCCCTCATGCTGAGGGCCTTACCATTCTCGGACAACTGTTTAAAGAAGTCATGACGGCAGACAAACGTTCCGCTCCTGCGGAGGTTTTAACGCATGGTAAATTAGGATAAACTCGCCCGCTTCTATCTTTCTAGGGCCGTAGATATAGAATGGGTTAGAAACCGGGTTTCTTGACAAGATGTTTGCCTATTCATAATAACTTTAGGCCAAAAACCCGGTTTCTTGCTCTTTGGATCTAAAAAACTGTATCGATATCCCAGAGAACAATATCGTAAGTCGAGTTTAACCGGAATGCGATCGCTCAATTAGCCGCTACGAATCCCCCAAGATGATTTTCAATAAATCCGTTGCCGTTCCACCCACCACTAAAGAAGTTGACCTCGGCTATTCTTATCCAGATATTCCCTTATTTAATGGGACTAGCGACTGGATTGAAATTCCCTATTCCGGAGATTTTAATCCCCGGCAGTTTACGGTGGAACTGTGGGTGGACTATCAAGGAGGAATTGGGTATCGAGCCATTTTAACCTCTGTTTGTAGTTCGGCTCAAGAAGGAAGGCGGGGCTATCTTTTCTGTGTCAATCCCGCCGGAAATTGGCAATTTTGGACGGGTAGCGGTCAACCGGACGCGCCTTGGGTGATGCTGACTGGACCGAGAGCTGCAAAAGGGGTCTGGACGCATTTAGCGGGAATTTATGATGAACCGTCGCAAACAGTTTTCTTCTTTATTGATGGCACTTTAGTAGCGCAACGCTCTGGAATTCCCTTTCATCCAAATGAGCGCAATTCCCTGCGGGTGGGGGCCGGTGCCACGGAACAAAGTGGGGCAAGTCCTTGTTTTTTTCAAGGACGAATTGCACAAATTAGAATCTGGAATCGTCCGTTAAGTCTTGCGGATATTGCAACTCTAGCGAACCCGGATTTAATTGGCGAGGGTCCAATAACTTTAACCCCTCCAATTATTTCCTCTCCGGTAGAACCTTCCCCAATTGCTTCAGAAACCCTCCCAGAACCGGATATTTTAGTAAAAGAAAATCCCGCAATCATTGAAGAAGAAGAAATTTGGGATGAGGAAAGAACTGAAACGCAACCGGATGTTTTAGTAGAAGAAAATTCCGCAGTCATTGAGGAAGAAGAAATCTGGGATGAGGAGATAACTGAACCAGAACCAGATATTTTAATCGAAGAAACTACCGTTAAACCAGAACCAGATATTTTAATCGAAGAAACTCCCTTAGTCATTGGGGAGGAAGAGATAGAAGAACCGCCAGAAATATTGGAAATGTCTCTAACTCTGGGAGGACCGGAACCGGAAGCTGTTCCTGACGCGAAATCCTTCCAGTCTGCTTTACTGTTCAATGGAATTAATAGCAGTGTAGAAATTAAAACCCCCTTTAAAAATAACCGAATCTTTACCCTATCGCTGTGGGTTAAACCGGCATTGTTGGACCAGGGTTGGTGTGGATTGTTCAGTAATGATTCGGGAGAGCATTTACCTCCCCTGCAACTGGGAATTGCGCCCAACGGAGGATTGTATTACGATTCCTTTGATACTGCGGGAACTTGTCGATATCATAATACCCTCGATGGATTCTTTGAAAGTGCCGATCGCTGGGTACAGATTGCCTGGGTGAAAGTGGGAACAGAATATCGCTTTTATCGCAACGGCGAGTTATATGCCATTCAACCTGCACCGGATGCCTTCTATCTGCATCAATCGCAGGCGCGGATTGGGATGGGAGAGAATGGATTCACTGGGGCGATTCGAGATGTGAGAGTCTGGAAAGTCGCCCGAACTGCCGCAGAAATTCGCCATGATTTGCATCGTCCCTTAACCGGAGAGGAACCGGGATTGTGCCATTACTGGGGGCTCAATGATGGCAATGGCGCGATCGCCTCCGATGGAGCAAAATGTGCTAACTGGGGGAAAATCATCGGGGCCACCTGGGGACAAGGCAACCCCTCTGGAAGCGGTGAGATTTCACCAGAGGGGGGATTTCGGCCCCTGTTATGCTTTGCTGGGGAAACAAACTATCTCGAAGTCGAAGACCCTTTCGAGAATGATACCACCTTTACCATTTCCCTGTGGTTACAACCGGCCCTTGCTGGCCCAACCCCCTATGCCATCATGGGAAAACGCTGGTGGCCCTCCGCTTTTAAACCGGAGTTGTGGGGGGTTGAGTACCAACAAACCTTATACTATCATACCGTTGAGCCATCTCCCCCCAACCGGCGTCATGCCGCACCGTTGTTGAACTTTTTTGCGGGTTTTGAAGGAGATTGGGTGCATCTCACCTGGGTGAAAGCGGGAACAGAATATCGGTTTTATCGCAATGGAACGTTATTTGCGACCCAATCTGCACCGGAACGGTTCTATACTGATAATACAACCTATTGGTTTGGCAAGTTGGGAATCGGGAATTCCGTGGCGCACTTTCGGGGGCAAATGGCGGATATTCAAATCTGGAATGTCGCACTCAGCGAGGAACAAATTAAGCAGAATTTGCAGCAGGGTGTCACGGGAGAGGAGCCTGGATTGCGGCATTATTGGCCGTTAAATGAAGGGGAGGGGACGCGGGTTCAGGATATTGCCAATCAAACCAATCCGGGCAAAATTCGCGGGGCGACATGGCAGATTGAAGAAGTGGCGATCGCCCTGCCGGAACCGGAATTCCCCCTCCCCCACTTTGTGTCATCGGTCCTCACCTTCGATGGAGAGGATGATGCTGTCATCCTGCCTGAACTGGGAGAAATAGATCGCACCTTTACCCTGTCCCTGTGGGTCAAACCTGCCATTTTGGATGATGAACGGTGGCATGGTATTCTGAGCAAGCAGGGGGAAGACTCGGATCAACTGGGACTGGCGTTGTGTCCTGGCGATCGCGCCTTGCAGTATCAAATCCGAGGGTTAGGGGAGAAAACGCCTGATACAAATGTCTTGCTGAACTTCTTTGAAACCGGCAATCAGTGGGTTCAGATCACTTGGGTGAAAGCAGGAAGTCTTTCTCACTTTTACCGCAATGGCGAATGGGTTGCCACCCAACGGGTCCCGGAACGATTACAGCAGACCCCGGGAGACTATTGCTTAGGTAAATCCCAGGTTTTTGCAAACCGGGATAGCTTTTTTTCCGGTCAAATTGCCGAGGTGAGACTCTGGCGGGTGGCGCGAACCGAGGCGGAAATTCAGAACGATTTCACCCATCGCTTGCAAGGGGATGAACCGGGACTAATCGCCTATTATTCCTTGAATGAAGGGAGTGGGGACTGGGTAGGCGATCGCGGACGGATTCTAGGGGCGAAATGGGAACTGATGGAAATACCGATTGTGTAAATTAGGCGATCGCTGATGCTTTAACAATGGGATAATCAGATGCAGATTCATCAACCCAAATGGGAGAAATCTCTATGAATATAACTGATAAAAAAATTACTTCGATTACCCAGTACAACCCCCTTCACCTTGCTTTGTTTAGTGGCAAAGGCGGAGTGGGAAAAACCACCCTCGCTTGTGCTTTTGCCCGAAATTGGGCTAAATTATTTCCCCAAGACTCTATCTTATTAATCTCCACTGATCCAGCGCATTCTTTAGGGGATGTGTTGCAACTTCCCGTAACCACTGCCGCTACAGCATTACCGGACTTGCCCAATTTACAGGTGCGATCGCTCGATGCCAAAGAACTCTTAGGGGAATTTAAAGCAAAATATGGCAAATTCTTAGAATTATTAGTAGAACGGGGCAGCTTTGTTGAAGGAGAAGATTTAACCCCGGTGTGGGATTTAGACTGGCCCGGATTAGATGAAATCATGGGATTGCTGGAAATTCAACGATTGCTCACGGAGAAAGTCGTAGATAGAATTGTGGTGGATATGGCCCCTTCCGGTCATACCTTGAATTTATTAGGCATTAAAGATTTCTTAGATGTGGTATTAAATTCCTTGGAACTCTTCCAAGAAAAACATCGGGCGATATCTCAAACCTTTAGAGGAACCTATACCCCAGATGAAGTCGATGAATTTTTGGTGGACTTGAAATCTGATTTAAACGAAGGAAGGGCATTGCTGCAAGATGATAGCTTTACCGCTTGCTTAGTGGTGGCGATCGCCGAACCCATGAGTTTATTAGAAACGGGGCGATTTATCACCAGTTTGGAGGAATTATTGATTCCTTGTCAGGGTTTATTCATTAACCAAATTGCCCTCAATCCCGAACCCGATTTAGACCGTTATAGTGAACAACAACACTTACTCCAAAAATTCCTCAACTTACCCGGTAATCACCCGGTTTTCATCCTCCCGCAGCAACCCACCGAACCCCTCGGTGCAGAGGCCCTGGATGCCCTGATTCCCCAACTGCAAGCCCTGGAAACAGTGCAATTGGGTCCCGAGGCGATCGTGGAATGGCCGGAAAAAGTCCCTCCTAGCTTCTCCGATTTTATTGCAGAAGGTCGCCAATTAATTTTAATTGGGGGGAAAGGAGGCGTAGGGAAAACCACCGTTGCCGCTGCATTAGCATGGGGATTGGCGCAGCGCTATCCGGATAAAAAAATTAGAGTTATTTCTATCGACCCCGCCCACTCTTTAGGCGATGCTTTCGGTAAAAAATTGGGACATGAACCGATACAAATTACCGCTAATTTAAGCGGGCAAGAAATTGATGCAGAAGTAATTTTGGAAGAATTTCGCGAGAACTATCTCTGGGAATTAGCGGAAATGATGAGTGGAGAAGGGCCCAACCCGGGAAGCATCAAAATTGCCTATACTCCCGAAGCATGGCGGATGCTCGTCGCCCAAGCTCTCCCGGGAATTGATGAAATGTTATCCTTGATTGAAGTGTTTGATTTATTAAATAGACATGAACAAGATTTAATTATTTTAGATACAGCACCCACGGGTCATTTATTGCGGTTTTTAGAAATGCCTGCGGCTTTATCCGATTGGTTGGCATGGATTTTTAAATTGTGGATTCAATACCAAAATGTGTTAGGGCGAGTGGAATTTATGGGACGCTTGCGGACATTGAGGCAACAAGTTGTTAAAGCACAGAAGCAGTTAAAAGATGCCCAACATACGGAATTTATTGGGGTGGTGCAAGCACAAGCGGCAATTCTGTCGGAACAGGTGCGATTAACGGATTCTTTGCAAAAAATGGAAGTGCCTCAACGGTATGTTGTGCATAATCGGTATCGCCCGGGGGGTGAAATTGAGGGGGGATTATTTCCAGCACAAACGGTGATTCGTTTGCCGGTTTTGCCGCGATCGGTATCGGCTTTAGAGCGGATTCAAGGGGCTGCTGATTTATTGTTTTAATTGGGTTGGGGTTGTATAGGGGAGGGATGAAGGTTTTTACTTCCGGTCCCCTCCCCTTGGCAAGGGGAGGGTTAGGGTGGGGTCTCCCGTGAAGTGGCGATCGCCACCTCACGCACCCTTAACGGTTTAAGCGTCTGTATAGAGTTTGGTCCAACCTATTTCTTCGGATCAGTTAGGGTTTTTACTTCCGGTCCCCTCCCCTTGCCAAGGGGAGGGTTAGGGTGGGGTCTCCCGTGAGGTGGCGATCGCCACCTCACGCACCCTTAACGGTTTAAGCGTCTGTATAGAGGTTGGTCTAACCTATTTCTTCGGATCAGTGGCGGTAAGCGGAGCTATCCCGTAGGGAATCGCCATCTCACGGGAGGCCCTCCACCCACTCATTCCTCTTGACTTGCAAAGCCAAGTCAAGAGAACCCCACCCTAACCCTCCCCTTGCCAAGGGGAGGGGACCGGAAGGGGAGTTTGTATAGCACCAAAGAGGCGCTTAAGCCGTACAAAGGGCATATCATGGCGGAGCCATGATACTAGGGTGGGGGTCAAAAAATGCTAAGATTTAGTCTAAACCACTCTACACCTTGGGATATAGGGATCCATGCCCTATAAAATCAGCCTTTGGAGGAAGACTATTTAAGGGATAAATTGTTAGATTGAAAGTAACCTCCCTTAAACAAGTCCGGGGCTTTATCCCTATCTTATGGGTAGAGCAAAGTGCGGTGAATCACTGCATTTTCGACCCCAATTAATGGGTTGAAGTACGGAACTGTTAATCAATAGGGAGAACGATTCATGAATGATTTATTTAAAGGGTTTGAGCAGCTATTAGAAATCGCGAAAACCTTGGAAGAGAAAATAGAAGCTGGAGAACTCAAGGCAGATATGCAGTTCCGTACTCGTCCGATTAGTAGCATACCCCGTACTGGCGCGATTCCCCGGACTGGGAATGTCGGAGTCTCCACGGGTGGGGTTTCGGTAGATGCCAGTCCTTTCCGTACACCACCAGGTCCGCGTTCTACAGGTCCTCGTTCCAAGGGTGGCGGGTCAAATTTTACTTCCCCAACTCCCGGGGTATCGAAGCCCCAAAAATCGGGTTCTTCGATGAAAGATATTGGCGGACTTCGAGAAGTTTTAACCGAACTAAAAGAACTGATTGGGATGCCTTTAAAACGTCCTGATTTATTAGCAAAAATTGGACTAGAACCGACCCGAGGGGTATTGTTAGTTGGACCTCCGGGAACGGGAAAAACTCTGACTGCTCGCGCTTTAGCCTCAGAATTGGGCGTTAACTATATTGATTTAGTTGGACCCGAAGTGATTAGTAAATATTACGGCGAAGCGGAGCAAAAACTGCGGGGGATTTTTGACCAAGCGGTGAACAGTGCGCCTTGTATTATTTTTATTGATGAAATTGACAGTTTAGCGCCCGATCGCTCTCAGGTTGAGGGGGAAGTAGAAAAACGCCTGGTAGCCCAATTGTTGGGGTTAATGGATGGATTTGCCCAAACTCAAGGGGTGATTGTATTAGCCGCCACAAATCGACCGGATGCCCTAGATCCTGCCTTACGTCGTCCGGGACGGTTCGATCGCGAAGTGCAGTTTCGAGTCCCCGACTGTGCCGGACGGTTGGAAATATTAGAAATTCTCACCGGCGCAATGCCTTTAGATGAAACAGTGCAGTTAGGTGAAATTGCCGAATTAGCCACGGGATTTGTGGGGGCAGATTTGAAAGCCGTTTGTCAAAAAGCCGCCTATACTGCCCTGCGTCGTCAAGTGCCTTCCATTGAGGCCGATATTCCGGAGACGATGACGGTACAGCAAGGGGATTTTTTAGAAGCCCTCAAAGCCGTTAAACCCGCAGTTTTGCGGTCCGTGGAAGTACAATCTCCTCATGTTTCATGGGATGAAATTGGCGGATTAGAGAGTATTAAACAGACCCTGCGAGAAGCGGTAGAAGGCGCATTAATTAATCGCGAATTGTATTTACAAACCAAAGCCCGATCGCCCAAAGGAATTTTGCTCTGGGGTCCTCCAGGAACGGGCAAAACCCTGTTAGCAAAAGCCGTCGCCTCCCAAGCGAAAGCCAATTTTATCTGCATCAATGGACCGGAATTACTCAGTAAGTGGGTGGGGGCGAGTGAACAAGCGGTTCGGGAATTATTTGCCAAAGCCCGCCAAGCAGCACCCTGTGTGGTGTTTATTGATGAAATCGATACCTTAGCCCCAGCCAGAGGACAACATACCGGGGATTCTGGCGTCAGCGATCGAGTGGTTGGACAGTTACTCGTGGAACTAGACGGCTTGGCAACCGGGTCCGATATCCTAGTCATCGGCGCGACAAATCGGCCCGAGGCAATGGATTCGGCACTCCTGCGGGCGGGACGCTTCGACTTGCAACTGATGGTGGATTTACCCGATGGAGACAGTCGTTTAGGAATTTTGCAAGTCCACAATCAGGAACGTCCCTTATCCGAGGTGGATTTGTCCCACTGGGCAACGGTTACCGAGGGTTGGAATGGAGCAGATTTGGCCTTATTAGGCGATCGCGCCGCAGTCGAAGCCATCCGACGCTATCGGGCGATCGGCATGAGCGATCCGGCGCAAATTCGGATTACCACCGAAGATTTTGCCTACGCTTACGATGCCTTGAACCAACAGCGATCGGCTTAGTTGGGAGATTGGGAGGATGGGGGAGATGGGGAGGATGGGGAAGGTTCGTAGTAACGACTTCAGTCGTTATCCCTCTTCGTTCGTAGTAACGACTTCAGTCGTTATCCCTCTTCGTTCGTAGTAACGACTTCAGGCGTTATCCCTCTTCGTTCGTAGTAACGACTTCAGGCGTTATCCCTCTTCGTTCGTAGTAACGACTTCAGGCGTTATCCCTCTTCGTTCGTAGTAACGACTTCAGTCGTTTCCTACCTGAATCTGTGACACTCACCAAACAGGGGCTTAAGCACCTGTTTGGAAACTGGAGGATCCGGACATGGGAGCGTTACTTGGCATCCGCCAAGTAACGCGGTAACGACTAAAGTCGTTACTACGAACATCTCCCCCATCCTCCCCATCCTCCCCATCCTCCCCCATCTCCCCCACCCTTTCTTAAGGGATAATAAACTTAAAGTTCCTGCTGAGGAGTCGCCCTACTCCTCCTCAATTTACTCTGAAAAAACTAGCTTCATGTTTGAACAACAACCCCAGACCCTGCGCGAAAAAGTCCAGAAATTAGCGAGTCAATCCCTGGCGCAATCGGACCCCTCGGCATGGTTTGATATTTTATATGCGGAGGCCCAAGGGGATGCGGGACAAGTGCCTTGGGCAAAATTGGCCCCTCATCCGGTCTTGGAAAGTTGGTTAAGCGATCGCCCCGTTTCCCCAGAGGGTCGTTCTGCCTTAGTCACCGGATGCGGATTGGGGGATGATGCGGAAACCTTAGCCGCCCGAGGATTTGAGGTGACTGCCTTTGATATTTCCCCCACGGCGATCGCCTGGTGTCGCCAACGATTTCCCAATTCTTCGGTGAATTACTGTGTTGGGGATTTCTTTAATTTAGACCCAGCATGGCGGGGACAGTTTGATTTAGTCGAAGACAGTCGGAATATTCAAGCGTTACCCCTTGAGGTGCGATCGCAAATCATTGAGGCGATCGCCGCTTTAGTCGCCCCCGGAGGAACCCTGCTGATTATTACCCGCCATCGCGACAACGACAGCCAACCCGAGGGTCCCCCCTGGCCCCTTTCTGACCGGGACCTTGCAGAATTTGAGAACTGGGGACTCACAGAAATCAAACGGCACGAATTTTTTGATGGGGAGAATACCCTGAAACAACTGCGGGTGGAATATGGGCGATCGCAATGAGTGCCAACACCCGGCAGGCAGGCAGGCAGGGGTTAAAACCCCCGCCTAATAGCTAAAGTCGGTTAAAAACCGACTACAAACACCACTTTCAGTGGCAACAACCGCTGGGGGCTTTAACCCCCGCTTGCGCTAAAAACACCAGGGGATAAGACTGATAGTCGGTTTCAACCGACTTGAGCTGTTAGGCCGCCAATCGTTAAAACGATTGGCGGCCGGGTGTTCCTAAAAACACCACCGGATTCCCTATAACCCCCCAAAAAAACGCGAGAAGCTAGGGTTAGCTGCTCGCGTCGAGTGATGGGCTGGAATTTCAAACTAGCAACTTTACACCTTCGCTGCTATTTTGGCTTCCTTGGAAGTCAAGCGCTCATAAGCGGCGCGCATCTTCAGACCCGTGAGCACTTGGAACAAACCGGTGCCATTGTTAGAACCCGGATAAGTGGGGTGCTGGAGCAACAGTTCGGTCAATTCCCCGTAAAACTTAGTAGATGTGTTACTGAGGTGACTTTCGATATAGATCATCTCCTCTAAATTCTCAAACTGACCGTCTACTTCCAAAATCGAGACTTCATGACCTTCAAAGGAATCCGGTCCGTAGGCCATTTTGATCCCTGGGTAGGAACAGGTGAGTTTACGTCCACAAGGCGTCCAATTAATCGTCGAACCCTCATCAAACAGGTAAACCGGATCCATATCATGAACACCGTACCGTTGGATCATCTGCACCCGTAGAACCTTCCGTTCTTTGTCATCGGGGATTAAGTTCGTCGGTAACACCCGGATGACCACATCAGCATGAGCTTTTTGCGGTTCAATGTAGGCGCTAAAGTCAGGACGACGGGAGTTAATGGATGCTAAAACATCTTCATAACGGTGGCCGCGTTCTGCCATATCCCGTTGAATTTTCCAGGCAATCTTCACCTCATCACTGATATCGAGGTAGACGCTGAAATCGAGCAGGGAGCGAACCCGCTCATCATAAATGGGATGAAGGCCCTCAATCACGATAATGTGATTCGGTTCCACCCGTTCAGGTGGATCGATCATGCCAGTTTCGTGGTTATAGATGGGCTTGTCAACCGCCTGACCGTTCTTTAGCGCTTTGACTTGTTCATACATCAAGTCAAAGTTATTCGCTCTTGGGTCAAGCGCTGTGACCCCATGCTCTTTCCGCTGTTTGCGGTCTAAACTGTGATAGTCATCCAAGCAGATGACCGTCATCAGTTCTTCTCCAAATAGGTCTTTTAGTCGGTGCAGGAATGTCGATTTGCCGCATCCGGAGTCTCCGGCAACACCAATTAGAACCACGCTATCCGGCTTACTGGTCATAGATTCCCTCTATCGATCTTGCTCTTTGTACCTATGCTACGGTTTATTGCGTATTAAAAGACAATAAAATTGATTCTATCTTGACATACAGCGTGTAACTTTACTCAATTGAGTCAATCCTCCTCGCCGGGAACCCGGTGCGATCGGGGATCAGAATCAATCATAAGCCTTATATCGCATGACTTTTGCGAATTGTCAAAAGTTTTTTTTGCCTGGGCGATCGCGAGGGGATGCCCCGGAGTTCAGAATAGGGGCATTCCGCTGTTGAGGGCCCTGACTTCCGAGGGAGGTCATTCAGGGGCTTGGGACCGGGGGGTGATCCCGTCAGCAGGGTGGACCTCCCCTGATTCGGGGTTCAGTTCTCGCCACGGGACCTCCTGAGTCGGGCATCGGTACAGTCTTTCAGGGCAAAATCGGCTCAAAAAACCAGCGTGAAACCTTGCTTTCTTCGGCACAAGGTCAGTACGGGGACATCGGGCTGTAATCTAGTAATAGTCTTTTTAAAGATTCCTTCATCAGCAGGATCAAGGGATAATCATGACCGGACAACGGGAGCAGAGAGGGCGATCGCAGATTTCTAGGATCTGCAACTGGCTTTCAGAGTCAGCCTCCGAAACCTCTCAACCCCTTGCCGAAAAACAGTTGTTTGATTTGGAGCCATTAACATTATGTACAATCCCAGCGCAGCAGGCGTTACAGTGAATACAGAATCTGGTAACCGCTTTTTCGTATATGAAGTAGTGGGTCTGCGCCAAACTGACGAGAGTGATTCGACCACTAACCCAATTCGTCGCAGTGGCAGTACCTTTATTACGGTACCGTACAACCGCATGAACCAAGAAATGCGTCGGATCACGCGGATGGGGGGACAAATTGTCAGCATTCGTCCTCTGGGCGAAGAAGGAACAAGCAATGGTCACACGACTCCCAGCGTCAGTCAAGAGCAGACCCATAAGGAAGCTCAACCCAGCAAGCCAATGACTGAAACCAAGGCGAAAAAGGCAAAAACCGACGATATTCCTGTTAATATCTACAAGCCCAAAGATCCCTATATTGGTAAGTGCATTAGCAATGAACCCCTGGTCCAAGAAGGCGGCAGTGGGATCGTTCAACACTTGACCTTCGACCTTTCTGCTGGCGATCTGCGCTATTTAGAAGGTCAAAGTATCGGGATTATTCCTCCAGGAGAAGACCAAAAAGGCAAACCTCATAAACTGCGTTTGTACTCGATCGCTTCGACTCGTCATGGCGACCATCTTGATGATAAAACCGTCTCTTTGTGCGTCCGTGAATTAGTTTATAAGCATCCAGAAACCAACGAAACCGTTAAGGGTGTTTGCTCGTCTTTCCTGTGCCATTTGAAGCCCGGAGATGATGTCGCCATCACGGGTCCAGTTGGGAAAGAAATGTTGCTCCCTGATGATGAAGAAGCCACCGTCATCATGATGGCAACCGGGACCGGGATTGCTCCCTTCCGGGCTTTCTTATGGCGGATGTTCAAGGAACAACATGAAGACTACAAATTCAAAGGGTTGGCCTGGTTGTTCTTCGGTATTCCATACAGTGCCAACATTCTGTACAAAGAAGAGTTAGAAAAGTTACAAGCTGAGTTCCCGGATAACTTCCGCTTGACCTACGCCATCAGCCGTGAACAAGAGAATGCTCAAGGCGGTAAGATGTACATCCAAGACCGGATTGCAGAAAACGCCGAAGAGATCTGGAATCTGCTGCAAAAACCGAATGCTCATACCTACATTTGCGGTTTGAAAGGTATGGAAGGCGGCATTGATGAGGGGATGTCTGCGGTTACCTCTAAACAAGGGGTGGACTGGTTAGACTATCAAAAACAACTCAAAAAAGGACATCGCTGGCACGTTGAAACCTACTAAGGTTTACTGGGCGATCGCCACTTAGTTTCTACTTCATCTGTGCATGAGGGGGAGGTCTTTTCTGGGCCTCCCCTTCTTGTTTGGGTTATTGGTCATTGGTCATTGGTCATTTGTCATTTGTCCTTGGGAGATGGGGTGGATGGGGGAGATTGGGTGGGAATGATGACAAACGACTGATGGAATTGGCGTTATAATCGGAATAATATATTGATGGGGAACCGGGATATGACACAACTCAAAACTGATATTTCTACCCCGACTTTGACTTTTGAAGAATATTTGTACTACCAGGGAAAACCCGATGTTATTTATGAGCTATACCGGGGTCAACTAATTGAAATGCCAACACCTACAGGATTGCACACCCGAATTTGCAATTTTTTAACCGCCCAATTTCAGCGTTATTTTGTGACTCACGATTTACCATTAGTGGCGATGGATGTTACTGGAGTCCGCACCGAAGACAATACCTCTAGAATTCCTGATGTGTTAGTCTGTTCTGTCGAACTGGCGGAACGAATTTGTAACCGCAAAGGTGCTGGAGCCTTTAATTTTGATGAAAACCCCGTGATTGTTGTAGAAGTCACGAGCGATAATTGGCGGGAAGATTATATTCTCAAGCGCGCCGAATATGCAATGGTAAATATTCCAGAATATTGGATTGTAGACCCGAATAAGTCGAAAATCCAAGTTTGTTTTAACCCGAACAATGAGAAGGGTTACGAAGATTTAGAATTTTTGCCTGGACAGGAGCTTCATTCTGTGCAGTTTCCTGACTTTATTTTACCTGTAAATCGTGTATTTTCTCCTCCGATGGTGATTGATTTAATCCGCGAAGAACAAGCGGAACGAAAACAGCTAGAACAACGGGCCGAAGAAGAACGTCAGCGCGCTCAAGAGGAACGTCAGCGCGCTCAAGAGGAACGTCAACGGGCTCAAGAGGAACGTCAACGGGCCGATCGCCTTGCCCAACGCTTGCGAGATATGGGGATAGATCCGGATGCAGTTTAGGGGGAGTTGGGTTAGAGGCGCTCTGGTTTGCCTTGTTTCAAAATAAAATAGAATCCTTGCAAAATACTGGGGAGATCCCCCCAACCCCCCTTAAGAAGGGGGGCTTTAAATTGTTGAGGAGAAAAATGAAAAGTATTACCACCCAAGAATTAAGCGGCAATCTTGACAATTTGCTCGACGAAATTTTAAGCACCGGGATACCTCTGGAGATTGAACGCCGAGGGAAACGGCTTCGCATCATTCCCGTAGAACCGTTAGACAAGTTAGAGAAATTAGTACATCGTCCCCATGTTATTTTAGGCGAGCCTGATACTCTGGTCGAGAGCAATTGGGAGCAGGAGGTAACTCAAGATTAGACCTCTTGCCCAATTCTAAAAAGCCCCCCTTCTTCCAATTCTAAAAAGCCCCCCTTCTTAAGGGGGGTTGGGGGGATCTCCCCAGTATTTTGCAAGAAGTCTATTAACCTTGATACTGATACATTTACGCGACATTTTCCAGGGTTTTCCCGGACAATGCTACGACAGCACTATTACCCGTTAAGGTAACAGAGGCGGTATCCCGCAAAGTGCTTAGAGAAACTCTAAGCACACGAACTTCAGTTGTATTGGATGCTTCACCTGGAGCTTTAAAGCCTCATTTTTTGCAGACCTCGGCAACCAAGAAAGGAAGTCTCAAAGGCAAGCAGAAAGGCTCCAAACTGGAATGGATGATTACTGCATCCGACTCTAGTCGCTTTATTTTACCGTATTACCCAGAAATGTTCAACGAATCTGCGATTAAATTCTACTCCTATCGGAATTTTGCTCTATGCAGGATTTTTCTCCGTTTTGCTGCCGCAGTATGGGGGAACTGGGGAGAGGGGCGTTGGATCGGAAAGAAACGACTGAAGTCGTTACTACGAACTTGATGGACTGGCGACAGGGGGTGTTGCATGGGGAAGAAACGACTGAAGTCGTTACTACGAACTTGATGGTTGAGGTTTGAGGTTTTATGCCGGATGGGTGTTTAACGGGACCGATCGCCAATTTTTTGGAGGGATTCGGGCGACTGGAGGGCCAAATCCCTGTAAAAATGGTAAGTTAGTCGGTTATGGATTAGAATTGTGACTTTCAAAATTGGTTTACTGGGATTGGGAACGGTGGGCGCGGGAACGGCGCAGATCTTGCTTGACTCCGCAGGACGTCATCCGTTGTTGCAGGAGTTGGAAATTGCTCGGGTGGGGGTGCGATCGCTGGATAAACCCCGGGATATTGACCTTCCTGCGGATATTTTAACCAGGGATTTAGAATCAATCGTCACGGATCCTGAGATTGATATTGTGGTGGAGTTGATTGGTGGGTTGGAACCGGCGCGATCGCTGATGTTGAAGGCGATCGCCTCTGGCAAGCATATTGTCACTGCCAACAAAGCGGCGATCGCCTTACATGGTGCAGAAATCTTCACTGCTGCCAATGAAAAAGGCGTCTATGTCATGTTGGAAGCGGCAGTGGGAGGTGGTATCCCGGTGATTCAACCCCTGAAGCAATCTTTGGGAAGCAACCGCATCCAAGGGGTGATGGGTATCGTTAATGGCACCACCAACTACATTCTTACCCGGATGCAACTGGAAGGGGCGGATTTTGAGGCAGTGCTCGCGGATGCTCAAAAATTGGGTTATGCGGAAGCGGATCCCACAGCAGATGTGGATGGGTTGGATGCTGCCGATAAAATCGCAATTCTGGCATCCTTGGCATTTGGGGGACGCATCAAGCGTGAACAGGTTTACGCGGAAGGGATTCGTCAGGTGAGTGCCGAAGATATCGCTTATGCCGAAAAACTGGGGTTTGTGATTAAGTTGCTGGCGATCGCCAAGCGCGAAGCAGGTCCTACTCCTCAACCCCAAACTGAAATTGAAGATCGCTTACAGTTGAGAGTGCATCCTACCCTAGTCCCGAAACAACATCCCTTGGCGAATGTGAATGGGGTTTATAACGCTATTTTTGTGGAAGGGGACCCGATTGGACAGGTGATGTTTTATGGACGAGGGGCTGGTGCAGGTCCCACGGCAAGCGCGGTGGTGGCGGATATTTTAAATGTGGCGGCAGTGTTGAAAACGGAAACGGAACCGATACCTCATCCGTTGTTAAGCTGTTCTCATCAACATTACTGTGCGATCGCCCCAATGGATGATGTGGTAACGCGCTTTTATGCCCGATTTTTGACTCAGGATAGTCCTGGGGTGATCGGGGAATTGGGGACAATTTTTGGCAAAAATGGGGTCAGTCTGGAATCTGTGGTACAGATTGGGATGCGTGAAAATCAGGCGGAAATTGTGGTGGTTACCCATGATGTGAAAGAAGGCAATTTTAATCATGCCTTAGCTGAAATTCGGAATCTGGAGGCGATCGTCTCTATTCCTAGTCTGTTGCGCGTTCTTTGATGAGGCAACAACCGGCGGGGGTTAAAACCCCCGCCTAACAGCTAAAGTCGGTTGAAACCGACTGAAAACACCACGGGATAACACTTGTAGTCGTCTTTAGACGACTTTAGCTATTAGGCGGGGGTTTTAACCCCCGCCGGGTGTTGCTGGATATTTTAGCCCGGTGTTGCTGGATATTTTAGGTTGATTTCTTTACCCCTAAATCCTATGCTAAATTCTCAATCCTCTGTTCCAGAAATAATCATTCCCGATGAGTTACTTCCTCCCAAGGACCTGCGATTATCGGTGGGGGGAAGTTTTAAGGCGATCGGGACGGAATTTTTTAGGTATTTTATAGAATTAGGGGGTTTACAGCCCGATGAAGCGGTGCTGGATGTGGGTTGCGGGGTGGGACGGATGGCGGTTCCTTTGACCCAGTATTTGAGCGATCGCGGCAGTTATGAGGGATTTGATATTGTTGAACCCGGTATCACCTGGTGCCAATCCGTGATTTCCCCCCGCTATCCGAATTTTCAGTTTCAACGGGCGGATTTGTACAATCAATATTACAACCCCACCGGACAAGAACAGGCGAACACCTATCGCTTCCCCTATTCAGATCATTCCTTTGATTTTGTCTTCTTAACTTCGGTATTTACTCATATTCTACCCGAGGGAATAGAAAACTATTTGCGAGAAATTTTCCGAGTTCTTAAACCGGGAGGACGAGCGCTCATTACCGCTTTTTTATTAAATAAAGAGTCATTATCGTGCTTGGAAACGGGTATGAGTACCCTGGAGTTGACAGAAATTTTTGAGAACTATCGACTGGCGGATAAAACATTCCCAGAGTCAGCAGTTGCTTACGAAGAATGTTTTTTTATAACCTTGGCCGAACAAGTTGGATTAAAGGTTAATTTCCCTGTCTATTACGGGTCTTGGTGTGGACGAGAAGACTTTTTAAGTGTTCAAGATATCCTGTTGATGAGTAAAGGGTAGTCTGATGTAGAGGGGGAAGTGGGACCCGGGAAATCTCTCTCTTGAGGACAAGCGGGGGTGGCAGGGGTCACGGTTAATCGGGAATTAATCTTGAATCGGTGATTCCTAGTTATAAGCAAGGATTTTGGGGAGAGGATTGGGGGCCGGACTGTTTTTCCTCTACAATTCACTAAAATCGTTGCGATCGCACAGACGAGACTCGGCGAGTACACTCTATTTTATTGGTTACGGTGATAGGAGTTTAGGTGATGAAGGGTTGGCAGAAATTCCAGGGACCAAGACTTTTTCGGGGACTGGGTGTGGCCCCTGGGGAGACACCTGTCACTCCAGGGTTACCCCCCCGGGCTCCAATGCGGGTATTCATGGTGGTGTTTGGGTTAATGCTGCCGGTGGGCATGATGGAATCGGCAGATGCCCAGTCTACCTATACGGATATTACGAATCATTGGGCCAGGACTTGTATTGAAAACCTCGCGCAAAGGGAGATCCTCTCGGTGTTTTCCGCTGAGACGTTTCGCCCGGAGGACCCAATTCAGCGGGTGGAGTTTGCCTCGGTGGTTCGCAAAGCGTTCCCGAATGTGGAACCTGTTCGGGATCCGATTGAATTTATTGATATTCCGACGGATTATTGGGGGCGGGAAATTGTCCAAGATGCTTACCGGATGGGATTTATTTCTCCTTATTCCGGTCGCATTTTTAACCCGACTCAGGTGATTCCCCGTTGGCAGGCGATCGCCTTGTTAACCACAGGTTTGCGCTACAAGTCGCCGGAGAATAGCATGGAGACGATTGAGGCATCTCTGGCGGATTGGGAAGGGATTCCTGATTATGCCCGAGGGCCGATCGCCGCAGGAATTCAAAACCGTCTGGTGGTCAATTATCCCGACCCTCGGACTTTAAACCCCACAGAACCCATTTCCCGGGGTGAGTTGGCATCGATGATTTGTCAAGTCAAAGAAGATATTGGTGCCATTGCTTTGGTCCCTCAACAGTATGTGGCCTCACCAGATGCGATCGCCACCGCAGAAACACCCCCTGTAGAAACACCAACCGCAGAAACACCAACCGCAGAAACACCAACCGCAGAAACACCCCCTGTAGAAACACCACCTGTAGAAACACCAACCGCAGAAACACCACCGGCAACGCCTCCAACCCCTCCGACGCCGATCGCCGCTGGGAATCAACGCTGGCAAACTGCTGTCTTGACCAATGTTTTGAACTTCCAACCCACGGGAGTCACCCCCGATTCCCAGGTGGAACAATGCGTTACCGATACCACTGGAACCCGTCGCTGTGAGTCCATTTCGGCCTCAATGGATGCAACGGCGATCGCCATTGATGGTCAAGGATTTATTATGGCAAGTGGTCATCGTGGGGCGGATTTGGCCCCAATTAATCTCTGGGACTTGAGAACTGGGGAACGGATTCGGACTTTACCCGGACATACGGGGAGAGTGGGGGCCTTGGCGATCGCCGCCAATGGAGAACGGGCGATTAGTGGCGGTGGCGATGGAGAGATTAAAATTTGGGATATCAGAACTGGGACTCTCACTCAAACCCTCACGGGACATACTAGCGAAGTGACGGGATTGGCGATCGCCCCCAATGGGAATACCGCCATCAGCAGCAGTCGCGATCGCACCGTAAAACTCTGGGATTTGAATACTGGGGAAGTCTTGCGGACCCTAGACGATCGCCAAACGGCTATGTTAGATGTAGCAGTGAGTTCCGATGGTCGAATGGCCGCCAGTAGTAGTGAAGATGGACTGGTTCGCCTCTGGAATCTCCAAACCGGGGAGTTAATTCGGACGATTTCTGCGGATATTAATGCGGTTAGAACCCTCGCTTTTAGTCCCAATGGTCAGACTTTGGCAACGGGGGGAGAGGGAACAATTCGCCTGTGGAATATCGCCAATGGGGATTTACTTCGCACGATCGCCCGCAATCCCGAGGCAACCTTTTTTGAAGTTGCCTTGAGCAATGATGGGGAAACTCTGGTGGGAACGGTTCAAGAAGGAGACATCAATGCGATTCGGGTTTGGGATGTGAGAACCGGGGCGTTATTGCACTTTTTCCCCACGGCAGCAGCGGCGATCGCCTTAACTCCCGATGGTCAAACCTTGGTGGGTGGGGGTTGGGATATTAAAATTTGGCGGATGCCTTAAGGGATGGAAGAATGAACCACGGATTGCACAGATTTTCACCGATGGCGGGATTGATGGTACTCATGGCGATCGCTGCTGTGGGATTTACTCAGGTTCCTGTTTCGGGGAGGTTGGAAGGGTGGGGGTTGCAGGCGTTGGCGTCGGATTCTCCTCTGTTTAATCCGCCTCTGGCGATTGAGGAGGTAACGGCGATCGCCAAGGATATGACGGTGTTTATTGCGGGTCCGACTTCGGGTTCGGGGGCGATCGTGAGTCGTCAGGGGAATGTTTATACAGTTCTGACGACGAAAACGGTGGTTTCTGGGTCGGGTCCCTATCAAGTGGTCACCAGCAATGGCCGACGGTATTCGGTGAGTCCTTCAGGGGTAATTCTGCTGCCTCTAGTGGATTTGGCTGTCTTACAGTTTACCAGTTCTGAAACTTATCCCGTGGCGCAGTTGGCGGAACCCTCGGATTCGCAAATTTATCTCACCGTTGCCAATCAACCCCAAACGACGCTGTTCGCCGCAGGCAATTTAGTGTCTACGGCGGGAACGAATCTCTCGGATGGGTACGATTTGCGGTATAATAGTGCCTTGAAATCCTCTGGGAGTGGCGGTCCGGTGGTAGACCGTTGGGGACGGTTGATTGGGATTCAGGGTCGGTTTAATCCTGAGTCGGTGACGGGAAGTTCGGCCATTGCCGTGAGTAATTTTGTGCGATTAGCGCCTACGGTGGGGTTAAATTTGGGATGGCGGGGTTGGATTCTGTCGAATATGATTCAACCGGCAACCCCACCCCGGGCGATCGCCTTGAGTCCTGATGGCAGTTTGTTGGCAACCGATGGCGGATACAATCAGATTCAGTTATGGGATTGGCAGTCAAGTCAGTTGAACGCTACTTTGTCGGGACATAATAGTGAGGTGAATTCCCTGGCGATTAGTCCCAATAAACAGATTTTAGTCAGTGGTGATCAACAGGGTCAGGTGATGATTTGGAATTTGCGAACGGGACAAATTGCCAATACCCTCACGCGATCGCGTCCGAATCAGTCCAATCCCATCACCTCGGTGGCGATTACTGCCAATGGTCAAACCTTAATCACCGGCAGTAATCAAGGGATTGAACTGTGGGATATCAACACCGGACGCTTGGTTTTGACCTTGCCTGAGTCTGGGGAAGCGAATGCGATCGCCATTAGTCCAGATAGTCGCACATTAGTTAGCGGTCATCTGGATAATACCGTGAAAGTGTGGAACTTGCTGAATGGTAACTTAGTGCATACCCTGGAAGCGGGAGAACGGGGATTTATTGTGGAATCCGTTGCCATCAGTCCCGATGGTCAAACCATTGCTGCTGGAACCTATCGCGAGATTCGACTCTGGAATTTGGAACGGGGAATTCGCCAGCGCACCATTGAGGCGCATTGTGATTTATGCTATGTGTATGATTTGGCCTTTACTCCCGATGGTACAGGGATTGTTTCTACCAGTGAAGATGGGACGAAAATCTGGAATATCGCCGATGGAACATTGCTGCGGACCCTGGATGGAACGGCGAAATCCTTGGCATTCAGTGGCGATCGCACCCTGATTTTAGGCGGGGATACCTTGCGAATTTGGCAAGTTCCCTAATGAAAATATAGAGGGATTCCCGGTTCAAAACTTCCACCCGTTTCTAGTAACCTCATCAACATTTATATGACGCCGGAAGAGTATTTCGCAGAAGAAGAAATCAGCCCGATTCGTCGCGAATACATTCGGGGGGAAGTCTATCCGATGTTAGCATCTACCCCAGCTCATAACATGATTACCTTGAATTTGGCAACAATCCTCAGAAAACAGGTCCGAGGAACGAAAGGTCATGTATTTGTACAAGATATCAAAGTTAGAATAGAAACCGTCGATGCGTTCTATTATCCCGATTTGACCGTGACTTGTGACCCTCGCGACTCCCAGGTAATTAACTCCTTTATTCGCTATCCCTGCTTGATTGTAGAAGTGCTATCCGAGTCTACTGAAGCATTCGACCGAGGGGATAAATTTGCAGATTATCGTCAAATTCCAACCCTAAAAGAGTATTTAATTATCAGTCAAATTCGCCCCAACGTAGAATGTTATCGGCGCAATGAAAGGGGACGATGGGAATTATATAGTTATCAGGCCCTAGAACAAATCCAGTTAACTAGCCTTAATCTCAGAATTGATATGGCGACTCTGTATGAGGATGTGTGGTAAGAGAATAAATATTAGCGCCTAGAATGGTGTCGGCGTCGCCAACCCCGGTGAAGAGTCCGCCAACGGCGAATCAATTTAATCCCGAAAAAGTAGCTTAAAAATGCACTAAAACTCGCCATCACCAGACAGCCGACAAACAGAGTCAGTACAAAGTCCGCCCCGACTTCGAGTAAGGCTTTCGTGGACTTCAAGCGTTCCATATCAAACTCTTCATGGGATTTGAGTAGCCATTGACCTACCTCAAAATTGAGCCAAAATATCGGCCCATAAGTGAACGGATTGCTGACCCAAGTTCCAGCAACCGCCATCCATTTATTGCCACGAAATAGAATGGCTAAGGCGACGCCAATAAGGGTTTGTAGTCCAAATAAAGGGAACAATCCCGCAAATACCCCCGATGCTAACCCTCTAGCGAGGAATTCTGGACTGCCCTTTTGCCGGACTAAACGCCAGTAGTAGTAACGCCAAAACCGCTGCCATCGACTGCCCGGACGTTTGCGTTTAGAGAACAGAGAAGTTGAACGAAAGCGATTGATTTGGGTCCTCCCGGAGTTGATGGACAAGGGGTGTTTATGTAACATTGTTTTCCCTAGAATAACCGATTGAGTTGTGCAATGGGATTGCCCCCTGAGAGTTTTATAAGTGAGTCTTTAGCTTGAGATTATGACGCATATTTTAGCCTAATTTCCTCATCCTAGGGGGAGATTGGCGATCGCGAGGGATAATAAAGCAGTAGTCATAAGGTGGGAAATCATGGATCGGGTGACGCAACGGGAGACGATAGCGGCGATCGCCACGGCGATCGTGCCACAGCAAGGGAGTATCGGGATTGTCCGCCTGTCGGGATCCCAAGCATTGGCGATCGCCCAAACCCTCTTTCATGCGCCCGGATCCCAACCCTGGGAAACCCACCGCATCCTCTACGGGACGATTCGTCACCCCAAAACCCAGCAAATCGTCGATGAAGCCCTCTTATTGCTGATGAAATCCCCCCGGTCCTTTACGCGAGAGGATGTGGTCGAATTTCATTGTCATGGTGGTATCATTCCCGTTCAACAAGTCTTACAACTCTGTTTAGAACTTGGGGCAAGATTAGCACAGCCGGGAGAATTTACCCTCCGGGCCTTTTTAAATGGTCGATTAGACTTAACCCAAGCAGAAAGTGTCGCAGATTTAGTCGGTGCCCAATCTCCTGCTGCCTCTCAAGCGGCTTTAGCGGGATTGCAAGGCAAATTAGCCCATCCCATTCGCCAATTACGCACCCAATGTTTGGATATCCTAGCAGAAATTGAAGCCCGCATCGATTTTGAAGAAGATTTACCGCCGTTGAATGAACCCGAAATCATTCAATCGATTCAATTCATTATTCAAGAAGTCGAAAGAATTTTAGGAACTGCCAATCAAGGGCAACTGTTGCGGATGGGATTAAAAGTTGCCATTGTCGGGCGTCCGAATGTGGGGAAATCCAGTTTATTGAATGCCTGGAGTCGTAGCGATCGGGCAATTGTCACCAACCTCCCCGGGACTACCCGAGATGTCGTGGAATCCCAGTTAGTGGTCCAGGGAATTCCCGTCCAAGTCCTTGATACCGCAGGCATTCGCGCCACAGAAGATACCGTAGAGAAAATCGGCGTTGAGCGATCGCGACTGGCTGCCCAATCTGCTGATTTAGTCCTATTAACCCTCGATGCCCAAGCCGGTTGGACTCCCGACGAACAGGAGATTTATCAACAAGTTAATCATAAACCCATTGTTGTCATCTTCAATAAAATTGATTTAGTCGAAGACATTCCTTCATTACCTCCCCTCGACAATATCCGCGAAATTGTTAAAACCTGTGCCGCCCAGCAACAAGGCATTGAAGCCTTAGAAACCGCCATTTTAAACGCCGTTCATGCCGGAAACTTGCAAGCAGGAAATCTGGATTTTGCCATTAATCAACGCCAAGCCGCTGCCTTAACCCGCGCACAAACTGCCCTAGAACAAGTCCAAACCACCATTGACCAACAGTTACCCCTAGATTTCTGGACCATCGACCTCAGAGGCGCAATTCAAGCATTAGGAGAAATCACCGGAGAAGAGGTCACAGAATCAGTTTTAGACCGAATTTTCAGCCGCTTTTGTATTGGTAAATAAACAAGTTTTTATCGGGTAACAAGCAAAACTCAATCAAGGATTCGCTACAAACGTTTGTAGTAACCCCTTCAGGGGTTGCTCCAAGATGACTCGGTGAAGGAGTCACTACGAACGAACGTTTGTAGTAACCCCTTCAGGGGTTAAATCTTTATAACCGTTTGTAGTAACCCCTTCAGGGGTTGCTCCAAGATGACTCGGTGAAGGAATCACTACGAACGTTTAAATATTGGTAACGCTGAAAATAGTTGACCTTCTTTTATTTCTGCTTCAAAACCAACAAAGTAATATCATCATAAACCTTTTGGTTTCCGATAAATTCGCGGACATCAGCTAAAATAACCTCAAGAATTTCTGTAGCCGATCGCCCTTGTTGTTGACCCGCCAGTTCCGTCAGTCGGTGTAACCCATATTGCACTCCCTCTATATTTTCCGCTTCCGTAATCCCATCGGTATAGACGATCGCCACATCTCCAGGGTTTAATTCAATCACCAGTTCAGCAACAAACTCCCCAATATCTTCCACTAACCCCACGGGAAAGCCTAAATCCACCGTATCAATTAACTCCACTTGACCCCCAAATCTTACTAAAATAATATCTTCATGTTGTCCACTCACCACCATTTTTCCCTGGTGATAATCCAGTAACATCAAAGACATATTCTTTTCCGATTTCATCCGTTGCAAATTGCCATAAACGGCTAAATTGAGCAGGGTCAAAAAATGTATCGGATTGCTGATAGCACTTTGGAGGAGAGTGCGGACGGCCATTTGGACCATAATCATTAAAACTCCGCTTTCTAACCCATGTCCCGTCACATCTCCAATGCCAATTTTTACCCCTCCTTGATGTTGAATCACATCATAGTAATCTCCCCCCACTTCCGTTGCCGGTTCCATAAAAGCGGCAATCTCTAAATCCTCAATCAATAGCAACTCTTCTGCGCTGGGTAAAAGCATTTGTTGCTGCTGACGAGTCACCTCTAATTCCGCCACTAATCGGACATTTTCACTTTTCAGACGAAGCAGATTCAAATGGGTTTTAATCCGGGCTAATAATTCATCTTTTTCTACAGGTTTGGTCAGATAATCATTGGCCCCTGACTCAAATCCCGCTACTAAATCGGACAATTGATTTTTAGCCGTTAATAATAACACCGGCATTTCCGATGCCTGCCAGGTTTCCCGAATTTTTTGGGTGACTTCATATCCGGTCATTTTCGGCATCATCACATCGAGCAAAACCAGGTCGGGTTTAAAGCCTTTGTGGAGAAGTTCTAACGCCTCAATGCCATTTTTAGCTTGAATTACGGTATAATTTTGCAATGAAAGCATATTGACCAAAACCTGGAGGTTAATCGGTTCATCATCGACGATTAACAGTTTAGCTGACCCCTGATGAGAAGCAACCGCCCGAGGTTCCAAAGTCTCCAGGTTTAAATCCGCTGTGGCAAACTGTTTGAGTAAGGGCAAAGTTTCCGAGGAGTTGGCGACTTTTTCCCCAGAAAGGGGCAAGGTAAAGCTAAATTTTGACCCTTCTCCCAGGCGAGACTTCACCCAAATTTGGCCGCCATGTAACTCGACTAATTGTTTGGCGATCGCCAATCCGACTCCCGTTCCCCCGTACATTCTCCCCGTAGACCCTTCCGCTTGTTCAAACGATTCAAAAATTCGCTCTAATTTATCCTCGGCAATCCCAATTCCCGTATCGGTAATAGTAATTTCAACTTGAGAAACTGAGGAAAGGCGTTCCAACGAGTCATTCCCAGCTATTCCTTGGGCAGAAATTTCTATCGTTCCTGTCTCCGTAAATTTGATGGCATTTCCAATTAAGTTATGGAGAATTTGTTGCAAGCGATTTTCATCCGCTGTAACTGAGGGTAAATCTTCAGGAATATTATTCACCAAGTTCAGGTTTTTATCCCCCACCAAGGGTAAACTGAGGGTAAAGACAATTTCCACCAAGGAACGCAAGTCGATGGGTTTGAGTTGTAAGTCTAGGGTTTTGTGTTTGAGTTTAGAGAAATCCAGCAAATCATTGACTAAATTCGATAACCGACGCCCACTGGAGGAAATCATCGCTAAATTGGCGCGAGTGGGAACGGGTAATTCTCCGGTTGCACCATCAATCAGGGATTCGGCAATGCCAATAATGCCATTCAGAGGCGTTCGCAATTCATGGGACGTATTGGCTAGAAATTCATCCTTGAGGCGATCGAGATGTTGTAATTGAATATTAGCCGTTTCCAGTCGTTGCTTCGCCTGTTCATTTTCACAAATCACCGCTGACAGGGTTAACGTCGTCAGGGAAAAGACCCCCACAAACGATTGTAACAGAATTAACGATTCATTGAGCCCATCGCGGACAAAAGTTCCCAAATCATTGGCAGTGGCTAAAATGGCAATCAAGGAACTGATTAATAATAACAAGGTCGCCGACCATTGTCCAAACCGAAAGACAACCCAGACTAATAAAGGCAGCAACATATATTCGACGGGATAGCCTTTCAAGAAGGCCATTTGACAGATGACTAGGGTGATAAAGACAAACACCAACCCTTCCATCCATCGCTGTTGCCCTTTTTGCAAAAACTCGTCAAATCCCTGACCAAAAACTAACAAAACCGGGGCAAAAACTAAGATACCTACCACATCTCCAATCCACCATGTCACCCAGAGGCCGGGATAAACTTCTAAAGGAATTCGACCGAGTAACCAAATTGTAGTCGCTCCAAAAGTGGCACTGAATATCGGACTAATTAATCCCGCCAAAATAACAAAATAAATGACATCTTTAACTCGGTAAAACCACCGGAAATTTACCGAAAATTTATGAATAAAATAGGCAGCCGATAGGGTTTCTAAGGTATTGCCGAGGGTAAAGCTGAAATTCATCACGAGAGCGGCAGTGTTCCACTCAGTCTGATAAAAATTGACCAGGACATTTCCTAGGAATACCCCAATTCCCATTGGGTATCCCATTAATAAAACTGACGCTAAAGCAATCCCCGATCCGGGCCAAACCGGGCTTCCACCTTCTGGGAGGGCGAGGAAGACTGCCCCGAACTCAGAAATGAGGAAATAGGCGACAGCCACAATTAGGATTTGTACAAGGGTTGTCTCGCTCTTTGTTAAGGGCCAAGACACTTTTAGGCTTGAATTTGAGGTCATAATTCCTACCGGGTTAAAAGGCCACAAAACGATAGAAAAGCCAGGGGATTGAGGCCGAGTGAATTTAGCTGAAAATTTACGGGTAAAACAGTTAACTGATTAATCGATGAGATGATGAGGGATTGTCAATGAAGAAATTTCCTAACTCCAAGTAGAAGAAACCCGGTTTCTCACCCTGACTGTACCGACGCCCGAGGAAACCCTCTCGGGAGACTTGCTTTCCCTCTAATGCTGATTTTTGTCGGAGGAATTCACCCATCAATCCGACAAAAATCAGCAAACTTCACTGCTTCTGTGTTAGGCTGTTTTGGCTTGCCTTGCCTGTTTCACCATCGCAATTAAAGTGTGGTGAGCATCTTCAGAATCGGCAAGTGCATGGTCAAAGGTTACCCGAACTGGCAGGGATTGTTCCCCGATTTCCGCCGTGAGGTTCATCCCCAGGGGGTCGATCGCCAGTAAAGTGGCGGAGGTTGCATCAGGAACCTCCCCAAAGACTTGAGCATATAGCAGCACAGAATCTGCATGGTCGTCGTTCATGTGCTTGCAAATGCGATCGCTCACTTGAGCCGAAATGAGATCCGCCATCGTTTAAACTCCTGATCCGGTAACTGCCAGTCAATCTGAGATTAATTATCCCTTGATTCGGAAACAATTATCCCAGCTTTTCTATTAAAGCAAAAAGAAAATTAGCCGTTAACAGTCCCACAGCGATCGCCAGAACCACAAACAAGGATAAACTGAAAAAAGAGCGGAGAACAGACGGTTTTTTGGGGTCCATATCAAAAACACAGATAGGGTGGAATTGGGGGAGATGGGGGAATTGGGGGAGATGGGGAGGATGGGGGAGATGGGGAGGATGTTCAAAGTCTCGACTTCAGTCGTTTTTTGTTCGTAGTAACGACTTCAGTCGTTGCCGCGTTACTTGGCGAATGCCAAGTAACGCCCCGATATCAGGAGTTCCCAACCCAGCAGGCGGGGGACCCTCAGATTGCTCGTGTGATGGCTGAAGCCATCACACGAGAGTAACGACTGAAGTCGTTACTACGAACATCTCCCCTATCTCCCCCATCCTCCCTATCTCCCCAATCTCCCCAATCTCCCCTATCCCTTGATGACTCCAGGATAGAGTACCCATTATGGCGAGCTCATCCTCGAAAACTGGGACACTGAGGGAGAAGAAATGGGCCGCAACGCCTGCGCCAGAGAGACCAATGCAGTCTCATCCATTGCCGGATAGCAAGGCAGATAGAGCAAATGCTGGAACAGTTCACGGGTGTTCCGGGGTTCCCCTTCCGGGTGAGTTGCCGGTGAGTCCACTACAGTCATACTATGCCCCTGAGTTGCGTCAAACCCTGCATTGGCAAGGGTGGCGATCGCCTCCGATGGGTCCTCGGCCAAAATGGGGACAACCCAGTGCAGATGAGGCGAAGCTGCCACACCCGGCACTTGAATCTCGGGACAATACTCCTGCAACAACTGAATTAGGCGCTGACCCCGGTGAGTTTGTTCCGATAAACGTTTCTCACTATAACCCTGCAAGCGATGACGGAGTAATGCTAACAGAGGCGCACAAGGTTGATGACGCAGACGCCAGATCAGTTCATCCTTGGGAAACCCCTTCACCGACTGATTCAGGAGGCGATCGTAATCCATTCCCAACCGGCGACATCCCCAAATCAACGCCGTAAATCCAGGGCGACTAGAGAGGGTTTTCAGACCCAGATATTTCAGCAATCGACTGGCGTAGTTCCCCGAATCCTGGACTGGATAAGTCGATTGGATTTGCCGGAGACTGTCCGCGAGTTGGGGGTCACGCAGGCGCAATAACGCCCCACCCAGGGCCGTGGCAAACTTAATATTGCCAAAACTAAAACAACTCACATCCGCCTCCGGGTGACCCCGAAATCCGGGAGTGAATGCTTGAGCACAGTCTTCCACCAAAATCGCCCCAACGCGATCGCGCGCTGCTAAAATCGGCGCTAAATCCACCCGACCCCCAAACAAATGG
Source organism: Laspinema palackyanum D2a (assembly GCA_025370845.1). Classification (GTDB taxonomy): domain Bacteria; phylum Cyanobacteriota; class Cyanobacteriia; order Cyanobacteriales; family Laspinemataceae; genus Laspinema. The sequence goes on along the minus strand of JAMXFF010000008.1, from coordinate 65,650 downwards.
GCGATAATAATCACCCGAGTTCGGGGACCAATCGCCCGGTCCACACTAGCGGAGTCCGGTGCCATCGTCCTGGGGTCCAAATCAATCGGCACCGGGACCAACCCATGATGACGAACAATCGACACCATATCGGGAATGGTCAATGCACTCATTGCCACTTCACTCCCAGGAGGCAATTGCAACCCTTGCAGCAGCAAATCCCATCCGGAACGTACCGACAAACAGGCGACTGCCTCCCCGGTCGAGTCCGAAATCCACCAGTCCTCCAACTCATTTTGCAACTCGTGACGCCGTGAATTTTCCACCGTCAATGCTGCACCCAATCCATAAATTAAATCACTATAATCAATATCAAAACGTTTTCGGGACCACATTTGAGTAATCTCTTGAACTTTAATTGCTTACTCTAACGCGATCGGTTCCTAAGTGACACCGGGCCGCCAATGGTTAAAACCACCGCTTTAACGCGATCGCTCCTGAAGAAGCAACCGGCAGTGGTTAAAACCACCGCCTAACAGATCAAGTCGGTTGAAACTGAGATCTTGCACCTGTTGCAACAACCGGCGGGGGATTAATCCCCCGCCTCATAGCTAAAGTCGGTTAAAACCGACTAAACATCCCACGGGATAAGACGAGCAGTCGTCTTTAGACGACTTTAGCTGTTAGGCGGGGGTTTTAACCCCCGCCGGTTGTTGAGAATGGTGCAAGATCTCAGTTTCAACCGACTTTAGTTATTAGGCGGGGGTTTTAACGATTGGCGGCCGGTTGTCGCCACCCTCACCCCCAACCCCTCTCCCAGAAAGGGAGAGGGGAGCCAAAAGAATTGTCAAAATGATTTAGACTTGCTATAGATCAATTGCTGTTCATGGAGATGAATCATGATTGCAAACGTTAAATCTTCTGGAATGACGGTGGCGGAGTATCTGGCTTGGGAGGCAGAGCAACCGATTAAGCATGAGTATATTGATGGCGAGGTTTACGCGATGGCCGGATCGACGTTACCCCATAATGATATTGCGGTAAATTTAACGAGTTTACTGCGGCCTTTTTTGCGGGAGAAGGGTTGCAAGGTGAGAATGTCGGATGCGAAGGTTAAGGTTTCTGAGCAGGGGCCGTATTTTTATCCGGATGTGGTGGTGAGTTGTGATGAGCGCGATCGCCGGGCCATTGAAGCGATTCATTATCCTCGGCTAATTGTTGAAGTGCTTTCACCCAGTACAGGGGCATTTGATTATGGCCAGAAGTTTCAGTTTTATCGCCAAATTCCCACCCTTGAGGAATATGTATTAATTGATGCCACTCAGATCAGAATTGATCGTTATACAAAAAATGCGGCGGGCAAGTGGGAGTTAACGGCTTATCCGGAAAATGAAGAGGATTTAGCGGCTTGCCAATTAGAATTAACCAGTCTGGATTTTCGGTGTGCTTTGGAGTTGATTTATGAAGATGTGGAGTTGAAAGGCGATACAAATCTTGGGATTGAGTAAGGGCATAAAATTAATTGGAATCTAACGATTTTTGACTATTCTTGAGAGCGATCGCCCTCAATGGCGGCAAAGGTTGCACCTAAGTCCGGTTGATTTGACCCAACACTCGCCGCGCACCGGGTAGGGAATAGCACCCCAATTTTACCCCCTACCCAAACCTCAGAAACCGGGTTTCTTACTCCCGTTCATTGGGCTGCGCTCGCCGCTTTTGAATCAGCCGAGTAGGGTGGGCAGTAGCTAGAGTAGCACTGCCCACCGATATTAAAATGGACACTGCCCTACAATTCTGAGGATTCATTTGACCGTTTTTTATCCGATTTATTTTTCCTGCACTTAATCAATTTCTCCGCCACCCACCACGCCCCAATTGAACAAATAATGCTCCCCAATAATCCAATCAGAAACGGATGGGGTGAGGGGTGGTTGATTGAGATTATCCCGTTGATTCGCTGTTAGGGTTGAAGGCTTCTTTTAATACTGATTGCATCAGTTGTTCCGCGTGGGTTTGGTTTTGGGTGATTTGGGTTTCTAGTTGGTCGCAAATAGCCAGCAGATTTTCGACTTTGGTGACGATGGCTTGTTGTTCCATTAGGGGAGGAACGGCAATGACAATCCGATTTAAATTGGCCTGACTCAATTTAGGCTGAAATCCTCCTGATATATAGGGCTTCAAGTTAATGGCATTGATATGAATAGCCAAGTAATCAAGAGTTATGCTGTCAATTGTAGCTATGACATGGGCGTGATTATTTACCCAAAATTTTCCGTCTGCTAAGAACGCAATCGGAGTAGACCGTGCTAGGAGATTTGCCCCATCCTCCCCGACCAATAGATGTCTACCTTGGTGAGTAAATCCATCAATCTTGTCGATAACGCCCGATGCTCCGTAATAATCGTATATTTTTTGTTTAGCATTTCTATCAGCTTTTGTAATAGGGATTCTAAGTTCATCCTTGTTGATAGAGCAGATTTCAAATCTGGTAAACAGCCACCCCTTCGGCAGTTCAAATGGTTTTTCCTCATCAGTGATTGGCGGCAGTGGTTTTTGGGCTTTAATTTTCTTGTCTTTGACCAGTTGCGCTTTTTCGGTGGCGATGCGTTTGAGCAGTTCGCTGGCGGGTTCCACATCGGGATTTTGCGATCGCCAGTCGGCGGTGAGCTTGCCTTCAATGGCCTCCTGCAAAATCTGTTGACGCAGTTTTTTCAGCAGGGTTTGTTGGTGGGTGAGTTCGGCTTTAAGTTCAGCCTCTTCAATGACTATCGACTTAAATCGTTCAACAATTTCATGCTGCCTTTCGATAGATGGTAAAGGTATTACAATATCCTGAACTTTCTTGATAGACAACGCCACATTAGCAGCACCACTCATTAGCGGTACTAAAACCTGATCTTTCAACTGCGACAGATACAAGTGAAGGAATTGAATATTCAGCCTGTTTTCATCTTTGCTGGTCAAGGCTACCAAAATGGAACCCAGTGCAAATTTTCCCTCTTGATAATGCACATTCTTTAGGCTTGCATGGCCATGTCCTGTTGAAGATACAAGAGGAATGCAAACGGCTTTGGCATCAAACTGATAGATATTACTGGTTTTCCTTTCTGCGCCCGTAGTTACTAGCGGGTAATCTCCCGGCTCCGCTTTGGCTAATCCTGTCGAGCCTTTTTCAAATTCACACAAATCTTTGAGTTTTACAAACTCCACTACGCCAACTCCTTACGCAATTGTTCCAGCAACAGATCGCCCTTGGCAAAAGATTGATGCAGTAAGTCGATCAACTCGCTGCTGCTGTACTGCTTTTCCTCTTCGGGGCGGTGCGGGTTTTTGATGTCTAGGTTGTAGCCATTGTCCTTGATAGTGTCAATATCCACCAACCAAGCCTGCTCATTCTCCTCACGATTCTCCCACCAGCTTTTCAGGGGGTTGAACTCCGCCAACTGAATCGGCTTGGTTTTGGAGTAAGCCTTGTAGCCTTCCGGTAGTTTGTGTTCGTAATACCAAATTTTTTGCGTCGGCTTACCCTTCGTGAAGAATAGCAAATTGGTTGCCACCGAGGCATAGGGCTGAAACACCGAATTGGGCAACCTCACAATGGTATGCAAATTACAATCTTCCAAGAGCTTCTCGCGGATGCGCTGCTTCACACCATCGCCCGTCAGTGAACCATCCGGCAACACAATAGCCGCCCGTCCACCCTCTTTCAGCAGCCGAATAATCAGAATCAAAAACAAATCCGCCGATTCTTTGGTGCGGTAGGTTTGCGGGAAATTGTTTTCATTGTTGTTGGACACCACACCCCCAAAAGGCGGATTCGCGAGAATCACATCCACCCGATCTTTAGCGGTATATCCAGTTAAGGGGCGTTGCAGAGAGTCGCCAAACCGAATATTAGGCGTAACAATATCGTGCAGAATCAGGTTGGTATTCGCCAGCATATAAGGCAGCGGTTTATATTCCCAGCCCCGCACATTCTGACCCATAGCCTCGTTCTCGGCCACCGTGTTAGCAGTCGCTTTGAGATGTTCAATCACAGCAGTTAAAAAGCCACCCGTGCCGCAAGCCGGGTCGAGCACAATCTCGCCGTGAGCCGGGTCAACCATTTCCGTCATGAACTGAGTAATGGCGCGTGGGGTGTAGAACTCGCCCAGGGTGCCTGCGTTTTGCAACTCGCCCAAAAAGGTTTCATAAATCTGCCCGAACAATTGCAAGTCTTTACTGTTATTGAAATCAATCTCGTTGAGCTTGTTAATCACCTGACGCAGGTGAATACCGGATTTCATGTAGTTGTAATTATTGGCAAACACCTCATGCACCAGCACCGCCCGACGATTGGCTGTGGACAGGTCGATCGCCGAGAGGGTGGGGAACAGCTTGCGATCGACAAACTCCAACAGATCATCGCTCGTCATGCCTTCATCATCACCCGCCCATTTATCCCAGTGCAGTTCAGCAGGAATGGGCGAAGTGTAGTCATCGTCCATCAACTCTAGCTCTCTGTCCTTATCGCTGAAGATTTTCAGAAACAGCATCCAGCCCAATTGCAGAATGCGTAACTCGTCACTCCCGGTGCCGGTGTCTTGCCGCATGATATTGCGGGTCGATTTTACGATGCCTGATACGTTTGCCATGAATTATGAATTGACCGCTCTCTTGTTCGTGCTTCACGCCGCTTGGTACAGCGCTTTTTCCAGTAGGGACAAGGCTTGCAAGTAGTCCTGCTTGCCGCCAAATAATTTGATGATTTCAGTCGGAGTGCCGAACTGGTCAAAAGGGTTGACTTTCAGCACCTTGATATCTTCGATGTTTTCGATGCCCTCGTCGGCGTATTTGTCCAGCAGAGCCTCCAGCACCTTCCGTGCCTGCTCACCATATTGGGTAAACACATCCCGCTTTTTGACCTGTTTGGCACGCTCGGCACGGGTCAGCGGTGGCTGATCAAAAGCCGTGTAGCAAATCATATCAAAGATGTCCATTTCCTTGTCGATGGCTTCTTTGAGGTTTTCCAGCACGATGCCTTGTTGAGTTAGCTCATCGATGATGGCCTGTTTTTTATCAGCATTATGCCATTTAGTGAGGAAATCATTCAGCGACTGGTATTGTTCACGCACTTTCTCACGGGTGTAATCTTTCATATTGACGGTCATCAGTTTACCATTATCGTCCATGTATTGGATGCGCTCGTTGAGAATGGCGACGTTAACACCGTTAACATAGACCTTGGAGCGGCGATCGCTGATGATGTCGCCCCCCGTGATGATTTCCGGTGGCTCCCTTGGCGAATCGAAGAGGACTTCTTCCCCCGTTTCGTCGATAATGGCTTCCCCGTCAGCCAGTTCATCTTCCGGTGTTTCAAATTCATCACCTTCCCTAAGCTCTTTCACGCGCACCGGGTCGCCATCGAAATCCGCGTCGGCACACCAGGCGGTAACATTGCGGAAATCGAGAATAGTGAAAAAGGTTTTGCCCAATTCCATATTAATGCGAGTGCCACGCCCGATAATCTGCTTGAACTCCGTAATGGAGCCGATATTGCTGTCGAGTACGATTAGCTTACAGGTGGGTGCATTAACCCCGGTAGTCATCAACTTGGAAGTGGTGGCAATCACCGGATAGCGTTCTTCGGGATTAAGAAAGTTATCCAACTCGCGCTTGCCTTCCTCATTATCGCCGGTAATCTGCATGACGTACTTGGGATTCTGGGCCATCAGGTCGCTGTTAGCATTAGCCAATGCAGCCCGCATCCGTTGGGCGTGGTCGATATCCACACAGAATACAATGGTCTTGTCAAAACGGTTCGTCTTGGTTAGATACTCAGTAATCTTGTTAGCCACCGCCTCTGTCCGTTCATCGATCACCAAGTTCCGGTCATAATCCTTGCGGTTGTAGATGCGGTCCTCCACCAATTGGCCGCTTTTGTCCGTTTTTCCCGCCTCGGGTCGCCAGCCTTCGAGATCCACATTCAAGCCAACGCGCAGCACCTTGTAGGGAGCGAGAAAACCATCCTCTATGCCCTGCTTGAGGGAATAGGTATAAATCGGGTCACCAAAATATTCTGTACTGGAAATGGTTTCGGTTTCTTTGGGTGTAGCCGTCAGGCCGATATGGGTGGCCGTTTTGAAATAATCCAGAATTTCGCGCCAAGCGCTGTCTTCAGAAGCGCTGCCACGGTGGCACTCATCAATGATAATCAAGTCAAAAAAACTCGGGCTGAATTCGCGGTAAGCATCCTTGTCTTCATCGTAGTTGGTGAGACCTTGATAAAGCGCCAAATAAATTTCGTAGGATTTGTCAATCTTCTTGTGTTTGATAACCGTCATTTTATTTTGGAAATGACGGAAATCCTCACGGCCTGTTTGGTCAATTAATGCATTGCGGTCAGCCAGGAACAAAATCCGTTTCTTAGCACCAGCCTTCCATAGACGGTAGATAATCTGAAAGGCAGTATAGGTTTTGCCGGTGCCTGTAGCCATCGTCAGCAGAATGCGTTCCTGGTCTTTGGCGATCGCCTCTACGGTGCGGTTGATGGCGATTTGCTGGTAATATCGGGGGCTGTGGCTGGTGCCGTCGAAGAAATAATCTTGGGCACTGATGCGCTCAACTTCCGGCGTGGCAATACCTTTGTAGCGTTTATAGCGTTCCCATAGTTCTTCTGGTGTTGGAAATTCATCGAGGGGGATGGTTCGTTCAACGTTCCCACTAGCGGCTGTCCGGTCATGTTCATAAAACCCATCACCGTTACTGCTGAATACCGTAGGGATATCGAGAATGGTGGCATATTCCAGTCCCTGCTGAATACCTGCCATCACCGATTGCTTGTTGTTTTTAGCCTCAATGATTGCCACTGGAATATTCGGCTTGTAGTAAAGAATGTAATCCGCCCGCCTGCGCTTGCCACGGGTGGTTAGGTTGCCTTTCACATAAATGCGGCCATCAGTGAAGTTGACTTCTTCGCGAACCTGTTTCTGCATATCCCAACCCGCCTTTTCCAAAGCAGGCGTGATGAACTTAGTACAAATATCGCGTTCTGATAGATCTTTCTTGTTTGTCATTTAGTCCAAGCCTATAAACATAACGCTTTGCGGCAAAACACCCCCTGATTCTCCTGTCCCACTTCCTGCAACTGCACCGCCACCCACTCGCACACCTGTACAAAACCCCCATCCACCAACTCCAGATGACGGTTAAGGATATCCGGTTCCTCCCCACCCGGACATTCCAGGAGTTCTTGAATCAGGGCGAGATAAGCCTGCGATCGTTGTTCATCCATAGCGGCGCATCGGGTAGGGGATAGACCCCAATTTTACCCCATTCCCAACCCTCAGAAACCGGGTTTTTTTGTTAAATCTTGGTGAAGGAATCGAGATGCGGCTAGAAATCCGGTTTCTTTTCCAGCGGCTCAAAACTCAGTTTTCTCTGACAAGATGGGTTATAATCATCCTGAGACTCTAATCATCTGAAAACTCAACCCTGACCATGACTCGGCAACCTACTGAAAATCAACCCCTGGCGATCGCCGCACGAGTCACCAGCTTGAAAAATGAATCGCACTGTTGGTTTAATTGTATCAGCAATTTAAGTTAAGATCAAGCCCTTAATTACTCATATCATCCTGATTAAAATGACTCGAAAAATCAACCTTGAACTTCCCGACGATCTGAGCCAACGTTTAGAATCCAAAGCTCAAATCATCAACCTCTCTTTAGAAGCAATGATCTTAAAATCATTAGAGGACTTAGCTACCCAACCTGATGATCCAATTGCCGCACTGATTGGCACATTAAGCGCTGAAAGTAACGATCTTGCATCTCGCCACGACGACTATATTGGCGAAGCCATTTATTCACGGGAGTTGCCCAGTGAATAATAGGGTATTTGTTGATACTTCTGGTTGGGCAAACTTATTTATCAAAACTGAACCGGCTCATCAGTATGCAGTAGAATGGTTTACTCAAGCTAGACAACAAAAATACTTAATGGTGACAAGTAACTATATTGTCCTTGAACTTGTAGCATTGCTCAATAGTCCACTTAGAGTTCCTCGCCCCCAAATTTTTCAATATATTGATGCGATTCAATCTGCTCCTTATTTGCAACTCGTTCGCGTCAATCAGCAGATTGAAAATGCCGCATGGGAACTTTTAAAAAAGCGGTTAGATAAAAATTGGTCACGGGTTGATGCCACATCATTTATAATCATGCAACAATTAGAAATTACCAACGCTCTAACTAGCGATCATCATTTCGACCAAGCGGGTTTTGTTCGTCTTCTTAAATCGTAGATCGCTGTTTATCCATCGCCGCGCACCAGGTAGGGGATAGACCTCATTCCCAAACCTCAGAAACCGGGTTTCTTTGTTAAATTTTTGTGAAGAAACACCAGATGCTGCCAGAAACCCGGTTTCTTTTCCGGCGGTTAGAAGTCCGGTTTCTTCCCTGAAAAAATAAGTTATAATAATTCTGAGACGCCAATTATCTGAAAAATCAACCCTTCATCGCTTATGAAGGACTGCAAAAACCGGCAAAGGACTCTTGTTTTATTCCCATTTTTTCGATAGTAATTGAGTTTAAGGTACAGCAGATTTAATTTTGAGAGGGGATAGCTGGGTAATCTTCCGTTATCCTATCTAAAATCACCTTGCTATCCCCGACAGTCCGTCATTCCTCATTGCTGCTGCAAAATGGCGATTAATTTTGCCACGATTTCTGTCAGCTTATCGAATTTCAACTTTCCTGCTTGATAGGCAATTATTCTTTCATTTGCAGTAAAAACTCGATTAGACTTAACATAACTGATTCTATTGAGACTTCCTGTTTCAAAATCACCATCTTCGATCCGGGTTGTATAGTCATCATTAGCAAACTGACTGGTAATCTGACAAAGAATTAAATCGTTTTTATTCAATTGGGCCAGGACTAACGCAGGTCGTCGCTTCGCCTGGGTCAAGTCAGAAAAAGGAAAGGGAACAACAACTACATCACCTTTTACAAATGTTCCCATGCTTTATCCTCGGCTGGGGTTAGCCAATCTTCTGCTAAACTAGCTTCACTCAAGCGGCTAATTTCTAAATCAGCTTTCTGACTTTCTTTGAATTCCAGAAACAACAAAAAATCTAAAACTTCTTGGAGGGTCGATTCCGAGGCTTGTTCAATTTTTTCGATGAGTTGTTCTTTAATTTCTAAATTCATACCACCTTCTCCTGGGGATGATTTTTCAGTAGATAACCTTAAACCCAAGTTTTCCTCCGAAAGTTTTTGGAATTTTATTTTTGGGGATTTCCCTGGACAACAGCGCAATCCACCCTATGGGTTCCACGAGTCATTTTAGCACATTCCCCATTCCGAACCCGGGTTGATTTCTTAAATCTGGGTGAAGGAATCGAGATGCTGCCAGAAACCCGGTTTCTTTTGCCCCACCCCAGACTCAGAAACCACTCAGACACCAGGTTTCTTCCTCATTCCTCGTTTTTATCCTCAACCCCCGGAGAAGGTTTCTCAGTTTCATCCTCAGAAACAGCTTGCAAAACATTGTCATACAGAGATTGATTAACCCAGTATTGAGCTTCCGTTATCATTGAATCTAATAGCGGTTTCACCTGGGGGATAATCTGGTTTTGTTTGGCTAAAATCAAAATTCCTAAAGTGCCAATCACATTCAAATCTAAACTTTGAGCCACTTTTCTGGCTCTTTTTTCATCCAAGACAACCCTAGTTTTTTGTTCATTCAGTGCTAAAGCAATCACCTCCCTTTCCCCAGCATCTAATTCTAAAGGGATGGAGTCTGGCATTTCCGGCACGGACTTGACTTTAAGCCAACCGGCTTCAATGCCCTTAACAATGGTTTCAGAACTAGGAAATCCTGATTCAACGGTTTCTGAGTAAACCGCTTGGGGAATGACCATTTCAACAAACAGGGATTTTAAGATATCTAAGCGGTTAATACTGGCAAAATTAATCAAAGGTGTAGCATTACAAATGATTTTACCTATCCCACAATCCTGATTTTACCGCTTCAATATCCTCGGCTAAATCATCCTTGTCGTATTGCCGAACAATATGATTTTCCCCCAACAGTTTTTGAAATTCCCACACGGAATAATTCAATAACCGACGGGATTGACTAAAAGTAAATATCTTGTTTTCATAAAGCTGCATAGCAACTTTTTCCAAAACTGCCCTCTCACCTTGCTCAATTAATTCGAGGGGAATTTTTATATTAATAGCTGGCATTTACCATCACCTCATCATTTTAAAAGACATTCATTAATCACTCTCGCTACCTCCACCGGATACCTCACCCGGACAGTGGAGGAGTTCTTGAATCAGGGAGAGATAAGCCTGCATTGGTTGTTCATCCATAGCCTAACACCGGGTAGGAGATATCACCCTCATTTTACCCCATCCCCGCGACTGGTGAAACCGGATTTCTTTGTTAAATCTTTGTGAAGGAATAGAGATGCTGCCAGAAACCCGGTTTCTGACCCTCACTATTAACTTCCAAGCTACAGCAACCGGCGGGGGTTCAAACCCCCGCCTAACAGCTAAAGTCGTCTAAAGACGACTGCAAATTCTTATATTTTAGTAGTGTTTTTAGTCGGTTTCAACCGACTGTAGGGGCGCTTCGCGAAGCGCCCCTACAAGGCAGCCAATCGTTTTAACCCCCGCCGGTTGTTGCTGCAAGTCTTATATTTTAGTAGTGTTTTTAGTCGGTTTCAACCGACTTTAGCTATTAGGCGGGGGTTTTAACGATTGGCGGCCGGTTGTTGCAACCTATCGAGGTTGGCCGAGGGTGGTGATATACAGGACCGCTTCATCCGCAGGAATGCCGAGGACTTCATTCACGCGATCGTCAAAAAAGCCTCCGATGCCACTGACTCCTAATCCCATATAAATCGCCCCCAGATTCAGCCGTTGTCCCAGATGTCCCGCATCCAGGTGCAAGTACCGATAAACCCGATCGCCATATTTCGCGATCGCCTTCTTTAAATCTGCCGTATGAAACACCAACGCCGAAGCATCTCGTCCCAAATCTTGACCTAAACAGAGATAATGCAATTCCCGACGGAAATTTTTAAACCGCACTTGCCGCAGTTCCTCCGCTTTGGGTGCGTAATAATAACAGCCTTCATCTAAACCCGTCACCGATGAAACGGCAATAAAGGTTTGAATATCCTCTAAATCAAAAAAGTCGGGAAAAGCATCCAAATTCTGATAGGTGTAATGTTCTGAATGATAGGTAAAATCCAACAATGCCTTCAATTCATCAAAGGACAACGGTGCACCGGAATAAGCGCGAGTTGAACGCCGTTTCAGAATGGTGTTTTCCAGACCTTCTAAATTCGTTCGCCAATCAATTGGGCGGGTTTTGGTCGAGACTTTACTACAGAAGGGGAAGTTATATTTATCCTCCTCGGATTCTTCCTGATCGCTGAGAGACCATCCCCCAATTCCGGTCTTGTCTGAGTTGATTTTGGTCACTTCATGGCAGTATCCCAGCAATTCTCCATCGGGAATTGTGGGATAGTCCGTCAGGGTATCCGAAGGTAATGCGGTGCGATATTTCGGCAGATTTTGGTCGATATCTAGCAAATCCGCCAAGGGGATAAAAGTAATCAAAGATTCCTGGGTGGGGTCGAGGTAAAGCAACTCGTTAAGTGCATCATCGTTAAATCCAGCGATGGGGTGAGGTCGATAGTCCGTTAAGGATGCTGCGAGTTCGAGATTGCCCAGCAGATGCCCGGTATCCAGAAAGATCCGGCGATAGGCGCGGTCTTGGTAACGCCAAGCGGACCGAAAGAAGACTGCACTGGTGGCGATCGCCAGTTTGGTATGTTCTAAGGCCGGATGCCAAAAGGTGGCCGCTTGTAAGGCAGGCCACACATCGCTATCCCAAAATCGAATTAATGAATGATTGCGGGCTTGATAATTATACAAACCCGGAGGTAATTGGGGGGTGCCCTTGGAGATTAAGTACAGTTCTGCCGGGTACAGTCCTCCGGCAGAGGGGGCGGATCTTAAATAAATTTGACTTCCGGTCATGGTTGCCAGCTTCGCGGTTAAACCATAGGTGCAAAATAGCAACCGCGAAAGTCGGGTCAACCCCTTGCGGGCGACATCTTTGCCCCCCTCGGGTCCTTTTTTGAGATAGGGTTTGAGGTCAATGGTGGCCCCGATTTTATATTCTTTGAAAGGGACCGGCTGATTTTCCCAATCCAGTTGATGACTTTTGGCCCCTAGGGTATCCGGATCGTATTTGGTGCGATCGTGATAATGCTGGGCGATGGAGAGTGGCTGTTCTGTCATAAGTTTGCGTCAAGGTGGAGGAACATTCTTCATTTCATCCTCGATCTTGACATCCCTGAGTCCCAAATTTGCTGAACTCTCGATAAACATCCCCTGTTAAAGAGGCCAGTTCCCTTTGCCTGTAAGCGGTTACAGGGTTTTTTTCTCCCCTGTGGCAGATTTTCTGCTACAGATTTAAATTATGATAGCTAGGTTACAGTTTGGCCCAGTCCCACCCCCCGAAGAAGTGAACCAAAATCCCCCAATCCCCCCCATCTCCCCCACTTACAAGAGTAGGTTTTTCACGCTTAAGAGCACCTCCGGTCCCCTCCCCTGTGTCTTGGGGAGGGTTAGGGTGGGGTTCTTCTGACGTAGAAATCGTCACTTGCGCGTGACTCTTAACGGTTTAAGCACCTGTATGGAGGCTGCTGTTCAAACCTCTTTTCTCGTGAGGTGGCGGTAAGCGGAAGCTCTCCCGTAGGGAATCGCTGCTCACTATGACCCTCTTCTGCTCACTAATTCTTCCCATTATGTGGTGCAAGCCACATCAAGAGGACCCCACCCTAACCCTCCCCAAGACACAGGGGAGGGGACCGGAAGTAAAAAACCTCCTCTTGTAAGCATCCCCCCCATCCCCCCTATCTTTAAAAACATGGGCAAGCGCTGGCTATTAGAATGGTGCTGTCTGGCAATTGTAGTTATGGTCCCTGGGTCTTGGTGGATTTATCGATCCATAGAACCGAAACCCTTTGCTTTACCGAAATCTGCTGAAAATGAACCTTGGGCCGTCCAAAGTGGGCTAAAAATTGCTAAATTGCGCGATCGCGTTCCAACGGTGGATCGCGTGGTCCTGGTTCCCGATGAAGCGACCTTTCTGTTCGCGATCGGCCAATGGAGTCTCCAAGGTCGCTGGCCGATTTTAATTGAAGATACTCAATATACAAAGCTATTTCTCGATCGCTTCCAACCCCAGGAAGTGATTCGCTTACCGGCAGTAAATACGCCCTTACCCACGGGTTTGGCGTTGCGACAAGGGATGCAGAATGCGGTTGCTACGGCCTGGGATGCCCCAAATCGTTTTTCCCTCAACAGTCAATGGAACACTTTGGGATGGGAACCTCCCGGGGCAGTCGTCACCTCTGCAACGGACCCTGCATGGCCTGCGGCAGTGGCTTTAGCCAGCGATCGCGGTCAGCCTTTGGTGTTTTTAGAAGGGGATTTTGGACAAGCTAATGAACGGTTAGACTTAGCTACTTGGACAGTTTTAAAAACCGAAATAGAAACCTTGGTCAAAGGCACTGGATATGCCTATGATACCTTGGGAGATGCGATCGATACTGTGACTTTGGTCAAAGAATTAGCGGTTAAATATGAATCTCCTGAAAATGCCAACGTAGATTTAGCTGTAACTGATGGATTAGGACGCCATGAAACTGGCGATCGCTGGGCAGCCGTCGGCTGGATTTATGGAACTCCCGCCCGGGCAGTGTATCAAGCCATGTCCGCCATCTTTATCGATGCTGAAACTGCTTTATTTTATGACAGCTATCCCAAAGAAGAACCCTGGATTCAATATGAAATGAACCAAGCGGCGGTTTTGGTCTCTGAAATTGGCCTGAATGTCCAAGTCATTCAACGCCCCCAAGCGACTGTCCAAAGCTGGCAACAATTGGGGGAAACAGACCTCAATTTTGATACAATTTGGGTGAATTCTAAAGGAATGTCTACCGCATTTGCAGCAGGAGGAGGAGATGCTTCGGTTGAAGATATTCCGCAACTCAAATACCCGGCGATCGTGCATTTTATTCACAGTTGGTCCGCCACCACACCAGGCGATCGTAATACCGTCGCGGGTCGCTGGTTAGAAAATGGTGCATATTTATATGTAGGCAGCGTCCATGAACCCTTATTAAACGCCTTCATCCCCCCCACTCTCCTCGCCCGACGCCTCAAACGAACCACCCCATTCCTCATCGCCGCCCGTCAACTCGAATCCCCACCCTGGAAAATCACCACCATCGGCGACCCCCTAGCCATCATTTCTCCACCCAGGACCCGTCTCAATCCCACTCAACTCCCCCTACCCACTCCCTAATCAGGAGTTACCAACTAACGACTTCAGTCGTTCTCTTTCCAAGTTCGTAGTAACGACTTCAGTCGTTCTCTTTCTTATGTTCGTAGTAACGACTTCAGTCGTTCTCTTTCTTATGTTCGTAGTAACGACTTCAGTCGTTATCTTTCCAAGTTCGTAGTAACGACTTCAGTCGTTATCTTTCTTAGTTCGTAGTAACGACTTCAGTCGTTATCTTTTTCCCTCTCCCCAGCAGAATCCCCTTTCTCCTGCTGTTCTATCTCCCTCTGCGCCCATTCCTTACCCTCTCTAGCCGCCCGATAATTTGGTTGATATCGCAACGCCCGATCATAAGCTAAAACAGCCTCTTGATACTGCCCCAAAGTGGATAAACCATTCCCTTTCCCATACCAAGATTCCGCATGATCCGGCTTCAAATAAGCCGCTTCGTTATAGGAAGAAACTGCCTCTTGATATCGATTCAAATTATAAAGCGCATTCCCCCGGTTGTACCAAGCGCGATAGTCACTTTTCTTCAAGTCTATCGCCTGATTATAAGCCTCGATCGCCTGTTCATAGCGGCGTAACTGGTGCAGCGCCCAACCCAAACTATACCAGGCTTCCTGATAACTAGCCTGAATCTTAACCGCCCGTTCATAAGATTTGGCCGCTTCAGAAAAGTCATTTGACTTCATCAAAGCATTCCCGCGACTATACCAAGCTTCCGCATAACTCGGCTGAAATCGCACGGCTTTATCATAAGACTCTACCGCCTCTTTTTCTTGATTCAATTGCATCAAAACATTCCCGCGATTATACCATCCCACGGCATAATCAAACTGATATTCTACAGATTTATCATAAGATTTTAAGGCGGCTTCGTAATCTTTCAATTGATGAAAAGCCCATCCCCGGGCATACCAGGCTTCTGAAGATTCCGGTTGAAATTCCAGGGCTTGATCATAAGCGGCGATCGCCTCTTCATACCGCTGTGAACTTAGTAAAGTATTTCCCTTGCCATTCCATGCCTCAGCAGATTCTGGAACCAATTCTATGGCTTTTTCAAAACTGGCGATCGCCCCATCATATCGCTGCAATCGATTTAAGACATTCCCACGCTGAATCCAGGCATCCAAATATTGGGGATTGAGTTGAATGGCGCGATCGTAAGCCTCCATCGCCGCTTCATTCTGATTTAATCGAGAGAGAGTATCCCCTTTTTCTTTCCAAGCTTCTACATAATCCGCTTTAATTTCAATGGCATTTTCATAGTGTTTTAATGCATCTTCATACCGGCTTAAATGATATAATGTATGGCCTTGATGATACAACTCACTGGCATTCACCGATTTGATTTTATTCCAAACAAAAACTGACCCAGCAATCATGCCAGCCCCAATAATTCCGCAAGAAATTACCCCGAAAACCCATTGAGGTTTAGAAAACTTAAAGCGCGGTGGAGACAGGGATGCAACCCCAGGGACCGAAACTGTCATCACCGTGGGTTTTTCTAAATCTGCGATCGCCGCTAATGCCTCCGTTGCTGACCCATAACGTTCCCGGAAATCGTACCGGACCATCCGTTCTAATACCTTGATAAATTCCGGACTTACCTCTACCAATTGGGCGATTTTGATTTCTTCCGTCTCTGGATCTTTCGGAAATTCATGAGGTAATAAACCGGAAAGGGCTTGCAAGGCAACAATTCCCACCGCATAAATATCACTACTCGGTTTGGGAAACCCATTGGCTTGTTCACTGGGTAAATAACCGGGAGTACCAATACAAACACTGAATCCCGGTTTTCCATTCGGATTCAAGAGTTCGGTGGTAATTTGTTTAACTGCCCCAAAATCAATTAAAACTAATTTTTTATCTGAATTACGGCGGAGAATATTCCGGGGATTAATATCCCGATGAATAACATTTTTACTTTGAACAAAATGGATAATTTCTAACAGTTCTCGGAGTAAGTCAAGGGTAGCTTTTTCATCCAATTTTTCCCCAGGCGTCAATTCATGACTGAGATCGTGACCCTCGATATACTCTTGAACCAGATAGAATTCTTGGTTTTCTTCAAAATAGGCGAACAGTTTGGGAATGCGATCGTGCCCTCCCAACTCATGCAGGGATTGTGCCTCTGTATCGAATAACCGTCGGGCAATTTGCAGGGTGTTCGGATCCGTAGACTGGGGCTTTAATTGCTTGACTACGCAAGGGGCAGCCCCGGGAAGGTGGCAATCCTGCGCGATAAAAGTCGCCCCAAAACCCCCGCTTCCCAAGGAGTTGATAATCTTGTAACGTCCACCGAGAGTTGTTCCGAGCATGATTCCGAGCATGATTCGTTACGGCGAGGGTAGAAACGGGCTATTCAAGCATTTGACCCATTTTGCCATAGGTTAAACAAATCAGCAACCTGGGACCTGGGTGGGAGAGTGGAGGGATTTAGCGGGGGGGATTGGGTTGGGAATTTTTGGATAAAATAAAATAAAAGAAGAGAACGACTGAAGTCGTTACTACAAACGAAGGGAAGAGAAGAGAACGACTGAAGTCGTTACTACAAACTAGGGGGATTTTTTTGAGGGTTTATAATTCTTTAAAGTTGTTATGATGAAATAAGAAAGGCGCAAGGATAACCTTGCGCCTTTTTGAATGAATCCCCTTTTGTAACGAGGATTTGGGGTTAATTGATTTCTATTTTATGCTCCAGCTAGGAGAACTTCTACTGCATTGCCTGCCTCTTCTTCGGGGAAGAGTTCTTCCACTCGGCTTTGGATTTGGGCGTGGCGTTCGACGCCTTCAAAGGCATAACGGTTGTAACCATTGCGTTGGATTAACTCTTCCAAATCGCGGAGGCGATCGCTGGAGGCGGGGTGAGAAGATAACCAGTTTAGAACCCCTCCGCCACCGCCATCTAATTCGGTGAAGGTTTGCATCAGGTTTCTTAACCCATCAGCGGCATAATTGGTATTGGCTAACACTCTTGAGCCTAAAACATCGGCTTGTCTTTCATTCTGGCGACTGTACGCGCGACCGACTAGGGCGGCAATTAAATCCCCCATTGGAACGACGCGATTTAAGTTAGAAAGTAAGGCGCTTTGCACAACCCGTTGATAGCCATGAGACAAGACGGCATGAGCGACTTCATGACCCAGTAAACCTGCGAGTTCGGCTTCGCTGTTAATTTTTTGGAGTGCGCCGGTATTCACGAAGACTTTACCACCGGGAAGGGCAAAGGCATTGAGATTTTTGTCTTTCACCACGAAGAATTCATACTCAAATTCATCCCGTCCCATCAAGTTAGCCATTTTCTGACCGACTTCATTGACATAGTTAACGATGGTTTCATCTTCAACCATCGGTAAACGCTGTTGGAAAACTTCAGCCAATTGGTTACCAAAGGCGGCTTCTCCTTGCATCAACAGCATGGTGAGTTGAATGGCGGGGATGGTTCCGGCGACGTTTCCAGTTAGGAGTAAATCCCCGATGGAGAGTGCGCCGGTGACGATGGTTTGCCCGATTAATCGGCGACGAATTCCGGAACGATAGCGACCTAAATCATCATCGGCGATCGCCCCAAATTCAGCGGCTTGAGGATGTTCCGGATACAGCACTGCAAATTGCCTTGCCGCAATGGAAGATTCCAGCCATTTCTCTTCGGTTTGTAAGGCTGAAATTTCCGCTTTGATTAATTCCGGTTCATTGGGATAAAGGGTGGTGGCGCGTTCTAGGACGGCTAAGGCTTCGTCTCCTCTGCCGTACTGTTGTAAGGCTTGGACGAGCAACACATGACCGGGAATAAATTCCGGATGTTTTTCGACTAATTGCTGTAACGGGACAAAAATTCGGGTTTCTAACTTTTGTTCAAATCCCGCTTGGGCTTCGCGCCAATAGACTCGACCCGCGCCGGATAGTTGTTCAGGATCGGTGATGGCTTGAGCGATCGCCTGGTCCCCGCGCGGTTGAGAAAACTGACCTTTCACCTGGCGGTACAGTTCTTCTGCTGCCTGGGTGTTGCCTTCCACAAAGAGGCGATCGGCTTCGACTAGGGTATTAAATTCTGGGGTTCCTGGTTCAAAAGCCAGTTCCAGAATTTGTTTTAAACTGGAGAAAGTGGGGATTTGGCTATGAGGTGCAGGAGTGGTTACCCCGGTGGAGTAAGCGGGTGCAAAGGTCAGCAACAAATTCATGCTGAGGAATAAAGCCACTCCAAGGGTTGCCCATAGCGCGTGGCGAAATCGTTTCATGGGGGGGTTCCTCTCGATTGGGTAAGGGATGATGGTAGGGTTTTAACCCGCACCCTCAACGGTGCGGCTATACGGACAAAGCCCGCCTACGCGGGCTGGGGAGAGAAAACAGGTCTTTGACAATGGGATTTGGGATTAGCTTCTTAGAACCCGAATCTGAATCAGGTGTTTCCTTTGAGCGTCGCAACATCCCAAATGAAGGCGCTTCAAACCTAGTTCCCAAGACCAATATCCGGTTTTTGATAGCTTTACATGGATTTTTGCAGTTCCTCTTCCAGGAGTTGCTGGTAAATGGTGGGTAAATAGGCGCTCATGGAATTGGTTTCAATCCCGTAGCCGAGACTGGTCCAAGTTCCCGAGAGCAGATATAAGACTTCATCTAATTTTCCTTGTTTTAATAATTCGGAAATGTTCACTCCCCACGCTTCTTCGTCTTTTAGCCACGCATAGACGACTTTATCTTGGAATTTTGGCTCAAAACTATAGGATTTCCAAAACCATCTGCCATCGGCTTTGGGGTGGTAGCGTTCGGCCATTTCTTCCCAGGTGGTGGTGATAAACTGATAGCGACCGGCAGCAGTGGAGCAGTTGTTGAGATTGGGTCCGGCGACGATTCGCACGCAGCGATCGGGATGGCGTTTGAAGTCGTCAATATATTGGCCGCCATAGATCACGGCGTAGGGATGGTCCACGTTGGATTCACTGGCGGAAATGGTTCGCATCAGGGCGCGGATATAAGGGTCCCCATTTTCCATGACTAAGGGGGGTAAGGGGGCCATTAATGAGGGGGGCAGGGATTCGGTGCGACGAAAGATGACGTTATAAAACAGCATGGGTAAGGCGATCGTCCCAGCCAGCAATAAGACTATTTGTCTGAATTTCGGGGGTTTTCTTCGCCGTTTAACCAGCGGTTTTTGACTCGATTTCAACGGTTGTAAAGAAGGTTCAGAAACCATAAGGCATGATGAATTATTCAGAAACTAGGGTAATTTATTCAGGTTTTTCGGGTTTATGTCCCTGATTTCATTCAGGTTGATGCAGTAGGTTCTCCCTATTTTAATAGCAGGTCCCGCAGAAATTCTTGGGGCGGGTTTTTATGGTAAAATGTCCCCGTTGTAGGGGCGTCAGAGTCTCCGGTTAAGGGTTCACCTCTTCGAGTTTTTATCTGACGCACCCTCCTGTTAAACGAGTGAGCCCGGGTTTTGGGCGTAGATTAAGCTAATTCTAGCCGGGGTGGAGTTAAACCACGCTGGCAAATAGCTCAGGGAATGCTTGGGCGGGCGCTTCCGCATTGGTGACAATTTCGACAATTTTATTCCGGGCGGCAGGTTGAAATAAGGCTTCAACGCTGACTACGGCGACTTTAGTTCGCGGAATGCTCCCCTCAAATAATTTATCCTGAGATTTCATGACGATCGCCGCTTCATCTTCGGCATTTTTTAGTCCGCCTGGACGGACGATGGTGTAAGTTAAACCGCTGTTTTCGATATATTTTTCGGCTTGTCTTTTCCAGACTAAAATCAGCCAAAATAAATTGAGCGGATGGAATAAGTTAGAGACGCACAAGGAGGAAACCAGAACAAAATGTTCGATTCCCTTGACTTTGGCGACATCCACGAGGTGCTTGGTCCCTTCATAGTCAATGCGATAGGGTCCCGTGGGGTCGAAGCTGGGGCTGGCACCCGTGGCGCATAACACTACGGTACAATCCGCGATCGCCTCGTTGAGACTCTGGGGATTCAATACATCCCCCACCACTAACTCCACCTGCGGAGGTAAGAGTTGCTGACCTTTCTCCAAGTTCCGCACCAAGGCGCGCACGGGAATCTCCCGCTTGACCAATTCTTCGACAATTCGTCGTCCTGTCTGTCCCGTGGCACCCGCTACAAATGCTTTCATCAGTTTTTTCGGTAAAATTATGGATTGAATGTGAAATTATTGCTGTTATGCAATAGGGGGAAGGGGTTGGAGCCCCAAACCTCCTATAGTGTAAAAAATTTGGGGACCGATCGCGATCGCCCCGGTTCGGATATCTACATCACAGAACCTCCCTTGCCAGATTGCTTATGATAGAAACGGATGCCAGCTCAACCCTTGTGCCAACCCGAGGCGAAGCTGACCTCAATCAAAGAAAGTCGGGCAGAATTACGGATTTCACCCCTCCCAGGGACAAGATAACGTAGAGAAAATAGCATCCAGCCACTCCGGTGGCGGTACAAAAACACAAACCCTCAATCAGGGAAGCAGTTATGCAGTCAGATATTTTAAACCATAAGCAAACATCCATCGATGGCGATCGCGAGGCATCTACCTCCGTTGCTTGTGAACCGATGTGGTTTCAAACTCATTTTGTCGGATGCATGGAAATGTATGCCGATGTGGAAACCGTTGCTGCCTATTTTGACGTTCACCAAGGATGGTTTAAACGCTGTGCTCATCCGATGCAGGCAGAAGCTTTAGGAGAAAATGGCTATGCTCTGACTATTGGGCGCTTTGGTGCACTCGGTTATGAAGTGGAACCGAAAATTGGTCTAAATCTCTTGCCCCAACAGAATCGGGTTTATCTCATCGAAACGATCGCCATTCCCGATTATGTCCCCCCGGGTTATGACGTGGAGTTTAAAGCGTCCCAGGAATTGGTAGAAATTCCGGCAGATTATTCTAATATCAAACTCCGCCATACTCAGGAACTCCCTGCCACCATGACTCGGGTGGAGTGGAATTTAGATTTAAAGGTGGGGGTTTGCTTTCCCAAGTTCATTCATGCTTTACCCCTTCCCCTCGTCCAAAGAACCGGCGATCGCCTGTTGGCACAAATTGTTAAACAAGTCTCTCGTCGCTTAACCTACAAAGTCCAGGAAGATTTTCACTCCACCATCGGGCGCGATCGCCTCGAACTCTTCAAGAAAAAACGCGCCAAAACCTCTAATTTCGATCTGTGCCGTCAATGTAGCGGCGCCAATGGCAGCGGCGAAGAGATCCCCGAGGAAGTTGAAACTCCCTAACAAATATCCGGTCCCTTCCCCCATATCTTCGGGCAGGGACCGGAAGTGGCTCCATCCTGGGCAAAATTCCTCGTGACGTGGCTTAAGCGCGTCACGAGGAATGATTCCTATGGCTTGCGCCTTTTTTAGGAATCACTGCTCAAAATCTTTTGGACAATTTGCAATCCCGTGAAGGCTTGCCAGCCAAACAGGGTGAGCAAGGTCATATTCATCGCCACATGAGTCACTCTCGCCCAAGTGACACCCTGCTGCATGAAGGGCGCTAGGGAGGCGGAAATTGCCACCATTGTGGTCATGCCTAAGCCCACGAGCAGGTGGGGACCAAAAAACAGCTTGCCATTATTGATATAGGTAGCACCCATGCCAACCACGGTGCCGAATACCATCAGGGCCAGCATGATGGACCCGATTTGGTAATGTCTAACATTATATTTGCCCTTAATCAGAACTTTTTTCTCTTCTCCTGTAGCTTTGCGGGTGCGCTTCAGTTTCACTCCCAGGACAAGGGCATAAATCGAGAGTCCAAACAACACCCACATTAACAAGGGGTGGAAAAAGGTCAATCCGGTTTGTAAGGGTGCGGGCAGTTCTATGGTCATGGTGTTCTCCATCCAGATGGCGTGAGGATCTTCATAAAACTTATCATAATTTGGCTCTGGAGAACTCTTGAACATCCCCCAGTCTCAAGGGTGGCGCGACCGGCGCCATTGTAGCAGTCTGCGCTCCTGCGCGATCGCCTAAGTGAAGATCTCCGGATGATCGCGGTTGATTGTCGGCTCCTTTCGCGATACCGTTAAATTACCCCGAGATTGAGTCGATCGCAGCAAATGCTCTCTAACCAGGATCTTTTATTAATTCAGGCGGCTCGAATTGGCAACATTCATCAAGTCATTACCCTGCTGGCTGAAGGTGCGCGTGTCAATGCCAAAGATGGAGAAGGCACGACTCCGTTAATGTTTGCCTCCCAGAAAGGTTACACGGAAATCGCCCGTCACTTGCTCGAAGCCGGTGCCGATGCCAATCTTGCCCGAGAAAAGTACGGCATCACCCCGTTGATGTTCGCGGCAGCCAATCATCAGATTGATGTGGTCCGCCTGTTACTCTCCTTTGGAGCACAGGTGAACGCCCGGAATGATGATGGCAGTACGGCACTGATGGTGGCGGCGCTCAAAGGCAATCCGGCGATCGCCGATCTGCTGTTGACCCACGGTGCCGAACCCAATATCAAAGATAAAGATGATGATACCGCCCTCAAACTCGCCATTGTCGAGGGTCATGTTGCTATTGTCCGGGCCTTACTTGCAGCCGGGGCCCATTTAGAGGCGATCGCTGACCTGGATTCCCTCTTATTCCGCATCGCCCAGAAGGGGAATGCGGAACTGTTAGAACTGCTGATCCACAAGGGTCTTTCCTGTCAAAAATATGATTGCGGCAGCGCCTTACTCGAAGCGGCGGAACGCGGGGACCTGCCCATTGTGCAAATCTTGTTAGCGGGGGGGACTCACCCCAATGTCACGGATAAAGATGCTGAAACTCCCTTGCTCCTGGCGAGCGATCGCGGCCATACCGAGGTCGTAATCGCCCTGCTGGCTGCCGGTGCCGATGTCAATGCCAAAAATCTCGATGGTTTTACCCCCCTGATGGCTGGGGCATCGGGAGGCCATTGGCAGATGGTTCGGGCCCTGCTGGATGCCGGTGCAGAGATTAATGCCAGGGATAGTGACGGAGAAACTGCCTTAAATTGGGCCGTGGTTGAAGGGTATGCCGATGTGGTCAACCTGTTACTCGACTCCGGTGCCGATTTCCAACGGTGCAATCGTCTCGGAGACACCCCCTTATTTGTCGCCGCCTTGCACGATCGCGCCGACATTGTGGCGGCCCTCCTCCACAAAGGTGCAGAGGTTAACCCCACCAACTTTGACGAAACCCCCCTCACCGCCACCGCTGAACTCGGCCATCTGGACACCATCCGAGTCCTACTCAAAGCCGGTGCGGACCCCAATGCCGTCTCCACCGGAGGCAAAACTGCTCTGATGAAAGCAGCCGATCGCAATTTGACCGAAGTCATCGAGGTCCTGATTGCTGCCGGTGCCGATGTCAACCGCCAAGATGAGGCCGGGGCCAGTGCCTTGATGTGGGCCGCCCATCGCGGTTTTGAGGAAGCGGTGCATCTCTTGGTATCTGCCGGTGCCAATGTTAATCTCAAAAATCGCGGAGGGTACACTGCCTTGGCGATCGCGGAGTTTAATGGGTATAAGAAAGTAGCGCGATCGCTCCGTAACGCCGGAACTCAAGAATAATACGAACTTTTCCCCCTCCCTTTTCTCTGGGGAAGGGGAAACGCTTTTTATCTTTTATTGCGGCAGAAACTGTTTTAAAATTGCCTTCGGTTCCCGGTCCCAAGTGTCGATATGTTCATAAATTAAGCCAGTTTCATCTAATTTATAATTAGAATACCCATTAAATAATAAATCCGCTTTCCAAGGTAAACGCAAGGTCCCACGCACGGTCCAGTTTGCTAAAATCATATCCGGTGCAACCTGCTCTACATCATGCAAATCAAAATAGAGTTCTGTAAAAAACAGTTGGCCGTGAAATCGTAACGTCCAGAAAATAATTCGATAATTGAATTTCCACTTAAACTGATTTACTGGGTCTTTGAAAAAGATATCTTTCCGATAAATATCATAAGAAATATCTTTTTCAAATAACGTGGGTAAGTCTTCCTTTAAAGTGGCGATCGCCTTGACTACTTGGGATTGATATTCGTCCATTGGTTCGGTTCTCCTGGCACTCTTCCATTGTATTGTAGGGGGACATAACCCGGAAACGACTGAAGTCGTTACTACAAACTAAAGAATTTTCCCCCGTTCGTAGTAACGACTTCAGTCGTTATCCCCCTTTAAAAGATTTTCTTTTAAAGGGGCAATGTCCGGGGGACATAACCCGGAAACGACTGAAGTCGTTACTACAAACTAAAGAATTTTCCCCCGTTCGTAGTAACGACTTCAGTCGTTATCCCCCTTTAAAAGATTTTCTTTTAAAGGGGCAATGTCCGGGGGACATAACCCGGAAACGACTGAAGTCGTTACTACAAACTGAAGAATTTTCCCCCGTTCGTAGTAACGACTTCAGTCGTTATCCCCTCCAACCCCGCTACACAAACCAGCACCCCCCTCGGATATCCGAACCCCGATGATCCCATCCTCCACACCCGCATCCACATCCAAAACCGCTAAAATTATTAAGAAATGTATAGTTAATTTTTATGCCTAAACGTGCCAATGTGTCTACAAAGCAACCCGTCCAAAGTTTGAATGGATCCTCCCTGACCGAGGCGGTGGTCAATCCCCGGGATCACGGGATCCGAATTCGAGGGGCAAGACAGCACAACCTTAAAAATATTGACCTCGAACTCCCGCGCGATCGCCTGATTGTCTTTACCGGCGTTTCTGGATCCGGGAAATCCTCCCTCGCCTTCGATACCATTTTTGCGGAGGGTCAACGGCGTTATGTGGAGTCCCTCAGCGCCTACGCCCGTCAGTTTCTGGGACAACTGGATAAACCGGATGTGGAATCCATTGAGGGACTCTCTCCGGCGATTTCCATTGACCAAAAATCCACGTCCCACAACCCGCGATCGACGGTGGGGACGGTGACGGAAATTTATGATTATTTGCGCTTGTTATTTGGACGGGCGGGAAAACCGCACTGCCCAATTTGCGATCGCTCGATCGCCCCACAAACGATTGATGAAATGTGCGATCGGGTCATGGAACTCCCGGATCGCACGAAATTTCAAATTCTCGCCCCGGTGGTTCGTGGGAAAAAAGGCACTCATAAAAAAGTGCTGTCTAGTCTCTCTTCTGAGGGGTTTGTGCGAGTGCGGGTGAATGGCGAAATTCGCGAACTCTCGGACAAGATTGAACTGGATAAAAATCATACCCATACCATTGAAATTGTCGTTGATCGCCTGATTAAAAAAGCAGGCATCCAAGAACGATTAGCAGACTCTTTAACCACGGGATTGCGCCATTCCGAAGGGATTGCGATTATTCAATTATTAGACAGTACCACCGACGAGGGAGAGACAGAATTAGTCTTTTCCGAGAAGTTTGCCTGTCCGGAACATGGGGCGGTGATGGAAGAACTTTCCCCGCGTTTGTTTTCGTTTAATTCCCCCTATGGTGCTTGTGAGAGTTGTCATGGATTGGGCAGTTTTCGGACTTTTTCCCCGGAGTTAATTATTCCGGACCCGGATGCGCCAATTTATGAGGCGATCGCCCCTTGGGCGGACAAAGATAGTGCTTATTATCTCTCGGTGTTGCAAGGGTTGGCAAAGGGGTATGGGTTTGAGTTGACCACCCCTTGGAAAGAGTTGACGGCAAAACAGCAAAAGACCATTTTATATGGTGCTGACGAACCGATTAATATCGAAGGATGGGGAAATAATCGGCGGTATGCCGGTGCATTGGCGTTGTTGCAACGGTACTATGAAGAAAGTGCCTCGGAACTGCAAAAGCAAAAATTAGAGCAGTATTTGGTCGATCGCCCTTGCGAAAGTTGTCACGGAAAGCGCTTGAAACCGGAAGCGTTGGCGGTGAGAATTGGGAGTGAGCATATTGATGATTTAACCTCGGTTTCCATTCGGGACTGTCGCGATCGCATTGATCGGTTGCAATTGAGCAGTCGGCAAGCACAGATTGCTGAACTCGTCCTCCGAGAAATTTGCGCCCGACTACAATTTTTATTAGATGTGGGATTGGATTATCTCACCCTCGATCGCCCTGCCATGACCCTTTCCGGAGGAGAAGCACAACGGATTCGTCTGGCAACCCAAATCGGCGCCGGATTAACCGGGGTGTTATACGTTCTCGATGAACCCAGCATCGGACTCCATCAACGAGACAACGGACGATTGCTCAATACTTTAACCAAATTACGCGATTTGGGAAATACCTTAATTGTCGTGGAACATGACGAGGACACGATTCGCGCTGCGGATTGGATTGTCGATATCGGTCCTCGCGCTGGGGTACATGGCGGCGAAATTGTCGCCCAAGGACAGTTAGACGCCCTTTTAACGGCGGAAAATTCTCTCACCGGGTCTTATTTATCCGGGCGGTTACAAATTGAAACCCCCGGGGAACGGCGCGAAGGCAATGGACGTTCTCTGGTGATGAAAAACTGTTCTCGCAACAATCTCAAGCAGATTAATGTGGAAATTCCTCTCGGAAAATTAGTCTGTGTGACGGGGGTTTCGGGTTCAGGTAAATCCAGTTTAATTAATGATTTGCTTTATCCGGCATTGCAACATCATATCACCCGAAAAACTCCCTTTCCTGGGGATATGGGCGCACTCAAAACCTTGGGGGAGAAGAGTTTAAAAGATGCAGTGGATAAGGTAATTATTATTGACCAATCTCCCATTGGCAGAACCCCTCGGTCCAATCCCGCCACCTATACGGGTGTTTTTGATATGATTCGGGGGTTATTTGCCGAAACCATCGAAGCAAAAGCGCGCGGATACAAACCGGGTCAGTTTTCTTTTAATGTCAAAGGGGGACGTTGCGAAGCTTGTGGCGGACAAGGGGTAAATGTCATTTCTATGAACTTTTTACCCGATGTTTATGTGCAGTGTGATATTTGTAAAGGTGCGCGATATAATCGGGAAACTTTACAAGTGAAATACAAGGGATATTCCATTGCCGATGTGTTGAATCTCACCGTGGAAGAATCCTTAGAACTGTTTAAACATATTCCTCGGGCGGCAACAAGGTTGCAAACCTTAGTGGATGTGGGATTAGGATATATTCACCTGGGACAACCGGCACCCACTCTCTCGGGAGGTGAAGCGCAACGGGTCAAACTGGCAACGGAACTCTCCCGACGCGCTACGGGAAAAACCTTGTATTTAATCGATGAACCGACGACGGGATTATCGTTTTATGATGTGCATCAATTGTTGAATGTGTTGCAGCGATTGGTGGATAAAGGGAACTCAATTTTGACCATTGAACACAACTTAGATGTGATTCGTTGTGCAGATTGGGTGATTGATTTAGGACCGGAAGGCGGGGACAAAGGTGGAGAGGCGATCGCCACGGGAACCCCAGAGGAAGTAGCGGAAAATCCTCATTCCTACACGGGACAATTTTTAAAGCGCGTTTTGCAGCAATATCCGGCAAAATCCTAACGATGAGAAACCGGGTTTCTTTACCAAATCTATGGCAAATACCAGCAAGTCATGAAAGAAACCCGGTTTCTGGTCCTCTTAACCTAACCCTTCCGTAGCGTCTCCCCTGCGTTCTTTTCTTGAAAAATGATTACAATGAGTTAGAGTCCTGTAAAATTGCCTCCCGGCATTTAACCCAGAGGACCAACCGAATTGTTTTTTAAAAAACCAGTTTGAGGGACTATGACCTTAGAACAAGATACGCTATTAGAGACGGCTTTAGCTTTCACTGTGAAACCTTACGATATTGATATAACCGGGTTTGTCAGCCAAATGATTTTGATGCGCTGGATTGAAGATTTACGCTTAGATTTATTTCAACAGTATTTTTCTTTAGAACAGCAATTAGAATTAGGAATCTCACCCCTGATTGGTAAGAGTCGCCTGGAATATCATAAACCCATCAAATTGTTTGATTTGATTGAGGGACGAATGTGGTTTAGTGATATGGGGTCGGTGAAATGGATTGTCAAAACCGAGTTAATCGTGGATGATAAAATTGCTGTCACTGCCAAACAGACGGGATGTTTTATCCATGTTTCTAGTCATCGTCTGGTTGCGATTCCAGACAACTTGGTGAAAAAATTTGCCACCCATTCATCCGGGTGAATCAGTTGAACGTGATGTTTGGGGGTTCATCCCCCCAAGGGAGTTTGTCCCGAGGCGATCGCCTATCGTCCCAGATTTAAAAGTTGTCGCGGGTCACCTTGGGGAGGGCGCATACGTCGATAGCGGGCGTGTACTCCCATATAGAGTCCATAAATCACCAATCCTGCGGCTACAACCCCCAACAGCAAACTCCCATAAGGCTGCCTCAATAAAGTCTCTAAAGTGCCGGGAATGGCCTGGGCTTCATTCGCATTGGATTGATAAGCCGCCTGCATCAAAAACCAGCCAATCATGGTAAAAATAACACCTCTTGCAGATAACCCCACTCGACCTGCTCTCATCACCCATTTTTCTTCATTGGGAGTCATTTCTCTAATTTTTAATTCTTTGCGAAACTTCCCACTAAAGGCTTTATAAAAATAATAAAATCCTAAACCCATTACCACTGCACCAGCCAATCCCACCAACCATTCTCCAAAGGGTTGGGAGAGAAACCGGGCGGTCCAATGTTGAGCGCTTTGATCACTTTGTTCTCCGCCACTGTCTCCATTTCCCATCAAGAGTTTAATAGCAGTAAAAGCAAAACCACAATAAATGACCGCACTCATTCCAAATCCAAATCGCTCGATTAAGCCTTTGAAATCAGTACCTTTATTGTCAGTATCCATGAAGGCTTGTAGAAAACGCCACATTGCATAACCAAGTAGACCAATGGTTACAAAAGACAGTAATGCTTGGCCAAAAGGTTGCTCAACGATGGTGTAAAGCACCCCCTTTGGGTCCGTGGTTCGTCCCCCTTTGGTAAATGCTGCTTGCAAGGCTAGAATGCCAACCAAGCCGTAAACAAATCCTTTAGCAGCGTATCCAAAGCGAGCAAAACGCTCGATCCATTCTGATTGTGTAGATTGAGTCATGATGTATATTAGTTTTAAGGGGTTATTTTAAACAGGAGATTCCTGAATGAAGCAACCGAAAGAATTCCCTGGGGAAAGGTTTGAGCTGCTAAGTTTCAAGGTGATTATCCCTAGGATATCGAAATAGATTCAATCCCACCTCTATCAAAAGGCTCAAATTTGGGGCAGTCGTTGCCGGGAGAACCGAATCCCCCCCGAGGGCGATCGCCTATACTCCTGCCTCGGGAAAAATCAAGTTTTCATGATTTTTCATGATATAGAGGGGTGCAAATCGTGATAAAGTAAAGGGGAAGCAATCAGAGGATTCAACTCTGATAAAAGAAACTCTATAGAAACGAGCTAAACCATAAAAATCAGCAACGAACCGATAGAAATCCACTAGAATTATCTCTAAAAGGGAGTTAGCAGTGATGAATATCACTCACGATCGCTCAGAATTAACCCTATTTGGACTGCCTGCACAACAGGGCAGATGGTTAATGATTCCACTGGGAATGAGCGTTTTACTGTGTTTGGGGAGTGTTTACTCTTGGAGTGTGTTTAGAAAACCCTTAGAAGGGGAACTGAACATTGGCGCAACCGAAAGTTTGTTACCCTATACGGTTGCCTTGGTTTTTTATGCCGTCATGATGCCCATTGCCGGGTTTTATATTACCCGAATTGGCTCAAGAATTGTTACGGCGATCGGAGGAATTATTGTTGGAGTGGGTTACATTCTTTCGAGTTTTGCCAACAATATTCTAGCAATGACCCTCACCTACGGATTGATTGCCGGGACTGGGGTGGGAATTGCTTATGGGGTACCAATGGCAGTCGTGGCGCGCTGGTTTCCCGATAAAAAAGGATTAGCGGTGGGGTTAACCATTATTGGATTTGGACTCTCTCCTTTAATCACTGCACCCCTGGCGAAAGGGTTAATTGATGCCTATAGTGTGCGAGAAACCTTGCGGATTTTAGGGATTGCCTTTACCTTAATTATTCTGGCGATCGCCACGACTCTAAAAATGCCACCCAAAGACTGGCAACCGGCACAACCGCTTACGGCAGCCTCCTGTGCCGTCCCCAGCGCCTATCCCGGGAATTTGCTGAAAAGTCGGTCCTTTTATGGACTGTGGATTTGCTACAGCATCGGCACCTTTGTCGGATTGAGTGCGATCGGAATTTCTAGTCCCGTCGGGGAGGAAATGATTAAGATTGACCCGGCATTAGCTGCCAGCAGTGTCTCATTATTTGCCCTATTTAATGGCATCAGTCGCCCCCTATTTGGCTGGTTAACCGATCGCTTTAAACCCCGTTATGTGGCGATGGTTTCTTATACCCTCGTGTTAATTGCCTGCCTATTGATGCTGAATGTCAAAGAGGGACAAGTTGCAACCTATTTGATTGCCTTTTGCCTATTTTGGGCATCTCTAGGCGGATGGTTAGCGATCGCACCAACGACTACTTTGCGCCTATTTAATCCGGATAACTATGCTCAAAATTACGGCATTGTGTTTACGGCTTATGGCGTGGGTGCCTTGTCAGGAACCCTAATTGCGGGACAAATTCGCGATTGGTTTGGCAGCTATACTTATGCCTTTTATCCGATGATATTCTTGGCAATTGTGGGGATGGTTGTCGCGAATTTGCTGTTGAAGCGGGATAAGGTAATTGAGGTTTGAAGAGCACCGGCGCGGGTTTAAACCCGCGCCTCATAGCTAAAGTCGGTTGAAACCGACTGAAGATTAATGTTTTGAAATAGGGTTTTTAGAAACCGATGGAATTTACTGATTGTTGATGTCATTGTTGATGGCATCTTTCTCAGAATTCCTAAAATTTCCCCCCTCAAATCCAACTCCCCCCCTCGGCAAATCTCGACTAAATCCAACTCCCCCCCTTAGCAACGCCATCGGGTTGGGGGGGTCCCTTCCGCATGAGGCAAAATCAATTTTTCCCTCCCCGAAAAGGACGACACAAGCGCAGCAGTAACCAGATGACAAAGGGGGACAGGATGCCAATACTCCACAAGAAGGGTGGCGTTAGCATAAAAAAGCGATCGCCCCTTGGAGGTTGTTGAGTGGAGACAACGGTGGCGGTAATCGCACTCAGTCCCAGTCCCACGGTAGCGATCGCCACGGTTTCGCTTAAAGCGCGATCGCTTTTGGTTTGTTCCAGTTGGATGATGCCTTCAATGGTTTTAATCGCATTTTCCAGTAAACGCAATTCTGCACTTAAACTGCCGAGATCCGCTTGAATCTGGGGGATATATTTCTCCTGAGTGTATTTGCTGAATCTGTTTAAAAACTGGAAACTTCTATCGCCTTTGCATTTGTGATCGAGGGCTTCAGGCATGATGGTGAGTTGCTTTTTATAGTTGTGTAAGTTAGTGGCAATTGTCTGTTGCTGTTCTTCCAACTCGCTAATACGGCTTGCATAAACCGAGAAAATTGTCAAGCATTTTTGTAGAGTAATTTGCATCTCTTTGAGATCAAGTCGTGTAGATTTTACTTGTTGCGGTAATCCGTTTATGATGGCTTGAATCTCTTGAGAGGCTTGTTTCATCTGGACTTTGAGTTGCCGACTTTGGGTGTAAGCCCAAATTATTTTATTGCGAAAGTGAAATAACTCAATAAATAGGGGTAAAATACTCGTAATCATTTGCTGGAACTGCGGATTGTTTACCATGAATGTGCCGCTGTTGTGGGGAAAAAGGCAGATTAATAAATGGTAGTTTTGGTTAAGATTGCCGCTATCGCCAGGAACGCGCCAGAGTTCATAAAACTTGACCCCTTGAAATTCTCCAGCATTCTTAAAATCTCGGTCCCATTTGGAAGTTGGAAAAATCCCCAAACTTTCGTAACAGGTTTTAGCGATTGTTTCCAGAGAGTCCGGATCAAGGGTGTCACTGGCAAGCTGTCCCCAGATTAACCAACTCTCCCCAATGGTTGCGGGAAATGGGTGCAGTTGCGAATCGAGAATGCTTTTAATCCAGGGAATTTGTTTCTTGATATCCTTGGGGGTAGATTTTTCCGTTTCCGAGACTATTTTTCCGGCACATTCCATCAGGAGGGCGTAGGTGTCACCGATTTTTACCGGATAGTAATATCCATCATAATTTGAAGCAAAGGGTTCGTATTGCCTTGTCAGCAAATTCCGATAATCGGCGGTTAAGGCTTGACTTGCCTTGATATCGGCTAATTTTTCATTAGGAAACGTTTCTCCATAGATTTTTTGCCAAAAATTCTGGCAATTTTTCTGAATATTTTCATCGGATTGCCCCAAACCTTCGGCAAGATCATAGAGGAATCGGTCAATATTAATATAAATTAGGCGATCGCATTCACTCATGGTTGATCCAGTTTGGGGGAATAACGGCTAAAGCAGGCGGGAAAAGGGCTACCTTCATCTCGACTCAAATCGGTTCCGCATCATAGAATGTGGACAAGCTTGATAGAAAATTAGGCAATTTGAATGTAGCCAAATAGGGCCACTTTGGCCGAGTCTACCGAGTCGCTACTTTGACATACCTGTTTAGTAATTTGGACTAACTCCTCATTATTTTTCAGTCCTTCCTGGATATTGGGCAGCATATCCGTTAAGGGAGTAGAATCGCCACTTTTCTTGGAGGTATTATCGAGGGTGAGGGAAGCGGTATTCTCCTTTTGCCAAGAAGCATCAGGGATAGTATCTAATCCCTTGCGCTGTTGGTTGCCATGTTTGAATAACCAACCATGCGCATCTTCATAAATCGATTTTAAGGGAGGATACTCTTCGGCGATTTCCTCCAGGCGATCGCTATCCAGGAAGGCAGCGATTTGGTTGAGTTGGGATTGGACGGCATCAGGTAATGCCGAGTCTAACTGGGTGAGTGCAGCCAGAAAAGCTTGAAAAATTAAGGCGTCTGAATCTTTCATAATCCGTAAAGGGTAAAGGATGCCCAATCATAAGGATCGGCAAAGGGGGGATTTTTCTCCATTGTATCAAGATCTTTCTGCCAACTGGTGAAACAGCGCCGAATCCCGCGAGGGACTGGGGGATGTTTGTCTAGTTCCTCAATCTGTTGCTGACACCACAGGGATAAGTCTTCCTTAGTAACACTTTTCAGCCATTTTTGAGTTGCAGTAAAGGCGACGGGGTAGGGATGTCCTTGTTGTAATTGCTGGTAGAAATAGAGGGCGAATAAGGTACTGGCGTCAGATTGGACTTGCCAGAGGGTACTAAGCACCGAACCGACTCCAGATCGCAGGAATGCACTGGTTAATCCCACATATTCGCTGGTAATTGTTGGGTTGCCGGTGACAGCAGTTTCGCAGGCGGAAAGGGAGATCAGTTGATAGCTATGGAGGTTCAGTTTGATAATGTCTTTAACCTGAAGTCGATCCTCACCACTCAGAAACAACTTAGAGGCAAGGGGTTCGGCAGATTCATACTCCCCATGTCCCGTAAAGTGGATAACAGTATGAGACTGTTGCAAGGCAGCAATTACCGCTGATTTAGTGGCGTCGCTTTCCCCAAGGCGGGTGGAAGCGGGAAACAGGCGGGAAATCATCTCGGATTCGGCATCTGCTGCGGGAAGGGCGGCGAGGGATTTGGATGAACCGTCTCTATCTTTGATGAGACTTTTGGGATTTTCGATACTGAGTAGAGAACCGAAAAGCCCCCCCTTAGCAAGGGGGGGTTGGGGGGGTTCTTCATCGGGTTGGAAGGATTCTTCTTCCCCGATACTACCAATAAAATGAGATGGATTAGCATCTAACCGACTCAATCCAAATGCTGCACTCGGGAGATAGGTGATGGCGCAACTCTGGGGGAACCCATCACTGTTGAAAAATAAGGCATGGAGGGGAAGGCGATGCAAGTCTTTGTGCGGAATCAGAATCAGACGGTGATATCCTTGGCAACCCTCCAACTCCTCTAAAATTGCGGAAATCTGGAGAATCTTGGCGAGGCAGTCGAGTTGTTTCGGCAAAGACTGGCGCCAACTGGTCGATTGTGCGCTGGTTTTGCTGCCTTTATCGCGACTATACGCTTGATTCCACTCCTTAATCCAGGTTTCCAACTTCAGCAAGTTCCCCTGATACCCGGATTGGTCCTGAAACTGGGATTGCCGCAACACCCGGGGTTCATCGTCATCCGGTTTGAGAATAAACGTAGTGAGGGCGTAGGGACTCAGATGCCAATACACCACCGCAGTCTGACCCTGCAACAACTGCCGAATCTGCTGCCAATTCGGTTCTGCCACGGCATCCCCCCTGCCATCCAGCAACCAAGACAAACAGGCATTTTTCCCCGCCTCCGCCACTTCCAATGCCTGCACCACATCCCCTTGTTGCACCCACAAATCCACGGTTAATTGATAAAAATCAGCAAATTCCAAGGCGAGTTGGCGTTGTTTGCCGGGACTGCGACATTCCTCGACTAACCGTCGTAAGACATCAGTTCCCCTCCGTTTCAACTCCTGTGCTTGTTCCGTTTCCTCTAAACCCAGTAATACACGAATCAATCGCCGCAAGACTTTTAAATGATTTTCGGGATAGGTAGTTTCGGTGAGGGTTTCCAGGGCGAAGTCATAATAGGTGCGTGCGGTTTGTAAGTCTGGGTGGCGGGTTGTGGGGTTTTTGCGCGATCGGAAATAATAAGTATCGCCGATTTGAAAATGCAACATCCCCCACCCTTCCGGATGGGTATCTTTCGGGCAATACTTCAACCCTTCCTGATAACTTGCCAATTTGCCCTCAAATCCTCTCAGGTTCAAGTCAGGGTTTAGGATAGCGAGGGCAGAGGACATATAAGGTGAATTGCTCGGTGAATTGCTCGTTTGTACTATTCCTGCGGCAGTGCCTCGATTTACCCACGTTTGCCAATGCTCCCGTTTTAGAGTTAAGGCAAAATCAAAAGAGGCAATGGCATCCTCATATTGTCCTAAGTTAACCTGCGCTAACCCTCGGTTGCAATAAGCATCGGCGTAATTGGGTTGGAGGCGGATTGATTCATTAAATGAGGCAATGGCATCCTCATATTGTCCTAAGTTAACCTGCGCTAACCCTCGGTTGCAATAAGCATCGGCGTAATTGGGTTGGAGGCATATCACTTCATTGAATGAGGCAATGGCATCCTCATGTTGTCCTAATTGATGCTGCGCTAACCCTCGGTTGCAATAAGCATGGGCGTAATTGGGTTGGAGGTATATCGCTTCATTAAATGAGGCAATGGCATCCTCATTTTGTCCTAATTGATGCTGCGCTGCCCCTCGGTTGCAATAAGCAGGGGAGAAATCGGGTTTGAAGCGAATTGCTTCATTAAATGAGGCAATGGCATCCTTATATTGCCCTAAGTTATACTGCTCTAACCCTCGACCGTTATAAGCATAGGGGTTATCCAATTGGACGCGGATGGCTTCATTAAATGAGGCAATGGCATCCTCATATTGTCGTAAGTTAGCCTGCGCTATCCCTCGATTAGAATAAGCATCAGAGAAATCGGGTTTGAGGCGGATGGCTTCATTAAATGAGGCAATGGCATCCTTATATTGTCCTAAGTTATACTCCGCTGCCCCTGTCCCGTTATAAGCATCGGGGTAATCGGGCTTAAGGCGGATTGCTTCATTGTATGAGGCAAGGGCTTCGGTAAAATTCCCCCTGTCATATTGTTCCTTCCCTCGCTGATACCATACCTCTGCCTCATCTTTCTCGTGCACCTCCCCTGTCTGCTCAACTTCCACAACAGGAGGCTGCATGAATTTTATCTCGCATTCGATATCGGGGATTTGACGCGGTGGCGGTGGCGGTTCCGGTTTTTGGAATCGTTGTTGTAGGGAGTGATAGATTTGTTTCAGCCACCGCCACAGTTTGCGCCACATCTGCTGTTCTCCGGTTTGGGGTTGATAGATTTATTAAACCACAGATTACACTGATTTTCACTGAGGGGAGGATTGGGAGGGGAGGGGTTTGGGACTGTTGTTATAATTCTAATCGGTTAGAAACTATCTGTCAGTCGGATTTATCCGACTTTAGCTATGAGGCGGGGGTTTGAACCCCCGCCGGTTGTTGCAACTCACCCTTTACCCCACTTTTCTAATCCATCCATTGAGGGTAAATCGGCTATTTTTAAAGTCTTTAGAGGGGCAAATAATAGGCCGGACTTCATGACAACAGTTACTCACAAAGAAGACGATGCTGTTGTTGGTGGGGGGGATGTCGGTATAGGTTTCTGCTAGGGAATAGGTGGTTTCCCCCAGTTTCCAGGTATCGTACATCCGTAATTCTCCCCCGCTAAAGGGTTTGGGTTCTCGGTGGAAGTAGTAGATGTAACTGATGGTTCGAGTGGCGGTGACTTCATCGCCGTTATCATTATGAGCTTTGTAATAATGTCCGTCGTTGTGGGCGGTGATTTGGGATTCGATTTCGGCAATTTCAAAGGGGGGAATTCCCAAATTTTCTCTAACTTGGGGAAGGTTTTGTTTGATTCGTTCTCGAATCAGGTCCCCGAATTCCTCGAAGTAATAGAAGATTTTGGATTTCCGATAGGTGGGGTCATCAATGCCGACTTTACTATCCTCAAATTCTCGCTGATTGTCTATCACATAGTTGAGAATCCTTTGGTTTTCGGCTTCGCTTAAAAAGTTCTGGATTTTGAGGAACCGGGATTTGATTAATATCGGTGGGGTTGTTGCTGCCGATCGCTGAATGGGTTCGGGTTCTGGGGCAATTTCTGGCAGGGGAACCGGCGGATCGGTGGCGATCGCCACGATGGAACGACTGGGAAAGTATAACGTAGGTCCGCCATCTTCCATCGGTATCTGGAACAGTTTATTCGGTTGCGATCGCTCAGGGTGAGAACGGAGGGCGATCGCTTCTAGGATATCTTGCAACAATGGCGCATCTGCTGCCAGGGACAATTCACACTGATGTCCCCCGGCAATTAGTAGCATTACATGAACGGTTTCTGTCTCAGTGATATTTGATGTCATACGTTGAAGTTTATAGTTGAACTGTAAGACGCGGGTAAATTGAGTTAAACTGAGATCTTGCACCATTCTCAACACCGGCGGGGGATAAATCCCCCGCCTCCTAGCTAAAGTCGGTTAAAAACCGACTGCAAGTCTTATACCGTAGTATTTTCAGTCGGTTTCAACCGACTTTAGCTGTTAGGCGGGGGATTTATCCCCCGCCGGTTGTTGCAACAGGTGCAAGATCTCAGGTTAAACCCAGTTAACCCGATCGCCCCATCCATCCTCTCACCCGAAAACAGCGATCGCCAAATGCAGGGGAGTTCGGATGTACCGGCAGCACTTCATAAGCATTGCTGGTTAAGAAAAACACAATACTATTCTGACGCGGTTCCACGGTTTTATAGGATTGTGCGATACTCAGGTGATTATTCACAATCTGACTATCATAAACTCGCACTTCTCCTCCGGTAAACGGTTTCGGTGTTTGATAGAAAAAGTAACAGAAATTCACCACCCTTAAAGCAGTTTCAGGACTATTTCCATCGGTAGCAATTCCCTGTCCCTCAGTGGCATGATTCGGAATATCCTCTGCTTCCATTGCCGTTAAGGGAAACCCCTCTAATCCCAACTGAATCAGCACATCGGGAAGCATTATTTGCACCCGGTGTAACAGCACTTCTCGCGAAAGTTCAAAGGATTGAGGCGTCGGCAATTGAATCCCGCTAGAGGCGGTCCCTTCCTGGGGAAAAACCGTCTCCATCAGTTCCTGATACTCTGCTGGATTGAGAAAATTATCCAGTTGCACAATACTGGATTCAATGAGTTGCTGGGGGGGTGAGGGAGTGGGTTCCGGTTGTCGCGATGGCGCTTGTAAGTTGAGGGATTGCACTGGGATGGGAGGAACTGTGGCGATCGCGGCGATCGCATCCCGAGGAATGTACAAACAAGATCCATCCTCTTCATTGGGAATTTTAAATACATCTTTTCCGCCATTTTTGCCTCGATTGCTTAACGCTTGAAATAACTCTTGCAGCAACGGGGCATCTGCCGTTAAAGACAGTTCATATTGATGACCCCCGGTCATCATCACAATCACTTGTACCGGGTTTGATTCTAATTCCATAGCTTCCATTTTTATAGGTAATCTCCCGTTTAAACTCGATAAATGTAAATGGGGGATTTCAGCATTCTTGCTGATGGAAATCCCCGGTTCTGTTGGTCCAATTCTTGAGACTCTTCCCTTAGAAATTAAAGGTATTCTCAAAAGCCAAATTTAAGAGAGATATAGAAATGGATACCTCCAAAGACCGGACTTGATGCCACCATCCCACGGGTAAAAATAGCACATCTCCCGGCCCAATAATTAACTCGATGATATCTAACTTTTTGAGTTGAGGATAGCGCTCAAAGTTGGGATTTTCTAAGTCAATATTGCTGAAATAATGCCCATAAGTGCCTAGTAAATGCTTCTGAGTTGGCGCAATTAAGCGCACCCGTTTCCGTCCATACACTTGACAGAGGAAGGTATTTAAAGGGTCAAAATGCAAGGGGGTAATCGCCCCGCCTGGACCAAACCAGAATGAGGTGTTATTGGCATCTTTAGTATCCGTTAAATACTCAGGAAATAGTTCGATATCGTCCAGCAGTCCTGTGAATCCTTCCCGGCTAAAGTTGCCATTGTAGGCCCCTATATAGTAATCATTGGTTTCTCCCCCTTGCAGAACCTGATCGACAAATTCACCGAATAGCACCATTTTTTGATGCTTATCTCGACACCATTCATACTGCTGATTGGATTCCCGATTAAACTGTGCACCAACGGTAACGTGACCGTATTTCTCTTTAAAGTATTGGGGACTCCACAATGAAAGCGCTTTCCAATTCTCCATCAAATCGGTGAAAATTACAGGCTTGTTTCTAATATAAAAACGCTCTAAAAATTCAGGACCTGAAACATGGGGAATTCTTTCAACTTTGCCATAATCAGGAGAAAGTTTTGCCAGTTTGTGGTAAGTATTGAGTTGCCATTCCAGTTGTAGCACGGGATCGTCCGGTTCGATGTCTTCCCGGGTTTCGATGGGTTTGGGTTCCTCTGGGATTGCCAGGGAAACGGCAGGATCAGTGGCGATCGCCACTAAGGATGCGCCGGGAAAATATAAGGCTCCATTTCCCTCTTCAATCGGAATCTGAAACAGTTTACTCTCGCTATTTTCCGGTTCCGTTGTTAAAGCTTGAAATAGTTCCCCCAGTAACGGTGCATCCGGCATTAAAGCAATTTCACATTGATGACCCCCATCTAGCAT
Organism: Laspinema palackyanum D2a; assembly: GCA_025370845.1. Classification (GTDB taxonomy): domain Bacteria; phylum Cyanobacteriota; class Cyanobacteriia; order Cyanobacteriales; family Laspinemataceae; genus Laspinema. Next base: position 26,072 of record JAMXFF010000008.1, on the reverse strand, counting down.
TAACATCACTTGCACCAGTTGTGAGTCATCTGCGGTGGCGATCGCCGAGTCAACACTGATTTGTTCAGCTATCATGGGTTCTGCTCCTCTCTCAACCTTCATTCTCCTCCCTATCCCTAAATATTGTAATAATTATTAACCAAAAAATTCGTGAAGGAAACCGAAATCGAAATATCTAACGACTCCACATGATGCCACCATCCCACAGGCAAAAATATCACCTCTCCCGGTTCTAGGATAACGTCGATCACTTCTACCTCCTTAAACCGGGGATATTTCTCGTAATCTGGATTGAGTAAATCCACCTCACTATAAACCCCAACCTGATTGTAAAGTAAGTGTTTTTGATTGGGAGAAATTAACCGAATGCGCTTTTTCCCATACACTTGAGCCAGGAGCACATTGCAGGGGTCGTGATGCAGTGGCGTAATCGTCCCTTCCGGACCAAACCAGAAGAAAATCCGAGTTTGCTGTAACGTCGGATCCAGATAGTCGGGAAAGATTTCGATGTCATTGAGCAGGGGTTTAAACTGGGGATTATCAAAATTGTCGTTATAAGGCACCATATAATAATCATTGGTTTTACCCCCAGTGACGACTAAATCCACATAATCTTTCATCATCATCTGTTGGCGGTGTTTGTCCTTCTCTTGCTCAAACAAAGGGTTAGATTCCCGGTTGAACTGCACCCCAACGCTAACTTCTCCGTAATGTTGCTTTAAATACTCCGGATTCCACCGGGACAATGCCTGCCAATTTCCCATGACATCGGTTAAAATAACCGGGGTATTCTGGGCATAATACTGTTCAAAAAAATCCGAGTGAGAAGGCCGCCCAATGCGGTGAATCCTGTTATAATTAGGAGATAATTGCTCTAAAGTTCGATAAATCCCCAGTTGGGTTTCCAGTTTGTGAGCCTGGATAGAGTAGAAGGCTATATCGCTTTGAGCTTGTTGCTTTTGTTCCGCCATCATCGCTGTAGCGGCTTGAAAATAGGGATGTGCGGATACGGCTTTGACTTCTGCGATCGCCATCCGAATATCAACCCCCCGTTGCACCAAAATATCCACCAGTTGACCATCGGGAATCTGACGGAATTTATTGGTCACAATCCATCGTTTCCAATCATTCGACAGTCCGGAGGGTGAGGGACTGATTAGGTTCGCCTGCCAAAGTTCAGTTTGCATCATTCTATCCAAATAAATTGTATTAGGGCTAAAAACTATCAGGTTTACAACCGAATTACTCCGGAATTGTGTCACTTTTTTGAGCAATCAGGCGGAGGTTTTACCCCCCGCCAATCCCTTAATGATAGAAGTGACGGATGCCAGTACAAACCATCACGAGACCGAGTTCATTCGCTGCGGCAATAGAATCACTATCCCGCAGACTTCCTCCCGGTTGCACCACTGCTACAATGCCTGCTGCGGCTGCGGTTCGCACGGAATCATCAAAGGGGAAAAACCCATCCGAGGCGAGGACCGCACCCTGGGCTTTTTCTCCCGCTTGTTCCAGGGCTATTTTAACAGACCCGACGCGATTCATTTGACCGGCACCTACCCCTAATGTGGTGCGATCGCCTGTCACGACAATGGCATTGGATTTAACGTGCTTGACGACCTTCCAAGCAAAGAGAAGTTCCGCGAGTTGGTCTTCTGTAGGCTGTTTTTCCGTGACCACTTTCCACTCCGTCGGTTCCGCGATCGCATCGTCAGACTCTTGCACCAAAAATCCTCCGGCGATCGGCTTAATCGTCTTTTTCGGTCCAGTTTGTAGATCCGCTAAGGTTAAAATTCGCAGCTTAGATTTCTTCGTTAAAATTTCTGCCGCTTCCGGTTCGCAATCCGGGGCCACCACACATTCCAAAAATGTTTTAGTCAGTTCCGTTGCCGTTGCTGCATCTAAGGGACGATTGCAAGCGACAATTCCCCCAAATGCGGACACCGAATCCGCTGCTAAAGCCTTTTGATAGGCTTCAACTAGGCTATTTCCCATCGCCACACCACAGGGATTAGTATGTTTAAGAATAGCGACTGCCGGATCTTCGCTACTGCCGGGAAATTCCGCAATAATTTGACGGGCTGCTTCTAAATCAATTAAGTTGTTGTAACTTAACTCTTTCCCTTGCAGTTTGTTCGCTGCTGTCCATCCCGTGGGGGTGGTTCCCATTTGATACCAAGCTGCCGCTTGATGGGGGTTTTCCCCGTAACGGAGGGATTGGATTTGATGTCCACTGATACTAAAGGTATCCGGCAGGGTGGGATGTTCGGTATCGGCATTGCCTGCGGTATCCAGATAAGTGGCGATCGCGCGATCATAAGACGCCGTATGCCAAAATGCTGTTCTCGCACAAGATAGGCGAAACTCCGCAGAGGCTTTCCCGTTACTCCGCAATTCTTTTAAGTAACTGTCATACTGCCCCGGATTACATAATACCGTCAGATGGGCGTGATTTTTCGCCGATGCCCGCAGGAGAGTGGGACCGCCAATGTCGATATTTTCGATCGCATCGGCAAAGGTTACCCCTTCCTTGGCGATGGTTTGTTCAAAGGGGTAAAGATTGACCACGACTAAATCAATCGGACGAATGTCGTTGGTTTCTAAATCTGCTAGGTCCTCCGCTAAGTCCCGTCTTGCTAAGATACCCCCATGAATCCGAGGATGCAGGGTCTTCACCCGCCCCCCTAAAATTTCTGGGGACCCGGTATAGTCGGAGACTTTAGTCACCGGCAAACCGGCTTCTTTGAGGGCTGTTGCGGTGCCGCCACTGCTGATGAGGTCAAAGCCGAATTCCTCAACTAAGTGGCGGGCGAGGTCAATTAACCCGGTTTTGTCCGATGTGCTCAACAGTGCCAGACGCGCCATGATGAATCATCCTTTGAGAGTGTGGAATTTTGTCTCTACTAGGATAATCCTTCCTTGGGGATTTCTGTGAAATTTTTGTCTAGTTTTTCAGTTTCGAGATTTTTGGGGGAGAGGGGTTGACGGACCCGGGTTCACCTGGATTGTGAGATGCCTAGGGAAGGTGAGAGACACCGACGGTTTGCGGCAACCGGCACTGGGGATTTGTTGCCACAGACCCATCGGTTGCCCTTATTTTTTGACTTCTTGGTAAGCTTTGAATGCTTGCCAGAGGAAAATTCCCGCTACGACTAGGGTAAAGGAAATTTGAGCGATAAGACCATTAGAAATTGGCAGTTCTAAAGCGAGGATCATATTCCGACGCACCTATAAAAACAACTGGGGTTTGCGGGTCTCTCGGGGTAAGGCGATCGCCTCGGGGAGACCGATGATTTATTTATAACCCAAAATGAAGGGGTTTTTATCCATTCAATCTAGTCTTTAAAACAAATCGCTCCGGCAAGTTTAACTTACAGGAGCGATTGGTTGGTGGATGTACCCATGAACAGACCTAATTTGTTCAATCTAGTTGGCCCTCTTTGGAGGTTCATAAATTGACTATCCTTAATGCAGCAGTATTTATTAGTCAAAGAGCCGCGCTGTAGGGTTCACTCCAACCGAGAAGAACTGATTTTTTCAACTTTTACTTCACTGCCGGAATGGTTGAGTCGATAGACCCAAAGTTGTTCCTGACTGGCAATCTTGACTTGGACAGAGGGTTGGGGAGTCAGACTGCAATCAGCGGCGATCGCCTCGCAAAGCGCTTCTACTCCAACTTCCGGTTCGCTCTCCACGATTTCCAGTGCCGATTTGGGTAAACCCGAGTCCGTGGATACCGCTTGCAATACTTTCTCAGCGGTGACTTCCGATAAAAGGTTAACGGTTGCCGGAAGCGCATCAGCAACTTGAGTCGGACTGTTGGGATCGCGCCAAGCGATATTAAACCAATATAAGAGTCCCGTCACGATAATGGCTAAGAGAATGCGATCGTAGGAGTGGACGACATCATCCACGGGTTGTTCTGGATAGGAATCTGGGGTGAGTTCTTTCACAATTAGCCTCCCGAATCGGTGAAATGGGCGTAAGGGTTCTGTTGTAGATGTCAGTTGCACCCCAATTCCGCAAGGCTCCGGAAAATTGCTCCTGTTCTAAGTGGCCGGTAAGTAGAGAGAGTTTATAAAAATTAATTGCCTTTCGTTTAGCGGTTGAATGGCGGAAACGAACTCTTTAAAATCATTCTTTCCCCTTGCCGCGATCGCCTCAATAATTTTTATACCCTATTCTCTATGACTATTCTAACTGAAACTTAGTTTCCTAAAGCGGAGCATTTAAACTTGAGATTCTCTCAGGGAGCATCCTGCCGGTTTTTATTAAATGATTTATCTAAGTAAATCCTCTAGGGTGAAATTGCCCCGGGCATCCTGAGCGAATTTATATGATTATCTCATCTGCTTTCATTATCTTTCCCCGATTTTCATAAATATTTGTTAACTTTTCACCGACTTTTCAATCTATCGGCTGAGTCATGGACAGTTTATAACCGATTCTCGGCCTAATTCAGCGTCAAAATTTACAAAATCTTTAAAAACTTAGAGGAAACCCGGTGCGAATTCCTGATCCCCGATGATTTCCAGCAATAGATTACTTATCATTAACAGAGAATATGCGTTTTACAACATTCCGGATTGCTCCCCCCAACCCCCCGGGAGATCCCCCTCCCGTCCCCCTTCCCAAGGGGGAAGCCAGAGGAATAAATGTTTATTTCCCGGGGGCTTAAGAGATTTATGCAAGGGGTCTCCTGAGCTGAAGGGTCAGCTCATTTTGGGCAGTCACTGGCTGAGGGTCAGAGGACCCCTTACCCCCTGTCAGGGAGGGTAATAAAATGGTAAAGTGAAGTCCAGTGCGCTTAAGAACATCAGATCCAGGCTAATCAAGGATTCTGTTGGGAGCGATCGCCGTCGCCTCACCCACTGACCTAGGGAGGGTAAAGCCAGTTTCTAAAATAGGAGAGTTGGCATGGGATAACCCAGGCTTGGCGCTGATCTGTAGTTGAAAAGCGCGAGGGATACCCGTCCCCTCAGTCATTTTTCCTCCCCGGTCCTTAAGACGCGGGGTTTCCAAATGTCCAAGGAGGCTCAAGTGACAGAAGAACAAAAACAGCAAGAAAAAACACAAACAGAATGGGCAGCGGAGAACTCCGGCGGAGCATCCAATTCCGCTGATGACGCATCCGAGGCAGCCGCCTCCGATGAATGGGGTCATCAAGGGAAAGTGCAGGAGGCCCCTCGGGAAGCGGCAGTAGAAGAGAGTGCCGCGCCCGAAACAGCGGAACCCACCGCCGCCGCGCCCGAAATCTCGGACGCGAGTCCGGAAGAGTACATGGCGATGGAAGCCTTAGTCCAGGCGAATCAAGCTTTTACCATTCAGTTAGAAGAATTAAAAAGCCAATATGCCCGATTAGCCGCCGACTTTGACAACTTCCGCAAGCGCACCCAAAAAGAAAAGCTCGAACTCGAAGCTCAAGCCAAATGCGCCACCATCCGCGAATTGTTAACCGTCGTGGATAACTTTGAGCGAGCCAAAGAACAAATCAAACCCCAAAACGATGGGGAAATGAACCTACATAAAAGCTACCTGAGCGTTTATAAGCAGATGGTAGAAAGCCTCAAGCGCATCGGCGTCTCCGCCATGTATCCCAAGGGAGAAGAGTTCGACCCGAACTTCCACGAAGCGGTGATGCGCGAACCCACCCGGGAATATGCCGAAGGCATCGTCACCGATGAATTCCGCCGGGGTTATATGCTAGGCGAGCGCGTCTTGCGACACGCAATGGTGAAAGTTGCGGCAGCACCCGAGGACGAGGACGAAGCTCCAGCCTCAGAAACTCCGGACAGTCCGCAAGAATAACCTAACCCTCAATGATCGGCGGCATCCCAGTCGCCTGATCCCCGGTCCGAATCTCTCGCACCAACCCCCCGTATCCTCCCCCCACTCCGTCGCCCTCCCCTGTCGCGACGGGAACCCACCCTTCCCCCAATTGCCACGCACACCTTAATCGCCGAACCGCTATGGGAAAAGTCATCGGAATTGACCTCGGGACCACCAATAGTTGTGTTGCTGTCTTAGAGGGCGGTAAACCCAACGTGATTAGCAACACCGAAGGCGGACGCACCACCCCCAGTATTGTGGGAATTGCTAAAAACGGCTCTCGCGTTGTCGGACAGCTTGCCAAACGTCAAGCCGTCACCAACGCCGAAAACACCGTCTACAGCATCAAACGCTTTATCGGTCGTCGCTGGGAAGACACAGAAGAAGAACGATCCCGAGTTCCCTACACCTGTACCAAAGGCAGAGACGACACCGTAGATGTCAAAATCCGGGGAACCACCTACACTCCCCAGGAAATTTCGGCCATGATCCTGCAAAAACTCAAAGAGGATGCCGAAGCCTATCTCTCCGAAGAAGTCACCCAAGCGGTGATTACCGTTCCGGCTTACTTTACCGACGCTCAACGCCAAGCCACCAAAGATGCAGGCACGATCGCCGGATTAGAAGTGCTGCGAATCATCAACGAACCCACCGCAGCCGCCCTCTCCTACGGCTTAGACAAACAAGGACAAGACCAAACCATCCTCGTTTTTGACCTCGGAGGCGGGACCTTAGATGTCTCCATTCTCCAACTCGGAGACGGCATCTTTGAAGTCAAATCCACCTCCGGCAACAACCACCTCGGCGGCGATGACTTTGATACCACCCTAGTCAAATGGATGGTCGAACAATTCCGCATCAATGAGGGGATCGACCTCTCCGTAGATAAAATGGCCGTCCAACGGATTCGCGAAGCGGCAGAAAAAGCCAAAATTGAACTCTCCTCTCGGGAAACTGCCGCCATTAACCTCCCTTTTATCAGCGCCGACGAAACCGGACCCAAACACTTGGAAATGGAGTTGACCCGAGAGCAGTTTGAAGAACTCGTGAGCAATTTGGTCAAACTCAGCTTAGAACCCGTCGTCCAGGCGATTAAAGATAGCACCCTGAGTATCGAAGAAATCGACCGGATTATCCTAGTAGGTGGTTCGACGCGGATTCCCGCCGTTCAAAAAGCCATCAGTGATTATTTTGGTGGCAAAGAACCCGATCGCACCGTCAATCCCGATGAAGCAGTGGCGATCGGGGCCGGAATCCAAGCCGGGGTCCTCGGAGGCGAAGTCCAAGATGTCCTATTGTTGGACGTCACTCCCCTCTCCCTCGGCATCGAAACCCTCGGCGGCGTTTTTACCAAAATTATCGATCGCAACACGACCATTCCCACCAGTCGCGCCCAAACCTTCTCCACCGCCACCGATGGACAACGAGAAGTGGAAATCCACGTTCTGCAAGGGGAACGGGCAATGGTCAAAGATAACAAAAGCCTGGGCAACTTCATCCTGGATAAAATCCCCCCCGCACCCCGAGGGGTTCCTCAAATCGAAGTCTCCTTTGAAATTGATGCCAATGGCATTCTCAATGTCACCGCCACAGACAAAGGCACCGAACGGGTCCAAAGCATCCAAATCACCAGCACCGGTGGTTTGAGCGACGAAGAAATCGAGAAAATGCGTCAAGATGCCGAAAAATATGCCGATGAAGACCGCTATCGTAAACAAGTCGCAGAAATTAAAAACCAGGCTGAAAGCCTGTTCTATAATTATAAAGCGACTTTAAAAGATAACGTGGCTCTGTTGAGCGATGAACTCAAAGCAGAACTCAAGGACAGAGCAAAACAGCTAAAAGCAGCCCTCGAAAATAAAACCGTTGAGGTTGAAGAGCTTAAACAGCGAATGTCCGCATTCCAAGAAACTCTCTTCTCTGTGGGAATTGCCGTTTATCAGCAATCTAACCCAGTGGAGGAAGAAGAGGAAAAAGAAGAGGCCAATACATCGGAGTAATTCCCGATCGGTCCCTAGACTGAGGTGGGAATCAGCGGTTGGGTCTTTCTTAGAAAGAGAAACCTGCTCCCCTTCAGTAAGTCACCCTCTGAAGACCTAACCCCCCAACCCCCTTCCCTACGAGGGAAGGGGGAGCCGGAAGGGGGATTCTCAAAGCCCCTCCAGCAATAAAAAAAGTTCCTTATTCTCCCTCTCCTGGTAGGAGAGGGCCGGGGGAGAGGTGGGGAGGGGTTTGGGGAGAGGTCTCCCCTGTGATTCACCAAACTGAACCTTTCCGGGGTTGTCGCCCCAAATGACAGTCCATTGCTTGCGTCCCTTTTGTTTTTTATTTTTACCAGAAGCGCTCTATGGCCCGCGATTACTATGAAATTCTAGGTGTTGCTCGCACTGCTGACAAAGAAGAGATTAAACGTGCCTACCGCCGGTTAGCGCGCAAATATCACCCAGATGTCAATAAAGAAGAGGGCGCTGAAGAGCGCTTTAAAGAAATCAATCACGCTTACGAAGTCCTGAGCGAACCCGAAGTCCGCGCGCGTTATGACCGATTTGGCGAAGCCGGAGTCAGTTCCGGTGCCGGAGGGCCAGGATTCGGTGATATGGGCGATATGGGCTTTGCTGACATCTTTGAAAGCTTTTTTAATGGCTTTGCTGGGGGTGGTGTTCCCGGTCAACAGGGCCGCAGAAGAAGCGGTCCGGTGCGCGGGGATGACCTCCGCCTGGATTTGAAGCTGGATTTCCGCGAAGCCATATTTGGCGGCGAAAAAGAAATTCGCATTTCTCATCTGGAAACCTGTAGCTCCTGTGTGGGAACTGGGGCCAAACCTGGAACCCGTCCCCGTACCTGTGGCACCTGCAATGGCGCAGGACAGGTTCGCCGTGCTACCCGTACCCCCTTTGGCAGTTTCACGCAAGTCTCGGTTTGTCCCACCTGTAACGGCACGGGGGAAACCATTGAGGATAAGTGCGAAGCCTGTAATGGGGCCGGGGTCAAACAAGAGACGAAGAAGCTCAAAATTAACGTGCCACCCGGGGTGGATAATGGGACTCGCTTGCGGGTTTCTGCGGAAGGAGATGCGGGGGCCCGGGGTGGTCCGTCGGGGGATTTGTACGTTTATTTGTTCGTGAATGAAGATGCGGAGTTTCAGCGCGACAATATTAATATCCTCTCGGAAATTAAGATTAGTTACCTTCAGGCGATTTTGGGATGTCGTCTGGATGTGAATACGGTGGATGGACCTACGGAATTAACGATTCCTGCTGGCACTCAACCGAATACGGTGATGAAGTTGGATAGCAAAGGGGTTCCGAAGTTAGGGAATCCGGCAGTGCGTGGGGATCATCTGATTTCTGTGGCGATCGATATTCCGACGAAGTTAACGGCAGAAGAACGGCCCTTGCTGGAACAGTTGGCAAAACTGAAAGGCGATCGCATTGGTAAAGGGGGTAAAGGATTTTTAGGAGATTTGTTTAACAAGTGACCCAAAATTTAACCTCTGAATCCGATTACCCGACTCTGGATCTGCGCGGAACTCCTTGTCCGATGAATTTCGTGCGGACTAAACTGCGCTTGGATAAAATGAATCCCGGAGAAGTGCTAGAAGTCTGGCTGGACCCGGGAGAACCCATCGAACAGGTTCCCGATAGTCTGGTGATGGATGGACATATCATGGAACTGATTGAGGACCGAGGGGGGTTTTTTGCCCTACAAGTTCGACGTGCGGATAAATCTGCATGAGTACCGGCAAGGATGAAGCAGAGACCCTAATGGGAACAAGGGGAGGGAGTCCCGACTGCGGGAATATGTCCCCCCCAGGCGATCGCCCGGAGTTGCACTCGCCGGTGACTCTGGATGAGTCGGAATCTCGGATTATCGGGACGGTTGTGGCAGTCCAGGCGAATTATTATCGGGTACAGTTGGATCGCGCAGTTGCTACGGCATCCACTCTGCTTTGTACCCGGCGATCGCGCTTGAAAAAAATCGGGCAGCAGGTGATGGTAGGCGATCGCGTCGTCATAGAAGAACCAGACTGGGAAGGCGGCAGAGGTGCAGTCGCCGAAGTCTTCCCCCGGCAAACGGAACTGGATCGTCCGGCGATCGCCAATGCCAACCAAGTGCTGCTCGTCTTTGCCATTGAAGAACCCACCCTCGACCCCCATCAACTCACCCGCTTCCTGGTTAAAGCCGAATCCACTGGATTATCGGTTTTATTATGTTTAAATAAAACGGATTTAGTCTCAGAACAAGAGCGAATTGAGTGGCAAGAACGGTTAGAAAATTGGGGATATCAACCTTTATTTATTAGTGTAGAAACCGGAGTGGGTATCAATGCCGTGCGCGATCGGCTCAAAGATAAAATCACCTTAATTTCCGGACCCTCCGGAGTCGGCAAATCCAGCTTAATTAACCAACTCATCCCCTTCGCCACCCTGCGAGTCGGCGATGTTTCCGGCAAACTCGGACGCGGACGCCACACCACCCGCCATGTGGAATTATTTGACCTCCCCACCGGAGGACTCCTAGCAGATTCCCCCGGATTCAATCAACCCAACCTCGACTTTCCCCCGCGAGAATTAGCCGAATACTTCCCCGAAGCGCGCCAACGCCTACAAGAGGGAACCTGTCAGTTTAGCGACTGCTTACACCGGGATGAACCCAACTGCGTCGTCAGTGGAGATTGGGAACGGTATGACGATTATTTAGAATTTCTGGAAGAGGCGATTATTTATGAAGATTTCCTCTCCCAACAAAGCAATCCCGAATCCATCATGAAAGTTAAAAGTAAAGGGAAAGGAACCGAACAAAATGAGCCGAAGTTAGAATCTAAAAAATATCGGCGCGTTTCTCGACGGTTTGAACATCAAAATTTAGAACAGTTGTACCAGGATTTTGAGGAAGAAGAAAATCAAGAGTTTTGAAAACTACCCCGCAGCGTCAAGCCTGGGGCTATACGGACAAAGCCTGCCTTCGCAGGCTAAGAGATACAATGGAGTTTTGATACTCGAATAAAGCCAAATCCACCTCCGGTCCCCTCCCCTTGGCAAGGGGAGGGTTAGGGTGGGGTCCCCACGTTGAGGGTAACCAAAAACTGTCTCCGGTCCCCTCCCCTGGGCAAAGTACCATAAGTCAAGGCTAAAACAATATGAATATTGCAAAGCACTCATCTGGAACCCTGATGCCAATCCAATTTCCGTTCCATCCAAAAAAAGCGGTTGAAGCCGCAGCGGTACTCTTAAAACTGCACAGAAAGCCGATGAAATACTTAGGCTTAGTTAAGATGCTTTATAGAGCGGACCGTCTGGCATTGGAACGGATGGATTACCCGATTACGGGTGATAATTATGTCTCTATAGATTATGGTCCGGTTCTCAGTAGAGTTTATGACCTGATTGAAGGAAAGCCTATTGACAATGCCTTACCTATCTGGTCCGAGTTTATTTCTTCTCCCCAAGATTATGGGGTTGAGCTTTTGAAAGACCCCGGCAATGGAGAACTTTGTGCAGAGGAAGAGGATATCCTGCAAGAGGTTTATAAACAGTTTGGAGAGCTTGAGCCTTTTCGGGTTGCTGAGTGGACTCATGATCTTCCAGAATGGCAAGACCCTCACGGTTCAGCCATTCCCATCCCCGTCGAAGAGATTCTGAAAAATCTGGGTAAGAGCAACGAAGAAATCACCGAAATTCAGCAAGAAGCCATCCGGGAAGCCTATTTAGATAAAATTTTAAATGTCTAGCATCACCATTAATTTGGGAGATGCTTTTTTGCTGGATACCCCTCCCAATGGTCAGCATCTCTATATTGCCATTGCCCAAACTTCTGAAATCAGCTATCTCTTCGTTAACGTCACCAGCTACAGAGCGAGTTCTGAAGATGCCTGTATTCTCGAACCCGGTCCCGGTGTACCGAGCTTTATAAGTCGCAAATCGGTAATAGCTTATCGATTTGCCCGGGAGATGAATGCGACTCAACTCGCTCAATTGATTACTCCGGATAGCCCTATTCCCAAAGGCTCCTGTTCGGCAGTTGTTCTAAAACAGATCCAGCAAGGGGGTTTGGTTTCCCGACGATTGCCGAATAAATATAAAACTGCTCTCCGAGCTTTCTTGGGAATACCGTGATCCGGAATCCGGTTGTGATAGGTCTGCAAAAACCCACACCCGGCAAGCGTTCCGTTAGTAAAGGGTGGGGTTCTACAGACGAAACCTGCCTTATGATATTCATAATAAAACCCCATCACTCACCCGTTAAATTATACCAAACTCTCTCAATTTACCGAGCAATTGTATTTTAAAAGTCCTTTGATCTTACCAACAAAATCACTTCCGGATACAGAGGAATAAACGGTACTTTTTCCTTGTAATATCGAATGACCAGTATCCTAACTAACTCAAATATCTCCGCCTGATAAACGTCGATAAGGGGAGAACTAATAATTTGTTTTAAAGTGTCTAAGGTGCCAATCTTCCCCAACGCTACTGCAGCATTCTTTCTGACCAACCAGTGGGAGTCGTGGAGGGCCTCAATTAAAGCGGTTACAGCTTCTAGTGTGTCAATCTTCCCCAACGCATCTGCCGCGTTCCTTCTGACATCCCAGTTGGAGTCGCGCAGGGCGGCGAGTAAGGCTGTTACTGCTTGTGGGATACCAATGTTCACCAACGCATCTGCCGCATTCTTTCTGACAGACCAGTTGGAGTCCCGGAGGAAGGGGATTAATGCTGCTACGGCTTCTGGGGTGCCAATCTTCCTCAACGCCACTGCTGCATTCCTTCTGACATCCGAGTTGGAGTCTTTCAGGGCCTCAAATAATGCGGGTACTGCTTCTGGGCTGCTAATCTTCCCTAACGCCACTGCTGCATTCCTTCTGACATCGGAGTTGGAGTCACGGAGGGCCTCAATTAATGCCGGTATGGCTTCTGGGGTATCAATGTGTCCCAACGCGACTGCCGCATAATATCTGACCTCCGGGTGGGAGTGGCGGAGGTCAGCCATTAAAGCGGTTACAGCTTCTGGGGTGCCAATGTACCCTAACGCATCTGCCGCATACATTCTGACACCCGAGTTGGAGTCGCGCAGGGCGGCGATTAATGCGGGTACGGCTTCTGGAGTGCCAATATACCCCAACGCATCTGCCGCATAATATCTAACTTCCGAGTTAGAGTCGCGCAGGGCGGCGATTAAGGCGGTTACCGCTTCTGGGATACCAATCTTCCTCAACGCCACTGCCGAATAATATCTGACCTCCGAGCCGGAGTTGCGCAGGGCGGCGATTAAAGCGGATACGGCTTCTGGGGTCACAATCTTCCCCAACGCCTCTGTCGCATTCCATACGACCTCCGAGGTAGAGTCGCGCAGGGCGGCGATTAATGCGGGTACAGCTTCTGGGATGCCAATCTTCCCCAACGCCACTGCCGCATAGATTCTAACTTCCGAGTTGGAGTCGCGCAGGGCAGCAATTAATGCCGGTATGGCTTCTGGGGTGTCAATCTTCCTCAAAGCCTCTGCCACCTTCCTTCTGACATCCCAGGTGGAGTCGCCGAGGGCGGCAATTAAGGCAGGTAGGACTTCTGGGGTGCCAACCTTCCCCAACGCCTCTGCCGCATCATATCTGACAGACCAGGCGGAGTCGCCAAGGGCGGCGATTAATGCTGGTATGGGTTCTGGGGTGCCAACCTTCCCCAACGCCTCTGCCGCATAGCTTCTGACCTCTGAGTTAGCGTTGGAGATGCAGGCATTTTGCAACTTCTGGGACATCTGCAAATTATTTTGGCCCAGTGTAACCACGGTTGAGGAGATAAAATTGAGACGGGGATAACGATGCCACAATTGATACAGCCGATCGCAGATGTCTTCACTCACTGGATGAGAAAGGTTCTGGCATTCCGCCAAACATCGACCTGCTAACAGCAACAGACTCCCAAAAATATCATCCTTTTCCTGGGTTATCTCTTCCAAAAGTGGAATCGGATTTTTGAGCAATCCCGCCAGCAAGGTTACGGTTTCGTGCCAGTCATAGTCCCAAAAATGCGCTCTAACTAACGCCATTCCCTGCTGTGGATCTCTTGCCATAACTCGGTTTAAATAGGCAGCGCTGAAATATTCCTGAAACGTCCGATGTAGAAACAGATAGTTTTTGCTGTCAGGGGTTAACTTTTGGATAATGCCATCTTCCTCAGACAGTTCCGCCATTAATTCCTCCGTCGAATACTTTTGGAGATCGCTGTCAGCGTTCTTCCCTTGCTTGATCGCATCGTACAGTTCACGGCGAGTAAAAATCTCTTGCCCTTGGCAGCTAAACCCATAGGCTAAGGTTTCTAAAAAAAACAATTTTGCCTCAATTTTTCCCTCTAATTGTAGCTTTCGGTTCCCGCGCCATTCCTTTAGCATACATTCCACGGCTTGTTCATACAGTTGAACGCGCCGCGTTGTGAAAGTTAGTTTTTTTGCTTGATAGAGACTACAAATTAATGACAATAACAGGGGATTTTGAGCTAACCCCTGAATTTGCGGTTTGCGTTTCAACTCTTCAATCAAACGACTGGCAGAAACCATTTCATCCTGAATAGATTCCGCTGCATTCACAAACCACGTTTGAATATACCGTTGCAATTGCTCTGGATTAAACGGGACAATTTCCACCTCTTTGGCATCTGCTACAAATCCCCCGCTATATCCGACAATCCGCGAGGTGACAATCAGAGGGCAGGGATACGACCGAGCAAAGCGGTCTAACTTCTCCCGTAAGCAATTGCGAGACTCCATTGGTACTTCATCCAATCCATCTAACAGCAACAAGCACTGACCCAACTCCAACTTTTTCCGTAAAAAGGGTTCAATATCTCGCCAATGTTTGCGATAGTCTTGCTCAATTAACTGGGGAATTGCATCAATGATTTCTGCATCAATGTCCTGCAATTTCGACAAGCGCAAAAATAAGGGAAACACCACCCGATCAATCCCCTGGGGTTCGCTGAGTTTCTGCCGTTCCTGTCGCGCTTGGGAGACTGCTTCCATTTTTAATAACGTCGATTTTCCCATTCCCGGATCGGCCAAAACTATCATCCGCTGATGTTTCGTTTTCGCCTCTTCCCAAGGCACTTGCACTCGTCGCGATTCTTCCTCCATGCCTTTGAGAGCATAGGCGCGTTTCTGTTCCTCCTCCGATTCCGCATATCCCCAAGTCGTTTCCACCTGATGGCGATAGCGTCGTTCCAGGGTGACCTCAATCGGGATATATTGGTCTTTTAAAACAATCGGTTGCTGAGTGTGAAACACCCGCAGATTCTGGAATTGAGTTTCGATCGCCTCCAGAAACTGACGAATTGCATTGTGACGCGGTTCTAGTCCCAGGGCCTCTAATTGGGCCGTAATATTATCCCAGCGAATCACATAACTTTCATCGCTTTTACTGCACTGAATCACCCCCACGACGCCGCCCAATTCCGCAGAAAAAACCGGACCCCCACTGGTTCCCCGCTCTACTTTAGCATTCAGTCGATGGGATAAAAAACTCGATTCCTCTTTGGGGAGAACATTCCAAGGATTGTTACAATCCAGCTTGAGAGTGGGATAGGTAGAAACTGTATTCAACGGAGCACTCTGCCGGATATCCGAGGCGGAAACATCAAACCCCTCCCGAAAGTTTCGCTGTTGGGAGTTCGGAAATCCATAAACCGTCACCCCAGTTGATAAATTAGCCGGATTGATCAGCGTCACCGCTTGGGCATTTTCCACCTCGATTTTGAGAATCGCAATATCTACCTCCGGATTCGACAATTCCTCACACCACTGCGCCGGATATTTCTTGTCCTGATATTCGACTTCTACAGTGTTTAAAAGATAGATAACATGGTGACAGGTGATGAAATAGCCATCAGCCCGAATCATAAATCCGGACCCCACAAGAGTCTGTTTTTCCCCATCAAAGACTTTCACCATCGATGAGCGAATTTCATCAATCCCACACCCGTTCATCCCCATTCCTCCCACTCAGGTTTATGGTGTTTTGATTCCGTTGAGTTCCCACTCAATGGTAACTTTGACATTAGCCTGGGCCGATCCCTTCGTCACAAAGGGGACTCCCGTTTCCCCACCCGCCTGCAACCCAAATTCCAAAGTAACTTTACTCGGTGCCGGGTGACTCATGCCTTGTTTAACCGCATCAAGGACAATCTGGGAATAACCCTGAACCGTACTCACCATCAACGTTTTTAACTTTTCCGTTCGTTCTTTAATATCATCAATATAACCGACCGCTTGCAGTTCGTCCGAATCTTCATCGTCATATTGAATATAGATTTTTTCACCATCCGGACCGAGAATTTCCGTTATCTTTGTAGACATTGACACTCCTCCTAGAGAATGATGGGATGGCAGGTTTGATGACAGTGAGTGACAGCCAACTTGTGGATTCACTGCCGGAGTTGTCCCGGCGACTCCCAGAAATCGGAATCCCAGGTGCTTCCGCTGTTCTTGTGGCTCTACAATTGTAAATCCATCGGGGCGATTAGACAAAGCCTCCTCCCCATCAAAGCCGCAACCGGCCCTAATCCCCATCCCGGCGCGAGACATCATGGACGATTTCCCACTGGTGCAACTCAATCAGAAGACTTACGCAGATTTAGAGAACCCACCTCCTGAAATTCTGAAATCTGCTATATGTTAGTTGATCAAGCTCTGCTTAGTGGAGGGCGCGAAACCGGGTTTCTGGGCAAGATTGGGGTGAGGAGGCAGAGGTTATGACAGAAGGTTTCTAGGCTGTAGGTTTCGGGGCTAGTTTGTAGCAAATTCTTTCGTGATGAGGTGTATTTTTATGGTTAGAGTAACGATTGAGGAAATTCAACGGGATCCACTGGAATATTTGCGCCGAGTCGAAGGGGGTGAAACTTTAGTGATTGTGCGATCGCATGAGGCGATCGCCGAAATTCGACCCATTACTCCGAGTCAGCAATTGCGACCCTATGGGTTATGTAACGGAGAATTTGTCGTCCCCGATGATTTCGATGCTCCTTTGCCCGATGATATCATCAATGCCTTTGAGGGAAAATGAAAATTTTACTGGATACCCATATTTTTTTATGGTTTATCAGTGGTGACACCCGCTTATCAGATCAGGTTCGTGATGCCATTCGCGATCCCACCCATGAAGTTTATCTCAGTGTGGTTTCAGTTTGGGAAGCCATTGTTAAATACCAGTTAGGCAAGTTACCTTTACCAGAGCATCCTGTAATTTATTTACCCAAAAAACGCGATCTCCATCAAATTTCCAGCCTTTCTCTTGATGAAAATAGCGTAATTGAATTGGCTAAACTGCCGTCTTTGCATCGCGATCCATTTGATCGGATGCTAATTTGTCAAGCCTTACACAACGATTTGATGATGGCGACAGTAGATTCAGCTATTCGTGCTTACCCAGTCAGGGTTATGTAGAACACCTAACGGGCGGGTGCATTTTCGGGGGTTGAAGGGAGTATGGGGGTTGAGAAACCGGGTTTCTGATCCAGATTTCGGGGAGGATGCAGAGGTTATGGCAGAAACCCGGTTTCTGGGGTCAAAGTTTCTGGGACGATTTGATAAACTATGATGAGTCGCAGGATAAAACCATGCTAGAAATCACCCTCAATTGGAAACCTGACCCCCAAACTTTGACCCAACTGGTGCAGGTAGCTATACTCGAACAAAAAACTTTAGAGAGTCTGCTTGATGAGGCGATCGCCCAGTATTTACAAGCGAATTGAGCATCGTAACACCCTTTCTGCATCCCCCCACCGCTGACCCGTTCCTGGATGGGCTATATGATGGGAGTTCAGAACTGGGCACCGAAGCGGAAGCAATCCTCACCGCAGAAGTTAAATCTTCTTTACTAGACCCAAACTGATGATGACATGAGTTATAATTAATTAAAAATCTTTACTCATTTACTGATGGAAATTGCGAAAATATCAGAAACAGGGCAGGTTATTATTCCCACCGAAATGCGGAAGACTTATAGCTTGGAAGTGGGAACTGAAATTATCTTGATTGATACGGGAAAAGGTATTTTAATTCAGCCCAAACAGCCTTTTCCTTCTACTACTTTAAATGAAGTGGCCGGGTGTTTGAAATATCAAGGTTCTCCTAAAACTTTAGAGGATATGGATGCTGCAATTAGCAAGGGAGTTCAGGAGCAATGGCATGATTGCAGTTGATACCAATATGGTGGTTAGACTTTTGACTCAAGATGATGAAGTTCAGTATCAAAAAAGTCTGCAAATTTTTCAAAACCCCGAAATTTTTATTCCGGATACCGTTATCCTAGAAACGGAATGGGTGCTACGATTTGCTTATCAGTTTAAGTCTCACCAGGTTTGTTCGGCTTTACGGAAACTTTTGGGACTGCCAAATGTTTACTTAACTCGCTCTATGGTAGTTCATCAAGCTCTGCTATGGCATGAAACAGGTTTGGATTTTGCTGATGCTTTTCATTTAGCCCAAAGTCAGGATTGCGAGAAGTTCTACACTTTTGATGAGAAATTAATTAAAAAGGCCAGAGGGATAACAAATTGTGAGGTCAAAAAACCCGACTAGAGTTCTTGATGCTGGTGGGGTGGCAAAGAGTTCAAAATCCTTGAAGACTTGTAGGGTTTGGCACGAGAGGGCAACCCCTGAAGGGGTTACTACAAACGTTCGGATTATTAGGATGATAGACTATTGAAATAAAAAGAGTACAGGAAAGGCCCTGTACTCTTTAACTGAAATATTAGGGTTGAATCCGTTGGGCTTTCGATTCATGATACTCTCGGACTTGACGCGATCGCCTCCAATGAGGATAAATCATTTTCCCTAACGGAATCGCGGTTCCTGCGATTAGCAAAATCCCCCAATAAGGAGATAAAATACCCCCATTCAAAGCACAGCCTAGGCTAATTCCTAATCCCACTGTCAGCATAACAATTACCCTGGCCAAATAAGTCCAAACATTGCTATTTTTGAGCTTAACATTCGGTGGCATCGGGGAGATTTTCCCCTGTTCTATTTCATCGCAAACCGCACCGGAAATGCTCCCTGTTAAAATAATTACCATCATCCATCCCAGCCAAGCCCAACCATTGGAGAGGGAACGGGTGCCATACAGAATTGTCCATGTACCAAACATTCCCCCGGCGATCGCACCCGCAAGGTTTTTGGATACATCTGTAGCCGTTCCCTTCTCCCGGAATCGATGGATTAATTTCTCTGTGCCAATTTCAGCATAAGCACCGATTATAGAACCAACAATGGCCATACAGTAGGCATAACGCACTAAATCTTCGGGTTCAGTAAAGGAATCCATCCCATAAGCGATTATACTCACTGGCGTAATCACTGCACTACTGATACCTGCGGCGATCGCACCCGCCAGATCCGGCTTCCTGTGGGCGACAAGCGCCCCAACCATAAAAAGCAAAATCCCGCAAAACAACAACTGAAAAACCAGCATTCCCAAAACCGAAGCCGTGAACCATCCGATCAAGTTCCCCACCACATTTAAGGGTTGAGTCCAGACTGTAATCAGGGCTAAACCCAACAAAATTCCCAGCAAGGGATAGGGTAATTTTATCTCTTCTACAGGTTCCGGCGCGGTTTGAACTTTAAGGGGGAATCGATATAATTTTTGGTCGGAATTTGTCTGTAATAATAATTCACGCTCATAAATGCGATCGGCCATCAAATTGCTCGTATCCACCGTGATGGTGCATTCAACTTGATTCCCCTTAAACCGGGTCGGGTCAATTTTAATCCAGGGATGCTTATTTTTGGAAAAGTAGCCATCTCGGCGATAAGGAGCAACCTGCCATCTCCCCGTCAGCATCGTCCCGGGAACGGGATTTTTAATCGAAATCGTTTGGGTAATCGGTTCCCCCAATTTTGTCCCCCGAAACTGCACCAACTGATGACTAGAAATTACTTGCGGCGTGCGACTAATCTCAATCGGAGTCAACACTTCCAGAGCAGTTTCTGCATTGGGGTAACGGTCTTTTGGCTTGGGTTCCACCATTTTTTCCAGCCATTGAATCCAACTCAGACTAATTTTAGGAACCCGTTTGCGAAAGTGAATCCGATAACTGGGGTCAATTAACTCCCCAATCTCCATCGATTTGGTCCCTGTCAGTAAACAAATTAAAGTTGCTCCCACTCCATATAAATCCGAGGCGGGAGTCAGTTCCCGATTAAATAATTGCTCCGGTGGCATAAACCCCAGAGTGCCTTTAACAATGCTACTAACTGCAACTTCTCCCTCACCCAGATGAGCAAATCCAAAATCCACCAAATAGACATTCATGAATTCATCCACCAGAATATTTTCCGGTTTGATATCCCGATGAATCACTGCTGGGAGGCGATTTTGGAGGTAAACTAAAATCGACAACAGGGCGACGGCAATCTCTTTGACTTGGATGGGGTGCCAGGTGCGCTGTTGCGCCAAGGATTCTGCCGGTTTGTACTCCTGAACCATACAGAATCCTCGGGGACTCTCAAAGCAATCCAAATAGCGGGGGATTCCGGGATGATTTAGCCCCTGAAGCACTTGAATTTCGCGCTGATATGCCTCATAACCCGCCCACCGCGCATCACTGGTACTGGCAAACTGAAACTGTTTAATTGCCACCAAATCAGCCGGATCGGGAGTGACATCGGGAGTGGGTGCTGCGGTTGGAGTACGACTCGCCAGGTAAGTCACGCGACCCCCAGCGCGGTTATGACCCAATTCTCGCATAACCTGATAGCCGTACTCACCAAAATCTGGAAGATTACTCATCATAATGTTTTCGCAGGGATGCCGGTAGGACTATTCTACTGCGATCGCATTGGTGATGGGGTGAGGGGTTGGGGGAGATGGGGAGGTTGGGGGAGATGGGGAGGATGGGGGAGATGGGGGAGTAACGACTTCAGTGGTTCTCTTTCTTAGTTCGTAGTAACGACTTCAGTCGTTTCCGGGTGAAGGGGTGACAAGAACTCTTTCGCGCTTAAGTCCCTGTGAAGGAACTCAAGGATCTGGAGATGGGTGCGTGACGAAAGCGATCGCTTTCGTCACGTGGAAACGACTGAAGTCGTTACTACGAACTAAGATAACGACAGCAAGTCATGACGTTGAACATCTCCCCCATCCTCCCCATCTCCCTCAAACTACCGCTGCCTCTCGGCGAGAAGAAATGACTTTAGCGGGAACGCCTACGGCAATGGAATAGGGGGGGATATTTTTAGTTACAATAGCTCCTGCGCCGATGATGCTGCCTTCGCCAATGGTGACCCCATCCATGACTTTGACTCCGGTTCCTAACCAGCAATTGTCTTCTATGGTAATGCCTTCATAACTATTCCCTTGCTGGTTAATATTCTGACCGACGTTGGCAAAAATATGATTGTTAGAGTAAATGCTTGAATGGGAGGCGATTAAACAATCTTTGCCGATTTTGAGTTTGGCACCGGAGAGGCAGGTATAGGGTCCAATATAGGTGCGATCGCCGATTTCAATGCCGTTTTGATTGCCATGTGCTTTAATATCCACCCCGCGATCAAAAGAAACTCCATCCCCAATTTTAATTTTATCTTTGGGTCCAATGCTGCGAATTCTCACATCGCGCCCGATTGAGACTTTATGACCGATTTGCATCCGATAGGCACAGAATAATTCTACGCCGGTTTTGATACTCGCTCCTTTGCCCAGTTTACCGAAAATTGTTTTATAAACCAGTCCACGCAACCCGGATCCGATGAATGAAGGGACCCATTGAAGCAAGGCCATTTCTATTTCTTCTAATAAGTGAAAGAACCGCCAACCCAGGGCAAATTTTAAGGTTTTTTTATTTTGAAGCTGCACCGTATAATTTTGACTTGTCATTTTAATGCGTTCTCCCTGTGATAGTTCTCGGTGACGTGAGTTGGATTTGGGGGGGGTAGGTACTGGAGCAGGCCCTCTCCTGCGGGAGCATCCGCTCTCTACCCGGAGAGTGAGAGCCGCCTCTGCCGATGCTGTACAACACAATGCCAGCCCGGGTTCTCGTTCTATAGGAGTATTTTTTTTAGGGTAAAAATTTTTCTCTATCCCAGGGGGTAGGCGGTCCGATTCCCTGGGCGATCGCTGCTATTGTTATCAACTGTTATTAACCCCAATAATTTCCCAGGGAAATGCTTCGGTTCCCACGGGCGATCGCCGGGGATCAAGAACATGACTGAAGCGGGTTTCACCATTACAAATTGGAATTGTTACTGCTAAATCAATCGAATTCATAAGTTATTGAGGGATAAATTTGAATTAAATTAAATCGGGCATTACCAAGGTATGATACCTGGGCTGATTAACAACGATGAGATGAGAACTCAAGGCAGTCACGTAATAAAAATAAGGTGTTATAGTTTAATGCAGATGGCCGTGGCTTGAGCTGAGTTAACCTCATGTCTCCATTCCCTTCAACCCTTCTGCTGCCAGCGCGATCGCCAATTAAAATCCGCCTGTTCTACAAGGGATAAAACTTGGGAACAACGGAGCAGAACAAGCCTATCCGGGGTCATGACACGGGCTTGAATGTATCAGCCAGGAAACTGCCTTGTCCTTCTAGGTATATTATTTACACGGAGATTCTGAATTGTCTCTCTATCGCCTGGTAGAGACTTTTTCAGAGTTTCCCGGTAACGCTTCACTGTGTATATAAAGTTTCCATAAAGTTGCGGGGAGAGTTTTTAAAAGTAATATGAAGCCATGAGAGGAAAATCGCGGAATTGGTCCTAATTGGGCCAAATTTATGGCGCTGCTGGACGGTTTTGTGTCTGTAAAATTACGCCAAATATTTTCACCTATACCGAAAGGCATACTCCTTTAGACATAAATTTCCGCTCATCCCAACCCTATGATTTTTCGAGGGCTTCAAAAATAGTGGCTAAAATAGTATTTGAAAATAAAAATCCTTCGGGGTCCGAGAGTCGGATTGCGCCGGATGGAGGCAAAGTGGGGCCCAAATCTGGGAATTCTGAACCGGAGTGAACCTGGACCCAGCCTTGGCGATAATAGGGAAGGAGACAGTGCCAAAGCTGACGGAGGCGATCGCCTCCAAACTGCTGGGTGAAGCGAGCAATATCAATCCCATCGGCTAACCGTAACCCCAGCATCAAGGTTTCTAACAACACCTCATCCCCTGGCGTTTCCGGGATAGAAAGCACCCCGCCACGGCTTTGCCACTCTTGCACCCAAGCATAATACTCCCGCCTGGTCCTGGGACGAGTGAACCGTTGGCCCCCCACATAACTCGCGGCCCCCATACCCAATCCATAGCAAGGGCGATTTTCCCAATAGACTCGATTATGCCGACATTGATAGCCCGATCGCGCATAATTCGAGACTTCATAATGTTCATACCCCGCCGCCGTTAGCGTCTCCACCGCCATCCGATACATTTGGGCGCTACTCTCATCGGTGGGTAAGGGAGAAACTCCCGGTTCGTAGGTCCGGGAAAAGGCTGTCCCTGCTTCTACAATTAAGTCATAGCTAGAAATATGTGCCGGGTTGAGGGCAACTGCCTGATTCAGGGAGTCTTGCCACTGTTCTAAGGTTTGGTGAGGCAGTCCTGATATCAAATCCAGACTAAAGTTTTCAATTCCCACCTCGCTAATTAGCTCAACGGCATTTAAAATATCTCGCGTCCGGTGCGATCGCCCACAGTCCGCCAACAACTCATCCTGAAACGCCTGCACTCCCAAACTCACCCGATTGATTCCGGCATGGGAATATCCCGCCAAGTGGTCCCGGTCAAAGGTCCCCGGATCCATCTCCATCGAAATTTCTGCATCAGCAGCAATTCCAAACCGGCGATCGAGACAGTCCAAAAGTTGACTTAACTGGGAAACCGATAACAGGGACGGCGTACCCCCGCCAAAAAACACCGTCTCCAGGGGCTGACCCCAAACTGAACTGTTCTCAATTTCCGTAATCAGCCAATCCACATACTCCACAATCGTGCCCGAGTCCTCCCCCTGCTTGCGATCGCCCACTACAGACACCGGAAAATCGCAATAAAAACAGCGACGACGACAAAATGGAATATGCAGATAAGCAGACCGAGGGATCTCCGGGATCATCGATTCAGTCGAGGGTGTAGCCACTATGGATGCCTTAAATTCGGGTTGAAACTGCATATTCCTCTCCGGACTGACTTAAGATGGAGAGAGTCCAAACTGTAGAACAGCAGAAAACTTAAATAGTATAATCAAGATGTCTTTCTACAATCAACTCAAGCAGCGGTCTTCAAAAAATGTCGGGAAAACATCCTTAGAAAATGGTTCCCCAGCATGGACGACCTTGAGTTGAAACCTTACTCTTTTGAGTTGTTCAATCATGCTAAATGCAATCATCATTCTCTCATTCATTCTAGCAGCGGCGGGGATCGGTTTCTACAGCATAGAACTGCTACCCGCCTCGGCGATCGCCCAAGTCACCAATCTGGACGGGTTGCGATCGGTCACCACCGGGTTTGCTGCCTTGGTCGGGGGGGCCGTCGGCCTCGCGGTGCAAACCACCTACCGACGGATGGAAAAGCAAGTTCGGCAAATGCCCATTGATATGCTGATTACCCGGGCGATCGGTCTCGTCATGGGTCTCCTGGTGGCCAACTTAATGCTGGCCCCCGTGTTCTTGCTGCCCATTCCCCGGGAATTTGGGTTCATCAAACCCCTCGCCGCCATCCTCGGTAGCGTGATGTTTGCCTTTTTGGGCGTCACCCTCGCTGATGCTCATGGTCGGGCCTTCCTGCGCCTGATTAACCCCAGCAGTCTGGAATCCATGTTAGTCGCGGAAGGGACCTTGAAATCCGCCACGACGAAAGTTCTCGATACCAGTTGCATTATCGATGGTCGCGTGGAGACCCTCCTCGCCACCGGCTTTTTAGAAGGACAGATTCTGGTTCCCCAGTTCGTCTTGCAGGAATTGCAAATGGTGGCAGATGCCTCCAACGACCAAAAACGGGTCCGGGGTCGTCGGGGACTGGATGTCCTCAATCGGATTAAGGAAACCTATGCCGAACGCATCGTCATCCACCCGGCAGACTATGAGGACCTGCAAACCGTAGATGCAAAATTGGTCCGTTTGGCTCAAGAAATTAATGCTACCCTGCTCACCAATGACTACAATTTATCCAAAGTCGCCACGGTGCAAAAGGTGTTAGTTCTGAATATTAACGACTTGACCCAGGCAGTGCGTCCGGTGTATCTCCCCGGAGATAGTCTCGACCTGAAAATTCTCAAAGAAGGTAAGGAAGAGGCTCAAGGGGTGGGATATTTGGACGATGGCACAATGGTAGTGGTGGAAGAAGGCCGCAAATATATCGGTGACCAGTTGCGAGTTGTTGTGACTTCTTCCTTACAAACTGCTGCCGGTCGGATGATTTTTGCCCGTCCTAATGCTTCAATGGTGGCCTAATGTTTGGCTATGTTCGAGGGTAACAAATTAAACCGGCGATCGGGCTGTCCCTGTTCTCTATTTTTAGAGATAGATGAATGGGGACAGCTATTTTTATAACTTTCTTCCCCGTCAGGGAAAGGATGAAATGTTGCCCTTCACTTCAGATCACGAATTCAGCAAGACCCAATGTCGAAATAGGTCTAAACTTTCTTCTTTCAACACATCTCCGACTAATTCCACCTCACTCCCAAACTGTTTCAGTTCTTGGCAAGAAAGGTTGAGCTGAGTAAACCCGATCGCACAAGCATCGGCGATCCGAGTTCCAAATACAATTTTGTCCAGTTTGGCCCAATAAGCAGCGGTAAAACACATCGGGCAAGGTTCGCAAGTGCTATAAATCACACAGCCCGATAGGTCCATCGTATTTAATTTCTTAGAGGCAGCCCGAATGGCATGAACTTCCGCATGGGCGGTAACATCGATGCTACTGGTACAAATATTATGCTCACAACTCACTACTTCACCGTCTTTGACGATACAAGAGCCGAAGGGATCTTCCCCTTGGTTGACTCCTTCCATTGCTTTGGCGATCGCCATTCTCATAAAGTCTTCATCACTCTTGATTTGATTTCCCATGTTAATCCTTTTTTCCTCTATTCTAATTGGCTGAATAACTATTATTATAACGGCCAAGGATAGAATTATCCTATACTTTTTTCACTAGACTTCTTGCAGAATTCTAAAAATCCCCCCTTCTTAAGGGTAGGGCTGTTTCATTCTAAAGGGCAATCGAGAAAAGGAAAGGCGTTCTCTCTGATGTAAAATGGAAGAGAACGCC
>JAMXFF010000092.1 GCA_025370845.1 Laspinema palackyanum D2a | reverse complement strand
TGGGTAACCTTCTACTGGCATTGGAAGCATCTGGGGATTTGGCAAGGGAATGTGGCTCAGTTTAATGAGTCTTCGACCTATTTAATGGGTTGGTTGCGTGATTATCTGTGGCTGAATTCGGCTCAGTTGATTAACGGTTACAACCCTTATGGGATGAATAATCTGGCAGTTTGGGCTTGGATGTTCTTATTTGGACATTTGGTTTGGGCGACTGGATTCATGTTCCTGATTAGCTGGCGCGGTTACTGGCAAGAACTGATTGAGACTCTGGTTTGGGCGCATGAGCGCACTCCTCTGGCGAACCTGGTTCGTTGGAAGGATAAGCCGGTGGCAATGTCGATTATTCAAGGTCGTTTGATTGGTTTGGCTCACTTTACGGTGGGGTATATCCTGACTTATGCGGCGTTCTTGATTGCTTCGACGGCGAGTAAGTTCGGTTAACCGGATACTGGTAATTAGTTGAAAAAACCCCCTGCTGTTATGGCGGGGGGTTTTTTTTTGCAAGAAAACTGGTTTCTTGATTGTTACCGGGGGTTAAGAAACCCGGCCTCTGATTGAGCAATAGGGCAATGCTATGATTAACAAAAATAGAGCCATGAACAACCAATAAATGACCCGATTTATATACGACCAATTTACCAAACAATACATCCAGGAACTGTTAAGGCAATTAGGTCAAACTGAAACCAGTAAAACGATGGCTTCAGAACGGCGAGAAATTGATATCTTTTTTACCCCTAACCCTGAAAACATCCCCGATGCTAGTCACCTGGGCTTACTGGGAAGATTGGCAACAACTCCATCGGTATTTGAACCCTTTAGCAATCCAGTTAAACCCAGAGAAATTTGTAGTTGTCTGGTGAAACTCTTAGATATCAAGGCAGAATTTGAACGTCAATCTGTCCGGGAAAAAAGACGCCTTACTCCCGCAGAATCACCCAGGTTGTGGATGATGACTCCCACCGCATCCGCCGCCGTCTTAGCAGATTTTGGCGCTACCTTAGACTTGGAAAACTTTCCGGGAGGCGTTTACTTTCTACCCAAGGGACTGCAAAGCGCGATTATCGTCCTCCACCAACTACCGCCGACGCCCGAAACCCTGTGGTTGAGGATTTTAGGAACCGGCAAAGTCCAAAAACAAGCCCTGCAAGAACTGTATCAACTCCCACCGGATAATCCCACGCGAGAAACCACGCTAGAATTACTGTACAGCCTGCGTGAACTGCTAGACGCTCGGCAAAATTTAGCCCCAGAAGAGAGGGAGTTAATTATGGAACTATCACCCCTGTATTTACAACGGTTACAAACTGTTAAAGAAGAAGGCATCCAGCAAGGCATCCAGCAAGGCATCCAGCAAGGACAGCAAGGACAGCGATCGCTGGTGGAAAGCCTGCTGCAAGTGAAATTTGGTACCGTGGATGCTCAATTAGCTCAGATTATCGAGGCGTTAATTCAAATTCCCCCATTGGAACAAGCTCAGTTGATTTTGCAGCTATCCCGCGAGGAGCTTTTAGCTCGGTTTTCCCGGGACTTTTGAACCTGGGGGGAGGGACAAGAAACCGGGTTTCTAGCAACATCTGTTGTTTTCATCAAAAATTTAGTCAAGAAACCCGGTTTCTGACTCTGGGGGTGGGACAAGAAATCGAGTTTCCACAAATGACATAAGACAAATGACCGCCGAAAGTTATATCTGAAAACTTGATGAGCAAAAGCTGATGAACCCTAGACCTAGATCCGCCCCCTTTATGATCACCCACCTTTACCTATTGGGCAGTTTATTGTTACCCAGTTGTTTCGCCATACCCCTGGGGTCATCGGGGGGTGAAGTGGGCGAGTCATCGGAGTTTGCCCTTGGGGCTAAACGCACCGCCGAAATAGATCGCCTCATTGCAGATAGCCTCTGGGAGAATGGTCCCGGTGTGGCTGTACTGATTCTGGATCAGGGGACAGTCTGGCAAAAGGGCTATGGTTTCAGCGATGTGGAGAAACAACGCCCGATTACGCCAGATACAGTGTTTGATTTGGCTTCCGTATCCAAGCAAATGACGGCAATGGGAATTTTAATCCTCATGGAGGCGGGAGAATTGGAACTGGAGGATGCAGTCATCGAGCATCTGCCGGATTTTGCAGAACCCAACCCCGATGACCCGATTTTAATTGCTGATTTGCTCTCTCACACCTCCGGTTTAGCGGACTATACAGGGGATGCTTGGCAGGGGACAGATGAGGCTTTTGCCCGTTTAACCGTTGAAGAGCATTTGCAATGGTTGAATACCCAGGATATTGAGGGCGATCGCGCTGTTGAATTTGAGTACAACAATAGTGGTTATGCTCTGTTAGCCTTAATCATTGAGCGGGTTTCCGGGCAATCTTTTCGGGACTTTATGGCGGAGCAGATTTTTATGCCCTTGGGGATGAATAATACCGTGGTGTTTGCGGATTTAGGGCAACAGATCCCCAATCGGGCTGAGGGCTATGCGGTTTCCCCGGAAGGGAAGTTTGAACCCTCTGCGTTGCCTTCGGTGATTGCGGGAGATGGCAATATTTTTAGTTCCATTGCAGATTTAGCCCGTTATGATCAGGGGTTACGCAATGGCGACTTGGTGGAACCGGCAACTTTACAATTGGCCTTCACACCGGGTACTTTGGATAATGGCGAATCTTTTGCCTATGGTTTAGGGTGGGCAGTGGGCCCGGACTATGTGGAGCATAGTGGGAGTTGGTACGGCACCAGCACTTTTTATCGCCATTACACGGAGATGCCGGTGACCATCATTGTGTTGTCCAATGATGAAAATTATCCGGTGGATGAGTTGGTGGATGATCTGGCGAAGTTGCTGGGGTATTAAGTTACAGCCACTATTGTTCAGAGTGTAGACTAAAGTCGGCCCCCTTTGCCCGGTGAGGGCGATCGATGTTATCGGTCAGGACTTACGCATTTGGGGTGAATTCTCAGAATCTGCGTAAGTCCTGTCGGTGAAATCATGTCTTCATTGTCTGTCCTGGATTCTGGAGGAATGGGGTAAGATGAGGGGGAGTCCCCTACCCGGTGCGTTGCTATGGATGAACAACGAGTGCAAGCCTATCTCTCCCTGATTCAAGAACTCCTCGACTGTGACAGTGGGGAGGAAGCGGCTATATTGAGCAACCACCCGGAACTCATCGATGAGGAGTTGGTGCAGGTGATGCGCGCAGTTGCAGAGATGATGGCACAACAGGGACAAGGAAATGCAGGCTGGTTGCGGAATTTTGCCGGGAAAATCGAGGCGGTTAACTATGAGTTGCCTCGGCTAGAAACTAAATTGGCAGCAGATACTCTATTCCAGCAAGGATTTCAACAGTATCAACAGAGTCAATATCCCCAAGCTGGGGAATCTGTGCAACAGTCTCTCGCGTTGTATCAAGAAATTGGGGATAAGGCTGGCCTAGCCAAATCTTGGCGACAGTTAGGTTTTATCCAGCGAAATCGGGGCAACTGGGATGAGGCGGAGCATCTGTATCGGCAATCTTTGGCATTGAGTATCGAATTGGACGATCGCTCCGGGATGGCAACCTGTTGGGGAGTCTTGGGAGATATCCAGGAACTTCGGGGCAACTGGGATGAGGCGGAGCGTCTGTATCAAAAGAAACTTGATACTTGTCAGGAGTTAGGTGATAAGTCTGGAATGTCTCAAGTTATAGGAACGTTGGGAGATATCCAGAAATTTCGGGGTAACTGGGATGAGGCGGAGCGTCTGTATCAGCAATCTTTGACATTGACAACCGAATTGGACGATCGCTCGGGGATGGCATACTCTTGGGGAGTGTTGGGAGATATCCAGAAACTTCGGGGCAACTGGGATGAGGCGGAGCGGCTGTATCAGAAGAAACTTGATACTTGTCAGGAGTTAGGTGATAAGTCTGGAATGTTTCAAGTTATAGGAACGTTGGGAAAAATTCAGGAAAACCGGGGCAACTGGGATGAGGCGGAGCATCTGTATCGGCAATCTTTGGCATTGAGTATCGAATTGGACGATCGCTCCGGGATGGCAACCTGTTGGGGAGTCTTGGGAGATATCCAGGAACTTCGGGGCAACTGGGATGAGGCGGAGCGTCTGTATCAAAAGAAACTTGATACTTGTCAGGAGTTAGGTGATAAGTCTGGAATGTCTCAAGTTATAGGAACGTTGGGAGATATCCAGCGAAATCGGGGCAACTGGGATGAGGCGGAGCGTCTGTTTCGGCAATCTTTGGCAATTGAAACCGAATTGGGCGATCGCTCCGGGATGGCAACCTGTTGGGGAGTCTTGGGAGATATCCAGCAACTTCGGGGCAACTGGGATGAGGCGGAGCATCTGTATCGGCAATCTTTGGCAATTGAAACCGAATTGGGCGATCGCTCCGGGATGGCATCGTCTTGGGGAGTGTTGGGAAAAATCCAGGAACTTCGGGGCAACTGGGATGAGGCGGAGCTTCTGTATCAGCAATCTTTGGCATTGAGAACCGAATTGGGCGATCGCTCGGGGATGGCAGCCGTTTGGGGAGTTTTGGGAAATATCCAGCAACTTCGGGGCAACTGGGATGAGGCGGAGCTTCTGTATCAGCAATCTTTGGCAATTGAAACCGAATTGGGCGATCGCAAAGGGATGGGCAACAGTTACAATGTTCTGGCATTTGTCCATATACACTCAAACAAAATCCCCGAAGAGATCGCCTGCTTGAGAGCGGGTTTAGCCGTTTGTCCCCCAGCCGAACTCGCCGTAGAAGCCCTACTTCTTGCTGGCAATCTTGGCAATACCGGCTATAACCTCAAAGATTGGGAAACCGCCATCGAAGGCTATGACAACGCCATCCGCGCCGTGGAACAAAGCCGGGACTGGGCGACTTCCCCCCAAATCAAACAACAACTGATTGCCGATGCCCTGCCCCTCTATGGCAAAATGGTCGAAGCCTGCCTCCACCTGGAACGCTACGACCAAGCCCTGCTCACGGTGGAACGCAGCAAAGCCCGCACCCTGATTGAACTGCTCCACAACTCTAACCGCCTGCCCCAAAACGCCAGCGCCGAGCAACTGCAACGCTACGAGCAACTCAACCGGGAAATTGCTGCCCTCCAATATGCCCTGGATGACTCATCCCAGCCCCGCCCCACAGACCCGGAACTCCCCGGTGGCAGGAACTTCAACCTCCCCAACTCCGCCCCTGCCACTGACCCCCTGCGTACCCTCCTGGAAGCCCGCAAAGCCCTCCTGAAAGAAATCAACGACCCCACTTTTAACGAATTTGAAACCGTTAAAGCCGAACTCCCCGACTTCGGGCAACTCCTCAACCCCACCACCGCCCTGATTGAGTGGTTTCTCCCCCAAGACCCGGATTTGGGAGCCTACGCCTTCCTCGTCACCCACCAAAACGGCCAAACCCAGATCCACCCCCACCGCTACAGTCCCGCCCAACGCCGCGCCTTGGATGAGTTCAACGAAACCTACAACCACGACGACCGCCAAGACAGTTGGTACGAGGCCCTGGATGAGCGCCTGGACACCCTCGCCCAACTCCTCGACCTCCCCACCCTGCTCACCCACCGCCCAGACCCCTGCCATCACCTGATCCTCATCCCCCACCTTTACCTGCACCTGTTCCCCCTCCATGCCCTTTCCCTCCCCTCGCCCTCTGGGAGAGGAACCCGGAGTGAGGGCCAACTCCTCCAGGATGAATTCCCGGAAGGGGTGCGCTATGCCCCCAGTTGCCAAATCCTCGCCTACCTCCACAACCGCCCCCGCACCCGAACCACCGCCCCCTTCTTCGCCATCCAGAACCCCACGGAAGACCTCCCTTATGCGGATGTGGAAATTGACCTGATTCGCCCCCGCTTCGACCCCAGTCCCTACATCCTCAAACACAAAGCCGCCCATAAAGCCGCTTTAGAGGAATCCACCACCCGCGCCCAACTCCACAACAGCGAAATCGTCCATTTTGCCTGTCATGGCGGCTTCGACAGTGCCAACCCCCTCAATTCCGCCCTGATTCTGGCTGGGGACAGTCCCCCCAACCCCGACAGTCGCCAGACCCTCACCCTCCGGGATGGTCGCCGCTTCGACACCGCACACCAGGGCCTCACCGCTGCTGAAATCTACCGCAACCTGAAACTCACTTGCCGCCTGGTCATCCTCTCCGCCTGCGAAACGGGTCGCCTGGATAGCCGCACCACAGACGAATATATCGGTCTCGCCAGCGCTTTGCTGTACGCCGGGAGTGGGACGGTGGTCGATACCCTCTGGTGTGTGGATGATTTTGCCACGGCGTTTCTCTCGGTCCGATTCTATGAGGAACTCACCCCCACCCGCACCATTCCCCAAGCCATCAAAGCAGCCACCACCTGGCTACGAACCCGCACCCCCGCCCAATTCCTAGACTGGTGCAGGACCACCCTAGGGTTTTCCCCGGATGATTTAGACCGCTGTGAACTCAGACTCAGCCGGTATGATTCAGCCTCCCCCTTTGCCCCCCGTCTCTACTGGTCCGCGTTCCGCGCCAATGGGTTAGAATAGTCCTACAGAATTTATGCTTGTTTTGTCCATTTAGACATCAAGGAGCGCAAAATCTGGATACAACGCAATGGCACCGAGTTAGATATTGCTTGTGGCGTGGTGGAGATGGGAGTTCCCCAATCCGATATAATTTTAGGGCTGCATCCCCCCTATAAACGACCCTATACCGGCTATGGAACTCCAGAGTCAATCCCTGAAACGGTTTCAATTTAAATATACCGGCGGGGGATTAATTCTTCCAACAGTAGGTTTTTTACGTTCAGGGTGATTCTCCGGTCCCCTCCCCTTGGCAAGGGGAGGGTTAGGGTGGGGTTCTTCTTGGGCGATTCCCTACGGGATAGCTTCGCTTACCGCCACGTCACGCACTCAAAGGAGGCGACTGCGCCTGTATAAAGGCTGGGTCCAACCTCTTTCTTCGTGAGGGGCGATCGCCCCTCACAAGGCTCCTCAACCCACCCATTCGTGAGGGGCGATCGCCCCTCACGGAGACCCCACCCTAACCCTCCCCTTGCCAAGGGGAGGGGACCGGAAGCAATAACCGGCGGGGTTTTGAACCACCGCCACCGACCCATTGGTGAGGGGCGATCGCTCCTCACGGAGACCCCACCCTAACCCTCCCCTTGCCAAGGGGAGGGGACCGGAGAATCCCCCGCCGGTTGTTGAGAGTAACCCGAGGATTTATTTATCCCCTCGCGGATGTTGACCATTACCCCAGATTTACAAAATTATGCCTCCCGAAGAACTGCAACTGATTGAAGACTTTCTCACATTTATTGAAAATGCCCGCACTACCCGCCCGGGTAATGACCCCTTGTGGGAAAATCTCCAGGAGTTTGAAACCAATTTGGTGCCGGTGGAAGATAGACCCGTTAAATTAGCTCTGTATATTCAATCCTGGTGTCAAGAAGTTGGGGTAAAGATAGATGCCCAAGTGATGCGCCAACTGCGCGATAGTATGGTAAAGAAGGGTAAAGTTATCCCTAAACCATTGGAGGGAGAACAACCGAGTAAGGTTTATAATAAAGCCATGATTTCGGAAACTGTACACCAGGCCCGACCCGAGAATCAAGCATGATTGACACCCCGGATTCTCTCTATGCACCGAGTCTCTATTGGTTTGCCTACCGCTATCGAGAAGGGTTAGTGGTTGCCACAGATAAACCTTTGTCTCCAACGGCGACGGTGGCTAATTTAGATTGGGTTAAACAGCAATATAATGACATTTTATCTAAGTTCGGGGTCAAGGTCAATTCGGGCTGGCAGGATGAAGCGAGAACCCCAGAGTTTGATTTACTGCTCAATCCTGACCTAGAAGGGGGAAGGCAATATGAATATTTCGAGATTCCTGAGCAAAACCTGGAGGGGTTTATCTATCCCCAATCCCTCCATGATAGCTATGCTTTAAACTTAAATTTATTCTGCCCGGAACAGTACGGTCATGATGAATATAAACTAGCAGATTTAAGGAAACTCAACCCCCAAGACTGTTTTAATCCGCCAACAGTACCGCCCTTGGGTTATCTGGGGCAAACTCTGCTTTTGACCGTCTATCTGGATATTCCTAAACCGGAGGCAATCCAAGACTTGGGGGAGTTTGCCCAAGTCTGTTTGCAGGGCTTTTTTGGGTTAGAAAATGGCAATTCCCTACCGCGTCTCTATCGGTTTTATGAGTTTTTGGGGGGCTATCTGTATGAGTATGGCAATCCCCGAGATGAGTTAGGGGTGAATCCTTATGGCCATTTGTTAATTTGGGTGTTCTTTGATGTCCAGACCAGTTTAGTTTTACAGCGCTGTTATTGGAATTTGCCGGAACTGTTGCTCTATTATCACAAAATTAGCAATAGTTTTCGGGATAGTCGCGGCTTTTATAAGGCAGCGGATCAGATGGTTACTGAAAATGAAGAAAGTTTGAAGCAGTTAAATCAACGGTATCTCCGAGAAACTCAACCGGATTGTCTGCGGGATGAAGAACTGGGGGAGTTGAAAAGTACCTTGAAACAATTGCTGAGAACTTCTCTGCGCTATTCACAACAATTGCGGAATCTGGAATATGCTCACAATACGATCGCCATTAATCATACCAACTATCGCACTACCCTGGAGCAGATGGAACAACTGGCGCAAATGCCTTTGGGGGGGTTTCGGGTGTTTGGGGAGAAGGAAGCAGTCGCCTTTCAAGAACAAATCCGCGCTGACTTGAACTATTTTAAGCAAGGGTCGGGTTTACTAGATACAGCGATCGCCTCGATTCGCGGTTTAGTGGAGGTGGACCAAGCAGAACGCGATCGCCGGTTGGAACAGCAAAACGAAACCCTCCAAGACCAAATTCAGGCAGTGGGGGTGGGAATTGCTACAGGCGCAATTATCGCCTCGACTTCGGCGTTAATCTTTCAACAAGAACCGATGAGCTTTCCCTGGGAAGCATACCACGGCGATCGCCTCCATCCGTTTATGTGGGCTCTGCTGTTGAGTTTCGGTTCTGCTTTTGTCGGGTGGGGGTTGGCAAAATTGCTGATTGGGTGGGGTCGTAAAAGGCGATCGCGCCTCAAGCAAGACTCAAAAAATTAGGGATTTTCTGAGTGCGGTAGGGTGAGGGAACTCTTACAATAATAGCGTTTTTACGCTTAACTGCACCTCCGGTTCCCTCCCCTTGGCAAGGGGAGGGTTAGGGTGGGGTTCTTCTTGGGCGATCGCTTTCCTCACCTCCGGTCCCCTCCCCTTGGCAAGGGGAGGGTTAGGGTGGGGTTCTTCTGACGTGGCGATCGCTTTCATCCCCTCCGGTCCCCTCACCTCCGGTCCCCTCCCCTTGGCAAGGGGAGGGTTAGGGTGGGGTTCTTCTTGGGCGATCGCCACCTCACACACTCTGAACGGTTTAAGCGCCTGTATGGAGGCAGATCCAACCTCTTTCTTCGTGACGTGCGGTAAGCGGAGCTATCCCATAGGGAATCGCCCCTGTACGAGAAATCTTCACCCACTCATTGCTCTTGAAGCGCGATCGCCACATCAGAAGAACCCCACCCTAACCCTCCCCTTGCCAAGTAGGGCTGTTTCATTCTAAAGGGCAATCGAGAAAAGGAAAGGCGTTCTCTCTGATGTAAAATGGAAGAGAACGC
>JAMXFF010000091.1 GCA_025370845.1 Laspinema palackyanum D2a | reverse complement strand
GCTCACAGCCTGGACAACTAATTAATCTCTTTAATTACAGGTTGTTAACCTACAGCGCTCCACCGATTACGCCCGTTGGGACATTGTTGTTCCAGTCTCTATATTTGGGCTTATTTATTATTCTTGATCCAGAAGGCCACTTCAAACCTTGAGAATTTTTAAGCGGGGATTCACCCAGGACCGATGAGCGACGAGTGATAAAATCCCCTAAACTAGAGGATGGTAAGCGTTAAGGGGTATTCCTATGACCCTCTATCTCGGCATAGACTTCGGGACTTCTGGTGCTCGTGCAGTGGCGATCGATGACCATGCAGGGATTCAGGCACAGGCGGATTTTCCCCTGGACCGACAAACCCCGGAACTTTGGCAGGAGGGGTTATTTGCGTTACTGGACCAACTTCCCCTGACTGTACGCCAGTCCATTGGTGCGATCGCCATTGATGGGACATCCTCTACGGTATTGCTGTGCGATCGCAGTGGGACTCCGGTAGCGGAACCGATTCTCTACAATGATGCCCGGGGAATCACGGTGATGGAAACATTACGGGAAATCGCCCCCCCCAATCATCCGGCGATCGGGGCGACTTCCAGTTTGGCAAAGTTGTTGTGGTATGCCCGTCATCCCAAATTGTATCCTGACGCCCTGCATCGCGTGGCAACCACGGGTTTATTCTTTCTGCATCAAGCG
Organism: Laspinema palackyanum D2a; assembly: GCA_025370845.1. Classification (GTDB taxonomy): domain Bacteria; phylum Cyanobacteriota; class Cyanobacteriia; order Cyanobacteriales; family Laspinemataceae; genus Laspinema. Next base: position 9,274 of record JAMXFF010000091.1, on the reverse strand, counting down.
GATTGGCTGGGTTTTCAACTCCACGGTCAAATAGGTATCAGCGACTATCACAATGCCCTCAAACTGGGGTATGACCCAGAGCATTTATTTTATCCCGAATGGTTGCGACTGGCCTTGCCGCAACTGTTTACCAAGTTCATTCCCTATTTGCCTCATGTGGTCAAACCGGGCACGCCTATCGCCCCGGTAACCGCAGAAATGGGCGATCGCTTTGGATTACCTGCGGATTGCCTGATTTGCGCGGGAACGACGGACAGTATTGCGGCATTTCTAGCATCTGGTGCCAGGGAACCGGGAGAGGCAGTGACGTCCCTGGGTTCAACCTTGGTCCTCAAGCTACTAAGTCGCGATCGCGTGGATGATGCGCGCTATGGGATTTATAGTCATCGTCTCGGCAATTTATGGCTAACGGGTGGGGCATCGAATACCGGAGGGGCGGTTCTGCGTGAGTTTTTCAGCGATCGGCAACTGGCAGAATTCAGCGAAAGCATTGACCCCAACATCGAGAGTCCTCTGAAATATTATCCCCTACTCAAACCCGGGGAACGCTTTCCGTTAAATAATCCCGAACTCCCCCCGCGATTAGAACCCCGTCCTCAGTCCGATGTGGAATTTTTGCATGGATTATTAGAAAGCATGGCCCGAATTGAAGCGCGGGGATATGAACTGTTACAAGAATTTGGTGCAACCGGACTCAAGCGGGTTTACACCGCTGGTGGTGGGTCAAAAAACCCCACATGGACGGCGATTCGCCAGCGTCGCTTGAATGTTCCGGTAATCACGCCGACGCACACAGAAGCTGCCTATGGTGCCGCATTATTGGCCCGAATGCAGGACAGGGGGTGAGGTTGACAAAAACCCGCACCCCAAGAGAGTGCGGGTTTTTACCCAATTACCGACCTAATTCCCAAATATTGATGGTGTTATCATTCCCCGCAGTCGCCAATCGTCTGCCATCGGGTCCCATTGAAACGGAAAAAATGGATTTCTCATGACCCGTGAGGGTTTCCACTAATCTCCCACTCCCGATATCCCAGAGTCGGACTGTGCGATCGTCACTGACGGAGGCAACGGTGCTTCCATCGGGGGTAATTGCAATTTGATATACCGGAAAAGAGTGACCAGTCAGAGTCCGCAACAATTCGCCGCGATTCACATCCCAAATCTTGACAGTATTATCGTAACTGCTACTGACGAGGGTTTGTCCATCGGGGGTAAAGGCAACGGAACTCACCCAATCATCATGGGCGGGAATGGTGGTAATTAACTCTCCAGTATTCAGGTTCCAGAGTTTGACGTTGTTATCCAGTCCCCCGGATGCGAGGGTTGCACCATTGGGACTAAAGGCAACGGTATCTACCCCATCCTCATGGGCGCTCAACGTGCGAATAATTTGCCCATTCTCGACGTTCCACAGTTTAACCGTATTATCCCAACTGCCCGTAGCTAGGGTCCGGCCATCGGGACTAAATGCCACGGTTCTCACCCCTTTTGTGTGACCGTAAAGGGTATAAATCAACTGTCCGGTTTCCATGTTCCAGAGGTTGGCGGTATTGTCATCGCTACCACTAGCAAGGATTTGACCGTTGGGCGAGATATCTAAGGCCCTCACGTCATCTAAATGAACAGAAGCAGTATAGTTCAGTTCTCCGGTGTCGGCATTCCAAAATTTGATGGTATCTTCATTGCTACCACTGACGACGACTGGGGAAGTCGGACTATAGGCAACGGCAAAAATCGGGAACGCGCGATCGCCAAGGGTTGTTAACAGTCGGGAACTGGGGGTGCGCTGTTGGGCCAGCAATGGGGGGGTACTAACTAGAAAATGGACGGGAAACACTCCCAGGGTCACCATTCCAGCTACGATTAAGGCACTAAATTTTTTCCAGGACGAGGGTTTTAAGGTCATATTCGCTTCATTAGAAAATTAAGTGTTCACCTAGGATCTAACACTATTTTAGAGTTTAGATTCACGAATTTTTGGGGGAGGCGTTAACTCAATCCACCGTCCCCTCCTGCCACTTTTGCCACTGTTGTTGTAAATATTTCGTCCATTCCACGGCGATCGCCACTTCGGTAAAGGGAATCTGCACTGACTGTTTTGGGGATGGAAACAAAAATTCTAAAGCAATGGTCTTGGCTTTGAGATTCTCCGGTAGGGCATTGACTACCACGGGTTGTTGATTAACCAACAGTTGCAATGACTGTACCTCTTTTAAGGAAAAGGTTTCTTGATTCACCGGACCTTTGCGCGTGGGTTTTCCCCAAGTCAGGCATTCACCCTTCTCTCCTAATACCGCATAAATATCATACTTGGTGCGATCAAATCCCTGCGCCCAAGTCCGATAGGCTTCCACCTTTTGATATTCGTTCCATCCCGCCCAAGCGAGTCCTATAAATAGGGCCAGCAAGGGTAACCACATCAGTCCTCTTTCCATCGGTTTAATCTCTGCGATCGCGATAATAGTCTGTTGTTTGAGTCACGCTTCCACGGTCCAAAATCCAGGCGTTTTCAAGACGCCATCTCTGATTTTTAGTTCCCGGAATTAATTTAACTTTTCCATCGGTGCCGTTTGCGGGTCGATAATTTTTTGACCTCCTCGCATAAATTTAATCGCCAAGGACATCTTAGTTGCAGACCCGAAAACGTGAGACACTTCCCCGGGACCAAAGGTATCATGAACCACCATATCCCCCACCACCCAAGTCTCCTTAGCTGCTGCGCCTTTTTGCGTTTTTGCAGCCCCGGAACTGCGGCGAGTTTTTTCCTTGGGAACCGAATTTCCTTGCAGTAAATCCCGGGGTAATTCGGCTAGAAATCGCGAGGGTTGAGCGCGTTCATACGACCCCCACAACCGCCGTTCTAAGGCATGAGTTAAAAACAATCGTTCCTGGGCGCGAGTAATTCCCACATAGCAAAGTCTGCGTTCTTCTTCTAGACTGCGCGGGTCATTAACACTGCGGAAATTGGGGAATAAACCCTCTTCCATTCCCACTAAAAAAACCACGGGAAATTCTAACCCTTTGGCGGAATGAATGGTTAACAACGACACCGCTTGTTCTCCTTCTTCTAAGTTGTCTAACTCCGAAGCAAGGGAAGCACTGGAAAGAAATCCCGTTAAAGAATTGTCTTCATTTTCTTCAGCAAATTGGATGGTGGCGTTATACAACTGTTCAATGTTAGCCATCCGGTTTAACGCTTCATCGGTGTTTTCCAGTTTCAGCGCTTCCATATAACCGGATTCTTCCATAATCCCTTTCAGGACTTCGATCGCCGGTAAGGTTTCCACTTGTTCCTGCCATCGGGACATTAACGCAGAAAATTCTAACACTTGTTTCACCGATCGCCCTGCTAGGGTTTTCACCGATGTATCATCACTGAGAATTTCCCACAGGGGGACGTTTAACTGCTTTGCCGCCTCATCAAGACGATCTAATGTTGTTTTTCCAATACTGCGTTTGGGGGTATTAATAATCCGGCGCAAACTAATGGAATCCGAGGGGTTGGCAAGGGCCCGCAAATAGGCAACGGCATCCTTAACTTCTTTGCGATCGTAAAACTTCAAACCCCCCACCACCCGATAGGGGATATTCATTTTAACTAACACATCCTCAAATGATCGCGATTGAGCATTGGTCCGATACAAAATCGCAAACGAGCCCCAATCCAACTCCGGATGCTGATTTTGCAACATCCGAATTTGATTCACCACATATTGCGCTTCATCTAAATCATTTTCGGTGCGATAACAGATAATCGCTTCCCCTTCCCCCCGGGTGGGACGCAACACCTTATCAATGCGTTCGGTATTATTCTCAATCAGTTTATTAGCAACTTCTAGGATATTTTCCCGCGATCGATAATTTTCCTCTAATTTCACCAAAGTTTGGGTTTCGTCATCCTCTAAACCATCCCCAAAGTCGTGCTGAAACTCCAGCAAAATGGTATAATCTGCCATGCGAAAGGAATAAATGGATTGGTCTACATCACCCACCACAAACACTGAGCGATTTTCCCATTTATCAAAGGATTTTGCTGCTTTCCCGTTGGTGACCAACATCCGAATAAAATCATATTGAGTGCGGTTGGTATCCTGATATTCATCCACCAAAATATGATGGAACTTGCGATGCCAGTAATCCAAAACTTGAGCATCCTGACGAAACAGTTCCACAGGAATCCGAATCAAATCATCAAAATCTAGGGCATTATTCGCCGCCAAAGTATCCTGATATCGACTATAAACTTCCGCTACCTTGCGATTGCGGTAATTCGTCGGGTCACTCGCCTCTAAATCCCGAGGAGACCACCCCTTGTTTTTCGCCCCACTAATTTCATACCGCATCTTGCGAGGCTCAAACTTTTTGCTATCCAAATTCATCTGTTTGATGACAATATCCTTAATGGCTGTTTGAGCATCGGACTCATCAAGGATGGAAAATTTACGGTTCCATTGCCGACCATTTTCATCTTTAAACTTTTCAATATCGTAGCGCAAAATTCGGGAACAGAGGGAATGGAACGTGCCAATCCACAGGGGTTTAATGCTATTTCTCCACACCTGCGATCGCACCTGAGTTTGTTCCGCTGGTTCTAGGGCAGAAAACGGTTTATCATACTTTTGTTCTGCCACGGTATCGGCAAAAATCTTCTCAATCCGTTCCTTCATTTCCCGCGCCGCCTTATTCGTAAAGGTCACCGCCAGGATATCGTCAGGATGGACTTGATTACTGCGGATTAAATTAGCAATTCGATAAGTAAGCGCCCGAGTTTTGCCCGAACCCGCCCCGGCAACGACTAACAAGGGGCCGCAAAAATGTTCAGCAGCGCGCCGTTGGTTGGGGTTCAGATGGGCCAGAAAGTCAAGGGTTGAGGTCATGGTTGAACGAAGCAAAAGCGGTAAGGGCTGAGTCTAGCTTAGATTGGCTCTTTAATTTTACCAAATTTGGGGACCGTTGGAACTAATAGAGGCAACAAAATCACCGCTTCTACTGGGTTGGGCATTTATCTTTCTACTTTTCTGTTTGGAAATCCCAGACCCCAGAGCTTAATAATTCTTTAATATTAAACAATTAACTGATTCCCTCATATCGAGTACAATAATCAATTAATATTCAAAACCGCGCATCTATGAACCTTCGCCTGTTCGCCGCGATCGCCTTCCTCTCCTTGGTCTGTGTCGGGTGTGATTCTAACCCCTTGGCACAAAAACTCCCCGGAGGCGCACCCGCAACCACTCAATCCCCTCGCCGTCCCCGCATCCTAACCGAAAGTTATGATTTACAAGTGAATGCAAGCGAATTGGTAATGCGCTTGACAGAAATTACCCTGGCTGAGGATAGTACCATCGCGACGGTATCCATCACCAATGGTCGCCGTGAAGTTATCAATATTAATACAAAAAAAGAGAACATCATTCTCTATGATGACGAAGGGAATACATATCGTCTAGCCATCCCTCCAGATAATCCACTCATTCAAATTCAACCGGGTACGACCCTTAACGGCAAATTTGTGTTTATTGGTCGATTATCCCCCGAAGCTGCTTATATCGGACTCAAAACAGTAACTTATTACGAAACACAAACAAGCTATGCTCGCACAAGGCTCATAACATTAGAAATAAAAAACGTTAGAGTTCCTCGGGAGGGGCAAAATGCACCTAGAAATTAAACGGCTACAAGTTGCGATCGCCTCTAGCTTGCTGTTGATTGGCACCGCTTGCCAAAATCGCTATCAAAACTTACCGAAAGTTACCACATTTGAAATTGTCCCCGTTCCCGTCACCCAATTAGAAATAGAAACCATTGAAGAGGTGACTGCCAGCACATTTGATGTTGAATCACCCACCACCACAACCACCACTGTTGATCCATCCCTTGTCAGTGAAACTCAAACCGTAGAATCGGCACCGCCTTCGAGTTCTACTTCTGTAGAATCGACAACGCTTTCGAGTTCTACTTCCGTAGAAACAGCAACCCCTCCGAGTTCTACTTCTGTGCAAACAACACCGGAACCGAGTTCTACTTCCGTACAAACAACACCAAAACCGAGTTCAGCAACCACAGAAACTCTCCCTCCTGCGACTTCAGTCCAAGTAGAACCGCCACCGGCACCGACTGTAGGTACTACGGAAGAAGACCCGACGGATTCAACCCGAATTATGGTAGAAACGGTGTTGCCGACGCCAGTTGAGGTGGAACAAACCCTCACGGAATTAAATGCGGAAACTACCATTGAAGGGATTAAATTTAATCTTTCAGACAATATTTTATTTGAATTCGATAAATATCACGTCCGGGCGGCAGCAAAACCGACTTTGGAAAAAGTTAATCAAGTGCTGACCCATTTTAAGGATGCCCAAATCTTGATTCATGGACATACAGACAGCAAAGGAACCGACGAATATAATATAAAATTGTCGCAAAACCGAGCAGCGGCAGTGAAATATTATTTTGTGAATATCTTTCAAGCGGAACCCACCCGCATCCAAACTCAAGGGTTAGGAAAAAGTCAACCGATCGCCCCCAATACCAATCCCGATGGTTCGGATAATCCCCAGGGACGGGAAAAAAATCGGCGGGTTGAATTTACCATTCAAACAGAAACTCGGACTGTAGAAATTGCGCCCAATTCTGACCCCTTTGGGGAAGCAGTTAAGAAGGCAACGAGTGCGGCAACCTTGACACAAGCAGCTAAAACTCCCGAACAGTGGTTACAAGTCGCCAAGCAATGGCAAGAGGCGATCGCCTTCATGCAAGTTGTTCCCCAAAATAGTGCCAATTATGCAACCGCTCAACAAAAGGTGGGAGAATATCAAAATAATTTGAATTATGCTCGGCAAAATGCCGGTTTACGTTAAATTCGAGGGGATTTAATCCCCGATTAGAGGGTGGTAAAAAAAAATTAGTTTCCAAAAGTGTAACCAGGCGATCGCATTCATCGGGGAAATGTCAGACTATGCTTATAGATGAATTTCACCGGAACCCCTATCATGATGAATCGATTAATGCCAACCAAACTGAACGTCTTAAGTCCGATCGCCGCTGTTGCCCTCGCTTTGGGGATGTTTGGGATTGCCCCCAATATGGGTGCTGTTTCTGCCCAGGAACAACCCTCTCGCAACCTCACCGTCACGGGACAGGGAATCGTCAGTATTCCCACCACCTTAACTGAGGTGAGATTAGGGGTGGAAGTGCAGGGAAGGACCGCCCAAGAGGTGCAACAAGAGGTAGCAAGGCGATCGCAAGCATTGGTGGAACTGTTGCGATCGCGCAATGTGGAGAAACTCCAAACCACCGGCATTCAACTCAACCCCTTGTATCGCAGTAATGACAACGCAGCGCCTACGATAACCGGCTATTCTGCCTCAAATATCGTCAGCTTTCGCCTCCCCACCGATCGCGCCGGAACTTTGTTAGATGAGGCAGTGAATGCCGGTGCAACCCGCATCGATGGGGTGAGTTTCACCGCTGCCGATGCAGCAATGGAAACCGCCCGTCAGCAAGCGATTCGCGCCGCCACCCAAGACGCCCTCACCCAAGCGGATACCGTCTTATCTGAACTCAATCTCACCCGGCGAGAAATTGTCAAAATCCAAGTCAATTCTGCCACACCCTATCCACAACCAATGTTCTCACGCATGGAAGCGGCAGCAGATTTTTCCACCCCAGTTATCGGAGGCGATCGGGAGATTTCCGCCTCAGTCACCCTGGAAATTAGCTATTAACCCCCTCAACCATCGGGGGTTCCCTCGGGTGGCAACAACCGCTGGGGGATAAATCCCCCAGCTAATAGCTAAAGTCGGTTAAAACTGAGATCTTGCACCCGTTGCAACAACCGGCGGGGGATAAATCCCCCGCCTAACAGCTCAAGTCGGTTGAAACCGACTGAAAGTCTTATGCGATGGTGTTTTTAGTCGGTTTTTAACCGACTTTAGCTATGAGGCCGCCAATCGATTTATCCCCCGCCGGTGTTGAGAATGGTGCAAGATCTCAGTTAAAACCGACTAAAAACACCACGGGTTAAGACTTTCAGTCGGTTTCAACCGACTTGATTCTGTTAGGCGGGGGATTTATCCCCCGCCGGTTGTTGCCTTGGACAAACGACCAATGACAAACAACAAATGACAAACCTCAAACCACGCTATAATCTAACCCAGTAGCGTGGGCAATGGGCCATGAACCAAGAGCGTTGGCAACGGTATTTCCAACAAACTTTGGGCAGGAAACCTCACGCTGATAAAAAATAAGATGAAGTTATTTTAGCGCACAACCAGGTTAACCCATGTCAAAAATCACGATTGATTTACCGGATGAAGTATTTTCTGCCCGTCGTCTTCCTCCTGAAGAGTTTGTTAAGGATTTGCGATTAGCAGCAGCGATTCATTGGTATCAAAAATCAGAGATATCTCAAGAAAAAGCGGCTCAAATTGCTGGACTCAATCGACGGGATTTTTTAGAAGCTTTGGCCCGAGAAAAAATTGATGTTTTTGCCGTCGATATGGAAGACTTACAAAGAGAACTAGAGCGTGGCTAACTTTCCTGCTATCAATACTTCCCCCCTGATTTTCTTCAGTAAAACTGATTTATTAGAATTACTGCATGAAACGGTTAATTCGGATATCATTGTTCCTGAAGCTGTAGCCATAGAAATCCAAAGTTATGGAGAAGAAGACATAACCCTTAAAGCACTTTCGTCTAAAAACTGGTTACTCATTCGAGAAACTATTCCAATTCCTTCAATCATTGAAAATTGGGATTTAGGTGCAGGTGAGTCATCGGTTTTAGGTTGGGGATATACTAATCCGGGAACAGAAGTAATTTTAGACGATTTAGCTGCACGTCGTTGCGCTACTACTCTTAAAATTCCAGTTAGAGGAACCTTGGGGTTAGTCCTAATTGCAAAGCAAAGGGGCTTAATTCCCTCTGCACGGCCCATTATAGATCGCTTGCGTCAAAGTGGGATGTATCTTAGCGATCGCATTGTCAATCAATCCCTCAAATCCGTAGGTGAATAAATGGCAAATTAACTTAAATTTGTTGATGTTGTGAAATTATTTTTTCTATCATTTTAGGGATTCCTTAGTTTTGCTACTTTTTGAACTATTTTAACACAATATTTCAGGGCAAGAATGCCAAGGCCCTACCCGCAGGTCCACACTTGCTGTATAATTAGTAATGGCCTATGAACTGGGAAAGATAACGACTGAAGTCGTTACTACGAACATAAGAGAAGATAACGACTGAAGTCGTTACTACGAACATAAGAGAA
>JAMXFF010000090.1 GCA_025370845.1 Laspinema palackyanum D2a | reverse complement strand
GTCATGGTTAAATCTTACTAAAATCTTTATTTTTATTTCATTATAGCATAAAATTTATATTAAGGAGAGGTCTATTGATGAAAGAAACCCGGTTTCTTTCGCTATGGAAACTAGAAACCGGGTTTCAGAGATAGCTTTTTCCTTATCCCATAAATTGATAAAAAAAACCAGGCTTCTCTGGCTATGGGGACTGGAAAACCCTAAACTTCGGCTAAGGCAGGGCCGGTTTCCAAAAACTCTCGGACGAGTTCCAAATAGGTTGGCGCATCTTCTAACATGGGAAAATGGGCCGTATTTGCCATTTGGATAAACTGGACGAACTGCTGATTTAATGAGGCAGCGTATTGTCCCATGTGAGCGGGAATAATTTTATCGTATTCTCCAGCAATCAAGAGAACCGGGACTTGCAATTTGGCAAATTCCACCGGCATTACTTCGGTTGCTTTTTTGCTGACGGAGGTAAAAATCGTATTGAGGGCGGCCCCATAGTCGGCCATTAGATAATCTTCTAAAAAGGCCCGTCTTGCGGCAGGGGGGATGGAGCGATATAAAAATCTTGCCATGAATACTTGATCCATCAAGGGAATTTTTGCCAGCCAAGAGGGTCGATATTTGACCACTTGACCTCCCCAGGTATGGAAAGCGGTGAAGGCTTTTTCGTCATATTCAAAGACGCCGCTACAGGTGAGGACTGCTTTGATGACGCGATCGCCATAGCGGTTGAGAAACAGAGTCGCCACGGATGCGCCCATCGAATGAGCATTCAGATAGACCCGTTGCAACCCTAATGCATCTAAAAATAACGCCAAATCATCGGCGTAGGTTTCTAACTCGTAGTCTAAGGCTGGGGGTTTTTGAGGTAGGCGCGATCGCCCAAAGCCTCGCATATCGTACAGCAGACAATCAAAGCGATCGGCTAGGGCAGATGCGGTACTTTCCCAGTACCGACCCGAACCCGCCCAACCATGAAGAAACACCAAAACTGGCTTTTCTCCAGTAGGAACTGGGGTGCCGACCCACTCGTAGTAGTGTTCGACCCCGCGAACTTGAATGTAGGGCATCCTGGTAAAGTTGTTGTTGATGACATGAGCGCATCTGAAGGGTCAAGGGTAAAGTTTGAATGGCCCCATCCGAAAATTCACCATTGTTCATTCTTCACCCCCGATCTTCAATTGAGCCCGGTGTTAAGCGGATTCTGGTTTGGGTAAGGAGGACGGATGGACAATCAGTTCCGCTGTTGAGCGTTTCTCGACCATCTCTCGGGTAATGGTGCAGCGAGTGACATCCTTGCGGGATGGTAACTCGTACATCACATCGAGCATTAATTCCTCCACAATCCCGCGCAATGCTCTAGCCCCAGTTTTCCGGCGGTACGCTTCCTGGGCGATCGCCCGAATGGCATCCGGTTTAAACTCCAAGCTGACGTTATCCATCCGCAGTAATTTCTGATACTGCTTCACCAGGGCGTTCTTGGGTTCAGTTAAGATTTCCGTGAGGGCATCTTCATCGAGGGGGTCCACCACCGCCAGCACGGGAATCCGACCGATGAATTCAGGAATCATCCCAAATTTCACCAAATCATCCGGCTGTAAATTCTTAAGAATATCTGCGGTGCGTTTTTCCTTCGACTGAGCATCTCCGGGTTGAATAAAGCCCATTGACTTTTTACCCGTGCGCTGTTCAACCACCTTTTCCAGACCCACAAAGGCTCCACCACAGATAAACAGAATATTGCTCGTGTCAATCTGGATGCAATCTTGATAGGGGTGTTTGCGTCCTCCTTGGGGGGGGACATTGGCGACGGTTCCTTCTAGCATCTTGAGCAGAGCTTGTTGAACTCCTTCACCGGACACATCTCGGGTAATCGATGGGTTTTCACTTTTGCGGGCGATTTTGTCGATTTCATCGATATAGATGATGCCGCGTTGGGCTTCTTCTACGTCGAGATCGGCGACTTGGAGCAATCGCAACAAGATATTTTCCACATCTTCACCGACGTACCCCGCTTCGGTTAAGGTTGTCGCATCGGCAACAGCAAAGGGAACCTCCAGAACATCCGCTAAAGTTTGAGCCAAGAGGGTTTTTCCACAACCCGTGGGCCCAATGAGCAGAATGTTCGACTTTTGCAGTTCGACTGGATCCTCAGCCCCAATTTTCCCGCTGGCCTTTGCTTGGGTGTAGCTCAGGCGCTTGTAATGGTTATAAACCGCGACAGAAAGCACTTTTTTGGCTTCATCTTGACCAATGACGTGCTCATCGAGATGTTTTTTGATCTCGCGCGGTTTAGGCATTTGATTTAGCGAGATATTGGCGGCTTTAGTGCGCCGCTTTTGGGGTTGTTCCGTCCGGGGTACGGGTTGAGGTGCTGCGGCATTGGAGTCAAATAGCTCCTCATCTAAAATTTCATTGCACAGGTCTACGCATTCATCGCAAATATAGACTCCCGGACCTGCGATTAATTTGCGTACTTGCTCCTGAGATTTGCCACAAAAGGAACATTTTAGATGGGAGTCGTACTTAGACATAGACGGCCTCTTACTTTTGTGCGGTAACAGCCTCTCCCGATTTCGGAAGACCCTGCTTGGTAATAACCTGGTCAATTAGACCATAAGCTCTGGACTCTTCTGCCGACATAAAGAAATCGCGATCGGTGTCGGCTTCAATTCGCTCTAGGGGTTGTCCGGTATGAAAAGCCAGCAGTTCATTTAACTGACGTTTATGATAAAGAATTTCCTTAGCTTGGATCTCAATATCAACCGCTTGTCCCTGAGCACCACCGAGAGGTTGGTGAATCATAATCCGGGAAGAAGGGAGTGACATCCGTTTGCCTTTGGCTCCTGCGGTGAGCAAAAATGCTCCCATACTGGCTGCCAAGCCATAACAGATGGTCGCCACATCCGGGCGAATCTGTTGCATGGTATCGTAAATCGCCATTCCTGCGGTGACTGAGCCACCAGGGGAGTTGATATAGAGCTGAATATCCTTTTCCGGGTCTTCTGCATCTAAAAAGAGCATCTGCGCCACGATTAAGTCAGCAACGTTGTCATCAACTGGGGTCCCCAGAAACACGATTCTTTCCCGGAGTAGGCGCGAATAAAGGTCAAACCCGCGTTCCCCCATCCCGGATTGTTCTACCACCATTGGGATAACGTTCTGGCTGGTGGAGGCAATCTCTAGGCTCTCGGAGCCGGAGATTGGATAATAAGGAGTTTGAGATATAAGCATCCGATCTGAGTTCATGCCAGGGTCAGCTTTTCGAGAAAGTAGATATCAAGCAAATTTTGTTTTGGTTTTTACGCCATTATAGTCTTTGCTCTGTCTATATTATGCCGCAGCGCACCGAGGACGGGCAGAAATTTCCAGAAAAATGCACAAATTGGATTTTTCTTTAGAATCACCTTGGAATTGATCTGGAGATTTCTGGGTTCCCGGTACTGGAAAGAGGGCGATCGCCCTGGGGGTCTCGTCCCAGACCCTTTCTTCAGATGGGTTTATTCCGGCGAGTCGGTCGCCTCGACTTCGACTACTTCACTGACACTTTCTTCCCCCTCGGCGAGTTCGGCTTCTGCGGCTGCTGCGGCTGCTGTGGCTTCTGCCTCTAGGGTTCCGGCTGGTAATAGCTCAATTTGCGCGCGTTCTGCCAGCCAATCTAGGGCTTTTTCCTTGAGCATTTCCGATTCAAGGGCCGAGTTCAATCGGTCGAGATCGACATCGGGTGGCAAGCGGTCCTTGAGTTCCTCAATCCGAGCCTGGATTTCCTCGGGTGTGACAGACAAAGACTCGCGCGCCGCCACTTCTTTCAAAGCAAAGGATTTCCGCAAGTTTTCGATCGCCTCGGGTTGGGACTGCTTCCGTAGTGCGGCTACAGTTTCCTTGGTGTACAGCTTTTTCACATCAATCCCATAATTGGCAAGCTGCATCATCGATTGCTGCAAGATATTATCCAGCTCGCGATCAATTAAGGTTTCCGGGATTTCTACTTCCACAATTTTTTCGATCGCATTCCCTAAAGCCTCGTGCTTATTCGCTTTGGTTTCGCGATCGGCTTTCTCCTGATACTGCTTCTCCAATGACTCGCGCAGTTCCGCCAGGGTTTGATACTCGCTCACCGCTTGGGCGAAATCATCATCTAATTCCGGCAACTCTTTTTCTTTGAGTTCTTTCACCGTAATTGTGAAAATCGCTTCCTTCCCAGCTAACTCCTCATTGGGATAATCTTCAGGAAAGGGAACGTTTAACTCTTTCGTTTCCCCAACTTTCAAACCAATAATTCCCTCAACGAAGCCTTTAATAAACCGTCCTTCACTGAGTTCAATTTGAAAGTTTTCCGCCTCTCCTCCGGGCAGCGGCTGCGGTTCTCCACCTTCTTCATTGATGATTTTTCCGACATAATCAACAATGGCAATATCCTCAGCCTGGGCGGCTCTTTCCTCTACGGGAATTAAGGTTGCTTGCTCTTTGCGACGTTCCTCTAAAAACTGATCCACTTCTGCCGGATCATATTTGATTTCTTCGGCTCTAATTGTCAGTCCGGTGTAATCATTCAGGGTGACTTCCGGGGGGACATCCACGGAAACCGAAAACACGAGCGTTTCTCCCGGTTGGTACTGGGACACTAATTCCTCAAAGGAGGAGATTAACTGAAAATTCCCCAAGGCCGGAATCTCTTCATCCTTGACGACTTTTTCTAAGCAATTTTGAATTAAATCCTCGACTGCTGCGGCTTTTATCCTGGAAGTTCCCATGCGCTGTACCAAAACTGAGCGCGGTACTTTTCCTTTCCGAAACCCAGGAATGCTAGCCTGTCGGCTAAATTGCTGAATCACCTGTTCATAGGCTTTCTGAGACATATCGGGGGTCACTTCAATTTCCAGACCAAGTTTGCTGGCGGGAAGCTTTTCCTGGGTAACTTTCATCGGCGTTCTCTTCGACAAATTCTGTTAATTCTCGGTTGGTCTTTTGGGCGGTTTACCGTCCTGATTCCGTTGAGCAGAAGGGAATTCCTCCTGGTCTGATGACTGGACCTCGGCCCCAGGCAGGCCCACTGACTGGGGCTAGGTCTTAGGACCATCTCGCTCAGGATCGGGCAACTCGGTCAAGCCCAAGGCTATCTTTGCTGCAACTATAGATCCTAGCCGATCCAGGGCATCAAGGGCGATCGCCTTTCCATAAAAAACCACGGCTCTGAGGGTGATTATCCCTTGAACAATGGGCTATGCAGCTATTTTTAGGGAGAATCTAAAATTTTACCAAAAAAAGTGCTGGAGTAATTTTTTTGGGGCGATCGCGCTCTGAAAATGTTACTCTGGCCTCAGACTGAGGAACCTGAAGTTAGCAGTCCCTGACAGTCCCTGAATCTGCCCTGGGGGCGATCGCCTTTTCCGGGGACGGTCCCGTCCGGTTTAAAAACCGGGTTTTGGGTCCTAATCTATCCAATACTGTACCGGCCTTCTAGGAATCTCAAAAATTTTCAGCCAATCAGGGGTATAATAAAATAACCGTTATTTCACTCAAGGCTATTTTTTATTGACTTTTTGTTTCCAATCTGTAATAAATACATTGTTATCCGTAAATAAACTATCCAATCTGTTCCGGATCAAATAAGGGTTTACTCCTAGTCATCAATCCCAAACCAGACTCTTTAAGATCGAGAGGTGGAAGTTAATTCCCCGGCACGGCTCACTGCCTCGGCCCTTTTAAAACTGATGTAAGGAAAACACCCGATATCCATTTAAGACCTATTTGAATCGCATCTATTATTACTCAAGACTCATATCTGAACATAGTTGGAGGACTGTCATTTGTCGAAATCTTATAAAGTAGCCATTCTCGGCGCAACGGGTGCCGTGGGCACTGAATTGTTAGAGTTGCTGGACTCTCGCGCCTTTCCGATGTCGGATTTAAAGCTGTTGGCTTCCCCGCGATCGGCAGGCAAAACCTTGACTTTCCGAGGGGAAGAAATTCCCGTGGAAGTGGTCGAAGAAAGTTCATTTAAGAACGTGGATGTGGTCCTGGCTTCAGCCGGTGGCTCCACGTCTAAGGCTTGGGCCTCCAAAGCAGTCGCCGCCGGTGCTGTGGTGGTAGATAACTCCAGTGCCTTTCGCATGGATCCGAATGTCCCCCTGGTGGTTCCCGAAGTGAACCCAGAAGCAGCAGCGCACCATCAAGGCATTATTGCCAATCCTAACTGCACAACCATTTTGATGGCGGTGGCAGTATGGCCCCTGCATCAAGTCCAGCCAGTACAGCGGATTGTGGCAGCCACTTACCAATCTGCCAGTGGTGCCGGTGCCCGGGCAATGGAAGAAATGAAGGAGCAGGCGACAGCTATTTTGCAAGGTCAGACGCCAAAAACGGATATTTTCCCTTATCCTTTGGCTTTTAATTTGTTCCCGCATAATTCGCCCCTGAATGACCAAGGGTATTGCGAGGAAGAAATGAAAATGGTCAATGAGACCCGCAAAATATTCGGGGATCCTGACATTAGAATTAGTCCAACTTGTGTGCGAGTTCCTGTGCTGCGAGCGCATTCGGAGGCGTTGAACTTAGAATTTGCCCAGCCTTTTAGCGTATCGAAGGCTCGGGAAATTTTAGCTGCTGCTCCTGGAGTTAAGTTGGTGGAAGACTGGCAGGCGAATTATTTCCCCATGCCAATGGAAGCGACGGGTCGCGATGAAGTGTTGGTGGGTCGGATCCGCCAGGATATTTCTGGGCCGAATGGGTTAGAACTTTGGCTGAGTGGCGATCAAATTCGCAAGGGGGCCGCGTTAAATGCGGTGCAAATTGCTGAATTGTTGGTGACTCGAAATTGGATTCGACCGGCAGCGGCTGTCTCTGCTTAGAATGCCGGGGGGAATGTCATCGGCAAGCTGACTCGGAGTTAAGGTTCGAGGTTAGCACGGATGTTATAGTCCGGGATTGGGGCGATCGCCCTTTGGAGTTCCTTTCTGTAGGGTCTGAAATGATGCTCAGTCTATACCCCTTGGTGAGTCTGGGTGTTGAACGGTTCCTCTGAAACGGCGATCGCCTCGTCGGACTTGCTCGATCCAGTCTGCACGGATAGCAAGATGCAATGCAGGTGGAACAGCATCAAGCATGACAGATGTGGGATTGCGTTCCATCTATTAGAGTTTACAGTTTGACCGAGGGTCGGAGTTTCACGAATGGGGGAAAGATTCCCCCAAACTGTGCGATCGCCACCCGATTGATCAACAACCTGAATACACAACTGATAAAACATAAGGAGAGCGTGGTGAATTTCGGACGAGTTGTCACCGCAATGATTACACCGTTTAATCCAGACGGTAGCGTGAACTATGGGGTTACAGAAAAGCTGGCTGCTCATTTAGTCGAACATGGGACTGATGCCGTGCTCGTTTGTGGCACGACGGGAGAATCCCCGACCCTAACCTGGGATGAAGAGTATGAATTATTTCAGGTGGTGAAAAAGGCTGTCGGTAGCCGAGGGAAAGTGATTGCTGGAACCGGATCGAATTCTACCCGGGAGGCGATCGCCGCGACCCAAAAAGCTGCTAATATAGGGTTAGATGGCTCGCTGCAAGTTGTTCCTTATTACAACAAGCCCCCCCAAGAAGGGTTATATCGGCACTTTAAGGCGATCGCGCAAAGCTGCCCGGATTTCCCCATCATGCTCTATAACATTCCCGGACGCACCGGCCAAAACCTGCTTCCGGAAACCGTTGCTCGTCTTGCCGAAATTCCTAACATTGTGGCCATTAAAGAAGCCAGTGGCAGCTTAGACCAAGCCAGCTTGGTGAGAAGCCTGACCCCACCCGAATTTCAAATTTATTCTGGGGATGATTCTTTAACCTTACCCTTGTTATCCATCGGGGCTGCCGGAGTGGTCAGCGTTGCCTCCCATCTCGTCGGAGAGACCCTCCAATCCATGATTCAAGCTTATGAAACCGGGAAAACCCAAGAAGCAACCCAGCTTCACCTCAAGCTTTTACCCTTATTCAAAGCCCTATTTACCACCACCAATCCCATTCCCCTCAAGTGTGCTTTAAGCCTGCAAGGGTGGGACGTGGGATCGACTCGTCCCCCCCTGTGCGAAGCATCGGATGAAGTCAAAAAAGCCTTAGAGGTCGTGATGCAGCAACTTAATTTGCTGTAACTCTAGCCCAAAGACACACCGTTAAGCGAGTGGGCATCGGTTATAAATTCTCATCTTTGTTTCATCACAACCCGACCAACTCTCGATAACCAATCAACCATAAAAGAGAACACAGAAAAATGACTAACAGCCCAATTACACTAGCCAAAGAAAAGAAAACCGTGAGTAAAAATGGATCCGCCAAGGGGTCCGGACCCACCCTAAAAATTATTCCCTTGGGTGGATTGCATGAAATCGGCAAAAATACTTGCGTCTTTGAGTTTGAGGACGAAATTATCCTCGTCGATGCCGGTTTAGCGTTTCCCACCGATGGGATGCATGGGGTGAATATCGTCCTCCCGGATATGACCTACCTCCGGGACAATCGCGATAAAATCAAAGGCATGGTCGTCACTCATGGTCATGAGGACCACATTGGCGGGATTGCCTTTCATTTAAAACAGTTTGATATTCCGGTAATTTATGGTCCTCGCTTGGCAATGAGCTTGCTGGAAGGCAAGTTAGAAGAAGCTGGAGTCAGTGATCGCACCGAACTCAGAACCGTTTCCCCTCGGGATGTGGTCCGCTTTGGTAAACATTTTGTCGTCGAATATATTCGCAATACCCACTCGATGGCGGATAGCTTCACCGTGGCGATTCATACCCCCGTCGGCATTGTCATCCACACCGGCGACTTCAAAATCGACCATACCCCCGTTGATGGCGAACATTTTGACTTGCAACGACTGGCGGAATATGGCGAGAAAGGCGTACTCTGCCTGATTAGTGATTCCACCAACGCCGAAGTCCCAGGCTATACTCCATCGGAGCGATCGGTATATCCTAATCTCGATCGCGTCTTTTCTCAAGCCGAGGGTCGCATCTTAGTCACCACCTTTGCCTCCTCGGTCCATCGCCTGAATATTATTCTGGACTTGGCGAAAAAACAAGGACGCACCGTCTGCGTGGTTGGCAGGTCCATGCTCAACGTCATCGCCCACGCCCGTAACCTAGGATATATTAAGTGCGAAGACAGTTTGTTCCTACCATTACACGCTGTTCGCTCTCTGCCGGACAACAAAGTGCTAATTTTGACTACGGGATCTCAAGGTGAGCCAATGTCGGCCTTAACCCGGATTGCTAACGGGGAACATCGCAAAGTCAAAATTCGCAAGGGAGATACAGTGGTATTTTCAGCGAATCCGATTCCCGGCAATACGATTGCCGTTGTGAATACCATCGATAAGCTGATGATCCAAGGGGCGAATGTGATATACGGACGGAATCAAGGGATTCACGTTTCCGGTCACGGTTGCCAAGAAGAACATAAGCTGATGATTGCCTTAACTCGTCCGAAATACTTCCTCCCGGTTCACGGCGAACATCGGATGCTGGTGCAACACTCAAAAATCGCACAAAGCATGGGGATTCCCGCTGAAAATATGGTGATTATCAATAATGGCGATGTGGTCGGATTGACCCCGGATAGTATCGGCATTATTGATCAAGTGCCGTCGGGGATTGAACTGGTGGATGCATCTCGTTCTGGGGTGGTTAAGGATGAAGTGCTCAAAGAACGTCAACAGTTGGCAGCGGATGGAGTGGTGACCATTGCAGCGGCGATCGGTTGGGATGGTAAACTAGCGGCTGACACAGCAACTCACTTGCGCGGGGTGGTGTCATCCATTGAGCCGAATCTGCTGAAAAAATGGATTGGTCAAATAATTGAAGGAGTTTTGAGCGATCGCTGGTCTGAGTTCTCTCGTACCCTGGAAGATGGGACTCCAGAAGTTGACTGGATGGGATTACAAAATCACATTGAGCGAGATATCCAGCGGATGTTACGCCGGGAACTGCAAAGTAATCCGTTGCTGGTGTTCTTGATGCAAAATCCCCAAGAACCGCCAACCGTACAAGAACAACCTGCCACTACGGGACGCCGACGCACGCGATCGACTGCGAAGGTGGCGTCATAGTCTAAGAAACAGACCCCAGGCTCAAGCCTGGGGCTATACGGACGAAGCCCGCCTGCGCGGGCTAATTTTTTGGCCATAACTTACGCATATTTTAAAAATCCACCCTAAATGTAGAGGCGATTCGAGAATCGCCCAAAACCCATCTCATCCCCCATGTAGAGGCGATTCGAGAATAGCCCGAAATCCATCTCATCCCCCATGTAGGGGCGATTCGAGAATAGCCCGAAACCGATCTCATCCCCCTGTAGAAGCGATTCGAGAATCGCCCCTACATTTAGAGGTATAGCGGTTCCCGGACTCATGAGGTACAATACATAGGAGAACTGACTCATCTTAACCATCCGAATCTATCATGA
>JAMXFF010000089.1 GCA_025370845.1 Laspinema palackyanum D2a | reverse complement strand
CTATGATATCAGATGCTATGTCTGTCATGGTTTTAGAATATTCCAAACTATCCTATTTTACCTGCGGAATGTGGGCTCCAATTCCTTCAAAAGTCTTGTTGAACTCCGCTTTTAAACGCTCGGGTTCAGACCAGACCCCCAAAACGAATACCCGGCTTTGTAAGGCATCTGGAATTTGTGCCCTGACATAAGTCAATCGGTCTGTATCATCATCAAAATCAATCAGCAAAACCAGCATTCGGAGAGGAATGTTTTGCATTTTAGGACCCTGAACAGTCTTCAATTCATTCACAACTTTTAACCACCCGCCCGATGGAGGCAAGATTTGAATTAATCTATTCAGGTTGGGATTGAAAGAAATAAATCCATTGGCAATCTGACGGTTTGCATCATCTTCTGGCAAGACGTGAACATGGTGCCTAAATTTATTGGTCATAAATCTAAATCACCCTGAATTAAAGCCCCCACTAAATCACCGTGAATTGAAATATCCTCAAGGGACCTGATGAGAGGGGGTTCTAAGTGACTATTTCGATGAAGCACCCAAGTATTTTCATTAGAAAATTTTCGGATAGCTTCGGGATTATGGGAGGTAACGAGTAGCTGACCTCCCTTCTTAAATGAATGCCGGAGTGCCGTCACAAAATGTCCAACTTCGGACAAAGATATATAATTTTCGGGTTCATCCCAAAAGCAAAAAAGCGGCCCATAAAATTGGTTGGCGGCAACAACAACAGCCCCTAAGAAAAAACATTTTTCTCCTTCAGATAAATCTTCAAAATCAACCCTAAAACTAGCATGATTTGCTTCAAACGAAACTATCATACTTTTAAAATCTTTACCTATTCCTTTATTTTGAAAATCTTTAAAGTCAGGAATGACATCTCGCAGATATTGGTCTATCTGGGTATAGGCAGCCGGATAGAGATTCAATAAACCAGACAACCACTCCCCAAAATTTGAACCAGTCCGTTGAGGTTCCAAGGTTTCACCGAGAGAATCTCCCTTGATGAAACTTGGAATAGGAGCTAAAATAATCAAGTGAGCAAGCCAAGTTTTAAAAATGTGTAAGGGGTCAGTCTGAGATTGCTCTTGAATGATTGGAAGGGCAACCAAATGCCAATCCACTAGAAATTCAGATTTGCGGTTTTGTGAAGTTTTTAAAAGCGTAATTTGCGCTTCTTTTCGACTGTAAATTTCCTGGCCATCAACGAGCAATTCTTCTTCAAAAACCCTCATTTGTTTAAAATTTTTTGGCAATTCAAAGGCTAGGCTATATTTGTAGAGATTTTCTTGCAAAAATACTTCAATTTCAAAGCGAATAGGAATATTAGAACGTCCCTGACAGAAATCCTTTTCTTGAACCAGTTGGCCAACTTTATTAATTCCTCTGCCAATACTTTGAAAAACCTCTAATACTTTACCAATGGTTGATTTACCTGAACCATTTTTGCCAATTAAAAGCGCTGATGAAATTCCTTTTGTAGTGAATTCAAAGTTTTCTAGGCATCTAAAATTATTAACATAGAGTCGGTGCAGCATTCAATCCTCCTTCTATTCCTCAAAATAAACACCCCAAGGATTATTATAACTCATCCTTGGGGTGCTCATCAATTCTCATCGGTCTACTTAGTAATATCCATCGGAATAATCCCCGGCATTGGCAGAACCCGTTTGACCATTATCTGGGGTGGTATCTCCATAGAAAATACTATTGGGAATTACCGGCTTGGTTTTGATAAACTCTTTGCGTCCATCTAAGCGTTCGGGAATTTCAGGAAACTCCTCAACGGGCATTCCTTCCACTGCTTGTTCCATGAATTGACGCCAGGTGAAAGCGGCGGTGCTGCTGCTTCCCCAGGTGGGATAACTATCATCATTACCCAACCAAACGCCGGTGACTAATTGCGGAATATAGCCAATAAACCATAGATCTCGTGCTTCGTCGGAGGTGCCGGTTTTTCCCGCAACGGGACGGTTTCCTAACTGCGCGGCTGATCCGGTGCCATATTGGACGACGGGCTCTAACATCCAAGTCACGATCGCAGAAGTTTCTTTATCCAAGGCTTGTTTGGGTTGAGATTTCCCTTGGTAAATGGTGTCGCCTCGGCGATCAATAATCCGAGTGATGCCGTGGGGTTCGTGATATTTTCCTTCAGCAGCGATCGTACCGTAGGCGCTAGTGAGTTCCAGTAAATTGACTTCAGATCCACCCAGGGCTAAGGAATAAATTGGGTCAAGTTTCGACTTGATTCCCATATTTTTTGCCAGTTCGATGGTAGGTTCAAAGCCAATATCAATTAAGAGTTTGACCGCGACGACATTAATAGAATTAGTGAGGGCATCGCTGATGGAGACCCAACCGCGATATTTGCCCCCATAGTTGCGGGGTTTGTAACCATCAACCTTAAAGTTGGCATCTTCATAGCCATCGTATGGAGACCAACCGGCGGCGATCGCCGCTGCATAGACAAACCCTTTAAACGTCGAACCCGGTTGCCGTTGTGCCTGAGTCACCCGATTAAATTCGCTTTCCTGAAACGATCGCCCTCCCACCATCACTTTAATTTCCCCAGTATCCGGGGCGATCGCCACCAATGCCGCCTGATCAAATCCCTGGGCGGGTCCATCCAACTCTGCCGCCTCTTTGACCACCTTTTCGGCAATTTTCTGCCATTCCAAATCAATGGTCGTTTCCACAGTCAAACCACCCATTTCTAGGGCTTCTTTTGACACCAGTTTCGGCAATTCCTTCTGAATATACGACGTAAAGTAAGGGGCCTCAACTTTCAGCCGTTTCGGAGCACTCGCTTGCACCTCCAGAGTTTGTTCTCTGGCCGTAGTCGCCTCTTCTGGGGTAATATATCCCAATTCCGTCATCCGTTGCAGCACAATATTGCGGCGGATTCGGGCATTCTCTGGATTCACCAAAGGCGAATAAACCGAAGGCGCGGGTGGTAATCCAGCAATCATCGCCATTTCGCTGAGGGTGAGTTCATCCACAGACTTACTAAAATAAACCCAAGCCGCATCCGCAATCCCATAAGCACCGGACCCGAGATAAACATAATTGAGATAGCGTTCGAGGATTTGCTGTTTCCTCATGTTTTTCTCAATTTTTCGGGCTAAAAACGCTTCTCGAATTTTCCGTCCCGCTGTTTGTTCCTGAGTCAGAAACACCATCCGGGCGAGTTGTTGAGTAATGGTACTACCCCCTTCAACCACCTCTCTAGCGAGGATATTCGCCACAGTTGCCCGCAGCACCCCTTGATAGTCCAACCCCCCATGTTGATAAAATCGGCTGTCTTCAGAAGCGATGAAGGCTTCAACCAGGGGTTCAGGGATATCCTGCATTCTCAGCTTGTCGCGGGTTGCGGGTCCGATTTGCTGCAAAATCGTGCCATCTTCAGTGGTAATCGTTAATGTCCCATCCCGGACAAAAGTAAAGACTTCTGAGACATCGGGCAAACTGCGATCGATTCGCCACCACACCCAGGTGAGGGTTCCAGCACTACTACTGACGACTACAACACCCAAACCCACCCAAAAGATGCGACGACGATAGAGGGGTTTTCCGCCCGGGTTAAACCAGAGGCGTTTGAGGGTGGAGAGAATATTTTTACCCGGTTTACGCGGTTTGGAAGGTTTACCAGGAACCGAGGGATTTTCCTCTGGGGCGATCGCCTGGGGTTCCAGGGGCTTACCCTGCTCTCCTGGAGCTAAACTGAGGGGAGTCCCAGGAAGAACAGTGGGATGTGAACGGCCAACCCCGGGGCGATCGCCGCCAGTTTGCGGGGGTAAATCCCTTGATTTTCGCGGTTTTGTCCCAGTTGCACTCCCGAATTTCTTGGAGATATTTTTGAGCTTGGAAATAAATTTAGCCACGTCAACTCCTCTCACCGCCATCTACCGCCAGTATTGGGTTTTATTTTAGAGCTTGAGATCAGTAATTGGCACTAAAATACACCCAGGTTATTTTGTGAGCCGGAACCTAGGAGTTCCGGCAGCTTTCTAGGACTAGGATTTAATGATATCCATCCCTAAATAATATTGGCATGACCGATCGCCAGGGCCGTCACCAACATTCCCAACACCAGAAACGGCTGGGCGGATGCCTGATATTTGACATCATTTTCCAAAGGATTCCGCAGAAAATACATATCCTGGAAGGTAATTTGCGGAATCACCAGCAAAATCAGGATGGCGGCATACAGGTTTTGGTGAATCGAAATCAGATATCCCGCGATTCCCAATTGGAAGATATCAATCATCAGGACACAGATCCAAGCGGCAGTCCCCACCCCAAACATCACAGGTAAGGATTGCAAACCCAGTTGTTTATCCCCTTCAACGCTTTTAAAGTCATTGACGATCGCAATTCCCAATCCCGCCATACTGTAAATCAGGGTGATTACCATGATTTTGGGACCAATTTCCCCAAATAGGGCTTGTCCCGCCCACCAAGGCAGGGCAATATAACTGGCACCTAGGGCATAGTTTCCCAACCAGCCATTTTTCTTCAGTTTCAACGGGGGGGCGGAATAAATATAGGAGACAAAGGAACCCCCGACTGCCAAGGCGGTAATGGTGGGAAAATCATGACCCGCCCAGATATCCAGGGCGTAGGAAACCGCAATTCCAGCGAGTAACAACACCCAAATTTGGCTAATCACTTGCGGGACGGCGATCGCCCCAGAGGGAATGGGGCGATAGGGTTCATTAATCGCATCTAAATCGCGATCGTAAAAATCATTAATGGTTTGAGTGTAGCCTGCCAGCAAAGGGCCAGAC
This sequence comes from Laspinema palackyanum D2a, assembly GCA_025370845.1. Lineage (GTDB taxonomy): Bacteria > Cyanobacteriota > Cyanobacteriia > Cyanobacteriales > Laspinemataceae > Laspinema. Next base: position 6,135 of record JAMXFF010000089.1, on the reverse strand, counting down.
ATCAACATACAAGCGGCGGCGATTAAAATATGCTCTAACTTCCATTCGTAGTTACCGGAAGCAGCAGCCCCACACACCACACCCCAAATCAGGGGAATCCAGGTGATGGGTTTCATCAATTGCAGGCGAATCTTCCAAATGGATTTTTCCTGGACATCTGCCCCTTTCATCCCCAACATCTGCCGAGTTCTAGCATTGCGGTTGGATGACTCAGGGGAAGCACTGGAGATGGGTATTGCTGAATCTACAGCCTCCACGGGTGGAACGCGATCGGGAGAGTTGGACAGATTGGACTCAGATGTAGGGGGGTTAGACATATCAGACTTGGGAGAGTTTCGGTTCGTTAAATAATCAGTCTAATTGATTATGGGATAACGACTCCCTAGCAGCAAGGCGATCGCTTGAACCCCTCTGCATTTTTCAAATCATCAAACGCGAACATCTTAATCCCATACCAAGATATAGCGGTTCGGTGAACTTATGAAGTACAGATGCGATCAGGAGTGCGAGCATCTTGCTCGCTACTTATTAAAAAGCGAGCAAGATGCTCGCACTCCAAAGCCATCAAAAAATGTACCTCATAACCGTGTCCAAGGCTATACTTGACCGTCCGTCAGATGTCTCCAGTCGAACCGGAACCCATCCAACGGGCGATCGCACCGTTTCAAACCACTTAAAACCCGTTAAAACGAAATAATTAAGAATTGCTGCTGAAACTTCGCCCCTTTAACGGCTCTCCCCTTTAACTCCGGAGGCAAAGAAATATTACGCCGTTGGTCCCCCGCTTCAATGGTCACTTCCGGACCATATTGCGTCAGCTTGACTTGTTTTTTGTCAAACCCGGGCAAAAATAGCTTCACTTGACTATTCACCCGGTCCACTTCAATCGGTTGGGGGACACCTGCTGGTTTCTTGAAGTCTGGCAACGCATCCATCAGAGGTTCCCAGTCGTTCCCCTCCATCTGAGGAATGGCAGTCACCGGCAGGGGTGCAAATTGTTCCACCACTTCATCAGTGACTGGGGTTAAATTACAAATCAATCCGCCAATGGTGAGTCCCGCTTGTTGAGCACTCCCCCAGAGATAGCGACTGGTTTCCACCGCAAGGCGATCGCCTGTCGTTACCAAGTAAGCAATCACCCGATTGGGGTCACCCACGGACTGTTTCCCCTTTTCTAATAAATCCGTCGCTTGTTCTGCCGGTTTACCCCCAACATTATCCAGGGACCAGCCGCTATTAAACACCGTACTGGTAACAGGTTGCACAAAGGGTGACAGCGCTTTCCCCAGTTCCGATTCCGCCAACACCCCGCGAAATCGACGAATATACCAGCTTAAAATCTCGGGGATTCCCAGCATCCGTAGGGTATCCTTATCCCCTCTGCCGTCATAAACAATCACATCATATTGATTGCTGGCATCATACTCTCTGAGGGCATTCAGTGCCAGGGCGCTATCCATCCCCGGCAACACCCCCAATTCTTCGCCATAAACTTCTTTAAAAAACGGAGTCCGCAGATATTCCGCTTCCAAATCTTTGACTTGCTGCCAACTCCGTTGCAGGAGTACCGCTGATTCTAGCTGTACTGCCTTGAGGTTAGCGCCGATTTCTATGGGATCGCAGGTGACGGTCGCACCGACGAGTAAACTAAAAGCGGGACTGCTATCCTGGCCGACGAGCAATACGCGCTTACCTTGAGATGCAAATCTCTTGGCAGCAGCGATCGCGACGGTCGTTCTTCCAGTCCCACCCTTTCCTAAAAAGGTCAAAATTAAGGCCATTTGTTTCTGTTTTGAGCCACTTAAACCTTTCTTATGTTAATGGTCGATCGCGGGAGTGACAGGTTGGTTTCCCCACTGTTCCCACCGCGATCGCCCCCCTTACAGGGCTTGGACTTCATCCTCAAAGAACCAAGTGGTGATTCCGCTGTCCAACTGAACCACCACTCCAACACCGCTGCCATCCGTCATTTTAAAATCTTTGATTGTGCCAACGGGATTGGCTTTAATTTTGGCGACGGTATCAGCCGACAATCTTTCTTTGAGGCGGGTAACTTTGACCTTTTGACCGATTTTCATTTGAAATCCTGTGGGTTTCCTCTGATTGAACCATTCCACAGTTTATCAGTGCTTGTCCCTGATTATGAAGCCTTTGGACAAAGGTTGAGGGAGGAATTTTCTGCCTTGTTCCGTTGCTCCTGCGGTCTTCTCTAGTCCCATAACCGAACTCATCATGCTTGCCAAACGAATCTTACCCTGTTTAGATGTCAAAGCCGGTCGTGTTGTCAAGGGAATCAACTTTGTCAACCTCAAGGATGCCGGAGACCCTGTAGAACTGGCTCAGGTTTACAATGAAGCCGGTGCCGATGAGTTGGTATTCCTGGATATCACTGCCACTCATGAGGACCGGGATATTATTTTTGATGTGGTGTACCGCACTGCCGAACAGGTTTTTATCCCCCTGACCGTCGGGGGCGGGATCCAATCCTTAGAAACTATTAAAAAATTGTTAAGAGCAGGGGCCGATAAAATCAGCATCAACTCCGCAGCAGTGCGAAACCCGGATTTTATTAATGAAGCCAGCGATCGCTTTGGGAATCAATGTATTGTCGTGGCGATCGATGCCCGTCGGCGCACAGATCCAGAAAAGCCCGGTTGGGATGTGTATGTGCGCGGGGGTCGTGAAAATACCGGCATCGATGCGATCGCCTGGGCGAAAGAAGTCGAACAACGCGGATGCGGAGAATTACTCGTCACCAGTATGGATGCCGATGGCACTCAGGCGGGTTATGACTTAGAACTAACTCGCACCATCGCCCAACAAGTCCAAATTCCGGTGATTGCTTCCGGAGGGGCTGGAAACTGCCAACATATTTATGAGGCCCTAACCACGGGCCAATCCGAAGCGGCCCTGCTTGCCTCTTTGTTACATTACGGTCAACTCAGCGTTGCAGAGATTAAAACTTACCTCGCCGAACGGCAAGTCCCCATCCGTCAATTGTAAAGGGGAGTCCAAACGACTCTAAACTAATCCCTAACTTGCTCAACACTCTGCCACCAATTTTCCGTTAATTCTTTGCCTTCTGTCTAAAGTATGAATATTGTCTTAAGGTTTACAAGGTAACCCGCCCTGTTTTTCCCGGGAAGCTGCCTTCTAATCCTTACCGGGCAGGGATTTTTGTTCCCCCTCCACTCGAATGGATAGGAGGGGGATTTTTTCTGGAACTCTACCCACTTAATCTGAGAGGATGTTAAAATATGTAAAGTAATCGGGGAATATATGTAAAGTTATGATTCTGATCCTCATAATCGTCATAGCTTTGGTGGCCTGGTCCCTGCACCTGATGCAGCAAGCCGTCGATAAAAATGAATTTTCACTTATGCTTGCAGGAACCCTAGTCGCAATGGCTGCGGCAGCAATGATGGCCGTCTATTTCCTGATGGGCGACTATATGCTATATGTTCGAGAAATGGCGAATCGAGGAGTGCTAGAGTCTTATTACACTTCCACCAGCGCGGTGAGTGTGAATCCTTGGATAGAAACGGGGACGATAGATTATTATTATTCCGAAGCGGGCGATCGCGCGCCACTGCTGCCATAGTCCTAAGATTCCACAATGCGATCGACCCGGCTTATCCCCCATGAAATCCTCTCAGCGTAAGGATTACCAGACTCCGGCAGCACATTCAGAAAATTTTTTATAAACCTAGTTGACAAACTAATCCGGTTCATGCCAATATAATAAAGCGCTGAACGGGGCTATAGCTCAGTTGGTAGAGCACCTCAATGGCATTGAGGGGGCCAGCGGTTCGAGTCCGCTTAGCTCCATATAAATCAAAAAGAGGGACACAGTAATACTGTGTCCCTCTTTTTTTGTTTTGCATCGGGGACAGGCAACTTCTCTCTGTTCTCAATTTGCGCGCTTTGAGAATCAAAAATCTCCCTCCATTTAGCAATAGCTAGAGGCGCTACAGTCTTGATGGACGCCACTTATAAACCAGTCCTAGCCGCGATCGCACCCGTAAATCGGCAACAGAAACCTCGGCAAAAAACACCCAGATTCATCACTAATCCAGTTTGGGGATAACCTTGATTCTCGCGATCCCTATCACTTTCTGTTTTTCTTAATTATGATCCCCAATCCCCAACGGCTCTCATCGTACTGAATTAAATCAGGCGATCGCTCCTTGCTCCCTGAGTTCTATCAGTCTTAATACTTACGTCGAAAGATATACCAAATTTTCACAATAAAACTGTTACAATTTATACGAATTTTACAATTTATATGAATTTTTCGGTTAGGCTATAAATAACAAGGAAATTAATCAGAGCGTGCTGACATCCCGCGCCACTCCAGCCGCGATCGCCTAACTTTACCCCCGCTCGGGATCACCGATTGCTCCGCCCTTCATTCCCCAAATTATAAATCTATGGTTTTATCAACGCCCTTAACACAACTTGCGCCTTCTCCGGCCTACATTTGTCCCCATGACCGCGCCTGCACCTACCTGGGACAAGCGGCCCTTGCCTTAGAAATGGATCCGAACATCTTACGGATTCTCGAACAACCCCGCAAAGTCGTCACCGTTTCCATTCCCGTCCTTTTAGATAATGGCGAAGTTCAAGTCCTAGCCGGACATCGAGTCCAACATTGTGATGTTCTGGGACCCTATAAAGGTGGCACTCGTTATCATCCCGCCGTCACCTTACAGGAATTATCCGCCTTAGCCATGCTGATGACTTGGAAATGTGCCTTAGTCGGAATTCCCTACGGAGGGGCCAAAGGCGGCATTGCGATCGACCCCCGTCGTTACTCCGTTCGTGAATTAGAACGAATTACTCGACGCTACACCAGCGAACTCATTAAAGACATTGGACCGGCGATCGATATTCCAGCCCCAGATATTGGCACCTCTTCCCAAGAAATGGCTTGGATGATGGACACCTATTCCATGAACGTCGGTCATGCCGTCCCGGGAGTCGTGACTGGAAAACCGATATCCATCGGCGGTTCCAAAGGTCGGGCGATGGCAACGGGACGGGGTGTGATGATTACGATCCGGGAAGCATTAGCGGAACGGGGACAAACCTTATTCCAAACCCGGATTGCGATTCAAGGCTTTGGTAAAGTGGGTGCGGCAGCAGCAGCCTTACTCCATGAAGCGGGGGCCAAAATTATTGCGGTGTCCGATGTCTCCGGTGCGTTTTTTGCCGAAAATGGTTTAGACATTCCGGCACTGGAAGGATATGCTCGCGAAAACAAGGGCAGTTTGGCCGGATTTCCTGATGCAGAACTCATTACAAATGCTGAATTATTGGCCCTACCCTGTGATGTCCTGATTCCTGCAGCCCTAGAAGACCAAATTACTGAGGAAAATGCCGACCAGGTTCAAGCGCAAATTGTGGCCGAAGCGGCTAATGCGCCAGTCACCTTAATGGGCGATCGGCTCTTAGAAGCCCGAGGCATCACCGTCCTCCCGGATATCTTAGCCAATGCCGGAGGGGTAGTGGTCAGTTACCTGGAATGGGTCCAAGGTCAATCCTACGTCTTTTGGGATGAGGAACGGGTCAACCGCGAGATGGAAGGGTTGATGGTGCAAGCTTATCAGCGAGTCAGCGAACTGGCCCAAAACCGCCGGATTCCCCTGCGACAAGCCGCCTATATGTTGGGAGTTGGGCGCGTGGCTGAGGCTTTACGAGATCGAGGTCTATATCCATAATCTCTATCCATCATCTCAGCATGACCACAGACCCCGGTCTCCATTTGGATGCCGGGGTTTTTTGAGGTTACGTCTATATATATAGAGAAAGGCCATAGAAACGCCCGGTTGAGGATCCTGGGAATGGTGGTCTCATCTCCCGGGCGATCGCTGTTCTCCAAAAACCACCTAGAGAACGAAAGGCGATCGGACCCTCTTCAGTCTAAGGATGGAGCAAATTTACTCAGGGCGATCGGTCTTACCACCCTGTTATCTATCAATTCTTCAAAAAATTTCTATTTAAAAACCCTTGTAGGGCAAGGCTTCCAGACTTTTTTCAAAAAAAGTCAAAAATTTTTCTCAAAAACGCTTGACAAACCCGGGTGGGTTAGTTAAAGTAGTAAAGCGCGGTGAGGAAAGGCAACGAACTTCAGTC
>JAMXFF010000088.1 GCA_025370845.1 Laspinema palackyanum D2a | reverse complement strand
GGTCGCTTCGACGACTTGTTTTCGGATGCGAACTTTTTTTCCAATTCTGGCCCCTCCCCCAACTCCTAGATGCGCCCGGTTAGATCAGCAGATTGACGAGATAGAGATAGAGATAGAGATAGAGACTAACGTTCAGTGGAAATCTTCCTCCGGTGGCACCATTGAAAATGGTAGCTTCACGGCAGGGGACAACCCATGCGAAGTGGAAATTACTGCACTACTTAACGAAAAAATCCCTCTTTCTAGTAAGGTTACTATTGAGGATTATGGCTATTCTTCCTGGGACCGGATCGCGGAATATCTGTACCCAAGGGACCGGCAGGAAGAAATCCGTCAATTGCTGTTGGACTTTCACTGGTTGCGAGCGAAACTGGATGCGACGAACGTTACGGCATTGCTGTCTGACTTTCAGTGGATCAGGGGAGACGAGAGCCGGGAAGCCCTGAGATTGCTTGAACGTGCGATTCGCAACTCCTTACATATCTTAGAAGAAGATAAGACGCAACTGGCAGGGCAACTTTTGGGGCGGTTGCTGTGGTATGTGGCTAAACCCCTGTCACAGTCTCCCGATGTTTGGGTAGAAAGTTCTGAGATTGGACAACAGTTAGCCCAATATTCCCAGGGCGAGGGAAGAACAACTATCCCCGAACTCGAACAACTGCTCACCGAGGCAAAAAATTACCAGGGAAAACCCTGGTTTCGCCCGGTAATTCCATGTCTGACTCCAGCAGGCGGGCTATTGTTGCGGACCCTCACTGGTCATGGTAACTCAGTATATGCAGTCGTCATCACCCCGGACGGCAAACAAGCGGTTTCCGCATCCGATGATAACACCCTGAAACTGTGGGATTTGGCCACCGGGTCCTTGGTGGTCACACTTTCCGGGCATAGGGACTCGGTAACCGCAGTCGCCATCACTCCCGACGGGAAACAAGCGATTTCTGCATCCTGTGATAAAACCCTGAAACTGTGGGATTTGGCAACGGGAGAGGAACTGGCCTCCCTCACGGGGCATAGTGACTCGGTAATCGCAGTCGCCATAACTCCCGATGGCAAACAAGCAGTTTCTGGCTCCTGTGATAAAACCCTGAAACGGTGGGATTTACAAACCAGATCCTCGGTGGACACCTTCTCCGGGCATCGTGATTGGGTAATCGGAGTCGCCATCACTCCCGACGGGAAACAAGCGGTTTCCGGATCCAGGGATGGAACCCTGAGACAGTGGAATTTAGCAACGGGAGAGGAACTGGCCTCCCTCACCGGGCATAGTGACTCGGTAACCGCAGTCGCTATAACTCCCGATGGCAAACAAGCGATTTCTGCATCCAGGGATGGAACCTTGAAACGGTGGGATTTGGAAACTGGCTCCTGGGTGGCCACCTTCTCCGGGCATAGTGACTCGGTATGGACAATCGCCATCACTTCCGACGGCAAACAAGCGGTTTCCGGATCGATGGATGGAACCCTGAACCTGTGGGATTTGGAAAGTGGGTCCTGGGTGGCCACCCTCCCCAGATATAGTGAATCGGTATGGACAGTCGCCATCACTCCCGACGGCAAACAAGCGGTTTCCGGATATAGGGATGGAACCCTGAACCTGTGGGATTTGGCAACCTGGTCTTTGGCGGCCACCCTCCCTAGACATAATGAATCGGTATGGGCAGTCGCCATCAATCCCGAGGGCAAACAAGCGGTTTCCGCATCCGATGATAAGACCCTGAAACTGTGGGATTTGGAAACCGGGTCCTTGATCGTCACCCTCACCGGGCATCGTTCGGGAGTAACCGCTGTCACCATCACCCCGGACGGCAAACAAGCGGTTTCCGGATCCGGGGATAACACCCTGAAACTGTGGGATTTGGCAACGCAAAAGGAAGTGGCCACCCTCACCGGGCATCGTTCCGGGGTAAATGCAGTCGCTATCACACCCCACAGCAAACAAGTGGTTTCGGCATCCGATGATAACACTCTGAAACTGTGGGATTTGGCAACGGGAGAAGAAGTGGCTACCCTCAACGGCCATAGTAATTGGGTAAATGCAGTCGCCATTACCCCGGACGGCAAACAAGCTGTTTCCGCATCCGGGGATAAGACCCTGAAACTGTGGGATTTGGGAACGCAAAAGGAAGTGGTCACCCTCAGTGGACATAGTGACTCGGTAACCGCAGTCGCCATCACTCCCGATGGCAAACAAGTGGTTTCCGCATCCAAGGATGGGACCCTAAACCTATGGGATTTGGAAACCGGGTCATCGGTGGCCACCCTCACAGGGCATTGTTCCGGGGTAACCGCAGTCGCCATCACTCCCGACGGCAAACAAGTGGTTTCCGCATCCTGGGATAGGACCCTAAAACTCTGGGATTTGGCAACAGGAGAGGTTGTAGCGAGTTTTAGTGGCGTGAGTAAATTCCGTTCCTGTGCCGTTGCACCCGATGGGGTGACAGTGGTGGCGGGTGAAGAGTCGGGACAGGTACTTTTTTTGCGGTTGGAGGGGGTGTGAGAAACGGGGAAGGTGAGAAACCCGGACTCTTTTCCACTTTTAACAGAACTTACCCATGAGAGCCGATCGCCCTCTGCCCACATAACCACCCACCTCACCGCAATCCCTGGTGCTTCGGTGAGAAATGACTGACATTCATCACAGAAAATCCGATAATATTCCCCGCTTCATCTATCCGTTCCATAATAGAATCATCATCGGTTTCTCGCATAAAGCCGGGTTTTTCTGAAAAAATAACCTCTAAAAAATCAGCCTCTTGGTCATACCAAATCTTTACCTGTCCCTTATATTTGAGAAACCGGGTTTCTTTCATAAATTTAGGCGATGAAACAACAATGGTCGCAGAAACCCGGTTTCTGGTCCTGGGTTGGGGGTTGAGAAACCGGGTTTCTTTCATAAATATAGGAGATGAACCAACAATTGTCGCAGAAACCCGGTTTCTGGTCCTGCTTCTTCAACCCTGTAACAATTTCCTAGCTGGGGAGAAGAGTCATCTTATTTGAAACCTCTCTTAAACTGGGCGTTTATCTGCTCCAGATTGACTTCTTCTGGGTCAAAAGAACCACCTACCCAATCGAGCATTTCTTCATGGTCCGGATGGTTTTTATCTTGGATCGCTTCTAGCAAATCTGGATATCCCCAAGGACCGCCACAGTCTTCTGGGGGACAGGCTCTTTTGGCTTTGATGCAGACTGGATAGGTGGCATCCGGATCCGGTGGCAGCACTTTCTCAACGAGGATTTGATGGTCCCAGGAATCGCCAAAGTCATAGAGGTAGGAGAATTTAAACTTTTCTCCCGGGATGATTTTGCTCAGTTTGACTCGGGTTTCATCGTTGATTTCCATGCCACCAAAGCCAAAATCATCATCCATTGGCATTCCGTAATCTTCCCCATCAATAGTAAAGGAATGGAGATGGCCATCGCACCAACCCATTGCGACTTGAATGACTTGGTGTAAAGTTCCTAGGGTGTAATCGCTGCTCACTTGCACTCGTCGCCAAATGGGGGGTCGGATACCGCTGAGGGTGATTTTCAGTTGATAGATGGATTGAGGTTTTTTTCGAGTTGGCATTTTAAATGGGGGATAAACATCAGCAGTCTAAAAACTGTTAGGTTTCCTGATCATAAATGAAGTGAGTCAGTTTAACAAGTTCAGGGTATTTTATTAGAGTTAGCCCTCTTGTGATTGTTTTACGATGTCTGAACCCCCGATCGCCGTTACGGTTAAACTGTTCGCTGCTTATCAAGAAGCCTTTGGTGTTCCTGAGTTAGTGCTGGAATTTCCGCCGGGGACCCCGGTGGTGGCAGTGCGCGATCGCCTGATTGCTGAACACCCGGAACTCGACTGCTGGCGCGATATCACCCGCTTTGGGATTAATCTCGATTTTGTTGACCCCCAGACTCCCTTACAAGCTGGGGATGAAGTGGTGCTGATTCCGCCGGTGAGTGGGGGGTGAGGGGTGTTGTTCAATGACCCATGACCAATCCCGACCAAAAAGGTCGGGATTGGTTGACGAGTATTTTTCTCTGTGTTAGTATCTTCCCAACAGATGAGGGAAGGTGACTTCCAAGCCCCTATTTTTAGAGAGTCCAGAGGTTTGAACCATGATCCAGGCGACAGAATTGCATACTCACAGCCATGAAACCCCACCCAATGGGGCCACGTTTGACAAGCTGAAATGTAAAGAATGTGGTGCGGAGTACGAAACGAAGGCGATTCATGTCTGTGAATTGTGTTTTGGACCTCTGGAAGTTAAATATAATTATGATGAGATTCGCCGTCAGGTGACTCGCGAAACGATTCAGGCGGGTCCTAACTCGATTTGGCGTTATCGTCCCTTTTTGCCGGTGATGACGGATAATCCAATTGATGTGGGAACGGGGATGACTCCTTTGGTGAAGTCCAACCGTTTGGCGCGTCGTCTGGGGATGAAAAATCTTTATATTAAAAATGATGCGGTGAATATGCCGACCCTTAGTTTTAAGGATCGGGTGGTTTCCGTGGCGTTGACTCGGGCGAAGGAACTGGGATTTACCACGGTTTCCTGTGCAAGTACCGGGAATTTGGCTAACTCTACCGCTGCGATCGCCGCTTATGCTGGGTTAGATTGTTGTGTGTTTATTCCGTCGGATTTGGAAGCAGGCAAGGTGTTGGGAACCCTCATCTATAATCCAACCCTAATGTCTGTTAAAGGGAATTATGACCAAGTAAACCGCCTCTGTTCGGAAGTCGCCAATACTCATGGTTGGGGTTTTGTTAATATTAACCTCCGTCCTTATTATTCGGAAGGGTCTAAAACCCTCGCCTATGAAGTGGCAGAACAATTGGGTTGGCAGTTGCCCGATCGCATTGTTGCACCGTTAGCCTCTGGTTCTCTGTTCACCAAGATTTATAAAGGATTCCAAGAGTTTATTCAAGTCGGATTGGTTGACGAGAAAGCCGTTCGGTTTACAGGTGCTCAAGCAGATGGTTGTTCCCCGATCGCCTCTGCCTTCCGGGAAGGACGGGATTTTATTAAGCCAGTGAAACCGAATACTGTGGCGAAATCCATTGCGATCGGGAATCCTGCTGATGGCATTTATGCGTTAGAAGTTGCTCAGAAAACCAATGGCAATATTGAATCTGTCACTGATGCAGAAATCATTGAAGGGATGAAGCTGTTGGCAGAAACGGAAGGGATTTTTACGGAAACTGCTGGCGGGACTACGATTGCTGTTTTGAAGAAGTCTCTGGAAGCGGGAAAGATTGACCCGGATGAGACGACGGTGGTTTATATTACTGGGAATGGATTAAAAACCCAGGAAGCGGTTCAGGGTTATATTGGTGAACCGTTGACGATTGACCCGAAATTAGAGAGTTTTGAGCGGGCGTTAGAGCGTTCTCGCACGCTCGATCGCTTGGAATGGCAGCAGGTTTTAGTTTAACATGGGTTTGATGTTGTGGGAATGGGGGGAAGATGAACATCCGGAAACGACTGAAGTCGTTACTACGAACTAAGAGAACGACTGAAGTCGTGACTACAAACACTCTCCCCCATCTTCCCTCTCTCCCCCATCTTCCCTATCTTCCCCATCTCCCCTATCCCATTTATTCGCGAACCATGTCTGTTAAAGTTTTAATCCCGACTCCTCTCCAGAAGTTTACCAATGATAAGGCTACTGTTGATTGCAGTGGTAGTAATGTGGCGGAATTGTTAGATTCCCTAGAGGCTAACTGTCCCGGTATTAAAGAGCGTCTTTGTGATGAAAAGGGACAACTTCGGCGCTTTTTGAATGTCTATGTTAATGAAGAAGATATCCGCTTTTTAGAGGGGCCTGATACGGCTCTCAAGGAAGGGGATGAGGTGAGTATTGTCCCTGCTGTTGCTGGTGGTTAATTTAGGCAATCTAAAACCCGGCGGGGGTTCAAACCCCCGCCTCATAGCTAAAGTCGGTTAAAACCGACTGCCAAACAACCAGACAACCAAACAACCGGCGGGGGTTCAAACTTACTGTAGAAATGTTAAATTTCGCATCTTTACGTCAGTTTAAAACTTACTAGAAGCCAATTTTATTAACGTCTTCAGTCGGTTTTAACCGACTTTAGCTGTTAGGCGGGGGTTTGAACCCCCGCCGGTTTTTGGGTTGTGAACCCACCGCCGGTTACCTTAAATTTCCCCCTGGATTCGATTCGCCCAATCCAAGGCATTATCGATGGTTAAAACAATCCGCTTAAACGGTTCATCTCGTAACTCTACCGTGAGATAATCTTTTTCTCGGGTGACATACCAGAACTCTTTTCCCCCGGGATTGTAGTAGGTTCCGGCTTTAATCACTCCGGGTAAGAACGTTCCGGGTGCCCGCAGTTCCGCCCAATTGCTGGTGGGTTCGGCAGTGGAAACATTGATAATATGACTTAGGGGAATGGTCAAAATCTTCTCAAAGCTGAATGCCAAGAATTGCTCCCAAAAGTCTAATTCAATTTGTAACGTATCATTCATTAAATTGAGCTTCATAGGCTTATCCTCGAACAAGGATTAAACAATATCATACGGAATCGGGTATTGAGAGTTTGTAACAACCCTCACCGGAGGGGACCCCACCCTAACCCTCCCCTTGCCAAGGGGAGGGGACCGGAAATGTTTGTAGTGACTCCTTCAGGAGTCATCTTATCAGGCTCATCTGTTACACATATTGTTCGGGTTCGGGAGAGGAAACACTTAGATAAACGAGGGTTTCTTTGGGTTCGAGTTTGATTAACCGATCGCCTGCGTCATCTTTGCGCTTGGATTTCACTGACTTAACTGGCAACCGCAAGAAGCGATCGCTACTGGTGAGTAACTTTAACTCCGCATCCGGAAGCGCTGCCACCATTCCCACTAATCCATCGGTTTTATTTTTAAACGTCATCGACTGAGTACCCAAATCTCCCGGTTTCGCCAGTCGGACTAAATCCATTGGCAAGCGTTTCCCATATCCCAATCTAGTCACCAGCAACAGTTTCTCACTCTGACTGAGTGCGACACATCCCACCAAATTCTCACCCTTGCCTAAGCGCAATGCTTGTTGTGGCATGGAGGCGCGACTGGTGATGGGGAGGTTGTCATCATCGATCGCAAATCGGAGTAGTCGTCCCCCGGAAGTGGCGATCGCAATATCTTGTCCCACTGTCGCTAAATTGGCATAGGCTAACGCATCTCCCTCTTTTAGTTTAACTGCTGTTAATCCTCGCGCTGTCAAATTGGCAAATTCTGACAGGGGTAACCGTTTAATTCTTCCCCGTTCCGTCAAGAAGATTAAATCCAGAGTTTCGGGATAATCTGAGAGGATAAACTGCGTGGCGATCGCATCGGGATTCCCATGCACTGCTGGGGGAAACAAGCTCACGAACGGCGTTTTCTTTGCGCCTCGTTTATTCGCCGGAATATCCCCAACTTTAATCGAGAATCCCTTACCATCCCGGGTCAAAATCAGTACATCCTGATCCGTAAACGCCACATGGGTTTCTACTACAAAATCCGCACCCGCTTCTAGGGTTTGAATCTCGGGAGTTTCCTCCTGTTTCTGTTGCTGACGCTCATAAGTGGACGGGGACAACCGCTGCACATATCCGCGTCGGGTAAATTCCAGAACTGTTTCTTCCGGTTCTGGAGGGGTGGAAAATAGGGGTAGAGAAGGTGCAACTTCTTCGGGAATTGCTGCCTTTTTGCCTTTGCGGGATTTGGTTTTGCTGGTTTCTTCCCCAGAGTCAGGGGTTGCCACCAGCACTGTCTCGCGATCGGGCGAAACCGTGTAAATCCGGGTCCGCCTAGGGTCGCCAAATTTCTTTTTGAGCGATCGCAACTCTTTCTTCAACCCTTTGAGCAATTCCCGGCGATCGCCGAGTAACCGTTCCAACTCCTCCCGACGGGTATTGAGTTGATTCCGTTCATCCTGCAATTTTTGCCGTTCCAATCCGGTAATCCGGCGCATTGGCATCCCTAAAATTGCATCCGCTTGGTTCTCCGTGAGTTCTAACTCGGTTTGCAATTCTGCTTTTGCCGTAGTCCCATCCGGCGCATTCCGCAAAATCTCAATCAGTGCATCTAAGTTGTTCAGCGCCTTGAGTAATCCTTCGACAATTTCCAACCGCTGCTGAGTGCGTTCTAGTTCATGGGTGTAGAGACGATTGAGCGTCTGTTCCCGGAAGGTTAGGAACTCTTGCAGCATTTGCCGGAGGGATAACTGGCGCGGTTGTGCCTCTACCAATGCCAGCAGAATGGCACCGAAGTTATTTTGCAGTGCGGTTTGGTGGTAGAGATGTTGCAGAACCACTTCGGGATTCGTTTCCCGTTTGAGTTCGATGACAACGCGAATCCCATCGCGATCGCTCTCATCGCGCAGATCGGAAATCCCATCCAACCGCCCATGATTCACCAAATCCGCGATTTTTTCAATCCAGGCGGATTTGTTCACCTGATACGGCAACTCCGTCACCACGATCGCCTGACGCCGATGTTTGCCGCGTCCCCCTTGGATTTCCTCCACCCTTGCCACCCCCCGCAACGGGATAATTCCCCGTCCCGTGGTGTAAGCGGATCGAATGCCTTCCGTGTCAATAATTTCCCCGCCAGTGGGGAAATCGGGACCGGGAATTAGGGTAAAGAGTTTTTCATCGGATAAATCCGGGTTATCAATCAAAGCAATCAATGCATCCACCACCTCCCCTAAATTGTGGGGAGGGACATTAGTTGCCATACCCACAGCAATTCCCGAACTGCCATTCAGCAGCAGCATGGGTAATTGTGCCGGTAAAACGATCGGTTCTTGTTGGGAATTATCGAAATTTCCGATAAAATCGACCGTCGCTTCACCGATTTCTTGAAGCATGGCATCGCTGCCAATTTCGGCAAGGCGCGTTTCCGTGTAACGCATTGCCGCAGGGGGGTCGTTATCTACCGAACCAAAATTGCCATGACCCGCGAGGAGGGGATACCGACTGGAGAATTCCTGGATCAACCGCACCATCGCATCATAAACGGATTGATCGCCGTGGGGGTGATATTTACCCAGGACATCCCCAACCACGCGAGCACATTTCCGATAAGGGCGATCGGGAGATAAACCCAATTCGTGCATCGCGTACAGGATCCTCCGGTGGACGGGTTTTAAACCGTCTCGGACATCCGGTAACGCCCTCCCCACGATCACACTCATGGCATATTCAAGGTAGGACTGTTGCATTTCGACGTGCAAAGCAGTCGGGATAACCTGTCCAGTAGACAGTAGGTTCAATTGTTTAGCCATGAGTTTCGTTCCTTAAACCAAACCAACTTCCAAGAGTGTCCTGCTTTTTTGCGCTCAATAACGCTATCGTTAGCGAAGAGAAGAAGATCGGAGGACACTTTGTCAGCGTACTATCATTTCTGACAGTCTGACGATCAAGCGCATCCGATTGATTAAATGAAAAGGAAAGGGATATGAGAACCGTTCTAATTGTGGAGGACGATCTGGTCAACGCTAGGGTTTTCTCTAAAATCCTCACCAAGCGGGGTGGCCTCAATGTCAAGCATACCGAAAATGTGGAAGAGGTGATGCAAATTGCCCAAGCGGGTGAGGCGGATGTGATTTTAATGGATGTGTCCCTGTCTCGCAGCGTTTACCAAGGCAAGGCAGTGGATGGCATCAAAATTACTCAAATGCTCAAAGCTGACCCCAAAACCTCCTATTTGCCGATTATTTTGGTCACAGCACACGCAATGGCGGGGGATAAGGAATCCTTTCTCGAACAGAGTGGGGCCGATGGCTACATTTCTAAACCCGTGGTGGATCATCAGGAGTTCGTTGACCAGATTGCGGCCCTACTGCCCAAAGAGGAGGGATGAAGGATGAAGGATTAGGGTCTCAGGGATGGAAGATTGGATTTACGGGGTGATTTTCATCCTTGAGCCTTGATCCTTCCCCCTTTATGGGATCCAGTCCAGGATTAATGGCTGTGGTTGTGTGGGGTTACATCCATAAATTGCGCGAGGGTCGCTTGAATGCGGGGAGTTTCCAAGAATTTTTTGGTATCTTCCAAAAGGCGACTACCCCAGAGATTTTCCACCAGAAAATCTATTTCCCCATAACGCGGATCAATCCGCAATGCCTCTTCTCCGAGGGCTAACCCCTGTTCTCGGTTGCCTTGAGCATACATCGCCACAGCGATCGCCATCATGGGTTCCGCCGCTTCGGAGTCGATGCTGAGTGCCGTTTCCCACTGCCGAATCGCCGCATTGATATCCCCTTGTTCGTATTCTACTAAGCCGATATTGTTAATCGCAGGCCAGAATTTGTCATCCTGGGCAACGGCGCGTTCATATTGGGCGATCGCCTCTCGATACTCTCTAGTCATGTAGTAGGCATTGCCCAAATCAAATAAAGCCCCGGGTACATCCGGTTGGATTTTTAATCCGGCTTTCAGGGAGTTAATCGCCTCCCGGTAATTTTGTTGCTGAAAATAAGCCGAACCGAGGGCAAACATCACCACATGATTCTCAGGATCGAGCGATCGGGCCCGTTCCAACGCTGCAATCCCCTTCGGCAACTCCTTCGATTGCAGATACAAACTACCTAAAATCCCCCAGGCTTGGGGCGCATTCGGCGCAAGCTGGGCCGCCAATTCCGCCCGGGCTAAAGCCAGTTCAAATTGCTGAAATCTCGCCAACTGAGCCGCTTCTTCCGCCAGAAACAACCCTTGCTGTTCCAACTGAGTCCCATCCAGCTGGAGAGTCCGAGGCAATAAAGCCTGTCCCATCACAGGTGGAACCACCGTAAACAAACCAAGGGCGATGGAGAGAGGAATCAAAAAATTGCGATTTGGCACAGTACCACCTTCCAACAAGACTAAGGGTTTTTATGGACCTTACAGCTTATTTCAGTGTAACTGGCAAAAATTCCAGGAAACCACCACGGTTTCAGAGAATTTCAGGGGTTGGGCATCATATCTCGGAGATATACCATAAAGTCAAGGTTTTGTCAAGGGTTGTTGAGTGGCAACACCCGGCGGGGGATTAATCCCCCGCCTAACAGCTAAAGTCGGTTAAAACCGACTAAAAAGCCTACGGTATAAGGTTTTGGCTCACGACGCGGCAGCAGCCCCCCCTCACGAGAAAAAACCGACTAAAAAACCTACGGGATAAGACTTTCAGTCGTCTTTAGACGACTTTAGCTATGAGGCGGGGGTTTGAACCCCATACGCATCAAGCTAAGGCTAAAATGCTTATGGTTTAAAAGTTTTCAGGGATGGGGCCTCCCTGAAAACTA
>JAMXFF010000087.1 GCA_025370845.1 Laspinema palackyanum D2a | reverse complement strand
AATGCTCACAGCCTGGACAACTAATTAATCTCTTTAATTACAGGTTGTTAACCTACAGCGCTCCACCGATTACGCCCGTTAGAGTTGGCTGAAAATTTACGGAAAAAATGAAGCCAGGTTGAGTGAGAAGAATGAGTTGAAGTTTTGACATCAGCTATTCAATAAAAACAATAAAAAAGCCAAAGTTTAAGCAACTTTGGCTTTTTTGAGATTTATGACAACGGACTAGAAAGCATCAACAGCTAAGAAAGCTTGAAAATGCTCTCTAATTCGGCGGGCAACATGACTACTGCATTGTCCCCGCCAATGTTCGGTTGGTTTTCCGCCTATGGCTGAGAGTTTGACGCTAAAGTGGTCAGCACGGTAGAAAACAGGCAAAGTAATTTTTCCGTGGCGGTCTTGGCGAGGAATGGGGGTAATGCCAAAACTGCGGAGTTTCTTTTCCAGTTGATTCAATTGAGATATAGGAGTCATACGCAATTTTAAAGTTGGGGTTTAATGAAGAGTGATTTACCAGAATAAAACTCTTCATTAAACCAGGGCGAATGCCCATCTTTTCTGGCAATGAAATTATTTGGTCAAGCAAGCATGAACGTAATTCAAGATAATTTGACTGGCTTGTTTAGGGGAGTTTTCTGGGACATTGCGCGTTAAATACTGAAAAGTAGCAGTTAACGTAGATTGCCGTATCAATACTTTATTGGTAGAAGGATGTTGACAAAGTAGTAATTGAACGGCATTGGTAATAACCTGAGCTTTAGTTTTTAGAGACTGTTGCTTGGGTAACATATTGCAATGAATTATGACTAAAAAGCATGAGGAGCCAACCATTTAAGTTGACTCCTTCAGTGATTAACTACCTAGGGCTAGTTTAAGAATGGAAATTAGAGGGATTGGGATTATCTTCTGACGAAGAGAGGTTTATTGACGACTCTTCTACGCCAGTTAAAGCCGGTTGTGTGGCATCAGGAATTAACAAAGGAGATGAAGGTTCTAATCCTTCCCAAACTGCCTCTTTGATAGGAGAAAATCCGACAAAATAATTACGCCAGTTTTGTAGGGTAGGAATTTCATGCTGGATAACTTTGCAGGCAAAGGATTTTTGTTTGTCTCCGGCTAGATCCCGACGGACGGTAAACGAAAAGACTCCTAAACAGCGAAAGGCTGAATTTTTGGGGCGAGCTGGAATCTGATTGACAATAGCATGACAAGTTTCTAATTCATGACAAAATTCTTGCCAATGAATTGCAAAAGTTGCTTGGTTTGCTCCAGTCGCTCGATACATTAAGGGAACTTGGTGCAAGGGTTGGTTATTTACGTCCAGCAGATAAACTTGGAAATACTGCAAATTTCCATAGTTTACTTCGGTTTTCATGTTAGTGGTATAACGGCCTAGAATAACAGGACCATTCTGTGATTCTTGGGTAAGTTTACGGTCAAAAGCCAAAACTGGACTTTTGGGGCAAACTAACATCCGAGGGGAAGCAATTAAAATGCCTTCTTCTTGCTTCCCTGATGATTCAAAGGGGTAAGTAATCAGTTGATCTGACTTGAAATCAAGCCACCCCGCTAAAGCCATTTGGTCCACACTGACAAAATAGCCACACAAATTTTCTGAAGGGCCTCTTAAGGCTTGAATCCGGGGAAGTTTAGCATTAGGGTCTACATAAATTGGGTTAGCAAATTCATCCCGAATGGATTGAGCTTCGGGATAATTTGTTCGGTTAGCATTAGGATCGGGAAGATTTGAGGAATTCATGAAATTGATAGGCTTTGAGTTCAACAAGTTAGGCGCATTAGCGCTTTAAAAGGTAATAAATGTTCTTGACTAATAAGGTTTACTTTTCTTCCAAAAATTCTGAACAAATTGGCTGCATAGGTGGACTCCAAGACTCTAATAAATTGGGGTCTAATTTGGCATGATTTTGTTGAGATTTAGGTTCCGTAAGTTTTTGTTTACAATTTTGAGCCAGTTGGATTAGTTCATCAATGGTATTTAAAGTAGATGAGTTAAACATTAACTCAACAGATTCTCCGGCTTCACTGAAAATTATGACGATACAATCGTTGTGGACGGTAAAGGCATGAACTTGAGTGAAAGGGGAAATGGTCACGCGATAGTCAGTTTTGATGTCCATGATAAAATTCAGAGTAAAATTTGCTCAGGAATGGATTAAAGTCGCTCCAAATCAAAGTAACCTAGATGATAATATTCCCATTCTTCCGTTAGAAGTTGGTCTAAATATTCAACCTCTTCTTCTTCAAATTCTTTGGACTGTTCATCGGTTGTGAGAATCGGTGGGGGTGAGATTTCCTTTATTGGGATGGGCTTGAATGGATATGAATTGGGTAAGCCAACCGGATGGATAGGCTCAACATTTAGCTGAGGGTTTGTCATTTTAGGTAAAATACTCCATTAGAAAAGTTAGGAAAGCCGAATTAAGTGTTAACTTTCAGCTTTCCTGATGTTTTTACTCAAAGGGATAGGGGCGTTAAGGAAGGCTCAACCTGGTCAACTTCTAATAGGCACGAGTTCGAGAATTTTGAGGGAACTGGGTAGATGTAGAGGAAGTAAAAGGGACTGATTCCGTTGATTCACTGGGACGTTCAACGGAAGATAGGTTCGTTGAGAGTGGATTTACAGCGGAGGAATTTGGCGAGGAACTGGGGGAGATAGATTTTGTTAAATTTTCAGGTAAATCTACTCCCATTTCCTTGAGTTTGACTTGGATTAAAGCCAATCGTTGTTCTTGACTGAGGGAGGGTACAGTTTGACACAATTCGTCATCTTGTAATTCCATCCAAGTCTGAATTACGGCTTGGTTTCGTGCGTTTTTAAGTTGAGAGATTGCTTGTCTACGAAGGGTTTCGATGGGGTGACGTTTGCTTGGCATATAGGTTTTCAACAATGTTCAGCAAAACTCGGCGTAGCCGCTTCAGCTAAAAAGTTAAAAGCGACCCGCATACCAATAAAGACTGCCGACTGTGAGAGAATGGGGGTGAAAACCTTTCCATTTGTAGGTACATTCACCGGGTTTATACTTAAAAGATTGTTGACTCCAGGAATCCCAAGCTCCCAGTAAATCAGGATGAATGGCTTTGAGGGTCAGCCCGATTTTAATCCAGTCATGATAGCTGTCGGCGAACCTAGGATGAATCGCTTGAAGTACCGTATTCACCCAGTTTAAATGGGATGGAACAGCAGGTAGTAAAGTGGCTTTGGGATAGACTCGCTGATAGCGGGGATGAATGGGGGAACGATGGAGTTGAGGGGTGGGATGGGTTTGATTTAAGAAGTTGAGCAACCTTCGGGGAATCGGCGCAACCTGGGTTTCGGCGGGGGACGAATCAGACAACCAATGGTAAGCGCTGGTGACAGGATGGGGGCTAGGAGGCAGCACAGACTGGTGTCCGATTCCTCGGATTTCTAAGATTTCTGAGGATGCGGTGCGGATTTTTTGCGATCGCACCACTTGATTGGGAGCCAGCTTAAGTAAATACTGTGCTCTGAAAGGCAATCCCGAACTAAAGGCCACAGTGGGGGGGAGTTCTTGATTGCCACAGAGTTCATAGAGTTTTGCTTGGGCTGATTCTCCATCCACATCAACAGCAATCAAAAATTCCTCGGGATTCGGTCCGGTCAATAACCCAAATCCTTGGGGTCGAATAAAGTAGGGTTTGAGCTGGCGATCGTGGATGGGAACGGCACCATATTGCAAGAGGTTTTCTTGAAATTGCCGAGGCGTTAACGGATTATGCTGCCATTGATAGCCAAGGGGCCTTTTACAATGGGAGGTAGGAACGAGCGGCCAATGGGCTGGCAGCATTTGCAGCCCATTGAGCAATTGGGTCAGACCAGAGGACATGATAAATGGTGAGTTAATTAGTCCCAAATGATAAATTGGGTACGAAGGTCGGTACTGCTCTGTTTAAAAGATGGTTTAGAGGAAATAATGCTTGGGAATTGATTGCGAATTTCATTTAAACTCGGAGGAGGTGAAAATGGTAATTCCAACCGGGTATCAACCAAAGGGTAGTTAATATTTTCAAGGTAAGTTTTTCCATCAAAACCATAGGGTAAATTTAGGGCCTCAAAGTCGTACATAAACCAGGTATGTCCAGTACGAGAGTTTTGCTCATCCAAGGTAATCCGGGTTGTTACTGAATTGAGAGGAGCTTTTAAGTTTTGACGATAGTCTAAGAAAGAGCGGAGGGCGTTAGAATTGCCGCTGGAAAGGAGAGCATAAGACCAATCTAAGTTTGAATCTAAAAAGCACAACCCAATCCACTCCTGCTGGAGCATATTAGAAAAGGGTCGCCCTAGGATAGGCGGGGTTGCGTGTAAGATGATGGCATCTAAATGTGGCTCATTGATAGGTTGAATTTGTTGTCCTACTTCACGGTAAATGAGGCCCTGAGAGCGATTAAATCGATAGTGCTGAATTCTCATGACAATTAATCAATCTAAAACATTCAAAACCCGAGCATTGATTGGATTATTCAAGCTCGGGCAGGGGTATTTAAAACTGAATATGGCGAGAGTTTTGAGTGACAGAAGAAGATTGGGGCGCGGGATTTGCCCAAATGGTTTGGGAGGCGGCGGCCCAATTGCGTAATTCGAGCAATTCTTGATTTCTGCCACCCCACTGTGGACGACGGCAGCGCAATTTATTGAGCAAGGCGCCAACATCTACCTGCCCAGGATGCCCTTCTACCCAAGCATTTGTGGCAGATTCGGATACGATGGCATTGATTTCTGCTCCTGTATAAGATTCTGATTCAGCAGCCAGCAACTCGACGGCCTCGGTGGGCAAAGAAATGCTGAATTTTTCCAGCAAAGCCTCCCAAATTTCAAAGCGGGCGTTAACATCCGGGATATCGACAAAGAAGCATTGAAATCGGCGCAATTGTTCAGCGGTTAAGTTCCAAGGCCGGTTGGCGGTGGCTACTAAAATCACATCGCTTTTATGTTCTTGGAGCCAAGTCAGCAGAAAAGCGAT
Organism: Laspinema palackyanum D2a; assembly: GCA_025370845.1. Lineage (GTDB taxonomy): Bacteria > Cyanobacteriota > Cyanobacteriia > Cyanobacteriales > Laspinemataceae > Laspinema. Next base: position 6,585 of record JAMXFF010000087.1, on the reverse strand, counting down.
CGTCCTGGCAGAGGTGCCGCCATCATTTTCTCCATTAGAGTTTGCCAATTGTTTGTCAATTTCATCAGCCCAGAGGATGCAAGGCGCACAGGCTTCAGCGATTTCTAGCAATCCGCGTAGGTTTGCTTCACTACCCCCGAGGTGTTTGTTCATCAACCGCCCCATGTCCAGTTGGAGCAACGGAATATTCCATTGCTGGGCAAGGGTTTTAGCGAACAAACTTTTGCCCGTCCCCGCAGGCCCGATGACTAACACCCCTTTAGTGAGTTGGAGATTGTATTGCGATCGCCCCACGGGGTCGAGTAAGAGGGGCAACTGTGAGTCCGCCCAAGTTTGGACCGCACTCAGGCCCCGCACTGCTACATCTGGGGGATTGCCGAAAGTGATGCCCGAGTTCGCCAAGCGCTGCACTTTTAAGGCTTTGACCTGTTCGAGCGCATCGGAGGTAAAGCTAAACTGTTGAAGGGCGACTAACTGTAAAATATCTTCGATTGCTTCACTGGTTAATCCTTGGCAGGTACGGGCTAATTGTTGCCATTCACTAGAGGTAAGTGAAATAGGAAATTCCACCCCAGCTAATCTGGCACTTTGTGCTAAAGATTGCATTTTTTTATCAATTAAAGCCCTAATTTCGCCGGAGTTGGGAAGAGGATTGGGGAGCAGCCAGACTAAATCTTGAAAATGCGATGGAATGTTGCCGGTCCCATCTAGAATAAATAGTCGATGATGGGAACGTTTTAGTCGGTAAAAGCAATCAATCGCCAATCGGATAAAATCAGGACGAGCTTCGGGACTTTCAATGAACCTCCAAATATCTTTAGCAATAATTAAAGTAGGATGATTTAGCTCCAGCTTAGATTCGAGATGATGGAAGAATGTTAAAACGGGATGTGCTTGTGGACTAACGTCAAGGGGAGCTTCCGTGTCAGTTTTTCCATTTAATTCAATGGTTTTAAATTGATTGGCTGCATCCCATTGCAAAGCCCTATCAAAAAAAGATTTTTGTTGGAGAGTTTGTACAATTTCATGGATGACAAGTTCTTCATCAGCGCTGGGGGTTTTAATGAGAAGGGCTGCCAATCCAGCTTGGGCAAAGTTTTTGAGTTGGTTGGGGTCAATCATGATAAATTAGTGAAGGTCTAAGTGTTAATCGACTACAATTTTTTTTGCAAGTCAAAGTACCCTCATAAAACTAAATTTAAGAGGGTACTTTTTGATGGATTTAGGGTTTAGAATTCGATGTCTACAACGGGGTCAGGTAGAGTTGGGTCGTCAAAGTATTCCTGTTTAAAGTTTTGCTCGACTAGAGTGCCATTGTCTACCAGGGGTTGAGTTAACTCAGTACAGGAGGTGCCAGTGGCATTTTCTACTTCAACTTTCATCGGTTGGTTGGGAGTGATTGTTACTTTGATAATCGGTTGCGTCATGATAAATTGAGAGATAACTTGGACTGGATGAGGGTGATTTTGGAAAATTAGACTGTTACCTCGGCGTAAGGGTCAACTTTTTGGGTAATCGTCACGGTATAAGACCCATCTTCCTGGTGGATCGGTTCAGCAATATCAAACGACGACTTGTTATACAAAATTGGCAACATTTCCAGTTCATAAGCTACGGTCAATTGAGCTTGGAAATTTTCTAAGTTTTGGAAGGTTTTCTTCAGGGTAGAATTATCGAATTCATAAGAGTCTGCCACGATTTTATAACACGCGGATTCGGGGTCCCACTGGAATCCTAGGTCTGCGCGACAGGGACTATCTTCACTGATAGTCTGACGACGGAGGATAATTTCTGCTTCAGAGTAATCACCCCAGGTGTTCACCAATTCGGTCGCCTGTTCGTAGACTTCCGGGGTGAAACCTAAGCGTTCCAAAGCTCGCTTTAAGGCTAATTTGTTGGTGAAAGAGGATTGAATTTGGGAGAAGTGGGACATATTTGGTGTACCTTTATAGAAATTTTCATGTTATCCCCGCGTTAGCGGTTTTTATAGTATAAAAACTAGGTTTTTAAACTTTAATAAAAATTTTATTATGATAAACATAAAACAATTTTTAAACAAAATTTATTAGACTAACTTTTAAATATTTTCCGGTATTTCAATCAGTGATTGAAATACTTTTTACAGCATTGTAATGTGACCCTATTATTCAAAGACTAAAAAAACAAAGTACACTGAACTAAAGTAGTAGTTCAGTGTACTTTGTTTTAGATTAAGAAGGGTTTAGAATGGGATGAGTTCTTCGTCATCCACGGGGGAATGACCATTAGATGGAGCGGTTGCTACGCCTACAGGTTGTTGCTTCGGTTGAGGTTGGCGATGAGAAGCTGCTTGGGCATGGGCAACGCGAGGTTGAGTAGTCGGCGCAGTAGTAGATTGAATGGTCGGGGGAGATACTTCGACGGAGACCGAGTTCCCTTGGCGGAGGATTTGAGATTCTTCGACGTGGAAGTTCGGCACCTTGTCTTTGTGGGTTTGGCGGTCTACCGAGAATATATTGAGTTCTCCGATAGCGACAACAACTCCATTAATACCTGCTTGGGCAATGGTTTGTGCAGATTCACCATAAGCGGTGAATGCCAACGGATAGATTTGTGTTTGTTTGCCGTCAAAGAATTGGAACGAACTGAAACCCATCACCTGGATATTCCCATCTGCTGTATGACCAACTTGGATGGAATCGAGTCGCAGTTTGAAGGAAAAGATATTCATATGGAAAATCTCCTAATTCAATTGTTCACAAAAAAAGCGCGACCGCGCCAACAGGCCCGACCGCGCTAATCAAGATGTAAAGTCAATTTAAAAATTGTTAGAATTGGGAGCAGAGTTGTTCTCAGATGTAGGAGCAGGTTTGCTGCCAAGGAGTTCTAATCGGCGACCTTTGATGACAGGTCGAGAACGAACTTCTCCCGTGTTGGGGTCCGTCCATTCATCAATTTTGAGGGAGCCAGAAACGCCGACTGTGGAGCCTTTTCTCACATAGTTGGCAGCTACTTCTGCTGTTTTTCCCCAGATTTCTACCGAGAACCAGTTGGGTTGTTCTGAACGAGAATTTCGGTTAACAGCTATCGAAATTTTGGCAAGAACTCGCCCGGACTCAAAATAGCGAAGTTCGGGGTCTTGTCCGACTCGTCCGACAATGTGAGCAGTATTCATAAGATCAATTCTTATTTAATTGTGTTCATAGCAATGGCGCGGACGCGCCCCAACTAATTGATACTCCCTACGCATAAATCCGAGGGATTCTTAAAGAGTCTAAAGTCAGACTTTTAAAGGCGCTTTTCCCCGAACCCCTACTGACTCCGGTGAAAAGCAAGTAGGCATAGCTGTGCTTACCAGCCAGCGAATATCAAACCGATCGCAGTAAAGTGACCCCCAAACCAAACGGGCCCCCAACCCAAACATAGAGTGGCCTTATTTGTGAGGAAGAAGAGTGCTGTCATAGCGAAAAATCAAACGATTGCCCTGATTTTGATAGTGATAACGATAGTCTAACCACATCAATACTTCCTTCTCAACCACAATCGCCTCATTAATTTCCAATAACTGCCCCTCACTAAACCGCACCCGAATCCGCAACGTAGCTCGCTGTGGCGTTAATACCTCCTCCACATATCGCTCCACATAGACATCCTCTAGTGCCATTAAAGCCTGCTCAACCCGATTTAGATAATTTGCTAAAACTTCATGCAACATCTTGTAATCGCTTCTCTAACTCTAACCGCAAGCCCAAAAAATGACGATAATCATTTGCCCACTCAACCCAATGCTCCTCATCAGATAATTGTCCTTTTGAGTAGCGATAAAAAAAATCTTCCGAACCTATATTGTATTGATTTTCATACAAACTTAGACGCTTTGTCAAGGCAATCAGTGCATCTAATGGGGAAGTATAAATAGTTTGCTGTTTTCGCATTTTTAACCTCCAAAGATTAACTCCAATACCCTAATTTGTTTATCATACATTCGCATAAGGGGCGGCTCCTAGAGGAATGCTGCTGAATATAGCCCAGACTCGATAAGTGATTGAAAATGGGATTCAATAAAACTGGGTCAGGCTTTTCTTTAGCCCACATTCCATCCGACTAAATGTAGTATAGGCGTAAACAGGAAAGGTAGGGCTGTTTCATTCTAAAATATCGCCTGAGTGACCCCCAAACAAAACTGGCCTCCAACCCCCAACCCCCAACAAAGTGTTCCTATTTCCTGAGAAAAATGGCTTTTTCATTTGAGGTGATTGCAAGTAGGCATAGCTGGGCTTCCCGGCCAACTGTTACTAAGCCGATCGCCAGAGAGAACCCTAACAAACCTGGCCCCGACCCAAACATTGAGTAGTTTTATGTGTGACAAGGAAGATAGCCCTTTCCTTCGGGGCGAAAAGCAAGTAGGCATAGCTGCGCTTATCGGCCAATCAGCACCGAACTCAGCGGAAAAAATGTCTCCTCAAGGGTTCTGATCCGGGCGCTCGTTTTTCAAGTGCTCATTTTGAACACTTGAAAATTGTGGAGCAGTTGGGCAAGCGATTTAAGACTTGAGCCGTAAGCGCAGCTATGCCTACTGGCAATCGCCCTGACCAGAAGCAAACAGCAACCCAGCCTGTTTTATTCTAAAATTTTGCCCTCGCCGAAACCCTGAACAGCAGAAAGTTTGATCAGGGTTTTTGAGGCAGCATCCTTAATCTCAAGGAAAAATGGCCCTTGATTTGAGGCGATCGGTCAACTGCCGCCGAGCCGATCACTAGATGAATCGTCAACACCACTGGCCCCGACCCTAAAAAAGTGGTTCTATTGTCCAGGGATAAAATGGCCCCTTCCTTATGGGCGATCGGTCAACTGCCGCCGAGCCGATCGCCTGACAGAACCCCCGCGAAAACCGGCCCCGAGCCAAAACAGAGTGGCCCTGTTTTTCCGGAAGAAGAATGGCCCTTGGTGTTCTGAGCACTCGGTTAATGAGGGCCGAACTGGGGATAATGGCCCCATCGTTTGAGGTGATTGCCTACGTCATAGCTGCACTTACCTGCCAGCAAATATCAAACAGATCGCAGTAAAGTGACCCCTAAACACAACTGGCCTCCAACTCAAAACAGAGTGGTCCTATTTTTCAGGAAGAAGAGCAGAAAAAATGTCTCCTCAAGGGTTCTGGTTAAAAGGCAATGGGTTGGTGTTGGCGAAATAAGCAGTTTATACCGCCCTCAAACAACATCAGTATGACCCCCAGACTTTATCCAATAAACGCCAAAGTCCTTATATTTTATCGGAGGAATCTGGGGTGAGTTTGGCGATATTATTCCAAGCGTTGCAACCGCTGTCTCAAACTGAGCGAATTGTCAAGATTACCGATGGGGTTTTGGCGATGAGTAATGAGGAGGCGCATTATTGGTTTGGAAAAATTGCCAATGGCAGTCGGCCCAATGCGTTGAAAGCGTGGCGGATTTTGGTGAGTTAGGGGGGATTAGAATGGTGTTGCTATGGATTCTGGTCAATTTTTTGGGAGAATAGAGGAGCGATCGGCTTATCCTCTATTATAATGAAACCATGTCCAATATCTTCATTTCCATTCGCAACAAAAATGGCTCTGCCATGACCTCTAAGGCAACTCTTGAGAGTCTTTGTTCAACACTATCCCTTTGACATGAGCAGTTACTAAATCTATGATTTACGCAATTGATTCCGAATCTATTAGAGCTTATCGCAATCTCGTGATGGTTTATGCGAATGACTTATGGCGAGAAAAAGACCCGGAGAAAAGGGTTACTCTGGTTACCTATTTATCCGATGCCGTCACGACTTTGGCGCGAATGGAAATTGAAGAGGCCAAAAAAATCAAAGAGCGCTAATAAATAAGAGGCCCCCATTTCTTCTATCCGTAGAATTCTGAATCTGAATCAATTAGGGGCATCCCATTATTCATCCTCACTATCATCGTCGTCTTCTTGTTCAGGCTGATTATCCAGATTATCGAGCGCAAATTCGCTGATATAATCTCGGACCACCCGCTCGAAGAAGAGGGGAGCGGGTAAGCTCGACCAGTCGTCGTAGTGACCAAAGCTATAGCGAAGAGATTCTACCAGTCCGGCAAGGCGATCGCAATCATCCTCGGATTGTTTTAGGGTAATCACAATCTCTAAGGGGTTGGGTGTAGGAAACTGTCCGGTAAAGGGTGGACGGGTCCCAATTTGGTAAACTTTTAACCCCGCTTTATTTTTAATTTTGTCTTTGGAATCATCATCGCTGTTAACCTCCACATTAATTTCAGTTTCTCGATAGCAACTAGGACCTCGCTTATTGGTATGGATAGTAGTTTTTCCTACAGACAAATAGGCAGTATGACCCATTTTACTAGGTGCATTAAGCCGAAATAGTTCGGTCTTACTCGATGCAGATGGGATTTGATAACTAGGTTTTAAAGCCTTCAATTCTTTTTTAGTTCGAGTGTCATCTAGGGACGTTTCCATGAATGACCGCACTTTTTTATCAATAATTCCTGGGGCGAGGTCTTGGCGAAGCCGAATCGGGAGCATCCCGATTTTGTAATTTTCCCAATAAATGATATAATTTTACATTTTTAAAACAACGCCCTCATCAAAA
>JAMXFF010000086.1 GCA_025370845.1 Laspinema palackyanum D2a | reverse complement strand
AAGTCACTCAACAAGATATTCGCAATTGGTTTGCTCATTGTTGCTACTGTACCTCATGAGTCCGGGAACCGCTATACCTTGATATTGCTAAACGCACTATCTTTACTTTAAATGATGGGGCTTCTCTAATAGATTTAGGCGTCACTGAGCGGCGGGCACAAGAACTTATTAATACAATCAATACTATTGGTGCTTATCTTAACCTTCTCCGTAAAGAGTTTCTTGCCAATAAAAAGGAATTGAGTGAGAAACTACAAGCAACAGAACAGTGTAGACTCTGGACAGTGGTGATTGCTGGAAACGATCCTGAAAAAGATGTAGCGTCACTGACTCGCGGCAGCTCCTCCACAGCCGACATCGAGCGATTGATGGTTGCCACCAACGCCAATGTAGTAAAGGAACTGAAAAGTTACCCTGATAAAATCGGAATTTTAGGAACAATGCTTGATGCTCGGATCATTCCTTTACCTATTTTAACCGTACTTTCAGTAGTTAGAAAATATGCCAGCGATGCTCTGAGAGCAAAGATGAAAGAAGTAAGTATGGATACAAGATCTGTTGATTCTATAAAGAAGACAAGCAAAAGGCTTAGGAATAGTGAACTGGCTAGAGCATTGAACTCCGAGACTATTGGTCTGGGTCGTTCTGGTCAAGCCCCGGGAAGCAATACTATTGAATCATTTGAAAAACTTGCAAAAATTGCTCGTACTAATGATGAGTTGGCAAATAAAGCTCTTGGTCAAGGACTACAAGATGAAGGTTTAATTCGTTCTTTTAAAACTGAAGTAGATCTAGGAAACGGCTTAACTCGTAGAACTGATTTGGTCTGCGAAACAGAGTTTGGAAAAGTAAGAATAGAAGTCATGTGGAGAAAAACAACCAGCCGCGCTGATATCGCTAATTATGTACTTCAAAAGGTGCAAAACTATGGTCGTGCCCTTGGATTTCTCAAATGAAAGATACCTGATATCTTGATGAAGAATAATCCTTATTCAATATGCAGTAAATATCAAAGGTCTATCGCCTATTGTTTGATAAAGACTGATGCCGATCGCGCCGTTGGCTTCAATGCAGCTATGGCGATCGTCTCCCACTCACTCCACAGAAAGGCGATCGCCAATTTGCTGCGCTACAGGTTTTCCCCAGAAATACTCTACTCTTCGATAATTTCTACCAAATCTTCTATAACCCACATTCCGCATAAGTAAAAATACTTAGCCAGAATGTCTCCGCAAGTTTTTTGGCTGAAGCAACCATTTTTAAGAAATGGCTATAAACCTTGAACTATAATGTTTTCAGCTATTTTCTGTAGAACGGGCTCTATAACTCCCTCTATCGGAGCAAGCACTCAAAAAGTGCAGTTTTTATTGAGAATATTCTCAATAAGCCCAAAAAACTCCGGTTACAGTAAGGACCATCGTTCCCCTAGATTTTCTATAAAATCGCTGGAACCCTTTATGGGCAAAGGTTTTTAAAAAATAAAAACTCAGCAATTAAACCTGCGGAATGTGGGTTTGAACAGACTCCCCCGCCTATCCTCATCAGGTGAGTAAAGGGGGAGTTTAAATAAAAATCCCCCGCTATCATAGCGGGGGATTTTTTATGCCCGAGGGCGCGTTGGTAACGAGGGCCTAAAAAGAGGGGTGAGGAATAATAGCCGGTCGTTGTTGTCCTCACCGCTCTTTTTTTGGCCTATTGCAGTTAATTCAGGGAATGACGCCTTGAATTAGCGATCGCTTTCAACGTAGATGAACAGCAGACCCATCACGACGGCGGGCATTAACCAGCAAACGACGGGAATCAAAATCCAAGGGAGGTAAGCAGCTGCATAAGCGCCTGTCATAATCTAATGTCTCCTATTTCAAGTTTTGGGTTGACAAGAGGACGATTAACGACGGTGAGTCGATTATTTTCCTCTAAAAAGGTGGGAATTTTCAAAAATCAGAATCTGCGGGTGCAGATGAGCTAATTTTAGGTGACTGGAGGTCACGGTTCAAAACCAGCAAATTAAAGCCCTAGCAAGGGACTAAAGGTCTAGTTAGTTGACTAAACCCCGGAAAATGGCATCGACGCCACCCAGGTTTTCTAAGAGGAAATAGGCGACAAATGCGCCACCCATTGCACCGACAAAGAACCCAGCAGTGAGCTGACTCCAACCCTCAGCAGTTTTCAAGCCAGCGGGGGCTTGAGGATTTTTGCTGGGGTAATCATCATCACCTGTGACTTGGAACGAGGCAATCCCGTAAACAGACATACAGGCGGTGGCGATTAAAATTAAAGACAGGGCCGAGACTAATCCACCTAAGTTGGCAGCTTCGGTATAATCGCGCAGGGGACCAAATTTAATCCAAGGGCCGACCAGGAAATAGCCGTGGGCCATGCCAATTTCGATCCCACGGAGAATGGGGGAGAGTCCTTGACGGTAGGCAGGCAGGTTACCAATGAATGCTTTGGTGAAGGCAGAATCGCTGATCGGGGTGGAGAGGTGACCCACAAAGGGGTCTCCACCGTAAGGCTTCACCATTTCAATATCTCTTGCATCGGCCATATTTGTTTTTCCTCTTGGTGTGACAATCAGTAAAAGAACTTAAGGTCATATTCTAAGCAAGGAGGGGTCGCCTAGTCTCAGAATTAGTGCCTAGCTTTAAAAAACTTCATGAAAAGCGCCTAAATCCCCTGGGGCTGGTAACCACTGATTTTAATTTACCCCGGTTCGGTGACTTTTGCGATCGCGATCCCAGCCTTTATTCTCTGATTAGAGCAGGTTTTAGGTTTCACCTCGGTTTCTGTTAAATTTTGTTAAGAAATTTAACAACTCCAGGGAATAGGCAGGGTATTTATACCCCTTCTGAGATTTTGCCACAGGTCAAGGGCGATCGCCCCGGGTCAAAAGGCAGATTTCACGCGAATCAGGACCGAGGGCCACTCACCCACCGGCATGATTTCGGACGGTTTCCCCCAACAACGGGAGTCGGCTTTTTAGAGTGTTCTAGGGAAGGGGATACAGCAACGGGAAAACCAACCGGGTTTTTTTAGCCTATTTTTGCTGACTCCTTTCCTGTGGGTAATTGTCCAATTTAAGGAGACTGGTAGGCGGTTTTATTATAGAAATTCAAATCTTGATAATTTTTATAAATTAGCCCCAAATTGAAAAGCGATCGCCTGACTCTTTCTAAGTTCATGGAAGCGATCGCCTGATTCTTGGCTTAGGGGTTATTCGGGAAAATCGGGAATAATCCATTGCGGAGGCTGCGTCCGTTTTTTTCTAATGGCTTCTTCGGCGATTTCTATCATTTTATCTAAGGACGTTTCTTCGATAAACTGGGACGTTTGTTCTGCATATTCGCGGTTGGGGCATTTGTCTCCCAATACACAGCCATTTACGCAGGCTACAGCACAGTTAATAGTCTCTGTCACGACAAACCTCTTCTTTATGTTCCTCTGAGTTGACATTGACCCCGGACGACTGTACCGGCTTGATGAAAGCAACCCGATACAGTCGCCTGTTATGAATCTCAGTTCTGAATAATTATTGTAGCATCACGGGTGAGGGGCATTGATATCCGTGGGACTGTGAAAATGAGCAAAGACTGGACTGCCAGGGATTACCGAAAGCGCAGTCGCCTGGGTCCCCTCCCAGAAGACCCCTCCAATCAATCATCTGGGATACCTAGACGGGTGCTCTGGAATTAAGCGAAAACCGGGCGGTTGCGATAGACTATGAGCAAGACTAACGGATGTTCGGATTCCCCTGGGGTTGCTTGGGTTGAGTCGGTGCGATCGCCCGTTGGTGAAACCCACCTTCTCCAGTTCCTGTGGCGGAGGCGATCGCGGCGATCGCACCGGAGTTAAACCAGCCATTGATTCCCTCCAATGATGGGGATTTTTTAGCGGGTTTAACCCTGAAAATGCTGCTCCAATTCCTCCGGATTATCAAGCGTTCTAACTGTGAATTCTAACCCATATAACCGCTATTTTGTTGAGATTATGGCTATCAATTTCATGTTTGGGGCCTTAAATCAAACTGTTAAAATTGGCTCTTTATCCTTGATGATTGCTGGACTCTCGGGCTGTACCAATTTGGTTAAGTCAGGAGTTGGCGTCACCGATATTGAGCAGATCCAAAGCAACTGGCAGAATAAAGATACGGTGTATTTAAAAGGCACTGTTGAAAATCGTGCCCCATTTCTACAATCGGGGGCTTATCAACTGCAAGATGCCACGGGAGCAATTTGGGTGATGACTGATTCAACCCTTCCGAATCTGGGCGATCGCCTGGTGATGAAAGGTCAGGTAACCTATCAAAGTATTCCGATTGCGGGACAAGAGTTAGGAGAAGTTTACATTAAAGAACTGGAACAAATTGAACGAGAGAGTTCTGCCGAGAGTAATCTCTAAATTTTTTGGGTAAAAAAAAACCGGGTGGATTAAATCATCCCGGTTTCTTTTTTTGTGAAATTAACGTAAAGTCACGACCTCTTCGGCAGTGGAAGGATGAATGCCAATGGTGGCATCAAAGTCTTTTTTAGTCGCTCCCATATTGACAGCAATGGCTAAGCCTTGAACGATTTCTGCCGCATCTTTACCGACGATATGGACTCCTAAAATGCGGTCGGTGGTTTTGTCCACAATTAATTTAATCATCACCTTTTCATCGGCATCGGTGAGACTATAAAACATGGGACGGAATTTGGCACGATAAATCGTTAAATTCTCGCCTACTTTGTCTCGGGCTTCCTCTTCAGTTAAGCCGACTGTGGAAGCTTCCGGCTGGGAAAAGACAGCGGTGGGGATGCCGGTATGGTTAATATGGCGGGGGAGATGACCAAAGACGGTATCGGCAAAAGCACGACCTTCAGCGATCGCCACCGGGGTTAAATTCATGCGATCGGTACAATCTCCCACGGCATAGATATGGGATTGATTCGTGCAACTATCGGGACTGACGGCGATCGCACCGAGAAGCACTTCAACCCCAGCATTCTCTAAGTTTAACCCGCTTAAATTCGGTTTGCGACCTGTTGCACAGAGTAACGCATCGACGGTGACTGGCTCATGTTCTTCTCCTGCAAAAATTAAGTTTAAGCCCTCATCGGTCTTTTCAATCTTCTCCAGGGTTGTCTGAGTTTTGAATTGAATCCCATGTTTAGTCATGCCTTCTTGGATGTTCTGGGCAATATCCTGATCAAAGCCATGTAAAATGTAGTCGCGGCGAATAATTTCGGTGACTTCAGCCCCTAACCCATTCATAATCGAAGCAAACTCGACGCCGATATAACCACCACCCCAAACTGCGAACCGTTTGGGAAATGTGCTGAGGTGGAACATTTCATTGGAGGTGATGCTATGTTCGATGCCCTCAATATCGGGTTTCGCGGGTTTTCCTCCCACGGCAATCAAGATTTTGTCCGCTGTGATTTTGCGATCGCCCACTTCAATGGTATGGGGATCAACAAAAGTAGCCATCCCATTGATTAACTCAACTCCGGCTTTTTCCAGATTATTAATATGGATTTGATTCAGGCGCATCACTTCTTTCTGAACCACTTCCACCAGCTTATTCCAATCAAAATTGGGTTCTGCTTTTTCCCAACCGTAACCCACGGCATTTTGATACAGTTTAGAAAATTGGGACGCATACACCATTAATTTTTTGGGAACGCAACCCCGGATAACACAGGTGCCTCCCACTAAATCTCCTTCGGCGATCGCCACTTTAGCCCCATAAGAGGCAGCCCGTTTTGATGCCGCTAATCCGCCAGAACCCGCACCTATCACGAATAGGTCATAATCAAAGTTCGTCATTTAAGTCACTCCGTTTGTCTTCTTTTTATAACAGGGTAATCCCTTTCGCAAGGCAATGGGGAGGATGGGGTTCATGTTTGTAGTAACGACTTCAGTCGTTGCTCTCGTGTTATGGCAGGAGCCATAACACGAGCAATCCGAGGGTCTAGCGCCTGCTTGGGAACTGGAGCGATCGCCTGATATGAGGGCGTTACTTGGCTGGCGCCAAGTAACGCGGTAACGACTGAAGTCGTTACTACGAACAGGAGAGGAGAACGACTGAAGTCGTTACTACGAACAGGAGAGGAGACGACTGAAGTCGTTACTACGAACAGGAGAGGAGAACGACTGAAGTCGTTACTACGAACATGAACCCCATCTCCCCCATCCCCAAGCCCTCCGTATAAATACTAACAAACCCCTCCGTATTGTTACGGAAAAATGATTAATGTCAAATACGGATGTTCTAAAACACTGGAACCGTTAAGCTATAGCATATTGGGAAAGTGAGCCTTTCTATGGGTTGAAGAGAGGAAATCAGGAATTTGCCCTCGGTTGTAGAGGGTATTGATAACTAGAATTATTTTATCGAATCTCTTCAATTTTGCCCATTAATGAGTGAATTAATGAGAGGTGACCCTTGAACTTTAGGCAAAGCGGGAAGAATGAAAATGCTATGATAAAAACCAAGTTGTCCGGGAAGTAATTAGCTGCTAATTTCCCCAGATTGGTTCAAAAGTCGTTTATATTGCCTTTGCTGGAGAAAGGTTTGAGGAGGGGCAGGGTTTTTAACGGGGTTTGGGGAGCTGCGAAAGAAAGGATTTAAAAATAAGCCATCTGGCTGATGCGATCGCCCTAGGCTGGAGCTCATCATGTAACTATACTCTCTAAACGGATTTACATGGATTAAGTAATTTTAGATACTCCCAAGTTTCTCGGGATGCCCGAGCCAATTGTTAAAAAATCATGATAAATCCTGGGGCTGATTGGCTTGAATGTTACACTGGTAACACCCTTAACCGGAACGGTTTGATAAAGTATGGATGCGATTAACGTTTAGAATTAGCAGAGGGATTCATAAAATTCAGAATAACCAGAACAATTAAGTGCTTTATTTTCAATAAAATTCCAGCCTTTTATTATTAAAATCTAACCAGGGATATTGGCGTTAAAATTCAAAAATAAAGTGTTGTTAATTTGTAGCCTAAATATAGAGAAGTAAAGGGGGAGCTATGGTGGAAAAAACAAGCATTCAGCCGCAAAAACAAGAGAACGTTCACAGTGCAGCAGCCCAGATTGTTGGGTCGCCGACTAAGGCATTGCAAAAAATCGTGACTAACAATCTATCTGGGCGACTGACGATTCGAGATACGTCGGATCCTTCGGTGTTTTGGCGAGTCCATTTTGGCAACGGCAAGGTGCATTTTGCCAGTAGCCTGACGGGATACCAAGAGCGCCTCAATTATTACCTCTCTCGATTCTGCCCGGAACTGAAAGAGCTTTCCCTCGAAGGGTTTCAGTCAGATTATCAGGCAATTTGCCATTACTGGAAAGCGGGGAAACTTTCCTTACAACAGGCTAGAGAAGTCTTACTGAAACTAACCCAAGAAGCCTTGGTCCAGGTTCTCAACTTACCTCAAGCGGGATTGCAATTTGAAAAGACGGTGGGACTCGACCCAATTCTCCTATCCCTGTCTTTGAAGCAGACGATTTTACCGATGCGGGATGCGATTGGAAAGTGGGGAAAAATTAGGGCAGAAATTGCCTCGCCGTTTCAGAGAATTTTTATTAGGAATTTAGAGCAGATTCCTAAACTGCTGTGGCCGACGTTTAAAAATGTTGAAGGGATTAAACGGCTGATTGAAGTTTTAAGTCGGGGTGGGTGTCTGTATGAAGTAGCCCAAGGGTTGAAAATCGATGTCCTGTCTTTGGCAGTGTTACTGCAACCGTTGGTGCAAGCGGAAGCGGTTGGGGTGAAGCCCTATCAGTTGGAAAAAGTAGAAGATGGGCCGATTATTGCCTGTATTGATGATAGTAAAACAACTCAGCGGCACGTTCGGGCGATTTTGCAGGGGGCGGGATACCGTTGTTTGATGTTAACGGAACCGGCGAAAGCATTAACGACTTTGGCAAGGCATAAACCGGCGTTGGTGCTGATGGATATTAATATGCCAGAAGTTAATGGTTATGAACTCTGCCGGATGTTGCGCCAGTCGAGTTTGTTGCAGGAAATCCCGATTGTGATGTTGACGGGACGGGACGGGATCATCGATAAGATGCGATCGCGGATGGTGGGAGCAAATGATTATATCACCAAACCCTTTGATGCCCAGCAACTCTTGAAGGCGATCGAAATGCAGTTACTCGGCACTGCGGATTCTGACGGGGAAACAATTCTGCAAACTGGGTGATTTCACCTCATTTCCCCGGGGAATGAACTATCGTAATCTATAGCAAGCGGATTGGAATTAGCGATTCAAAGTGCGATAGGATAACCGGGAAAATGCTGAGAACGTATGCAGGGTTGCAATTAAGTCCCAAGGTACAAGTTGTGGTGCCGATCGAGCAAGTCGTAGAGGAAATTGCCCGATCGCGACGGGAAATTTGTCCCATCCCCGGGGTTCCCGAGGCGATTTTAGGGGTGGTGAATATCGCCGGTAAGTTGCTCTGGGTGATTGATTTGGCTGATTTTCTGACGGAGGTTTTGGGACTGACGCCCCGATCGCCCTCGCGAGGGGATGAGTTAACCTTGGTCGTCATTCGCAAGGACCCCAGAACAGAACCGCACCCGGATGAAGAAGAATCCACCGTCACTCCCTTCGCTTGTGTCGTCTGCGATCGCCTTGTCACCCTCACTCTCAACTCCACCCATGTTACCCCCATTCCTGATCCCTGGAGACCCTTACTCCGTCCCCTGTTTTCCGGTTTAATCTGGATCTCACCCCCCAGCGATGCTGCATCCCGTCGGTTTCCCGTGGGATTGCTCCAAGTGAGCGCCCTATTTGATGCCCTCAGTCGGCACAGTTCCCTCACTGCCGGAGAATTGCGATGATCTCATCCAATCACGAACCCTCTGTGCCGGAAAATCTGCGCCTCGACTCTTTTGCGATCGCCAACATTGACCCCGAAGCGCGCCACTGCTTCCTCCATGAAGAAGCACCGGAATGTTTACTCGCCTTAGAACAAGGTATCCAGTGCTTAAGCAGCAACGCCGCCACTCAGGAGAACCTCGGCGCTGCCTTCCCTGACTTGATTCGTGCCGCCCATACCCTCAAAGGCGGTGCCGGAATTGTCGGGTTACAGCAACTCTCCCACCTCGCACACTATATTGAAGAGTTATTAATCGCCCTGAATGAGGGACGAGTTCCGCACTTACGTTCCGCCTACGAACTTTTATCCCTGAGTCTCGATCCCATCGGGGATTTACTCGTCCAAGCTTGGAATGGCAACGACTCCCAAACCTCCGATCGCCGACTCCAGAATCTGATCGTCACCCTCGATCGCTTTGTCCAAGATTTACCCCCTCCGCTTCAGGATTCTTTGGAAGAAGAAGGCGCAGGGGAGGAATTCCCTCCCGCCACTGATTCCCCGGTAAACTCTTTTGTTAAAACTGCCTTGGAGGTTGATTTAGAGGATTGTCTGCAACGCCTCACGCGATCGCTGGCTGAATTTACTGACAATCCCACCTCCGCAGAACCCTCACTCCGCCAGAGTCTCACGGTTTTTTTAGAAGAATGCACCCTTCTGGGGGAAACTTTGGGATTAGAAGGGTTAACCATTATCAGTGGGGAAATTTCTGCATTCCTCTCCCAGAAACAAGCACCACCGGAAGAGTTAGCACAACTTGCGATCGCCCGAATTCGCACCCTCCAAACCGAAACCCTCACTCCATCTCCCCAATCTCCCCAATCCCCCGCATCCTCCCCATCTCCCGAATCCGAGGCAACCCGTTCCTCTATCCCAGAACGGTTTTTAAAATACCTAATTGTCAATCCCAATCCTGATTTAACACCGGCAAATCTCACCCTGCGAGTCCCCGTCACCCGCTTAGATCGCATGAGTGATACCCTGGGTAATTTAATCATGGAATCCGATCGCCTCACCCTAGAACAAGAAAAACTCCAAACCGCGATCGCCACCCTCTCCCAATCCCCCCAATCCCCCCAATCCCCCCCATCCCCCCAATCCCCAAACCTAACCGCGATCGCCTCCGACATCCAACAAACCCTCGATCGCCTCAAAACCTCCCTCAACCAACTCAACCGGGACCTCACCGACTCCCGACTCATTCCCTTTGGGGCGATCGCCGAGCGATTTATCACCCCCTTGGAAACCTTGCAACGACAGTATGGGAAGCAAGTCGAATTAGTCATCCAGGGAAAAGATAGACGGGTCGATCAACCGATTTTAGAACAATTACAAACCCCCTTAACCCACCTGTTCCGCAATGCCTTCGATCATGGAGTCGAGTTACCCACGGAACGCAAAGCACTGGGTAAGTCACCCACCGCTAAAATCACCTTCTCTGCCACGGTTGAAGGATCGCAACTGGTGATTACCGTGGAAGATGATGGACGGGGAATTGATCCGCAAAAGGTTTATAAGCGTGCCTTAGCAATGGGACTGATTGATCCCGAAAAAGGGTTTTCTAAAACCCTTTCCCCGGAAAATTCCAACCCGAGTGAGATTTTACAATTTCTGTTCACGCCGGGATTTTCTACTGCCTCGAAAGTGACAGATTTATCGGGACGAGGGGTGGGATTAGATATCGTGCAACATCAAGTGGCACGACTCCGGGGAACGTTGCAAGTTGAGACAGTATTAGGACAGGGTACTAAGTTTACCATTGCGGTTCCCTTGACCTTGAGCCGGTTGTCTGTTTATTTGTGCCAATGTCAGGACTACACTGTTGCAATTCCCGCAGATAAGGCGATCGCTGTGGTGAAGTTATCCCAGGCAGAGATCGCAGCAAGTGAAATAGGCGATCGCCATGAAGAAATTCCCGGACAAACGGAACCCTTGCCCATTTTTAGATTATGGGATTTGCTTCCCTACGGATCACAGGTACGCCAAACCGTTTCTACAGTGAATCCGCCCTCGGTTTGTCTGATTTTGCGGGTGAAGGGTCAACAGGTGGCGATCGCCGTGGATGCGGTGCTTGAAGAACGTCCTGTCATGCTCAAACCCTTGGATCTCACGGTCCCCGTTCCTCCCTACGTTGCCGGTTGTACAGTTCTAGGCAGCGGTGAAGTGGTGCCAGTCCTCGCCCCCCATCACTTTCACCCGTTACTGTTTCCCCATTCCCCTCTTAAACCCGTCGCCGATGTCTTACCGGAGACAGGGTTGAGTTCCGATGCTTCTACTCCTCATCTATTAATTGTGGATGATTCCCTCACCATGCGCCGGATCTTGCAGGATGTATTCGAGAGTGCCGGATTTGTCTCCACAGTCTGTACCAATGGACGGGAGGCATTAACTCAACTGGCGCGATCGCCCCAGGGACAATTCCACCTCATCCTTTCCGATGTGGAAATGCCCCATTTAGATGGATTAGGATTACTCCTGACGGTGCGATCGGACCCCCAATGGCATCAGGTCCCGATGGTGATGCTCTCCTCCCGCGCCAATCCCGAGGATATTCAGAAAGGGATGGAATTAGGCGCAAATGCCTATTTGAGTAAACCTTTCGATCCGGCAATGTTGCTTGCTGCGATTCGCGAGATCCTGGTCCGGGGTAGGGGATGAGGGAGATTGGGGGGGATTGGGGGGATCTGACAAGAGTAGGTTTTTTACTTCCGGTCCCCTCCCCTTGCCAAGGTCCGGGTTAGGGTGGGGTCCTCTTGTTGTGGCCAAGTCACGTCAGGAAGAATTAGTGGGGAGAAGAGGGTCATAGTGAGC
>JAMXFF010000085.1 GCA_025370845.1 Laspinema palackyanum D2a | reverse complement strand
TTAGAGCCTAATAAAGACGCCATTCAACACGGTAATGAAGTGTTTATAAACGCGGTTGATTTAGCCAATCAGTCCTCTGTTAAGAGTGGACTCGCTGACAAATACGCTAGAGCAAAATTAGAGGGAAGGAGTGGAGTTGAAGCCATCACTCACGCCAGAGTTGAGAGTTTTAGACGCAATGGAGAGTTAAGCGCTGGTGGATTGTTTAAAGTCTGTGCCAACCCCAGGAATCTATTCGCTCAGAGGTTGAGGGGTATGACGCCATATAGTGAAGGGTGGAGATATCATTGTATCCGGCAAGACCAAGAACGGAGAGTAAAGGCTATCAATGAAGTATTAAATCAATAAAAGCAAAAGACCCCAAGGGAATCAATCCTCTGGGGTCTTTTTGTTGGATGCTTTGTGATTGCTACACAACTCTATTCTACAAACTTTCCTCCCATCTTGAAAGCGGATTCAAAGTCAGCATCATCGTCACAAAACAGCATTAATTCCGTTTGCGCCCAATTCTCGAATTTATGCCGCAAGTCTTCCGGGTCCTCCCAATCCCATCCGTGGTCTTCCGCCGATAGTTGGTAGCGGATGAAAAGCTGTTGCAGTATGTCTTTTGTGTCCATTGGTTTAATGCTTTAATAATGTATAACTATAAACGATGACAGGTGTATCGCATTAAGAACGTAGGATAACAGACTAAGATATGACTAAAACGGTATCTCAACCTTAGCACTATCATCCTCGGGTATAGGCGAGTATTGACGTTCGATTAATTCCATTTTCTCCCTTTCCCAATATTCTTGAGCTATGGTAATCGCCTCAGAAAATGACTTACAACCGAGGTTTAATTGGTCATGCTCATAGCAATATGCAACCCCTCCAAAGTCATCGGGCCAAGCATAGAGAATTAAGGTAGCCTCACCCTCTGGGAATTGCTCGGTGATGGTGTAGGTTAGCCGGTCCTTTCTGTACATTACCAATCCTCACCCCAGTGATAAGTATTGGCCCAACCCTCTTCAACCTCATATTTTTCAATTGCATTGAAAAGCCAATCAGATATTTCTTCCTCTAGGTTGTCATCATCCATGCAAAATTCTGGGTGCAATTTTAAAAATAAGTTAGTCACCCTATCATTGTCGATACCCCATTTTTCCACTTCCTCCCCTACATGGTCCTGAAAAGCACCCTTTATCTCATCATCATCGGGGGATTCATTGCGGATAACACATTGTAAATTGCAGAATTCGTTAAATAAATCAGCAATGAGTTGATTGGTTTCATCCATGCATAATTCTCCTCTACCAATTAAGAACCTGAACCGCCGATCGCAATTCCCCCTCACTGACCTCAAGGTACCGCTGCAGCGCGGCCAATGACTCATGGCCCGATATTCTCTGAATTGTCCCCAAGGGGATTCCCTTCCTATGCATCTCGGTGAGTGCCGTCCGTCTGAACGAGTGGCTACTTGCACCAATCAGCCCTATTCGCTCAAAGGCATCTCGCAAAATCCTATCCGCACTATTGGGGTGCAGATGACCTCGACCCCATCGCCCTGGGAACAGATACTCGCGATCGCATTGATAACAATCGAGTAGCAATTGGAGCCGGGGAGAAATCGGAATTTCTCGGGTCCCCCGTCGCCCCTTCGTGATGGCTTTGGGGAAAATCACTCTCCCCCCGCTGATGTTTTTAGTCTTGAGTTGACAAGCCTCTCCGATCCGGCAACCCGTAAACAAGCAGATTCCCCCAAGGGCTCGATCGCGATCTGTTTTCAGCCCTTCCGAAAAAAGCGCCCCTATCTCATCAGGGTCCAAAATTTTGGCTTGTCCATTCCCGTCTAATTTCATGGCCCTCCCTCTATGCCCCTTGCCCCTTCTATTTTACAAATAGAAAGTGAAGTTTTCCCGCGTACAGGCATCAAAGTATTGATATTCCGTGCTTTTTGCTCTAAAGCACTCGCTTACCCGGCAATTATTGAGAATCACCCCCCTCTTGTTGAGATTAGGCCCCTCGGCATAAGGGTGTTTTTGGGAAACTCCCTCGGTAGGGAGGGAGTTTTTGAGAAAAAGCTGAAAACGCCATCAGGAAAGGGTATTCGTCACCGTCGCTACAATGACATACCATTGCTGTTTTTGTTAAGTGACAGAGCCTTAAAATCCATCACCCAGGGTCCTCGAAATTTTCCCTCGGTAGGGAGGGATTTTTTACCGGGGCAAGGGAGCCGTCAAATTCCCTTTGCTCAAAGTGGACAAGTAGGCTCGCTCAAAAGTAGCCTTGTTAATCCAAGCGCGATACACTCGCCGGTGAATTTCTGGGGAATGCCCCATCATTTCAGCCCGGATAGATATCTCTAGGCCAAAATCGCAAGCGCGGCGAGCATAGGCATGGCGTAGGGCATAAAGGTTAAACGGCAGGTCGTGGCGATGAAACCAGCGCCGCGCCCAATCACCTAAGCGAGCATGGTCTTGAATGTCGCAAGTGGGAACCGGGGGGTTAGTGGTTTTGAGGTGGAAAGTCTCAACCCACTCAGGAAAGTAGGGAAAGGTCAGGCGATCGCCAGTTTTCCCCGCGAGTACCTGCAAGCTCAAATCATCGGGGGATGAGTACCAGGTATCCAAGTCCAGCAAAAAACACTCATGGGGGCGTAACCCGAATGCCGCCATTGCCCCGTAAACCCACCGCCATTCGGGGGAAGGAATATTTTTCCACGCTTGGGCTATCTCATCATCACTGGGAATGTTGCGCGGGTCGATTCGCTGCATGAATTGATAGTCACCCTTAAAAGGACCAAAATCGACTGATAACCCAGCAAAATCAGCGAGTTTTTGGCAGGCAATGCAGGCTCTTTTTCGTTGCCGCTGCTCAGGTTGATAACCCACTATCAATGCCTTGAGGATGGCAATTGATAAAGGCTTATCTTGCGGTAGGTTTTTGAATACATTTTCATATTCAGATTTCCAGGTTTTCCGCTTAGATGGAGTCGTCCCCCTTTGCTCAAAGTAGGCAGACTGAAAGGCTTGCACCCACTGGCTTACAGTTTGATATTCCAAATCATCAAAACGGATGATAGGGCGGGATTGATAAGAATTTCTCATTCTATGCAATCCCCCGCAATTCTGATTCAGATTCCAGACAAGAGGTGTCTATTTGTTTGAAGAGATGGGGTAAATGGCATCCCGGCATAACGGTCCAATGAACAGCATAAAACCAGCCTTTGCCGAATTGACAATCTAACTCTAAATCATCAGGGCAATAAACCATCCCCATGATTTTGCCTTCATAGGTGACGATCTCATCGTCATCGCCGGGGAAACTGTAGCTAACCTGATCGCCAAAATTGAACTTAGGCGCGGGGGCGTTCCAGCGGGAAGCTACCCGCCCTGATAGCAGCGATGGGAGAATTGCGGTCAATCCCTTCAGTGCAGATCGACGTGTCCATGCAGCAGCTTCAGGCGATCGCTCGCCTAAATCCTTTATTTGATTCATAATGATTGTGCCTCGGTACTTTAACTACCGGGGAAGTCGTCTGGGGGTTACCAGCCTCCAGGCGCGCCGCGCTTCACGAATTCCCTTAGTTTTAAAGACTAGCACCCTAGCGCACCCCTGACAAGAGGGCTAGAAATCAAGAGTAGACTCAAATTGTCTAGGCGACAGCAGGGTAGAGGTCCCATCAGTAAACTTTACCCACCATGCATCCATACCTAAACGCTTGCTCCCAAGGGTAGCTACCTCACCACACTTGGATGAGCGCGGGTCAATAATCAAAACTTTATCGCCAGATTTGCACTCGGTAGAGGAGGGCGCAACGATAGATAGATTTGTAGATTGATTGTCTATTTCCTGAGAGGGGGAGTCATCCTCGACAAATCGCGAGAGCCACTCCTTCCGCTCTGGGGAGTCGTCTATTTCGGACTCGTTTGTAGATGGCGAGTCAATAATAGACAAGTTTGTAGATAAATTATCTATTTTTGTATCGCCCTCACAGCAAGGGTTTTCAGGAGTTTGTAGACAAATAGACAATTTCTCTAAAGTAGATTCTTTTTTCCCATCGGTCAGGGAGGTGGAATCTTGA
Source organism: Laspinema palackyanum D2a (assembly GCA_025370845.1). GTDB lineage: Bacteria > Cyanobacteriota > Cyanobacteriia > Cyanobacteriales > Laspinemataceae > Laspinema. The sequence goes on along the minus strand of JAMXFF010000085.1, from coordinate 10,041 downwards.
TTGTGGATGCCCTGGGAAGTGGGTTCAGGGGTGCGAGTTGAAAAATTGGAAAAATTGTCTATTTTGTCTATTTGTCTATTTTCAGGTGGAATCCCTTGCACAGTAAGGGATTCAGAAATAGACGATTTATCTACAGTCTTGTCTATTTTGTCTATTTTCGGATCAACAGAGTTAAATTCGAGTGATCGCCCTTCCCCTCGGGTGGATCCTTTGTTCATTCCTTCCAACTCGCGAAACCACTCCCGAACCTCGGTAGCACTGGGGCGATTTTTGGCGGGGATAGCGCGGGCAACATCACCGGCTTTGAGCCACCCCTTGCGATCGCTCAACTCAAGCACCTTAACCAGATGACTGGCTAAACCCTCCCCACTGCCAATAGAGGAGTAGAGGGCTTCGATTTGTTCAGCGTAAAATTTGGTCAACTTGACCGCGCCCTTAACGGAGTCGATACCGATCTCATTAGAGGGTTCTGATTGCCCTTCCATCGCTGCATTGATGTGATGGAGGATAAGAGCCAATTTTGCGATCCTTCCTTCAGATTTACCCCAAACTGACCTCATGCCTGGACGTGGATCGTTAACCCGTCGCTTTTCTAAATTGAGAAAAGCTGATCCAAAGTAGCGATCCGCTTCTGGGGATAGCCGGTATTGTTTTGCGGGGAAGGAGTCGATCTGGGAATAGACTGCGCTCAACAAAGGGGTGAGGGAGACTTTTCCCTTGGACCATTTGTCGATCGCTGACAATGGCTGATGGACAAACGCAAAACGGGACCATTTCCCGGAAACGTCATCATCGTCACTGCCGATCAACTTTTCTAAAACTCGCGGTTGCACGGTGCCGACAATCCCAAGGCTGATGCGGTCGAGGTCAGCGGCAAGACCATCAGCCCGCAAAACTTTACCGTAGCTCCCGTCATAAGCTGTCAGCATCTCCTCAGCATCAGCACCCTTGCCACCTCGATAGGCGTTTTGAGACTTGAACATCCCCGCCAATTCGTCCGTTGACCATAGAATCCCGCGATCCGGTATTGCTGAGAGTTGATTTCTCAGACCCTCTGCCGTGGCGTTAGAAAAGGAGAAGATTCGCCGCTTAGGTTCCTTGGGTTTCCCCTCTGGGAATTTCTCCCGCCGCTCAGGAGGGGAGAGGGATTCATAATCAGCGAGTAGCTCTTGATATTCGCTTAAAGCCTTCTGATGACTCTCCCGCGCTTGCTTTTCCAGTTCTTTTAAGGGTGCTGATGCGATCGCCTTAAAGATTGGCGATTTCCGTTGGGATGACTCAGCGACTACCACCCCGAAAAAGTTGGCGCTTAAATCATTCCAGTCCAGACCTTCATTAACACAGAGGGAAGTTTCCGGCTTAATTAATGACGATGCTACCCCCATTAGCACGGTCACAAAGGTTTCTGGCCTGACTCGTTGACTTTGGGCAAGTTGGATAATTGCGCCCGCTAGGTTCGGGTGGATAACTTGTTTTAGATCGAGTGCGCCCTGATTGGCTTTAAGCAGTAAATCAACTTCTGAAGAGGTATCAGCCCTTAACTCAAACCGTTCCCGCGCTTCGAGTCGATCATTGTAGATTTTCTCAAGCTCTCTCGAATAGATGCCGTACTCTGATGCGATCGCGGCAATTTTTGTGGAGAGCTGATGTTTGGGTAAATCTTGCTCGATCAGGTTGTCTACAAGCGCGGCGATGGGATCATCTCCTGTCTTTCCTGCCTTTCCGACTAGCCCATACTCGCGGGCTACCCGCGCGAGTTCCTTTCCTAAAACTTGCCCGGTGATTCCATAATCTTTGGCGATCGCTTTTCTCCAGCGATATTTATCGTCAGCGGATGAATTGTGGAGAGCTACCAGATCGAGCTCTAGGCGGGCTGATTCAGTTAAAGTGCTTCCATGCCAAGCAATGTCATCCCACCGCTCATAATTTCTCATAAACTCCACTGCTTGCCGAACCATTAAGGGAGTTGTCCCTCCGTTCATAGCTTTGCCGTGGCTGTAGAAGTCTAAAAGAGCCCATCGGTGCAATTTGTACTCATCTTGCGGGAACTCGAACTGAGGATCGTTGCCAACGGTCCAAGCATTTTTTTGAGAATGAGTCTCATTCTGTGTTAAGATGTTGCTCATACGGAATTTGTTTTACCGCATCCCCAAGTTACCCCTATGCTCGCTTACGAATAATCGCCTACTTAAGAAAGGCCCCTACTTGAACTAACTTAGTCACTCTAAGTTAGTATTGAATTGAAATTTTGTTAAGTTCGCTGATTTGGGGTAACTCTTTCAGCGGCTTTTTTTTGTTTAAAGTACGTCCTGTATTATAGCTTGAAAAGAGAAATAGGGGTTATACCTACATTATTTAAGCGCCTTATTTTCTGCAAAAAAGGCGATCTCTCGTTTGTTAATTCTTAATATTTTGTGCCATGAGTAGCGCAAACCCGCTGACATGAGCGTGTCATACACGCTGCATTTAGTGAGCTAAAAAATTTACAACTGCTTATTTTTAACAGATTAATGTGTTTTTATCGGTGTTCAAACCCAGGAAATTACGGGTTTATTTAAAAATCAACATAGCAAACTTATCTGGTAATTCTAATTGATTACAAGTTGCGATGTATTAACTTGGTATTCGCAATATGAGCGTTTTTTACTTTTCTTTACATAATTTCTCTAACCTCGGTGCAATGGTAGGGTCCTCTTAAGGGAAGGGAGGGGTCTCATCAAATTGAGCGATCGTCTCCCTATCCTGAAGCATTGGGGGAATTGTGGTCAAATTTTGCCGATAAGCTATCTTACGGGGTGATTTGACCGTTTCTATGAATCGTGGCCCAAATTCCCTGTCAGAGGGGTTTTTAAAGCGCTTCACGGGCACCATTTGACAACTAACCAATTCACCCTCAACCAGCCTGCCAGGGATTAAACCCTGGCGGACTGTTTGCGGGGTGCGAGCGGTTCGTGTGGGTCCTTAGTTCCCACGACAGAGTTTAGGATGCCCTGTCGTTCGTATTCCCCCTTAATAGGGCGCTCGTTAGCACAAGCAACTTGGAGGGAGTTTCAGACCTTGGATTTTTTACAAGTACCTGCGAAAAAAGAGGGGAGTTTTTTCCAGAGTTTTGAGGTGCGTTTCAATGCGCCTAAATGCACCTTTGTACCCTTAAGACCATGAAATTTCCTGAGTGAACTACAACCCCTTACAGAGAGAGGGTTACAGCCATTGGGAGAATTGGTAGGGGTTTCAAGGATTTTCACCATTTTTACGCCCCTTACAGCATTCCCTTAATCGTGTATCTGTTTGTCGCTACACTATCCGACTTGAGGGGAGGGAGTTGCGATCACACCCCATCAGATAGCTTGCGGGTGTCGTTCCCCCTCAATGAGGCGCTACTAAGCACAGGGAAGTTGGAGGGGTTCCCAGGGCTACCCAACGCTGTAGGTAAACCCCTAGGGGTTATGAATTTGTACAACACGCTAAACCCATGTCAATTTTCATCAGAGGAATATTCCATTAACTCATCTGGAGTGCAGTCCAGAGCATTGCAGAGAGCCGTGAGGGTCGATACGTTTACCTGTACTGGGGTCTCGTTTCTAAGTTTGATAATTGCGCCATAAGATAGCCCGGTGAGTTCAGCTAGACGTTTCGCTGACATATCCCGATCAGCCATCACCACCTTTAATTTCCATCTAATCATTCCCATAGGTTTTGTCTGTAATGTTGCAGTCACGGCTAATACTCCTTTACCTACCCACCCTATCATTATAAGGGTCCTAGAGGTATTTAGACGCCGTGCTAGTAAATGAATATTTACAAGATGTTGACAAATCTATAAAGCTGGTGTTAATCTAATATCAGGTTGAGAAACCAAGGGAACCAGCGGGGTAGTGACCGCTTGACCAATACCACTCCCACAGCTTCGACACCTAACCACTAAAAAGCAGAAACCCCACAAGTCGCAAGACTTGCAGGGTTCCACCTTCAGGGAGTTACCTCCCCTCAACTCAGAACATTGAAAACCGAATAATCATTTCCATGACCGTATCGGTCTATCCCTCGGGTTGCACCCCTTGGGACGTATCAGTTCGAGTTCTTTAGTTTTTTGACAACTATGACTACTTTAACTTTGTCGGCCCCCAAGTGTCTAGGCTTTTTTAACCAAGGGTTGCAAGACAAGCTCTATCCCTACCTCAGTAATGGGGAACGCTTGACCCTTGACGATGCCATCAGGCTGATTCACTTATCCAGTGAGGGCGCGTGGTGGTCAACGCAAAAAGGGGGGAATCAGGGGATTGGTCAACTCATGGCAAACCTCGAAGCCGACTCGGTGGATTATGTCCCGTTCGACGGCTTCGACTCAGATGCGGATGAGTTCCGGGCAGTCTCCTTGCAACTCACCGAATGGTTAGCCCTAGCACGATGGAGTTCTGAATTAGCCGAATGCCGGGTGCGAGATTATGAACGCGCCAAGGTTGCTGAATTAGCTGCACAGTCTCCCCGCAATTGGGAGGTGAAATAATGGCTAAATTACCTCAGCAACTCGAATCATTTATCACCCCTGAAAAGCTGACTTATACCGATTGCCTTGACCTTTTGATGATTGCCTCTAATGCTTTAAAGCAGTGCCATTCTCAAGGTTATGCAAGTATGGATATTCTCAATGCTTCAGAGTGGAGTGATTGTCTCAATGATGTGTTTGAGGGAATAGCAGAAACAGATGAATTTTTGGATGCTACCCTCACGGTAGAGGATTGGTCAAACCTAGCCCAATTCGCTGCATTCTTATCCCAATCAAAAGAATCAGACTAAGTTTCAGCCTTGTACAAGGCTTTTTAATTGCCGTATGACAACCGTCTTACATCCTAGGAAGTGAGACGGTTATACAACGGCTGTATGACGGTTGTACACAGCACTAAAACTTTATGGAATATGACCTAGTACAAACCCAATCCATAACGGGCTACACCTCTAAACAGATACAAGCCTTTCTGAAAATTAGCGACAGGAGATTACGTCATTATTGCAAACTTTTGAGGGTATCTTGCCCTGATGAATTTGAGCATCCAACTGGTAGCGGATTCTATTCCCCTGAAAGCTACCGCGCAATTAAAAAGGTGCGCTCTTTATTCAAACTAGGAGCCACTGAATCCCAAGTAATCAACACACTCAAGTTAGAAGGATTTTAAAATGACCACCGCAATCAACTTCAATCAACTCTCATCTGACCTCGGTGCTACTCCTAAGCGACTGCAAACTATTTATTCTAAATTATTCGGTGATTTAGAGGTGACAATCGAGGTGGCTAAACCTCACGTCGAGGCGGTTCTTAATCGGATTAAAACCCACGGCGAAACCCTAGCAATGGCGGTTGATAGCTACAAGCTAGAAATCACTAAACAGCACCAATCCAATCAACCGAACGCGGCTAAAACTTCGGATAAACCCGGCAAGGGTTCAGTGAGTGCCTTGCTGGAAAGTGACCGCAGTGCAACCCGCAAGCTGACTCAGAAACGATTCACGGCGATCGTTCGGGAAAGCAACGAGCTACTCGCTGACTGGCTCACCAACGGGTTACCCGATGACGAACTCAGCAGCGAGTTAGAGGGCGCAATCTTTGATAGCGATGACGCCGTGCTCGATGCCCTCACCGAGGTGATCGACGGGACGGGTTGCTACTCCTACCCAAAGGCATTAATCGGGACCCCTTCCCAGTCGATCGCCGCCTTGCTCTTGCCGTCGCGTACCGAGCTTACACCCGAAAGCACCGGAAACGGGAAAGGCAAGACCACACAAAAATAACCACAATCGAAATTCAGCCCGTGACGCCCTGGTTTATTGTCTAGCCCGTCACGGGCTTCTTAATTAGGAGGAAAAATGCAAGGTAATGATTCGTGGGGATATCCACAAGAATCCCCGCAAGACTCAAACGGGAACACACCCCCAACCCGATACCCGCAAGGGCATACCGATACCCTCGGACCGGCACTAAATCAGGCAATCACCAATCAACGTGTTCCCAAGATACCAGCTTTGAAAGGATGGGGGAAAAGCGCGGTGATTGCGGGGAGTGTCCTCGGTGCTTTGTGGATTTTCTCAGTCCTGGGGAGTTTATCCAGTCGTGACAGCATATCAACACCCCAAGCAATAGAACTCGCCCCCATGACAACCGAGGCGATCGAGCCTGAACCGATGGAACCCCCATCTTTAACCGACTTAACCTCCCGTCGATCGCAAGCGTGGGAACAGGTACGGCAATCTTGCGGGCTAAATCTTCAGTCGATCGCCGGTGAAACTGACTCAGAAGTAAGAGCGGCAAGGGCTGATAGTTGGTTGCTCTATGCCAAGCAACAGTGTGACGCCGATCCAAAATGCGGATCGCCTTATGACTGGCTACGGATGCAACTTGACGAACGCGGGGCAAGGATTCAACGGATCGCCCTTGCTGACCGCTTACCCGTCAGGGCTAAGGAGATAGTCGAATATCGGCAAGCTCAAAGTGATCTACTCGACATTGCCAAGGCTCTCAGCAGTGGAGTATCAGCCCGGTCATTGTCCTGGGTACCCGCCGATCAGTTGAGTGATGCGATCGACGATTGCTCTAGCGCCGCCAAAAGATTTGAATCCCTGACCCGCGCCGCTGTAGAAGATGCCCAAATGTTCCCAGAGGGAGGGTTAGGCGATGTCCCTGAGTAGGTTTCTGTCGAATGCCGCGCTAATGGCAACCGCGCCTCTACTCCTAAGCGCGGCAACCCTATACGGCGATGGCTTGTGCAGTCGCAAGGGCGATCAGATTTACCTCACCCTGAGAAAATCTGACTTTGCACCGATTTTCACCTTTGGGGGAATCGCCGCCGGTGCAATCGCCGGGTTCCAGTTTTATGCGATGAGTCGGGAGGAGAAAGGGCAAACGGCTCCCACCCTTCAAATACCGCCAATTGATTGGTATCAGCCCGGTGACTCAGGGTTTTATGATTGGCGACATTTACCAGAGGAAGCTACAGGAATCTTTCTAGCGGGCGATCCAGGCTCAGGGAAAACCGCTTTAGTGCAATGGCTTCTAGGACTATGCACCGAGGTTTTAGGTCCGTCCCAATTGTTAATATTTGACACCCATAACCATGATGGGAAATGGCCGGATAACGCCAAAATTCTCTCAGATGAGTACGAGATTTTGGAGTCCATGCGGTGGATGCTTGATACCGAACTCAAGGGAAGAAAACAGGGGAAACGACCTAAAACACCCCTTATCTGGGTATGTGATGAATTGGGCGACTTAGCCTATTTTGCTCGTAAAAAAGCAGCGGAAACCAAGGATAAGACTTGGACAGAAGTCGTTCCAGACTTCTTAATTTGTGCCGGTTCCCAGGGCAGAAAGTACGAGATTATGGGGGTTTTTATCAATCAAGGGGCTAACGTTACCGCAGTCGGGTTAGAGGGCAAGGGCGATTATCTTGAGTCTTACCACAAGATATTTTTAGGACGATTAACCGCTAAGTGGGGGGCGATTCAAGGGATAGCAAAAGATAAACTAGAGAGCCTTTCTAAAACTGCTTATCCCTGCTTAGTTGGTTCCGAGGTTGCTATTCATCCCACCCACGGGCATTACGGGGAAAGGAAGAAAAAACAACCTCCTAAGCCCTTGGTTAACTTCCAGGCTCAAACGTTGCCTCTCCCCTCTGACTTTCCGTTTGAAGGGGTGGGAGTATTGGAACCCTCAGAGGATTATCCGCCTGGAATAAGTAATACCCCTGACCCTTTAGATTATTCCAAATTATTCGAGGTTTCCTCAAAACATGGATGGATAAGCGCTAGTAAGGCTAAAGCATTTATTCGAGCCTTAAAACCTTATTCTACTGACCAAATTCGAGAGATATTCCAACAGTTGCATAACGAGGGTCACGGCTACATTAGGGGGAAAGACGAATCCCTAGAATGGCGCTTAGACCGGGTTGAGTGATACCCGTCTTTTGGCGTCAATCCTTGTCTTGCCTTGTCTTGCCTTGTCTTGCGCCAAAAGACACTAAACACCGAAAGACAAGGCAAGACACTAAGTTTTTATTAGCTAATAGGTCAACAAAATGCAAAACAATAGCGGTTCAGGTTTTCACAAATTTTCTGTGTGGGCAGTTCAATCAATCCCAGGAATGGCACTTTTTATCACTGCGGTCATTATCCTAAGCGGAGGTGAGTTTATAGATGGCATCCAAGGACAAGGCTGTAACTCTCGGTTAGATTTAGTTACCAGTCCCCAAAGTGTTTGGAACCGTGCGGGATGTGTGGTCAACAATATTCGTCAAGTTATCCCCTCTCGTAACTCAACCAACAACACAGCACCTTAATCATTAAGCTAAAGCCCGCTAGAGCCATCTTTAGCGGGCTATTTTTATGAGGTTTTATGAGCATTGCCAGAGACTTATTTTATGGAATATCGGGATTGAGTTTATTTATCCTAACTGCGGGAACCATTGCCAGTCCCTTAGCGGGCTGTAGCACTTCATTCTGCCTTGCCCCGGTGCTAAATGTCGGCGGTCAAATTCTGGGAATTAATCCAATTCAACCCGCTACTCAATCCAATCAACCATCAGCCCCATCACCCCCATCAACCGCACCCCATCACCCGGTTACCGCGCCAGACCTTCGCCTGAGTGTTTGCCCAAAGGGTTCGGGAGAACCAACAGCCCCGGAGATACCCAGCACTTTGGCACGGGAACTAGAGAGGAGATTAGGCCAAGGGGTGACCTTCAGGGGTCTCCCAGAGTTGCAAGGAATCATTGGACAACCTCGGTGCAACTTCCGAGAGGGCAAGGCGATTAGATGGCGATACCTGATTAGGGGTGGGGGAAGCATTGATGCCAGGGAAGACAGCGGCAAAGTAGAGGTGAAAATCACGCCATGAACCCATCAAATTTAGAGCAGTCCATCGCCCGGTTGGACGCCAAGATAGACGAGATCGCCAGTGACCTCGATGCCCAATGGGAAGCGAAAAAAGCCAAGGCAACCGAGCAATTCGTACTATTCGCAGTCGTTGGGAGTTGCGCGTTACTCGCCTATCACCATGCTTTGCATCCACTCCTAAATAAAGTCGCCATCACCCCAGGGCAGCAAGCAATCAATGCGATCACCCCGGACCTGGAGAAGCCCGTCAAAGGTGGGGATAAAATCGGCCAGTTCACTATGGGTATGCGTGACTTCGGCTACCATATCCACCCGGTGCATGGGACCCGACGATTCCATAACGGAGTAGACATCGGTGCCCGTGGTGGTCTCCCCGAGAATTCTCAATTGTTCGTAGTCGGCAGAGGGCAACGGACAAAAGTAACGTGCCTTCTCCAAAACCCAGGTGCGGGACTGTACGCCATTCTTGAGCCTGAAGAGTCGCCCGATCGCTCGTTCATGGCGGCACATTTGAATAAATGCGCTTTCCCAGTGGGTGAGTCTGGCTACCTCAAACCCGGTGCTGTTTTTGGATTGGTGGGAGGTGATCCGGCCAAAGGTGCGATCGCAGGAACATCCACGGGACCCCATCTACATTGGTCTGAAAAACAGGACGGCGAGTGGACTAACCCAACCTACTGGCCTCTCTACCAGGTTATGCACGGACAACTACCATCACCGCCATTGTCGCGAGGGGGACTTAATGCACCGAAACCGTGAGCTAGACCCCGATGCTTCCTTTGTTGCCCTGGTGACGATCGCCCTCCTGACCGCTGGTGCTGCTATCTTCTCCCCTGGACTATTGCAAGGAAACTGGCAATCTTTCCTATCCCTGGGGTTGCCTCAGTCAGCGAGTACCGCTAACGCCGGGGAACTATTCCGGACTCCAGACCCAAAAAAGGATATGGGGGTACGGGCTATCTGTGCTGCTGAGGGCAACTGTGATTCCCAGGGCAATCGAACCGCATTAAGCCAAGGTCACGTCGATCCAGGTAACGGAGTCTGGAACCGGGGATGGTGCTCTGACCAAGGGAGGGGGAGGAATGAAGCAGAAGCCGATATCAAGTGCCTGGAATATGCCCAAAAATGGTTAGAGCCTAATAAAGACGCCATTCAACA
>JAMXFF010000084.1 GCA_025370845.1 Laspinema palackyanum D2a | reverse complement strand
TTGCCCCCTTCTTTTCATCCCTGCCAGTCATCCCTGAGTGTTGCTACTCATTTCGACTGAACGAATCGCACCAATAACCAACTTGGAACCATAGCGCTCCGTTTTGTAACCGAGTTGACGACGGAACTCATAAAATGAGGCGTCAGCGATAGAACCGGCCAAACAATGATTTTTCAACATTCCAGACACATTCAAATCTTCAATGACTACTTGGCTGTGGTTTTTAGCCAAAAAAGTAGTTATTTTATGAATAGTGTCCCGGCGAATGTTTGCTACTCTTTGATGTAGCTTTTGGACTTTTAAGAGGCATTTGGCCCGATTTTTCGAGCCTTTGACTTTGCGACTTAAATGGCGTTGTAATCGAGCTAGTTTTTCGGTGGCTGCTTTATACGCCTTGGGGTTAGAGAATTTGGTCCCATCAGAGCAAGTCGCCAAAGTATTAATGCCTAGGTCAACCCCGATGTTTTCTCGACATTTAGGTGTAATTTCTTGGGGAATTTCCACAAAAAAGCTCATATACCAGTCACCTGCTTGGCGGGTTATCGTGACTTTTTTAACAAGACTGGGTGGTAGAGCCTCAAATGTAGAAACCCAGCCCACAAAAGGCAGCTTATGGCGAGTTCCTGACAGTTGGAATGATTTTCCGGAATTGTCAAGCGTAAAGCTATCATGGTGGCCTTTCTTCTTAAATTTAGGATAACTGCTTACTCCCTTAAAGAAGCACTTAAAGGCATCGCCTAAATTAATAAAGGCATATTGATAAACTCTAGAAGACAATTCAGACATCCAAGAATACTGAGGTTTTACATAATTCGTAAAAACTTTTTTGATGGAGTTGACATTAGGCTTGAGTCCTTCTTCATAAGCTGACATCCATAAATGTAATCCCCAATTGAACACAAACCGAGCATAGCCCGCGTGTTTGGCCATCAAGGTAGCTTGACGGTCATTGAGTTTTAGTTTGGTACGGAAGGCTGTGTAAGGCATGATTTCATCTTACCATAAATCCGACTTTCTTGAGTTTGTGGGAATGCGAAATTTGGCATGGTTTGGGGTTTAACTGTATAGCGTTTCTCCAGAAGGGTATGGTACTACGATGGCGGTCCCAAATCGTCGGCGGCCCAGAACATCTGAGGGCTTTGAAACGTACATATTGAGTCCACCGAACCGTTATATATCCATTATTGAGTTGCAAATCTTCTTGAGTATTATGCCTTATTGTCCTAAGATATCCAGCAAATCTCCGACTAAATCATTACTCATCACCCAACCCAAACGCTAACGCAACCTCCTTAAAGACTGCCACCACCCCACCGTTACGGATGAGTCCCGAGGAATTTTGTGACCAATTTTTGCCCTTGCGTCATCCCGGTGACAAACTCAATGCTCGGTCTGGCCGTCGTTCGCGGTGCATCCGGTTTTTAGCGGCAGTTCTGAGTAAGTTCACCGGCGAAATTATCTTAGAATCGCGCATCGACAAATGGGGTCCGGGTCTAACTTTCTCCAAGATTCCCTGCCCATTCACATCCCTGCTGGCATTGCTAGCCCAAGTCTATCCCGACGAACTCCAAAAAATGGGCAACCGTTTCTGACCTCTACTAAAACTAACAAAAATCTTGACCATCCCCTCCCAATGGAGGGGAATTTTTTTCGGTTAAAAATTGACCAGAAATTGTTCGTTTAAGGGTTGCACTATTTAAACTGTCAGACTTTAATGAAAGTAACGAATTGCGACTTCGACCCAAATTAGGACTAAATAGAAAGGCAGCGGATTCGGATTACTAATGCGCTAGGGAAAAATTTTGTATCAATTTAGGCCGGGGTCGTAAATAAAACAGGTTAGAGCAGTTATGTTGCATGGAACCCAAAACCGTCGAGATAATTTCGGAATATACCCCTTACACCAAAGGTCGGCTAATCGCGCTTTATGGCTGCGGATACGACACGCTCAGACATTATATGGTGGACACAGAACTGCCGTTAGTCGGGTTACGAGTCCCCAAAGGTCCCAACGGCACTTTCATCGATTTTAACCAGGTGTTAATGGTCCATTTCGCTTGGTTCGGGATTAGCAAACTCAACATTAATTACGACATTTATCGAGATAGGGTCGTCAAAAAGGGAAAAGCCCTGCGATTGCAGGATGTATTTTTCAAAATGACCGGATGCGGCTCATTAAAGCTGGCGTTGCAAGAATTTTGGTTGCCCCAGACCACCCATCGAGGTCAACAGATGGTCATGCAATGCCTGATTGATTACATCGAAGAAAAAGGAGAACCCCCCAATGTCAAACCTCATCGAACTAGCAACCCAACTGGAAATCGAACCGGACCAAATTGAAGTATTTTGTTCAATTTTCGGCTTGACCTGGGATGGAGAGGGCACTATCAACAACCATTCGAGCAAACTTAACCATCCTTTGCAGATTGAATCGTTGTTAGAGGGATTAGTGCAGCAGTCTCGCATCAACAAAATTCCCCTGGAAGTCTTGGCCCAAAAAGTGTTGGATGAGATGGTACTCATCTCCTCAAAACAAGCCCAGCAGAAACAAGAAAAAACAGTTGACAAATTTGAGCTAGATGGGTATTTCCAAGCGCGTTATGGTCTCCATCCGCAGCAACTAGCCAAGGGTAGCCTGCCTCATTTTATTTATGAAATGCTCAGGACTACCTACCAGCCGATGAGCGACCAAATCACGGCAATGGGGTATGAGTTTTTAGCCTTGCAAATCCAGGCCAATCTTAAGCAAGGCTGGCAGTCCGACGAACTGGGAAAGTGCGATCAAGCGATCGCCACTGCGTTGGAGTCGCTCCAGACTGGGATGGGCAACTTGCTGGACTGGGAGAAGCCGACCAACGTACCGGCCCTGGCTTCGTCACCGTCCCACAAGCAAATCATGCATTCCTCGTCCAACGAGTAACCGAACGCGCTCGGGCAGACACCGTTCAAACGATCGCCACCTACCAGCACCACCTACAAATTCAATCTGAAGAACGGCTGGAGGTTGCCCGATGGTGTGCGATTGCCTCAGTAGGAATCCACACATTGACCACCGTCACCACCACCACGATAGCCGTGGCAATCCAGCCCGCAAAACCCTTGCACCAGCGGCTTTTGGGTGGTGGAATCACCGGGATTTGCTTGGGCACGATCGCCTCGGTCGCGTTTATCCAGTACAGCTTCAACCAATTTGGCAAAACACGATGAAAAATCTACTCAAAACATTGGCAAAACGTGCGCGACATTTGGCAATTGGTGTCACCTGGTCGGGTTTAGTTGGCGCAGCAATCGGCTGTGTAACACATGGTTCGATGGCAGTGGCATTCACTCCGGCAATGTTGGCTGGGGGGTTGCTGGTTGGTGCTTTCGTGGTGCCAGTTATCGAATACCTGTTGTTTCTGCAAGAACAAAGCGCCCTGAATTTAGAACCCCAGTGGTATGACGAAGCTCACAACATTGTCCATTACTAAGAGGAAAAGTCCATGACCGTTGCGAATCCAGGATTTGATACAAACTATCTTGACGAGTTGACGGATGATTCAGATGAAACAGCCGACTCAAACTCACGAGTGCCGCAGTTAGCCCAAATCAAAAGCAGTCTGTTTAATCTATTCCTCAACCGCTATTTAGCCGCAGGATTGGCCGCAGCGTTTGCCACTTTGATGCTTTCGGTCATTGCCATCGTTCACAGCGATGGCATGATGAGCCAAAGCGCCACGACTGTCGCCCAAGTCGATCCAGCCAACTGCAATGCAACTGAGGTGGCCTGTTTGGAGGCGATTCGGTCATCCAGTCAAAACCAACTGCAAAATAAACGGATTGGGGAAGTTGCCAAAATCACGCAGTTTGACTTGAACCCGAACAATCCCGAGGCGATGGGCTATTTGCAGATGGCGATTACCAACGAGGCGATCGCATTCAATACCAGAGTCCAAGAATCCCGGGGCGATCGCGACAACCCCAACTATGGCAAACATCCTGCCGCCATCAAATATGCCTCTGCCATCGAAGCGATGAAAAAAGTCAACCTGGGTGCCGGTGGCGAGGGGTCTACGCTGGTTTGGAATGACCCGGCTGCCGTCAAAACGAACGAAACTGGCAAGCCTGTCCTCGATGAGAATGGCAAACCCCAACGCCGAGTGGTCTATGAAAAACTGTCCCCGCACCTGACACAAGCGGTGGGCATGGTGCAATTGCTCGTAAATATCATGTCCGAAAACCCCAACCTGCCCCAGTCCGATGCCGTGGCAGTCGCCCTGGACCTGATGAACGGGCAAGAAGACCTCAAGACTGCACTGGTCCCTTTATTGCGCTTGCAAGGATTAGATGCGGTGGCCACCGAATTGGAACGGCGGGATGTTTACGGGCGATCGGTCGTGAAAAACATCCCCGAAGATGCTGCACCGGGGCAAGTCAACCCCGTGGACTACTACAACCCATTCCCGGGAGGATTCTGATGCCCTTGAACTTAAAGTGGCTGGCACTAGCTCCTGTTTCCTGGCTAATTGGAGGCATGATGTTTGCGGCCTCCTTCGAGCGAGTTGAGCGGGTGCCAGTGTTGACCAACCCCTACAACAACCAAACCCAGGAAGTCACCTTTGGCGTTCCGTTTACAGCAAGAATGATTCTGCAATTCGGTGGGGGTGCGATCGCCATCGGAGGAACTGCCGCCGGTGCTTTTTTTGGGGTGGGTTCGGGTTCTGACTCAAGACACGATTCTAATGAACAGATGAGGCGCGAACGGTTGAAAACGTCCATCCCGGTAACGGGAAATCAGCCCAAAGCTATGCCTACCGCAAGCGCACCCCAAATTCAGCCCCCGAGGCCCAGCAACAATCACGAATCGTTGAACGAACACCATACGGATAGTGCCTTGAGTTCGGATTTATGGCAGTCGCATGAACCTATGGAACACCCCAATCATCAGGCCCCAACTGAAACCAAACCAGATGGGTTGCCTGAATCTATTGTTTTATCGGGATATGGCAATAAAACGGAAGCCAAACCCGAACAACCGGAACTCAATCTGGTGCGGCAAGCGGCGGTGTTCGGATGCGGACAAAATTCCGACAACATCAAAGTACACTTGCTGATTCCGGCCATCACGCAGTCTGGCAAAACTAGCACATTGTGCGGGATGATCCGGGAAGTCGTGCAAATTTGTCCCGATGTAATTTGGCATGGCGTTGACCCGAAGGGGTCAGTGTTCTTGGGACTCGAACGGTTGTGTCATGCCGATGGATTCCCGGTGATTGTCAGCATTGACCTAGACAAACCTAGCGTTGGCGTTTCGATGACTGTTGAGCTATTACGTCGAGCTATCACTGAGCAAACTCAACGCAAAAAGCAGCGGCAAAAAGCGATGCAGTCGGGCCAAGTTTATGACCCATCACCCTACATCCTCATCCTGGACGAGTGGCCCGCGCTACTCAAAGCTGCCAAAGATTGTGACCTAAACAACGGGACAAAACACCGCCAAACGATTATCCAGCTAGCTGAGACTTTGGCGTTCGTTGGGTTGGAAGACAAAATTTTCTTATGGATTGTCTCGCAATCTCCCTACGTCTCTCAACTTGGTTTTGATGGCTCGGTCAGCGCACAGTTCTGCACCTTTGCAATTGGGCGAGGTTTCAATATGAAATCGATTGAAGTTTGTAAAAAAGCAATCGAAAGGTCAACGAGCGACGAAGCTCAAAAAGCCCAGCTATTTGCCAAACTCAAAAAACTTACCGCAGCGCGTCCTTATCATCCTGTTTGTTTTTCTAGCGCTGGCGGGTTAATTGCTTATGCACCGGACCTCAAAGATATCCAACGGCAACAACTATTTCGCGCCGAATCAACGGATAACGAAGACATCGCTCATTTGCGTTCTTTGTCCCCACAAGCCATTGCGTTGGAATTCAACCAATTTCTGGAACAACATCGTCTAAATGAGGCGGAGGATGACGAACTTTGACCTATTCGGTAGACCTCCACCGAAGCCCAAAATTAAGTACATTTTTTAGCTTTTTCAAACGAGGTAAACAAATGAATTCTTATCCAACTCCAACTGAAAACAATGACGCCCAAACTCAAATTCAGCAAGCCCAAAACCAACTTCAACAAGCCCAACGGATTACTCAAGATGCCCTGAATGCAATCCAACGTGCTTCGGCGGGTGCTTCGGTCCGCCTCCAGGGTGCGCCTGATGCCATGAAATCAGGGGCGGGGACTGCGATTGACACCATCGGTAATGCGGTGGGCAACACGCTCAAACACTCGAATCCTAAGCATCCGTGGCGTTCCCTAGCTTACTGGTCGATGGGCATCGGCTTGTTTGTCATTGTCAGCAGCCTTTTCAGTGCTTGTCAAGGCGCTATTTCGGGGGTCGCGAGTAACGAACCCTTGCCCTACAATGCGCCTGCTGCGGCCCGAACTGGAAACGCCACGATGCGCGGAATCAAGCTAGTGACCAACATGGGTACTCCGTTGCTGGAAGAGAGCGATCGCACCTACCGGACCCAACTCGTCAGACAGCAAGGCGGGCCAGTTCCCCGTAACGGTCCAATTCCAGTAGACCGTAGTCGAATCATGAACGTGCGGACCAACGTAGAGCAGTATCAACAATCTCGATAAAACTACAGCAGGCGACGGTATCTCACTCTGTTCGCTTGCTGTTCCCCTATTTATCAACGCATAAAATAATAATGAACTTAACTGACAAAAACGGACGCCCGCTCAAAGGGGCAGCATTGCAAGCCAAACTCACTGCGATTCAAAAACAAGAACTCGAAATTAAAGCTCGACAATATTTGGAAACTCATCCTTTAGATTGGTCAGAGGATATCGAAATTAGCGAGAAAATTCCCATCCTCGTTGCCTTAAATAATTTACTTCAAGACTATTCGGCTCATGGCTCCCTTATTTCTATCAAGACTCTTGAGCCAAGTAGGCCCTTGATTAAATGGGGCGAATTCCCATTAACAAAAGCTGCTAAAGCCATTGGGTATGCCTTGGCAATCGCGGGGGGTAGCACTCTGTTTTTTCTGATAATTCGTGGAGGTCCAACGGCAATGGCAGCAAGTTCAGGAGCCAGTTTAGGCGTAGGTACGGCCATTATCAAATTATTTGATGAAGATGAAACATGAAGCGCTGGATAATCATTCCTCGGGTTCCTGGCTTGCTCGTTTTAGCAATGGTAGTTTTGTTCGGGCTAGACCTGGCAAAACCAGGAATCGGGCAGTTTGCACTCCTTCCTAGTTTAAGAAAGTCAGCCCAGGACACAATTCCTGATATTCGTAAATCACTGCCAATTCCATCTATTCCCGTAATTCCCGCTCAAACTGCTACCCCTTCAGCCGGACCGAACGAACCGCCTCAACCGCCACCACAACGAGCCGACTGTACGACAGTCGAAGTTTATACCAATGAATGCCAACGATTATGAACCAAACCTCACTTGATGTACTCCAGCAATTAGACCCGGAGTTCCAATATCGCGAACTCAAAGGTCGCGAACTCCGAGACGAGCGACTCCAACAAGAACAACGCGATCGCATCGAAGCCGAAAACCAACAATTTCTGGCTCATCTCGAATCCCTGGCGGCTGAGAAAGAACGAGCGATCGCCCAACATCATGCAGCGGTGTGCCGGGGTAATGCCGTCTGTGCGATCGCCTCTGTGACATTGCTCTCGTTCATGTTGATACCCGGACTCAACCGAATCGCAGAACGCACCCTCAAACTTTACGAGTGGACGACAACATCAACAACGACGACAGCAACCACGGTAACCAATGCGACTCCCCAGGAAATCAGCAAGACAACAACCCCAGCTGCTCAGACAAAAGTTGTCCCATTCAAACCACTGAAACAACATCGCGGTCTACACTTCCTCGATGACTCCCCCAGTGGCAGCTATGACTACACCCTTGAACGCGACGGGTCAACAGCCGTCCCTATCCCTTCCCCTTGCAATGGAGTCATTGGCCGGGTATGGTTCCAAGGTCGGACAGGAAACCTCTCAACGGGTTTTGGTGCGGGTCAGATTGTTGAGGTTGCCTGTGACGGTGGCAAACTTTGGCTGTTTGGGCATTTGATAAAGGGGTCTCAAACAAAACAACCGGGCGATCGCATTATCAAAGGAGAGGCGCTCGGCATCCAGGGTCAAACCGGGCGGACCAGTGGCGTTCACGTCCACAACCAAATTCACAAATATTCCATTGGTACAGACGGGATACCCGTGCGTGGCGATCGCATTACAGATCGCTCACAAACCCGGCCCCTCATCGATGACTATCGCGATTTCTTGGCAACAGGAGGCACGTCAAATTGAAATTTTTGCATAAGATTTTGATAGGAGCCAGTGTCGGTGCGATCACCATTGGTGGAATCAACCACCCAATCAACGTGATGCCCTGCCAGTTGTTGTCACCTGGAGCCAAGCAGATGTGTGAACTGGCAACCATTCCGGATACCGCCGCTGCTGCTAAAAGCGGTTTTGTGTTCGCAGGAACCCTGACGGCGATCGGGATGGGATTGTTTGCTATCAAGAAATTCCGCTCAGGCGGTAACCACAACCTGATAGGCGATCGCACAGCGTCGTGGAATGAGAATTGCCTCGTTGGTCATCACAAATTGAACCCGGACTCGTTCGGTTCAGCTACAAATGTCGGAGAGTTGTATGCCCAACAGTTAATGCAACGTTTAGCCCAACCCTTGCCTGTAAAGAGCGAGTTCCGGTGGAATTGGTTGATTTACGGTGCGGTTGGGATTGCGAGTGCGATCGCTATCAGCAACCCCACGACTCTTCAAACGATTGCCCAGACTCCAATCGTTAAACCCACAGTCAATGCTATCCATCAAGTCACGTACCGCACACCTCCAGCAATTGCCGATGTTGCCAAGAACATGGATTCGATTGCTGCCTTGGCGATCGGTCACGCTGAGGGAAACATGACTGCATCCGGACAATACACAAGTTTAATTCACGGACACATTGACCCAAGCCTGATTGGAGGCAGAAGAGTTCTTAACCAAGGCTGGTGCAGCAATTATGGACGTGGCGGCACATTAGAAGAAGCCAATAAAGGTTGCTTGGAACGGACACAATCACGAGTGAATCTGATTGCTTCAAGAATGGAAAAACACGGTCTACCACCAGAACAACACTTTGAACTGTTCTTGAATATTCTCGACCTGTGGAATCAAGCATCACCCCGAGTGAGTGATGTAGCTCCCAAAGTTGCCGGTGATTTACACAAAAAAGGATTACGAGGAGAAGACTTGATTCTAACCACAAGAGTCGAGTCTTTTCGGGATGAAACAACTGGCCAATTGAGCGCGGGTGGCCTATTCAATATTTGCTCTAATCCTCGCAATCAAGCACACGATTTCGTCAAGTCTTATCCGCATAAGTCTGAACAATGGCGGTTCGCTTGCATCAGATGGGACCAGAACAGACGCGCAACGGCGATTAGAAACGTACTAAAATACAGAGGTTATCTGCGATGAAAGACTTTATTTTAGGCAGTATTTTCGGCAGTGGCATGGTCTGTGGCGTCTATTTCGGTTGGGTTCATTTTGAGTTTGAAGTGTTCGGTATTAGCATCAACAGCAGTCAACTCGAAAATGCCAGCGCCGCTCAATGCAGAGCCGAAATCAAACGCGCCAATCAACGGGCTTTTGCCGCTGATAAGATTGCCCAAGAAATGCGGAATCGGGCTTTAGCTACGGAACAACAACTCAATCAACGACAAACTAGGCGTAATCAATGAATTTTATAATGGGTGAAAAAACTGGAGAAAACTTGATGAAAATCTTAGGGGGGTGGGCTATCTTTTTGACGTTCTTTGTTTTATATTTGTTGACAATCCGTCTTATTCTAGTTTGGTTTGCTCAATTTTCGGGCTACCTTATTTTGGTCAATTTCGCCCTCGTTAGTCTGGGTGTGGTGATTTTGGCTGGGGTCATTTTCTGTTGGGCTGATGACCTGGACGAATGCAGATGGGTGGCTGATATTGCTCTAATCCTGGCTCGTCCGTTTGTGTTTTACCTGGGTGCGGTAGCTTGTTGCTTGTATGCGTTTGCTTTCATGGTTGAGGCTGTCCTGTTGCTGCTAGATTTGGATAGGGACGGTCAATTTTAGTAAACCCAGGGGAATGTTTCGCCAGTTTCAAAGCTGTGCGGTAGAGAATTTTGGCTTTTTTGAGGGTGTAATTCATCGGTCTTCACTAAAAAAGATAAGCTATCACATTGGATAATTTTTCATCTTTTATATTAAGGTTTGCTAACTATTCACCCGGCTATGAATTGATTTTTGGCGCTAAGAAACTACCCGGTGTTAGCTGTGCATTAACCTGTTTACATCTCCCCTTAAAAATATTTTCCCATTTTTTTGATTTCCTCCGTCTGGAATTGGGCCAACAACGCCAAAAGTGCCGTAAATGGGCAGGGAATATTTGAAAAAGTTAGTCCCGGACCCCACTTATCGATGCGCGACTCTAAGATAGGTTGGCCCGTGAACTTACTCAAAACTGCTGACAAAAACCGGATACACCTCGAACGACGACCAGAGCGGGCATTGAGTTTATCACCCGGATGACGCAACGGTAAAAATCGGTCACAAAATTCTTCAGGACTCATCGTTATCACTATGGGTTGGCTTGGCTGCTGAGTAGATTGATTGCTGCGGTTGGATGTGGTGTACATACAAAAATCTCCTGTTTTGATGGGAATGATTCTCGGGTATTTGGGGAAGGGGTGGTTTAGGATTAATGATCACCTCAAAACCTCACCTAAAACGCCTTAATAGGCCCGGGGTATGAGTCACTTATTATCTGAGGTTGCGTCCAAGTTGAGAGATTGCTGAGGGTCAAGCTTGTTTTAAGAGCGTTGCATTTGGCCCAACGGTGACAATTCCCAATCCAGCCGCTTTTTGAGTTCTTGATTTTCTTGCTGTAGTTGGGTTAGGCATTTTTTGGTATCATACAATTTGGCGTTGAGTTCGCTAACCTGCTGCTGCCACTGCAATACTTGCGGATTTTTTTCTGGGTCTTTATAGCGGGCGATCGTCTCGGTGGCCTGAGCCAACCAAGATTGCAATTCCTCAATCTGCAACTGTTTTTCTTCAGCAACAGAACGGACTTGCTGTTGGGCTTCTTCTACCGGAACAAAGGTGTCTGATGGAGGTAGGAAGACTTGGACCGGCTGCATCTGTTCGCCGTAACAAATAACTCTCGTTTTTTCACCCGAAAGCTGGACCTGGAAGCGGTTTAGGGTATCACCCTCTTCTGGCAACTGGACGACTTGACCCAGGCGATCGCAATATTTACGATTGTCGTGATTGACAATCCGAACGTAGGACCCCAGGGTGAGGGGCTTGGGTATGGGTTCCTGATGTTCGAGAGAACGATGGGCTTCGGCCAACTGAATCTCCAGGGCCATCACCTTAGCGGTCAACTGCGAATTATCCGCATATTTTAAGTTGAGTTCTTTGGCGGCCATTTCTGAAGCTAAGGCGTCGTAGCGTTGCTGCATCTGCTCAAGTTGACTTAGCAGTTGCGGGTTCTGTTGCTTTAACTGCTCCAGGACCTCATCCGACCGGGTGGTTTCGAGGTGTTCAATCTGTTGTTGGAGCAAATGAATCTCTAAATCTTTCTGCGCGTTTTCTTGGATGAGTTTTTGGAGTTGTTGGTTTTCTCGTTCGAGCCGGTCCCGTTGGGCTTGCAATCCATAAATCAGGGCCGTGGCCTTATCTGCTTCTTTGAGTTGGGCGCTCAAATCCCGTACTTGCCGTTCCAGTTCCGCCATTCGCTCCGACTGAGGTTGCGGAACCACCGGCGCGAGTTTTTGCATACTCAACGCTTTTTGGAGGTGACGATGACGAGGAACGATTGGACCCTCTTCTCCAGCTTCTTGCCGCGCCAGGGTCCGAACACAAGAGCGAAATTCTTCAGAAGCCTTACCATCCAATCCCAGACCGCGCTCTATCCATTTGAGTTGGGTTTCGATGATAGGATCATTAGGTTCCCCACAGTTGGCAATGAACGAGGTAATCGCTGGGATCGTCTTAGTCTTGTGGGAAGGCATCAACTTGGCAACATCCCACTCAGTCAAAGTCTCAATTGCTTCAATCAGATGGTCCGTCAACACCGGCGAGTTCATGACCTGGGCTAACCGTTGGGCTTCGGCTTGCAACGTGGCGATCGCATCCTCATCCGCATCAAATTTGCCCGCAACCAGTTTCCAATCGGCTTCGGTGACGGGCTGCCCTAGCGTAAGACTGCTGTGACGAGCTTTGCGGATGCTGGTCACCGTCTGTTTTCCGGCTTTGAGCAGCTTGACAAGTAAATGTTCGTCGCCTATTTTTGTCAGTTCCTTGAGGGCGCTGATGGACCAGGACTGGACTGACTTGAGGATGAGTTTCTGGATGCGCCGGTGCTGCGAGTCGAACCATTCAGAAATCTGGATGAGTGACCGGGCCATCCAAGTGGAACCGCCAAAGTCTGAGGAGTCTAACCAGCGAGCAAACAACTCTTCCCCTTTGGCAAGACCCTGTTGCAGACACAGTTCATGCAACAGTCGCCGGAAGCTGCGTCCGATTTCTAGGCCGCTGGTGAAAGTGTGGTGGACGAATCCGAAAAACTGTTGTAAGGTCTCCTGAGCTTGGGTTTGGAGTTTCTGGGAACCCAAATTGCTGTAATCGTACCCATAGTTGAGAATGACGGAACCGACAGTACCAAAGTCGTTAGATGCTTTACCTGGACAGAGTTCTGCTATCATGGTGGTTAGTTTTTTATATGAGTTGGTCTCCCGTTGCTGCGGGGGACTTTTTTGTATCGACTATTTGTCTTCTTCTGGTTCAAACCTCAGCAAATCATCGATCGCCAGGTTTGAGCGTCCAGTTTCCTTTCTGACCCAATCTCGTAGTTTGACCAGGGTGGCAAACTCAGATTTTGTTAAAAGTCCAGATTTAGCAGAGGACAAAGTTCGCCGATCTATCTTGTTGCCTTCGAGCAGAAGTTGCTCATAGACCGAGGCAATGGATTTGCCAGGGGGCCAATATGGGCTTAGATCAACGTAGACTTTCTCTTTCACAGCGTTAGTTTGGTACTGATTCGACGGTCTACGCTGATGTTGCCATACTTCCATGCTATTACGTTGACGTGCATACGTCAACACTTTAAAGTAAAAGTTTCAAATTTGCGAGCCTCTTTGTTGAAGGTAGTAATTATTGTTCGAGCGGGGTGGTACCCGCTTTTTTTATGCGTCAGATGTTGCAAATATTTAACTGGTAATCTTTAATCGGGCGATTAAAGGGGAAATATTGCAAGAGTTAAAAATCGAAAAATCGCTTTTCAGTTCTGGCTTAATTTTAGACGAGATGTGCTAAGAGTGTCAAGATTTTTTCCAGTTGAAAATAAAATCGCCACAGCCCATGTCTAGTCTAGGTTCTGTTGGAATCTGCCTGGGCTAACTTCAGAACAAAAAGGTGATAGATTTTAGATAAAGCGCTAAAGCAGTTGGCGTTTAGGGCGGATTTTAGAGAGAATAGAAGGGTATAAAACTTTGCCCTGGCCTTTCGTGGACCCTAAAGAACCTAAGCAGGAACGTCTTTGTGAATTGCTCAATTACCTTAGCGATCGCCTTCATCTTGGGGACCGCACGGCAGAAGCTGCGTTGTTGGATTATCTGAATCGGTTTGATGAAGTGACAAGCGCCAGTTCGTTGCGGCGGTGGTTTCGAGGTCAGCAATTTCCTTGGCCGTCTCGTCGTCCTCTTCTAGCCCAGGCGATTGGTTTGGACCCAACTGAGCTAGAGCAGTTTTTGCTGCATGGGATTCCTCAAACTCAAGAATTTTTAGAGTCGTTGCCACCGATTGACCCTGAGTTTAGGGCCTCTAATGAGTGGGATACGAGTATCAAGTTGGATTCCCAGGCGGCGGTGAGTAGTGCGATGCGAGAACTCAGCCACCATTTGTCTTTAGAAAATTTGGTGGACTTGATTGATGAGTTGCGCGCTCAAGCTCGAAGCCGAGTCGAACAGTTGCAAGCGCAGACGTTGGGTCCCTCCGCACGAACAACAATTTTGGGTCAACAGGATTGGCCAACGATTAGTCAAGTGTTGGGCGATAAAAATTTGGCAGAAATTTCCCAGTTGGTCGATTTGCCGTTACCTCGGTTGGAAGCGATCGCCCAAGGCGAGGAGCCTGCCTGCACGGAAGTAACGTTGTTGGCGGCGGCTTTGGGGATTCAGGTGCAGCAGCTAGAGACCATGCGGGAAAAAGAGTTTGGGTCCAAATCGAACCATTCCGATTGCCCGGAAAATTGCCACAGTTAACAAGGAGGGGTCATGGAAATTTGTTCGCCGTTGTTTCCTGGATGTATCGGTTTTGTTCTAGAAAAAGACACGCTCCAGGTGCGCGTTCAAAGCTGGGATGAAGCATGGAAGCTAAATCAATCCTATTTGCCTTACCTGGCGAGTCGGGAGCATCCCGATTTTGTAATTTTCCCAATAAATGATATAATTTTACATTTTTAAAACAACGCCCTCATCAAAAA
>JAMXFF010000083.1 GCA_025370845.1 Laspinema palackyanum D2a | reverse complement strand
ATGATTTTCAGGTTTTAAGCTCGCGAACAAGTATCAAAATAATTAGAAAAACTTATCACCAAAAAGTCTGAAGAGCCGTTTAAAGCGACTGCTCGTCTTATGAGATAAAGTTTTTAGGGGATTGCAAAATATAAATCATTCAAACGTTCGTAGTAACCCCTTCAGGGGTTATTTTAAAGATGACTCCTGAAGGAGTCACTACAAACGTTTTGGAGATTTTATTTTTTGGAGTTCCCTTAGTCGGTTTTAACCGACTTTAGCTATTAGGCGGGGGTTTTAACCCCTGCCGTAGAGGCGCTTCGCGAAGCGCCTCTACAGTTGACAACCGGATTTTGTGTCATCTACCATCCCCAACTGCCAGGAATACCCTTAAAAGGTCCAACAATATCCGAAGTAATCCAACCCCCATAAAACCCACCGGGTTGAGGTTGAACTTCTTCTCCATCCACATAGCAAACATCCATCACTTCTGGATAGAATGCCACATAATCTTTAATCTCCTCAAATTGGGGAGTAGGATTCGGATAAAACCAAGCACAATTCGGCGCTTGTTTTTCCTTAACCGTCACCGTGTAATATCCCGCCGACCCTTTCCACTCGCAAAAACTACTTTTAGGAGTTCGGCTCAGATATTCCATTTTGATATCTTCCGGCGGGATATAATAAACTGGCGGATGACTGGTTTCCAAGACTCGCTTGGCGTTGCGAGTATCAGCAATAATTTCTCCATTAAAGATGATTTGGAGATGTTTGGAGACATCTTCCAACCGAGGAGGACGAGGATAATCCCAAACGGATTCTTGTCCAGGACCGGGTTCAATTCGTTGTGGGTGCATGATGATTTTAGAGATAAAATGGGATAATCATACGTTATCATATCTCCGGCACCACTAGAGCGGTTGGGTCAATTGGAATGTTAATGATTGGATTATTGACCTCTTTAAACTCCAAGTGACCGTAGGACAGGACAGGACTTTCTCCTCCCCTGCCGTTAATTTGGGATGGTATGCCTTGTGTTGTGCTGGATATTCACCCCAAAATTAACAGTCTTTTAACCCCCCCTGATAAAGTTTAGGGATTCAGCTATGAATTGGGGAGTTTAAATTATGCTGTAATTCCAATTCTTTGACGCGACTTTGTAATTCCTCCAATTCTTCAATTAATTGCAAAACACTTATTCCAATATCGGGTCTAATTTCGGGTTGGGCTGTATTATCAATCTGGGACTGTGCCCAGTCTTGCAACTTTTTTAGTGTCATTTTCTGATTCTCCAATTTATCCAACGGTTGCGATCAGGACGGTAAACGGTAATTAATTTCGCCATTTGCGTCACTGGATTATAAGTCCAAACACTATGAATGGGATCCCCAATGGTATTAAATCCGAGGATTAGACAGGCGGGTGAGGGATAGGCATCGGGGTAATCTTCAATGATGTCGCCTCCTTCTACGACTGATCCATAGATTTCATCGATTAGTAGGTTGTCTGCCACAGCTTCATTGAGACTGTGGCGAGATGGAATAACTCGACCCGATTGAATAGCCTCTACTATGTCATCGATTTCCATTGTAACAATATTGAATCCAAAAATCTGGCATAAGTCTGAGCCTTTAGATGTTACCAGTCTACGCCTCAAAAGGATAGGAGGGGGCGTCAGTCAAATGCCCAGGTTTTTGCATCTTAGCGATCGCTGATTTATCTGATATTCCCTCCCTGCGTTCGCAACCCTCTACCCATCAGGATAAGGTACAGCACCATCCTCCTCCCCGGCAGTATCTTCACCTGACAATTAACATTCACATGGAGAAAACTATGGCATAATAGAAGCTGTTCTCTATCCACAACGGGTATGGTCTGGCCGAACGGATATCAATTGCAGAGTCGGGATTACGTCATTGAAAAGGTTTTAGGACAAGGTGGATTTGGGATCACCTATAAAGCTCGTCATCTCAACCTCGACGAACATTTTGTTATAAAAACACCCCACGAACACCTAAAAGATGAGCCAGACTATCCTAAATATGTAGACCGATTTATCAAAGAAGCACAGCGAATCGTCAAAGTTTGTAAGAATCCCCATCCCCATATTGTCCGAGTTTTCGATTTATTTCAAGAAGGGGATACGCATTGCATGATCATGGATTTTATTCCCGGAGAGACCCTGTGGCAATGGGTGCATCGCCGGGATGTCTTATTGGAAGCAACAGCAGTCCGATATATTCGGCAGATTGGAGAAGCATTACAGGTCGTACATCAGGCGGGATTAGTGCATCGCGATGCTAATCCGGGAAATATTATGTTTCGTGGCGATAGTGCGGTGCTGATTGACTTTGGGATTGCCGGAGAAATCGTTCCGGTTACTGTGACTTCCAAGCATTTTGGAAATGATGCATTTGCACCTTTAGAACAGAGGGATGGATCTCGGGAACCAACCGTGGATATTTACACCCTAAGCGCATCTTTATATTATTCAGTTACTGGGCAACCACCACAATCCTCATTGAACCGCAAACTCTATGAGGCAGAATTAGTACCACCGAAACAATTAGTACCGAGTCTGAGCGATACGGTTAACGAAGCAGTGTTAAAGGGGATGGAGTTATACCCTCAAAACCGACCCCAAACTATGAATGAGTGGTTGTCTCTGCTGCAAACTCCCATTCCGACGACGATGACGGTTTCCCCCCGGTATCAGAAACTACAGCAACTCCTGGCAGCAGGCAAATGGCGGGAGGCGGATGAAGAAACTGCACGAGTTATGCTCCAGGTGGCGGGGAGAGAACAAGAGGGTTGGTTGAATGATGATTCTATTAACCAATTTCCCTGTGAAGATTTCCGCCAAATTGACGGCCTTTGGGTACAATACAGCAATGGCCGCTTTGGGTTTTCGGTTCAGAAGCGCATCTGGCAAGAATGCGGTGGGAAGGACGACTATGAAACCGGATGTCGGCTGGGCGATCGGGTCGGATGGAGGAGAAAAGAAGAATGGTTGGACTATGATGAACTTACTTTCAGCACCGTGGCCCCCCCCGGACACCTTCCGGGTAAGATGCGAATTCAGGAGGGGTTTAGGAATACGGGGGCGGTTCAGTGGTGGGGTGGTGGGGGTTGGTGTGGTGCGAGGTGGTGATGGTCTTCTCTCGCGTCCAGGCTTGTAAATTGTGATTTGTAAGCGGTCAAAAAACATGAAAAATTATTTCTGTATGTTCTTCTAGTCCTCACTGAGGAATTAATTGGCGTGGCATGAGAAGGAGTTAATGATGCAGGTAAAACGGTTAATCTTAGAAACTGATAGGTTAGGAAATCTTAAACACATTCCCAAATTACCGCCTAACAAACAAGTTGAGGTGATTTTTCGGGTTCTTGATGATGTAAAAGACTCTCCTATCAAACGGAGAATCCCTCACCCGGATTTGGCGGGACAAATTAAAATCTTGTCCTCTAACTTGATGGATACTGTTCCCGAGAGTGACTGGGAATTGCTGCAATGATTGGACTCGATCGCCTGTTTCTTGTAGGGGCGCAATGCTTGCGCCCCTTGGGCGTATGCAATACGCCCCTACATAGGATTTAGAACTCACCTGCTAAGGCGGCGACACACCGATCGCAAATAGTCGGATCTTCCTCAGATTCACCGACGTGAGTCGAGTAGTTCCAACACCGATCGCATTTCTCTCCTTCAGCATCCACCACACCAATTCCCCATCCGTTGACTTGTGCGGTATATTTCAACGCTTCTAGTGGTTGGGGGTTGTCTAGCACTTCGACTTGGGAGGTGATGAACAGATACCGCAGTTCGTCTACACCGTTGCCAATGGTTTGGGGGACGGGGACGACTGGGGTTTGAGAGGTTGCCGTTGCCGGGTGGTGGGCGATCGCCTCTTCAAATGCCTCGATCGCCGCATCGGTTTGGGTTTTGCCGATGACATAGTTACTCACTGAGGCAACGGTATCCGTGAGTTCTTTGCGGTTATTGGCGCGTAAGACATAGCGATTGACAAACCATCCACTGTATCCGATGCCAATTAGTTCCAGTAAACCGGGAAGCAATGGGAAATCGGCGATCGCATCCACAATTGCGCCTAAGACAATCAGGGAGACGGTCCCACTCACAATTAATCCCACAGTCACCAGGGGTCGGCGATAGTCGGCGAAAAATAGTCCGATATAGCGGGGTAATTCTGCCATGACTGCTAAGGCAGCATTGAGTAGTTGCTGCCATTGGGGGATATCTTCCCGTGAGGGAGGAGTTAGCGTTGTCTGGGGGAGGGTGATTGTCGTTGCGGGTGTCTCTTCCGGGGGATTGGCGACGGTGGTGGTTGTCGGGACAGTTCCCACCGATCGCGCTGGGTTCAGGTTCCCTAATGTTTGGCGCAGTGAGATATCCTCAACATATAACAAGACTTTCGCTTCTAAGGAAGACCCAACTGCCTTATCTTGACGCGCCTTTTCTAGCACTTGGTTGACTTCCCCGCGCAGTTGGCGGAGGGTTTGCCAGGTTTTGGCGAGTTCCGGTTGTTTCCAATGGTCTTCTACCTGCACCCAACCTGCTTCAAATACCGATTGATGGGGGGTGGAATAGGGGAGATTTTGCCAGATATCTTCTGCCATGTGGCACAATACGGGGGCGACTGCTTTGGCTAGGTTTTCCAGGGCGACTGCCAGGACGGTTTGACAGCTTCTGCGCCGTTTGGCATCCACTGCACTGATATACAGGCGGTCTTTGGCAATATCGAGGTAGAAGTTGGACAAATCGACCACGCAGAAATTCTGCACGGTTTGGAAGAACCGGAAAAATTGATAACTCTCAAAGGCATCAGTAACTTCGGCAAAAACCTCGGTCATTCGATGCAGCATATATTGGTCTAGTTCCGGCAATTCTTCGTAGGGAACTGCATCTTTGGCTGGGTCAAAATCGTCTAAATTTCCCAACAAAAATCGCGCAGTATTGCGGATTTTCCGATAGACATCCGATAGCTGCTTCAGGATATTTTTTCCAATCGGAACATCGGAGGAATAATCCACCGAAGACACCCACAACCGGAGAACATCCGCCCCGTAGGGTGGTTCTTGTTTTTGGTTAGAACCGCCATTGATGATGGTGGCTGGATCGACGACATTTCCCAGGGATTTACTCATTTTGCGGTTGTTCTCATCCAGAACAAATCCATGAGTTAACACACTTTTATAAGGGGCGATGCTATTGTTGGCAACGCTGGTGAGTAAACTGGATTGGAACCAGCCGCGATGTTGGTCAGACCCTTCTAAATAGAGGTCGGCAGGATAGCGCAATTCTTCGCGACCCCCGACGACTGCGGCCCAGGAGGAACCGGAATCGAACCAGACATCCATTGTGTCGGTGCCTTTGCGGTAGGTTTTACCGTTGCTGCGATAGGGTTCGGGTAAGAGGTCTTCAATGGGTAATTCCCACCAAGCATCGGACCCTTTTTCGGCTACAATGGCCTGCACATGAGCGATGGTTTCTTCAGTCATTAAGGGCTCGCCGGTTTCTTCTTCATAAAACACCGGAATGGGAACACCCCAACTGCGTTGACGGGAGATACACCAATCGGACCGTTCCGACACCATTGCCGCAATCCGATTTTCTCCTTGGGCGGGAACCCATTTAACCTCAGAAATGGCTTTCATGGCTTCATCCCGGAATCCATCCACGGAGGCAAACCATTGTTCCGTTGCCCGGAAAATGGTGGGTTTTTTGGTCCGCCAATCGTAGGGATATTTATGAACGTAGGGTTCTTCTTTGAGGAGAGATTTAGCTTTTTTCAAGGCTTCGATGACGGCGGTATTGCCTTCATCCAAGACATTTAATCCGGCAAATTCTCCCGCTTCTTCGGTAAAGTTGCCGTTACCATCCACGGGGGCTAAGATAGGTAAACCATAGCGTTGTCCGACTTGGTAATCTTCTAAACCATGTCCGGGGGCGGTGTGTACGAGTCCGGTCCCGGATTCGGTGGTGACGTAATCGCCGCCGATGACTACGGGACTGGTGCGATCGCACAGGGGATGTTTGTACTCACATCCTTCTAAGTCTTTGCCTTTGATTTTGGCTTGGACGGTGAGAGGTGTTCCTAGGGTTTCCGAGAGGCGATCGACTAATTCGGCAGCAACAATTAGGAATTTGCCCGATGCCGGTTCATAGTCCGGTCCGGTTTCAACCACGGCATATTCCAGTTGAGGATTCACACTCACCGCTAAGTTGCCGGGAATGGTCCAAGGTGTGGTGGTCCAGATTCCCACCCACAATTGTTTCATGTAGGCTTTGAGGTCGGCTGCTGTATCAGCTAACTTAGTGATTTGGAATGCGGCATAGATACTGCGGGAGGTGTGACCTTCGGGATATTCCAATTCTGCTTCGGCGAGGGCAGTTTGAGAACTCGGACTCCAATGCACAGGTTTCCGTCCTCGGTAGATATAGCCTTTTAAGACCATTTTACCAAAGACACCAATTTGGGCGGCTTCGTATTCCGGTTTTAAGGTGAGATAGGGATTCTCCCAATCTCCCCAGACCCCATACCGTTTGAAACTCTCTTTTTGTTCTTCAACGGTTTTCAGGGCAAATTCCTGGGCTTTTTGGCGCAATTTTAAGGGCGTCAGGTTTTGACGTTCCTTGGATTTCATCGCCTGGAGCACTTTCAGTTCGATGGGCAATCCATGACAATCCCAACCGGGGACATAGCGGACTTGATGGCCGCGCAGCAACTTATACTTGTTGATGATGTCTTTCAGGACTTTGTTGAGGGCGTGACCCATGTGTAGGGACCCGTTGGCGTAGGGTGGCCCATCATGAAGGATGAACAATTCACCGGGATTGTTCTGGGATAGGCGTTCATAGATTTGATGGTCGGCCCAAAATTTCTGGAGTTCGGGTTCGCGCTTGACGGCGTTGGCCCTCATGTCAAAGCCTGTTTTAGGCAGGTTGACGGTATCTTTATAAGTTTTTGCTTCGGTCACAGCCAAATCCTAATTATTATAGAACAGTTTTCAGTTTATTATAAACAGGAGTTAGGTATTTTTTGGGATGTTATTCCCGGGGGAACCCGCAACATCCGGCATCCGGCGGGGGCAACAACCGGCGGGGGTTTTAACCCCCGCCTCAGAGCTTCGAGTCGGTTAAAACCGACTAAAAAAACCACTGGATAAGACTTTCAGGGGGCAACAACCGGCGGGGGTTAAAACCCCCGCCTAATAGCTCAAGTCGGTTAAAACCGACTAAAAAAACCACTGGATAAGACTTTCAGTCGGTTGAAAACCCCGCCTTATAGGCGCTTTCAGTCGGTTTCAACCGACTTTAGCTGTTAGGCGGGGGTTTTAACCCCCGCCGGGTGCCGGTTGTTGCCCTTTCAGTCATAACCCATCCAGATGGGTTCAAGGGTTCAAGGGTTTAAATGGGATAGCTGCCTGCGGTGACGACCCGATCGCGTCCGAGGGCTTTGGCGCGGTAGAGGGCCATATCGGCGGCCCGAATCAGGTCATCTCCGGTAACCCCTGCGGTGGGAAAGCAAGCAATTCCTAGGGAAGCGGTAATGATTCCCAATAATTCTCCGCGATGTTCTAAAACCAGGTTTTTAATCGCTTCCCGGATTTGTTCGGCGCGACGATAGGTTTCTGATAAGGTGGCATCGGGTAAAATTAAGGTTAATTCTTCCCCTCCGTAGCGGCAGGCAATATCTGACCCGCGAATATTTTTCATTAATAATTCTCCCACTTGTCGCAACACCGCATCCCCGGCATCATGGCCGAAGCTATCGTTAAAATGTTTGAAATGGTCAATATCAATCATGACGACACCGAGGGATTGATCCTGACGATGAGCGCGTTGGAGTTCTCTTTCTAGGGTTTCTTCCAGGTAACGACGATTAAACAGTCCGGTGAGGGAGTCGCGAATGCTTTGGGTATGGAGAGTTTCTCGGAGTTTAATATTGGCTAATGCTAAAGCAATTTGTTCAGAAACGGTGCGGGCTAACTGTTGCTTGCCCTCGCTTAATCGTCCGGGATGACTGGAAATTAAATACAGCAATCCGCAGATTTCTCCCTGGGCCATCATGGGAATGCAGAGGGATTCTACCGGGGAAGGGTGGGGGTGGAAATGGTCACAAAATAAACTGAACGGACTATTGTCTACTCGATGCGATCGCCCTCTTCGCAAAGCCCAGCATTCATGGGGGGCAAACCAAGGTTTACTACCCGGAAGTTTTCCCCAAGTGGCAACTGTTTCCACGCGGTTTTTAAAAGAGTCGATCGCCGCGAGTCCCCCGCAACAGGAGGGGAATAACTGAGGCAGTTTGATGCCGATCGCTTTGTAGGCTTCCTCTAGGGTTTCGCAGGCTTGCAACAACTCATTCATTTCCCCCAATAAAGCCATTTCTCGATTCCGTTGTTTCAGTTCTTCCACCCACCGAATCAGCTTGTCATTGGCTTGTTGCAAAGTAGCCTCGGCTTGCTTATCCTCGGTAATATTGCGAAAAGTTACGGTAAATCCGTCATCAAGTTTAACCGCCATCATTTTAAACCAAGCCTGAATTCCTTCATGGTCGTAATAAAATTCTAATTCTAGGGTTTGATTAGTCTTCACTACTTCAACGTAACGGTCAAATAATCCAGTTTCCAGATTTCCCGGCATTTCTTGCAGCAGATATTTCCCGAGAACCTCTTCTCTCCCGCGTCCGACGATTTTCTCTGCAGTAGGATTAATCGTTAGCCACTGAAAATCGATGATGGTTCCTTCACAATTTCGGATAGCTTTGAAGGCCATGATACCATCCAAAGAACTATTTAAAACCCCAGCCAGCAAGGATTCTGAATGTTGCAAGGCTTGAACGATCTGGTGGTGCTCGGTCATATCCCGCGCCACCCAGATTACCGAGTGGTTAGATAGCGGGGAAATACTGGCAGTAAATCGCTTTTCCTCGTTTCCTAGGGTTAACAGATAATCAAATTGAATCGGGGTTTGGGTTTGCAGGGACTGGCGAATTGGGCCTAAAAAGGTTTCCGATTGGGACCCGTTAAAAAAAAATTCCCGGATCTGGCTGATTAATTGAGAATTTTCTTCAGATCGGACTAAGGCCGGATGAATGGGCGCGACTTTGATGGCTTTTTCCCGGGGTTCAATAATTAAAATCAAGTCATTTATTGCCGCTAATACCAAAAGTAAATCGGCTTCTTTTTGAGAGGAAATTTCCGAGTAATTGATTAAATCAACTGATGCAAGAAGAGGGTCAAATATCCCGGAGAGGCTGTTGTTTATCAAAGCTTTTTTATTCACAGATTCTCTTAGTTTTTTGGGAAAAGTTTCCTGGGATACCCCTTTAATATAAGGTATGATTTTTATGCGATGACCCTGACGCTCCTGCGGGCGCTTTTTATAGCAAATTAACCGCGATTTTGATAAGGGGTTAAAAGTTGAAATCCAATTTTTTTTAGGGCGAGGCTGAGGTGTGGATTCTCCAGATTCCTGATGTTTGGCCTGGATAGAGTTATCAATAAACTGGCTGGACTGAGAAACATAAAATCTTTGCATCAGTCGGGAAGGGGTAAGAAATCCGACAATTTTGTAACTGGAATCGCCGAGAATGGGAAGGTAATAAATTCCCTGTTGAAACCAATTCAGAATTATCTTAATGTCGCGACAGTCTGACTCTTTAATAGCGATTAAACACTTCTGCATAACCGCCGCCACTGTGGTTTTTTTAAAGGATTTTTGGGTGGCTAAATACTCGGCAATATTTCGGGGAGTTAATAAACTGATCCCCTTGTGTTCATCAACAATAAAGAGACAAGGTTCTGCTCCCTCTTGCCCCGGGAATGATTCAGCGGTAGGCTGTGAGGGAGGGACTGTTCCCTCGGGCGATCGCCCCTGATTGCTCATTAATGCGATCGCCTCAATCAAGGGGGTATCTGCCGAAACAATCTGGACATTTCGGTCAATTGCAGATTCTATATCGAACGAACATAACAAACGATTTGCTTCGAGCATCGACTTTCCCTTAGTCCCATCAGAATCCTGCTGCCGACCAACCCTCAATCTTCTGCTACTCTGCTCTTCAAGGCGATCGCAGATTCTGTACCCTCCGCCTTCTGACCCGGTGGCGATCGCGCCAGTCTCTCCGGTTGCCCTATCGCTTTTTTCCCGAGGTGACCCTCTCGAATCAACTCATCGGTTTGGCGGGTACTGATTGCTAGTTTATCTTATTTTAGATTGAAATTGTAGAGCCACAGAAAAATAGGTCGCTTCATTTTTGAACTCGCCTGGAATCTGGATTTCAATAGATTTGTTGCCTCCTTCTCATTCACCCCTTGCTACAAGGGGGCTAGGGGGTCTCTTCATTAATCCGGCAAGCGGTCTAATCCTTCACCGGAATCCTCCACTCAATTGCTTTAAACAAAATTTATTTTTCCTGCTATATTTTTTGCTATAATTGCCCGGTAAAATAAAGCATAAAATCGAATTTTTGTTCAAGGCGAAGGAACCGAAAAAGGATGACCCCCGACCAACCCAGTATGACCAGACTAGAACGCCAAACTCCCCACAGTGGATACCATTGGAATAGTAGTCCACGCCGGTTTTTTGAAGGGTGGTATTATCGGGTCACCTTACCCACGGACCGCCAAACTTTTGCCTTTATGTATTCTATCGAAGACCCCGCAGGCGGTTCCCCTTATAGTGGGGGCGGTGCTCAAATTTTAGGGCCGGATGATGGCTATTTATGCCGGACCTTTCCCGATGTTAAGGGATTTTGGGCTTGGTCTAACAGTTTAGCCCTGGGTCACTGGGGAAAAACCGAGTTACCTTACCCGCCGGACTATTTATCCCCCCATGAGTTCGATCGCTACATTGAACAAGGTTATCAAGGAACCGCCACTTGGCATCAGGGCAAATTGTGCGACCCCGGAACAGGACAGCGTTGCGAGTGGCAATATGCCATTTCCCCGATCTACGGATGGGGCGATCGCCAGCGGGGTCAGTTAGCAACCGCCGGGGTACTCTCATTTTTACCGATGTTTGAACCCGGTTGGCAGATTTTGATGGCCCACGGTTTGGCAACCGGGTGGATCGACTGGAACGGCAAGCGCTATGAATTTGCCAATGCCCCTGCCTACGCCGAGAAAAACTGGGGAGGTGCCTTTCCCGAAAAATGGTTTTGGGTCAATTGTAACTGTTTTGACGATGAACCGGACCTGGCGTTAACCGCTGGCGGGGGACGCCGGGGGGTCCTGTGGTGGATGGAGTCCGTGGCCCTGATTTGTATCCATTATCGCGGCGAGTTTTATGAATTTGTCCCCTGGAATGCTCAAGTGAGTTGGGAGATTGACCCTTGGGGTCGGTGGCAAATGCAGGCAAGTAACGATCGCTTTACCGTAGAGCTCACCGCCACCACGGATCAACCGGGAACACGCCTGCGAGCACCCACCCAAGAGGGATTAACCTTCGTCTGCCGGGATACCATGCAAGGTCACCTCACTCTCACCCTGCGATCGCGCCTCGGCAATCCTTCCGAGGTAATTTTCCGGGCCACCAGTTCCCTCTGTGGCGTCGAAACCGGCGGCGGTCCTTGGACAGAAACCTGGCGATCGGCCTAAGCAACCCGGGAATCATTCAGGCAGTTCTCTCTCACCCCTACCTTGGGTCCACTTTTACCCGGATTGGCAATCCCTGGTAGACAAACTGAATGTAAAGTTATGGTGAAGACCCTTGCTATGGAACGCAATGTCCGTAATTTTACTGAAGCGAGGGTAGAGAAATCCGGATACCTTAGAACTATCTACTAAAATTGCCATCCATCTAAAGGACGAATAAAGGACGAAATCGGGATGCAGCTTGTTGTTCATTCATCAGATTACTGACTGGATTAACCCAATTTGCTTGCAACCCTTGTCCGATTGGGTGGAATAGATCCGAAGTCCAGAGATCAGGGGAAGGAATTGGCATTGACTCAGCCGATTCTAAACATATTCTAATTGTTCCATTTGCATCCCGAGAGATTTAGACGATGAAACTCGATGGAATCACGTTTCAGTGGTTAGTTATTTTTTCCCTCCTGGGCAGTTTATCTCCGCTAACCCCCACTTCGGCACAACCCATCACACCGGCAGCGGATGGGACTAATACGGTGGTCACACCGGAGGGCGATCGCCTTGATATCAGCGGCGGTTCCCTGAGTCAAGATGGAGCAAATCTCTTCCATAGTTTCCAGCAATTCGGGTTATCTCAGGGCCAAATTGCCAACTTTTTATCTAACTCAGAAATTCGCAATATCCTCGGACGAGTTGTCGGGGGTGATGCTTCTTATATTAATGGCTTAATTCAAATTACTGGAGGCAACTCCAACCTATTTTTAATGAATCCCGCAGGCATCCTATTTGGTGCCAATGCCCAACTCAATGTCATGGGGGACTTTACCGCCACCACCGCCACCGGGATTGGATTGGGACAGTCTTGGTTTAACGGAGTTGGGGATAACAATTATGCAGCACTGGTGGGAACCCCCAGTGCTTTTAATTTTTCTATATCACAACCTGGGAGTATTGTCAACCTGGGGAACTTATCTTTAGAACCGGGACAGAATTTAACCTTGTTAGGGGGTAACGTCCTTAACAGTGGCACCCTTTCTAGTCCCGGTGGGACCATTACCCTGGCGGCAGTCCCCGGAGAAAGTCTGGTTCGGATTTCTCAGGCGGGACATTTGCTCAGTTTAGAGGTGAGCAATGCACAGAGTCACCCCACCTCTCTGATGCCGGTTTCATTACCGGAACTTCTGACGGGGGGTGGGACGACTCATGCCAATCAGGTGCAAGTGAACCCTGATGGTACAATTACCCTGACGAGTTCGGGAGCCGCAATCCCGATGACAGGGGGAACGGCGATCGCCTCGGGTACATTAGATGTATCCGGAGAAACCGGCGGGACCGTCCAAGTCTTGGGTGAAAAAGTCGGGGCGATCGCGGGTGAGATTAACGCCTCCGGCATCCAGGGGGGAGGCACAATCCTCCTCGGCGGTGAATATCAAGGCCAAGGGCCCATCCCCACCGCCTTATACACCTTCGTCAGTAGCGATTCCACCCTGAATGCCGATGCGGGAACCGTCGGAGATGGTGGACGGGTGATTTTATGGGCCGATGATACAACCCGCTTTTATGGTCATATTACCGCCCGAGGCGGTGCAGAAGGGGGTGATGGCGGATTTGTCGAAGTCTCCGGTAAACAAGACTTGATATTTCGAGGGATTGCGGATCTGAGTGCGACTAACGGCAACTTAGGCACTTTACTCCTAGACCCGGAAAATATTATTATCGTAGATGGTAATGGTGGTGCTGAGGATAGCGAACTCGACGATTATAACATTTTTGACTGGGATGGCACCGGAGATTTTACCATTTCCGAACAGACACTGGAAAGTTTGGATGGCTATGCCGATATTACCTTAGAAGCGAGTAATGATATCACCATTCAAGATTTAAGCGATAACGAATTAACCTTTAAATCCGGTTGGGGTGCCATTACCTTTAATGCCGATGCTAATGGGGATGGATCGGGCTCGTTCTCCATGAATCAAGGGGATAGCATTTTAGCCGGAAAAAGAGCCGTAACCATTTATGGAGTCAACATTACTGCTGGGACAATCCGCACGGAAGACTGGGAAACGAAAGAAGATGGCCCGGGTGGAAATGTCACCTTAACGGCGCAAGAGAGTATCGATGTCAGTCGGATTAGAAGTATTAGCGCTAATGGAAACGCCGGATATATTATCCTAGAACTCACGGAACCCGGCGGCACGATTGTGACGGGTAATTTAGAAGCGCAAACTTACTATAACGGACATGGAGGCACGGTTCATATTAATGCCAATGGGGGAGATATTCAAACGGGAAGTATAGAAACATTTGCCAACGTGCCTTTGTTGGGGTCCCAGGGAGGGGCAGATATTATCATCAACGGGGGCAATATTTCGGTAGGAAATCTCAACGCGGGTAATCCAGGAGTTGAGGATGCTAAGTATGGAGGCTCGATCGCAATTTCGGGGGCAGGAAATATTAGCACTGGAAGTATCCATTCGGCGGGAAATCTGGTTGGGGGAAATATTAGTATAACTGCATCGGCGGGGACAGTTGCCGTGGGAAATCTACAATCTCAATCCAATGGTGGAGATGCGGGAAATGTTACCCTAACCGCTATGGGAGATATTGTCACCTCGGAGATTTCTTCTGAGGGGCACAATTTGGGCGGTAACATTAACATTACTAGCGAATTGGGTGCGATCAATACCAGTGCGGGTTCCCTCAACTCTTACTCCAATTATGGGATTGCTGGAAATGTCGCTTTAACCGCCAATACCGACATTACCACGGTTGAGATTAGTTCCAAAGGCGGGGAACAGGGAGGAAGCATTACCCTGACGAGTAATGCCGGTGAAATTGATAGCAGCCTTGGGATTTTAACTTCTAGTTCGGAGCATGGCAATGCGGGCAATGTAACGCTTCAAGCGGAGGGAAATATTGTCACCAATTATATCCGAAGTTGGGCAGTTGGGGATGAAACCACAAAAGGCGGCAATATCAGCATCACCAGCAATTCTGGTGCGATCAATACCACGGCGGGGGGAACGTTATTGGGAGAAGCAATAATTTCTGCGGATGCGGCGATCGCAGACATTTCCAATAGCTTTTCATCAGACTTAGCCAATCTGGATGCCTATGCTACCAATGGCATCGGAGGAAACATTACTCTCTCGGCACCGAATGGAATTACAACCAGTCACATTAGCTCGTTTGGAGCAGCTAATAGCGGCAATGTCAACGTCAACAGCACCTTAGGAGATATCAACACCAACGTAATTTTCTCGGTGTCGAAAAATGGGAATGGGGGGACTATTACCCTAACTGTACCCCAGGGAAATATTAGCAGCAATCATCTCGCTTCTTATGCAGCACAACAAGGAGGAGCGATCAATATTACCAGTGGCGGGACGTTGAATGTAGGCGAGGCAACCATTAACTCGTATTCGAGTGCAGGTGCAGCCGGAGATGTGACGATTTCCGTAGCCAATAGCCTGACTTTGGGTGGCGATGCCAGTCGCAGTGCGATTCGTTCCGAGGGATATACCCAAGGCGGGAACATTACCATAAATAGCACCACAGGCGCGATCGCCGCGCCCGGTTCTCTCGACTCTTTCTCAGAAACCGGAAACGCAGGTACACTCAGCCTGGGTGCTAATACCGATATTACTACCAACGGGATTCGCTCCGAAGGCTATACAGAAGGCGGAGAGATTACCATCAATAGCAATACGGGCGCGATCGATGCCAGTGGTGGCGAATTGAATTCCTACTCCAGTGCAGGAACAGCCGGAAATGTCACCCTCACAGCACCGGGGAATATTACCACATCTACGATTCGCTCCGAAGGCTATACAGAGGGCGGAGAGATTACCATCACCAGCAATACTGGCGCGATCGATGCCAGTGGTGGCGAATTGAATTCCTACTCCAGTGCAGGAACAGCCGGAAATGTCACCCTCACAGC
>JAMXFF010000007.1:88776-177129 GCA_025370845.1 Laspinema palackyanum D2a | reverse complement strand
ACGAACGAAGAGAACGACTGAAGTCGTTACTACGAACGAAGAGAACGACTGAAGTCGTTACTACGAACGAAGAGAACTACGAACATCCTCCCCCATACCCCAAGGACAAATGACAAATGACAAATGACCCACCTCCCCACATTTCCCAGGGTTGGCGTACCATAGAGATCAGGCAAATCTGAGCCGGTAAGCGTTGATAACACATGACATTTTCAGGCACTGGTAGCGTTCTAGCGGCTTTAACTCGGGTGGGTCGCATGGGGGAGTTGACCCGACGGGTCAAGGATATGCAGGTTGGGGAATTTGTCTGCATCCTTGATTTTATTACGGCAGAATTTCAGCAATGTCTGCTGGCGATCGATCTGATTAATAATGAAGCGCTCGAAATTCTGTTAGAACAGCTACTTGATGCCTTCACCCTCAAAATTAGTCAAATCCTGCAAGCAGAAAAGACGACTATTTTTTTAATTGACCAGGAGAAAGAGCAACTCTGGTCAAAAATTAGCCAAGACGAAACCGGGAAAAGTACCGAAATCCGATTACCCATCCATATCGGCATTCTCGGTCATGTTGCCTGCAATGGGGAAAGTGTCAA
This sequence comes from Laspinema palackyanum D2a, assembly GCA_025370845.1. Classification (GTDB taxonomy): domain Bacteria; phylum Cyanobacteriota; class Cyanobacteriia; order Cyanobacteriales; family Laspinemataceae; genus Laspinema. Next base: position 176,534 of record JAMXFF010000007.1, on the reverse strand, counting down.
TATTGCCGATGTTCGCAATCATCCTTTATTTCAAGCGGAAGTGGATGAACCCCCAGGATGCGACCCGCGAAATCTGCTCTGTGAACCGATTTTTAGCAGCAAAGATACCGATCGCGTCGTAGCGGTGGTTCAGGTCCTGAATAAAATAGGGGAGGTGCCATTCAACCGCGAGGACCAGCTTCAATTTGCCGGGTTTGCCTCTTCCATTGCGATTATTCTGGAAAGTTGTCAGTCTTTTTATGTGGCGGCGAGAAATCAACGCGGGGTTAGTGCGTTACTGGAAGCAACGACGACTTTAGGTCAAAGTCTGGACCTAGAAACGACGTTACGCGCTGTCATGGACCGCGCCAAGGATTTAATGCAGGCCGATCGCAGTACCCTATTTTTACTCAGCAAGGAAACGGAAGAACTCTGGACGAAAGTTGCCAAGGCGGATGGCAAAACGATGGTAGAAATCCGGATTCCGGCGAATCGTGGCATTGCCGGTTATGTTGCCTCCACGGGTCAAACTCTGAATATTCATGATGCCTATCTTGACCCCCGCTTTGACCCGACGACGGACCGAAAAACTGGCTATCAAACCTCTACAATTCTTTGTATGCCGGTTTTTAATGCGTCCGGGGAGTTAATCGGGGTGACGCAACTGATTAATAAGCACAAGGGGAGTTTTAATTCTTCCGATGAAGCGTTTTTGCGCGCGTTTAATGCTCAGGCGGGAATTGCGTTACAAAACGCGCAATTGTTTGAGAGTGTTTTGCTGGAGAAGCAATATCAAAAGGATATTTTAGAAAGCCTTTCCGATGCGGTGATTTCCACCAATATGGACGGGAAAATTGTCACGATTAATGAGGCGGCGTTAGAGTTGCTGGGATGTCCGATTCAGAAGGATGACCGCAAGGAGAGCGATCGCCAGTTTCAGATCCAGCAGGAAAATAAGCAAAAACTGTTGTTGTGGCAGCAAAAATTACAAGGCCGCTATGTTTGGGAAGTGGTCCCCATTGACAATCTGAGATTTCGCTTACAGGATGCGTTACAAAATGCAGCAAGGCATTTCGTCCCGGAACAAAGTCTGACCATTGGGTTAGTCAAGTTGGATGAAACGAATATGGAAAGTGCTATTTTGGTGATAGGCGATCGCAACAATCCAGAGTTTTACATCCCCTGGAATGAGCCGGATGAAAATGGCATAAAATACCCCAAAAGTCAAGTTAAAGAAATCGAACGCAGTCTCAACCTGACGGTGAATCCTTTAACCAACCCGGAAGGGGGAGTCCGGGGTGGATTAGTGGTTTTGGAAGATATTAGTCGCGAAAAACGGATGAAAACCACCATGTATCGCTATATGACCCCTGGGGTGGCAGAACGAGTCATGGCATTAGGGGAAGATGCCTTAATGGTGGGGGAACGCAAAGAAGTCACTATTTTATTCTCGGATATTCGCGGTTATACAACCCTGACGGAAAACCTGGAAGCGGCAGAAGTTGTCTCGCTTTTAAATAACTATTTCGAGACAATGGTAGAAGCGGTTTTTAACTGCGATGGAACGCTGGATAAATTTATTGGGGATGCGTTAATGGCGGTATTTGGTGCGCCGTTACCGTTGAAAGACCACGCTTGGAAGGCGGTACAATCGGCCTTAGATATGCGTCGGCGTTTAGATGAATTTAATCGTCATCAAAAAGAACATAATATTCGCATTGGGATTGGCATTAGTTCCGGGGAAGTAGTTTCTGGAAATATTGGGAGTCAAAAGCGGATGGATTATACGGTGATTGGGGATGGGGTGAATTTAAGTGCGCGGTTAGAAAGCGTGACGAAGGAATACAAATGTGATATTATTATTAGCGAATTTACTTATCAACTCTGTAGCGATCGGATCTGGGTGAGAGAGTTAGATAAGATTCGGGTCAAGGGAAAAAATCAGGCAGTGGGGATTTATGAATTAATCGGCGATCGGCAGACTCCCATAGATGGCGAAAAACAGAAATTCTTAGACTTTTATAGCGCCGGACGTGCCGCCTATATCTCTCGAAATTTTTCTGAATCGATTACCCTCTTTCAATCCGCAGGGGCAATTTATCCCGAAGACCAAGCGGTAAAAATTCACATTCAAAGAGCAGAAGATTATATGAAAATGCCACCGCCAGAGGACTGGGATGGCGTCCATACCATGACCACGAAGTAAGGGGAGTTTGTCAGGGTTTTTTAATCATCGACATCAAAATCCCCTATTGTAGAAAACTTTCGCTCGATGTGAAGCAGGGGGAATCGCCGAGTTTCTTTTTTCCTGCGTCTCATTGATGAATAATAATTGTATCCCGACTAATTTCGATATAACTGTGGGTTTCTAAAAGTGCCATAATTTGTTCTAGGTTTTTTTGAAATAAATTCTCTAATTCATTATTATTGATATTACCAGTGGAAATTAATAGAAGTTTATAAGGTTGCTTTTGGAGCAAAAATGACTCTACAAAATCCGCATCTTTCCTAATTAAAATTCGCTGCTCTTGAATTGATAAGGTGTTTAAGTCCGAGTCAGGGGGAGCATTTTTCTGGGGTAGATCGCTGGTGTGAAGAGCATCATACCCGGCACTTTGGAGAAAACGAGCTAGTCTTTTAGGGAGTTGAGCATCAACTAGAAATTTCATGATGCTAGGGTATAAACTCGCTTGACCTGACTTAAACGGGCAGCAAACAGTAAGGCGGCTAAAATATCCGCTTCTTCCAAATCTTCATAATCGGCTAAAATTTCAGCATGGGTCATGCCGGAACTGAGAAGTTCTAGTAAAAACTCCACCGGATAGCGTAACCCTCGAATACAGGGTTTACCATGACAGATTTCTGGAGAAATAGTGATGCGTTGCAAAGGAGTATTATCCATTATGGATCGCTGAATAAAGGGTTATATTTGCCTCAGAATTGGTTGTTATTATAGCCGGTTTCCATCGGTTAAGCTACAGAGGTTTTTAGCGATATATGACAACCGGATTCCGTATTAGCCTGCGGAGGCAGGCTTCGTCCGTATAGCCCCACCCGATCGGGTGCGGGTTTCTGTCACATTTACCTCATTTTAATGAACTTTCATGCCATTCCCCTAACACCCAATCTGATATCTTTGATAACAAAATAAAAATCAGAATTCCCAGAATCGTCACGAGGAATAAGGCCGCAAACATTCTGGGAATTTGCAGATTATAACCGGCAATTAGCATTTGATAGGCAATCCCTGAATCGGTCCCGCCACTCCCGGCGACAAATTCTGCAACCACGGCACCAATTAAGGATAATCCCCCGCTAATCCGCAATCCTGATAAAAAATAGGGTAAGGCACTGGGGAGTCTTAAATACCAGAGAGTTTGCCAGCGTGAGGCTTTGTAGAGGATAAATAAATCGCGTAAATTGGGGTCGAGGCTGTTTAAGCCGAAGGTGGTGTTAGAAATAATCGGGAAAAAGGCGACAATCCAGGCACAAGCTACTAAAGCGCCAAAGGTATAGTCTTTAAACCAGATAATAATTAAAGGTGCGATCGCCACGATGGGAGTGGTCTGCAAAACAATCGCATAAGGATACAGACTTTTCTCAATCCACTTACTTTGAGACATCAACACTGCAATCATTAATCCAGAAATTGCAGCAATTATAAAGGCCACTACCGTAATTTTTAAGGTAATAATTAAGGCAGGAAACAAAATCGGCCAATCCCGAATTAAAGCCTGGAAAATCACCGAAGGCTTAGGCAATAAATAAACAGGAGTTTCGGTGACTTCCACCCCAATTTCCCAAGCGGATAGCACCAGAATTCCGACCAGAATCGGGGCCAGGGTATCCAGAGATAATAATTTATTTTTCTTAAGTTTGGCTAAAATTAAGGCAATATCTTTGTTCATTTTATCGGTTTCATTAATCGGTGAATGGGTGCTGTCCCCAAGGGGTTAATCCGTCCCGAGTTGAGAGAATAGATACATCAATTGACCCAAGGGGCATCCATACAAAATGAGGGGGTTAGAAACCGGGTGTCTGTCAAAAATTTAGGCAATTTCCCATTTAGGGTGAGAACCCGGTTTCTTATCCCTGGGATAAACTAGAGCAATCCTCTAGTTAGGTCGGACAGTATCAGTCTCTAGGTTCCCCGATAGGTTACATGATCATTGTCAGTTTCATACAACTGCATTTCATAGAGTAACCCAGGGGGTAACTTGGGTTCTAGCATATTCCAAAAAACCACTACCATATTCTCAGCAGTGGGATTGATGCCTTTGAAAGCGGGAACATCTAAATTAATATGCTTGTGATCCACCTCATCCAAAATGGCGGCATCAATGGCATCTTGAAGGTCAAAGAAATTCAGCACAATCCCCGTTTCTGGATTAACTTCCCCCCGGACGGTCACCTTTAAGGCATAGTTATGACCATGACCATTAGGATTGTTGCATTTGCCAAAGACCCGCCGATTTTCTTCATCGGATAAGGCATCGCTGTGGAGACGATGAGAGGCAGAAAAAGTGACTCGACGAGTGATATAAATCATCGACATACAGAAAACTCCTAAGCATTACTAAAAATTTCAAGGTTAGCGCCGGTGAGACATTTTGCTTGATAGTCGTCCGCTAAAAAGACGATGGTGCGAGCGACATCATCCGGGGTGGTTTGCGTTTTTAGAAAGGGTGCAGCTTGTTTGAGAAGCGCCGTATCCACTGCACCAGGAGAAACGCTATTGACGCGAATTCCGTGGGGTTTACCTTCTACGGCGAGGGAATCGGTGATGCCAACCACCCCGTATTTACTGGTAATGTAACTGGTGAATCCCGGGAATTTGTCGGGACCGCGAACACCGGAGAGGGAGGCAACATTGACGATCGCACCGCCATGAGATTGCGCGATCGCACGGCGAAAAAACTCCCGACAGTACAAGAATATCCCGGTGACATTCACCGCCATTACCCGTTCCCAATCCGTCAGTTCAATTTGGGTAAAATCCGTCACTTGCACCATTCCGGCATTATTAATTAAGATATCGACTCGGCCGAAGGTGGCGATCGCCTGGTCAAAAACCTCCTGAGTCTGTGCCTCGGAACTGACATCGGCCGGATAAACCAACACTTGCTCCGGCGAACATTCAGTGGCGATCGCTTCTCTGACTTCCTCCAGTTGCTCCGCACTTCGACTGACGAGGACAACGGAAGCGCCAAGCTGTGCCAACTGCCGAGCAGTGGCGGCACCAATCCCACGACCTGCTCCCGTGACAAGGGCAACTCGTCCCGCTAAAGATTTCTCCAAATGATTCAGCATCTCCTTCTCGTAGGGGCAAGATTCAGTAGAAAACGGCGCTAGAATTCTGGTTGATTCACCCTACTTCAATGAAACCGTAACTAAGAACCAGGGATTAATTATAGCAAAATGTTGACCCTTATGAGCCAAAATTATTCAATCATCCGGCTCCTCAATTGAGACCCCTCTATCCTGCCCAACCTCCTGAATCCCCGGGAGGTTGGGCAAGATAGAGGGGGAAAAATCAACCGGATTTATTGAAGGGCTTCATCCCAGATAAAGCATGATTCTTTATCCTGGAGATGCCTTGAATCATCCCGGTTTTTGATAGCAGAATTAGACCGAGAAAAATTGCCGGGGGGATTCCTGGGATTGCGGATCCATTGCTTCCGATAAAGCCGCATACACCTGTTGACAATAGTTGAGATAACGCTCAGAAGTCCGAAACGCTTCGGTGCGGGGTAACGGTTCATCGATGGGAATCTCAGCGATCGCCCGTCCCGGATTAGCCGCCATCACGACTACTCGCTTGGAGAGATAAACCGCTTCATAAATATTATGAGTCACAAATAGGATGGTTTGCCGTTGGTGATTCCATAACGAAAGTAACTCATCATTGAGGTTAGTGCGGGTGATATCATCCAAAGCCCCAAAGGGTTCATCCATGAGTAAAACCCGGGGTTCAGTGACGATCGCCCGAGCAATAGAAACCCGCATTTTCATCCCTCCAGAAAGCTGGCGGGGATAGGCATTCGCAAAGTTTTCCAGTCCGACTAATTCCAACGTTTTGGCAATTGACACATCCGCCATTCTTTTGGAGATTCCCATTAGTTTGAGGGGTAAGCGAATATTATTTTGTACCGTACTCCAAGGCATCAAGGCGGGGTCTTGAAAGACAAACGCAATCTGTTCTTTTAAACTGCGATCGGCCCATTCAATTTCCCCCCCACTGCTCTCACTGAGGCCCGCAATAATTCTTAGAATGGTACTTTTTCCGCATCCAGAAGGCCCAACTAAACTCACAAAATCTTCCTGATTAACCTTCATATTTACATCATTTAAAGCCACCACCCCATTATTAAAAACTTTGCTTACATGGCTGATAGTAATAGCCGTTTCAGGGTTCATCATGTTTTATGTTAACTCAACAAAGCTAATTTCAAATTCAATTGAAAACCGTTGATTTTCTCTTCGACGCTGGGAAAGCAGGCTTTTTTAGGAGAGCCAGACCCTTAAGGGTATTCCAAAAAATAAATCATCCAAACGTTCGTAGTAACCCCTTCAGGGGTTTCTTTATAAAGATGATTCATACGGAATCCGGTAGTTATAGGTCTGTTAAAAGGAGCGCCACGGAGGGGACCCCACCCTAACCCTCCCCTTGCAAAGGGGAGGGGACCGGAAAGGAAATTAACACGACTTTTGATAACCGGATTTCATATCAGTAAAGGAGTCACTCCGAATATTTTGGCGGTTTTATTGTTTGGAGTTCCCTAATGGTAAGGGTTTTCTAAAACCATAATATAGGGTTGATTCGCGAATCAACCCTACAGAGCGGGTTCGAGTTTCAAGACTGCTCAATCAGGGCAAAAGAAGGCGAAAATTTTAAGACAGGTAATAGTCTACACCCTTATTAATAAACTCTAAGGTGTAGGCATCTTTATAGCTGGGTTTATCCTCTAAAACCCCAGCCGTTACCAACTGGTCAAACAAGGTTTTCCATCGTTCATCAGTCATCGCCCCAATCCCGAGGGTTTGAGCATCTCCCGACTTAATCAGATCATACTCCGCTACCTTACCCAGAGCAAAAGCCAGCAACTCATCAGACATTTCTGGATTGTCTTGCTGAATCAACTCATTTCCTAGTGCAGGATTGTCAAGATAGCTGTACCATCCTTTGATAGAAGCATCGACAAAGCGATGAACCAACTCTGGTTTAGATTCAATTAATTTATGGGTGGTTTCCAGGGTGAAATTATAAGGATTTAATCCCGTTTCACTTAACAGTAAAACGACGGGTTTAAACCCTCCTTCTTTTTCAATCAGAAACGGTTCTGAAGTCAATAATCCCTGTTGAACCGAATTTTTGTCTAGCAAAAATGGGGTGACGTTGAAATTATAAGGCCGTTGCTGGTCTTGAGTATAGCCGTACTGTTTTTCCAGAAAAGGCCAATAAATGCTACTCAGTCCGGGAACAATAAAAACCCGTTTTCCCTTGAGTTGCGCCAACGAATCATTGCCGACCCCGGGATGGGCTAAAAAGGCTTGAATTTCATTTTGAAAGATGGCAGCAATCGTCACTTTGGGAATCCCTTGATCCGCTGCTTGAAGTGCATTGACTGCTTGTCCGATACTAAAGTCAACCAAATCCCCCATCAACAATTGAGTCACATTCCCTTGGGGGGGAAGAGGTCTAATTTCCACATCGAATCCATAGTCTCGATAAATCCCCGTCGCCAGCGCCTGATAAAATCCGCCGTACTCGGCTTCAGCTTTCCAGCTTAACCCCACTTTAATTTTGTCAAGTTTTCCATTCGCTGTGGAGGTGGAAGGTTGCTTTCCAGGATTCGTACAACTGGTTAAGATACTGGTTCCTAGAGCCAAGGAACTCATTTTCAGGAATTGACGACGTTTGATAGAATTAAAATTAGTCATAGTCAGTCATTGAGGGTAAGGGACAGATTTTCTTTAGGGTATGGGAACCGGATTAGAGATGATATAAAGGGAAGAAGCAACCAGGTTAATTGACCTGTTCAAGCGTTACCCCCGTTGAGATAATGTTCAACCAAAACGCGGGTATAAGTATTCAAAGAATAGTTGAGTGCCTCTTGTGGGGTAACCCAAACCCATTCCTCAATTTCCTCATTGGGAATCACCGTTTCTGTAGTCGAACGGGCATAATAGTTCATCATAATAAAGTGAGCTTCCCGACAAAATTGCGGGTCTAAGACTGCTTCTTGCAACAGTGCCCAGCGAATCTCCACCAGGTCGAGTCCCACCTCTTCGCGAAACTCCCGTACTAAGGCCGCTTCCAGGGTTTCACCCCAATCGACTTTACCACCGGGGACCCCCCACAACCCTCGCCATTTCGTCGTTTTGGCAATCAAAACCCGACCGCTAGGGCCACAAACCAGCGCCCCTACGGTACTTAAAGGAAAGGTTTTAACGATGGATTGGGGTGAAACTAATGATGGATCGGGCATAACTTGGAATCCCTGGGGTAATCGACAAACAGGCAGAGGGAGGGTTTTGATGATCTCCGGTAGAGATTAGTATAACAACCTTCGTCCGCCCAAGGCTATGCCGGTGATGATTGAGATGGGTTATACCCACTCTGCCAACTGGTCGGAATTCTTCATACTTTTGACTTGATTGTTTTGCCTCGCCTCGAAATACTGGTCATCCGTGACGACATCTTGCTGGACAATTTGAGGATGAATCAGAGGAAAATCCAGTTCTTCTGTGGGCAAGTCGGCAAAACTACTGGGATTGATGGTGTGGGTTGCTTCTTGATGTCCAAACCCAATATTAGAGACTAAGTTTTTGTTGGGTAAAATGGAAGAATTTTGATGATAAAGACAGGCAAAATTCCATTGATGGTCCCAGGTATCGATTTGGTTTTCATAGACCAAATCAAAAACTTGGGTCTTGACCGATGCTTCTTGTTTGTTTCTGATGAGTTCTGTTAATTTATGGGTTTGTTTGAATTCAGGCCATAATTTAATATCAACATCGTAGTAAGTTTGCCATGCTCGGCGCCAAGTTGCCCAACCCCAGATATGAGTCCTGCGGGAAAAATAGTAACTTTCATGGAGATTCTGGCCGGGAATTCCTTCATTGCTTCCGGCAATGTGCATGACTCTGTAATCATCTCGATACTGAGTTAAAAGTTCTTGACAATACCGGAAGAAACTTTGATTGGGTAGACAGTCATCTTCGAGGATGATGGCTTCTTCCACGGTATCGAAGATCCAATTTATGCCACTGGAAACGCGCAATTTACAGCCTAAGTTAATGTCTGAATAATGCTTGATGACTTGACAATCCCAGTCTACGCGATCGATGATTTGCCGAGTCGCTGCACATTTTTCGGCTTCCCCGGGGCGATCGCCACGGGGTCCATCGGCAATGACTAACAACTGAGACGGTTGAGCTTGACGAATCGATTCAAAGACCTGTTCGGTGGTATCCGGTCGGTTAAAGATGAGCAAGGCAACCGGGGTTGTTAATTGCCAATCATCCATGTTTTTGATTCTCCTTAATGTTGTCAATCAATCTAACTGTAAAGGCTAAAGACCACTCATTTTCAGGGGACAAACATAACGATTAGAGATCCCCCCAAACCCCCTTAATAAGGGGGGCTTTTTAAGGCTCTCAAGTGAATAGCTTTGATGTCTTTTACCTCAAAAATGACTGGATACTCCCAGGAGGAATAGGTGAGCGATCGCCACCGAGGGAGTCTCCATTTGACCCTCACCGGGGTCGAGCAGGATAATGAACTGCTCTGGTACTGTAGCATTCTCTGAAACTCTACGCAATCCTTTCGGTTTCCAATCAGAGATTTAGCCCGGGTTTATGAATTTACAAAATCCGAGGGAGTTCGGGTGATTTCCACGGAAATTTTTCCCGAGAAATCGGGGATTGGAGGGGAAACTTTTGTTAAGCGAACTCTAATTTTTTGAGCTTGGTCCCATTCGAGAATGGAGCGAGCAATTTGGGTTGCCAAATGTTCCATTGTATTGAATTTGGCGGTTTCGATTTGATGGCGAACCCGCTCAACCAATTGGCGATAATCTAAAGTGTCTTCTAGGCGATCGCTGTTTCCCACCGCTAATAAATCCACCCATAAGGTTAAATCCACTTCAAACCATTGACCGAGCATTCGTTCCTCAGCCAAATAGCCCGTGTAACCGTAATAGCGCAGGCCCGTAATTGAGATCGCGTCTCTTTGTTCTACAGATTTGTCCATGTTGTACCAAAAGTCAATCCCTGGTTTATGTCCCGATCTTGGACATCTTTCCCGATTGTCAGTCCCAAGGAAACCCAGGGCCAAACTATCCTACCGCAAACTGAGAGAACTCATCCCTTCCCCGACAAAATGTCCTTGTAAAACTTTACTAGGACCCTAGCAGGGGGGAACTTAGGGCCACTGCTGCCCAGCATCCCCCGGTCATTTTCAGGGGTGATGCGATCGCCCATGAGGATCCTGCAATCATTCGGGCCACACAACGATAAAATGATTGAGCGACCTCAAGGGAAGCGAATTTCGGGCCCCGTTCTGGGTGCTAAGTTCACTGATCAGAAAGCAAAAACGGTTATGGCGGCGATGGAAAAACTCTATGAAGGCAAAGCGAAAATCCTATATACCACCGAAGACCCCGAGGTAGTGGTTTCCCAGTTTAAAGATGATGCCACCGCCTTTAATGCGCTCAAACGGGGGACCATTGTCGGTAAAGGGCAGATGAACTGTGCGATCGGCACGGCCCTGTTTAACCTGCTGGAATCCAAAGGAATCCCCACCCATTTCATCGAGCAAACCAGTCCGAACGAAATGCGAGTCAAGCGGGTGCAGATCGTCCCGGTAGAGGTGGTAGTCCGGAATATTGCTGCTGGAAGTTTGTGCAAGCAAACCGGCATTCCCCAGGGAACCGTCCTCAAACAGCCCCTGGTGGAATTTTTCTATAAAAACGATGAACTCGGGGACCCCTTGCTAACCCGCGATCGCCTGCTGTTATTAGAACTTGCCACCCCAGAACAAATAGAGCAACTGCGGACAATGGCATTGGAAATCAACCAAATCCTCTCAGAATTTTTCCATCAGTGTCAAATTATCCTAGTTGACTTTAAACTGGAGTTCGGATTCGATGGCAAGGGGAACCTAATTCTTGCCGATGAAATCAGTCCTGATACTTGCCGACTCTGGGATGAATCCCAGAGCGATCCCACTGCCCGAATCTTGGATAAAGACCGATTCCGGCAGGATTTGGGAAACGTAGAAAATGCCTATCAGCAAGTCCTTGAACGGGTGCTTTCTCATCTATCCATTTAAGAGTCCGAGGGATTAATTAGCCCTAACGCCTTAATGAAGGGAGGAGAATTTACTTCCTTCAGGAATTGTGGTGACTCCCGCTTGTATCCTTTCTTTTGGTTTCTCTGGACGTGCCAAATAACGACTAAACCCATGCGCTTATCTCCTGTCTTGTCAGCCGTTCTTGCTACTTGTGCCATTCTCAGTATTGCCAACCCCAGTCGGGGAGAGACCTCGGCACTCTTGGCCCCATCCACAACCGAACCTTCAATGGAAGTGGAGGATCCCACGACAACCGACCCTGCCGAGCGATCGCCCGATGGACCCGCAGACTGGGCTGAATCTTCCTTAATTGAGGGGATTAAAAGTATTGAGAGGATTGAGAATGGGGATGCAGCCAGTTTAGCTGTGACTCAGGGACAAGGGGAGGAGATTTCCCCTGCACCTGATGTTGTTCTACCTGAATCCCAGGCCGATCAACCGGGAGTGGAATTGAGCGAGGGGGATGTCACCGAAGAGACCCCCGTGAGTGGAGCGGAACTCGCAGTGGAGGAAGACCCCTTAGTTGAGGCGATCGCCCCAGAAGAAGAAGTCCTCACCGCCATTGGGGAACAGAGCGATCGGCCCAGTCAATCCCCTGCGGAACTGCTGCTCACCCCGCCCTTACAACAACCGGACCTCAGCGATCGCGCAGAGGACTGGAAGCGGGCGATCGCCCAAGACCCCACCCCAACGGAACCGGGCGAACCCGATGCCATAGAAACCGAACCCTCCACTCGTCCAGTCGTCCCCGAACCCACAGAGGAAGCCACCCCAGAACCCACGGACGAAACAGCCCCAGAACCCACAGAGGAAGCCACCCCACAACCCATTACACCCCCGCCACTGATTCCCCCCCAGTCCCAACCGGCACCCCAAGCGGAACCGCAAGTCTTGGTTGCCGAAGTCGTCGTGAGTGGCGTAGAAGGAAGACTCGAAGACGAAGTGTATCGAGTGATTTCCCTGCGTCCAGGACAGACCACCACCCGGTCCCAACTGCAACAGGACATCAACGCCATTTTTGCCACCGGCTATTTTTCTAACGTCCGGGCCGAACCTCAAGACACCCCCCTCGGTGTGCGAGTCACCTTTGTTGTCGAATCCAACCCCGTTTTAAACGGCGTAGAAGTCAGAGGAAATCAAGTCCTTCCCCAAGAGGTGATTGATGAAATTTTTGCAGAGCAGTATGGGGATATCCTCAACCTGCGCGACTTCCAGGAAGGCATCAAACAATTAAACGAATGGTACCAACAAAATGGCTACGTCCTGGCCCAAGTCATTGACACCCCCCAAGTGGCCGCTGATGGCACCGTCATTCTGGAAGTCGCCGAAGGAGTCGTCGAGAGTATTGAAATCCAGTTCATCAACGAAGAAGGGGAACTCGTGGACGCCGAAGGGCAACCCATTCGAGGCCGGACTAAGGAATACATTGTCACCCGAGAACTGGAACTAGAACCCGGAGAAGTCTTTAATCGCCAAACCATTGAACGGGATTTACAGCGAGTCTTTGGACTGGGCATTTTTGAAGATGTCCAAATTTCCCTCAACCCGGGTCAAAATCCTCGCAACGTCGTGGTTGTGGTCAATGTCCTAGAAAGAAGTACCGGGTCGATCGCCGCTGGGGCCGGGATTAGTTCCGCCAGTGGTTTATTCGGAACCCTCAGCGTGCAAGAGCAAAACCTATTTGGGAGAAACCTCAAACTAGGGACCGAGTTGCAAATTGGACAGCGCGAGGTGCTGTTTGATGTCAACTTTACCGACCCCTGGATTGCGGGTTGGGAGAGTCGCACCTCTTATACCGTCAATCTCTTCCGACGGCGATCGATCTCCTTTATTTTTGATGGGGGCGATCCGGAAATCGAACTCCCCGACGACGGCGGGCGTCCGCGAATTCTGCGCTTTGGCGGGGGACTCACCTTTTCCCGTCCCCTGGATAATGGCTGGAGAGCCTCCTTGGGCACCCAATATCAACGAATTAGTACCCGAGATGATGATGGGGATATCGCCCGAACTGACGAAGCTGGAAACGATTTGAGCTTTAGTGGCGACGGTAAAGATGATTTGTTTACCTTCCAACTCAGTGGCACCCGAGATTTGCGCGATAGTGCTTTGCAGCCCACCTCCGGGAGTGTCCTGCGCGTCAGTACGGAACAATCGGTTCCCATTGGCCTAGGAAGTATCTTCTTCAATCGGTTGAGAGCCAGTTATAACTACTACATCCCTATCAATTTAATTCGCTTTTCTGAAGGACCTCAAACCTTTGCTTTAAGCGTTCAAGGGGGAACCGTACTCGGGGATTTACCCCCCTACGAAGCCTTTTCCCTCGGCGGGACCACCACCGTGCGCGGTTACGATGAAGGGGCAGTAGGAACCGGGCGCAGTTTTGTCCAAGGGAGTGCCGAGTATCGCTTCCCGATTTATTCGGTGGTGGGCGGTGCACTCTTCTTTGATGCAGCCACGGACTTCGGAACTGGGGGCGACGTTCCCGGACGACCGGCAGAGGTCCGCAACAAACCAGGGAGTGGATTTGGCTATGGGTTGGGGATCAGAGTCCAGTCTCCCCTGGGGCCGATTCGGGTGGATTTCGCCCTGAATGATGATGGAGGCAGTCGCTTCCACTTTGGTCTCGGTGAACGATTCTAGGAGGCCAGATTTGTTAATGAATCCCTCGTCCCATCAGCTTTCTTTAACATCCCGTCTTCCACAGGGTTTAGTTGCACCTGTGGAACGCTCTGGGGTGGGATTGCATACAGGAAGCTTGACTCGGGTGAAAATACTGCCTGCTGCACCGGGGGAAGGACGCTGCTTTGTGCGGGTGGATCTTCCTGGGTGTCCGGTGATTCCAGCCAGAGTTGATGTAGTCGATCAGACGACTCTTTCCACCGAACTGGCGATCGCTGAGGCATCGGTGCGAACCGTTGAGCATTTGTTAGCCGCTTTGATGGCAATGGGGGTGGAGGATGCTCGCATTGAAGTGGATGGACCGGAACTGCCTCTACTGGATGGGTCCGCCCTGTCTTGGGTGGAGGCGATCGCCGAAGTTGGCCTAGTCCCCACAACCCCCGAAAAGCAGCCAGAAATTACTCCTCTGTCTGCTGCGGTTTCCGTCTATGAAGGAGATGCTTTTGTTTCGGCCATCCCTTCCCCGGAACTGCGATTTAGTTATGGAATTGATTTTCCTGAACCGGCGATCGGCAAGCAGTGGCACAGTTGGTCCCCCAGTCAGTCCAGCTTTGCCACAGAGATTGCTCCAGCCCGCACCTTTGGTCTAGCCCGTCAAATCGAACAACTCCAGGCAGCAGGTTTCATCAAGGGGGGTAGCTTAGACAATGCCCTGGTTTGCGGAGAAACCGGGTGGATAAATCCCCCTCTACGATTTCCAAATGAACCAGTGCGTCATAAAATTTTAGACTTAGTAGGAGATCTGAGTTTACTCGGCCCTCTGCCCCTGGCTCATTTTATTGCTTACAAAGCGAGTCATAAGCTGCATATCCAGCTTGTGCGCGCCCTGGCAGAATCACGGGTCCAGATTTAACGAAGCGGGCGGGGTATGCTTGATAACTCTCTCCACTCTCGATCCAGACCCTATCCACCTAAGCGACATGACCACTTCTATTGAAGTTAATTCCGTTCAATCAGCCGAATCTACCCCAAGCCAGAGCGAAAGCACCCCCCCGAATGGGACCGGGACTGCTTTAAAAACGACGTTCACCCTCGAAGAAGTCCAGCAACTGCTGCCTCACCGTTATCCCTTTGCCTTAGTGGACCGGATTATCGAGTATGTTCCGGCACAGCGGGCGGTTGGGATTAAAAATGTCACCTTTAATGAGCCTCATTTTCAAGGACACTTTCCCGGGCGTCCGATCATGCCTGGGGTGTTAATCGTCGAAGCAATGGCGCAAGTCGGCGGTGTGGTTCTGACTCAGTTTCCCGGAATGGAAGGGAGTTTATTTTTATTCGCAGGCATTGATAAAGTCCGTTTCCGTCGTCAAGTCATTCCGGGGGACCAACTGGTAATGACCACGGAACTGGTGCGCGTGTCCCAACGGCGGATTGCTAAGATGCAAGCGCGGGCTGAAGTGGATGGTCAATTGGTGACCGAAGGGGAACTCCTGTTCTCGCGAGTAGATTAAACGGGAAATTATCAGTGAGGAGTGAGCGGGAAGAATTGAGAATTGAGAATTGAGAATTAAGTCCTAGGGAACAGTTGACCGTTCACTGTTGCCGGTTGATTCTTGTTTCTTCCTTTTTCCTTCTTCAAGTAATTTTATGAAAACTCTGATTCATCCGACGGCAGTCATCCATCCGGATGCAGAACTACACCCGACTGTTGAAGTCGGAGCTTATGCCGTGATTGGGCCGCAAGTGAAAGTAGGGGCAGATACGACAATTGGTCCTCATGTCGCCATTGAGGGTTGCACGGAAATCGGGGCGCGCAATCGCATTTTTCCCGGGGCAGCGATCGGGTTTGAGCCACAGGATTTGAAGTATTCTGGGGCTTCAAGTCTCACGAAAATTGGGGATGGGAACACGATTCGCGAGTATGTGACGATTAATCGAGCCACGGGAGAGGGAGAGGCGACGGCGATCGGCAATGATAATTTGTTGATGGCTTATGTGCATATCGCCCACAATTGTGAAATTGGCGATCGCGTGGTGATTACCAATACGGTGCAACTCGCCGGTCATGTTCGCATTGAAAATCACGCCAGAATTGGCGGGGTTTTAGGCATTCATCAGTTCGTGCATATTGGGGAACTGGCAATGGTGGGGGGGATGACGCGGATCGATCGCGATGTCCCGCCCTATATGTTAGTCGAGGGCAATCCCTCTCGGGTGCGATCGCTCAACCAGATCGGTCTCAAACGCGCCGGAATCTCCCCGGATGACCTTTCTCTGCTCAAAAAAGCCTTTCGCCTGATTTATCGCTCTGAGGAGACGTTTAAACAAGCCCTGGAACAATTAACGGACCTGCCCCAAACCCCCTATCTCCTCCATCTGTCCGAGTTCCTGCGTCAGTCCATCACGGGCGATCGCCGGGGACCGATTCCCGGACGGCGACGTGATTCGAGTCCAGAATAAGGGGTCGCCAATGGCAACAATTTTTATCAGCACCGGGGAGGTGTCTGGGGATATGCAAGGGGCAATGTTGGTAGAAGCCCTCTATCGTCAGGCTCAATCCGCTGGGATACCCCTAGAAATTATGGCCTTGGGTGGGGCAAAAATGGCCCAAGCCGGTGCAGTCCTCCTGGGAGATACGACGGGGATTGGTTCCATAGGGATTCTCGAATCCTTGCCCTATATTTGGCCCACTCTGCAAATCCAGCGCGCTGCTAAAGCCTATCTGCGAAACTCCCCCCCGGATGCGATTATCCTGATTGACTATATCGGGCCCAATCTGGGGATTGGGAATTTTGCTAAGACGCACCTGCCCCAGGTGCCGCGAATTTATTATATTGCCCCCCAGGAGTGGGCTTGGTCTTTGGGCGATCGCACCACAACTCAGATTGTGGGACTCTGCGATCGCCTCCTCGCCATTTTTCCCATAGAAGCCCGTTACTACCAAGAACATGGTGCAGCGGTTGATTGGGTGGGTCATCCGTTCATTGATGTCCTTGAGAAGGCCCCAACCCGAGAGCAGGCGCGTCAAACCTTGGGAATTGACTCTGATGAAGTGGCGATCGCCCTCCTCCCCGCCTCCCGCCAACAAGAACTCCGCTATCTCTTACCCGTGATGTTTGAGGCGGCCCAGCAGATCCAAGCTCATCATCCATCGATCCAGTTTTATATCCCCTTATCCTGGGAAAAATATCGCCCCACCCTAGAAACCGAGATTCAGCGTTATGGGTTACGGGCTAAATTGGTTGAGGCGAGTCAAAGTCGCATGGCGATCGCTGCGGCTGACTTAGCCATTACTAAATCCGGTACGGTCAATTTAGAAATTGCCCTGTTAAACATCCCCCAAGTCGTCATCTACCGAGTCAATCCCCTCACCGCCTGGATTGCTCGCCATCTTCTCAAATTTTCCATCCCCTTCATGTCCGCCCCCAACCTAGTCTTAATGAAATCCATCGTTCCCGAATTGCTGCAAGAGCAAGCAACAGCAACGAACATCGTTCGGGAAGCGCTGGATTTACTGGAAAATCCCGATCGCCGAGAGCAGATGCAGCAAGACTATCAGCAAATGCGAGATGCCTTGGGGGAACCGGGAGTTTGCGATCGGGCGGCACAGATTATTTTGGGGCTGATCCAGACAACCGGCGGGGGTTTTAACCCCCGTCGGTTGTTGCCAGGGAAACCCAAGGTATGATCAATCGTACAAAAAATCAACTAAACCAGCAGGAGTCCCGCGCTCTAATCTTTGATTGAGCGTCGGGAGGAATGCTGGGTAGAGTTTGGGGTTCGATACCCCTTTTTCTGCCAACTGGTTTATCATCAGAATCTCGATAAAGTTCACCCATTGAAAAATGACTCAGGTACTTACGGTCTCTTGTAAATTGATGGTTACACCACAGCAGGTTGAAAAACTTGATGCGGTGCTTACTGCTTTTGCAAGTTCCTGTGAGTTCGTCAATGACAACACCCCTGAGAAACTGACCAATCAGATTGCTGTCCAGTCCTTAATCTACAAGGAAGCTAGAGCGCATTCTGGTCTGTCTGCCCAGATGACCATTCACGCTATCCGACGAGTTTGCGCGAATCGCAAGACGGCAAAGCAAAAGAGCAGGCCCGTCAAGGGGTTTGCTCCGACCTCTGCTACCTACGACGTTCGCACCTTCACTTTTAAGGAAGCGGATTGGATGGTTAGCTTGACCATGCTCAAAGGTCGGGAGAAATTCAATCTCCATATCGGTAATTACCAAAAGCACTTACTCATCGGGCAAACACCCAAATCAGCAACCCTGGTAAAGCGCAATGATGGCAGTTTTTACTTAAACATTCAGCTAGAGTCTGAACCACCAGCTATCCCCGATACCGATGATGTACTGGGAATCGACCTGGGCAGGACAGACATTGCCTGTACATCCAAGGGAGAAAAATTCAGTGGCCAACAAATCACTCAGACTAGAGACAGATACAGCCGTGTAAGGGCTTCGTTGCAACATAAAGCATCCAAAGGCACAAGGTCTACTCGTCGTAGGGCGAGACAGATTTTGCAACGGTTGAGTGGACGTGAACGAAGATTCCAAACCGGGCTGAACCATACCATCAGCTATCGACTCACCCGTACCGCTAAAGCCTCAAACCAGGCGATTGCACTGGAAGACTTAACGGGAATCAGGGAACGCACCAATGAATTGCCACGCTCTAAGACGGAGCGGAGACGGTCTAACAGTTGGGCGTTCTATCAACTCCGACAGTTCTTGATTTACAAAGGGGTGAAATTTGGAGTAGATGTCCGGATAGTAGACCCTCGCTACACCTCGAAAACTTGTCATTGCTGCAAAGTAATTGGCAACCGACAAGGTAAGAAATTTGAGTGCCTAAACCTCAAGTGTGGATGGGTCGGCGATGCTGATGAGAATGGAGCGAACAATATCGCTACTTTGGGGGTGATCGTAAACAATCCCAGAGGCTCCGAGGTAATGTCTTGTTCTTTACAAGATGTTGTTTTGAGGGCTACCAAAAGCCCGCATCGTACCGCTATAGCGGTCGGTGTCGGGTAGTTTACGACTTCCTAACAATTCCTGGAGACCCGAGAAGAAAAGTTATGAAAAATACCCTCCTCTATTCCACCCTCTTGGGATTAACGACCCTGCTCCTGGCCCCTAGCGCCAAGGCGCAACTGTTACCGCAACCCTGGGTTTCCGTCGGTGTGCAAGAGAGTGAACCGACCTTTTCTGTAGGAGTCCGGGGATTGGGTTTAGGGGTAGAATTGGGTTTGAC
Organism: Laspinema palackyanum D2a; assembly: GCA_025370845.1. Classification (GTDB taxonomy): domain Bacteria; phylum Cyanobacteriota; class Cyanobacteriia; order Cyanobacteriales; family Laspinemataceae; genus Laspinema. Next base: position 157,315 of record JAMXFF010000007.1, on the reverse strand, counting down.
CAATGAGAGTGCGGTGGGGATTGACGTGATGAAATTTATCAGCCCCCCCTTGATTGGGACGATTTCCGGCTATGTCGGGGTAGGACTTTATGATAAACCCAATGCCAGTGGACAAGACTTTGCCTATTCGGCAGGGGTGCAAATCAGACCCGATGGTAACTTTTTCTTTGGGGCGGGATACCACAACCTCCGAGGGATTAACGGTCAAATTGGGTTCAAACTTTATTAGAACCGGGGCATTAGTCTGAGACGATCGCCTGAAGACCCCTGAATCCGGGGGTCTTTTTAGTATTTTGATGCAAGAAATTAAAGGCAAATGTCGGCTATAGGTTGTTTTTAGCCCTAAGACAACCGATTAGAGCCTGCGCCATCGCACTCATCAACGTTATAATTCTTTACGGAAGCCTGCGTATAATAATTTAGATGAGTAAACCTGTAGTCGATGCCTTTTTTGTGGGCAGAGCCTTATCCCAAGCGCTTTACCACGAGCTAGAAAAAACCCTAACCAATGCCCTGAGCGATTTGGGTAAATTTGATGCGGAACAGCGAGAGCGTCTACGCTTATTCACCCAAGAGGTGATGGAACGAGCAAGTCGCGAATCAGGGTTCGTAATGAACGCGCCTACGAACTCAGGGATCTCGGGTCCCATCGGAAGCCCGATTCCTGAACCGGGGGATCTGCAAGCAACCATTGATGAGTTGCGAGCAGAAATTGCCCAAGTTCGCGCTCAGTTACAGATTTACCGTAGTAACCGTCCTTAAGTGAAGAGACGGACAGACTATGCCGCGATCGCCGCGTCGTCTGTAACCTGAAATCGGATTTCCGATCCTGGATCCGACGCCATCCTTGTCATTATTAAATTATCGACCGATTAGATATAGCAGTCGCAAACCCGAGTGTCTGAACTCTTAAACGATCCTATCCCAAGTCCTGAAACTCCAGAAGGTCCTAAATTAATGAGGCGATCGGGAGGTCATCTCGCCATTCGAGGGAAAGGGGGAACCGTACCCTATCGTCCCAAGGCATACCGCTGGAGTCGTCCCAATTACTCCCCCAATCGGCGGCGGATCGAAATTTGGAATTTTGTTTTACAGTTTTTGGCCAGTCTGTGGTCCATGAACAAACCCTGGACCTATAAAGGGGGGTTCACAGAAGCCAAAAAAATCGCCAGACGGCGAAAACAAGCCAGTTGGATTCGTGAGACCATATTAGAACTAGGTCCAACTTTTATTAAGTTGGGACAGTTGTTTTCAACGCGATCGGATTTATTTCCCAGTGAATATGTGGAGGAGTTGGCTAAACTCCAAGATCGAGTCCCGGCATTTAGCTATGAACAGGCTAAAGCCATTATTGAGGAAGATTTTGGTCGCAAAGTTGATGACCTGTTCCGCAGTTTTGATCCGGTCCCGATCGCTGCTGCAAGTTTGGGTCAAGTCCACAAAGCACAACTCCATTCTGGGGAAGAAATTGTGGTCAAAGTCCAGCGTCCTGGACTCAAACGCCTGTTTGGTATTGATTTAGCGATCGCCAAAACGATTGCCCACTATTTCCAAAATCACCCCCGTTGGGGTCGAGGTCGGGATTGGTTGGGAATCTATGACGAATGCTACAAGATCCTCTACGAAGAGGTTGATTATATTAATGAAGGTCGCAATGCGGATACCTTTCGCCGCAATTTTCGCGATAAAGAATGGGTGCGCGTGCCTCGGGTTTACTGGCGCTATTCTTCCCCTCGGGTGCTGACTTTAGAATATCTTCCGGGGATTAAAATCAGCCATTATGAAGCCCTAGAAGCAGCCGGACTCGATCGCAAAATTCTCGCCAAACTCGGGGCGGAAGCGTATTTAAGACAACTCCTCAATCATGGGTTTTTCCATGCAGACCCCCATCCGGGGAATCTGGCGGTGAGTCCGGATGGGGCGTTAATTTTTTACGACTTTGGCATGATGGGGCGGATCCGCACCGATGTTCGTGTCAAACTGCTCGACCTGTTTTTTGGGATTGCCAAAAAGAATGCGGAGGACGTGGTGGAGTGTCTCATTGAGTTGGAGGCCCTAGCTCGAACCGACGATATGGGACCCGTGCGGCGATCGATCCAGTATATTCTGGATAACTTGATGGATCAGCCCTTTGAGGATCAGTCGGTGGCGGCGATTAGTGACGACCTTTATGCGATCGCCTACGATCAACCCTTCCGCTTTCCCGCTACATTTACCTTCGTGATGCGTGCCTTTTCAACCCTGGAAGGTGTGGGGAAGGGTCTGGACCCCGAGTTTAACTTTATGGAGGTTGCAAAACCTTTTGCAATGCAGATTATGACGAATGGTAACTCGCTCGATCGCAATACGTTCTTCAATGAAATCGGACGGCAAGCTGCCCAAGTCGGATCAACGGCGTTGGGTTTACCGGGCCGAATTGAGGATACGATAGAGAAACTAGAACGTGGGGACATTCGCATCCGCGTCCGATCCATTGAAACGGATCGGGTGCTGCGGCGGATTGGTAACGTTCAAATGGGGACCAACTTAGCCTTATTGGTGAGTGCATTTACCCTCTCGGCAACGATTTTATTGGTGAACGGTGAAATCTGGCTGGCCCTAATTGTCGGGGCTGTGGCACTCTTGCTGGCGGGAAGTTTGATCCGACTGATTATGCGGATCGAACGGTCAGATAAAATGATGTAATGTTGTAATTTGGAACCCTTAGATTTGAAATTGGGCGCCCTCGCCTATCCAATCTAAACCCAATTTTCTATTCCCCCTGTAAAAGTTGTCATAGTAAGCGTTGAGTTATGAAACGATCTTTCGCGGGTCTAACGGATACGGGACTCGTTCGTTCTGTGAATCAGGACGCCTTCTATATAGATGACCCGGAGGGGCGATTTTTTATCGTAGCCGATGGTATGGGAGGCCATGCGGGAGGCCAAGAGGCCAGTCGAATCGCTACTGAAACCATTGAAAAATATTTAGTGGAATTCTGGAAGTCTTCCAAGAAGACTCCGGATCTGTTGAAAGAAGCTTTTTTGAAGGCCAATCAAGCCATTGTTGACGACCAATTAGACCATCCTGAGCGATCAGATATGGGAACGACTGCGGTGGCGGTCGTATTTCGCGATCGCAATCAACCCTGGTGCGCTCATGTCGGCGATTCTCGGTTATACCTACTGCGCGGACAGGAATTGACTCAGATTACGGAAGATCATACCTGGGTGGGACGAGCACTCAAAGCGGGACACCTCACCGTGGATGAAGCTCGGAAGCATCCCTGGCGGCACGTTCTGGCTCAATGTCTAGGACGCCAGGATTTACAACAGATTGATTTGCAAGAGTTTGAGGTCCAACCGGGCGATCGCCTGTTGCTCTGTAGTGATGGGTTGACTGAGGAACTGTCCGCTGAGGCGATCGGCCCTAATCTGCAATTGAAACTCTCCGGTGACGAAGCGGCCAAGAAACTGGTGAATGCCGCTAAAGATCAAGGGGGACGGGATAATATTACCGTCGTGATTGTCACCCTCGACTAAGGCGATCGCAACTCCCTCCAAGTCAGGGATTCCAGACATAACCATATCATGACCCCAAAAACCTTTCCCCAAACTGGCCCCAAACTGGGTTTTTAATCCCAAACTGTTTCTCCCTTCGGCTTGTCCGATTCCCATCCTCTTCTCCAGTTCCGATGCTTTAAAAAGAGGGTCATAGCCACACAGAGGATTGCACCTCTGAGTCATCCATCCGATAGAGCCGTTCCCGGTCTTTGGGAGCGGTTTTTTTTGATTTTAGGCGTTTTTTGCCAAAACTTATCGCTTCAAGGGCTAGAAAGCCTGCAAAAACGTATCTCGCGACAGAGGGCAACCGAGCATCATATCCGTCATATTAGAGATACGGTAAGAGCCACAATCGGTATGTCAACCCGAAGAAATACCTAATTTGGTTCAAACTGAGCAATTTTCAAAGATTTGATTTGATACAAAGACTGTAGGCCCAGGCTTCAACCCGTGAAACCTGCTAAGTCATCGTTTCCCGATATACCCCCAGGGCAAGATTGCCATTTTGTCAAATCTTTGTTATATTTCTTAACAAGAGGCAAACAGGATATCCTGAGCGCCCCCAACAAAGGCAGAAAGAGACAGCATATAAAGACGGGTTTACCCGCTTTACAACTCTCCTTCCAGCCCGTGTGACTATCAAACATTAGGAGTTTTACAATGAGCCAACCGATAGAGCTATCCTTGGAACAACAATTTAACGTCCGCGCCTTTGAAACCCAAGTCGAGAAAATGAGCCTTGAACAGTCTCAGCATTTTCTCAAAGAACTGTACAAACAAATGATGGTGCGGGAAACCATGTATCAGCAATTCCTGAAACATGAATGGGGTTTAGACCAAGGACCACGTTTTAGCAGTGAGTTTTAATCACCGTGCTAAATTTTATCCAAGTCCCAACAGTGGGCGACCTCCGTCTCTTGCTTCGTTCCCAAGGGGGAGAAAAGCTGGGGATGCTGGGGCGTCAACTCTCTTTCCTTACCAAACAAAACAAAACACCAGAGACTATCTCCTCAGATATTCTCTAACCCAATTTGATTAGATAAACCCTTAGTAAAGTTCGTTCATGAAATTTATCGTGTTTTGTCCAAAAAAGGACAGCACAAACCCTTGCTGTAGTTCAAATCTTACTCAAAACTATTGTCCTTCAACTCGTGCCTGAGCAACTGCTCAGGCACAAGTTTTATGCATACTAATCTTATCAGTCGTTCTTCTCTTCAGTTCGTAGTAACGACTTCAGTCGTTATCCCTCTTAGTTCGTAGTAACGACTTCAGTCGTTCTTCTCTTCTGTTCGTAGTAACGACTTCAGTCGTTATCCCTCTTAGTTCGTAGTAACGACTTCAGTCGTTCTTCTCTTACGTTCGTAGTAACGACTTCAGTCGTTCTTCTCTTCAGTTCGTAGTAACGACTTCAGTCGTTCTTCTCTTCAGTTCGGAGTCAATTAAATCTTGCACCCTTCTGAGTAAACCCGAGGAGGTAGTGGGTGGTATTGCAAGTACGAACTGGGGATAACGACTGAAGTCGTTACTACAAACAGGGGATGGCAGTAGATTGGAAACGACTGAAGTCGTTACTACAAACGGGGGATAACGACTGAAGTCGTGACGTTGAACTGGGGATAACGACTGAAGTCGTTACTACAAACAGGGGATGGCAGTAGATTGGAAACGACTGAAGTCGTTACTACAAACGGGGGATAACGACTGAAGTCGTGACGTTGAACTGGGGATAACGACTGAAGTCGTTACTACAAACAGGGGATGGCAGTAGGTTGGAGTGGCTGATTATTGGTTTAATACATCTTTTTTGTGTTGCGGAGCCGCAGCGATCGCCGCTACTTCTGCCAATAAATCATCAGAAACCCCCATTTCTTTGAGAGTTTCCATCAAGTCTTCTGCCACCGCATCAAAATGTTCACTGCCTAGACCTTGTTCTTCTACCAACGCTTTATGCGCTTCTCGCATATAGCGGCCATCATAGTGAGTGCTGCCACCAAAGGCATAAGTCAGAAATGCTTTTTGGTGCATTCGCTGTTTAGCCATATCAGTATTGGCAAAAAAATGCTTGATGCGATCGTCATTGAGAACCCGTTCATAAAACTTATCTACTGCCAGGTCAACGGCGGCTTTGCCACCTAGTTTGTCAAATAAAGTCGTCATGTTTTTCCTCTTCAAATTCAGCTATGTGGTTAAGAAAGCAACCACTTTGATAAATTGCTTAACCGGGCGATCAGAAGCCTAAAAATTAAATCTAGCTCTGGATGATCTGTCGGATTTTTATCAACTACTTTAGTATAGGATAAAAAATGGCAACTGAATTTGAGTAGATTTACTCATTAATTTCCGTTAAATACCCGCCCCAAATTGTCGCCCAAACTTTTCAGGTGGACATTGCCGAGCATAATCTTCGTGGGTGGAAGAACACTTCCGACTTTAGATAACGACTGAAGTCGTTACTACAAACAGGGGATGACGACTGACATGGTGACGGTGAGCCTTGGATAACGACTGAAGTCGTTACTACAAACAGGGGATGGGGACTGACATGGTGACGGTGAGCATCGGATGACAACTGACAGGGTGACAGTGAACATCGGGAGGTGGGACTTATCGTAACCAAGTGGGCGGCAAACTGCTAAAATTTGAGCATGAAAAAAATTGGGGGAACGATCGCGCCGATGGCAAAGAGTCCAAAACCTGAGCCAGCCGCCGAATTTCCCAGTTTTTGGGCGGTCAATGATACCCGAATAATTTGTTTAAATGTTTAAGCGTGTTTTAATTAGTACGGATTTGTCGGATGGCTTACTGCGCTTGGGAAAATTCTTACCCAGTTTAGCTGCCGGAGGGATGGAGCATATTGTATTTGTCCATAGCGTTCCCCTGTGGACGAAAGGGCAAATTCCTCGGGAAGATACGGAAAAAATCAGTCTGGCACGCGATCGCCTCAATGGCATTTTGACTCAGGTCCCGGATGGGTTGCAGGTTGAAGTTGAGGTGCTCTCCGGTAATCCGACGGAGAACATTCTCAAGGCAGCGGAACGGTACAAAAGCGAGGTGATGATTTTAGGGGCGTCCCACCGCAATTTACTCAGTGAAAAACTCTTTGGCAGTACGACCCTGGAGTTATCGGGACGAACCAATATTCCCATGATGACCATTCCGACTGCGCTGCTATCTCCCTTAACCGCTGAGGAGTTGGATCTGCGCTGTCGGCATCTATTCCGCTACATTCTGCTTCCTTATGCGGATACCCAAGCATCGGGGGTATTACTCGAAGAGTTTAAGCGCTACGCCCAGAAGCGTCCCCCTAATTCATTAGAACGCTGTATGTTAGCCTGGGTAATTGATGCCGGTGTCCTGCGAAATGTGCCGAAGGACTACAAACTCAAGGAAGCCCATGAGAAATTAGCCCCGCTGAAAGCCGAGTTAGAAGCGATCGGCTTGCAAGTGGATGTGGAAGTTCGCTTAGGTGAGCCAGTGCTGGATATTTTAGATTTAGCACAGATGTCCGATATCTGTGCAGTGGCACTGGCTTCCAATAGCTTAGGTAAAATTTTGGATTGGTTCCCCAGCTTTGCGGCAGAAGTCCTGCGGCGCAGTTGTGAACCTGTCATCTTTTTCCCCTCCCGACGGTAATAGCCGTTCGTGACTCCGTTTACTCCCCTAGCCGAGTCAGTGTAGCTTCCATTGCACTGGTTAAGTAGTGCCCTGCTAAAATCCCGCTTGAGTGGTAGTAGGTATTGTGATTAAGGCGATGCAAGGTTTCAAACCCACTGCGTCGCTTTTTTTCATCCCCAAGTACCCAATAGCGCTGGATAATCGTTTCCGGCGCGATCCATCCTTCTCCCTCCACTCGTCCGAGTTCGCTATGTTGAAGAACAAAGGTGTATTGGCGGTCCCCCGCGTCAAAATGTCCCCGATATTGCAGGGTAATTTCTGGGCGATCGCTGTCGGGAAAGGTCAGCTTGGTCACCATGTTAAACCAATCTTCCCGAGTCCATGCCACTAAAATTTTCCCGATGACGGGACTGGTTGGAACATTCCGTTCTAACCAAGTGCCTTCAAGGGTCCAGCGACCCGGTTGCAGTAAAAATATATGATTCACGGCACCATATCCTTGCTTGAATTGCAGTCTGCCCCTATAGCCTTTATATGCTACCAGGTTTTATGGGGCGTAGTTTTTATGAGCCAGAAAAATTTTGGGAATTTTTAGCAGACAACGAGAAAAAGACCGGATATAAATAAGGATTTTGAATGGTTGATTTTATAAGTGGCTCGTTTTTGAGTATAAGCCCTATAAATTTTCTCTACTCACTTCACTAATATTGGATGAATTTAGGATTGATTTAGGATGGGCATTTTCCCCATCAAAGCCTATCAATAACAGATTATTTTGTTTCAAAATTTTCCTAAAATAGGATTGTGAATTTCTCCCAAAAGGGCGGGGACTTTCGCGCCGGTACATTCCGGGAGATTGCCGGGAATGCCTTGTTGACGCCAATAGGCTAACACGGCAAAGGCGATCGCCTCTTTAAAATCGGCATTCACCCCCATGTCATCAGTAGTTAACAGCGCCACAGATTGACCATAGATTTCCTGTAAGCGCTTCTGTAACCGTTGTTTTAAATAACTGTTGCGACTGCCGCCGCCACATAACAGGACCCGACTCGGGGGGACGGGTAAAAAAGAGCGATAGTTGATGGCGATCGCCTCAACGGTGAGTTCCGTCAGGGTTGCCAGCAAATCCTCGGGACTGAGGGAGTAAGGTTCTGCATCGGATAAACAACGCCGAAAGTAGTCCCAGCCAAATAATTCTCGTCCCGTAGACTTCGGGGGCGGTTCGTGGAAAAATGGATGTTGAAGCCAATGATCCAGCAAAGCTTGACAGGGCAATCCCTGGGCAGCCCAAGCCCCATCTCCGTCGTAGGTTGCTTCCCCATTGGTGAGGTATTCAACGGCTAAATCGATTAGGCTATTCCCGGGACCCGTATCCCATCCCAGCATCTGGGAAGAATTAGAACCCATAGAGGGGGAATTCTGTTGCGGGGGAATAAATGCGACATTGCCGATGCCGCCAATATTTTGAACACATTGATAATGGTGGCGATCGCCCAGAAGGTAGAGGTCCACTTTAGGTACCAGAGGCGCACCTTGTCCTCCTGCGGCGATATCCCCTGCCCTAAAATTGGTAATCGTAGGAATTCCTGTGAGTTGAGCAATCACGGCACCTCGTCCTAATTGCAGACTGTACCCGAGTTGTGGAGTTTGAGGGGGACGATGGTAAACGGTTTGTCCATGAGAACCGATTAACTCTACCGGGTTGTCTCCTTGCAGAGTTAAGGCAGCATCAGCAAAAGTTTGGGCGATCGCATCATCGAGTTCGGCAAATTCCGCCATTGATAGGGAATTTCCAGCACAAACCGCTAAAATTTTTTGTCGCAGGGGTTCGGGATAGGGATAGGTTGTGCCTGCTATCCACTCCACCTGGAGATCCGATTCAGTTCCGGTGATGTCCACCATCGCCGCATCAATACCATCGACGGAAGTGCCACTAATTAAGCCAATTACTCGGGTCATGAGTTCGCTGAGTTTGCCAATGGTGTTGATTTTACAACTAATGCGATCGTGCTTAGAGAGATTCTTTGGGAATGCGATCGGGAAAGTTCGGGAAAGTTTGGGAAAGTTTGGGAAAGTTTGGGAAAGTGGCAATACCCGGCGGGGGTTAAAACCCCCGCCTAACAGCTAAAGTCGGTTGAAACCGACTGAAAACACCACGGGATAAGACTTGCAGTCGGTTTTTAACCGACTTTAGCTATGAGGCCGCCAATCGTTTAAACCCCCGCCGGTGTTGAGAATGGTGCAAGATCTCAGTTTCAACCGATTTAAGGTTACAACCCCCGTCGGGTGTTGCCACTTGTCCTGAATAGGCTGTTATTTTAAGCCGAGAACCTTGATTTTATCCTTTTTGCCTTGGAGGGCTTTTAACTTGCGACGGTGACGAGATTTGCCGTTCATGAGGTTTTTGAGGAAACTTTGGAATCCATCAACGTAGGTAAATAAGACGGGGACGACGATTAAAGTTAAGAGGGTAGAAGTGGAAAATCCGCCAATGACCGCGATCGCCATTGGAGAACGGACTTCGCCGCCTGCACCAATTTCTAGGGCGATCGGCATCATTCCGGCGATGGTGGAAAGGGCAGTCATGAAAATTGGGCGTAATCGAGACACTCCCGCTTCTATAATTGCGGGAACTTGTCGCATTCCATTTTGTTGGTTGGCGAGGGTACAATCGACTAAGAGGATGGCGTTTTTGGTGACTAATCCCATCAGCATGACAATCCCAATTAGGGCAAAGAGTCCTAATTCTTTTTGGGTCACCATCAGTCCGAGAAGTGCACCCCCAATCGAGAGGGGGAGGGCAGCCATAATCGTGACAGGATGTAAAAAATTGTTATACAACAGCACTAAAATTGCAAAAATCGAGAGGACCGCTAGTCCTAATGCCCCTATGAATCGCCCGAAAATTTCTTGCATAATTTTGGCATCTCCCGAGGATTGTTGTTCAACCCCGGGAGGGAGTGTCATCCCGGGTAGCGCTTCCACTTGTGCGAGAGCATCGCCAAGGGAAACCCCTTGTAAATTGGCTTCAATGGAGACTTGACGGGCGCGATCGAAGCGATCAATTTGGGCGGGACCACTACCAAGAACGATATCAGCAACCGCCGATAAGGGAACTAAGCGCCCGGATTGACTGGGAATTTCCAGATTACCGATCGCCTTGAGGTCATTGCGATAGCTTTCCGATAACCAGACTCGGATGGGAATTTGGCGATCGCTGAGGTCAAATTTCGCCAAATTTGCCTCATTATCCCCCAGGGTTGCCAGGGATGCAGTCCGGGCGATCGCCTGGACGGATACCCCCAAATCCGCTGCCCGTTGGGGGTCCGGTTTAATCAAAATCTCCGGTTTCACCACCGATGCACTGGAGGACACCTCTACCAATCCCGGGAGCTCACGCATTTCTCGTTCTAACCTATCCGCCGCCTCTTGCAAAGCAGCCGGATTCTCACTTTTTAGCACGATTGATAAATCCTTGTTACTTCCCCCCGCACCAGCAGACTGGAAACTAATCCTTGCACCAGGAACTTTCGTAAATTCTTCGCGCATTTGTTTCTCAAAAACTTGTTGAGAAACCTCTCGTTCCTCCTTAGGCAACAAATTGACATACAATGTTGCTGTATTCAAGTCGCGGGATGCACCACCACTGCCCACGGTTGCTAAAACACTTGCCACCGCAGGATGTTCTTGTAACAGGGCAATTGTGCGCTGGGCTGTGCGATCGGTCTCCCGCAGAGTAGAACCGGGAGGAAGTTCTACATTTACCGTACTCAACCCCGTATCCCCACTATTAAACAAGCCTGTGGGAATATACGGCACTAACTGCAAACTGCCGATAAAGAAAGCAAACGCCATTATCAACGTAATCACCCGATGCTTTAGTGCCCAAGTGAGAGCGGTGCGATAGGGTGTAATTTTTCGACGGGGGGAGTTGGGCATTTCCTCTGATGCCATTCCCATTGGATGTTTCTTACTTCTGCGTTTTTGGCTTGAAGAGTGCTTATCTTTGAGCAAATAGGCGCTTAACATCGGCGTTATTGTGGTAGCCACCAAGGTTGAGAACATAGTGGAAACCGAAACCGTCACCCCAAAGGGTTGGAAAAACTGACCGGGAATTCCTCCCATAAATGCCACGGGCAAAAAGACCGCCACAATGGTTGCAGTGGTTGCTAACACCGCCAACCCAATTTCTTGAGCCGCATCCATTGCAGCTTGATAGGGTTTTTTCCCCATTTTTAAATGTTGGTCGATATTTTCAATCATACAGATTGCATCATCGACTAAATTTCCCACTGCCAGAGATAGTGCCAGCAACGTCATTCCATTCAGGGTGTAATCCAGCATCCCCATAACCATAAAGGTGGGAATAATAGACAGGGGTAACGCAGCCGCAGTAATCAACGTGGCCCGCCAATCCCATAAGAATAAACCCACCACACCAACGGTTAGCAAACAGCCCATCACCAAGGCATCAATTGAGGCTTGGTAGGACTCACGAATCTCATTAGCGCGGGTAAAAATCAGTTCAAACTCGATATCATCCGGTAGGGTTTTTTGCAGTTCCTCAATGCTTTGGCGGACTCCTTCCTCGACGGTAACCAGGGTACTGCCGGTACTCCGCAACACGGAAAAGGCAACCACGGGGGTGGCAATTTCTCCTGAGTTGGTGGCTGCGGGTTGGGAACTGGCACTCTCTTGTCCAGACAAAAATCGGGCGCTTTGTTGGGGTTCGGCGAATCCATCAATGACGTTAGCGACACTTTCTAGGGGAACCGCTTCCCCGGAAGGGAGAACAATGCGGTTTTGTCGCAACGCTTCGACGGTTTGAGCTGAACCGAGGGTGCGAATGGTGTTTTCACTGCCGCCGACTTGGGAACGACCCCCGGGAAGGTTGATATTTAAACTGCGAATTTGGTCATTGATTTGGGTGGCGGTAATCCCCAAAGCTTTGATGCGAACGGGGTCGAGTTCGATGAGGATTTCGCGGTCCACGCCCCCAATTCGATTGATTTGAGCCACTCCGGGAACGGCAAGGATAGCGCGCGCAATGGGGCGATCGACTAAATCGCTTAATTCTTCCACATTGCGGCGATCGGACCGCAGGGCGTAGGTGAGAATGGGTCCCCCGGCAAAGTCGAGGCGGCTCACGATCGGGTCGTTAATATCTGCGGGTAAGTCTTGGCGAATTTGGGAGATGGCATTTCTAACATCGTTGGTGGCGCGATCGCTATCGGTTCCCAAGATGAAGTTAATGATGGTTGTGGATATCCCATCGGTGACGGTGGAGTTCAGTTCATCAATATTCCCTAACCCCGCAACCGCATCTTCAACCTTTCGGGTCACCTGGGTTTCGAGTTCCGTCGGTCCTGCACCGGTTTGGGTGACGGTAATACTCACGATGGGAATATCAATGTTGGGATTTTCATCAATACCCAACTGACCAAAGCTCATCCAACCCACCACTGTCAAAATGAGAAACATGACTAAGGTGGGAACGGGGCTTTTGATAGACCAAGTGGAGATGTGAAAAGACATGAGCGGATTCAGGGTGTAGTTGAAGGATGGGGGAGATGGGGAGGATGGGGAGGATGGGGAGGATGGGGAGAATGGGGAGGATGGGGGAGATTGCTCATGTTCGTAGTAACGACTTCAGTCGTTACACTCCTGTGATGGCTGGTGCCATCACAGGAGCAATCCCAGGTTCGACCCGCTGGCTGCTTGGCAACTGGAGTTTAAGCCTGATATGGGGGCGTGAAGAAGGCGATCGCCTTCTTCACGCAGACACGACTGAAGTCGTTACTACGAACATGAGCAATTAGGGCATGACTCGGCTGTGCCCAGTCCCGGGGATAACGACTGAAGTCGTTACTACGAACATGAACCCGAGCACTCCCCATCAACCCAGGACAAATGACAAATGACCGATCTAAAGCTCAACCTGGGGAGTCGGAGTGAAGTCCTCACCAATGCGAATCCGATCGCCATCTTTCAGATACGCAGCACCCTCCACTACCACGCGATCGCCTAGGGATAGACCACTTTTAATTTCCACTCGGGTGCTACTCAGGTCCGAAGGGGAACCGGAAGCCACCTCACCCATTTCTACTGGCTGTGCCTGCACCATATCTTCCCCAACTAATCGATAAACGATCGCCGAACCATTGGCTTGCGGCAAGACGGCTTTCCCAGGAATCGTAATCGCTTGAGCTGCACTGGTGGTAATCCCAGCCCTTAAAAACATCCCGGGTCTCAAAATTGAATCCGAGGGCAAACTGACTTTAACCGTTGCCTGACGGCTTTCTTCATCGACCAAGGGAGCAATTTCTCGGACAGTCCCCGCTACCTTAATCCGGCTATCCGCATCGGAGGTTACCTCAACAGGTGCACCAATTTTAATCTGGGATAATTGAGTTTCGGGAATTTTGACTTGGAGTTCGAGTTGACCATTGGCAATAATCGAAAACAGTTGTTTCGTATTACTGGTCACATCCCCAACTCGGGCCACTCTTTCGGCGATAATCCCCGCTTTTGGTGCGCGGACTACGGTGCGTTCTTGTTGGGTTTCTACCTGTTGCGCCCGGGCTTGGGTACTGCGGAGGCTGGCAGCGGAACTGTTGGCATTAGCGCGGGCGCTGTCAAGTTGCGATCGCGCGATCTGGACATTGGCGATCGCGCTTTGCAGTCGGGCTTGAGCGCTGCTAACGTTGGATTCAGCACTTTTGACCCGCGCGTTGGCAATCTCTCTGTTGGAGTTGGCGCTGACCACTCGGGACCTCATACTGGCAATATTCGCCTCACTGCTGGTAATCCGGGCTTGGGCACTTCTAATATTGGCTTCGGCCACGCGCACCCGTTCTCGGGCGTTTTCAGCCGCAGTGCTGCGAGTTTCCAGTTCTTGGGTGGAAACGGCCCCGGCTTCGGCTAATTGTTGATAGCGATCGCGTTCTCGTTCCGCTTGGGCGAGTTCGGCTTGGGCTTGGGCAAGACTAGCGCGGGTTTGTTCGAGTGCCGCTTCAGCTTCAGCTTTGGCAGCGACTGCCTGGTCCACCTCGGATTGGGCTTCGTCTATGCCCGCCGTGACCTGTCCTGCCCCGGCTTCCACTTCGGCTTTGGCGGCTTCGGCTGTGGCAACAGCGGCTTCGGCTTCCGATTGGGTGGCGAGGGCTTGGGAGACGGCAGCTTCGGCGATGGCGATCGCCGCTTGTCGGTCCGCTACCGTAGATCGGGCTGAGTCGATTTGAGCTTCGGCTTCGGTGATTTGCGATCGCTCTACGGCATCATCGAGAATTGCCAAAACCTGCCCTGCCTCCACCACATCTCCCTCATCCACTAAGACTTGTTTAATTTGCAAGCCAGATGCTTGGGGCAGGACGGGCAAAAGGTCGTAGGCTTGGACGGTCCCGGTGGCGTCTAAGGACCTTTCTACTCGGGCGCTTTCTGCGATCGCCACGGTGACGGTTTGATTCGCAACGGGTTGGGCATTGGGCGCTTCTGCCGCCACTCCCGAAGAATTCGCCGCCGTTTCCTCCTGGGGTCTATTATTCAATAGCTGCATTCCACCGACGGCGATCGCCGCCCCAATCCCTATCCCCACCATCAGTTTTTTCCAGTCGCTCGTTCTTGGGGGGGTAGCAAGGCGAGTTGTGCCAGGGCCGGACTCCTCTGAATCCTCCGAATCCTCTACCGTCTCCAATTTAAGACCCAACTCTTGTGGCCGCCTCCGTGAGTCTTGAATATCTGGGTTTTCCATTGTGTCCTCAGTCTCCGCTTGTGAGAAAGCCCCTTTCCTCATTTTCCCCCCAAGTCTTTAGCGTAATAATTTTAAGCGTTTGCAAAGAAACATTGCAATTTGTTTCGTTTCTTAAATTTTAATAGAATTTGTTCTCTTTAGGGAAGTCATTTTGACGCCAACTCTCTATTTTCTTTCCCACCCTATTGCAGATTATCTATCCGTAATTTTAAATAGAGTAAAACCGGGCAGAATTCAGAAGCAATTTCGTATTCAACCCATGATAAGGAGGTTAGAGATTTAAACCCCGGGGTCGGATGATCATCCGTTGGACCTTCAATCATAGACCTACTTGGAACCGGGCCGAAAAACCTAGGGCACAAAGGGATTGAGAGAAGCCTCATTTCAGCCAGAGTGGATCCCAATCCTCCCGGGCCGAGATTGGGCCGAGTCAGATGCCTGGAACTCAACACACGGCCAAAACCCAGGTAACGTTTGATGACAAGATAGATAAAGATGGGGTAAATAAAAAGAAGAACCATCTGTAACTCCTGCAAACCCGGGAAAATAGAACTCTGCAAAGCGCGAGTACCAACTATGCTCAATACCACTGAAATACTGATCGACAACTTTGTGCAAAAGCTGAGGGAAGGCTACCACCGAACCTACGGAGGATATAAACCGGACTACGAGGATATTATTGCCTGGGCGGGGAGCATGGCGCTCGAAAATATTGCCAACAGTGACGCCCTGTACCACAATGTCGAACACACCATTTTAGTGACCTTGGTGGGGCAGGAGATCATGAGAGGCAAGCACATCCGGGAAGGGGGTGTGTCTTGTGAAGGGTGGCTTCATTTCATTATCTCCCTGGTCTGTCATGATATTGGCTATGTCAAGGGCGTGTGCCGACAGGACAACAATGGATGGTATGCCACGGGACAAAATGGGGAAATGATTCAGCTCAAACCGGGGTCCAGCGATGCGGGACTGACGCCGTATCACGTCGATCGCGCCAAACTCTTTATTGACGAACGCTTTGGCGGTCATAAACTGATTGATGCCGAAGAAATCAAGTACAATATCGAACTCACCCGGTTTCCCGTCCCGAAAGCCGAGGATCATCAAGATACGATTAACTATCCCGGGATGGTGCGGGCGGCAGATTTAATCGGGCAATTGAGCGATCCGCGCTATTTGAAGAAAATCGGCGCTTTGTTCTATGAATTTGAAGAAACTGGCACCAATGCAGTGCTTGGCTATAAGCATCCTGGAGATTTACGGAAGAACTATCCCAAGTTTTATTGGAATGGGGTTTTTCCCTACGTCAAAGATGCTTTAGAATATCTGACGCTCACCCAGCAAGGAAAACAGGTGGTTGCCAATCTCTACTCTAATGTTTTTGTGGTCGAACATGAGAGTGCCCAAGAGCAGCCAGAGTAAAGGTTAATTAGGGGAAATTGGGACAAAACAACCCCTCGGACAAGCATTGCAGTTGCCGAGGGGTTGAGCTTGGATAAGGGGGCGATCGCGCGATGGAATGAGGTGGATTCTCCACGAGGTTTCGCCTCATCCCCTTAAAATAATGAGGCAAGATGTCTAGTGAAAGCCCCTATCGATTGATGAAACAAGTCTTTTCACCGTTCCAACAGTTTTTACTGACTTGGCTGCTCATGTTAGCGGTGGGTTGGGCTACCCTGAGTGCACTGAGTTATGTCGGGGAAGCAATCGGGATTCTGATTACGGCTGGGTTGATTGCCTTTTTGCTCAACTATGCCGTGAGTCGATTGCAAAACTTTCTACCCCGTGGGATTGCAGCGGTTGGGGTCTATTTGCTGGCGGGTTTACTCGTGCTGGTGGTGGGGTTGACGGTGGTGCCCCCTGTGTTTAATCAGGGTCGGCAATTAATTGAAAATTTTCCTAACTTGGTCAAGTCGGCACAGGACCAACTCGCAGGATTTCAAACTTGGAGTGAGCAACGCAATTTGCCCTTTGATGTGGGGTTGGTGGAACAACAGATCGGGGAACGGATGCAGGGACAGGTGCAGGCGATCGCCTCCCGAGGGTTTGGATTAGTTTTGGGAACCGTAAGCTGGTTCTTAGATGGCGTCCTGATTCTGGTCATCTCGTTTTATATGCTCGTGGATGGGGACCGTTTGTGGCGGACCCTCACCTGGATTTTCGCCCCGAATATTCGAGAGCAACTCACCTCATCGTTGCAGCGAAATCTTCAAAAATTTGTCTCAGGACAATTGCTGCTAGGTTTATTTATGGCAGTAACCCTAACTCCAGCATTTTGGGCATTACGGGTGCCGTTTTTCCTCTTATTTGCCGTATTTATCGGCATCATGGAAATTATTCCCTTTGTAGGGGCGACCCTGGGAATTGGGGCAGTGTGCCTGATTGTGGCCTTTATTGATTGGTGGTTGGCCCTGCAAGTTTTAGCCGTGGCGATCGCCTTGCAACAGGTCAAGGATAATATTATGGCACCTCGGATTATGGGCAGTCTCACCGGATTATCCCCGGTAATTATTTTTACCTCCCTGCTGTTAGGCGCAAAAGTTGGGGGATTTTTAGGGATAATCTTGGCAATTCCTCTGACTGGGGTGATTAAAAGTATTGTAGAAATTGCGATCGACCCTACTCTACCCCCGCAAACTGGGAGTTTCTTCAACAATATCCTCAGTCAGAAACCCCCGCAAGCGTTACCGGCAGAAACTGGGATTTCTGGGGGCGATCGCCTCCGATGATTCACCCCCTCTGTAACTCTTACAACAGTAGGGTTTTTACGTTTAACTGTACCTCTTGTCCCCTCCCCTTGGCAAGGGGAGGGTTAGGGTGGGGTTCTTCTTGGGCGATCGCACCTCAACAGGAATGAGTGGAGTGGTGAGTTCATGCGATCGCGCCTCATGAAGAAAAACGTTGGCACCGGCTTCATACAGGCGCTTAAACCGTCAAGAGTGTGCATCGGTGGCGGAGCTATTCAGTAGGGAATCGCGCATCGAAGAGGACCCCACCCTAACCCTCCCCTTGGCAAGGGGAGGGGACCGGAAACGTAAAAAACCTACTATCGAAGAGGACCCCACCCTAACCCTCCCCTTGGCAAGGGGAGGGGACCGGAAACGTAAAAACCCTACTGTTGTAAGCCTCTGTAACTCCCATTACCGTTGCACACTCCGAGGGTCAAGGGCATCGCGTAACCCATCCCCCAGGAGATTAAACGCCAATACGGTCAAAATAATTAACAGCGCCGGGGGCCAAACTAACCAAGGTTGCAACACCAAAATTGAGGCATTGGTAGACAGGGAGAGCATATTCCCCCAGGAAGGATCCGGCTGCTGAATTCCTAATCCAATCAGACTCAACACCGATTCAGCCACAATAAACCCAGGAATCGACAGGGTTGCCGCAATAATCGTATAGGTAGCCGTCTGGGGGATGACGTGGCGGAGAATAATATAGAGCGGTTTGGCTCCCATTGCTTTAGCAGATTGGACAAATTCGCGCTCTTTAATGGACAAAACTTGACCTCGAATCACCCGCGCCAGTCCGGACCAACTGACGAAGGAGGTAATCACCACAATTAAGATAAACCGTTGGGCGCTGCTGATGCCTGCCGGTAAAATTAGGGTGAGGGTGACCAAGAGATAGATGCTGGGAATGGTCATCAAAACTTCGACGAGGCGCATTAAGATACTATCCAATGCGCCCCCAAAATACCCCGAAATTCCCCCCACAATCAGCCCCAGGGGAAAGGAAATTGAAATTCCGACTAAGCCAATAAATAAGCTGATTCTCGCCCCCAGGACCAGGCGACTGAATTGATCCCGCGCTTGATCGTCGGTCCCGAGGAGGTTTAAGGGTGCAGGTCCCGTGGTGCCCAACAGATGAATGTCTCCGGGAATTAATCCAAAGAGTTTATAGGCGGGTCCTTTGACAAAGAGTCCGAGGCGGGAAGGTTGCTCAAAATCAACGAGTAATTCGCGATCGCCTGTCTCTAAATCGATCGCCCCTTGGGTGGTGGGATAAACATGGGGCCCAATAAAGGCCCCGGTGGTTTGATTCCGCCAGTAAATCTGCGTCGGGGGCAATAGCGCCCCATTCGCCTGGGAAATATAGGCATCATAAGGGGCGACAAATTCCGCTGCGATCGCCGTTAAGTAAAATACCAATAACAAAATAGCTCCTAACCGAGCCAAGGGATTCTTTTTTAACTTTTTCCACCAGTTCATACTATTTCTTAGGTTCTTACGGTTTAAAGCATCGCAAATAATCGACATCAGGGAGCATCAGCATAGGCGATCGGGGCCTCTATTGCTTCCCTATCATCCTCAACAGTGGCGAGATCTGTTGTCCCCCTCAATCATCCACTGCCCATAAAATTAGCAGAAAAATGACAAATAACCCCACCTGTAAAGGTAGCCGGATCGACCCTACCAAAAGGATGGGGATACTCACTAACAATGAAGTCAGCAACCAAGCCAGGTAACTGACTACCAACATGACAATTACAGACATAATGACAATTTAAGGGAAATAATCGAGAGGGCTATCGGATTTGGGCAGTCGTTAACATAGAAATCAGCAATATCGATTCACATAATTATTGGCACATTGAAGACTTAGGGCGTCGTCGGTACAGTAGGGGTTAGAAACCGGGTTTCTTGACCCCATCTTCGTCTGCTTTGTCACAAAGAAAGGTACAGAAACCCCGGTTCTTGTCCTAATCTCTCTAATCCCTACGCAGAAGCCCTAGAGAACAGCAATCTGAATTCCTCAATGAGGCAAGAGGCTCCTAAAACTATGTTAACAAATGGCATCAATCCCTGGAAATGTACCGGCGCGATCGCCTTAACCTTGGCGTTCCATGTCCTTCCCGCTTTCGCCAACTCAGCCAATTTTGAACCGTTAATTTTATCCCGGGGATTTCAACCCAGTAGTGGAGTCGTCTCGGGTTTTACAGGGGGTTTGATTTCGCTTCCTGCGGTCACCACCGTGCGCGATCGCCAGAACCAACTCTGTCTCGGATTCGGAGATCCGACTCCGGATCATATCATGGAATTACGCACTGATTTTCCCCGATTAACCGTAGAATTAAACAGTCGAGGGCTGGATACCACCTTAATTATCCGAGGTCCTGATAATACTTTTCGCTGTGGAGATAATACCGAGTTAAGTCGGGATGCCCGAGTCACAGATACGGACTGGCCCCAAGGGACTTATCAGATTTGGGTAGGGACCAAAGAAATGGGAGTTCGCCGCCGCTATCGCCTTTCTGTTAGCGAATAAAGGGCGCCCATACTGAGATCTTGCACCATTCTCAACACCGGCGGGGGATCAATCGATTGGCGGCCTCATAGCTAAAGTGGGATAAATCTGAGATCTTGCACCCGTTGCAACAACCGGCGGGGGATAAATCCCCCGCCTAACAGCTAAAGTCGTCTAAAGACGACTGCAAGTCTTATCCCGTGGTGTTTTCAGTCGGTTTCAACCGACTTGAGCTGTTAGGCGGGGGATTTATCCCCCGCCGGTTGTTGCTTGTTCGGATCCAGGCTGGCTCAGTCGGATTTGTCCAAGCACGGTACAATAATAAATGGTCTATTTGCCGAGAGTGCTAACGAAGCGTGCTAAATACCCTTGTAGCTGACTTCCAAATTATTTTTGAGCGTGACCCAGCCGCACGCAACTGGCTAGAAGTTTTGTTTTGCTATCCAGGTTTGCAAGCGCTGCTGTTTCACCGTGTCGCCCACTGGTTAAACCAAGTCGGCATTCCCTTCATTCCTCGCCTGATTTCTCATCTGGGTCGCTTTTTCACCGGGATTGAAATTCACCCCGGCGCGGCGATCGGCAGGGGAGTTTTCATCGATCATGGCATGGGAGTGGTGATTGGCGAAACTGCGATCGTCGGCGATTATAGCTTGATTTATCAAGGGGTCACCCTCGGTGGTACCGGGAAAGAATCCGGCAAGCGTCACCCCACCCTCGGGGAAAATGTTGTCGTGGGTGCCGGTGCCAAGGTACTGGGCAATATCCTGATTGGCAATAATGTCCGCATTGGGGCCGGTTCTGTGGTGCTGCGGGATGTTCCCTCGGATTGTACAGTAGTCGGCGTTCCCGGTCGAATTCTCTATCGTTCCGGGGTGCGAGTCAACCCCTTGGAACATGGTCAATTGCCTGATTCAGAAGCATCAGCGATTCGCAGTTTACTCGATCGCATTGAAGCTCTCGAACAACAAGTTCAAGATATGAAACCCCAGAAACCTTCTTATGTGTTCGTCGGTGCCCGTTCTGAAGCGTTTTCTTTAGAGCAACTCCCGCCGAATTGTAACCTTAATAATAAAGCGATTCAGGAGTTTCTGGATGGGTCAGGCATTTGACCCACTGTAAATCCTTTCAAAACTGATTCAAGATTACGCTATGACTCATAAATGCCCGCTTCGGCGGGCTATTTTTATGGAGTTTAATCCTACACCCTGAAGGGTGCGATTATACAGACAAAGCCCGTTTGCGCGGGCTAGAATATATCAGTTTTCGGTTTTAATCGGGAAGCGGTGACAAAGGCGACGGTGCCGCCAATCAGTCCCCAAATTAGCCAGAAACCCCGAGGATATCCTTTACGTTGGGCAACCCAGGCGGCGAGGAGTCCCATGATACAATGGGCGACTGCTAAGAAGTATAAAATCGGTAAGTTGGCTTGGATAGTCTGCAACAAGGCGATCGCCCTCTCATGCTTGACGACAAATGGAGTTTAGGGATAACTTCGGATTTCATGCCCGTCCGGTTTGCACCGATGGCGATTTAATCCTTAAGCATCTGTGTCGTTCATCCTATCAACTTTCTCCCCTCCACGCAATCGGCATTTCCCCATTTAAACCCTGGTTAGCCGCAGAATTCTGGAGGCGACTGCCGACGAGATTCGGTGTAGTCGCCGCCATTGCATCTGAGGTTACTCGGCAGTAGTGGATTTCAAGACGCGATCGAGAATAGCCCGCGCTTCTTCCGCTTGCTCTCTAGCCGCTTGATAGCGCTGATTGGCTTGGGCAAAGGTTTTTAGAGTTTTAAACCCTTCCTTGAGATTAGCAATTTCCTCTTCCGTAACCGGGCGATCTTGAAAGAGAATATCAATTTGCTCACGCACCTTCAGCGCTTCGGAATGGGATCTATCCACTTTTTCCTTAAGGGTGACCAAACTGCTGAGAATTTGCACCGCTTCGGTGAGGGCATCATCGCTGCTTTCATCTAAGCTGTCGGGTTCTTTCACTTCAATAAATTCATCGGGACTAAAACCCTCAGAGAGTTTGTTGGAGAGTTTAGTAGGCAGTTTTCCCTCATCCATCATTTCCAGGAGTTGATCCATTGCTTTGTCACGGGCTTTAGATGAATCTTTGCCCGAAACGGTCAAGATAATTTCGGGAGATTGGGCGATCGTGTACTGAACCATAGTTTTAAGCAGAAACGGTTAGGGATGTTGTTCTGAAAGACTCGCGACGCTGCTGAACAATTAGAAGGTTTTTGGGTCCTAATTTGAGGGCGATCGCGAGAAACCCAACGAATGAGTTCCAGGAGAGACGTGGCAAAATTTAAGCTAAATTCAACCGGATCATCCCTCTCATTGTCAGCAACAATTGTTGAGTTTTTCTATCCTTATTTTCTCATATTTATTGTTCACTGTTCCATTTTTGTTATATTTTTTAAAATATCTCCAACGTTTCAGGCCGACGCTCCCTCCCTGGGATTAAAATGATAGGGTCGTTCTGACGTTATGACTCCATTGCTCGGAAAATAACAATTTATACTCTGGGTCACTTGTACTCAGAAGGGAAACTCTCATCAGGGCTTGGTCCCCAAATTGTAAGCGGTAACCGGCTCGAATTTTATGGACTTCTGAGTGAACCTGACTTTTCGGCGATCGCCTATACCGAAGAAGAGTTAAAACTGGAGGCTCAACCCTGTCGGGAAATTGCCGCGAGGGTGAAGCGAACCGATATTGTTTAGAACTATTGCAGACTTTTATCATGATTAGTATAATGGTTCCAAAACCAAAAACCTCATCAGAAGATTTATGACGACCCGTCTCAAAGAGTTACTTCAAGAAAACCGCGAGGAAATTCTGAAGATGGCGACTAAGCATGGAGCGTATAATTTACGAATTTTTGGATCCGTAGCGCGGGGAGAGGAACGTCAGGATAGTGACGTAGATTTTCTCGTAGATATGGAAAACGATCGCAATCTTTTAAATCGGATTGGCTTAATGCAAGATTTAGAAGACCTGTTAGGCCGAAAAGTAGATGTTGCTACGGTTAAAGTTTTGCGAGATTTTTGTCGAGAGGGTATTCTCAAGGAAGCGGTGCCGTTGTGAACGAAGATTTATTTTTCTTAAAAGACATCTGCGATCGCATCGGCCAAATCGAGATTTATACTCAAGCCGGGAAATCAGAATTTCTTGAGTCTCGATTAATTCAAGGCCCGGTAATTCGTAACTTTGAATTAATCCGAGAAGGGGTAAAGCGGCTTTCTCGTTTTTTGAGATAGACTTATCCAGCAATTCCCTGGCGGAAAATTGCAGGGTTTAGAGATGTTGTGATTCACGACTATTTGCAAATCGATTTAGATGAAGTCTGGGATGTCATCGAGCGCAATTTACCTGACTTCAAGCACAATATTTTACAAATTCTCGAAAAATTATAAAAGGAAAGCTAATCGATTTTATGGCGGTTTGGCGCAACTTGCTCCGTTTTGATGGAGAGCATTAATCATAAGCCTGATTAGGGCGACTTTCCTAGCGTTGAATCGGTAGAACCTGGAGCGGTGACAACAGCGACGTTCCCGCCCATGAGTCCCCAAAGTAACCACAGACCCCGATTATATCCTTGGCGTTTGGCAACCCCTGCGGCGAGGATTTCCATGATACTATGCCCGATCGCCTAGAAGTATAAAAAACAGAATATAGCGGTTCCCACGGTGACGACATACATTTTCGGAGTGAGGAACGCAACAGCCTGTGCGGGGTGCACTGACATCTTGGTTGCTATTGCAAAAAGCGAGCAATGAAAATTTAGGGCGAAGCGCTGCCAGAATTTTCAATGCGCTGAGGATGAGCGCTTCTGTCTGATGAGTGACTCGGGACTCTCAGCAACGAGACTCGCCATAAAAATTTCCCGGTCAAAAAACGCTTCTCTCCTCCTGTGGGTTAGCCCAACTCTTCCTGGAAAACCATTGATTTTAAAGGGATGCGACTTGAAAAGCGGGTTCAAATTTTATAAAAAATCTGCGGGGTTCCGGTGGCCCCTGAGCATCAATTCTATGAAATTTTCATAAATAAGCCAAAAAAACGCATAAAAACTCGAATCTCTCCCTAGAGATAGATATAGAATCCTATTAAGATATTTTGCTCATGTACTTACAACTCCCAGGAGAATTTATCCCCCCCCTGTTCAGGGAAGCATTTTTTCATCGAGTCCACCCTGCTTTTAGTCCTGACCCGATGTACCCAGCCCGATCGCGCCACGGCGATCGCCTTCTTTAATCGCTTCCCACTCAACCCTTAAAAAGCAGATGGACAGCCAAAATACTCCAGATCTTATCCCCACGTTCCTCTCGTCAAGGACCCTGCGACTTGAGCAAATTTGCCCGTCTCAGTTTCAACCCCGAAACTACTTTAACGAAGTGGCAATGGAGGAACTCGCCGCTAGTATCAAAGAACATGGTATCCTGCAACCCCTACTCGTGCGCCCGATCGCCGGCAATCAGTATGAGTTAGTCGCTGGAGAACGTCGCTATAAAGCCGCTCAGGCCCTGGGATTAAAGGTAGTGCCGGTAACAGTCAGGGAAATGAGCGATCCGGAAGTGCTACAGTACGCCTTGGTCGAAAACTTACAACGGGAGGATTTGAATCCCGTTGAAGAAACCGAAGGGATTTTACAACTGCTGGAAATGCGCCTGCAAAAGGACCGGGACTGGATTATCTCCCTGCTCAACTATATCGCGAATGGCAAGCGAGGACGTACGGACAGCGCTGTCCGTAATCGAGAACAACAGTTGATTCAAGAGGTATTTGCTACCATCGGCAGGAGGATCACTCCCGAATCGTTCCGAGTTCATCGCCTGCCGTTGCTAAAACTGCCTCCCGAACTGTTTGAAGCGCTTCGCTATGGACGGATTAAGTGGACCAAGGCGAAGGAAATTGCCAAGTTAGAGTCGGAGTCTGAGCGGTTGGCACTTTTAGACCGGGCGATCGCTCAGTCTCTAAGTTTGCGACAAATTCAACAAATCGTCCGGGAGAAAAAAACACCCAGAGACTCAGCGCAGCAACAACGCGAAGTGGAAGGACTTCTGCAAAAATTTACCCAGTTTAAGGCATGGGAGAACCCAGATAAGCGCTATAAAATGGAGTCTTTGCTCACTGAACTCAAACAACTTATCACAGAACAGGATTGAACAATTGGCGGGTTACAGTCAAACTGTTTTGGTTAATCCTTTATCTTAATTCGCGGGGTCAGATGAGCGATCATTTCCTCCATCATTCCTTTGCAAATTTTTCCAACAATTAGACTAGAAAATTAGATGGTTTCATGGGTTTTTAACTGGATTAGCTAGTTGAAACGAATTTTTCTACTTTATTCTAAACTCCCCCTTTCAACCGTGAATGAGAGGGGGAACATTTTCCTAGAGCAAATCAGGATTTTGGCTGGAATTGATAGAAGGTCAGGCTTGCAGCATCTGAAAAGATCGGGTTTTTAGAAAAAAATTAATGGAAATAAATTTAATTTAATGTAGTTTAAAATACATTTTACTCTAAAATTTATAAAGCAAATTTTTGTTTTTTTATGATTAAATAGACTGCTTTCAATTTCATGAATTAAAGATATTAAGTTTTGTGAAGATAAAAAATATCCTGGCTTTTTCTGTTAATATAAAAAAGCCAGGATATTCCTAGGCGTGAAATAAGAGATGCAAGCTCTTGATTCCACTGATCCGTATCTCATCATACATTATGAAAGCAAAATTCGCCATTACGTCAATGTTGACGGCTGCGGCAGTTGCGATCGCGGCAACTTTCACCCTCCAGCAGCCTGCTCAAGCGAGTACCAGGTTTGTTTGTGCGCGTTACATTAACGGTCCCCTTTCTGGCAGACCTGTTACGGCAGCGGTCAATGACCAAACGGGTCGTGCCATTCCGGTGATTAACTGGGTTTCTGATTATTTCGATGCTTCGGGCTATACTCCGGAACGCCGGTGTCAGGAAGTCTCGGGGCGGTTCCAATCCGCTTATGTGAGTGGAGGGCTCAATTTCGTCACCACTGGCATGAGGAATGGTCAACCCGTGATTTGTACGTCCAGTGCGTCGGGGGGACCTTGTAGCGATATTCTCTACACCCTGAAACCCGGTGCTAATGCCAGTCAAACGTTGCAACAACTGTTTGACATCCAAATGGGTCGTGCCGGGGCTGGACCGCTCTATGAGTCCGAGTCTCGTCCCTACCTGGATATGAACCGCTTCCTGAGTGAAGCACCCTCTGTTGCCCCGAGTGATTTGGATCTCGGAACGGGAAGTAGTGGCCCTACTAGCTCGCCCGGAGCCACTCAACCGGCAACAACCCAACCTAGTGGCGGGATGGCTTGGTAAATCTGATGAATGATTGGCGTTTAGTGACGCTGAGTGCTTGTATTGGCAGTTTGTTTACCTTACTGCCAGTACCGGCATTTTCTGAGGGAACTGTGAGATTAGATCTCACCCCCAGCGTATTATCGGAATCTGTTTCCAATAGACTTTCCACGGAACAACTACAACAGTTGGCCCAATCGATTACCGTCAAAATCTTCTCGGGCGATCGCAATAATGGTTCGGGGATTGTCATTCAACGGCAAGGACAACAGTATAGCGTGGTCACCAATGAACACGTTTTAACCCTGGGCGCTCCCTACCGCATCCAAACGCCAGATGGTCGCTTTCATGAGGCGACTGTTGCCCGAGGATTTCATTTCAATGGTCAAGATTTGGCGGTGTTGCAATTTAGTGCGGATGCGAATTATACCGTAGCATCCCTGGCCAACGCTTCCAGTTTAAATGTGGGAGATGATGTGTTTGCGGCAGGATTTCCCTTTGGGGCCAATCCCGATCGCCGCCTGGGTTTTGTCTTCACTCAGGGACAAATCACCTTGTTAAGCGATCGCGCGGTCAATGGTGGATATCAGATTGGATATACCAATGATGTTCAAAAAGGCATGAGTGGCGGTCCGGTTTTAAATCGGCAAGGTCAGGTGGTGGCCATCAATGGAATGCACGCCTATCCCCTTTGGGGCGATCCTTATGTCTTTCTGGATGGAACCAGACCCGATTCAGCTATCCGCGAAATCATGACGCGATCGAGTTTGGCGATTCCCATTGAAACCTTTACACAAGGGGCGATGGGATTGTCATTCCCCCTAGAAACCCAAACCGCTAAACTTAACCCATTTTTGCCTCCTTTGGAGTTAGATTCTTCCCAGGAAAGCTCTGGTATGGGAGATTTGGTCCCCTTGGACAATTTCCATGAGGAAAATCTGCCTGCTGCCCCTGTCACCCCCGGTTCTCGGTGGTCTACTGAGTTTGGTGAATTGGTTCCTTTGGACAACGGGGAAAGCGGAAATCCGGGGCGATCGCAGATGCCTTTCCACGAGTCTGAGTCATTCCCATCTCACCCAATTTCCCCGACATTAGAACAATCGGATTTAGCACCAATTGAGGGAAATTCCCCGCCCGGAAGACTCTGGTAAAGCCTCTGTAGGAGGGTTGATTTTAGGTTTTGCAGTCATTGGGATGGCACACTTGAAAAAGTGTGAGAAATTCGGGAGTCAAAAATCCGCAAGCATCAGAGGATGACTGCATACCTCCTACAGAAAAGTACAGTTGATGTGGTGTAGTGAATAGGTGTAACCATGAGATTTGAATATGCACTTCAGGCCGCCTTGTTCGGGACTACTGCTGCACTGGTAATCATGCAGCCGCCCATAGCCCAAGCTTTAACTAGCCAAGAGGTCCAGACGATCGCCCAACAGATTACGGTGAGAATTGAGTCTGGTGCACCTCCCGGTTCAGGGTTTATTATTGCTCGGGAAGGGAATACTTACTATGTGCTGACGGCATGGCACGTTGTCAAACAAAATGATGAATATCAAATTGTTACCGCTGATGGAGAGAGACATACGTTAGTGGTGGAAGACTATACCACGAAGGTTCAGAAAATTTATGAGAAAGATTTAGCGGTTTTGCAGTTTACGAGCGATCGCGATTATCAAACCGCCCGATTAGGGAATTATGATTTGCAAAGAGGGGAAAATGTCCTCGCGGGTAGAACTGATTTGGTGTTTGTTTCCGGTACTCCCGGTGAGGGACAGGAAGTGGAACAAGCTGCTGTTGAGGGCGATCGCTTGTTGAGTCCTGGGCTGAGAATGCCCTTAGATATGGCCTCGGGATTAGCTAAACAATCCATTGAAGAAGGGTATCAACTGTTTTATACCAGTGATACCTATCCCGGGATGAGCGGGGGGCCGGTTTTAGATTCCAATGGACGAGTGATTGGCGTTCATGGGAGATCGGAAGGGGAAACACTCGCTGAACAAGAATCCGGAAGCAGTGACTTTCGGGTAAAAGCCGGGTTTAGCCAAGGAATTCCGATTTCAGTCTTTCTGGATTTTGCAGATGAAGTCGGCATCCAGCGATCGCAACTGACCGTAGAATCCACAGCCCCAACTCCCCTCGAACAACAAGATGTAGGTTCCCTCGAATCGTTATTTATGCCCAAGGCAGGACTCTCGGATTCCCGGGAATGGGTCAATCATGGGAATAAACTCTGGCGATTAGCTAATCTGTATCAATATTACGGAGATTCCCAAGCCGAGCAACTGAAACAGCGCGCATTCCAGGCTTATAATAAAGCCGTTGAACTTAGCCCAAGTTTTTATCAAGCCTGGTATGGTCGGGGTAATCTGTTGTTTGAATTGGGAGAGTTTAATGATGCACTCAGTTCTTACAGTCGCGCCATTGAAATTTTCCCTTATGAGGAAAAACAGCAAGAACTCCAAACCTTGGGTCAGCCGACTAACGCCGAAGAACAACAACTATTAAATGCCCTCAATGGTGAGTTGGGATTTTATGCCACTTTATGGCGCTACAAAGGAATAATTCTATCTAAGCTCCAACGTCACGAAGAAGCAGTTCAAGCTTTTGATAAAGTCAATGAAATTCAGGATTTTGATTACATTTCCTGGGATTTGCGAGGGATGTCTTTATTAGCTATGGGTGACAATGAGGCCGCCTTGGAATCCTTTGATCGTGCCTTGCTGATTAATCCCGATGAATATTCCCATGCCTGGATTCATCGAGGTCTCGCTTTAGGGGGGATGAATAATTTGGAAGGGGCGATTCAAGCTTACAATCGAGGCATTCAAATTCAGCCCAATACCTATCAAGCGTGGATGAGTCGGGCGACTCTCATTAATGAATTTTTGCAGCAAAATCCAGACGACCCATCGGCGTTGGATCGAGCCCTGGCAATTCAGCCGGATGAACCTGATGCATGGCATCGGCGAGGGTGGGGACAGTTAAGTTTGCAAAATCATCAGGATGCGATCGCAGCTTTTGAGGAGGCGATCGTTAGTAATCCTGAAGATGCCGCCGCTTGGACCGCGAAAGGGATGACTTTATTGATGGAAAACCGCTATGAGGAAGCAGCCGATGCTTTTACACAAGCCCACCAACTTGACCCCAATAACACCTACCTCCAGCAAGTTCGCGATGCCATATCTGACTTAAATAACAATCCTTAACTAACTCCTGAAATAGGAGTTAGGTAGAGATATAAAACACCAAAATCCGGGTTTCTCCCTTTAATTTATGGCGACTCAGGAGAGAGTTTGTAAAGATACCCGGTTTCCCAGCTTTATATAGTGAGTCTAAATCCTTCTGACAACAAAATTCGGGAGTGGGAGCATCTTGCTCCCTACTACAACATGGGAGCAGGATGCTCCCACTCCCTTGAAGGATTGTCCAGTGTTTATTTAGCTGCGCTATAGTTACTGTCTCCTTGCCTTAATTTTTCTTTATTTTTTGTACCCTATCCCGTAAATGTGTGAGCGGCTTTGAGGGTACCTTATCCCACCCCTCTGGGTAACAAAAGGAGCGCCATATTGTGGAAAATACTCTACTTATTATTGCCAACAAGTTGTGAGGAATGAACCATTGAAAGCGATTAAAGCCCCTATAAGTATCATTTCGCCTACCTGCCAATTTTCCCCGAAATGTAGCATGGCGATCGCCTTGTTTCTATTCAGCACTACCTTACTCCATCATCCCCCCCTCCTTGCCAATTCCCTGGAAGATCCTTCCGCCTTCTCTCCGATTTTAGAAAGGAATTCAGATGTCAACTCCGAGGAAAATCCCCCCAAAATCATCACAACTCGCCCTGCTTTACCGATGATTCCCTTAGCGGAGAATTCAGTCTGGGAAACACCGCAAATTGATAACCAATTTAACCCCGCTTTATTCGCTGAAACTCAACAGTTCATCGCCCAAGACCCTCCTTTAACTGAACCCACCTCACCGGGAACCACTGAAAGTCCCGACGAAATAGAAGACTTGCGACAACAATGGCAATTGCCTTTACCTCCGACAACCTTCGTTCCCATCGAACCCCCAGCAACTACCATCAGACGGGGAGGTACGAGTCAGGTTGCACCGGGTTCCAGTTCAATTTCCCCCACTGCCTTTGGTCCTGGATTTGGACAATTTTTCTGGGGGGCTGGTTTTCAACATAGAACCCGATTTACCGACTCCGCCGATGGCACGATTTCTACAGGATTTGGACTAGGAAATCCCCGCCGAACTGTGGGACTGCAAACCACTGTCACGGTTTTAGATTTAATGTCCAATAGAAACAACGATGATGGCTTTATGAAACGAGGGAGCATCAGTTTCAAACTCCATCGCTTACTGCCCAATAACTTTGCAGTCGCAGTGGGAGTTGAAAATGCCATCGTTTGGGGATTTACCGATGCGGGAACCAGCACTTATGGGGTCGTGAGTAAGACATTTAGCCCCCGTGAGAGTACAGAAGAACCTTTTAGCCGAGTAACAGTTTCTCTCGGCTTGGGGAATGGTCGGTTTCGCTTTGAAGATGACTTCAATAATGATGTAAATACCGTGAATGTCTTTGGAAGTGTGGGGGTGCGAGTTCACCCACAAGTCTCTGCGATCGCCGACTGGAGTGGTCAAGATTTAACCCTAGCCGCTTCGATTGTTCCTTTCAAAAATATTCCCCTCGTCCTCACTCCCGCCATTGCCGATATTACCGGAAGTGCGGGGGATGGTGCTCGATTCCGATTGGGCGTTGGGTATAGTCACTTTTTTAGCTTTTAAGTCAGAGTAATTCCTTAAATTTATGAGTATTAAAATCTTTTCATTGCGTCACAATATTTGCTTGTTCATGGGGGCGGTTCTAATTTTAGGCTTCATGCCCGGTTCCGTTCATGCTTTTAGTGATGAAGTCCCCCCCGACTCGGTTATAAGCGATGAGCCAACCCCAACACCAGAAACTGAAAATAAGGACCCAGAGGAGGAAACTGAAACACCAATTGTACCCCCAGCAAATATCAGCCCACCAGAAAACGGCCAGCAGCCGAATAATGATACACCGGCAGAAACTCCGGTAGAATCTCCAGGAGAAATAACACCTAACCCGGTAAACCCTACCCCCACGATCGAAGCCAGTCCCGATATTAGTCAACCCAACTTACTGGAAACCACGGCAGAAACTGAAGGGGAAACAGCCGTAGAAATCCCGGGAGAAACCGGCCAGGAAGCTACACCCACAACAACGGAGGAAACTCCTGAAGATGGGGGACAAAGTACCTCGGGACCTTCCATAAATCCCCCGATAGGCTCTCCCAATGTTGAATTTGTATTCTCTGCGCCAGTGACGGATGCAGTCAATCAGACAGCGGTAGACATCATCCAGCAATCCTCCTCACTCACTGGAGAGGGAGGCATCACTGCAGGAGACTTAGGTGGGGGAGGAGGAGGAACCGCGATCTCCACCGCTTTAACAACCTTATTAACCGGGTCTTCGATTGACAGTGCCAACTTGAACACCTTGGTTCAAGGGTTGCTACAAATACTAGGTGCGCCATCCCGGGAGGTAGCCGAACAATTAGTGAGAAGCTTACTCGGACTGCTCAAAGATGGGAAGGTTGATCCGAGACGGTTATGGGCTGCGACTAATGCATATAATGCCTTTATTGCGGCGAGTAGTCCAGAATTTTTGGAAAATCCACCGATTGAGTTGGTGATGATTCGAGCCATTTTATCGGATTTAGTTGAGGCAGCGATCGCCGCTGATATTCGATCGCGCAATTAAACAGCGATCGTCAGGGGTAATTCATCAATTGCCCCTGTTTTAATTTTCTCTATTTTGCTCACATAGTATCTAGGGTTGATCGCCCAACCCAACCCAACCCAAAAAAAATAGCCCGCCTAAACGGGCTGTCAGGAAGAGGCAGGATTAACCCCACCTCTCTTCCTATACAGGCTAATGCTGACCTACTTTGTTTCGGAGAACTCAGCGTCGATGACATCTTCATCAGAACCGCCAGAGGGAGGAGTGCCCGCACTGCCACCACCATTATCATTCGGGGGGGCACCTGCATCACCGCCGGATTGTTCGTAGATCTTGCTACCGATCGCATACAGAGCTTGTTGCAACTCAGTCATTTGCGACTTCATCAGGTCAAAGTCATCCTTGGCGATCGCATCCTTCAGCGCCTGAATCAAATCAGTCACCTTCGTCTTCTCATCCGCCGGGACCTTATCTCCCAACTCACTCATCTGCTTCTCAGCTTGATAAGTCAACGAATCCGCTTGGTTCTTCAGATCAATCTTCTCGCGACGTTCCTTATCTGCTGTGGCATTCGATTCCGCTTCCCGGACCATCCGTTCCACTTCATCTCCAGGCAAGGTACTCGCACCCGTGATGCTGATCGACTGTTCCTTCCCAGTCCCCTTATCCTTTGCATGGACATTCAGGATCCCGTTCGCGTCAATATCGAAGGTTACTTCAATTTGAGGAATCCCACGTTGTGCCGGGGGAATTCCATCTAAGCGGAACGTTCCCAAACTCTTGTTATCGTTCGCCATCTCGCGTTCCCCTTGCAGAATGTGGATTTCCACATTCGTTTGACCATCCACTGCGGTGGAGAACACTTCCGACTTCTTCGTAGGAATCGTGGTGTTGCGAGGAATAATCTTGGTCATCACGCCACCCAGGGTTTCCACACCCAGGGAGAGGGGAGTCACGTCAAGCAGCAGAATGTCTTTAACTTCACCGGCGAGCACACCCGCTTGAATCGCAGCACCCACAGCTACCACTTCATCGGGGTTCACGGTTTGGTTCGGTTCTTTACCCAGAACCTTTTTCACCAGTTCTTTCACTGCCGGAATCCGGGTAGAACCCCCGACGAGGACCACCTCATCGATCGCACTCTTATCCAACTTGGCATCGCGAACTGCATTTTCTACAGGAATGCCGCAACGGTCAATCAAATCTGCCGTCAATTCCTCAAACTTAGCCCGAGTCAAGGTCGTATCTAAGTGCTTCGGACCTTCTTGAGTTGCGGTGATAAAGGGCAGGTTGATTTCCGTTTGAGTCACGCTAGAGAGCTCAATTTTGGCCTTTTCAGCCGCTTCAGTCAACCGTTGCAGGGCTTGCTTATCCTTCCGCAGGTCGATTCCTTCGGCTTTGCGGAATTCTTCAGCTAAGAAGTCCACAATTTTCTTATCGAAGTCATCCCCACCCAAGTGGGTATCTCCAGAGGTGGCGAGCACTTCAAACACGCCGTCGCCGACTTCTAAGATGGAAACGTCGAAGGTCCCACCCCCTAAGTCAAACACCAGAATGGTTTCATTACTCTTCTTGTCTAACCCATAAGCCAGAGATGCGGCAGTGGGTTCGTTGATGATCCGCAAGACTTCAATCCCGGCAATTTTCCCGGCGTCTTTCGTCGCTTGACGCTGAGAATCGTTGAAATAGGCGGGAACCGTAATCACGGCTTGGGTCACTTTTTCACCGAGGTAGGTGCTGGCATCATCCACCAGTTTCCGCAGCACTTGGGCGGAAATTTCTTCCGGCGCATATTGCTTGCTTAAGGCAGGGCAATCGAGTTTAACGTTGCCATTGATATTGAGGACTTTATAGGAAACTTCGGTGGTTTCGTGAGTGACTTCCGTATGTTTGCGTCCGATGAACCGCTTGACGGAATAGAAGGTGTTTTCCGGGTTCATCACCGCTTGACGCTTGGCGATTTGACCGACGAGGCGATCGCTGTTTTTCGTGTAAGCCACCACCGAAGGCGTGGTGCGGAAGCCTTCTGCGTTGGCGATCACGGTGGGTTTACCGCCTTCCATCACGGCAACGCAAGAGTTCGTGGTTCCTAAGTCAATTCCAACTACTTTACCCATTATGGATGTTTTACTCCTAATTTACTACTAACAAAGGGTTTGGGCTGATTTAGCCCAGTTTATTTGGGCGATCGGCACAACTGCACGAGAGCAGTTTTTCCAGATTCAATATTTTTTAAGCCTACCAATCTATATGGTGTGGGCGGTTGGGCTTCTATTGAAGGGGAGGTTACCGAACCTCATTAGGGACGGTTTACCGAGAAAGCAGACTTAGAGGGTGTTTTTATGGGCCGATCGCCGGTGATTTTGGGGTCTATCCCATCAGGATGGCGATCGGCCCCTCTTCCCACCCTTGTCCCTGAATCCAGTGAATCTCCGGATTTGGGGTGAGCAGATTTACCCTTGGCTTGCCCATAAGTCGTTTAACAGTTCCCCTTCACTGGAAGCGATTTTCTCCTCAGTTTTCTGGGCGGTTAGATCCGGTTTCTGCGCTACCGGCATCACGGGGTTAACCTCAGATTTGAACTCGTCCAACCGCACCTTGACCACTTGGGGTTGTTGGGCGGAAAATTTCGGCAAAGTTAAGGTGAGAATGCCATCGTTTAACTGGGCTTCAATGCGGTCCGCCACAATGGGTTTCGTCAAGGGGACGACCCGACGCAACTTGCCGTAACGGAGTTCAGAACGCAGGTAACCGCTGTTCTGACTCACGTTCTGGGGTGCCTGACGGTGGGCGGCGATCGCCACTTGAAAGCGACTCGCTTGCACATCAATCTCGGGTCCGCTTAAACCGGGTACTTCTACCCGCAATACAAAGCTATTCTCCGTTTCTTCCAGTTCGATCGCCGGTTGCCACACTCTACCCATTTCGGGACGTTGGCACGGGGGTTGTTCAGTTAAGAGTTGTTCAAATTGACGTCCCCAGGCATCGACCTCGCGTAACAGGTCCAAATTCATTGATGTTCTCATCGGGTTTCCTCTCCAAAATAAGAGTGAATTCTGAAATCGGTAGAGTGGGCAGAATCGGGTTTTATCGAACCCGTAGGCGATTAAAACACCGATAAAATTTTATATACCCTTCGGAAACTAAAGCGTTTCGTCCCTACTTTTGGTGCAATTATGTTGCAGATTTCGAGGGGGTTACTTCTCTCTAATGTAGGTTAACTAACACTCTATTAACCAGGGGGTAAACCGTAAGAAGACTGTTGTATTTGCCGCCGATGGGCGAAAAGTTTTAAATCTTCCTGCCGGTTTGACCATGACTCTAGGATAGGAAAATCTCGGGTTCCAATCAGGGGGGCAAACCGTAAGCAGACT
The DNA here is from genome assembly GCA_025370845.1 of Laspinema palackyanum D2a. Taxonomy (GTDB): domain Bacteria; phylum Cyanobacteriota; class Cyanobacteriia; order Cyanobacteriales; family Laspinemataceae; genus Laspinema. The sequence continues at coordinate 121,683 of JAMXFF010000007.1, read as the reverse complement.
GTTGTATTTGCCGTCAAAATCTACCCTGGATGTTGATGAAAATAAAACCGGGCAATACAAAACCCCCCGAGGTTTAGTAACTCGGAGGGTTCAAATTAGGGGAAGACTAATTTAGTCGCTAACCACGCCCGTTCCGGATGGGCGTACCACAGGGATAAGTGGCAACAGGTTCGGGTCTTTCAGAAACGGGGGGGGCGGTGCGTTCGGATTTTTTCGCTTGCGCCAATTGGTAGTCTAATTGCAGTTTGGTCAGCATTTCCTGGCGGCGATCGTACAGTCGCTTGAGGGAACGTGGGGGACACTGATTCATCACATAAGCGGTGAGAATCGGCAGGGCGATCGTGCTGTCGGTGTAGCAAACCACGGTATTGGGCAGTTCATTGGGATCGACTTTGCCCCAGCTTACCGCTTCAGCGGGGGTGGCCCCAGATAAACCGCCGGTATCGGGACGGGCATCGGTAATTTGGATGAAATAGTCATGTCCCCGTTCTTCCAAACCCAGGACCTCGTGAATTTGGGGTTGGGTTTGCAGGAGGAAGTTTTTCGGAGAACCACCACCGAGAATGAAGGCGGCACTTTCTCCGGGGAAGTCTTTGTTGGGGTCCCGGGCAGCATAAGCGATCGCTGCTGTTTCGTTGACATCGATCGCCGGATCAATGATTAATTCCGACCCTTCTAACGCAAGCGCCGCCACATTCATCCCGATCGAGCTATCTCCCGGGGACGAGGTATAAATCGGCACTCCGCACTCATACGCCGTTGCCAGCAAGCAGGAATGCTCTACTCCGCGTTGCTTCTCAATTTCCCGGACATATTTGCCCAGCAGATAATGAAATTCTGCCGTTCCCATCCGCTTCTGAAAGGGTTCTGCGCGCAAAATGGTCCGAATAAACGCATCAGTTTCCAACAACACATCGTAATCAAAAATGATGTCATAGATGCGGATATGGCCTTCTTCCCGCAGTTTGATATCATCCACGAACGGATTTCCCGCATAGAGGTTTAATCCCAGTCCGTAATGGATATCATGATACAGATTTGCGCCGGTACTGATGATGTAATCAATAAAGCCGTTACGGATCAGCGGTGCTAAAGCTGATACCCCGAATCCCGCCGGAGTCATGGCCCCAGATAGGCTCAGTCCCACAGTCACCCCGTCCCGCATCACCTTTTTCGTCAGCAGGTGACAGACTTCCCGCAACCGAGCGGAATTATAAGCGGTGAAGTAACCATCAATTAAGTCCACGACGCTCACGTTCTCGGTCATGGGGGCGGGGGCAATTTTGCGATCTATCATTTGAGACATTTTTCCACTCCAAACGGTTGAAATACAGGGCATAGTGGCCTTAGCAGACTAAGCAACTAAGGCGATTGACTATGTTCAATCATGAATATTCAAGTTAATTGACATCGCTGCCGGAGGTGAAGGATTGAGTCAGGTTCTGGGGAACCCACCTCATCCCTAGGCAGTAGCTGGAGATCTCAACCGGACGCTCTATCCCGCAAGCATGATGCTTAATGAGTGGACCTGACAGATGTTTCGTTCATCTGATGCGAGTTTCTCTGTCAGGAATCCACTCCCTTTTTGATAGAGCTAGGGCCGGAGAAATCCAGCTTGTTTAGAGACGGTTATCGGAACGCCGTCTCCTTGTCAAAATTTTGTGGGTCTATAACCCCGATCGACCTAGTTTGCGGACCCCTCAAGACTTAGGGTCTTAACAGCAGCTTACAAGAAGCTTCAGCAGTACCGAGCGCAAACCTTATCTAACAGGCCGATCGGACCATACTAGGCGCTTCACATCGATCAGTCCAGGACAGCGCAGGGTCGCAATGCCGTTTACGCTTCAACTGCATATCCAGATACCAGAGGCCACGCCAAGGGTAGCCAGTTAGAGCAAAGAGTTTCAACGTTGTTATGCAACCTCTCTTGAGAAGACAACATTTTCACTCTACTCTAGCATTAAAATTCCAGGGCTGAAATCTGGAAATTGAGTTTTTTTAGCTAATTTCTGCCTTTAGGGTTAGATAACACTGGGTTATCTCCTTTTTTTGCATTTTTTCGGCTTTTCAGAGCCTTAAAGCTCTCTCGGGAGAAGTAGGACTCCAGTCAGAGCAGATGGGAAGGGCCGAAATGCGGACAATGGCAGGGACTTACAAGGGTTGGTTACCCTTAACTGCACCTCCGGTCCCCTCCCCTTAGCAAGGGGAGGGCTAGGGTGGGGTTCTTCTTAGGCGATCGCCACCTATGAGCCACTTCCGGTCCCCTCCCCAAGACACAGGGGAGGGCTAGGGTGAGGTTCTTCATTGGCCGATCGCCACCTCACGCACTCAAAGGAGGTTTAAGCACCTGTATGGAGGCTGGTCCAACCTCTTTCTTCAGTGAAGCGCGGTAAGCGGAGCTATCCCGTAGGGAATCGCCCTTCAAGAGGACCCCACCCTAACCCTCCCCTTGCCAAGGGGAGGGGACCGGAGGTGGCGTGATGGTGCTGGGTCCGGTTTCTCAGGGTAGAATTTTCGGACACAACCCGCGCTAAAGACGGGGGAAAAAAACTCTTAGAGATTGGCTAGACTGAAATGCCGATTGAGCAGTATGATGGGAGATTGTGAGTTAAAAACCATAACTATGAAGGCTGAACAGATTATCCGTAGCATTGAAGCGGAACAGTTAAAAACGGACCTCCCGCAAATTTACGTTGGTGACAGCGTAAGAGTGGGCGTCAGAATTAGAGAAGCGGGCAAAGAAAGAACCCAGCCTTACGAGGGCGTGGTGATTGCCATGCGTAATGGTGGAATTAATGAAACCATTACCGTGCGACGTGTTTTCCAAGGGGTCGGGGTGGAACGAGTCTTTTTACTGCACTCGCCCCGGATTGAGAGCATCAAAATATTGCGTCGGGGTAAAGCACGACGGGCGAAACTGTACTATCTGCGCGATCGCGTGGGTAAAGCTACCCGCATCAAACAACGGTTTGACCGCCCGATGTAGAACCAATCCAAAAAAATTGCCCCGGGTGGGTTGACGCGATCGCCAGTTTGGGTATAGGATAGGAAATGGGTGAATCGCTCTAACCAGCAGATTCAACCCGTGCGCTCTTAGTTCAGTTGGTAGAACGCAGGTCTCCAAAACCTGATGTCGGGGGTTCAAGTCCTCCAGGGCGCGCTGAACCATCTTCCGAAAGATATCTGCCCGAAAGTATGTCTGCTGCAAAAACAGCAAACAACCTAAAAACTTTCGGGTAGAATTATTATCTGGGTGGTTCGTACCAAGTATTGGAAGAACAAGAAAAAGTTTAAGCTAGAACGGCGACTTGTGCAGCCACCCAATTGGGTGTGGCGTGATTCACTGGCTTGGAGCATGAAAGCTGTTGCCAAGAAAGAACTACCTGTTGTTGCGTTCAGTGGGAGAAGAAAAGCAATTGTGGCAAAGAATAACGAAGCAAACCAAGAAACAGCAAGCGGTTTCAATCCCGCCGAGTTTTTCCAGGAAACAAAAGAAGAACTAGCTAAGGTAGTTTGGCCATCTCGGCAGCAGGTAATTAGTGAATCCTTGGCCGTCCTCTCGATGGTCGCCTTAATTGCCAGCTTAATCTATTTCATCGATAAATTTTTTGGTTGGGCAGCTACACAGGTGTTCGGATGATGTTTGCATCGGACGACGACTCTCAATATTCCACTCAACCGTCAGAAACCGACGAAACGGAAGAATCCACATCATCAGTGCAAAAGCGCTGGTATGCCGTCCAGGTGGCTTCCGGCTGTGAAAAACGGGTTAAAGCGACCCTAGAACAGCGGATTCAAACCCTGGATATGGGTGAGCGGATTTTTCAAGTCGAGATTCCCCAAGCTGCTGCCTTTAAAATCCGCAAGGATGGAAGCAGACAGCAAACGGATGAAAAAATCTTCCCCGGTTACGTCCTCGTCCAAATGGACATGGACGATGAAAGCTGGCAGGTTGTCAAAAACACCCCCCATGTGATTAACTTTGTGGGGGCCGAACAAAAACGCCGTTACGGACGCGGACGCGGTCACGTCAAACCCATGCCCCTGAGTTATTCGGAAGTTCAACGAATATTCAGGCAACGGGATGAAGCAGAGCCAGTAGTCAAAACTTATCTGACTCCAGGAGAAAAAATTGAAGTGGTCTCTGGACCCTTTAAAGATTTTGATGGGGAAGTCATAGAAGTGAGCCCAGAGCGCAGTAAGCTCAAAGCACTCCTGTCTATCTTCGGACGAGATACGCCCGTCGAACTGGAGTTTAATCAAGTCCGCAAATTGAGTTAAAGCAGCTAACACAGCAAATGGCAAAAAAAGTAGTTGCGGTGATTAAGTTGGCGATTAATGCCGGAAAAGCCAACCCCGCACCCCCGATCGGGCCTGCCCTCGGTCAGCATGGCGTGAACATCATGATGTTCTGTAAAGAATACAACGCCAGAACTGCCGATCAAGCGGGTCTCGTGGTGCCGGTAGAAATCTCCGTCTTTGAAGACCGCAGTTTCACCTTCATTCTGAAAACCCCTCCCGCCTCTGTCTTGATTCGCAAGGCAGCAGGGATTGAAAGAGGTTCAGGGGAACCCAATCGCAAGAAAGTGGCAGAAATCTCCCGGGCTCAACTCCGAGATATTGCCCAAACCAAAATGCCTGACCTCAATGCCAATGACATTGAAGCAGCCATGAAGATTGTCGAAGGGACCGCCCGCAATATGGGTGTGACCGTCGGCGATTAGGAACCGATTAGAGATTTTAGAGTTTAGATTTTTAGAATTCTCTTAAAATTCTAGGAACTGGGGTTTGAAATCTCTGGATTGATCTAAATGAGATTTCCAAGAGTGAGCGATCGCATATCTCGTGCGCTCCTTCTCCTGATAATCTCAACCGAGTGACCCTTACAAGGGGCAGAGGCATCGCCTCGCTACGACCCCAGGAGAGAAAAATGGCCAAAAAAATCTCGCGTAGATTACAAGAACTCAATAAAAAGGTTGAAGAGCGGCCTTATCAACCCTTAGAGGCGCTCACCCTTTTAAAAGAGACCGCTACAGCAAAATTTCCTGAATCCGCCGAAGCTCATATTCGCTTAGGCATCGATCCCAAGTACACCGACCAACAGCTCCGGACCACCGTGGCCCTCCCCAAAGGAACGGGTCAAACCGTCCGCGTGGCGGTCATTGCTCGGGGGGAAAAAGTGACCGAAGCTACCAATGCCGGTGCAGATTTGGCAGGATCGGAAGATCTGATCGCCGAAATCCAACAAGGCCGCATGGACTTCGATAAACTGATTGCCACCCCGGATATGATGCCCCAAGTTGCCAAATTAGGTAAACTTCTTGGTCCCCGGGGGTTGATGCCTTCGCCAAAAGGTGGTACGGTAACCTTTGACCTCGGTCAAGCAATTAACGAGTTCAAAGCCGGTAAACTAGAATTTCGGGCCGATCGCACGGGCATCGTCCATGTCATGTTTGGGAAAGCAGCTTTCCCAACTGAAGATCTTCTCGTTAACCTCAAGGCGTTGCAAGAAAGCATTGACCGCAACCGTCCTTCTGGTGCTAAAGGCCGCTACTGGCGCAGTGTGTATGTCACTTCGACGATGGGACCCTCCATTGAAGTTGATATCAGCGCCTTGCGAGATCTCAAGCTAACAGAAACCGCCTAAAAGCCGGTTAAAATTTTGAGGAAACTCAAAATTCATCCCTTCAAACCCCAAAATTAAATAGCACAGTAGCCGGAGACAGTAGGTGTCCAACAGGGCTTAATTTCCTACCTAGGTTTGCGTTATCGTTCCCCTTGTGCTGTCTTGTCATGAGTTGACAAGATTGCCATCGGAAACTGACAAAACCCCGGCTACCCTGCTGGGGTTTTTGATTGGGTCGGGGATAGGGGAGCAGTGAGAGTCATAGATTCCACTCATATTCCCAGGGGATGAATGCTCCGGCTCCCAAATGTCTCTAATTTCTTAATCTTCATCCCAATCAGGAGGTGAAAACGAGTGGGTAAAACGCTAGAAGATAAACAAGCGATGGTGACGGAGCTCAAACAAGAGTTGAGCCAGTCCCAGATGACGCTTGTGATTGATTACAAAGGGTTAACCGTGGCGGAGATTACCGATTTACGTCGGCGTCTACGCGAAAGCGGTGCAACCTGTGCAGTCGCTAAAAACACCCTGATGCGACGGGCTGTTGATGGCGATGAAAACTGGCAATCTTTAGGGGAATTCCTTAAAGATTCCTCTGCCTTTTTGTTCCTGAAAGATGACCTGAATGGTCCGATTAAGGCGTATCAAGACTTCCAAAAAGCGACCAAGAAGAGTGAACTTCGCGGTGGTGTATTAGAAGGAAAAGCGCTGACTTTCGAGCAAGTTAAGGCGATCGGCGACCTGCCATCCAAGGAACAACTCATGGCTCAAATTGCCGGCGCTCTCAATGGCGTGGTAACGAAGATTGCTGTGGGGATCAAAGAAGTTCCTTCGGGTCTGGCCCGAGGTCTCCAAGCCTACGCCGACAAAGACGGCACCACCAGCGACGAAGACCAAGCCGCGTAAGTGCTGGTTGTTGATCCCTCTGGCATTTATCCTGTGTCATTTGTCCTCGGATAAAGGATTAAGGATCTTCACTGTCTTATGTCATTTGTCTAGTGACCCTGAACCCCTGACTATTCCATTTATATATTTGATAGGAGTCAATCCATGTCTGCAGCAACTGATGAAATTCTCGAAAAGCTAAAATCCTTGACCTTGTTGGAAGCTTCTGAACTGGTCAAACAAATTGAAGAAGCCTTTGGCGTGAGTGCTGCTGCACCTGCTGGCGGCATGATGATGATGGCTGCTGGCGCGGCTGCTCCTGCTGAAGAAGTCGAAGAGAAGACTGAATTTGATGTCATTCTCGAAGAAGTTCCCGCAGACAAGAAAATTGCTGTTCTCAAAGTTGTCCGTGCTTTAACCGGATTAGGTCTGAAAGAAGCCAAAGATATGGTGGAATCTGCACCGAAACCGATTAAAGAAGGCATCGCCAAAGATGCAGCGGAAGATGCTAAGAAGCAACTGGAAGAAGCAGGCGGAAAAGTCAGCATCAAGTAAGATTTTCCTTTGGGAAATCAATACAGGAGTGGCAGAATATCAGATTTTATTTTGCCACTCTACCGGATAAGTCCACAGCGGTGGGCTTATTTTTTTTTGAGGGAATGGTTCAGTTGGGAGAGGCGATCGCCGCTATCATTTGGCGCTCCACTACCCTCTGCTTGTTGGGTACCGTAAAATAAAATGTCGAACCCTGAGCGACTTGAGATTTGAGCCAGATGGAACCGCCATGTCGTTCGACAATTTTGCGGCAAGTGGCTAATCCGATGCCGGTCCCGGGATAGTCTTGGCTGTGTAAGCGTTTAAAAATCTGAAAAATATGCTCGGAATATTTTTCTTCAATTCCAATGCCGTTATCTTGAATCGAAAATAAATAGTGATTGTCTTGGAGTACCGCACTCAGATGAATTCTGGGCGAGTCTTCCCGACGGTATTTAATGGCATTTCCGATTAAATTTTGGAAGAGTTGGACAAATTGAGATTCAGTGCCGATGATTTCCGGTAACGGGTCATAAGTCACCTGAGCTTGATTTTGATAAATCTCCGTCCCTAGATTTTCCAGAGCTTGCTGGACAAGCCGATCGCACGATAGGAGTTGAAACGGATCCTGAGCCTGATTTAAATGAGCATAGGAGAGTAACTCTCCAATTAATAAATCGGTGCGATCGCAGAGCTTTAAAATTTGCTCCACAAAATTGTTACATTTATCATCCAGTTGTTCTTTCCCACACAGCTGCAAGAGTTGGGCATAGCCATTGATGGTGGCTAAAGGTGAGCGTAAGTCGTGAGAGGCAATTGCGGAAAATTGTTCTAAATCTGCATTAGACCGAGCGAGTTCTTGGTTCGTTTTTTGCAGGGCTATTTCTGTGAGTTGCCGTCGTTCAATTTCTTGCCTTAGTTGTTCATTCTGCTCCTTTAGGGCTTTTTCAGCAGCGTTGCGCTGACAAATTTCCGCTTGCAAGTGATAGTTTTGTTCCTCTAGCTTCATTTGCAAGTAATTCAGTTTTAGATGACATTCCATGCGGGCAAACACTTCTTCGACTTGAAAGGGTTTGGTAATATAGTCTACTCCGCCAACGGCAAAAGCCTTTACCTTGTCAATTCCTTGGTCTTTGGCACTCACAAAAATCACCGGAATTTGACAAGTATCCGAGTCATTTTTGAGCTGATGACAAACTTGATACCCATCCATATCCGGCATCATGATATCGAGCAAAATTAAATCCGGTGGCGTTAGTTTTGCAGCAGATAAAGCCATTTCTCCCGAGAGAACGGCCCGGACTTTATAGCCTTGTTGTTTTAGCAAATTCGACAACACCCGCAAATTATTGGGTTCATCGTCCACAATTAAAATATCGGCTAAAATCCCGAGGGGTTGAGTTCTATTGATATCCATCAAGAACCTCCTGGGTCAATCCGCTAATTTTGTCAAATCGAAAATTGTCGGTCCAGTCCTGGAGACCGTGAGCGATCGCTGCCGAACCCTCGGCAATTTCCTGAATGAGTTCCTCAATGGCTTCACTATCCGCAGCCAGAGCAGCATTGTGCAGTCTCCTCATCCAGGGGACTGGCATCCCTTGTAATGTCCCAGAGTCTAGCATAAACGCGCCATCGGTTGAATCCCCGTTACCTTTTATTCCCGACTCCGGATCTTCGTATCGATAGCGCACCCCTAAGTGTTGAGCCAAGGTTTCCAAGAGGACCTCTTGTCGGCAGGGCTTTCGCAGGAACTTATTGCAACCGGCGGATAAAATTAAGTTGCGATTTTCCTCAAAAACACTGGCGGTTAAGGCAATCACCACCGTCGCCTGACCCTTGACATGAGACCTAATCTGCCGAGTGGCTTCGTAACCATTCATCACGGGCATTTGCATATCCATCACGATGAGATGGGGTTCCCAATTTTCCCATATTTCTAAGGCTTGTTGGCCATTTTCGGCTTCCCGGACCTCAAATCCCAGGGGTTCGAGGTAGCAGCGAATTAAGCGGCGACTTTCAGGGCGATCATCCGCTACCAGAATCCGATAGGGGGGCTGATCCGGTTCTAATCCGATAATGCGCTGAACCTGACTGGCGGTTTTGAGGTCACTCGCTTGAGCAACGGAGACTTGAATGGTAAATTTAACCAAGGTCCCCACATTGAGGCGACTGCTCACCTCAATATCACCGCCCATCATTTGGACGAATTTCCGGCTAATGCTCAATCCTAAACCCGTTCCTTCTGAGGCAGTTTGGCCGCTGGTGGTTTGATGAAAGGGGGTAAATAATCCCGGCAACTCTTCCTCAGCGATTCCCATGCCTGTATCTTCGATTTCAAAGTAGAAACAGAACCGAGAGGCGGGTTCTAAATTGGCCGCTTCGAGGGCAGTTGCTTTGACTCGCAGGGAGACCCCACCTTCCCGGGTAAATTTGATGGCATTTCCCACCAAATTGGTCAAAACTTGGCGCAATTTGCTTTCATCGGTGGTGATATATTGGGGGACCCTATCTGGGGCAAAAATTATCTGTAACCCTTTAGAAGCGGCTTTGAGTTGGAACATGGATTCTAAGGCGGCTAGCAGAGCATAAAAGTCAAAAGTGCTGAGATGAAGGGCCGATCGCCCCGCTTCGATTTTGGAGATTTCCAGGACATCATTAATCAAATTCAGCAGATGCTCACCACTACTATTGATAATGGTAATTTGTTCCTGTTGTTGGCGACTTAAAGAGGAATCCTTAGCCAAAATTTGGGTAAAACCCAGAATCGCATTCAGAGGAGTTCGCAGTTCATGGCTCATATTGGCGAGAAAGGCGCTTTTAGTCATGTTGGCTGCTTCCGCCACTTCTTTCGCTTCCCATAAGGCCGTTTCAGCCCGCTTGCGATCGCTGATATCCGTGGAAATTCCACATAAAGCGTAGGGTTGAGAGCTCAAATCCTGGAGGATTAACTTGACCGTATAAAAAGGATGAATGCCATCGGGCAGGGGGATATCTTCTTCAAAATAATAAGGCCCTCCCTTTTCGACCAGGTTTCGTTCATTGGCCTCAACTTGTTCGGCAAACTCTCCGGGGAAGAATTCGGCAAAGGTTTTACCGAGACACTGCTGTTCTGAAACCTGTAATAAATCCAGGAAATACTGATTGACTAATAAAAATTTGCCTTCCAGGTCTTGCAAATAAATTCCCGCTGGAGCATTATCTAAAATGGCTTTTAGCTTCGCTTCACTTTCTCGCAACGCTTTCTCGGCGTGAATTTGCTTAGTAATGTCGAGGCCAACTCCTCCCACTAAATGCTCTCTTCCATCAATTTCTATGGGGAATTTATACACTAAAAACTCACGGAGGGAACCATCGGGGCGAAATGCTGATTCGATCGCCTCGACGACTTCACCGCCATCAGCCACTAAGCGAGTGTTGGCAATGTGCTGTTCGGCTAAATCCCCGGGGTGGAGGTCGAAGGGTGTTTTATCTCGCAACTCATCCACAGACTGACCGAATAAACTCGCCAGGTTATGATTGCAGTAAACGATTTTGCCATCGCGATCGGTAATCCAGGTGAGGGCCGGACTGTAGTTCATAAATGCCTGAAATCTGGCTTCGCTTGCGCGCAAAGCTTGATCGGCTTTAATCCGCTCATTCACATCTCGACAAATCAGAGATGCACCCCAGATTTTTCCCTGGGAATCTCGCATTGAACTGTAGTTCAGTTCATAATAGCGACGCTCTGGAGTTAGCGCTCCAAATTCTAGGGTAATGCTAAAATTTTCTCCGCGAAATGCGCGATTCCAAAGGTTTCTAATAGTGGCCTGTTCGCTGGGGAAATGGGATAAAGATTCAATGAGGTTATCTCCCACTTCTAAGCGGCAGCCAAACAGTTTTCTAAATTCGCTTTTAGCCGTCTCATTCGCCACGAGACAGGTGAAGTCAGTATCCAGTGCGGTAATGATGTCGGGGGTACCTTCTATCAAACTCTTTAACAGCGCTTGACTCTCTCGCAGGTTTCCCTCAATTTGCTGTCGCTGGTGCAATTCTTGTTCGAGTTCCACCGTTCGGTCGGCAATGCGATTTTCTAAGGTTTGATTGAATTCCCGAAGGACTTGCTCGGCTTGTTTGCGATCGGTGATATCAACGGCGGTATTCAGGGTAATTCTTCTCCCATCGCCGGTTTTTCCTAAAGTTACCGCATAGCAGTACCAAACGCGGTTTTCGCCGGTTTTGGTGCGAATGGGTTGCTCTTTTTCCTGGACCTGGCCTGGTGCTAAGGTGTCAATGTTCTGGAGCGGTTTTCTGAGGGTTTTAGTTGTTTCTGGATAGGCTTTTTCTGTCCAGTGGTGGAGGGTGGGAATATCCGCAAGCTGATATCCACTCATCCGGGACCAAGCGGTATTCAATTGCAGCACTTCTCCATCTTCGCCGTGCAGCATGATGGGGACTGGGGAATTCATAATGGCAGATTGGAACCATCGCTGTGACTCCTGGCGATCGCCCTCGATGCGATTGATCACTTGTGCCAGGAGATAAATTCCGATGGAGTAGAGAAAAATCTCGCTGAGAATCAGACAAGCATAAGCGGTTTGTGGATCATACCACTCTTTTTGATAACCCTGAAAGATCAACCAACTCAGGGCCAAAGGCAAGGCGACTGCCCAAGGCAACAGTCGCTGTGCCATCATTCCCCCCACCAGAGGACTGTAGATCGTCCGCATCAGTCCCTGTTCTGGACGGGTGAATAAGATCCCCACTGACAGGAAGAGAAACGTGACTGCACTATTCAAAGCTGTGCTCGTGGTAGAGACGAATAACTCATACAACAACGCAGAACCAAACAGGTGCCCCACGAGAGGCACCAATGCGATCGATGCCACCACCAAACTCAAGATCTGAGCGAGTTGATCATGGCGAGGGCTCTGCTGTGCCAACAGCAATAGGGATGTAGCAATGAAGAGAAAGTTCAAGGCAACGCTTTCTCCCATCCGGTTGGGATAGGGCGTGATCGAGGAGGCGATCGGATGAGGAAGCAGTAGTTCATCGATGCCGAAGTTCCAGGGAAAAATATACTGGACTAGGGTGAGAACGGCGATCGCCATGACCACCCCAGCCAATCCCCGGACCCCAAATTGCCACCAGCGCGGGAGTCTTGGGCGTTGTAACAATCCCAGGGCAGTGCCGGAAAACACAAAGCACAAAGCCGTATTCGGTTTCATCTGGTGGGGGTTCTCAACCAAACCGTTGATGAACCATTCCGGATGAAAATGCCAACCCAGCAAATGGATGGCCCCCATGAGGATGACGAATGCAGTGGCAACCTGAGAGATCCGGTAAGTCATAGTTCGAGGTGAAGTATCACTAGAAATAAGTCAGACGAGAGTATAGAGGGATGATTGCATTCCTGCTAAATGGAGCGGTATCTTGTGTGAATCGCCCCAAACTTGACCCAAGTGGTTACCTTGGCTCCAGACTTTATTGTAAAGGGTTGACTGGATTGAAACATCAGTCAATTGTCGCATTTTTCCCAGGAAAGTTACAAAAAGTCAGGGGTATTTGACCCAGCCTGAATGGGTTCTAATCACTTATATTTGAGTCAGGATGCTGAAGCGGTTACCCAGAGCCAATGGGGGGGTATTTTTAATAAAACTCATCCCACTTAACCCAACTTCTCCGGGCCAAAATCCGCACAATCCAGAGTCGGGCGATACAGACAAAGCCCGCGAAGGCGGGCTAAGATAGAAAACAGATTTTTGAAAACCGGATTTATGATCGGCAGGAGTTAGAATCCAGGTGGGTTGCCATAATGATTGCTGATTCGCCATCGATTCCGCTCAGAAACCCGGTTACTTGTTTGACTTAAAACCGTGAGAGTTCCCCTATTGTTTAACGATTTCACTGCGGGAAGTTTTAGTTTTTCGCAGGGGATTTGGACTTAATTCCGGAGGGAGTGCGGTGACGGCTCCCCATTGAGTGATAAACTGAGTGAGTAGGGCTTCTTGTTCAAGGCGGAATCCCTCTAAGTTACTGCCGCCATTCATAATCACAAACCAGACGGAACCCTGGGTTTGGGTGGGTAATGCACCAGCTAAGGCACTCACATCGTTGAGACTGCCGGATTTGACGACGGAGAAGCGGGGAATTTGCCGTTGGTTGAGGATGCCTTCATCTTGTCCGACAATGGCGATCGCATCTCCAATGGTCAGGTTATGGGGTTGTAATTCCCGTTCTAATGCCAGAAATAAACCACAGGCGGCGCGAGGGGACATGATATTTTCTTCGGCTAATCCGGACCCGTTGATCAGTTGGATTTCTTGGGGGGGAACACCAGCAGCAGCAGCCGCTTTTTGGGCGACGACTTGAGGACCTCCCACGGCGTCAGCTAACATTTCCGCCATTGGGTTGTTGCTGTACTGATTCATGCGTTTGACGAGTTCCACCACGGGAAGGGAATAATGACGCACAAGGGGTTGGACTTGACTGGGGGGTGTAGTGGCAACTCGGACTGTACCGGCGATCGCCACTTGGGGTCTGGGAGTACCGGGGGGTAAGGTTTGATATTGGGTTTCTGCTTCCCCGGGCCAAATTTGCCCATTGATGCCTTCGAGGAAGAGGTTCCCGGCGATCGTCGAGTCAGTCTCGAAGTTCATATAAAATTTGTCCAGAATCACCAGATTCCCTGTCACCCGTTGAATTCCCATTTCATTGAGGCGGTTGCCGATCGCCATTGCTTCTTCCCAGACAAACAGGGGGTCGCCTTCTCCTTGGATGACTAAATCTCCCTGTAATTCGCCATTTTGGATGGGTCCAGTTGCGCCAATTTGGGTGACGAATTCGCGATCGGGACCGAAGGTTTGCAAGGCAACCAAGGAGGTGGCGATTTTAGTGAGAGAGGCAGCAGGGAGGGGGGTGGTGCCTTGATGTTGCGCCAGGAGAGTCTCCCCCCGTTGCATCCAGATCCCTTGCTTTTCTGAGGCAAATCCTTGGGAGGAGAGGCTGTTGATATATTGGGCGATCGCAGCGGTAACCGTGGGGTCGGGGTTATCTAAGGGGGCGATCGTCGGAATTTTTGGGGGTTCGGGAGTGGGAGTTTCTGCGATCGAGGCTTCTGCTGAGGGGACTTCAGTTTGGGGGGCTTCTGAAGGATTGCAAGCAGTCATGAGTGCAGATAAGGTGACCAATACAGCAGCAGTCAAACGGGGAGTTTTTAGCATAGGGAATTGATGAAGTCGGTGCAGGTATTCGACACAGAGGATAGCATAAGCCTTTAAGATTCATTCTATCAAATCCGGGGACGGTAAGCTGGAAGGGATGGCGATCGGGCGATCGTCAATTAAAACTTGGGCTTTACCTCACTTCAATTCACAAACCTCACTTTTCATCAGTCTTTTGCCCCTTCATCTCTAGCAAATTTGCGGATGGCCTTGAGAGTTCCGGTATGATACGGTGAGATCCAATTTCAGGTTATGGGTAAAATCCGGAGGGTAAACGCACAAATGAACCGCAGATTTGGGCAACTGTTGAACGGGAGAACCATCCGTAAAATCGGCATAGGCGCTGTCGCCTGTTTGTTAGTGGCTTTGTTGCAGGGTATAGCACAAGGCCAAGGCATCAATTGTGGGAGTTCATCCCATTGGGTAAGTGCTTATAATAATCAGCAGGTGAATCACGCTCACATATTTTGTGGAGAGGTGAATCGAGAGGGGCGTTTGGTGGGATTTCATGCGCGACCCCGGGGACAAAACCCCTCTACCATCCGACAATTTAGAGTCACCCAATCCGCGAATAATCAGGGAATTTACGGGGGAGAATGGAGTCATACCTCCGGAGGCGGCAGTAAGTTTTCCACAATGTTTCCCGATCGCTGTACTCCAGAACAAGTGATCAATTCCATTGCTTATGCCGAAGCCAATCCGGTGCAATGTCCGAACGGCGCACCCCATTGGGCCTGGTGCGGATTAAATGCGCCGACAGACAGCAACCAGCAAACCCGGTTTTGTACGGCGAATAATGGCAGTTCCTATCGGATTGCTGGGGCAACCCATCGAGATGGTAAAATTAATACGGGCTTTCCCTTAAGGTAATCAAGATTATGACCGAACAACCCTGTAACGAAACGGACTGGTTTGACCAAAGTAGTGCTCATCGTCGGGTTTTAGAGTTTCTGACCCTGGATATTCAAAATAGCCAAGAATGGGTTAATCAGTTGTTAGACAAAATAGCAGGACTGGAGACGGGAAAGATTGGGGAATGGACGCGATCGGGAAATGCCTACTATTTGATTTTTTCACCCCACACCGTGACAATAGAGAATCTCTTGGTGGAGGCAGAACCCATCGAAACAATTTCTCTCCCGGAGTTCAAAGAAGCCGTTTTAAGATGGCAAGACGATTTGGATAATTCTATTTCTGATTTAAGGACCATCATTTGAAAGATTCAACCCTGATTTTATGGGGGCTTTTTAAAAGCTAAAATTGCTGATTTTTAGGGTGAATCCTGGAGCGATATCTGGTACAATGGATTGAGCCGGGGGAGGAGGGGGGAAGATAGGGTACTGCCTTGTCTCTACCCTGTCCCTCGGGTCAGTGAAAAACATCATAATTTAGGAATTGGTGGGGAATTTTATGACTAAAGCTGAACTCACCCCTGAACTGCAAACTCCTATGGTAGTGGAGGATGAGTGGACTCCTCCGATGCCGCCTACGGATTTAATTTTTGATGATGGAGAACCCTTGGAAAGTAATCGTCACCGGATCGCCATGAATGTGCTGATTGCCGCAGTACATGAAGCCTTTGCTGGGCGGCAAGACTATTTTACTGGGGGCAATATGTTCATCTATTTTAATAGTGAACAAGCCCGAAATCGGGATTTTAGAGGCCCGGATTTCTTTGTTGCCCTCAATGTTGATGGGATAAAGGAACGGCAAGGCTGGGTCATTTGGGAAGAAGAAGGACGGTATCCTAATGTGATTGTAGAGTTGCTGTCCCCTTCTACAGCCCGCGAGGACCTCGGACACAAAAAGGACGTTTATGAACAGACATTTAGACTTCCCGAGTATTTTGTCTATGACCCCTTTGCCCCAGATTCATTGCGGGGATGGCGGTTAACGGGACCACGGTATGAGGAGTTAACCAAGGACGATCGCGGCTGGTTATGGTGTCATTCTCTCGGGTTTTGGGTGGGAACTTGGGAGGGAACATTGCAACAAGAAACAGCAACTTGGTTAAGGTTTTTTGATGCCGATGGCAATTTGATACTGTTGCCTGAAGAACTGGCTAAAATTGAACGCCAACGGGCTGAGGATGAAGCGCAACGGGCTGAAGATGAACGCCAACGGGCTGAGGAAGCCCTTTCGGAATTGGAGGCACTTAAAGCGCGACTCCGAGAGAAGGGCATCGATTTAGAATCCCTATAATTAGGGTCATGGAATTTCAATAAATATGATTTAGGGGCGATTGATGAATTGCCCCTATTTTCTTTGGAGAAAAAACAAGATTTGATGCAATTTGGGGTAATATAGGGCCGCAGCCTGATTAATAGACCTCTTGCAAAATACTGTGGAGATCCCCCCAACCCCCCTTAATAAGGGGGGCTTAAGAGATTTAATTTAAGGTGCGATTTTGAATGCGACGAATTTCGCGATCGACGCTGACGCCGATTTTGAGGGCTTGATTGAGCAATCGCCCATATTCGGTGGCTTCATCGCTGATTTTTAAGTGGTTTAAGGTGGCTAGATTATTTTCTATTTTAGCAAATAATTCATAGCGATGGTCGATAAGGTCTTGATTTTCTCGGAGGATTCTATCGGTTCGCAAGCTACCGAGTAAACTCTCGCGGGTGATGTTGAGGGCTTCAAGAACTTCCTGGCGATCGCTGAGTTGGATTTGGGCCCCGGCTGCTTCTATTTTATCTAAAATATCGAGCGATCGCACGACTTCGTTATATTTTTGGATTTCATCGAGAAGGGTTAAAAAGGTCTGGAATTTTTGCGATCGCCTCCATAAATACCAGTTAAGAATGAGGGTCGCGACTCCAGCGATTCCTGCGGTGAATAGCAGAAAATAAACGGTTGTTGCCATCTCTTGTCCAGAGAGTCCGGAATTGCGAACCATTAAGATTCCCAGGGGTGTGAGTAAAATGAAGAAGAGGACCAAGATAAACAACTGGGCGATCGCAAAGGAGAGCAGTTTGTTCAAATTTTGGAGAAAAGACAGGCGGAAAGCTAGACTTAACCCAATATCGTTCACATCCACCCCAGCGATCGTCTCTAGTTCGCTTTCGGTGACGATGGCATTTTCTAAATCGGGGCGCATAAACTGTTTAATCCTCCTATTTTCTCCTAATTTTCTCAAGGGTTGTCTCCGGCGATCACCCTTGTTTTAATAACCCAATAAGCGCCCCACAATTTGCAAGACATTGACGTAAAAATTGCCTTCTAAATCTCTAAACAGTTGGAAATCTCCCGCAGATCCAAAAAAGGGTCTCAGGGTCCAAGCCATTTGGGTCCCCACAAAAGCATAGAGCAATAACCAAAATTGAAGCAATTTAGTCCGCGTATCCTGCCCGGTTATTTCCGGTTCGGCGAGGAGCTGCATCCCTTCATAAAAGAATTTGATGCCCAAAAATCCAGCTAACCCTAAAATGGCGACATTCAACAACAGAAAAAAATCATAACTTTGGGTACTAATCAGGAAAAATAGGGTGATTGGGGCGAATCCAAAGAGGATGGCGCTCATAATCGCTTCCGCAGTCATCAGTAAGGTTAAATACTGAGTAAAACTCCGTTTTGACCCAAAAATAATACTGAAAATGTATAACGTAGGAAAGCAAATCAGCAAGGTTAGCAGATAAAGGGCCGGTAATTTAAAAAACGAAGAAATGACTTGCATCCAACTATGAGAGGCCCCAATGATTGCCCCATAAATCCCAAAAAAGACGGCACTCGATATCAGCAGAGCCACGATTTTGTTGGTGAGTTTTACGCCTTTTTTGATTTCTTCGAGAAAGGATTGGCGATCTTGCAGCAGTTTAACCAGCACTGAAAAGTAATTCATGATACTTCCTGTCAGGTAAGGCTTTGGCTTGGATTTCGGAATTTTAGCATCTCAATTCTGGACTGTCAGGGATTATTGCAAATTCTTAACAGTCGTTTGCAAAAAGTAACGAAGTCCGTTGGGCCGATCGCTTGGGGTTGCTTCTGCACTAAACCGCGAGATAGACCGTTGAGATGTACATAAACTACAAAAAAATTGTCAAGGTTTTCTGAAAATGAATTAAAATAGAAAGAAACTGTTTGATTTTTTTAGGAGGTACGACCCTGAATCCCTCAGATTTTTCTGTCATTCCCGAACCCCCTGCCGGGTTTAAATCCGGGTTTATCGGGATTATCGGACGGCCCAATGTGGGCAAGTCTACCCTGATGAATCACCTGGTGGGACAAAAAATAGCGATTACTTCCCCGGTGGCGCAGACGACGCGAAACCGTTTACGGGGAATTTTAACCACCCCGGAAGCACAATTTATTTTTGTGGATACTCCCGGGATTCATAAACCCCATCACCAACTGGGAAAGGTGTTGGTGAAAAATGCGATCGGGGCCATTTCTACGGTGGACATTCTACTGTTGATGGTGGATGGTTCAGTGGAAGCGGGGGGAGGCGATCGCTTTATTACGGAAATGCTCACCCAAACAAAAACGCCAGTTATTCTAGGTCTGAATAAAATAGACTTACGGTCTAATTTATCCCGTCCGCGCGATGTAGAAGTCATCGATCGCAGCTATCAGGAACTCGCGGAAAATCTCAAGTGGCCAGTCGCCAGATTCTCAGCTACGACGGGAGAAGGACTAGAGGATTTATTAACCTTACTGGGCGATCGTTTAGAACCCGGCCCTTATTACTATCCTCCAGATTTAGTCACCGATCGCCCAGAACGCTTTATCATTGGCGAACTGATTCGGGAGCAAATTCTTTATTTAACCCGAGAAGAAGTGCCTCACTCGGTGGCCATCAGCCTAGATCTCATGGAAGAAACAAAGGATTTAACCCGGATTTTAGCAACTATTTATGTAGAACGTCCCTCTCAAAAAGGAATTATTATCGGCAAAGGTGGACAAATGCTCAAAGCGATCGGATCAGCGGCCCGAGAACAAATGCAAAAACTCATTGAGGGTAAAGTCTATTTAGAAATTTTTGTCAAAGTTCAACCCAATTGGCGACAATCTCGCATTCAATTGGCTGAATTGGGGTATAAATTAGAAGACTAGAGCATCGGCACAGCATTCGCTTCCGAGGATAAGAAACCGAGTTTCTGGACGAAATGTCGGGTTGATTCGCGAATCAACCCGACATTTTCCGCATACATCATCCGGTATCAACGCTGTAGTACAATGGGTGAGAGATAGAACACTTGATGAACTGATGGGCCGCATACCAACGATTACGTTTGACCGGGGAACTTTGTTGCTGCATCCACCACCGCGAGGGAAAGGGTGGATTGATTTTGCTGCTTGGGATGAACGGGTGGAAAAGTTTCGCGTGCGTGCGATCGACTATCGTCCGTTGATTGAGGCGCTCAAAGCGGAGGGGACGGAATTTATTGATGAGGCGAAGGGATTTGGACCTCTGGAGTTGGTCCCGAGCTTTGAAATGCCGCCTTATCAACATCAGGAAGAGGCGCTGACGGCATGGAAGCAGGCGGGACGATGGGGTGTAGTCGTGTTGCCGACTGCGGCAGGGAAGACGTATTTGGCACAGTTGGCGATGCAGGCGACCCCGCGCACGACCCTGATTGTGGTGCCGACGTTGGATTTGATGCATCAGTGGTACGCGCATCTAGCAGCGGCGTTTCCCGATGTAGAGGTGGGGTTATTGGGGGGCGGTTCTCGGGATAAAAGTCCGATTTTGGTGGCAACGTATGACAGTGCGGCGATCCATGCGGAGGCGTTGGGGAATCGCTATGCGTCGATTGTGTTTGATGAGTGTCATCACTTGCCGACGGATTTTAATCGGGCGATCGCGGAATATTCGATTGCGCCTTATCGGTTGGGATTAACGGCAACTCCTGAGCGATCGGATGGGAAACACGCGGATTTGACGCAGTTAATCGGTCCGGAAGTCTATCGCAAAACGGCGGAAGATTTAGCCGGTGGTGCTTTAGCAGAACATGAAATTGTTCAAATTAAAGTTAAACTCTCTAAGTTAGAACGCGATCGCTATAATCACCTGATTAAAACCCGCAATCAGTTCTTAGAACAGTCTCACATTTCCCTAGGCAGTCTCCAAGGGTGGCAACACTTTGTCCAAGCTTCAGCGCGATCGCCTGCGGGACGTCGGGCCATGTTAGCACACCGGGAAGCGAAGGAGATCGCCCTGGGAACCGATGGAAAAATGCGGATTCTTGCAGATTTACTGGCTCAACATTCCCCCGAACGTATCCTAATTTTTACCGCAGATAATGCTACGGTTTATCGCATTTCCCAGGATTTTTTAATTCCGGCTTTGACCCATCAAACTCCAGTTAAAGAACGTCACGAAATTTTAACTCGATTTAAAGAAGGGATTTATAAAACGATTATAGCATCTCATGTTTTAAATGAAGGGGTAGATGTGCCAGATGCGAGAGTGGCAATCTTGCTATCGGGAACGGGTTCAACGAGGGAGTATATTCAACGGTTAGGTCGAATTTTACGCAAAGGAACCCAGAAAAATAAACGAGCAATTTTGTATGAAGTAGTGGCAGAAGATACAGCGGAGGAAGGGACCTCGCAACGGCGTCGGGGTCTGGCGAAAACTACGCCACAAACCCCGAAAACCGGACCGGAAACTCCTGGGTCAAAACCCCAGCCGTTAAAACTCCTACCGGGTTCCTCCCAGCCGATTCCCGCGCCTACGCCGATTTATGGGGTGGGTAAAGCATCACGGAAAAAAGTGGCAGAACGGGCCTCAGAATGGGGGGAGAAACAACGGAAATCCTCCGAACATTCGGAAGAGGTTTCAAGTCAAGACTATCCAGAGAATGAGTTTCCTAAAAATACTTCTGAATCAGACGAAGGAAGCGATAACTACCCTAGATAAATCTATGAAAAAATCAGTCGTTGGGACCGTGGGATTGGGGTTAGGGATGATGGTGTTCATGAGTGGCTGTAAGCTGTTGGAACCTTTGGCGATCGCCCAGGGGGTGACTTGTCAGGAGGAACAGAATATAGCCGCTGACGGGCGCTTGTTTGAATTACGCGATCGCGCTCAAAATCATATCCAATCCGGCAAACTGGATCAGGCAGCGAAGGACATGATTGAGTTATTTCAAGGGATGCAAGCGGTCAGTAAAAACCGAGAGAGAGTGCTATCCTTCATTGAAATCGTCAATGGTACTCAGGCACAAGAGGGGATGTTAGAAACCCTAGTTAATCGTCTGGTGGAACAGGGAAAGGGTTCTCAGGCTGAGTCTGTCCTGGATGCGGCAGGGGGAGTGAGTAATAGCTTGGATACCGGATATAGCTATGGCAAAACCCGGACTTTGGCAGGAATTGCGCGGTTGTATATCCAAACGGGACAGCGCGATCGCGCCCGGGCAACCCTCGCCCGTGCTATTCTAGCAGAAACAGGCATCCGAGGTGCGGCTTTTAAAACCAAGGGATTAAGTGAAATTGCCCGAACTTATATTGCCTTGGAAGATACCATCCAAGCCTCACAAATCCTGGGGCGATCGCTCCATTATGCCCAATCCATTGTTTATCAGGATGCCTATAGTCAAGCTTGGGATTTCCAACCCCTCGCCATTTATTATGGTCAAGTGGGACAACTGGATAAAGCCTTAGAGCTTGCTAGGACAATTCCCGAGGCTTATTATCGCAGTCAAACTTTTGCAGAAATTGCGAAGAATTTGGCGGATCAAGGTAACATTGAACGCGCCCATAAAATTGTTTGGGATCACGTCAGTGACACAGAAATTAAGGCGCGTATTTTAGCAGAAATTGGATTGCGATCGGCCAAACAGGGACAAACCGATCTCGTGATTCCTTTATTTACGGAGGCTTTGCGTCAAGCCAATTTAATCTCGGATCTAAATGGTCGCATGGCCGCCCTTTCCCCTATTTTAATCCACTATGCGGAATCTGGGCATCCAGACAAAGCTTTGCAGGAAATTTCCCCCTTAGAAAGGCCGGAAATCAAAGCTAAAGTCCTCAGTGCCATTGCCCTTGAATATGCCACCCAAGGACAAGGGGAGCAAGCCTCCACCATTGCGGGACAAGCTTTAGAAACCGTCCGGACTATTTCCGAAGCCTATGAACAAGAATTTCTGCTGATGGACATGGTTAGAGATTATACTCGATTGGGACTGTATGAGGTGGCGATTCAAGCAGCCCAACAAATTCCTTATTCAGAAAAAAAACAGGCTATTTTGTTAGCCTTGGCAACTGAAGCCGCAACCCGAGGGGATGATGAAATAGCGGTGAAGGCTGCTGAAATTATGCCGATTAACTTGGTGACAGTGGCTTTTCTCTATCAAAATCTCGGCCAAACTGAGCGAGGGACTGAACTTTTAAACAGAGGGATGAAATTAGTGGAATCCCTAGAAACTAACGAGCAAAAATTTGAAGTGCTTGCCTCTCTGGCGGTGGAATATGCCAAGGCGGGACAACAGTCTAAGGCTGAAGAGTTATTTACCCAAGTCCTCTTAATCAGCAACCAGGTTCAAGAAAATTCTTATATCTGGGAGACGGTATTTGCTCGGCTTTTGGAGGGTGGACGGTATGACTTTGCCTTGCAGCTAGTCCGCACCATGAAGGAGGAATATTTTCAAAGTTCATTCATTAAACGGCTGGTGGAGACGTTCATCCAAGGGGGACAAATTGATGAAGCCTATCAGGCGATCGAGTTGTTGAAATCCCCGGCGGAAAAAGTTAGTAATTTAATCGTTATAGCGGATAAGAGTCTGAAGGTGGGAGAGCGAGATGTTGCCCAGGAAGCCTTAAATAAAGCCTTTGATCTGGCACGGACCATTCCGGGGGAAGAATCAAATGTCATGAAATTCGGGGGACAGATGGATGCCGAGGGGAATTGGTTTGGTTATACAGAAGTAGAAGACCCGATGGATCGAGGGAGTTTGTATGAAGAAATCGCCATCCGGTACGGCAAATTGGGGGAAAATGAGTTAGCCATGCAGGTGGTGCGATCGCTAGAAAGTCCGACCCTGCAAAACCAAGTGCAACAGCGGTTAGCCTGCTATCGGTAACTGTTGGCAGCGATCGCCTCTTCCCGGAGTAACCGGGATTAAAGAGTATAACGCGATCGCGCCGCAAGGCGTTCGACTACGGCGATTAACTCCGCTGTATCCACAGGTTTCGGGAGGTGGATATCATATCCCGCTTTGAGAGCACGGGTGCGGTCTTCTGAACGTGCATACGCTGTGACTGCGGCTGCGGGTAAATATCCCCCTTCCGATAATTCCATCCTTCTGATCTGATGAATCAGAGTATATCCATCTTCTTCCGGCATAGCAATATCCGAAATTAGCACTTGGGGGTAAAATTGGGGAATGGCAATCAGGGCTTGGCGGACCGAGGCTGCTGCCTGGACCTGTGCACCGCACTCTTCCAGGACGAGAGTGAGTAAACTCCGAGCATCGGCTTCATCATCCACGACCAGCACTCTCACACCCTCCAGAGAATGGGTCGGGTTTAACTCCGGGGGAGACTCTACACTCAGAACTTGAGATTCGGTCCGTTCCGAAATCTCACAGCGAGGCATCAGAGGCAGTTCCACAGTAAACATCGCCCCTTGACCCAATCCAGGACTATCCGCCGACACTGTACCCCCGTGGAGTTCGGTGAGGTGTCGCACGATCGCCAGTCCGAGCCCGAGTCCATTATAGGCGCGAGTGCTAGAACTATCCGCCTGCCGGAAGCGATCAAAAACATAGGGCAGAAATTCCGGTTTAATCCCTTGCCCTGTATCCACAATCCGGATTTGTATAGAGTTCTGGAACTGCTCCAAAATAGCCGTGACGCAGCCCTCCGGGGGGGTAAATTTAATGGCATTGGAGAGTAAGTTCCAGACAATTTGCTGCAAGCGATCGCGATCGCCCGAAACGGGACCGGCATGACGATCCAGTTGAATTTTCAGTTGAATATGTTTAGCCTCCGCAGCGGGACGAACCGACTCGATCGCCTCTTTGATGGCTTG
The DNA here is from genome assembly GCA_025370845.1 of Laspinema palackyanum D2a. Taxonomy (GTDB): domain Bacteria; phylum Cyanobacteriota; class Cyanobacteriia; order Cyanobacteriales; family Laspinemataceae; genus Laspinema. The sequence goes on along the minus strand of JAMXFF010000007.1, from coordinate 97,466 downwards.
GTTTAGGGAAACCGAGGCTACATTCAGACGTAATTTCCCCGTAATAATCCGCGATACATCCAGCAGGTCCTCGATCAATTGAAACTGTAATCGGGCGTTGCGTTCCAGGGTTTCCAGGGCTAATCCCATTTTTTCCTCAGACAGTCTGCGATGGCGTAAAATTTGCGCCCATCCCAAAATGGAGTTGAGGGGAGTTCGCAACTCGTGTGAGAGAGTCGCCAGAAACTCATCTTTGAGCCGGTTGGCCTCTTGAGCTTCCCGATAGAGACGGGCATTATCTAAGGCGATCGCCGCCCGATGAGCCAGTTTTTCTGCCATGATCAGGTCTGTGCGATCATAAGAACGACTGCCTGCCTCTGACACAAACGTGATTGTCCCCAGGGTTTTTCCTCGGGCTTTGAGCGGTACACACATTCCGCTATGGAGGCGCAACTCGCGCAAAATTCGCAAATGTTCTGCATCCAATGCCGCCTCAATTAACAGAGAGTCGGGAATATGCGGATACAGTTCCGATTCTCCCGTGCGAAGGACGTTAAGTTGCCCCGTTGTCATGTCTTTTTTCGGGGGGTAGCGGCGAAATAGTTCTTGGGCGAGTTGTTCTTTAGCTGGGTCGATGTGAGCTACCGCCAGCCGATCAATCGTGCCATCTTTTTCCACCACATCGATCGCACACCAGTCCGCCAGAGTAGGGACGGTGAGATGAGCCACACTATCCAAGGTCGTTTGGTAGTCCAGGGAATTGGCTAGAACGCTGCTCGCCGTGGCTAAAAACCGCTCTTGCTGCTGCGATCGCTTGCGATCATCAATATCCGTGGCTGTTCCTAACCACTTGAGGAGGCGATCGCCCACTCCGGTAATCGGATTCAAGCGCAGAGTGTGCCAACGGTAAACTCCATCCAACCTCCGCAAGCGCACTTCTATTTCGTAGGCGGTTGCCGAGTTGCTCGCCTTGCGCCAATGGGCGAGAGCTTCTGAGCGATCGCTCGGATGAATCCATTCTAGGGCTGATCGTTGCAGAATTTGTTCTAAACTCAGCCCAATATAACTCACCCCACTGGGATTGCAATATTCCAGTTTGCCTTGCAGCGTAAACAAAAATATCATTTGGGGGAGAGCTTCCGCCAGCGATCGATATAGTTCTTCGCTGTTGCGGAGGGCTTCTTCGATCTGTTTCCGGTGGGTAATATCCACAAAAGCTCCCACTGCGCCTCGCGTTTGCCCCTCTTCATCCAGGATCGGGGCGGCATAAGTCAGGAACTCGATCACTCTCCCATCTTCATGGATAGCATCTACTTCAAACTCTAGCACTTCGACCTGATGTGTGGCCGCATAGCGCATGGGAAACTCTTCAGGAGCCAGTTCCTGGCCGTTGTGGTAGAGCTTAAATCCATGTGCGGTTGCTTCAGGTTGGGGGTGATAATAGGGAAGAATCGGGGAGGAAATTCCCAAATTGTGAGCCAAAACTGAGTTAAACTGGATCTGTTCACAGTGGGGATCTTCGGAAATGGCAATGCCAATGGGGATAAACTTGACGAGGGTTTGTAACTCTTTAACCCGGCGCTTCAGGGTGCGATTCAGCTTGAGAATTTCGCTCTGCGCCCACTGACGCAAGGTGATATCGGTTGTGGCTCCGATCCATTTATAGGGTTGTCCCTGGTCATCCCACAGGGCCGTTCCCCGATCGCTCCAATAGAGATAAATCCCATCGGCCCTTTGAATTTGATACTCTTCATCAAAGGGTTCTCGGGTCTGTAAATGCCGGTCGATGGCATTTTCGACTCGCTCGCGATCGCTCGGATGGAGGCGTTCGAGCCAAGCTTGGCGAGTGCGAGCAAATGCTCCCTCCTCATATCCGAGTTGTTCGTCAATGTTCCCAAACCATTCCACTCGTCCCCTGGCAATCTCCCATTCATAGATCAGATCGCTGGTGTTTTCTGCGGCAATCCGAAACCGTTCCGTGGATTGGCGCAAGGCCGCTTCAGCCGCGTAGCGATCGCTGATATCAAGGCCGGTGCCGATGATATACTCCATCTCTCCTTGGGCATCGCGCAGGACCGCATTGGACCAGGCGATCGCTCGTCGGTCCCCCTCTTTGGTTACCCAGTCATTGATATACTCCTGGGGCGCCGCCGTTGATCGCAGGTTCTCGATCACCCCTTTGATGGACTCGATTTCCTCGGGAACCACCAATCGCTCCCAAACATACAGCCCTTGCACTTCAGCAAAAGTATAACCCGTGGTGGTTTCGCAAGCTTGGTTAAAACCCACAATCCGACCTTGGCGATCGAGAATCACCACTAAATTAGGAATCGCATTCACCACCGCCGCCAAAAAATCCCGTTCTTGGTGCAGTTCCATTCTGGCTGATTCTGCGCCCTGACCCTTGTCTCGGAAATACGCACAAAGCCCTTCGGCGTGAGGATAAAACCGCACTTCAAACCGCTTTTGGAACGGGGGATAATCCTCTTCCAGTTCGATGGTTCTGCCCTCTGCTAAGGCTCGATGAAACCCTCGATAAAAGGAATTCCCGAGGCTTTCGGGAAAGACCTCCCACACATACTGTCCCACCAGGTTTTCTGCCCGGTGATTCACCAGTTTCGCCCCGGCTGGATTAATATAAGTATAGTGTCCCTCTCGGTCAAAACAGGCAAACCCATCGGTGATGCTGTCCAGGAAGGTTAGGGGGTCTTCCTTCCGTCCTGGGGTCAAGTCCCGTTGAGTCCGGTCCCGGAGTTCTGGATTTGGGCCAGGGTTAGGGTCGCTTAAGTGAGTGTTGACCTGAGTCAGCAATTCATGGATACACCCTGAACCGTTAAGAAACTCGGGCCCCCGCTCGATTTGGGCGGTAGACTCCATCGGTTCCCTTTCCATCACTCCTAGGGGAAACTGGATCACGGGGATCTGTTTTCCATTGACTCCGGTCCCTAGTTCCTGTAGCCAATCTAAGGTTTCCGGGGCGATCGCATCCGTGAGAATCGCCGATGGAAAGAACTCCCGGGCGGCATCCAGGGCCGTTGTGCGATCGCCTGCGGTTTTGACTTGATATCCTTGACGGACCAATTGGGACTCTACATAGTCTCGGCGAACCGAGTTATCATCCACCAGCAAGATCCGGGCAGAGGGTGCAGCTTCCTTCTGCCGTCCCTCTAATGATTCGGGGCGGTTTTCCTCGTTCTGAGTGGGTTCATTGCTGGGGGTAGGCAGGGCGATCGCTGTCGTCAAGACCCCACAAACTTGATTGTCTTCCGTATAGACCGGACTGTGAGACAGATTGAACCACCCCACCACCTCCGACCCCGGGCGATCGAACACCAAACGGCAACTCTCTGTTCCTGTGCCTTCTCCACTGTTGAACACTTGTTCTAATATCGGACAGAGCAGGTCCCAGGTTGACCGAGGAAAGACCTCTCGTCCCGGTTGACCCAGGAAATCGGGATGATTGGCGTCCCCCACCCACCCCAGGGCCGCTTTGTTGTAGATGAGCCGTCGCTCGGGACCCCACCAGAGCAGGGTCGGAAATTGGGACGATAGACCCAAACTCACCGCTGTCCGCCAACTGGGATGCCAAGTTTCCATTGCTCCCAGGGCGGTGCTGGACCAGTCACGAACCTTGTTTAGTCGGTCCAGATCAGCGATATCTGTCCATCCCAATTGTTCTCTCCTTGTCTTCCGCTTGGCTGGCTGCTGTTCCATCATCTACCGAGGTCCTGGTTGTTTGGGTGTTCAGATTCGCTCACTTGCTAATCATCGTTTATCTGCTCATCTTTGGTGTACATTTTTTTAGGAATTTTTACCTCTACCAAAGGAAGGATTCGCTCAAAAAACGGATTAGGCTATTTAATTTTAGGGAGGGATTCGCATTTTTTTGAATAAAAGTTTCTACCTCATTTAGGGATGGGGATGGCCAATCCTCACCCACCTTCATCTCCCTTTTTAATCAAAAAAGGACGGATTCGGGGGATCATAAAGGGGGGTGGAGATGCCACAATTGAGGGGATGGGGGATCCCGGGAAAGGGATGCCGTTCCTGGGGAATTCCCCAAAGTGGGCGGTCATGTCCCTTCCTTCATGGCGGCGATCGACCGGGATCAAGTGCGCGCATACCGCTGATGCGGAGCATTCCCAAAGGAGAAATTTCCTAATTTTACGCTTTTAGAGTTGATTAATTAGGGAGTGGATGAATCCCCCAGGATAAGGATAGGGATGGGGGATTTTTTGCCCTTCCTGAATGGGAATTTAACCGGGATAAATTGGGTGATTTTCTATATTTAGGGGCCAAGAGGGGAGGCATCTGAAGCGGTAGATCTTCATCCTGAACGGGATTAGAAAAAATATCCCGATTACCCTTGATTTTAGAGGGAGAACGACTGAATTCGGGACGTTGAACTTAAGACAAGATAACGACTGAAGTCGGGACGTTGAACTCAGACAAGATAACGACTGAAGTCGGGACGTTGAACTCAGACAAGATAACGACTGAAGTCGTTACTACGAACTCAGAAAAGATAACGGCTGAAGTGGTTACTCCGAACTTTGGGGGGCCTCTGGCTGGACTGGGCTGTGTTTGGGAGGGAAAATTTAACTGACCCCTTGACAAACCTGGGGGCAATGGCTATATAATGGTTCTCTAGTCTAAAGTTATAACTTCAGTGCCCAGGGGCAACGGGTTGTAACTGAGGACTAGATGCGGGCGTAATTCAGTGGTAGAATGTCAGCTTCCCAAGCTGAACGTCGTGGGTTCGAGTCCCATCGCCCGCTTTTTGTTTGGCTCAATGTTAGGGCTTGTGCCTACGCTTGCGAGTAGCTTTGCTGCGTTCCCCGGTTTTATTACAATGGGAGGATTGGCAGTTTAGTAACTCAGAAGAAACGATGGGATATTCGATTGAGGTCTATGACCACAACTTTGAGCAAGAAGTCTTAGAAAAGTCTTACGAAATTCCGGCGATCGTGGACTTTTATGCGGTTTGGTGTGGTCCTTGTCAGATGTTAAAGCCGATGTTGGAAAAGGTCGCCCAAGAATATGATTGTGTGGTAGCGAAGGTGAATATTGATGAAAATCAATATTTAGCACAAGCATTTCGGGTGGAAGGGGTTCCCGATGTGAAAATTATCCGGAATGGGGAAGTGTTGGATGGGTTTGTGGGGGTATTACCGGAACCCCAATTGCGAGAATTTTTGGCAAATTGTGATATTAAGTCGGGTTTAGAGGAAGGGTTGGAGGCGATTCGTCAGGTACTTTTAGGGGAAGATCGTAAAAAAGCGGGGGCGATGTTTGCATCCTTGTTAACCAACTATCCAGAGAATAGACGGTTGCGGTTAGAAGCAGCCAAGTTCTATATCAGTGAGGATGAGTTGGGAAAAGTTGAGGAACTTTTAGCGGTCATTCAAGCCGATGAACCTCAATTTTTCGCAGAAGCGCAAGCAGTGAAGGCGTTACTTCAGTTTAAGAGGGAATGCAATCATCCTTCAGGAGAGGGTGAATTGGACCAGATGTTTTCTAAGGCATCTTGTTTGACGGTGGCGGGGAACTATGAGGAGGCATTGCAAATTTTCCTCACGATTGTGGAAAGCGATCGCAGTTATAAACAGGATGGGGGAAGAAAAGCAATGCTGTCTATTTTTGACTTACTAGGAAATGACCATCCTCTGACAACGGTTTATCGACGGAATTTAATGACGGTTCTATTTTGAGGGAGAGTCGTTGATTCGGGGTGTGCAGGGTTGAGAATGCACAGACGGACCGATCGCACCCCGGATGCTCAGAAATCCGGGGAGTCGGTGGCAAATTTTCCCAAAAGTTGACTGGAATTCATACTGAGGATTGGTGCGATCGCCGCTTTCCTGATGTCAGGATCAAGTAGGTGAAGAAATGAGTTGCAGATTTAGGCACTCTACCTTAATTCCACTTTTTTGACATCTACCATTGGGTAGAGTTGGGGTGAAGAATCATTGGCCTAGGAACTCATGAAATGCTCGATCGCTAACAGGTGAGATTAATGAAACTTTATTATCGTGGTGTCAGCTATGATTTAACTCCTCCCGTGAAAACACCACCGGGGAAAATTTCCGGAACCTATCGGGGTAAGTTTTGGCAGTTCCAACAAGGGGATTTATCAGGGAACCTCGGCGAGTGCGATCGCTGTCACTTTTACTCCGGAGATCCCCACTTACTCTGTGCCGTACATCCCCAGGGTCCAAATGCGGAAGGTTGCCCGGATTTCCGGTTAAATCTTCAGATGAAACCTGTTAATCAGCAAGCTTTAAAAAGCCATAAACTTTCAAATTTTTAAAGGGTTTTATCTCTTAAAAAAGTAGGGGGGACATTGCCCACCCTACAATTCCTTGCTCTATCTTAGACCGCGCAGGCGGGGTTCTTCTGTATAGCCCAACCCGGCTTATGTGCGGTTTTTTTTAATAAATAGCGGTCTTGGGTTTATATTTAACCAACAGAGAAACTAATCCGGCCCCGATGAATAATCCGACTCCATTTGCCCAATAACCTAAGCTAGTGGGGTTGACCATTTTCAGGACGGTGAGTTGACCAATTCCATAAAATGCCTGTTGAATAAACCACCACATTAGATAAAATAAAGCGGGCACTTCGATGGGAATAAACAGGATGAGTAAGGGTAAGAGGGTTTCGATTTTAGCTTTAGGAAAGTTCAGGAAATAAGCGCCCAGAATGGCAGAAACTGCGCCATTGGCCCCGACGATGGGGACTGCTAAATTGGGGGCGATCGCCACCTGAGCGATCGCGGTGAGGATGCCACAAACTAGGTAAAACAGGAAAAACCGGCCATGTCCGAGAATCTCTTCAATTCGCTTGCCAAACACCCATAAAAACAGCATATTCCCCACAATTTGACTAAAACTGCTGTGGAGAAACATCGAAAACAGTAAGGGACCGGCAGACATGACCATTAAGGCAACCCAGGCGGCAGGACTGGGATTGCGGATCGCATCGGTGACAACCGAAGTCATGCGATCGCTGACAACGCCCCAGCTTTGCAAAAAGGCCCCGAGTTGGCCCGTTGCCTCTAATTTGAGTTCCATCACAAACAGGGCCACATTGAACCCAATCAGGGCGTATGTTGCGAAGGGGGGATAGCGATTGGGGAGATTATCATCAATAGGTATCATTGCTGGATGTTATAATTTTTCTCAATCTTGACTCCCTATTATGGACGCAAAAACCGGAGAGCGATATCCGAGGGTGACGCTTTCTGGTTTATGACCCCTCGGATATCGTCTCACTTTATTAAAAATTTACTCCTTTGGATAGATGCCTTACTCCGCTTTGTGAGGATAAGTAAGGCGGGCGATCGGCCCTGAACCGCGAATTTCCCGGTTTCTTCCTCGGACCTCCTCTCTGTGTTCCCTTGTTTGGGACTGTCGCCTTTCTTTTAAACTCTGTAGAAAAAAAAAATATTGTTCCCCACTACAGGGACTAATTTTACTTCATTTACGAAAAATTTAAAGAATTAATCTACATCTTTACCTAAAGTTTATATAACTTTTTAAAAAGTTTGATACTGACTTAAAGGCCGATTCGTGTGAGTGATAGCACTCTTTCTTTTCGGGTGCGCCAGTCTACTTCCTACAGATTTTAAGAGAAGGGGTTTGAGGTTATTTCTTACAATCATTCGATAGATAGATAGACTTTCCACCCAGCAAAGGGTAGATATAAAGCAATAGATTTCTGAGTGACCCCCAAGGAGATTTAATTTCCATCTCACTAAAGACAGTCTATCCGGTTGACCTATTTAGACCTTATTCAAAAAAATACTTTACCCCGATTCAGGGGTTTTTGCCATAAATTTAAAGTTCTTTTTTCACCGAACCTTCTTAAACATCAAGGAGCAAATCCGTATGGTATGGAGTATCGACTCATCAATTGATGAAATTCTAGCGGGACTGTCTGAAGCAGATATCCGGCGATCGCTCGTAGGGAACAATACCCCAGTCACAGTGGAAACCGAGGATGCGATCGCCGGTGACTCAAGCAACGATTTACTATGGGGAAGTCCCGAGGATGACCTATTAATGGGTGATATCGGCAACGATACCATTTATGGGGGGACCGGAAATAACACCCTGTTTGGAGGAACGGGTCATCTGAGTGTCGAAGACTGGGAAGGACAGGACTTTTTAGTAGGGGGACCGGGAGAGGATTTAATCTTTGGAAATCAAGCGGATGACACCCTTTATGGCGGTGACGGAGACGATACCCTGTATGGCGGTAAAGATAGCGATCGCTTGTCTGGCAATCGTGGAAATGATGTCCTATTTGGCGATTTAGGCAGCGATACCCTCTGGGGAGGTGAAGGACAAAATCGCTTTAAAATCGGCAGGCGTTTTGATGTTCCCGGATTTCTCAGTACCGGAGGACCGACCCTGGATGATGCAGACTGGATTATGGATTTTACCCCGGGTCAAGACTTAATTGCACTGCTGGGGGGACTGACCTTTGATGAGTTAAATATTTTTGCAGGAACCGGGGAAAATGCAGGGGATGCTATCATTCAGGATACAATTACTCAAGAGTATTTAGCCCTCATCAAAAATATCTCTCCCCAGGCGATCGCACGAGATAATTTTTGGCCGCATTCTCAACCACCCCTGCCATCATCACCCCCTCAGAATCCGCCGATAAACTCACCTGTCCCTGCCGATGTGGTTTCTCCCGTTGAA
>JAMXFF010000007.1:11305-88676 GCA_025370845.1 Laspinema palackyanum D2a | reverse complement strand
GAAGAAGTTTCTCCTGTTGAAGAAGAAGTTTCTCCTGTTGAAGAAGAAGTTTCTCCTGTTGAAGAAGAAGTTTCTCCTGTTGAAGAAGAAGTTTCTCCCGTTGGAGAAGAAGTTTCTCCTGTTGAAGGAGTTTCTCCCGTGGAACCCAATCAGTCTTCGGCGACGATCGCCTTCAGTGCGATTCGCTATACCGTCCTAGACGATAATACCCCCGCGCGAGAAATTACCTTAACTCGCCAGAATGATGTTCAGGGAGAAGTCAGCGTTACGGTTACTCTCCACAATGGCACAACTACAGATTCTGGGAATCCCGAAACTACTTCTATCATTGTCAATTTTGCCGATGAAGAACTCGATAAAACTATTGCGATTCCCCTGGATAAAAATAACAGTGGAGAACCTGAAAAGACATTTTCTATAATTTTAAGTAACCCAACTGGAGGAGCCACCATTAAACTAACTCATCCCGTTGTTGTGACCCTGCCAGAACAGCAGAAACCCGACTCAATTATCTTTACAAACGACAATTTGACCGAAATAGAAGAGGAAGAACCATCAGATTTGCAACCGGATATTTCCTCTGAAATAGAAAAAGAGGAACCCTCCGATTTAGAACCCAATGTTCCTCCGGAAATAGAAGAGGAGGAGGATGCTGATTTAGAACCGGATGTTCCTGCTGAAGTAGAACAGGAAGATAATACTGATTTAGAACCGGATGTTTCCTCAGAAGTAGAACAGGAAGATAATACTGATTTAGAACCGGATGTTCCTCCCGAAACTGAAGAAGAAGAGGAGGAACCCATCCCTGATGAGGATGAAATTCTCCCTATTGAGGATGAAGATGGGGATGATACCAGTGGCGAAATACAGGATGAACCTGTGGATGAGGACGGGGATGATAGTAGTGGGGATGACAGTCAAATCCGCGTCACCGCCAATTATTCCGATGCCACGAGTGGAATTATTGCGGACCTATCAGAAGAGAGTGTGACCCGTTTATTTACCACTGATGAGGATGTTCCTTTTAAGATTTTGCCTTTAGGAGATTCCAATACAAGGGGCTATCCGAATCAGGCGAGTCTGGGTGGATATCGAACTCGGTTGTGGGAAAGATTAGTGGAAAATAATGGATTTAATATTGATTTTGTAGGTCAGGCCAACAGTGGTCCAGCAAACATGGATAGAAACCATGAAGGCAGGGGAGGATTTACTATCACTCAACTCATGGACAATAGGACCAATCCTTTTACTGGGTTTAATCAGCCAACAGACCCTCTTTATACCACCATAGAAGATGCCTTAAATTATGCTCAACCCGATGCGGTGTTATTGATGGCGGGTACTAATGACATTCTTCAGGACAAACCTGTAGGAACAGCCCTCACAGATTTGGGAATGATGGTGGATCGGATTGTCGCAACCTTGCCCAATACCCAAGTGCTAGTCAGTTCGATTATTCCCAATAAATCGAAGTATCAAATTCGGCAACAACGGACCAAGGAGTTTAGTGAAAAAGTTGAGGAAATTGTTGTTGAACCCCGAGCCAATAATAACCCCAATATCCGATTTGTCGATATGTTTAATCTGCCGTTGGTCCCTGGAGACTATGATAATGATGGCATTCACCTCACGGCGAGTGGCTATGATAAATTAGCGGATGAATGGTATTCCCAGATCCGGATGTTACCCAGTGGTGAAGAACCCCTGACCGATGTTCACAATATTGTCGGTTCCGCTTATGATGATACTCTGATAGGAAATGATGAGTCGAACGAGATCCAAGGTGGTGAGGGGAATGACTGGCTGAGCGGGGGTGCGGGTGAAGATACCTTTATTTTAGCCCCTGGGGAAGGAACAAATACGATCGCCGATTTTGAAAGCGGCATCGATCGCATCGGACTCACAGACGGATTAGAGTTTGAGCAGCTTGTGATTTCTTCCGGCAGTGATGCGAGTCAGACTCAAATTGCGATCGCCCAGACTGGGGAATCCCTAGCCCTCCTTCTCGGCATCGATGCCAGCATGATTAACGCGGATGATTTTATCCTCATTTAATCAATACCCTGGTGTTTTGTCCCTTCACAGACAAACCATAGGGAATCTAAATGAATTGGATAATTTCTTATGCAGGAGTGGGAGCATCTTGCTCCCTACTGCTCATAGGCGTGCGATCGCAATCCTAAATGAGTTGTAACCAACCCAGCGAGCTAGATATTATGCTCCGAGGGCATCCTACGCCAAGGCATAGATGAGGGTTTTGACCTGGGACCCCTCACACAATTGATTAAGGATTCTTATATATAACTTTAAAGCCCCAAAAGTGACATTTTACTCCAAATTTGCCCATTAAACAACCCCTGAGAGCAGATGACGATCTAAAAAGTTTCCGGCACACTAAACCTGTTGAAATAAAACATCGAAAAAGACCTTGTTATTCAACTCTTACGAATTCATCTTTATCTTTTTACCCCTTGCCCTGATTGTTTTCTTCGGTTTAAGCGCCTATCGTCAGGTCAAGGCTGCAACCTTATGGCTCCTATTAGCCTCTCTCGTCTTTTATGGATACTGGCGAATCAGTTACATTCCCCTGTTGCTCATCTCTATCCTGGGTAACTATTACTTTGGGCGGTGGATAGATGGGGTGCAACCCGGAACCAAAAAGGCCAAAACTTTATTATGGGCCGGGGTTCTCTTTAATTTAGGAATTCTGGGGTATTACAAATATGCCGGGTTTTTGATTGCCTCTATCAATGGACTCTTTCAAACCCAGTTTCCCGTTCCTGCCATCGAACTGCCGTTAGGAATTTCCTTCTATAGCTTCACTCAAATTGCTTATTTGGTCGATGCTTATCGCGGACAAACCAAAGATTATCAATATGACTTGGTGTCCTATAGCCTATTTGTCACCTTCTTTCCCCAACTGATTGCAGGGCCGATTTTACGCCATGACGAACTGATTCCGCAATTTACCCAGCTTCGTAAGTTCGTTTTTTCTCATAAAAATGTCGCCATTGGCTTAAGCTTTTTTATCCTAGGATTGGGTAAAAAAGTGTTAATTGCAGATACCGTCTCCCCTTGGGTGGGGGCAGTATTTGAACAAGCGGATTCCATCACCTTTATCGAAGCTTGGGTGGGGGCGATCGCCTACACTCTCCAACTGTATTTTGATTTTTCAGGCTATTCCGATATGGCGATCGGCTTAGGATGGATGTTCAACTTTCGCCTACCCATCAACTTTGATTCTCCCTATAAATCCACCTCCATCGTAGACTTCTGGCGACGGTGGCACATTACCTTATCCTTCTTTCTGCGAGACTACCTCTACATTGCTCTCGGAGGCAGTCGTCGCGGACAGGTGCGCCGCTACTTCAATCTACTGCTTACCATGCTACTCGGTGGATTGTGGCATGGGGCGGGATGGACCTATATTCTGTGGGGATGGTTGCATGGCACTTTTCTGGTCATCAATCACGGGTGGCGACGCTTGGGACTGAAAATGCCCGTGGCGATCGCCTGGGTCATTACCTTTCTCGCCGTCGTCTTGAGTTGGGTCGTCTTTCGCGCCGAAAATATCACCCAAGCGGGACAAATTATCCAAGCCGCTGTTGGCTTAAAAGGGATTATTTTAACCCCTGATTTTCAACCCTTATTAGGCTGGTTACCCCAATCCGTTGTCCAGTTTCGAGAAGTCGCTCAACTCCCTGCTCTCCCCCCGAATTACCGCCAAAGTTTTGTGATTTTAGCAGTGGTATTAATGGGAGCGGTTTTATTACCCAATACCCAACAAATGGTGGAACGCTTTAAACCGACCACCGCATGGGCTGTGGGACTCAGTGCAGTGGCGATCGCCTGTCTGCTTTCCCTAAACCGAATTTCCGAATTTCTGTACTTCCAGTTTTAATCCAGGGTGTTTCTCATGAAAAATTATCGTCACTTTAACCGCGCCTTTTTTGGCCTCACCATACCCGGATTATTAGCCGTTGGCATATTCAATATTGGCATTGATCCCTACGGGGTGATGAATAGCCCGCAATGGCGACTGAATCGCTTAAGAACCGAACAATTTAATCATGTTCGCCTGTTTAAAGCCAGTTCAGTCAAGCGCATCGCCCCGAAAACCGTGTTATTAGGCTCATCCCGCACCGATTTAGGAATGGACCCAAAACATCCCGCCTTGGCTGACGGTAAACCCACCTACAATTTAGGTCTGGTGGGTCCGAATATGTATGAAGTCAGACGCTATTTTGACCATGCGATCGCCAACCAACCCAATTTAAAAACCGTCGTCCTCGGGGTGGATTTCTTTATGTTCAATGAATATAAAACCAATCCTGCGGACTTTGAAGAAGCCCGCTTAGAACGAGACAGCCTCACCCCCCAAGAATGGCTGAATGTTACCCTTTCCCTTGGGGTAACGCGGTCCAGTTTAGGCACAATCAAAAATAGCTGGCGATCGCAAGCCAATTTTCTCTACCATGATAATGGCTTTCGGTATGTTCATAATAACGAAGCGGAGCATCCCCTGCCCCAGGAATTTCAAAACATGATTCATGGGTTTTTCCGAGAAGAAGGCTATTATCCCCGCTACAAATTATCTCAAAGTTTTTTAAATGATTTCCGAGAGGTAGTAGAAATTTGTCGCAGCCGAAATATTGACTTACAAATCTTTATTTCTCCCTCTCATGCTACGCAATGGGAAGCCTTACGGATGGCAGGACATTGGGAGGAGTTTGAACAATGGAAACGGGAACTGGTTGCCATTGCCCCAGTTTGGGACTTTTCCGGGTATCATTCTATTTCTAGCGAACCCATCAGCGAGAAGATGACCTATTATTGGGACAGTTCCCATTATCGACAAGAAGTGGGCAATCTCGTCCTCAATCGCCTATTTGACTATGAAACCGCCTCAGTTCCCCCGGATTTCGGCGTCCTGATGACTCCTGAAACCATAGAAGAGCACCTCGTCCAAATCCGGCGCGATCGCGAATCCTGGGCCAATGCCAATACAGAGGCGATCGCCTTCGTGGAGGAGTTAAAACCTTGAAGACTGGGGTCCTGGGAAAGGGCGATCGGCTGGCAATGCTGCATCCAGGTCCCCGGTTCTCCGCCCATCCCCAAGTCGCCCAAGTATATATAGCCCGTCTGGGAGGAGTTTGTCATAGAAAAAGCGAGCAAAATGCTCGCTTTCTTTATAGCTTATACAATTTATTTTATACAAAACTGGGTTGTTAGGGGTTCTTACAAACCCGCACCCTAAAGGGTTTGGCTATACAAATGAAGCCCGCACAGACGGGCTAAAAGACCAAGGACCAAGGACCAAGGACCAAGGACCAAGGACCAATGACCAATGACCAATGACTAATGACCAAGGAAATCTGCATAAATCTTGAGACTGTGCGGATTTCCGGGGTTAACTGTGGAAGACTCCTATGGAACGACTCCGGAAAAACCGGAGTCTATCCGGTCCATCCCCGAGAGTCCCCCGGACGATCGCCCAGATCCAGGGATTAAATTCTGGAAGGAATCTCAACTCTAGGTTAAGATATCCGGATGCCTCTGGAAACCGATGCCCCTAACCACCCAAGCTAGTTGCTCATGCCACCGACGAGTTCCATCTTCCACCCCATCGATTCGCAAACCCGCCAAACGCTGCCTTTAGAAGGCGATCGCCAGGGACAATCCACCCCAGGAATGGTCCCCTTGAGCGCACTAGCGGCCCAAATTAATCGCGAACACGAACGCTGTCAACAGTCGGTGGCGATCGGACTTTTGCACGCTTGCACCGCCGGACAACTCCTAATCCAGGCCAAACTTCGGGTCCCCGCGCAAAAATGGCAGGTCTGGTTAGCCGGTTATTGTAACGTTCCAGAGGCCACCGCACAAACCTACATGGAAATGGCCCAGGGATGGCCCTCAGTCAAACAAGACCCGGCGATCGGTCCAAGACAGGAAACTCAGGAAACCGAAGATTCGCCCACCTGGACCGAATTGAGGCAAGAGGAGTTAGAACCGCCTTTAGTTGTGAATGCTCAACTCCTGTCCGAGTCAGCACAGCGGCTCACCTTTGTCTCGTTGTTACAACGACCCAAACCCGAAGGGCGATCGCGAATTGTGCGAACCGAACCCAGAAAAGCCAAACCCAGTGAAGTCCAGAAAGAGACTCAACCGGATAGTGTAAATATAGCCAGAACTTTGACCTTTTGGATTCCCGGGCCAGTCATTCCCAAAGCTCGTCCTCGGGTAACTGCCAACGGGACCTATTTACCCAAACGGTATCGGGAATGGAGACTCCGTGCGGAAGGGGAGATCATCATGCAAGTGCATCAGATGAATCCTTTACCGCAGTTACCGATTGAAAGAGCAGCCGTGCGGATTATATTACGGGGTAAACATAGAGGAGATGGCGACAATGCGATCGGCAGTGTGTGCGATGCCTTAGTCGGTGCCGGAATCTTCTCATCCGACAGCCTCAAACAGATTCCCTTTGGCAGTTGGCGGCACATCCCCGACGGAGAAACCGGCGTCAAAATTCAAATCGACGCAATGGCACACTTGATGTCTGCCTGACATGAGTTGAGACTCAGGGCATCAGTTTCACGCAAAATGTACTATACAAAAAATTTTGATTACATAAAACTTAGGCTTCATCTCGGTTAAACTTTATATAAAAACCTCAGTTCCACCCCCACAACTTTCAAAACTGAGCATAGCAAAACCAGAGGGCAACCCAGCAAACACCTCAGCAACAGTATTGACCCATAAGAAATGACCAACCCCAGGAACTCAACGCCTTGCCGCATCAGAGGTTCGAGCGAGGCGGCCAAATTTTACGGGCTTTGTCCTTACACCGGAGTGCTCAACGCCTTGCAGCATCAGAGGTTCGAGCGGCGCTCGCTTTTTGCGGCCTGAGAGTGATGCGGCAAAGTGCTCAACGCCTTGCGGCATCAGAGGTTCGAGCGGTAAATTTAATGGGATAGAAAGGGGTAGTAACGGGATGTGCTCAACGCCTTGCGGCATCAGAGGTTCGAGCGGGTAAGGACATAGCGGATTTAATAGCGGCAAATATGGAGTGCTCAACGCCTTGCGGCATCAGAGGTTCGAGCGGTCGCGATTAAGCCAATGGTTGCAACAATGGAAACGTGCTCAACGCCTTGCGGCATCAGAGGTTCGAGCGGCAATCAGCACAGAGACCCAGTACCTCACAGTCATGTGTTCAACGCCTTGCGGCATCAGAGGTTCGAGCGGAATAAACCAGGTAAATAAATTCACGAAAGTGAGAGGTGCTCAACGCCTTGCGGCATCAGAGGTTCGAGCGGAAATGAACGATTGGGCATTCTTTGTCTCTGGAGTCTCAGTGCTCAACGCCTTGCGGCATCAGAGGTTCGAGCGGTGCAGGGGTAAGGGAGAATCGCAGGTTTGAGGCAGGTGCTCAACGCCTTGCGGCATCAGAGGTTCGAGCGGTTGGCCTCTGCCACGCTCCCTTTAATCGAGTTACCGTGCTCAACGCCTTGCGGCATCAGAGGTTCGAGCGGAAAAATACGCTTTAATTTGTGCTGAGTTTATAAAGTGCTCAACGCCTTGCGGCATCAGAGGTTCGAGCGGTCGGGTTCTTTCTGAAAAACTTTAGCGATTACTTCTTGTGCTCAACGCCTTGCGGCATCAGAGGTTCGAGCGGTTCAGGAATCACCCGTGTTTTTCCCAAGTCTCTATTAACGTGCTCAACGCCTTGCGGCATCAGAGGTTCGAGCGGTTTAGCGGGGGAGGAATAGCTGATGCAGGGTTAATTGTGCTCAACGCCTTGCGGCATCAGAGGTTCGAGCGGGTTTTGTGCGATGGTGCGAATCATTTGGGAGTAAATGTGCTCAACGCCTTGCGGCATCAGAGGTTCGAGCGGTAATCCCAGCCTTTATCCGCGATCGGCATTACCTTCCGTGCTCAACGCCTTGCGGCATCAGAGGTTCGAGCGGTCCTCCCGAATCCGGCCTTTCTCGTCAAGCCAGGGACGTGCTCAACGCCTTGCGGCATCAGAGGTTCGAGCGGGAGCAAGACGGTTTATCCCTGCCCTGGGAAGCAAAGTGCTCAACGCCTTGCGGCATCAGAGGTTCGAGCGGGGCACATTAACCGGGCTTTAATCTTGTAAGGGTTGTGCTCAACGCCTTGCGGCATCAGAGGTTCGAGCGGTAATTCCAGTTATCATACAGCAGCAATTTGTAAAGTGCTCAACGCCTTGCGGCATCAGAGGTTCGAGCGGGGTAGGACCGGAGCGACGTTTAGGTTTTTCTTCAAGTGCTCAACGCCTTGCGGCATCAGAGGTTCGAGCGGCACCCATTTCCCGGAAAAAGGGGATATGGCAAGTCAAGTGCTCAACGCCTTGCGGCATCAGAGGTTCGAGCGGGAACGCACAATTTCGGCAAAGTTACCAGTAGTGGGTGCTCAACGCCTTGCGGCATCAGAGGTTCGAGCGGCTGCCGTGTGAGAATGTTTTCCCCGAACGGTTCAGTGCTCAACGCCTTGCGGCATCAGAGGTTCGAGCGGACTCCCCGATAGAGTATCCCCTCAATGCTCGAATAAGTGCTCAACGCCTTGCGGCATCAGAGGTTCGAGCGGGTTGCTTCGTTCAAGACTTCTGTTCCTGTTGCAATATAGTGCTCAACGCCTTGCGGCATCAGAGGTTTTAGTAAGGATTCGGAGGCATAAAGTCATTCATATTAGTGCTCAACGCCTTGCGGCATCAGAGGTTCGAGCGGGTGAAATTTGCCACCCAGTTAGCCCATCTCCCATTCGTGCTCAACGCCTTGCGGCATCAGAGGTTCGAGCGGGATGAAAACGCCACAATCACCAAAGTACGAAAAAACAGTGCTCAACGCCTTGCGGCATCAGAGGTTCGAGCGGTCGCAACGGGGGGGTCACCTGCGATCGCCATCTCTTGTGCTCAACGCCTTGCGGCATCAGAGGTTCGAGCGGACCCGGCAAGTTCTCTGGCTCGCTTCAATTTGTGAGTGCTCAACGCCTTGCGGCATCAGAGGTTCGAGCGGATAGCAATAGTCGGTTGTTTCCACCCAAAAGCGCTCGTGCTCAACGCCTTGCGGCATCAGAGGTTCGAGCGGCAGATAATATTTTGCCTGCACGATCAACTTGTCTTTTGTGCTCAACGCCTTGCGGCATCAGAGGTTCGAGCGGCCGAGGAATCGTAGCATTCAAAGTGAAGGTGAATGTGTGCTCAACGCCTTGCGGCATCAGAGGTTCGAGCGGCTGGAGCAGAGTCTTTTGCCAATCAGTTAGGGGGTGTGCTCAACGCCTTGCGGCATCAGAGGTTCGAGCGGCAAAAAGGAACCCATACAAGCAGACAGGAAGTTGTCGTGCTCAACGCCTTGCGGCATCAGAGGTTCGAGCGGGACTAGAGGATTCCTTATCCGCCCCAGCTGATACTGTGCTCAACGCCTTGCGGCATCAGAGGTTCGAGCGGCCATCCCATTCTACTGCCTGCCCAGCTTGGATAGGTGCTCAACGCCTTGCGGCATCAGAGGTTCGAGCGGGGATATCACCATTTGGGTACTTGAGTGTCATCTTGTGCTCAACGCCTTGCGGCATCAGAGGTTCGAGCGGGGTTTGAACATTACGCTCAAAAACTATTGCCTGTTGTGCTCAACGCCTTGCGGCATCAGAGGTTCGAGCGGACATTAGCTCACCCGGCTTAGTGTTTTGTGGAATGTGCTCAACGCCTTGCGGCATCAGAGGTTCGAGCGGAAAAAAGCCCTAAGACTAGGGCTTTGCGCTTCCTGATTGTGCTCAACGCCTTGCGGCATCAGAGGTTCGAGCGGTATCCAAGTTAGAGAATGCCTTTTTATACGAAGAAGTGCTCAACGCCTTGCGGCATCAGAGGTTCGAGCGGAATTTCTGGAAGCCAAAGGGCAAGACGATTGCATTCGTGCTCAACGCCTTGCGGCATCAGAGGTTCGAGCGGTGTAGACCTCTTCCATCTCGGGGGAGGGTCGGTTCTGTGCTCAACGCCTTGCGGCATCAGAGGTTCGAGCGGGAGGATTTTCAGTTAAAGACCTAAAAAACAATTCCGTGCTCAACGCCTTGCGGCATCAGAGGTTCGAGCGGCTTGATAACAGCATAATCATTTTCCCCTAATGGTCGTGCTCAACGCCTTGCGGCATCAGAGGTTCGAGCGGCGCCTAATGGACGGGTGGGATAACCGAGATATTGGTGCTCAACGCCTTGCGGCATCAGAGGTTCGAGCGGCTTTTTTATGATACTATAATCTTATCGTAATGCCGGTGCTCAACGCCTTGCGGCATCAGAGGTTCGAGCGGTTGGAATCCCCGCCAAGGATAATCCAAATAGAAACGTGCTCAACGCCTTGCGGCATCAGAGGTTCGAGCGGTGGTAAATCCGTCTCTATCTCCTGCTATTACTTTTTGTGCTCAACGCCTTGCGGCATCAGAGGTTCGAGCGGTCTCCCAAGGCGCGGTGTCCGCCATTGAGAGGCTGCGTGCTCAACGCCTTGCGGCATCAGAGGTTCGAGCGGTCCCAAATTTCGGGAAGTGTTGGCGCATCTGCAACGTGCTCAACGCCTTGCGGCATCAGAGGTTCGAGCGGTTCCTTCCCCTTGCTCATCAACGGTTTGAGCCAGTGCTCAACGCCTTGCGGCATCAGAGGTTCGAGCGGGTCCCACGGCTGAATCAATCGGAAATTATCGAAGCCTTTGTGCTCAACGCCTTGCGGCATCAGAGGTTCGAGCGGAAAACGGGGGGAGGGAGGTGAGGACCCCCCTAAATGTGCTCAACGCCTTGCGGCATCAGAGGTTCGAGCGGGTTTCCTTAATGCAGCCTTAGAAGCATCGCAACAATGTGCTCAACGCCTTGCGGCATCAGAGGTTCGAGCGGTTAATACTTCCTTTAAATTAGGGAGAACTGGAAGGTGCTCAACGCCTTGCGGCATCAGAGGTTCGAGCGGGGCGCGCCCCAGAGTCTTGAGCGGGACAAAGCTCTGAAACCATTTTACACGCACCCTGGACTGAATAATCATCCCTTCACCTCCATCCCTCGACCCTCTGGGTTCACCCATACCTCAAACCCTTAGCCTCCCTTCATTCTACCCAAATTCAAGCATCATCACCACCCCGAAACCACCTCCAAATCTAAACCCCATCAGTCTTTCACCGCATCCCAGCAGACAACACCCTGTCACAACCCCAGGTGCTTGCATCAAATCACTCGATGGGACTCCTCCGGCAAGGGCCAGGAGCCAGGACGGTTATAGGCAGCAAGGCCCTGTACGCACTGGTTGGGTAACCGGATCAACAGCAAACTATCCTCCTCTGCCAACACCTTCTCTAACTCCCAGCGCAATTTCTCCCGTCCCCGTTGATTCAACCAACAGCGAAACATCGAATATTGGATCCGTTCCCCATAGCCTTGTAACAGCTTATATGCCTTCCGCCAACGCTTAGGATTCCGGATGTCATAACAAACCAAATACCAATTTTGAGCTTCACTCATCGCCACACCTCATCGCAACACCAACTGACCAAATAACCCCCCTTCCCCGCACCACTCTTTTTCCAGGAGTCGCACCTCTAACTCCAACAACCGCCGATAGGTGAGGGAATAGCCGGTTACCGGATGTTTCCAAGTTTCTTCCTTGCGCCGTTCGTACAGATTCACCAACTTGCGCCGTCCGGAATCGCTCAACCACACTTGCTCCCCGCGCACCTCAAAATCTTCTTGCACCTCCCACTGCTGGCGATTCACCGATGCCATCACCGGCATATCCACCAAGGGCACCCGAAAAATCTCCATCAAATCCAGGGCCAGGGGCGGCGCTTGGGTGCGCGGTTGATGGTAAAATCCCAGGGCCGGTTCTAACCCCACGGTGAGGATGGCATTCATCACGTCTTTCAGCAGTAAGGCATACCCAAAACTGAGCAAGGCGTTAAACCGATCCTTGGGCGGACGACGGTTACGCCCAGAAAACCCCATTTCCCGAGGTGCTTCCGTGGAAATCAGGCAAGGTAAGGCCCCAAAATACAGGGCCGCTAAGTTCCCCTCTAACCCCAGCAGGGTTTCTAGGGAAGTCGCCTGGGGAACTTGCTTGAGGACTTTCTTCATCTGAATGATGGTCTCGTTCAACCGGGGGGAAGATTGCTTTAAACCCCGTTTCCCGCGCATCAAAAATTTCCGCTGTCCTTGAGCCCGACACAGCACCAGTTTCCGCGCCAATTCCAGACAAAATCCCCCATCGGATAAGGCGCTATACTGGCGAATCCGCCGCTGGATACTGCCCTGACGGCTATCGAAACTACCAATATACCGGCCACCCCCAGAGACAAAATGCACCCCAATGCCATGATGGGCGCAAAAATGCAGGGCTTGAGTTGACAATTGTGAGAAACTATGCATCACCAGTTGCCCGACTTGCTGCACCGGCAGGGTTTCTGGAGATTGACCCCGGCGGGTAATTTTCAGTTGTTCTCCGGTGCGCCCTACCGCCGTGCCCGGTTCGAGAATATGCAGCACTTGGCGGTCATCATCTTCGGGAAACAAGCGAATCGGTTGCCATTCGCGGTTATGTGCGAGTCGCGCTTCTTCCGGTAAACAGACGGGGGCCAGGGAACATCGGGCACATAACCGCTCGTTTTCGGTGACAGGAGGACGCTGAGGGGCAATACGGAGGATTCGCGCCCGATGGATGGCATCCCGAACCGTTTGACGTCCGGCATCATCCAGGGGAACATGAACCAGGACATTATCGGCATGGTAGCGAATCCGTCCTTCTTTGACGGGAATTTTGAGGGCGGATTCGATGAGATAGGCGTAGGCGAGGACTTGCAGGCGATCGCTCTCCCAGGGAATGGGTTTTTTGCCAGCATCCCGATTACAACGTCCCCGCTTATGTTCATAGGGAATAGTCTCCCCATCCCGGGTCCGCAGGGCATCCACCGCCCCGCGCAATCCCAATTCTGCGGATTCCAGAAACAATTCTTCCCAAGTTTCATCCTCCTGTTTTTCCAGTTCCGCGTGCAGTCTTCGTCCGGCAAACACAGCAGCATTTTGGGTATAGAGTTCCTCCACTTCTTCCAGATAGAAAAGGCGGGAACAATAGGCGAGGGCATGAAGGGCAGAAACGCGCAGGGTCTCTGATTGAGTTACGGGATGATTGTCGATTAATTGCATAGTAAAGATGCCGATAAGTTGAGATGAAATTTAGTTTTCAACGCCTAACGGCATCTGAGGTTAAACCGGACGAAGTGCGCGCCGGTTAATGCTTAATCACTTTCACATCTGCTTGCTCAATTCAATCCGACTGGATGACAGTCCAAGCTAAATCGGGAGGTTGCCATTGTTGGGAGGGTTCGAGTAGGCGATAATTCTGCCAGCGCGTCCCCCGAGACCCTAGATGATCGACCCAATAGGGTAAAGTGAGCCAGCCATTTTCATCTTGGACAATCCAGGACAAAGATTGGCCGGTATAGTCTGGGGGTAATAGGGTCACTGCATTAACTAAATCCCGACTTTCTCCTAAGCATAATCCACCAAAGCGGTCAACTGCTTGGGGGTTAAGAAAGGCTTGTTGGATGCGTTCAGTTAAGGTGGGTTTTGCTTTATCGTTACCCGTAGCAATCCAGACAATAAACTGAATATCGGTCAGGAGTTCTTGATAGTCGGGTCTGGCATTAGTGGGGTCATGGATATCTTTTTTCTTGAATCGGCGAAAGGTGCGAATGACTCTGGATTTTTGGGGTTGAGACAAAAGGCCGAGCGCCAATTGAATGCCGCAATGTTGATAGCGATTGGTTTCGCCCACCATTGAGAGTAACATTCCATAGACTGTCGATGGTGGAGGGACGGGATAGGTTTCGGCATATTCCCGGGCCCGAGATTGGCGAAAGCAGGCGATCGGGACTTCTACTTGTAAGGCGATCGTCATGCTAAATCCTCCAAATCCAAATCTTCGGCAATGACTCGTTTCATATTTTGAACAGCGGTTTTAATGCCTACAAATACATTGGCCCCCAATTCTTGTAGCATTTCTCCCGCATCCGATTGGGCGATCGCACCGGCAATCCACAACTCATTCGCTTCAATATCTCCCGCCTGAACCCGGCGCAATAAATCCGGGATAGAAATCTCCCCATCCTCTTCTTGGAAGCAATATAAAAACCGAGGAGAAAAATCATGGGTCCAGCGCAACACTAAACTTTCCGGCGAGAAATCATACAAAAACCGCGCTTGATTCCCCCCCACTTCCCCAATCGAGGTTAATCCATCTAAAACCCCGATAATCCGGGATTTATCCTTGAGGCGATCGGGTGTTAAGGCAAAGCCATATTGATAACGAGTCGCATGAACTTCGGTCCCATAGAGGGTATTAGTTTTGGGATTTCCATCTTTATCTAGTTTTTGACCGCTGGTGGCATTAAAGGTAATATCTCCTTCAAAGGGAACCATTGAAATGGCCCGCGTCACTTCTAAAACTCCTCGTTTTGCTGTGGTGGTTCCCTTCTCTCGCTTTTTCCCTTTTTTGGATTCATCAGACCCTTCTGACTTGGCTGCCTCTGCTTTCATATATCCCAGGACATCATCATCAATGTAAGTTTCATCATCAAAGTTAGGGTTCTGCCAATCGTTATCATTTTTAGCATCATTCCATTGACGATTGACCTGATAACCATTTCCGCAGGTTTGCCAATAATAGCGCAATGCCCAGCGAATTGCTTCGGCTGAAACGGTTGTATGGACATCTCCTTTCCAGAACAGCTTTTGCAGTGTAGTGATATTCCCTTCATTTTCACCGCGATTATTAGCCGCTGTACCGTAGGCAGTCAAAATATTTCCAAATAAGTGAAATGACATGATTGTGTCTCCTCCAAAAAATGACAAATAGATAAGCGAAAATTTAGACGATCACCCAGTATTTACTCCTCATAATTAAATCCCTCTTCTTCGTCGATTTCTTCATCGGTTTCATAACCCTCACTACCAGTCATGTTATCTTCTTCCATTTCTTCCTCTTCTTCCTCTTCTTCCTCTAGGTCTGAGCTTTTTTTCTTAGACCCCTTATAACTGGCTAGGGCTAACAAAAACAAATCCCGGCCTAATTTCCAGTTCTCTTCCCCCGTAATTAACTCCATTAACTCCCTCCAATTGTCTTGGACGAGACTGACTTTTCCTGCCCTTGACCAAAAATATGTAATAAAAGCCCGGAAAGATGCCGCATTTTTGCACCGTCCTAGCTTACTACGGATTTTGACATTAATTCGGTCAAAATCCGGTGCTGTATTACTATCGTCGGCCCGCCCTGCGGCTTTTCCATAAGTATTGCCAATGGCTTGATGGCAGGCTTGAACAAATAACTGCTTAGACTCGGTATCCCATTTTGATTTCTGAACCATTTGATACAATCCTTCTCGGTCGTAGGTTAATTTTTGAAACAGTTCTCGACTATTGACTTTTGTAGAAAAGCCTTGATACCACTCGTGCGAGTGAGCCAGATTTTCCGTAATCAACTCCCGGGCAAAACTGACAGTAATAAATCCGCCTTTATCTCCGGGTCTGACTCGGTTTTTAAAAAAAGGAATCTGACGCAAAATCTGGTAGTTTTCACAGGCGCGATCGCTGGCCTCAATGAGATGCAATTCCGTGCGGGTCATCTGCTGACTGGACCAAGCAACTGAGCCAAAGGTAATCACCTGGCAGGACTTCACTTGATACTGTTGAGCAGTGTGAGCAACGGATTCATGGGTTAAAAACTGTAAGCCAGCATCTCCCAATCCCGTTGCACAGAAATCTTTATAGCCGGATTTTCTCCACTCTCGATGTTGTCGGATTCTAGCAAACGCTTCTAAATCCACAACTTCGGGAACGACTAAAGCATATTGCGCCCGTTTATCTCGCAATTTTGAGCGGAGCAAAAAATAGTAGCAAGCAACCGGGGCAAATAGCAACAGTAAAGCATCTGTGGGATTTTCTTCAAAACTGGTCGAGGAACTAAAGGCAGTATGTCGCACCACAGCCCCAGGATTTAACCAACCCGCAACCCCAATCGCTTTATTCAGCAGGTTGCCATGTTTATCACAGAGATTTTTTGCAAAATCTTGATGAGCATAACTTTTGATAGATTTGTAGGACAGGGGAAATTCCACTTCATCTATCGTAAATACGATTGAGACTTTTCCATCGGATTTGTGAGTGCTGGTATGTTGCAAAAAGGTTCGCAGCATTCCTTGATGCAGCACCCATTTTTGTTCCGGTGGTAAGGTATCTGAATTCAATCCTCGCAAACTGATAAATCCCTCTGGACTGGTTTGAAAGGATTGTTTCAATAACCAATCTAATACTTCAAAATCATTACCTTGCCAATCGAGTAAAATTTGACGAGAGCTGAGTTGCCAATCAAGTTGACCGGGCCGATCGCCTTTTGAGATATCTTTGCCTAACTGCTGTAAAGTCATCCACAATCCCGCCATTCCCGCCCGATGCAACCCAGTTAGGTTCGGACTTCCTAAATTTAAGGTAATGCTTTGCATTGTTCCGCCCCGGTTTCTTCGCTATATTGAATCACATCAGAGGGGGCGCAACGATAAAATTTCTTGCGCTTCCACTCCTGAAATCCTGGAGTTGCTCGTATGGATATGGCCCAATTTTGAGCCTCTTTCATAAACGAGCGATCGCTTTGTTTCGCCGCTTGTTGAATAGCGGGGATGTCATCTGCTAGTAAAACCGTAATCGTATAACCCGCCTCCCGTAAATTACCGGGTTGAGTACACCAGATGCCATCCAACCACTCACAGTCAACAGGTGAGTAAGTCATGGATCCGAGTTCTGCCGCCACTCGGGATAGATCCGCCTGGGAAATTTCCTCTCCGGCAAGGCGATCGAGTAACTGCTTTCCCGTCTCCAGTTCAGACTGTTTATAGGGTTGCTTGGCATCCCAAGCATAAATGATTCCATCGCACACTTGACCCGAAACCAGGTGATATTCTCCCGTAGTTTCATCTTGCCTCACCCGCCGGTTAAGACGTCCCAGACGTTGAATTAAAGCCGGTGCCGGTGCGATCGCCGACACCAGTAGATCCGCACTCAGATCCAGCGACATCTCGCAGACTTGGGTAGTAATTGCCAACACCGGATCGCTTCCCTGAAACGCCTCGATCACCTCTTGATGTTTCACTTTGCGATCTTTATAGCGAAACCGACTGTGATAAATCAATCGCTTCACTGCCACTCCAGGCAGATGTTGCGTCAGTTGATTTTCGGCCAACCGATATAAATCAATACAACTTTGCACCGAATTGGTGACCCATAGCACTTTTTTCCCTTGATGCAACGTCTTTAAAATCGAATCCCACACTTCTGGCGCTGTTTCTAAATCTGATACCTCGGGAAGATACTGTAACCGATATCGTGTCAGTTCTTCCAGTTCTTGGGGTCCGTGAATAACGGTAATCTCTTCTCCCAACTCATCTTCTACCACTTGGCGAATGGCTTGTTCTTGTTCTCGGGTTATGCTGGCACTCATTAATAATATTTCGGACCGAGAAAACGTTTTGAGGAATCTTAATAATGTCCCAAATAACATCGGGTCATACGCATGAACCTCATCAAAAACAAACGCCCCTAGACTAATCGCAGGCCACGAATATAAAGGTTTTCGGTTATTTTGCATTAAACCCAAAACCGTATCTACCGTACAAACCATGAGTTTATTTTGCCAAGCCAACAACGAACTTAATCGAGCCTGAGCCTCCCGAAATTCTTCATTCTTTTGTTTTTCCTCCTCGGTTTCCTCTATTTCATTCGTGGTTAAGAGTTCCTCTAAATCAATATCCGCATGAGAATGGATTAAAGTCGCCTCAATCTGGCTATCGTGGGCATAATCTAAATACCCTTGAGAGGCAGTTCCCATCGTGGGATAGCAGAAAAAGAGTTTGTGGTTTAATGCCCGGGTTTTCGCCCAAGCATAAGCGCCAATGGTTTTACCCGTTCCGCATCCGGCTTTCACCAGTTTAATCCGGCTACCCGGTGCAGCAATTTTCTTTTGAAACTCTCGTAACTCCTGACCCTCCAGGCGATCAGTTAGGACATTTTGCAACTCTTCCTCAGACAAAACCCGGGATAAGACTTCTTCAACCCACTGCTCAATTTCATAGTTTCCCCCTGCTAATGCTGAACCGGCCACATCAGCAGCTAGAACAGTCGCTTTCACTGCCGCAATAAACTTCTGCTGCTGCCAGTCCATTTGTTCTTCAGCTTCGCCAAAGTCCCTAACTAGCGTATTTAATGCCTCTTGCAGTTGAGAAATGGACCAATATTCCGGGGGTGGTTTTTTACAACTTTTTGGTAATCCTAGAAACTTATGGCCCATCATTAAGACTTTTTTAAAATCAGGGTGGTGGGTGTAAATTTTTAAGCCATCTCCAGTTCCCTCTCGAATTTCGGTAACCTGACCACCCATTTTAAGATGATGTCCCATTGCGGCCCAAACCGCTAGACGCAAATCAGCATTCGGACAGTGATTTAACCAGTCTCGAAAACTCTCTACTTGCAGCGCCAAAATTCCACTAATTACCTCATGGCGAATCATTTGTCTTTCCCCATGTTCTTTCCATGCCTTTAGGAGTTGCTTTCGACCCTGGGGAATTTTGTCATCTTCTGATTTCAGATGCACCATTTCCTGAAAATGCTGATTCGCCTTCCCCCAGTCATGCAGATAAGCGCCTAATTTCACCGTCGCTGCAAAGCGGTCTGGTTCAATGTCGTTCAAATCTAATTGTTCTAAAATCCTGGCTCCTAATTTCTCGACCAGCACCTCAGCAGACTTGAACACTGCATGAATGTGACCTGTATAGGTAGCGGCACCTTCAACTTTCGGATGCCGCTCTTTCTGCTTCGGCAATGATTTTGCCAGAAGTTTGGGAAATTCATGACATTTCATCATTTGCCTCTAACGCGAATCCTCAAAATTACAAACGGCATCCCCATCCAAGGAATCAGGATGTACCAAACACTCAAGTTCGGCAATTTTATCCGCCTGGGTATGAGTGACAATTCGCGCCTGGGCTTCCAAAGCCTCTACCCGCTCTTGAATATCGAAATCTCGATTTTGCTGGTGGGTTTGCAACCAGTAACCTAGCCTCGAAAATTTCTGTTCTAAAGCATCAAGCCGCTGATCTTGAACGGCATTATGTTCTTGTTCAGCTTCAATTAAATCGATAATGAGCTGATTCTCTCGATTCAGGCGACGCAGAACCGAGATTTCAGGATGATTTTGTAACATGATTATCCTCCGATACCGATGAATTACCCGATCTATCGCGTTGCCGGTAAAAAGTACCCACAACCCATGTGACGACGGCCTCCAATTCCTTCCTCTTGTAATATCAAGGAGTCTTCGTCACTTAATCCGGTGACAAGAGTGGTAAAACCGACGATGGTAAATCGCTTGATTTTGATAGTTTTGCGACTAGGTGTCCCATCTTTATCCGTTGGCACTGAGAGTTCGCCTTTCACCCCTAACGCCTCCATTTGCCGTCGCGCGGCATTCAAAAACGAATCGACCTCCATGCCATTTTTAATGGTGACAATTCGCGCCTTTAGGGCTGATGCCGCTTGCAGCATGGAAATTGTAGGAATCCCTACGCGAATTTCATGCTTTCCAATATGCAGGGTTTGTCCGGCAAGCTGATACACCAGGGGGATGTGGGACGCAGGCACTCGGATGCGGAAGTGCGATCGCTCTGTCAGTAGAATTTTTCCTCGTTGTTCTGGAATGCCTGGAGTCGTCAGCAAACCCCAGTGGTCAAGCTGCCGCAGTTCTGGGATTTGATGAATCAAGGCGGAGTAAAACCCGTAATTGCTATCACTCGGCCATAACTCTCCCCCGACTCCCTGGACTCCAAAACGCGACTCTAGCACCGGATCGTTTTGCTTATCAGATTTACTTCGCAACATACCTTTTAAAAAATGAAGCTAACAAGGAAAATACCTGAAAAGGATGATTTCAGGCATTTCTACTCATGCGTTCAACGCCCAAGGGCAATCAGAGGTAAGGAGAGCGAGCAAGGGATGATAAGCCTTACCGCTCTAAGCGCCTGCTTTTTGGCAATTCAGACTTACTCCGCAAGTGCTCAACGCTGATGTTTTCAGATTTACTTCGCAACATCTGCATCTTAGGTGAATCGATTCTAACGTAGGTCGTTTTGACTTGTCAAGGGTGAACCGTCAAATCATCCCAAATCCGGTTTTCAACTGTGGGTTTTCTCTTGAAGCGAAGCGTTGGCAGGCTTTGTCCGGATAATCCGATCATGCCTGGGTGCGGGTTGTTACTGATTCAGGACTCAGACCTCTTTGGAGAGGGACTCATCATTTCTAACTATCCTGGGTCATAACTTACCCGAGGATTGCCCTAGAAAATTTGCTCCAGACGCCGAAAATCTCGTTCGACTTCCATCCAGAGCGATCGATTGTGGGGGTCGATGCGGAGGGCTTTTTTTAAGTAAATTCTGGCTTTATCTAGGTCTCCGGCAGCGATCGCATGGCGTCCCCAGCGTTGATAGGCGATCGCCTGCCATTGCCTCACTTCCGGGTCCTGGGGTAGCCGTTGTGCGAGTGCATCAACTAATGCCACGGCGCGGGGGAAGCGTTGCGCTTTTAAAAAATCCTGTAATTGTAAATACCCCCGCTGTTTGAGGAGTTGTTCCAAGTCCGTTAACCGGGGATTATTCCGAAACTCCGGTTCTTTGCGAGTGACTCGCGTCTTAACGGTGGTTTTTGGGGCAGTGGCGGGGGTGGATGTGGGTGGGGTGCTGCTGGGTTGTCTAACTTGGGCGGCAGGTTTGGCAACTTCTAGCAGGCGGTGATAGGCTTGATTAAGCTCGACAAATCTATCATGCGATCGCCCGTCCCCGGGATTCACGTCGGGATGATATTGCCGCGCCAATACGCGGTACGACGTCTTGACCTCTTCTAGGGTCGCACCTACTTTCAAACCTAATACGCTATAGCATTCTTCGATAGTCATTCTGATTAAAAATGGCAGAGTTGGATAGAAATTCTGCCATTTTTCCACAAGTTAGGATAGTTAGGATATTACCCAATTGGGAGCAAGGATGAGGGGACAAGGATAAAATTTTACCCTCGTCCCCCCAGGAAATCCCTACTCTTGCAGTTAAGGACGTTCTTCAATCACGCGATCAATGAGGCCATAGTCTTTGGCTTCCTGTGCTCCCATGAAGAAGTCGCGGTCCATGTCTTTCTCAATTTTTTCCAGGTTTTGATGGGTGCGATCGGCGTAGATTTGGTTAAGCTGACGGCGAATTCGCACGATTTCCCTGGCCTCGATTTCAATATCCGAGGCTTGACCCCGGACTCCGCCAGAGGGTTGGTGAATCATGATCCGGGAGTGGGGAAGGGCCAGCCGTTTGCCCGGTGCTCCCGCCGCTAGGAGGAAGGAACCCATCGAGGCCGCTAGACCTACGCAAATGGTGACCACATCAGATTTAATGTGCTGCATGGTATCGTAAATTGCCATGCCAGAGGTAACGGAACCCCCAGGAGAGTTGATATAGAGAATGATATCTTTGCCTGCTTCCTCCGAGTCGAGATACAGCATGATGGCAATGATTTTATTCGCAATTTGGTCATCAACTTCGCTACCCAGGAAGATAATGCGTTCTTGATACAACCGGGTTTCTAAATCAATCCACTGTGTATAAGTATCTCCCGGCAGGCGATAAGGAACTTTTGGGTAACCGATAGGCATGATGTGAGACTCCGATGTTAGATTCAACAAACCAGAGGTGAGGAGTTAGCATCCTCACCGTCTAAACTCTCAATGGATTAGACAATGGCGGGTACGGGATGCGCTAAGTCTTTAGCTTCCAAGACGCGATCGATGAGTCCGTATTCTACCGCGTCATGCGGGTTCAGATAAAACACCCGATCCATGTCTTTGATAATTTTTTCGGGGGTCTGACCTGTATTTTCGGCGAGGATCTCGATCATCGTCTGGCGATTGGCTAAGACTTCCTTCGCTCGAATTTGAATATCTGAGGCTTGACCCCGAGTATAACTCTTGGGTTGATGCAGCACGATTGTGGCATTGGGTAAACTGGTGCGGCATCCTTTGGTCCCCGCCGAGAGCAGCATTGCTGACATTCCCACTGCCATGCCGATACAGATGGTGTTGACAGGCGGTTTGATGTATTTGATGGTGTCGCAGATGGCAAAGGCTTCGGTTTCAAAGGCTACGGGTTCGCCGCTTTCATTTGAGGTGCCAGTTGAGTTGATATAGATGTTGATTGGTTTTTCTGGGTCATCATACTGCAAATACAGCAGTTCGGAGATGATGAGTTCAGTAACCTGCGGCACTAGGGGCATCCCCAGATAGACAATCCGCTCCTTGAGCAACAAGGAGGGTAAATCTGGGGGGGGTGTCCGTTGATATCCATCTCCGTAGTAGGGAGATTGAACTGCCTGTATGGGTGAGTTCATGTCAAGTTTTAGCTCGAATTCATGGCGGTTTCTCTATCAATAGTAGCGTGTTGCTGGACGGGGCGCGGGGGTGGATGCTCGATTATTGATTAGTAATTTTACGAGTGGGGAGGTTCGGACTAGGGGCCTGGGTTTTGGGGTCTGGTGGATGCAGCCCTTTGGGTTAGGGTGGGAATTGGGAGTGGGTTAGTAAGTGGGGTGGTTAAAGAGGGGGAAATGATTCAGGACTTATAGCGTTTCCCCCAGTTATGAGGTACGTTTTTGGAGTGCGGTAAGCGAAGCTATGCCGAAGGCTTTGCATCTTGCTCGCTCTTGAGGATAGCGAGCAAGATGCTCGCACTCCTCGAAAATCTGTACTTGATGAGTCCAGGAACCTTTATATGCAATCTTTAACATGAAACCCTAAATGTAGAGGCGATTCGCGAATCGCCTCTACATTTAGGGGGGAGAACGACTGAAGTCGTTACTACGAACGGGGAAACGACTGAAGGCGTTACTACGAACGGGGGAGAACGCCTGAAGGCGTTACTACGAACGGGGGAGAACGCCTGAAGGCGTTACTACGAACTTAGATTTTGGATTAGGTCGCGTTCTTCTTTGAGGCGATCGATGGTGGTCCAGATGTCTTGGAGGAGGGGGTCTAGTCCTAGGCGGGAGACGGCGGAGATTTGAAAGATGGGGGTGGGGGATTGGGAGAGTTCACTTAGGCGAGTGGCGATCGCCTCGATTTCTTCTTCAGTGCGATCGCAAGCGTCCATCTTGTTTAACGCCACAATTTGGGGCCGATTCAGCAAATCCCGCCCATAGGCAGCCAACTCCTGCTGAATCATCTCATAGTCTTCAATCGGATCCGGTGCCGTGATATCCACCAGATGCAACAACACCCGGGTGCGTTCGATATGGCGTAAGAACTCATGGCCCAAACCGGCCCCCAGATGCGCCCCTTCAATTAATCCGGGAATATCCGCGAATACGGTGCCGTCTCCACTGGGTTTTCTGACGACCCCTAAGTTCGGGACCAGGGTTGTAAAGGGATAATCGGCAATTTTGGGACGGGAGGCAGAGAGGGCGGAAATTAAAGTAGATTTACCGGCATTGGGTTTCCCGACGATGCCGACTTCCGCTAACAGTTTCAGTTCTAGGCGGAGAAACCTCTCTTCTCCTTCCAGTCCCGGTAAGGCATATTCGGGTGCACGGTTGCTGTTGCTGAGGAAATGTTTGTTGCCGAGTCCGCCTTTTCCGCCTGCTGCAACCACTAAGGTTTGCTCGGGTTCGATGAGGTCCCCGATGACTTCTTCGGTGGTGGCGTCATAAACCATTGTGCCGACGGGGACCTGAACGATGCGATCGCCTCCAGAAGCCCCCGTCCGATTATTGGGACCGCCTCGTTGTCCGTTTTCTCCCTCAATTCGGCGGTTGTATCTAAAATCTAACAGGGTTTGCAGATGTTCTACAGCCCGGAGAATGACTGAACCACCCTTACCGCCATTGCCTCCAGCGGGGCCACCCGCCGGGACATATTTTTCCCGGCGGAAAGCGACGATGCCATCGCCACCCTTGCCACCAGCGACTTCTATTTCTACGCGATCGATAAATTGCATGATTGTCCTTGGTCCTTTGTCAAAAGTAAGTTCGTTCTACACCCTGAACCCCTCAACAAAGGACTCTGGAGTCATTGGCGAGTGGTCGGGATTATTGGCAATAGGGGGTGACATCTTCCCCGCATTCATCGGCTAAGTAGGATAAAGCGCGGAAGCGTAAACCCACCATTTGCTCATAAAGCGGATTGATATGGCACAGGGGGGGAATATGGACCACCTTATTGCCGAATAAATGGATATCTCGTTCAAATGGGCATTGCGGTGGAATCATTTTGCAGAGAAATCTAGCCAGTCGGGGGTCATGGATTTCCCAATCATCCAGCCAATGGCGCACGGGAGAGAGGACATCCCCCTGGTGTTTGGGACCTGGGTGCAGACCCACTGCCCCTGCCCCCTCAGGGGAGGTAGTCGCCTCGGAATGGTTGAGTTGAGTATTTCTGCCATCCCAGAGGGTATGGCGGAGGGCTTCTAAAACTTTAGAGTTTTGTCCGAGTGCGTGGCAAAACTCATATAATTTTTCCTCTTCACTGGGGGAATAAACTCCATCAGCTATGGCAACCATAACCGCCGTTCTTAAGAAGTTTTCGGCAATGATGGGTTCGTTGCCTAAAACCGCCGCTAAATCTTGGGGTTTGATGGGTTGGAGTTCACCCAAGTTAATTGAGGGTTCTAATTCTTCCTGAGTCAGTTCCGCAATTAAGTCTTTTTCTTCTTGATCGAAGTGACCATCTGCCCAGGCAATGGTTAATAGTCCCCTCAGCCAGACATAAACTTGCTCGGCATTTAGAGGAGATTGAACAACACCAGTCATAAACTGTCAACCTGTTGAGTGTAAGTGCTCAATTCTATGGTAACTGTTCTTTTTGGGATAGGGTTGATTCTTTGGCCCATCTCGGGTGATCTTGATCACCGGAGGTAGTCAAAAACAATCAGCGGATATCTTTTTGGAGATATCCGCTGCCAGAAGGTTTGATAACTCAGGGCTTCAGCTGCTACCTGTAAAGGCCACTTCCGGAAATTTGGACTGAGCTTCCATCATTGGCTGCCTTCTGCCTTCTTCTTGCCAGTAGTTAATGACTTCAGTGGCTTTGTTGAGCAACTCTACGCGGTCAGTTTCGGAGATCCAGTGCTTCGCTTCTAACTCATTTTTTAGTTCTTCCCAGGCATCATTCCGAGGCCAGAAGAAGTACCGGGTTAAAGGGCTGGTTCCCTTACCCACAACTTGATCAACTGCGATCGCGACGTTGTCCTCTAACCAGAGAACTTTTAAAATGAACTTTGACAATCACACCTCCTTGAGGTTTGTGTAATCTTCTGGTAATGGTACAACGCTTTATTGTAGCGCATCTTTGGGCTACTTAGGCGAAGATTGGAAAAATAAAGGCTCAAATAAAATCTAAATTTTTCCGGGTCCCATTCTTTAGGGAATAGGCCAGTTTTTTATTATACCTGATGTTGGACCAAAGGCGATCGCAATCTTTTTTTTCTTGGGACTATCGATGCTCTAGGGCCTATATTCTGGATAACAGCACTTTAAAGCTGTTATGGAGGGGAGCTACTTACGATGGATAGGAACATGACAACGACGGCGATCGCAGTTTTTGATATTGATGGGGTGATTCGGGATGTCAGTGGTTCTTACCGCAGGGCGATCGCTGATACGGTGGAACACTTTACCCAAACGGCTTATCGTCCCTCGTCGGCAGACATTGACAGGCTCAAGTCAGAAGGGGTCTGGAATAATGATTGGGATGCCTCGTTTGAGTTAGTTTGTCGGTATTTAGAGAGTCAGGGTCAAAGCCGCGATCGCCTCTCCTTTGATTACGAGACTCTGGTGGCGTTTTTTCAATCCCGCTATCGGGGTCCCGACCCTAATACCATGACTGGCTACATTTGTCAAGAGCCATTGTTGGTCAATCCGGCTTATTTGGAGAGTTTGACCCAAGGGGGAATTCCCTGGGGGTTTTTTAGTGGAGCCATGAGAGCGGAAGCGGCTTATGTCTTAGAAGGTGCTCTGGGATTAGCAGATCCGGTGGTGATTGCGATGGAAGATGCGCCGGGGAAGCCAGACCCGACGGGACTTTTTGCCACTCTGAAGCAATTAGAAGCTCGATATTCCAGTGCTGAGAATGCTCCGGTGGTGTATGTGGGAGATACAGTGGCGGATTTGTACACGGTTAACCAAGCGAAGGAACAGCAGCCGAACCGTACTTGGATTGGGGTGGGGGTTTTACCGCCTCATGTGCAAGAGAGTGAAGAGAGAAAGAACGCCTATATTGCCAGTTTGAAAAAAGCAGGGGCGGCGATCGTTTTAGGGAACGTTAAGGAGTTGACACCAGAGTTGATTGGGGAGTTAGTGAGGGGTAAAGGATGAAGGAGAAAGGGTGATTGTGAAGACTGGGAGGGGAGAACGACTGAAGTCGTTACTACGAACGAAGAGAACGACTGAAGTCCGTTCCCCTCCCCTTGGCAAGGGGAGGGTTAGGGTGGGGTTCTTCTTGGGCGATTCCCTACGGGATAGCTCCGCTTACCGCGCGTCACGAGGAAAGGGTGGGTGGAGAGTCCGACGGGTGGCGATCGCTTTCGTCACCAAGAAGAGGTTTGCACCCGGCTCCATACAGGCGAGCTCGCCTCCTTTGATTGCGTGGAGTGGCGGTAAGCGGAAGCTCTCCCGTAGGGAATCGCCACTCCACGAGGACCCCACCCTAACCCTCCCCTTGCCAAGGGGAGGGGACCGGAGGTGCAGTTAATCGAAAGGCAAATCACCATGAGTGTAAACCTCCCGTTGTAAGTCTCCCCCATCTCCCCCATCCCCTCACTCAATCTTCAGAAACTTCTCCAGGGCGCTGACCATTGCAGGGGGCCAGCGGCGGGTGTGGGCAACCCAGTCTAAGTCTTTGTAGCGGGTGTCTAAACCGACGGCGGCAACCCAATTGCTTTCGGCTTCGCCGCGATTTCCTTGGGTCCAGAGGGCGGCGGTGAGGGCGGCGCGCATATCGGCAAATTTGGGATATTTGCGGAGGATATTTTTCATCGACTTGATGGCGGCTGTTTCTTCCCCGGTTTGATAGAGGGCGAGGGTATAATTGGCGCGGGCGAAGGCATAGTCTGGGACGAGTTCGCTGGCTTTTTGATAGTTGGCAACTGCCTCTGTCCAATTTCCTCGTCCGGCTTCGGCATTGCCGCGATTATTGTAGGCGGCAGGGTCTTCGGGGTCGAGTTCGAGGACGTGATTGTAGTCAGCGATCGCATCGTCCCAGCGTTTTAATCCTTCATAGGCTGTGCCGCGATTGAGGTAGGGGTCGGGAGCCTCCGGTGCGAGTGCGATCGCCTGATTATAGTCCGCGATCGCCTCTTCGAGTTTATTTAAACTCACCTTGATATTCCCGCGATTACTCCAGGCAGCCGCATTATCCGGCACCTGTTCTAAAAACTGAGTCCAGTATTTTTCGGCCCCCACTAAATCCCCGGCATTCATCGCCGCAAAGGCTTGTGTTCCTAGTTCTTCCAGTTGTAGAATCGCTTCAGTCCCCAGTCCTCGGGTTTCCACTTCCTCAGATTGGGCATAAGCTGGGGTGAGGGTGCCAGTCCAAGTGAATAAACAGACTAAACAGAGCAATGCGATTCTAATTACCTGCTGATGCCAAGGATTCGCTGTTGTTCTCAATCGTTTCTCCATTGGGTATTTGTAAAAAAAATTAGATGGATAGGGGCTGTTAAATCCTGCTTGGGAATCGGACAAATAAAACCCTAAATCCTCAAAGACAATTGTTCCGGGGGTGGGTTGTAGCCGAAATGTCGCCAAGCGGCTGGGGTGGCGGTTCTGCCGCGATGGGTGCGATTCAAATAGCCGATTTGCAATAAATAAGGCTCATAAACCTCCTCAATCGTTTGAGAATCCTCTCCGGCAGCAGCAGCGAGGGTTTCCAATCCCACTGGGCCGCCGTTGAAGTTTTCAATCAACATTTTTAATAAACGTTGGTCGGTCCAATCCAGACCGATCGGGTCTACGTTAAACAATTCTAAGGCTTGATTGGCGACGTAGGCGTTAATATCTCCGCATTCCTTGACTTGGGCGTAATCGCGGACCCTTTTGAGCAGGCGGTTGGCGATGCGGGGAGTTCCCCTAGAACGACGGGCAATTTCTTCGCATCCATCCGGGGTGATGGGGGTTTGCAGGAGTTCGGCAGTGCGTTGGACGATCGCCGTGAGTTCATCCACCTCGTAGAAGCGCAACCGTTGAATCAACCCGAAGCGATCGCGCAGGGGAGAGGAGAGATTACCAATGCGGGTGGTTGCTCCCACCAGGGTAAACCGTTGCAGGGGAATACTCCGAGTTCTTGCACTTTGTCCTTTGCCGATGGTAATATCTACGCGAAAATCTTCCAATGCCGGATAGAGAATTTCTTCACTCATCCGACTGAGACGATGAATTTCATCGATGAACAGCACATCCCCAGGTTGCAGATTCACCAGTAACCCGACGATATCTCGGGGGCGTTCTAAAGCAGGGGCTGAGGTGATTTTACAGCCAACTTTCATTTCACTGGATAAAATTAAAGCCATTGTGGTTTTGCCTAAACCCGGGGGACCATACAGCAATAAATGATCTAGGGCTTCGGAACGCGATTGGGCCGCTTTGATGGCAATATCCAGGACTTCTTTCAAGTCTTTTTGTCCGATATAATCAGCCAATCGGTGGGGGCGAATGCTTTCTTCCTGCTGAATGTTGATTTGTTCTTCCGGAGTCGCTTGGGGTTCGAGGAGTCCAGGATTTGAAGGATTGTAGGTTGCACCTTTTTCAGCAGTTTTACGCTCTTTCTTCGGTGGATCGGTGGGGTTATGGGACGAGATGATTGCCATGAGTGCCTTTGTTCGTAGACAATAGTGCGAATGCCAATGGTGCGAAGGGCCATTTTTAGGAAGAATGCTCGGATACCCCTCACCCTAAATCCCTCTCCCACAAGGGGAGAGGGACTTTGAATCCGACTCCCGTTCTCCCATTTTGGGGAGAGGGACTTCAATCCGGCTCCCCTTCTCCCATTTTGGGAGAAGGGGTTGGGGGATGAGGGCCAAAGGATGCTCCAACGAATATAAACAGGCTATTTTATGAGTTATGACTAATTTATCTTCTTTAACCGTACCGGATTCGGTCAGCTTCGCGGAGGCGATCGCCCTAACGGAATCATTCCTAGAGCAAATGGCTACAGGGGCGCTTTCTGAAGAGGACATTGCTCAGGTAACAGCAAATCTGGTGCGGACTCAAAATGGGGCGCGGGGGTTTTTCGTGACCTATTTAAGCGATGAGGGGACTTTGCCCGATCACCCCTCTCCAGGAATTTTCCAGGGATTAGGTTCGTCCGAGGAGATTGTTTCAGAACTGATGGTGAAAAATCTTGCTATGTCTTCGGCAATGGTGATTGCTCATCGGCGTTCCGGGGATGAAACGATGGCGCAAGGGTCCGAACGAGTGCGCGATCGCAGCACTGTGATCATTCAAACTCTAGCCTTGCCGACGATGCAAGCCAAAATTGAATCTTTGTTAGAAACCATCCGCACCGGAACGGGAAATTATCAGTCATTTTTAGAGCGGTGGAAGTACGATGCCGAACAAAAAGCGGCGATCGCCACTGCCTTGCAAGCTGTTTTATAGGAAAAAGCACCACTTTTGATGAAATGAACCGACATTGACCCCACTCGGGGCTATCTGGACCGCGCTGCGATCGTTGCTGTGCTCATTAAAAATGAAAGGGACTGCTGTTAGAGTGGATCTCCAACAGCGGATTTAGTGTCTTGGGGAAATATTATGGCGGATGGTGTGGAGGCCCGTATCTGACAAGCTATCAGGATATACTGTTTTTGCAAAAAGACTAAGAAAATATGCTTATAACTCTCCCCGTTGGGATATTCTGACTGGGGATTGGTTATCCTAAGCTCTAAGAGCGATCGCCAGTGGAGAGGGGAACCCTCCATTCCGGCGATCGCCTCTAAGTCTAGTGAATTCGCGGCTCATGGTATCAGATGATCCTCAATGCGAGCGATCGCCTGAGCGTTGCACTGGCAACCGCCCCCATGTAGCCCCCTATTTGTAGTTGTGGGTGAGGATGTGAAAATTGGTCAGAACAATCAAAGGAGCCTTTCGCAAGGCAAGCCCCATTTCCCAAAGGTCACTGCTCGATGAACAACTGTTAATCAAGCTCAACCTGCTCAAAACCCTGGTCCAACGAGACTTAGCCGCTCGTTATAAAGGATCCGTTTTGGGCAATTTATGGCCGTTACTCAATCAGCTTTCCCAACTGCTGATTTACACCTATGTCTTCTCGGTTATCTTAAAGGTCAAGCTGCCCGCAAATGACTTACCGGAAAATAGCTTTACCTTTGGTTTATGGTTGTTTGCTGGATTGGTTCCCTGGATTGCTTTTACCACGGGCTTTATGCAAGCGGCTAATGTAGTGGTGGGACAACCCAATTTAGTCAAAAAAGTGGTTTTCCCCCTGAGTTTACTGCCTTTAGTGCCCGTCCTTTCGGCCTTTATTGAAAGTACCTTTGGACTAATGGCACTGATTGTGATGTTGGCAATTTCTTCGGATACCCTCCATCCCACTCTGTTCCTCCTCCCCTTGGTGTGGGCGACCCAACTCTTGTTTACGGCTGGATTAGGATATTTAACCTCGGGATTCACCGTGTTTTTGAGAGACATTCCCCAATCCTTAATTGTTCTAGTAAATTTGTGGTTTTATTTGACTCCCATTTGCTATCCAGCAACGGTGATTCCTGAACAATGGCGGGAGTTAGTATTTTGGTTGAATCCAATGGCAGCGATCGCGGAAACCTATCGAGATATTGTCCTCGTTGGAGAAATCAACCACCCCGGAGAATGGGCCGTTGCTACCTTGATTTCTTTAGTCATCTTCGCACTCGGTTTCTGGTCCTACCGGCGCTTACGCCCCGCCTTTGCTGATGTCATCTAAATTAAGAATAAAGGATGAAGGATTGGGGAGATAACGACTGAAGTCGTTACTACAAACTGTTTTTACTAATTTCTCTACCCCATCCTCCCTATCTCCCCTATCTCCCCCATCCCTCCTCCACAAATTGACAGGCCGTTTCATACACCAGTAAACTCATGGGTGAAATTGCAATTTCGCTAAAAAATGTTTCCAAATGCTTCAAACGCTATCGGCATCCCGCCGATCGCCTGAAAGAAATTCTCCTCCCCGGCAAAGTCAGATCCGATGAATTCTGGGCTTTACGCGATATCTCCCTAGAACTTCCTAAAGGCAAAACTCTCGGGGTTGTCGGGCGCAATGGATCGGGAAAAAGTACCCTCCTCCAAACCATTGTCGGGACTTTATCTCCCACCAGCGGCGAAGTTGAAGTTAAAGGCAGAATTTCCGCACTCTTAGAACTCGGCAGTGGGTTTAATCCGGAATTTACCGGACGGCAAAATGTCTTTTTCAACGCTCAATTACTTGGGCTTTCTCAACAAGAAGTCGAGAATCGATTCGATGAAATTGTCGCCTTTGCAGATATCGGCGATTTTCTGGATCAACCCGTCAAAACCTACTCCAGCGGGATGTTTGTCCGGTTAGCCTTTGCCGTCGCTACCAGCGTTGATCCGGATATTCTCATCGTGGATGAAGCTCTGTCCGTGGGAGATGAAGCCTTTCAACGCAAGTGTTTTGCGCGGATTGAAACCATCCAAGAACGAGGCGGGACGATTTTATTTGTCTCCCATGCCGCTGCGATGGTTGTTGAGTTATGTGATTCCGCGATTTTCATGCATGATGGGGAATTGCTGCTCTATCATACCCCCAAAGTTGTGGTGGATAAATATCAAAAACTGATTTATTCTCCCCCTCATAAAGTAGAGGCATTGTGCGATGAGATTCGCAAGCTCAATCAGGAAAAAGATGAGCCAGAAGATGCACCCCAACTGCCGTTATTTACCCCCAATTCCAGTGAATTTGCGATTCCCTCCTCGGGTCCAGTAGAACAGGCAGCCCGGGCTTATTACGATGAAGACCTGCAACCGAGCAATACCCTACATTATGAATCCCGTGGGGCGAAGATTATCGATCCGCAGATCATGACTCCTACGGGAAAAAAAGTCAACCATCTTGTGGGTCGTCACGAATATATCTACACTTATACGGTGGAATTTTTGGAGACTGCTTCTCAAATCCGCTGTGGGATGTTGGTGAAAACGATTAGCGGTTTGGAACTGGGCGGGGCGTCTCATTCATTTTCTGAACATTCTCTGCAAACAGTTGAAGCGGGGACGAAAGTTGTTGTAAAATTCCGGTTTAAATGTTTGCTCAATCCGGGAGTCTATTTTTTAAATGCTGGGGTTTCAGGAATTGTCAATGGGGATTTTACCTATTTAGCCCGTTGTATTGATGTGGCAATGTTCCGGGTTCAACAGGAACAAAGCTTATCCGCCACTGGCATTGTAGATTTACTGGTTAAACCCAGCGTGACGGTTGATGCAGAGGTCCCCGAAATGGTCAAAGAAATTGAATTGATTTGATTCAATTTGATTTGACTGTTGAGTGAATGACCCCACAATTTCCACCCAACTCTCCTAATTAACCCGGATTCAAGGGGGAGGATGGGACTGTGGAAATGTCCTTTAATTGATACGGATACAAGGAATCATGTCGTTGCCCCTGATTGTAACCGGAATGCACCGTTCGGGAACTTCTCTAATCGCTTCGTTGATGAAAGTCATCGGGGTGGAACTTGGCGATCGCCTCTATCAAGCAGACTGTTTTAATGTGAAGGGGTATTTCGAGGACCTGGATTTTCTGGAGTTTCAGCGATCGCTGCTTCAAGAGAGTTGTCCCCCAGGGGACCCCGGTTGGCCGGATTGGGGTTGGACTGAACAGGAATCCCTCAATGTTGACCACTTTCAAACGGGTTTGGCAACGGCACAAGGGTTAATTGACTCGCGAAAAGCTCAGGGAGGACTCTGGGGTTGGAAGGACCCCCGGACTTCCCTGATGCTCGATTTTTGGCAGGAGTTACTCCCCGAGGCGCGTTATCTCTTCGTGTATCGTCTCCCCTGGGATGTGGTGGATTCCATTCTGCGTTTAAATAGTGGGATTTTTTCCCAGCGTCCCGATTATGCCATCCGTAGTTGGGCCTATTATAATCGCCATATTTTGGATTTCTATCGCCGCTATCCCGATCGCTGTCTGTTGGTGAATATTAATGCGCTTTTATCACAACCGACTCAATTAGTCAAGCTTTTAGAAACCAAGTTAAATCTTGCGGTCAAATCGGAATTAGATGACCGGGCGTTCCAAACTATTTATGACCCGAATTTGTTTCAGCAATTGCCCATTGACCGCCCCTTGGTCCGGTTTCTCCAACATCCGGAACTGCCCTATCTTTCTATTTTAGAAGAACTGGATTGGACGGCGGATCTGCCCAGTAATTTTGCTCCACAGCCCCATTCGGATTCGTTACCTTTAGAAATTTATCCCCTCTGGTTACATCATGAAGCAGTCCAGGCCAAAATTCAGCTAGAAACCCTGGCAAATTCGGCTTCTGGGCTGGGTGAGATTCAGGCTGAATGCGATCGCCTCCGAACCCACATTGCTTGGATGGAAACCTCGAAGTTCTGGAAACTCAAGGTAAAATGGTCTGAATTGAAAGGGGCAGTTGCCCGCAGTATCAATCTCAAATCAAGCCAATTATAGGACCTGGGTAATATGTCGGAATCGGCAGCAGACTACAATGCAATATCCAAGATAGCGGTATCGGTGATTATTCCTTGTTACAACCAAGGAGAATTTGTTTTAGAGGCGATCGCCAGTGTCGAAAGCTGCCAAGAGCAGGTTTATGAAATTTTAATTATTAATGATGGTTCTACATCACCCGTCACCCAAAAGGTGCTGAGTTATCTCCAAGAAAAGGGCTATCAGGTGATTCACCAATCCAATCAAGGACTCGCTGCTGCCCGCAATACCGGCATCAAAAAGGCCCGGGGTCGCTATATTTTACCTTTAGATGCTGATAATAGAATTAAACCGGCTTATATCACTGAATCCGTGGCTATTTTAGATGAACATCCGGAAGTGGGGGTGGTCTATGGCAATGCGGAATTATTTGGAGAAAAAACCGGAATTGTTGAGGTTCCAGACTTTGATATTAATCGCCTGGTAGCGGGAAATTATATTGATGCCTGTGCGGTATTTAGAAGAACGGTTTGGCAGGACTGTGGAGGATATGATTCCCATATTCCCCAAAAGTTAGGCTATGAAGATTGGGATTTTTGGTTAGGGGTGGCGGAGAAAGGCTGGCAATTTCACCATATTGCTGAGGTGATGTATGAGTATCGCTATCGGTCGAATTCAATGGTGAGTGCTTGTAATATTCCTCAGAATCGCCGGGAATTATTTCGCTATATTTGTAGCAAGCATATTGGATTATATGTGACTAATTTTGCTAATATTTTTGCTCAAAAAGAGTGTGAACGGTTAGCCGAACAGGAGAAAACCGAGGAAATCGCTGCAACTCTGAACAAAACTGAGGTGAAATTGGCGGTTTTGCGATCGCAATTGGAAGCGGCAGAAACTGAGTTGCAAGTGCTCAGAGCCCGAGTACAAGAAATCGAGGCAGGGGACCCGAAGGCAACAATAAAGGAAATCCAGGACTTACAAGAGGAA
This sequence comes from Laspinema palackyanum D2a, assembly GCA_025370845.1. Classification (GTDB taxonomy): domain Bacteria; phylum Cyanobacteriota; class Cyanobacteriia; order Cyanobacteriales; family Laspinemataceae; genus Laspinema. Next base: position 53,903 of record JAMXFF010000007.1, on the reverse strand, counting down.
CTGGGGCGATCGCAAGGGGAAAAGCAATCGTTAGCGTCTCAAATCCAGGACTTGCAGCAGCAGTTGGCACAATCTCGCGCTGATTTTGAGGTGCAACGGGAGGAAGCATTGGGCTCATCGCAACGCCACCAGCAGGAACTCGAACAAACCCGAACCCAGATGCAAGCCCAACTAGACGCACTCACCCACCAGTCCCAACAGCAAATCGCCCAACTCCAGGCAGAGTGGGAGGGTCAACTTCAGGAGCGCGATCGCCTCCACCATCAACTCCAATCCCAGATGTTACAGACTCAGGCCACCCTGGAACAAGCTCAACTGGAAATTGCCGCGATGCATACCAGTAAATTCTGGAAATTACGGACCCAATGGTTTAAGCTAAAACAAGCTTTCCGGATGACAAATCCAGTGAAGGGATGAAGAATGTTAGTTCAAACCGCAGAGATGGAACATGAATTCATAAAAGTGTTGGTCAATTTTAGCGGGAAATTTTAATCCATTTCCCTCTTCCACCCCGATTTCTGAAAACCCCTGCACCCTGATCAAATCGAGAACGAATGCGAAACCATCCTCTGTCCCGAAGCCTCGAAAACTTATCCCGCGCCCAGCGGTTATCTAAGCGGTTTTATGAAAAAGTAAAAACCCAAGGGGTCCGCTATGCCCTGGCGCGATTATTTCGGAAACTTTATTTTAAACTTGATGATAATCCGCTTCCGGGTCCCGGCGCGCCGGAAGTCACTCATCCTTATGCCGATTATCATTTTTGGCTGGGGCAAAATTCATCTCGGGCAGCAGATTTACGGCACAAAGCACAAACGCTACAGGTATTTCAATATCAGCCGTTAATTAGTATTGTGATGCCGGTTTATAATCCACCGGAACCCTATTTGAGAATGGCACTGGAATCCGTGATTTCTCAGATTTATCCCCATTGGGAACTCTGTATCGCTGATGATGCTTCAACGGCAGATCATGTCCGGCCTCTTTTAAAAGAATATGCGGAACGAGATGAGCGGATTAAGCTAATGTTTCGCGAGGAAAATGGTCATATTTCAGCGGCGTCTAATTCTGCGATCGCCTTGGCAACCGGGGACTATATTGCCCTGTTGGACCATGATGATATGCTCAATGCCGATGCTTTATATGAAATGGCTTTATGCCTGAATCTACATCCCGATGCGGATATGATTTATAGCGATGAAGATAAAGTGGATGACAGCAATATGCTGCGGGACCCGTTCTTTAAACCGGACTGGTGTCCTGATTCTTTTCTGTCTCGGATGTACACCTGCCACTTGGGATTGTATCGTCGGGCGATCGTGGAGGAAATTGGCGGATTTAGAATCGGTTATGAAGGCTCCCAAGACTACGATTTTGTCTTAAGATTTACGGAAAAAACCGATAAAATTTATCATATTCCCAAAATTCTCTACCACTGGCGCATTCATCCGCAATCCACCGCCAGCGAGTTAGAAAACAAAAACTATGCCATTGATGCTGCCGAAAAAGCCCTCACGGAAGCATTAGTCCGACGAGGAGAACCGGGACGAGTCCTCCCCTCTCCCGGAGGGCACTGGATTGTGCGCTATCATATCCAAGATTATCAGCGGGTTACGGTGATTATTCCCACCCGGAATTTAGGGTCAATTCTCAACACCTGCCTCACTTCCATTTTTGAGAAAACCACCTATCCCAATTATGAAGTGTTGGTTATCGATAATGGCAGTGATGAACCGGAAACTTTAGAGTTATTCAGTAAATGGCAAGCTAAAGAACCGGACCGATTTCGCTGTATTACCTACGACGTTCCCTTTAATTTTTCTAAAATTAATAATTATGCCGTAACCCAAGCGGAAGGCCAGTATTTGCTATTTTTAAATAACGATACGGAAGTGCTGGATGGGGAATGGATGACGGCGATGGTAGAACAGGTCCAACGCCCGAGTATTGGCGCAGTTGGGGCGTTGTTGTTGTACCCGGATGATAGTATTCAACACGCGGGAGTAGTCCTCGGATTAGGGGGAGTTGCGGGTCACAGTCATAAGCATTTCCCATCCCAGGTTCCGGGATATTACTATCAACTCAAGACGGTGAATAATTATTCGGCGGTCACTGCCGCTTGTTTGATGTGTCGTCGGGAGGTGTTTGAATCTGTGGGAGGGTTTAATGAGGAAGATTTGAGCATCGCTTTTAATGATGTGGACTTATGTTTGAAAATGGGGGAACAGGGGTATCGCAATCTCTATTTGCCTCATGTGGTTTTGTATCACTATGAATCAAAAAGTCGGGGATTTGAGGATACGCCGGAAAAAATTGCTCGGTTTTCTAAAGAGATTGAGTATATGCGGCATCGCTGGAAAACCATCATTCACCACGACCCCTGCTATAGTCCGAATTTAACTCGCGATCGCGAAGATTATAGTATCTGGATTTAATCCCGTTTTGTTTGAGCTAAGGAACCCATGAGCAGCAGGATATAACCTCACCGATGAAAACGTTTAATTCTTCAAAATTCAAGTCTTTTGCTAAAGCCTTTTTGGGCCGCCAAGATTTGTCCATACCTGAGAGAGAAACGCCCTCTGAGCCTTTTTTATACTGCATTGATTCTCCTCAACCTAAAGAAACTATATCGGCGGCTTTTGTGATTATCAGTGGGTGGATTGTGGGGAATGAATCCAGTCAGATTAAAGATGTCCTTCTCTGTAATGAAACCGATGAAGTTCACCCCCTGCCGGTGGTCGATCGCCCGGATGTGGAATCCGCTTATCCCAATCGGACTGCGATCGGCTTCCAAGAGTTTATTTTAACCCATCAGCTTACCCTGGGAACCTGTTGGTTTATTCAGTTTTGGATGGATGAGGAAGTTTATCGCTTCCCCATTGAGTTGTTTGTATCTGGGGAATTATGCGAGGAGTTCTTGCAGCAAAAACAAGCAAAATTAGCCCAAATTAAACCGATTTTGCAATGTCCGGTTTGCGAAAGCGATCGCCTCCTCATTCAGGACCCGGTTCTCTCTTGTTCGGACTGTGGTTCAGAATTTCAACTCAGTTCAAACCACTATAACTTTTTGAATCGCCAATTAACCGAATATGGCAACGTTAAATCAACGGCTTCTATTTCTGCCAATGATTATGACCCGATTAGCCTGCAATTAATCGAACAGCTTGCCAATGGCTTAATTTTAGATAATGGCTGCGGGTTGAGAAATTTCTATTACCCCAATGTGGTTAATTTAGATATTGTAGATTATCCCACCACCGATGTCATTAGTATCGGGGAAAAACTTCCCTTTAAATCCAATTCATTTGATGCGGTATTTTCCCTAGCCGTATTAGAACACGTTAAAAACCCCTTTGAATGCGCCAAAGAAATTACTCGCGTTCTCAAACCGGGCGGGACGCTTTATGCCGTCGTACCTTTTCTCCAGCCTTTTCATGGCTATCCGGATCATTACTATAATATGACCAGCAGTGGTCTCAAAAATCTCTTTAGCGAATTAGAGGACCTCGATTGCACCGTACAACTGCCCGGATTACCCATTGCGGCTTTAACTTGGTTTCTCAACTCTTATGTTAAAGGGTTACCTCAACCCATTGCCGAATCGTTTAAAGAAATGAAAATTGGGGATTTGTTGGCGCATCCCAACAGTTATATGAACCGAGATTTTGTCACGTTTCTACAACCCCAAAGCAATGAAGAGTTAGCCTCTTGTAACTATTTACTGGCGAAAAAACCCTTATAATTTATACCGCTAATTTCTAAACCTCACCGACGCCCTAGATTAGCGGTACAGTTGGAGATCCCAGGGACAAGAAACCGTGTTTTTAGTCCAGATTTAGTTCTAAGTGGCAACAATTCGGTGAAAACCCCCGTTTCTAACCCGACTCTACCGGCGTCCTAGTCCTGAAACGATGTCATTGGCGATCGCACCTAAACTCAAGTATGCCAGATTTTTTGATTATTGGAACCCAAAAAGGAGGGACAACCTCTCTCCATCATTACTTAACCCAACATCCGCAAATTCTCCCTGCGGCCAAAAAAGAAGTCCATTTTTTTGACCTCAATTTTCATCAGGGAATTGACTGGTATCGCCAACAATTTCCTCCCCGAGAATCGGAACCCTTGATGCTTACGGGAGAAGCGAGTCCTTATTATTTATTTCATCCCTTAGTTCCCCACCGGGTTAAAGATTTATTTCCCCAGGTTAAGCTGATTGTGCTGCTTAGAAATCCGGTAGAACGAGCCTGGTCTCATTATAATCATGAAGTGCGCTGGGGATTTGAGACTCTTTCTTTTGCCGAGGCGATCGCCCAAGAACCCGCAAGACTCGCCGGGGAAGTGGAAAAAATGTGGGCTGACCCCAACTATTATAGTTACAATCATCAACATTACACCTATTTATCCCGGGGAATGTATGCCAATCAACTCAAAAGTTGGATGGAACTTTTCCCCAAAGAGCAATTCTTAATCCTTTCAAGCGAAGGCTTTTATGCCAATCCTGCGGCCATCCTTGCTGAAACTTTGGCATTTTTAGGGTTAACCCCGATGGAAATTGCTGACTATCCCAAATACAATGCGGGAGAATATGCAACCCTGCCGGAGGGACTCCAATCCACCTTGAATCAATATTTTCAGCCCCACAACCAGCAGCTTATGGATGAATTTTCCCTGAATTTTTCTTGGAATTAAATCACCAAACTGTGGTAAAAGAATGCGGGGGGATGGTCATCTCGGTAGAACACCGGGGTGAAGGATGAATCATCAAAGTTCGCTTGAATGTTGTCTCATAACGGAGGTGTATGCCACCGCAATGGAAAAAACCAATCACGGCATTGACTATGAAGGGACCTGGGATGCTTACGCCGAAATATGGCAAGAGTTGCATCCCGAACTCGATCGCATTGGTGATGAATGGATTGGCAAAGGGGCAGGCGCGGCCCGTACCCTAGCCGAATATGAAACCCTGATTGAACGGCGCTTCATTCAGCCTTATATCGGGCAGGAACATCGGGTTTTAGAAATCGGTGTGGGGGGTGGCAAAACTGGCGCATTGTTGCTTAAACACTGCAAAACGCTCATTTGTGCGGACATTTCTAGTAAAATGCTAGAGGCCACGCGATCGCACCTCGGGGAGGATCGTGTTAGCTATCTCAAACTCGATGGACTGACTCTCAGTGCGATCGAAGCCAACTCTGTTGATGTCTGTTTCTGTTACGATACGATGGTGCATTTAGAACCGCGCGATATTTTCAATTATTTGACTCAAATTCCCGCCTTACTCCGAGGCGATCGCCTCTGTGTCTTTCACCATACCAACATTCTCAGCGAGTTAGGTTGGCAAAAGTTTTTGAGTGAATGGCATCTCAATTTAAAAGGACAACGGCATGGTTCAGCCTTCTCCGTGATGAGCGATCGCATCATGGAAAAATTTCTCACCCATCTCAATTATGAAATTCTAGTCAAAGACACTCAGTCGGTTCCCCGAGATTGCGTTTGGGTCTGCAAAGCCCCAATCGTTTAACTTTTCCCCGGTTAAAATTAGGAACAAAAGTTAACTCGCTTTTGCTTCCTAATTTTAATTTTTGCCCGCTTATTGTTTACCATAACCGTTGTCATTATAGCTCATGCGAATTCTCTTTCTGCATCCTAACTTTCCCGCCCAATTTCGTCATTTAGCCACCGTCTTAGGCAGCAACCCAAACAATCAAGTTGTTTTTGGCACCAAAAATGAACGTCCTGAATGGGTGATTCCCGGGGTCAAAAAAGCCTTATTTTCCCCCAGTCGCGACCCCCATCCAGGTACTCACCATTATGTTCGTCCCCTGGAAAGTGCGGTGATTTATGGACAAGCGGTTTATCGCATGGCGGAACAACTCAAAACTCAAGGATTTGTCCCCGATGTAATTTATGGGCATTCTGGTTGGGGTCCGACGACCTTTGCCAAGGATATCTATCCGGAAACCCCGTTAATGTGCTATTTTGAATGGTATTATCATGCCTACGGGTCCGATGCCAACTTTGACCCCAACGACCCCTTAAATGCGGATGATGTGGCTCGAATTCGCGTCAAAAATGCGCCCATTTTAATTGACTTAGCTTCCAGCGATTGGGGAGTTTCTCCCACCTATTGGCAGCGATCGCAATTTCCCCCGGAATTTCATAGCAAAATCTCCGTTGTTCATGATGGCGTTGATACGGAATTTTTCAAACCTGACCCGGGTGCAAAATTAGTTCTTCCCAACCTGGATTTATCCCATGTAGATGAACTCATCACCTATGTGGCGCGAGGCATGGAACCCTATCGCGGATTTCCCGAATTTATCGAAGCGGTCGGTTATATTCAGGAACGTCGTCCCAATTGTCATGTTGTCGTCGTCGGTTCCGATCGCGTTTGCTATGGTAAATCCCTCCCCAATGGGGAAACCTACAAAGACTATATGCTCAAAAAAGTGCCCCTCGATTTAACCCGGGTTCACTTTGTCGGTTCCTTGCCTTATGGATTATATTTAAAAGTCATTCAAGCATCGGACGTGCATATTTATCTCACACGACCCTTTGTGTTATCTTGGTCCATGATTGAATCCCTCTCCACTGGTTGCTTAGTCTTAGGGTCCGACACTCAACCTGTCCGAGAAGTCATCACCGATGGGGAAAATGGACTACTCGTAGACTTTTTCTCTCCCAAACAAATCGCCGATCGCGTGGATGAAGTCTTCAATCATCCCACTCGTATGGCAGAAATTCGTAAAAAAGCCCGAGAAACGGCGATCGAACGGTATGCCATGCCAACCTTACTCAAGCGCCATATCCAACTCATTGAAGATGTTGCCAGTGGTGTTTTAAACAACAAAAGTTTCACCGCCTGAATCTGTAGGGGCGATTCGCGAATCGCCCCTACATTTAAGGTAAATTCTCCATTTCAGGAGTGGGGCGCGATTAGGAATACTCGGTGATCCAAGCCTTGATTCTATCTTCTAAGTTGCCAATATCTTCGGGGCAAAGTTGCCGAATTCTGTCATACCTTCGCGCCGCTTCTTCGGCGAGGGGTTTGCGCCCTTCTCCCGGTGCATCTAATAACTTGCGCTGTTGAGAAAAGGGCAAAAAGTAAGTTTCTTTAGGATTAATTTCTTGGCGAATGACCTGCCAATTATAATCCGGTGGTAAATCTTGACCGGCTAAAACCCACACTTCAATTTCTTGCCACGCATTTTCAGCCAAAAATAACCGGCGATTCCCTAAAATTTGATGAGCTTTCGTTTCTAGTTTATCAAGGGCAACTTTGCGTCCGTCCTTTCCATCGCGATCGACACAAAGTAAAAACAAATCGACCATCGGATACTGATTAATAATACTTTCAATATTTCCCCATTTTAACGCTTCGCTGACACCTCCCAAGAGAGGGTCTTGGCAAATTCTGATTTTAGCGCTAGGTTTATCCAGACTTTTCATCAGGGCAGTAATAATGGGTTTGAGCATATATTGGTCCTTGCGAAAGTCTTCGGGAATGACTAAAACCCTCATTCTTCCCCCTCATCACTCATAAATTCCATTACATTTTCTAACCAAGCGGATTCGTGGAGGTGGGCGAGGGTTTGTTTTTCCAAAACTTCTTGAGCATTCGGGATATCTAAAATCCGGATAATTTTGGCATCGGGTCTATTTTCTAAACGGTAGGTTAACGAAACAGACTCTAAGAGATTAGGACTTAAAAGTCTTAGTAATTGGGAGGAATGAGTGGTGGCAATCATTTGGATTTTGCCTTGAGAAACTTGCCGTTCAATCAGTTGCAGTAAGAGATGTAACCGAGTGGGATGGATGCCATTATCTAATTCTTCAAAAAAGTATAGTTTTGCCGGAGATGAACCCAGTAATGCGGCTATCATCGCTAGAAATCTCAGAGTTCCATCGGAAGCACTGTAGGCGGATATTTTTTGCCCACTCTCTTCGACTAAAGTCAATAAAATTTTACCCGTAAAATCTGATGGAAACTCAAAATCTTGAGCATCCATTGGGGTGAGTTCCTGTATCCACTCCAGGAGGATGGCCTTTTTTTGGGGGTCTTGACAAATATCAAACAAGACAGAGGAGAGGTTTTCACCGCGATCGCCTAAAATAGTTTGTCCCACAACTGACGGCAACCGGAGCGCTTCTGGATTGAGATCTAGAAAATGTATATCATTGAGAGCATTTACACATTGTTCTGAGATAGATAGAATGTAGGTCCAGTGATCTTCTGCCAAATGCTCGGTAAATATATAAGAGATTAATCGAGAAACGTTGATTTCTGTGAATTGTGAAACAGCAGGTTTGCTAGGAGATAACGTCAATTTATAACAACTTCCGTCCTCAGTTTGGGTCTGGAGATATTCCTCTGAACTCTCTTTAATTAAAGTGCATTTAAAAACCGGATTTGAGAAATTTTTAAGGTAGAGTTGTTCTTCAAAAATTTGGGGACCTTGGGTACTTGAACTTGGATTTACTGTAATGCTATATATAGCTTCTTGCGGTTCCTCTTGATAGTCAAATGTAAATTCTACTTCCAATGTAAAGGTTTCCGAATTCAAAAACGTAATTTCTCGCGTCCCTCCGCGAATTCCGCGCCATTGTAAAACGCCCCCTTCTACATACTTTTCACCCATGATTTCCGCGAGATTATAGCCACGAGCAATGCCATGCAAAAAACGCAAAGCATCTCTAATATTACTTTTTCCCGAGGCATTGGTTCCGATTAACAGGGTGAAAGGACCGAGGATGAGTTCAGCATCTTGAAAGTTTTTGAAGTTTTTTAGGCGTATTTTTTTTAGCATAAATTATAAAATGTCTGTGTAATTTTTGATAAAAGTTGCTGAAATTAATTATAACATTTTTTGGGAATTTACCAATATTTTGAACGTCTCTGTAAATTAAATTATCTAAATGTGAGAAAAATGATTATTGCATTGCTCCAATCTATCCTTTTTAAATAGATTAGAGCAAGGTTTTCTATAAATCCTGACTAATCAGGACGTTGGATGATGGTTTCCATGACTCGGCGCTTATTGGCATCAATTCCAAATAGGCGAACATATTCCCCGGCATAGTTTGCTAAACAGGATTCTAAGGAGGCGATCGCCTCGGATTCATTCCCCGTTTGAATGCATCCGCAACTTTGCCAGGACCCGGTTCTAAACCGACGGCGATCGACGTGCTCGATACCAATGGGATACCCTTGTGCCATTAACTGTCGGATTTGTTTCACTGCATCCAAGTCTAAGGTAGCAGTAGCGGATTGAGGTTGGTTTTGGGGACGAGATACTTCCGCAGAGGGAGAACCATTGGATGCAGTGGGTTGAGCGTTAGAACCCCGATTTTCCTGCCGGATTCCATTCCCCGAGGCAGGGGGTTGTCCCGGCATAAATCCATAGCGTTGTGCGGTGTTACTTTCTGCCAAAGAACGGTTATAAGCAGCAACCAATCGCAACTCTTGAATATGTTGCTGCTCCTTGACCATTTGTTCCCCTTTTTCTATCAGGTGTTCTAGGCGAAAATCCGGTTTAATAAAGCTATGTTTTTCCGTGCTGTTGGCAACTTTTAAACCAATTTTATCAAATCCGGTTTGTTCAATAAAGGCCAAAATCTGCTCATCATAAATACTGGCCCGCAAAGCACTAAAAAAATCAATGGATTGACCTTCAAATTTAGACACCAGTTGTTCAATTTGCTGCCGGTTTAGTCCATCGGGGGTAAAAATTCCATTGACAATTTCTAGTCGGTCCTCTCGATTGGGTTCCCAATAAAATTTGTCCATGCGTCCATCGCGAACCAATGGCGCATATAAGGTCCCAAAATCATTCCCCGTCACAATAATCGGCACCCGAGGCAAGGGTTCACTATCGTAGCTACCGGGAAGTTGAACATTGGTGGGATTATCCGCAATATTCATCAAGGTGGCATTGACTAATTGCGTATTCACGGTGTACTGCGTTCCGCTATCCACTCGTCCGGCACCAGCATCAATATCATTAATCATTAACACGGCTAATTTGCCATGTTTGGTAATAATATCCGCTGCTTCTCGATACCGAAAACGCACCAACCTAGAAGGGTCTCCGGCATCCGGGCTTTCTAATTCCCCAGCAGATAGATGAATCGCTTGGACTTTCATCCGTTTGAAGACTAATTCACATTGGAAGGATTTTCCTTCTCCCTTGTGACCATGAATTCCTAAAATTAGCGGGGCGTTAATACCCGGTAAATCAAGAAAATTCTTGGTAATATGAACCGCTAATTTGTTGAGGAATCTGGGAGCAATATAGTAAGTCATGAGATTAGAATGAATTGGACAAAAGGCTAGAGAACGGTTGCGTCAGCCCGATCATGCTTGAATTAAAGCCATCACCTGAACATCTGACGCACCGTTAAACATTTTAACTCCCCTGGAAACTATTAGGAGGGAGGGAGAGCGATCGGACTGACTTTGAGTTGGGGATGATCGGCCAAGTTTTGGTCTAAGTTCCATTGATTATTGAACAATAAAACCGGACGACCCCAGCGGTCTTTCGCAATAAAGGTATTAAACAGGCGACCCACTTTTTCCAGGGTTTCCCAACCGCCAACCACCCATCGGGCGACGGAATAGGGTAAGATTTCTAGGCGAGTTTCTACGCCATACTCATTACTTAACCGGAATTGCACGACTTCAAATTGAAGTTGTCCAACGGCAGCTAAAATCGGGTCTCGCTTACTTTCATCGGTGGAGTTGAGGATTTGCACGGCCCCTTCTTCTTGCAATTCTGAGACACCTTTATTAAAGTTTTTATACTTGGTCGGGTCAGCATTTTTGAGGAAGGCAAACAGTTCGGGGGAGAAGGAGGGAATTTCCGGATAGCGAATCGGTTTTCCCATGCAAACGGTGTCCCCGATCGCAAAACTGCCCGGGTTATTTAATCCCACCACATCGCCAGCATAGGCGACTTCTACAGTTTCCCGGTCCTGGGCAAATAATTTCTGCGGACGGGAGAGGCGAATCGTCTTACCCGTGCGCGTATGGGTTACTACCATGTCTTTTTCAAACTGACCGGAACAGACGCGCAAAAAGGCAACGCGATCGCGATGTTTCGGGTCCATGTTCGCCTGCAATTTGAAGACAAATCCCGAAAATTCTGGATAGGTTGGGGCAATTTCTCCCTGGTCGCTGTCATGGGGGGCCGGGGCGATCGCATAGTCTAAAAACGCCTCCAAAAATAACTCCACCCCAAAGTTATTCATGGCGCTACCAAAGAACACCGGCGTTAATTGGCCGTTATGAATCGCTTCTAAATCTAGTTCCGGACTGACTCCATCCAGCAATTCTAAATCATCCTGAAGTTGCTGATACAACTCCGGTTCTATCAAAGATTTTAGGCGAGGGTCACCGACGGGAATGACTGTATCGGTTGCTTTCTTACTCCCGTGGGAAGCACTTTTTTCAAACAGGTGAATTTTTTGTTGGCGGCGATCAACCACACCCCGAAACTGATCGCCCGTCCCAATCGGCCAATTCACCACATAGGTGCTTAACCCTAATTCCTGCTCAATTTCATCAATCAACTCCAGAGGTGATAAACTCGGGCGATCGAGTTTATTAATGAAGGTAAAAATCGGCAGTTGCCGCATCCGGCAGACTTCAAACAATTTTCGAGTTTGAGTCTCTAATCCTTTCGCGGCATCAATCAGCATCACCGCATTATCTGCTGCTGCCAAAGTCCGATAAGTATCCTCACTAAAATCTTGGTGTCCGGGGGTATCTAACAGATTCAGTAAATGTTCTTGATACTGAAATTGTAGAACCGTGGAAGTAATCGAAATCCCCCGCTGTTGTTCCATTGCCATCCAGTCTGAGGTTGCGCTACGTTGCGCCCGTTTTGCTTTAACTGCCCCTGCTTCTTGGATTGCCCCTCCATACAGCAAGAGTTTTTCTGTCAAGGTGGTTTTACCAGCGTCAGGGTGAGAAATGATGGCAAAATTCCGGCGACGATTCACTTCCCAATTGAGGCGATCGTCTGGTGAATTACTCTGTGTTTGTTCAGGTTGTATCTCTAGTTGCATGGCAGTCGTTCCTCAAATGGCGTTCAGGTTAGGAGTCAGTTAGGAGTCAGAAATGGGTGAAAAGGGTTGCTGAAGTTCATTATAGCTAACGCTTTGTTTTTCCTGAACCATCGATAACCCTTCTTTGAGGGCCGTCAGGCGATCGCCCATCCAGTGGTTCCCGGGAATCAACCCAGCAATCCCCAATTTTTCTAACCGTCGCTTCACTTTACCCGTTGCACCGACAACAATCACATCCCGTCCGGCATCGATCGCCTCTTGGATGGCATTTTCAATCGCCAGGGAAGAAGTTACCCCTAAAATCGGCACTTCACCCAAATCTACAATTAGCACATCATAATTGGCGATCGCATTATGTTCCCGGGCGATCGCTTTCGCCACCCCAAAAATCATCGGTCCACTCAAATGGAACAGTAAAACCCGTCCATTTGCTAAATCTAAAACCTGTTTTTCCTCCTCCATCAACACAATTTGGTCATCCGCATCAGTAATCGCTTTCACTGATTTAGATTGCAGTTCATCCAAACGCTCAATCGTCAAAATATTCGCGATAAACACACCCACGGCCACCGCGACCATTAAATCGACAAACACCGTGAGTAACACAACACTATAAACAATCCCCGCAGCTTTCCAAGAGATTTTATGAACCCGTTTCAGGAACCCCCAATCAATAATATTAATCCCCACTTTGAGAACAATTCCCGCTAACACCGCCAAGGGAATCACCGAAGTTAAAGGGGCCGCCCACAACACCACAATCAACAGGGCTAAAGCGCGACTAATTCCAGCTAATGCGGTTCTTCCCCCCGCTTGAATACTTACTACCGTGGCCGTCGTTGCCCCAGATCCGGCAATCCCACCGCATAAACCCGTAATTAAATTCGCAATCCCTTGACCGATTAATTCTTTATTGGATTTATGTTCGGTCCGGGTCAAACTGTCAGCCACCAAACAAGTTAACAGACAATCAATCGAACCGACTATTCCCAACACCATCGAATTCACAAACATTAACCGCAAATTGTCCGCAGTAAATGTCGGAATCTGGAGTGTGGGTAACCCCGGTGTGATTTCTCCAATCGTGGCAATGGTACGAATCTCCATCCCGCGAAAGAAAATCAAAGAAATTCCCGTTCCAATGACTAAAGCCACCAGTTGCGGCGGCATAAACCGTTTCAGTTTAGCCGGGTAAAGGAATAAAATCGCGAGAGTTATTATCCCTAAAATCGTTTCCAAAGGATTAATATTGGCAATGAGATTAGGGAAGTTCCTGAGAACGCCAATCACCCCACCCGCAGGCGTTTTTTGACCAATAAAGGGAGCAATTTGCAGGAAAATTAGAATAACGCCAATTCCCGTCATAAAGCCGGAAATTACGTTATAAGGAAGCATTGTAATATACTTCCCTAATCGCAACACACCGAAGAGAATTTGGAAAACCCCCCCCATCATCACCACCGTAAATGCCATCGCCAGCCCATTTTCTGGGTTCTTGGCCATCAATTCAGCAATGACTGCGGTTACAATAACGGTCATCGGTCCTGTGGGTTCAGAAATCAGACTGGGAGTCCCGCCAAATACAGCGGCGAAAAAGCCGACTAATATTGCCCCCCATAACCCAGCAGAAGCACCGGCCCCTGAAGCAATGCCAAACGCCAGGGACATGGGTAAGGCTACAACTGCTGCCGTTAACCCTCCAAAAATATCGCCTTTGACGTTATCAAAATGAATCGTATTGATCATCTGCATGAAAGCGTTTCCTCAATTAAACAATGATGCTAAATTTATCCCACTTGGACTAACGAAATAATAATACCGGAATATTGCTACTTCTCACCATTTGGGCAGTGGTACTGCCGATGACTAAATGATGAATCCGACTATGACCATAGGCACCCATGAGTAAAAACCCGATATTTTGTTCGATAATATAGGAGGCGATCGCCTTTTCCGGTTCCCCTTCTAAACGGCAAATCACTGGGTTAAATCCAGACCCTTGCAAGGCTTGTTCTGCTTCCTGCAATCGGGAATTTACCGTGGGACTGTCCTTACTTGTAGCCACCTTCACAATATGCAGGTCCACCCCCTTTAATAACGGGGATTCCCGAATAAATTGCAACATTTTCTGCGCCGTAGGACTGCCATCATAGGCCAACAACACCCGGTCAATCGGTTGATATTCCAGGGGAACCACCAGGCAAGGTTTCCGGCTACTTCGGACAATCCGTTCTAAATTCGCCCCTAAGTGACTCGAAGCAAAACTCGCCGCTTCACCTCGTTTCCCTAGTACAATTAAATCAGAACTTGCCTCAAACTCATCTAAGCAATCCACCAAAAAGCCGGTTTTATGGATCAGGTTGATGCGATCGACGCCTTCGGATTTGAGACGACTCCCAGCAGTTTGTAAAATCAGCTTGGCCCGTTGGTGGTTAATTTTGGCTTTTTCATGTTCCAACTCCACCAAGCGATTCAGCAAATTTTCCGAGGCATCAATCCCAATACTTCCGCTAAAGTTTCCCGTCGAAACCGCCTGTTGACTGCGAATATCGGTCACGCACAATACATCAATTTCCGCTGCTAGTTTTCTGGCAAAATAAGCGCCATACCGATAGCTAGTTTCCGCAAAGGACGATCCATCGGTGCAAATCAAAATCTTTTTCATGTTACTGGGAATGATGGGATGGATATTCGGCTTCATTCGGTTCTTTCCCTGGGTCAGAATTGGGGGAGAGGTCCGGTTGTTTGTAAGTCGCCAATTTATCGTACAACGTTGCACTGGCTTGATTTAACCCGACTAATTCCACCTCAGTCCCATTGCGGCGGAATTTAATCACGATTTTATCCAGCATCTCTACCGACCCTTGGTCCCAGAGATGGGCATGAGTCAAATCGACCGTGACGCGATCGACGAGTTCATTAAAATCAAATGACCCCAGAAAGTCTTCCTTAGATAAGAAGAAAATCTGTCCTGCCACCTTATAAATCCGGTGCGTTCCATCGTTGCTGATAACCTTATCCACAAACACCAAATCGGCAATTTTGCGGGAGAAAAACACCGTACTCATAACAATTCCTGTCACCACACCCAAGGCAAAATTTCGAGTAAAAATGGTGACGAACATGGTACTTAACATGACCAAGGTTTCACTGCGAGGAATCCGGGAAATATTTTTGAACGATGACCAACGGAATGTGCCAATAGAGACCATAATCATCACGGCAACCAAAGTCGCCATCGGCATTTGCTTCACCCAATCTTGCAATACCAGAATTGCAAATAAGAGAAACACCCCAGAAGCGAGAGTTGATAACCGTCCTCGTCCCCCAGATTGAACATTAATTACCGATTGTCCAATCATCCCACATCCGGCCATTCCGCCAAAAAACCCCGTGACAATATTGGCAATTCCTTGTCCTTTAGCTTCTTGGTTTTTATCACTCGGCGTATCCGTTAGTTCATCCACCAAAGAAGCGGTGAGAAATGAGGCCAATAACCCGACAATTGCCAAGGTTAGAGAATAGGGAAAAATAATCTGTAAGGTTTCTAAAGTCAGCGGAACTTGTGGCAAGGCAAAGAAGGGTAAGGCAGTGGGTAATTCGCCCATATCACCGACCCTGGGGACTTCTAATTTGAGAGCGATCGCCGCGATCGTCATCACCGCCAATGCCACCAACGGAGAAGGCACCGCTTTCGTAAACCGAGGCAGGATATAAATAATCGCCAAAGACAGACCCGTCAGCACATAAACTGCCACCGAAACATCAGTCAATTGTGGCAACTGGGCCAGAAAAATTAACACGGCCAATGCGTTAATATAACCAATGGTCACCGCCCGGGGAACGTATTTCATCTGCCGTCCCAGTTTAAGGAACCCAAACACAACTTGGATAATTCCCGTCAACAAGGTTGCCGCCAATAAATAGGGCAATCCATGATCCTTGACCAAATCAATCATCAGCAATGCCATCGCCCCGGTTGCTGCGGAAATTGACCCGGGTCTACCCCCTAAAAAGGCCGTCATTACGGCAATAATAAAGGAGGCATAGAGTCCGACTTTGGGATCAACCCCAGCAATAATTGAAAAGGCGATCGCCTCGGGAATCAACGCCAAACCCACCACTGCACCCGCCAACAAATCCGCGCGCACATTGGAAAACCACTCTTGCCTGAGTCTGCGACTGTTCAAGTTTCCTCCTCTAACATCATCAAAATAATTGCGGCATAATAGCGCCGTAAACATAGCCAGAATCAAACTGACTCAATCGGATTAATCCTGATAATTTTTAGCCTCAAACCCCATTAATCTATATCTCACCGTGGCTTAACCGTCCAGATTCAAGCATCCATTGCAGAGCATCTCCACCGCTTACGGTGGACAAGTTAGCTGAAACCTAGACGGAGAAACACTGACGAACAGGGACATGATTAGCTTTTGAGAACGAGTAGGTCGTTTAGACAGGGGAAGTTGATTTTGCTGATCCACACCATACCATGAAACCTCCCCACAAAAACTCTCCTGATCGCGATTGCGGAAAAAATCACGAAAAACCTGATTCAGCCCGGGTTAGGGCATTCTAGCAGCCTCTGCTGTCCACCTCCCAGACCCGATGGCACAAGTTCAGGGGGCTGGGTTCATCCAGTCCCGGGCAATGGGGAATTAGGAAAGGGATATGCCTCGGGTATTAAGAGGCGATCGGCTTGAGTCTCCTAACCGACTGACTTGCAAACTTGAGCTGTGCGGAACTTCATCAATGGGAATGAAATACTTGCTTGTTAACTATCTTCTGCTTACGAGGTGGGTTGTCAGCATTCAGACTTGATGGGGGTTAGGCCGGGAGGTACGGAGTCGGAGGAAGCGGTGGATACAATCATCCGGCTCTATGACTGTGGAATTTAGAAAAATCGCATTATACTAGATAACACTGGGAAAGTTAACAAAGATGAAACTATGTCGCCGAAAACCTTTGAGATTACTAGCTTACCGGAGAACTTAATCGAATTATTGGCGGATCTTCAGAATCAGACAGAGATCCTCTTAACTTCTGAGGGAGTACCTTTTGCTAAAGTGCTGCCGTTGCCCAGTCAGCAACCTGTGATACCAAAAGTCGGATTAAATTATGGGGCAATGGTGATGAGTGATGATTTTGATGAGCCTTTACCGGATGATTTTTGGGGGGTATGAAAGTTTTATTAGATACTCATACTTTTATTTGGTGGGATAGTCAGCCAGAACAGTTGTCATCGGACATGGTGGAGTTTTTAACCAAACCCGATACAGAGAAATTTGTCAGTGTTATAAGTTTATGGGAAATTCAGATTAAAAGTCAGTTAGGAAAGTTAACCCTCAATCAACCGTTAGAAAATATTTATCAGAGTCAAAGCCAAAATTTTATCTCTTTTTTAGGGGTGACTCCTTTTCATATTTTTCAGGTTGGGGTGTTACCGTTTCATCATAAAGATCCATTTGACCGGCTGTTAATTGCTCAGGCTATGACAGAAGGTTTAACGATTTTAACGCGGGATAAAATATTTGACTTATATGGAGTTTCGTTGTTATGGATTTAAGCGATCGCCTTCTGGAGTATAAGAAAGGCGATCGCATTTTTAAACATCACTAACTAATCTTGATTAAGAAACAGGGATACCTAACGATAGAGCTTAACCAGTCCTCTCCTTATCACTGAGTCCGTGGGGTAAGGTTTATGATAGGGATTGGCTATTAATAGGGCGGGGGCGGGAGCAGACGGTCTATCAAAAGCTGTATTGCGGCTTCAGTAAGCTTTTTAAATAGCCAAATAGCGGTTTCTTTTAGCCATTCTTTTAAGCTTTCCTTGCTGGCCAGGATTGCTTTTTGCTTTTGAGCGCTCTCTCGTAATAATAATTCTCTAACTTGTTCTTCTTCTGTTGCGGTTAAAGCCATAGATATCTACCTCCGTAACTACTTGAATTTAACAAGCAAAATCATTGAAAGTTTTGGGACATCCTCGAAACAGGATTGGTTTTCAAGAGTAAAGTTTGCGATTGGGGTTGGCTATATCCGGAAGATGTGCTTTCTACCATTTATTATTAGAAGCTCTATTGCCATCTTGGTAATCGGTTTAATTATCCAATCCCAAACTGACTTCTTAGATATATTATCAAAAGCTGTATTGCGCCTTCAGTAAGTTTTTGAAATAGCCAGATAGCAGTTTCTTGTAGCCATTTTTTAAAGCTCTCTTTAGTGGCTAGAATGGCTTCTTGCTCTTGAGCTTCCTCTCGTAATAATAATTGTCTGACTTTTTCTTCTTCTGCTGCGGTTAAAGCCATAGATATCAACCTCCTTCATGACCTGAATTTAACAAGAAAAATTTTTAAAACTTTTAGCTCCTCCTCGGAATAGGATTGGTTTTTAAGAGTGCTGTAATTTCTTTAATCATTTCAATATCATCCGAAAAATCTCGTGTATTGGCTTGCAAAATAAGCAAAACTATATCGCACTCAGGAATTATGGCTTCATAGATTTTCTGATACTCTCTATCTTCGGCTTCACTACGGCCATATCCAGGTAAATCGACCACAGTTAACGTTCCGCCTGTTGATAATAGGGTAAATTCTTTTGTCTGTGCCTTTGTCGTCCCGACCGTGGTGGGGCTTGTTGTTAATTGAGCATTAAACAAATTATTAATAGTTGTTGTTTTCCCAACACCCGATTTACCAATCACAGCTACTTTGGGTGGATACTTAGTTTCTTGTTCTAGTTTATCTGAAATTAAATTGAAGTCTTCAAGAGACATAATTTTTTTCAGAGCATCTAGGTTTATTTTGTTAGAATCATCTTCTCCCTTACCAGGAGTTCCCATTTCTCTCCGTTTTTTATCGACAGCCGCTTTAACATCTGAATCAGCTAATTCAAATGGATCGGCGGGGTTTACATTACCAATTTTAAATCCGGCATAACTATTTTGAATAATCTTGCTCAGTAAAGGTATCAATCTGTAACGCTTTAATGCCGAGTAATATTCTATATTTAATTCAGATATTTCAATTTGCGTGTTGAGGTTTCGTATAATATCTTTACACCGATCCTGTATCTGTTTCTCTGCTTCATCGGTAGGACTATTTAAACGCTCATTCCAACCAGTAGGAATCATTTGGTCAACTTGATTTAATCCTACAACAATCCTAATTTTTGAGGGTGAATCACTTTTTTTAGAAAAACTGCTAAATCCCTTATCTGATTGATTCAAACCCACAGCATTTCTAGGTTGTGGGGGTGGATTGCTTTTTTTAGAAAAGCTGCTTAACCCCTTAACTAACTTACCTGGTACTTTTTTGATGCCTTCAAATAATTTTTGAAACATAATGAATTAACTCCTTATGAAGATTCTTGTTTTCAATTTTTCTAGGCCCCACCCATAAAAAGAGGTGTAGGGTACAATGTGATTCTTGTTGAATATTACGGATCCATTGATTGCTCCTTTGAAAATATTATAAATATCATCAATTTTTTCTGGAATTAGCTTGATCTGATCTTCGGAAGGTTCGGCTGTTTCAATTTGAAATGGCTTCTCGCCCTCATACACTCCCAGACAATCTATTTTGTTAAGGGCGACTATTAAAAATAAAGACTTTTTGAAAAAAGGTTTTAACTGCTTCAAAAAAATTTCATCCCGTTTGTAGGCCCTCGTATTAGCTTGCGTCACCCATACTAAAGAATCTGCTTGAGGAATCCATTTTTTGTAGTAAGCCATGTATTTTTTATCCCCAGCTAGACTCTCGCCAATTCCCGGCAGATCCACCACTCTTACTTGCTTATAGGGAAAACCCGAGTAATGAGAGGCATCTATATAGGCAATATGAGGCTTTTTAGTACAAGCCACAGCATGATCGGTGGCCCAGTTTAAGCCAAATAAGACGTTGAGGGTGCTGCTTTTTCCCACTCCAGTTTTGCCAAAAAATAAAACTGTTAGGGTGTCGTTTTTAACCCGGACTAAAGAGTTGATCCATTGCATTAAGGATCTGACGAGTTGGGCTAAAGATCTGAGGATTTGTTTAAGCATAAGACAAAGGGAGAATTATGACGCCCTTACTTTATCCTCGAATTTAGAGGGTTGCTGTCCAGCTTATAAAATTGCTGTTCACTTCACTATAGTGCCACCCAATTGGTCTCCTGTCACCCCCTACGAGGTAGCATTTGGTGGCTAATTTATGAAGGTTTTCACTTTTTATCCGGTGAAAAAAAGTGATGTTTGGTGGCTACAGGTTGCAAAAAGACAAAAAAAGTAGTAAAATTGTTAAAATTTACTATGTATGTTGCCTATGGATGTCCAAGAAGTCCTGCAATGGGCCGATGAGTTACTGCTCACCAAAACAGGGTCCCACTTAAATAGTTTGCAACAGGCAGTATTAGCAGGGGTCTGGAATAGTCAAAAATACAGGGAAATCGCGGATGAATATCACTGTACTGAAGCGAATGTTAAAAGGGTGGCTGGCACTTTATGGCAACTGTTTTCAACAGAATTAGAGGAAAAAGTTAATAAATCTAACTTCCGCGCTACGATGGAACGTTATTATATTTCTAATAATAATGTTGGAAATAATTTTGCACAGAGTAAATTTTATGGAAGTAGCATCAATCTTTGTGGAGAGAATAGGCACTCTGGGGAAGCCACCCAAAACCGATCGCCCTCCACCCCCTCCAACCAAAAAGCCAAAAAACGCTACGACTTCACCGAAGCGCCGGAATTTGCTCCTCTTTACAACCGTAGCAATGAGATAACAAGGCTCAAAGGTTGGATGCTTGATGAAAAAATCCGCATTGTCAATCTCTGTGGTTTGCCGGGAATGGGTAAAACCGCCCTTGCTAGAGAACTGGTGGAACAGATTAAAGAGAATTTTGACTGTATTCTCTGGCGCAACTGTACCAATACTTTGACGCTGCAATGCCTAAAAACTCAATTAATAGAGTTTTTAGCGGCAAATGGAGAAATCCAACTGCCTTCTCTGATTGACTATCTACGATCGCACTCTTGCCTGATTATCCTCGATGAGCTACAAGAACTCTTTGCCAGTGGGGAATTAGCCGGAACCTATCTTCCTGATTGTCAAGACTACGGCAAGTTTTGGGAACAAATTTCCCGATCGCCTCATAATAGTTGCTTCCTTCTCATCAGTTGGGAAACCCCTACGGAAATCGTTAGCTTAGAAAGAGAAAATCGTCACTGTCGGAGTTTAAAATTGGGAGGATTAGGAGAGTCTGCGGTAGATATTTTGGACTCTAAAGGATTAACTGATTCCGATAAATGGGGGGAACTGATCCGGATTTATGGCGGGAACCCTTCTTGGTTAAATATCATTGCCTCTACGATTCAAGATTTATTTGATGGCAGTGTCGATCGCTTTTTATCCTATCCCAGTCTGTTTCTGGGAGACTTAGAATCCAGATTACAAGGGTATTATCAACGGTTGTCAGCGTCGGAGAAACTGGTGATTCGGTGGTTGGCGAACCAGGAATCAGCGGATATTTTTCAAAAACCGGCTGAGTTGGCTTTGTCTGATGCTGAGTTTTTGAAGGCGGTACAGTCTTTGAAGAAGCGGGGGTTAATTGAAAAAGTTACCGGGAATGGATTGTCTCTGTTTGCAGTGCAGGTTTTATTTAGAGCGTATTTAATAGGGGGAGGGAACGACTGAAGTTGGGACGTTGAACTTGGGAAAGATAACGCCTTAAGGCGTTACTACGAACTTGGGAAAGATAACGCCTTAAGGCGTTACTACGAACTGAAGAGAACGACTTCAGTCGTTACTATTGACATCTTGCATTAGGGGCAACAACCGCTAAGGGTTTTAAGCGACTAAAAACACTCCTGGATAAGACAAGCAGTCGTCTTTAGACGACTTTAGCTGTTAGGCGGGGGATTTATCCCCCGCCGGGTCTGCTGATGTGCGGTGCGGTTAAAAATCGAAGTAGATATAGGGTAAGCCGCCTTCGGGGGCGAAAATCCAGACGGCATAGAGGCAAAGGGGAACTAAGGCTATTTTAATGGGCCAGTTGAGTTGCAATTTTAAGCCCCGATTCATGGCGTAACTTAGGGTCATAATTAGCCATATTAAGACTAACAATAAGGTGACTTCAATGCGCTGTAACCCAAGGCTTTCCAGATAGACTTTCTCGGTGAATTGGATGTCTCCGGTATGTCCCCAGAAGTGCTGCATCACCCATCCTGCTTCTTTGAGGTTGGGGAGGCGGAAGGGAATCCAGGCTAAAAAGACGAAGGTTTGAGTGAGAAACCAACTGAAGAGAGTGCCGGGGATGCTTTTCCAGAGGAGTTTTAACCCCTCGACTCGTTTGGAGAGGATGTCTGTGAGGCGATGGACTGCTAAGGCGATGCCGTGCACTGCACCCCAGAGGATGAATCCCCAGGCGGCACCATGCCAAATTCCCGCGATTAACATGACGAGGATTAAGTTGAGGCAGGTGCGCCCTAATCCGACTCGGGACCCACCTAGGGGGAAATAGAGATAGTTTCTTAACCAATCTCCCAAGGTGATGTGCCAGCGTCTCCAAAAGTCGGCGATGCTGGTGCTGAAGTAGGGGAAGTTGAAGTTTTTGGGGAGGTTGAATCCGAGGAGGATGGCGCTGCCTCGGGCGATATCAACATAACCGCTAAAGTCGAGAAACAGTTGCAAACCATAGGCTATGGTAGCAAGCCAAAGGTCACCGCTGCCAGCGCGTTGGACGTTTTCAAAGCTGAGGGTGACAAAGATTCCTAGGCGATCGGCTACGACGCCTTTTTTGAATGCGCCACAGGCAATCAACCAG
The DNA here is from genome assembly GCA_025370845.1 of Laspinema palackyanum D2a. GTDB lineage: Bacteria > Cyanobacteriota > Cyanobacteriia > Cyanobacteriales > Laspinemataceae > Laspinema. The sequence goes on along the minus strand of JAMXFF010000007.1, from coordinate 31,038 downwards.
AGTCCTTCTACCCAGTCATGGGAGGAGGGAAAAATTAGGGTTTTGAGTTGTCGTTGGAAGTGATGATACCGGGTGATGGGTCCGGAGATGAGTTTGGGAAAGAATAGTTTATAGGAGGCAAAGCGCAGAAATTGGGCGGAGGCGGGGGAACCGCGATAAACGTCGATCAGGTAGGCGATACATTCAAAGACGAAAAAACTTAGTCCCAACGGGGGGAGAATGTTCTGTTGAAACCAAGTTGCGGTTTCTTGGGCGGCGGGTAAGCCAAACCAGGTCCCTAGGGTGTTGAAGATGAAGGGAATGTATTTGAACCCGGCGAGTACCAGGATGTTGAAGAGGATACCGCCCCATAATCCAATGAGGCGGCGGCGTTCCCAGGCGGCAAATTGGGTTTGCCAATCGTCGCTGACAAGTTGCCAGGTTTGCGGGTTGGGTTGACGTTCGGAGGTTTTGGCGATCGCCCGTCCGATGCGGTAGTTAATCCAGGTTCCTAGCAGCAACAGGGGAATGTATTCCACCTGGAGGGAGGTGTAAAAGACTAAGCTGGCGATTAACAGAATCCACAGGCGCGATCGCTGTTTGTTAACGGTCCAGTAGATACCCAGGATGCTTAGGAGAAAGAGGGCGTAGACAATCGAGATAAATGTCATGTGCCAGTCTATATAGAAGAAAGGGTTAGGAGGAGTTCAGGGGAAGGAGGATTCACCAAGAGCACAGGAATTCCTGGTGCTTTTAGAGAATTGTACTGCATTGGCTTTACCCGGGGAGGGGGGAACGACTGAAGTCGTTACTACGAACTAAGAGGGAAACGACTGAAGTCGTTACTACGAACTAAGAGGGGAACGACTAAAGTCGTTACTACGAACAGGAAGAAGCAACTTCCCCATTCTCCCCATCCTCCCCATCTCCCCCATCCTCCCCATCCTCCCCATCTCCCCCATCCTCCCTATCTCCTCAACCTCAACCCGACTGGAACTGCGCCTCTAGGGTTTTATCGATGCGATCGCGGGTTTCCTCTAGGTGGGCTTTACTGGCGGTATCCAGATGTCGTCCTCGCCGTTTTAGGGTATTGTCCACGGACCCTCGGAGTTGCCCTAAGTTATATCGGGCAAGGGTTCGGGCTTCATCAGGAACATTAGAGTGCCTTAAAACCATTGCGATTAACATCCCAAGATGTTCCCGTTGGAGACTCCGGCGAACACTGGAAATCACTTTTAGGTCATCGGGGCGATTAACAACCTCGGTCCAAATTCCCCGTTCTAAGGTGTCAAATAGTTCCTGCATGGTCAACGCTTGACCGGGTTCAGTTTTTAATTCTAAATCCTGTAAGCGCATTAACCTTAGATAGGAGAACAACTCGTGCAGAACGACCCGTTGCAGTAAATTAATCCGTTGATGAATGGGATAATCCAAGGGATAAACTACGGGAACTGCACCCCAGTGATACCAGCGATCGGGGGCTAATTTATTCAGCAGTTGCGGCGGAAATTGTAATGCTGTTTCATCAAAAATGTACTTTTGCAGCAATGCCAAACTCTGACGCTGTTTCTCCACAGACACAGGTTCAAAAGGTAAGCGGCCATTGCCGTCAGCATGATTGCGATTAAACCATTGACCCCCGATATAAAGCGTGGCATTCATTGCCTGTCGGAAATAATAGGAAAACACCGTATCAAACATCCGCCGCACTTCTGTGAAACTTTCTCCACTGACGGGATAGCGTGTATCCAGGCGTTCCCACATTTCCCGGGCATTTTCCAACTGCCACTCGGAATATTGCAGCATATCGCCACTGAGGTCGAACATATTCGCCGCTGGGTTGAGAATATCCATCGAATCCTCATCAGGGGCATACGCTAAATCTGGGTTCGTGCTACTTTCAGCAGCAATTCGTTCCAGTTCCCGCTGTTCTTGTTGAGGTAGCATTCCGGGCAGTGGTTTATACCCATATTCGATCGCCCATTCATCATAAGGACCGACTAACATCGGGAAAAAGTCACCCTGTTTGTGATCCTTGGGTGCCAAGTTCACGGGTACATAGTCCATGACAGAAGCAACCATACCTTCTGTGCGAGTAAGCTCGGTATTATGCAACTCCTCCGGTGATAACATGGTACTGCCGTGGAAGTTGTGGCGCAGTCCCAAGGTATGACCGACTTCGTGGGCTGTGAGAAATGTTAGATACTGATTGATATATTGTGTCATTTCCTCCCCACTGGGAAAGGCATTATGAAGCATGGACAAACCCATTGCCCCGATCGCCAACTGTTGTGGCGCTTCCATGCCATAGCAGAGGTCGTATCTTTCCATCATCTTGCGGACGAAGCTGTGAACCTGGGGCGGTTGCTGTACGGGCAAACCGGAATTCCCCGCCATTGCTTCTGTATTACCCATGCCGGAGTTGCCACTCATCCCGGGAAAGCAGGGAGTCCCCTGCAACATTTTGCCCAAGAAGGTCATTTCTGAGGCATTGGGTTCTTGTTGAACCAGGGTGCGATATTCATTTTTGATACTTCGCACGATATTCCCGTCAATGAGAATATCCGCATCTAAAATTTCCCCGGTGAGGGGATTGACGCGAGAGGGACCGACTCCGGCAAACCAGGATTCAAAGGAACTGGACCAGCGAATGGTGTTGTAGCGCACATCGGACGGATCCCAAACTGCATTATCGGGCATCTGTCGGGCTTCGATCGCATTAATAAACCCCGCTTTTTCAAATGCCTGATTCCAGACTTCAATCCCTTCGCGAAGCGCATCCCGATATTCTACCGGAACGTTGTTTTCAATCCAGAAAACAATCGGCTGTTTCGGGGGAGAAAGGGGGGCATCGGGGTTTTCTTTTTCCAAATTCCAGCGGTTAATATAACGCTGGAAGGGTTCTTTACTGCGAGTATCGGACAAATCTTGATAGGCAGTGATAAAATAGCCGACTCGGTTATCTGCTAATCGGGGACGGAAGCCATTGTTAACCGGCAGTGCGGAAAGGCTATAATTCACATTTAAGGAAAACCCCCGACTATCGGGCAAACTCTCGACATTGGCGAATAAATCATCGCCGCCACTGAACCCATAGACGGACTCAATTTCCACATTGGCGGGGAAGGTTTGAACTCGCCCAAAATAGGATTTATCCGTATCTCGAATGTAGGCGCTTCCTAATAACCAAGGTAAAATTGACGTTAACCCACTAATATCCTGGCGCTCAATTAGGAGTTTATTCAGGTCAATCAGCAGGCTTTCCCGGTCGGGATGAATGCTTTCGATGGGTAAAGAAGCCAGAACCGAATCACTAAAGGAACGGTTGAGCGATCGCTCAATGGGATCTCCCGGATTTGCACGGAAATAAACATTTCTCACCCCAAAATGGATGTTTTTGTTCACCCGTTTAAAGAAAAACAGAAAATCCTGGAGGGGCATTCCGCGAAACAATCCCCCTTCTCCAATCCCGGATGCTAGAGTCATCACGCATAAGAAGTTTTGGTCCAGTTGTTCCGGCTGAATCTCCAGGTAAACTTTGCCAGTTTTCTTATTGTGGTAAAGGGTGAAAAGTCCGGGGAGTTTTTCAGCATCTTTCACCGCTTCATCAAACGGTTGCAGGGAATCGCTGTCCTCGTCTACCTCACTCTCCTCGTTGTTCTCGGTGTCCTCGTTGTTACCGTTTTCATCTCCCCACTCATTGGGTATGGGTACGGGTATGTTTTGGCTATAATATCTCGGGTCGGGCATTTGACTATTGGCTTGACCCGAAAATAGTCCGAAGCTTACAGGCAATATGAAAAATGCCAAAAACAAAATCAATAATCGCTTGGTTTTTGACATTTTCTGCTTCCCGTTTGACGGGAAATGCAGCAAAACAAATGTCTTGAAACTCTGGCTAATTTTCAGGAAGAACCGCTTTAGGAAATTCCTTTCGGATGCGAATTTTCTCATCAGACGATGCATTACTCTTTAGGGTGTATGTTGAGTGGCCACTACATTCACAGCGGGAAAGATTTACCAATGGAATGGTACTCAGGACGATTCTGCATAAACTGTTATTTTGGCTAACATGAACTCCCCGATCGCGGATTGAAAAAAGCACCAACAGCGCCGTGCAAGACTCAGCGAGGTCGATGGGCAAGAATGGTCTAAAGCGGTGCTTCATTATTCTAGGGTAGCGGTTGCGCCTGAAAATAGCGAGAGATTTAGGCCGACTGCAGTCTTCTCCAACCCAGATGGCGATCGCGTTGTCGATTGAGGACTCTCATCCCTACCCTTGCTCAACCGCGCTGCACCCGCTTCCCTACTTCCCCTCTACTCTGTTCTGCTCTGTGATTAGGAGTTTCATTCACCCAGACAACACAGGGGCCTTCTTCCGTGGAAAAGCCCCAGACCGTTATTATCCAACTGCTGCAACATGAGCGACATCCCCCTAAGCTGGACTAAATCCTTGCTCTGCCTCTATCACCACCGGAAGCACCCCTATTTTTTATCTCGCAAAATCCGCAGGCTTTCTAACTGATTCAACCTGGTGCATTATGATTTTTAGGTGAGATTTTAACCGTGAATTGGCTATCTATAATCTTAATATTATACCCGATTTTACGGATTTAACTCTCAATTTTATTGTAAAGAATTTTTAAAGCGGCGGAAGCTAGGGCTGCACGTTAACGGTCAAAAGAGCGATCGGGGCTGATATCAAACGGGAATACTGAAACTTGAAAAGAGCGGCCCAGAATCCTGACAACTTGAGGTCTTTTACAAATCGCCGGATTCAGGGGGAATCAGAGTTTAATCGAAAACCCCTATTCCCTCGCTGAGGCAGGCGATCGCCCGATCGCCTCCGGGCGACGAAGCAAGTCCTCTGAGCCTCCAACCGGGATGGCTGTGGGTTTTTCTGCCCCAAACAACTTGCGCTCCTCTCCCCTGTATATGGGAAAGAGGACCACAAGTGCCCCAGCCTAATGGATTAATTACTCTATTCGTTGGATTAGGGGCGGATTCTGAGAATCTCTCCCCAGGGCCTCAATGGGTTCGATGGGTATAGGCGGCGCAGAAGTGGCTGGGAAACCATTTGGGGTCGGTGTAGGTTCCGAGGGGGAGACGGGCGGATTTACCGAATCTGTCGGCCTTTCTTGGGGTAAGGGCGTAGGAGTGGGACTGGGGCCGGTCGCCGCCGGACTCGGTTCCTGGACTTGCACCGGAGGCGGATTCAAAATGGTTTCCCATGCCTCAACTTCTCGTCGGGCCTGGTTATACAGATTGGAATAAAATGGAATCATCCGAGCCATTTCGATCGCCTGGGGAAGATTCTCCAAAGAGCGTTGTTGCGCCAGGGCCAAAATCCGTTGACTCCAGTCTTGAATCGCCGCATCTGCGCTAAAGCGCAAATTAGACTTAGAAGAGACTTGATTCGCCAAATCCATTGCCTGAATCAACCGTTCGGGACTTTGAGAAGCATCTCCAAGCTGATAGGCGCGGTCTAGCAGTTGGCGATCGCGACCTTCCTGCTGCCAGGTTTGAATCGCCGACTGGGCCTCACTGTAAAGCAACCGACCGGGACGAATGCCTTGGGCTGTCGCGATCGCCCCATTGATATTTCCCCATTGCGCCAAATTCCAGGCGCGGTCTAAGATAGGCTGGTCTTCAAGTCGTTGAATTTCCTGATTCCACTCCTGAATTTTGTCCTGGGCCTCATCATACAAAGCCCGTCCTGAACCCACCTTCCTCGCGGTATCAATCGCTGCTTGCAACGAAGCCCGATCGCCATAACTGGCAAGTTGGTCCGCCTGTCGTAGATAGGGACCGTCTTCGGTCTCCTCAATGCGACTTTGCCAATCGTTAATTTCTTCCTGCGCTCGATCCCAGACCAGATTGGTGCGACTGACCAGTTGAGCTTGAGCGATCGCCGATCGCAAATTGTTAACATTCCCCGCCATCGCCAGACTCCGGGCCTGTTCTAGGTAGGCCACATCTTTGATGCTATCCTGCCACTGAGAGATTAACCGTTTGGCTTCCAAGTGCAGTGGGCGATCGGGGCCAATCACTTGGGCTTTAGCGATCGCATCTTCCAAAGAGCGGACCGTTACCCGAGTAGCAATGGATCTCGCCCGAGTCAATTCGATGAAATCTTCTGCTTCTTTTTTAACCGAACTGTTAGCCGGAACTTGACGGGCAATGTAAATGGCATCTTCCCACTTTTGGTCCTCACCATTTTTGCGGGCTAATGCGAGGATTTGCTTGGAAAAGTCAGTGGCTAAAGACCGAGATTTTTTATATAACTTGCTCTGAGGTTCAATTTTATCCACCAGGGCGATCGCTTCGGTGATATTTTTGAGTTCTCCTTGTTCCGCTAGACTGCGGGCTTTTGCCAAGGTTTGACCTTCTTGCTGAGTCACCCGGATCAGTTCATTCAGGCTATCATAGCGAACCGTTTCCCAGTAAGTATTTTCCACGGAAAGCAGTTGTCGCATATAGCCCAGAGCTTGGTTCCAATTTTCCTTTTCTAACTCAGACTCAGCATTTTTATATAGCTTTTCCGCCTCATTCCAGATGGACTGCCAGCGAGTAATTCGCTCTTGGACTAAACCCGCAGCAGTCGTATTGCTGGGAATCTGACGGGCGGAGGCGATCGCTTCGGTGAGCTTGCCTTCATTAAAGATTTTCTCAGCTAAATCCAGCAGTTGTCCTGCCCATTTTTCAATTTGACGATTGATTTCCGGGCGTAGGGGGTGGTCTTCAGGAAGTTGATGGACCTCCGCGATCGCCCGCAACAACCCATCTACCGTTCGCTCACTCGCTGCTTGTTGAGCACAATACAGATGTTCCGAACCCGAAGTCCAGGCACTCTCTCCACAATTGGGCGTTTCGGGAAGGCGCAATAACGTCAGTAACGCTGTTGCGCCCAATCCTCCCGTCAGCAGAAAGGTGATCAGCGCCCAGAGTTGCCAATTCGTTAGCCATTTCAGCGGCCCATGCAGACTGCGATCGCCCGACCTACTATCTCGAACCTGTGGATTTAACATTTTCTCAGCCCTCTTACTCTGTCCGAAGCGCTTCTGGTTGCCAGATCCCGGGCGATCGGTTGCTGCTCCTGTGGAAAATACATCCGCTCTCGACGACGGCAGGTGCAGACTCGAACCCTGCCGCGAACCCGCTCCAGCAGCACTACTGCGGAACCCAGACAGGGACGATGCAGGCATTTTCGCCGAGGAGTCCGGTTGTCCCGACTCCGGCGGCTGGGCGTTAGGCCACTGCTCTGGAAATTTGCGATCTTTAGTCATAGCCCACCCGAAAACACTCTTGCGTCAGTCTTGCTTGGCTGTTTTAGAAAGACAGGTTTTACGATTCGGTCACAGTTCCAAAACCTAAGTATCAGGTTCGATAAAAGCCGGTTATATTTTCCTCAATCTAGCACCAAGAATTGTTTAGGTTAAGAGTGCTAGAGCTTTTTTGGCAACGCCGTTCGCTGATCTACCGTTTCCTTCTAGGCGGATCTACATCTGCACCCCGCGCCTTTCCGGTTTTGTCTATCCTTCTTGTCCCTGACAATTTGTAGATTCCCAGCACCCAGATCCCTTACCCCCATAGATCGAATCCTGGAAAACAGCTTATTCCAGGTTTGGAGAGTTCGGGCATCCACCCAGGAAAGAGAATCAATGTACCGTTGAGCGGTCACACCGATTGATTCATTGCTTCTTATCGCTTCTTATCTTCTCATGTTATTTTCAGTTGCGATCCCCACTTTCAAAAAAACTTCCCCTAGGACTGCATTCCCTAGAGGTTCACAACCCCGTTTTTGTACAAATTTATACCCATTAGCAGCCAATCTGGCCTAGAAACCCGGTTTCTAACCGTTACGGGACCCCCATACTCGGCAGCAGATTGAGGGATGGGGGTCTAGTAATGGTTAGGCGATCGCCCCCTTTACGACTCCGCTTGCAAGGACCCAATCAGTTCCGTCAGTTGATCGGTGCTGGCGGTGTAAACTTCTCCACAGAAGTGACAAATCGCCTCAGCACCATCGTCTTTCTCGATCATGTCCAGCAGTTCGTCTTCCCCGAGCAACTTCAACGCCCCTAACATCCGTTGATGAGAACATCCGCAGTGGAAGCGCACCAGTTGTCTCTCCGGTAAAATATTCAATCCCATATCTCCCAGCAGTTGCTCGAAAATATCCGGCAGGGATTTACCCGCTTGTAATAACGGTGTAAAACCCGACAAACTGGCAACCCGCGATTCCAACAGCGCCACAAGTTCCTCATCCGTTGCCGCTTTCGGCATCACCTGCAATAAAATTCCCCCGGATGCTTGGACCCCTGCCGCCTCTACAAAAACCCCCACCACCAGGGCCGAAGGCGTCTGTTCAGAAGTCACCAGATAATGAGCAATATCATCCCCGATTTCCCCAGAAATCAGTTCCACGGTACTGGAATAGGGGTAACCATATCCCACATCACGGACAATGTAGAGATAGCCATCATTCCCGACAGCCCCCCCCACATCCAGTTTCCCGATCGCATTCGGCGGCAATTCTATCTCGGGATTCTCCACATACCCGCGCACGGTTCCATCTAATCCCGCATCCACTAAAATGCCGCCTAATGGTCCATCGCCTTTAACCCGAATATTCACTCGCGATCCCGGTCGCTTCATACTAGAAGCCAGGAGTAATCCTGATGACAAAGTACGTCCTAGGGCCGCCGTTGCCACGTAGGAGAGCTTATGCCGCTGACGCGCCTCTTCCGTCAACCGCGTAGTAATCACCCCAACTGCTCTAATCCCTCCATCCGCTGCCGTTGCTCTAATCAGTTGATCTACCATGCCAAAACCTTACAATTCTTAACAAGTCATCTCAACTTTATTCTAAAAGGGAGATGGGGAGGATGGGGGAGATGGGGGAGATGGGGAGGATAGGGGAGATGGGGAGGATATTAGTTCAACGTCCCGACTTCAGTCGTTCTTAATTGTTCGTAGTAACGACTTCAGTCGTTCTTAATTGTTCGTAGTAACGACTTCAGTCGTTCTCTTTTGTTCGTAGTAACGACTTCAGTCGTTCTCTTCGTGACGTGCCGATCGCCACGTCACGAGGAATCGGGGAGATGGGGTATTGCTGACAACCAATGAATGACCAACGACCAATGACCCCAACTGGTCTGCCATACTAAAAGGGAAAACCACCACAGGCACTCAACCTCAACTATGTTAGGCAGTTTTCAACAAGCTCATCTGAGAATCGAAGTCGATGCACCAGAAACAGTGATTCGCAACAGTCTCCTACGCCGCGATCGCCTCCAACAATGGTTATGGACCCAACGCTTCTCTACACCCCTGCCGGAAGAGTTGCACTCCGGTGTCACCTTTACCATTTCTCTGGGTCCCTTAGCGGTTCGACATCAAGTAGAACGTGCTGACTCGAATTGTCTGCGACTGTTATTGAGTGGCAGCATTGATGGATTCCATGAATGGTACTGGGGGGAGGGGTGGGTACAGTCCCGCCTAGAAGGAGTTTCTGTACTCCCGCTGAATTTAAGCCATACCATGAATTTATTGCGGCTGCGAGAGTTTGTCGCTCAGACTAAGGCTGTTGTCCCATAAAGCCTTGTTTCACTCATCCCAGAAACCGGGTTTCTGGGCAAGAAATCCGGTTTCTTATTTTTCCTGGGTGGGTAAGACTGGCTTAACAACTAGAACCGAACAACAGGCATCCGTGACTACCTGAGAACTGACAGAACCCTGTAAAATTCGTTTCATTCCGGTTAAGCCTCGACTGCCAATTAAAATTAAATCAGCCTGATAAATATTAGCCAAGCGGACAATTTCTTCAGACGGATCTCCGGTGACAATTTCGAGTTCCGTTTTACAAGGAATTTTTTCTTGATAAGATTGAAGTTTTTTTTCAATAGCCCGATACGGGATATCTTCCGTCTCGACTTGGGGTCTATCCGCTACCACATCCAAATCCGATGTCGGCTTGGATATGACATGAGCCAGAATGACTTGAGTCATGGTTTCGAGCTTCAGGTTATGCAAGGTCGCAATCACTTGTTCTGATAAATCCGAACCATCAAGTGCTACAAGAATGGTATTAATCACAATGCCGATCTCCTAATACGCTATTGGCAAACTTTAAGTTTGGGCAACCGGCTTCAATCCTACGGGAAAACATATTTCCTGGAGAAAATGGCCTCAACGCTTAGTTTAGCGGCATTAGAGTGGGAATGCTTAGTCCGAAACCATTGGAATTTTTTTAAAGAGCCCGGGTCATCTGGGGAAGGTTCGGCGATCGCCCAAACCCCAGGACCGATCGCCTGGGGTTCGGGCGGTTATTACCATAAAAAAGCCGACCTGTCAAGGTCGGCAGCAAATTATCTAAAGGATCTAAAGAATGATATAGAGTCGATGGTCCGGGTTATCCAGAGGCGATCGCCCCTGGGGTTCGGGTGAAAACCATCGACGACCCAAGCTAGAGGCCATCTTGGACGCGCTTGCGGACCGAATCCCCATGAGAGGGTAAACCTTCGGCTTTCGTGAGCACATCAATCGCACCGGCCACCTTTTGCAGTGCCTTGGGAGAATATTGAATCAAACTGGAGTGTTTCATAAAGGTTTCCACCCCCAAAGCTGAGGCATAACGAGCCGATCCCGAAGTGGGAAGGGTATGGTTAGGGCCTGCGAGGTAATCGCCGACAGCTTCAGGGGTGGAGTTCCCGAGGAAGATGGCACCAGCATGACGAATTGACTCCAGTAAATCCCAAGGGTCACTGACTTCGAGTTCCAGGTGTTCTGGGGCAAATTCGTTGGAGAGTTCGGCGGCAATTTGCAGGGAATCAACCACAATGACGACACCGTAATGGGCGATCGCCTTTTCGGTGAGGGTCCGGCGTGGGTGATCAATCAGTTGGTCCTCGACTTGCGCGACAACCTTACGAGCAATCTGAGCATCGGTGGTAATCAGAATGGCGGCGGCGAGGGGGTCATGTTCAGCTTGCGCCAGTAAATCCGTGGCGATATGAGCCGGATTGCCTTGGGAATCGGCAATAATCAGGACTTCCGAGGGACCGGCTAAGGAGTCAATGCCCACGGTGCCAAAGACCTGCTTTTTCGCCAAGGTGACATAAATGTTCCCCGGGCCGGTAATCACATCCACTTTAGGGATGGTTTCCGTACCATAAGCTAGGGCGGCGATCGCCTGAGCGCCCCCCACCCGATAAATTTCCTCGATTCCCGCTTCCTGGGCCGCCACCAGGACTGCTGGGTTTACAGTTTTTTCCGGTCCCGGAGGGGTACAAATCACAATCCGGGGGACCCCAGCCACCTGAGCCGGAATTGCATTCATCAGCACGGTACTGGGGTAGGCGGCCCGCCCCCCCGGAACGTAAAGCCCCGCTCGATCAACGGGGGTATAACGTTTACCCAGTACCACCTCATCATCCCCAAATTGAACCCAAGATTTGGGGACGCGCTGACGATGGAACGCTTCAATGTTTTGCTTTGCCAAAATAATGGCATCTAGGAGTTCTTTTGACACCTGCTGATAGGCGGCATCCAATTCGGAGCCGCTCACGCGCAGGTCTTCGGGCTTTAAGGATTGCCCGTCGAACTCAGCCGTATAGTGCAAGAGTGAGCGATCGCCTTGGCGTTTGACCGCTTGGAGCACTTCGCGAACCGTTGCCTCTTTATGGAGAACTTGGTCGTCGTGGGTGCGATCGCAGATGCGCCGGAGTTCAGCTTGTGCCTCAGCCCGCTGTGTAATAATTCGCAGCATGGAGTTAGGAGATAATCGACAGGTATTGCCCTTGAGGAGAACGGGTCGCTCGCCACATCAACCGCGACTACCGATGCTTTTGCTTTGGCTTACCCGTCCCCGTCCTCTCTAGCTTAACCTGGATTTTCTTCAACGGAAATGCATTTTTCCCTTGATTGGATGGTATAGTGTTTTCTCAAAAACATGACGCTAGAAAACTCTCATTCTTCTAGGATGAGCCAAACTCTTGCGCCTTAACTTGCTTTATGTGTTAAAATTCCTTTCTGTGTTAAAATCTATTGGGTCGCTGACCAGCCAAGGCGCGAGGAAACAGGGTTAACGTCCTATTCCGCAACTTGGCAAGCCGAACCGTCACTATCCGTAAACAACTTGGAGACCCCTGCGGTCAGCACGGAAAAAATCCACTAGCGTGGGGCGCACGCGAAGTCAAGCTTGGGGAGTCGCCTTTAATTGGACGATGTGAAAACATCTGTTCTGGCTAGACATGAACGGGTCAGACCGAAACTGGATCTCTCAGTGGAGGCCCCTTTCAGCCCGAGAATCTCCCCTGCTTTAGGGTGGAGAATCGTCCAAATTGTTCCCGTATTGAGTTCTGGGCTTATCGACTGTGGCTAACATTAAGTCTGCTATCAAGCGCGTCCAAATCGCCGAACGCAATCGCTTGCGTAACAAATCTTACAAATCAGCGGTTAAAACCCTGATCAAGAAATGTGTAACCTCTGCCGAGCAATACGGCAGCAGTCCCACACCCGAGTTGAAGGAAGAGATCCATAATCGGCTCAATGCCGCTTATAGCAAGATCGACAAAGCAGTAAAATGCGGCGTTCTTCATCCTAACAACGGCGCTCGCAAAAAATCCAATTTAGCCAAAGCTGTTAAACAACAGGTATTGGCTCAATCGGCTGCCTCCTAGGGATGACCAACAATGCAGGGTTGCGATCCTGGACGACATCGGGAAACCGAGGGCGTCCTTGTCGGTTGGACTAAAAGCCCTCAAAGCCCTAGTCCAACCCCATTCTCCCTGCTTATTTTTTCAACCGTTTTCCGTCCCTTATTTAAAGACGCGAACCTTCGCGGCTTTGATCGGGTAAATCTTTCCATCCCAAGAGCGCGTCGATTCCGATGCAATTGATAGATACCCACGTTCACATTAATTTTGAGCGGTTTGACCGCGATTTAGAGGCGGTCCGCGAACGTTGGCATGAAGCCGGGGTCGTGCATCTTGTGCATTCCTGCGTCACGCCTGAAGAATTTGGCACCATTCAAGGACTTGCCAATCGGTTTGGGGAAATTTCCTTTGCCGTGGGTTTGCATCCTTTGGAGGCCCATCAATGGTCCTCCCACCTTGGCGATCGCATTGAAGAATTAGCCGCATCCGATGCGCGAGTGGTCGCCATTGGAGAAACTGGGCTAGACTTTTATAAGGCCGAAAATCAACAGCAGCAAGAGGAAGCCTTTATCGCCCAGCTAGAAATAGCCCAGGGGCTGAATAAGGCGGTGATTATCCATTGTCGGGATGCGTCCGAGGCGATGGCTGAACTATTGCAGAGTTTCTGGCGCGATCGCGGTCCCGTTCCTGGGGTCATGCATTGTTGGGGTGGAACTCCCGAAGAAACCCAATGGTTTCTCGACCTAGGCTTCTATATTAGCTTTAGCGGGATTGTCACCTTCAAGAATGCTCAAACCATTCAAGAGTCCGCTCGTCTCGTCCCCAGCGATCGCCTCCTGGTCGAAACTGACTGCCCATTTTTGGCCCCGGTTCCCAAACGCGGCAAACGCAATGAACCCGCCTACGTTCGCTATGTGGCGGAACAAGTGGCGACTCTGCGCGGAGTTTCCTTAGAAACCTTAGCCGCCCAAACCACAGAAAATGCCTGTCGCCTCTTTCAACTCAACCTCGGATGAGTTGACCCTGAAAATAGAACATCCCCTGCTGCGATCGCACCCGAAAACTAGACCATTTCTTGACGCTAAAAACGAACGAAGCTATAATAATGGGTTACCTGAAAAAAATGCAAAAATTGCCTAAATCTGAATTTCACCGCAGTAGCTATCCCTTAATGGATAGCTTAAATCGTTGATTGGGAGAGCCATAAAGTTGCTAGAAAAAAACCTATCTTTCTTTGACTGGAGAACAGTGCCAAGCCACAACGGGAGTTTAAACCAAACTGCGTCACCAAAAAGCACTCATTGAAACAAAAGCACCCGAGGAGACGAAGCATGAAAGGTGAATATATATCCCTTCATTTCTTCCGTCACAGGTCTTTATTTTCTCCTTCCCTAAACTTGCGTAGAATTCACAGCGTAGAGGCGATCGACACAAATGAATAATCCGACCTACCCAGCAGCAACGGCATTTACCCTTCCCGATCTCGTCGAGATTCAAAGGGCAAGTTTCCGTTGGTTTCTTGAATTAGGACTGATTGAAGAACTCGACAGCTTTTCCCCCATCACTGACTATACGGGAAAACTAGAATTACATTTTATAGGGAAGGACTACAAACTCAAGCGTCCGAAATATGATGTCGATGACGCAAAGCGCCGGGACAGTACCTACGCGGTGCAAATGTATGTCCCTACCCGACTCATCAACAAAGAAACCGGGGAAATCAAAGAGCAAGAAGTCTTCATCGGTGACTTGCCCTTAATGACCGAACGGGGAACCTTTATTATTAACGGGGCCGAACGAGTCATCGTTAACCAAATTGTTCGTTCTCCCGGAGTTTACTACAAATCCGAGACCGACAAAAATGGCCGACGGACCTACAATGCCAGCCTGATCCCCAACCGGGGCGCATGGCTGAAATTTGAGACGGACAAAAATGATTTAGTTTGGGTCCGCATTGACAAAACCCGTAAATTGAGCGCCCAAGTGCTGCTTAAGGCTCTGGGATTGAGCAATAACGAGATTTTCGATGCCCTGCGCCACCCTGAATATTTTCAAAAAACCATCGAAAAAGAAGGGGAATTCACGGAAGAAGAAGCCCTGATGGAGCTCTACAAGAAGCTGCGTCCCGGGGAACCTCCTACCGTATCGGGAGGCAGCCAACTCCTGGATTCGCGCTTCTTTGACCCGAAACGGTACGACTTGGGACGGGTGGGCCGCTATAAGCTGAATAAAAAATTGCGCCTGTCGGTACCGGATAACGTCCGGGTATTAACGCCCCAGGATATTCTCACGGCGATCGACTACCTGATTAACCTGGAATTCGACGTGGGACAAAGCGACGACATTGACCACCTCGGCAATCGTCGGGTGCGATCGGTCGGTGAACTCTTGCAAAACCAAGTCCGAGTCGGACTCAACCGCTTAGAACGCATCATCCGGGAACGGATGACCGTTTCTGATGCCGATTCCCTCACCCCCGCCTCCTTGGTCAACCCCAAACCCCTCGTCGCCGCCATCAAGGAATTCTTCGGGTCCTCCCAGCTTTCCCAGTTTATGGATCAGACCAACCCCTTAGCGGAACTGACCCACAAACGCCGCTTGAGCGCCCTCGGTCCAGGCGGTTTAACCCGGGAACGGGCTGGATTTGCAGTCCGGGATATTCACCCCTCCCACTATGGACGGATCTGCCCGATCGAGACTCCAGAAGGTCCCAACGCCGGATTAATTGGTTCCTTAGCCACTCACGCCCGCGTCAACCCCTACGGATTTATCGAAACCCCGTTTTATCCCGTCGAAAATGGTCGCGTCTTGCGGGAACGGGGTGCACTGTTTATGACTGCCGATGAGGAAGATGATCTGCGGGTTGCACCTGGGGATATTACCGTGGATGAAGGCGGTTATATCCAAGGTGAAACCGTCCCCGTGCGCTATCGCCAAGATTTCACCACCACCACACCGGATCAGGTGGATTATGTGGCGGTTTCTCCCGTTCAGATTATCTCCGTGGCTACATCCCTGATTCCCTTCCTGGAACATGATGACGCTAACCGCGCCCTCATGGGTTCTAATATGCAGCGGCAAGCCGTGCCGCTGTTACTGCCAGAGCGCCCCTTAGTCGGAACGGGCCTGGAAGCCCAAGCCGCCCGGGACTCTGGTATGGTTGTCGTGTCTCGAACCGATGGGATCGTCACCTTTGTGGATGCGACCAAGATTCGCGTCCAGGACGCCAACGGTCGGGAAATGGAATATCAGTTACAGAAATATCAGCGGTCCAACCAAGACACCTGCTTGAACCAGCGTCCCCTGGTGTTTGAAGGAGATGATGTGGTCGCCGGACAGGTCTTGGCTGATGGCTCCTCCACCGAAGGGGGCGAGTTGGCCTTGGGTCAGAATATTATCGTGGCCTATATGCCTTGGGAAGGCTATAACTACGAAGACGCCATCTTAATCAGTGAGCGTCTGGTTTATGACGACCTCTACACCTCGATTCACATTGAGAAATATGAAATTGAGGCACGGCAAACCAAGCTGGGACCGGAAGAAATTACCCGAGAAATTCCTAACGTCGGGGAAGATTCCCTGCGTCAGTTAGATGAAGGGGGAATTATCCGGATTGGGGCCTGGGTTGAATCCGGGGATATCCTTGTGGGTAAAGTGACGCCCAAAGGGGAGTCCGACCAACCCCCAGAAGAGAAACTCCTGCGGGCGATTTTCGGTGAAAAAGCCCGGGATGTGCGGGATAACTCCCTGCGAGTCCCGAACGGTGAAAAAGGCCGGGTTGTGGATGTGCGGGTGTTTACCCGCGAACAAGGGGATGAACTGCCCCCCGGTGCAAACATGGTGGTGCGGGTTTATGTGGCCCAGAAGCGGAAAATCCAGGTCGGAGATAAAATGGCCGGTCGTCACGGGAATAAGGGAATTATTTCCCGGATTTTGCCCCTAGAAGATATGCCCTATCTGCCCGATGGGACGCCGTTGGATATCGTGTTGAATCCTCTGGGTGTGCCTTCGCGGATGAATGTGGGCCAGGTGTTTGAGTGCCTCCTTGGGTGGGCTGGACAAAACCTGGGTTCCCGGTTCAAAGTGGTGCCGTTTGATGAAATGCACGGGCCAGAAAAGTCGCGGGAAAGCGTGCATGGCAAGTTACAAGAAGCGCGGCAGAAGACGGGTAAGGATTGGTTATTTAATGAAGACCACCCCGGGAAAACCATCGTCTATGATGGCCGGACTGGAGAGGCATTTGACCGTCCGATTACCGTGGGGAAAGCCTATATGCTCAAGCTGGTGCATTTGGTGGATGACAAGATTCACGCTCGTTCCACGGGACCCTATTCTTTGGTCACCCAGCAACCCTTGGGCGGTAAAGCGCAACAAGGGGGCCAGCGATTTGGAGAAATGGAAGTTTGGGCATTGGAGGCATTTGGGGCCGCTTATACCTTGCAGGAATTGCTCACGGTTAAGTCCGATGATATGCAGGGACGGAATGAAGCGTTGAATGCGATCGTCAAAGGAAAAGCGATTCCTCGTCCGGGAACCCCAGAGTCTTTCAAAGTGCTGATGCGAGAGTTGCAGTCGCTTTGTTTGGATATCGCGGTGCATAAAGTGCAGACTCAGGAGGATGGCACTTCTCGGGATGTAGAAGTGGACTTAATGGCGGATGTGGCAAATCGTCGCACCCCTTCTCGTCCAACTTATGAGTCGGTCTCTCGGGAAGCGTTAGAGGAGGAAGAGGAAGAGTAACGGTTTCTGAATTGAGGTGGAAGGAAGATAGGGCAGATGGGGGATAACGACTGAAGTCGTTACTACAAACTGTGACTTCTCCTTCCCACCTTTGATTCCAAATGACCAAGGACATAAGACCAACGACCAAGGACAAAGTTTACAAGGGGATATCATCGAATGCCAAAGATTGAGCAACGCTTTGATTATGTGAAGATTGCGATCGCCTCCCCAGACCGAATTCGGCAATGGGGTGAACGAACTCTGCCGAATGGTCAAATTGTCGGCGAGGTCACTAAACCGGAAACCATTAATTACCGCACCTTAAAACCGGAAATGGACGGTTTATTCTGTGAGCGGATTTTTGGTCCTGCCAAAGATTGGGAATGTCATTGCGGTAAATATAAGCGAGTTCGCCATCGCGGCATTGTTTGTGAGAGATGCGGCGTAGAAGTTACTGAGTCTCGCGTCCGTCGCCATCGCATGGGCTTTATTCGGTTAGCCGCCCCCGTTGCTCATGTTTGGTATCTCAAGGGGATTCCTAGCTATATCGCTATTCTCCTGGATATGCCCTTGCGGGATGTGGAACAAATTGTCTACTTCAATGCCTATTGTGTTCTCAGTCCGGGAAATGCAGATAATCTCCAATACAAGCAACTGCTGAGTGAAGATGCTTGGATGGAAATTGAGGACCAACTCTACAGTGAGGATACGGAACTCATCGGCATTGAAGTTGGGATTGGTGCCGAAGCGTTGCAACGGTTATTACAAGACCTCGACTTAGAAACCGAAGCGGAACAGTTGCGCGAAGAAATCGCCACCTCCAAAGGTCAAAAGCGCGCCAAACTGATTAAACGTTTGCGCGTCATTGATAACTTTATCGCAACCGGATCTCAACCGGATTGGATGGTTCTGGAATACATTCCCGTGATTCCCCCAGACTTGCGTCCGATGGTGCAGTTGGATGGGGGACGGTTTGCCACCAGTGACCTCAATGACTTGTATCGTCGCGTGATTAACCGGAATAATCGGTTAGCCCGCTTGCAGGAGATTTTGGCCCCGGAAATCATCATTCGGAATGAAAAACGGATGTTGCAGGAGGCGGTGGATGCCTTAATTGATAATGGTCGTCGGGGACGGACTGTGGTGGGTGCGAATAACCGCCCGCTCAAATCTTTGTCCGACATTATCGAAGGGAAACAAGGACGATTCCGGCAAAACTTGCTTGGAAAACGGGTGGACTATTCCGGACGTTCTGTCATTGTCGTCGGTCCGAAACTGAAGATTCATCAGTGCGGATTGCCACGGGAAATGGCGATCGAACTCTTCCAACCCTTCGTGATTCATCGGTTGATTCGCCAAGGCTTAGTCAACAATATTAAAGCAGCCAAAAAGCTGATTCAACGCGCCGACCCGAGTGTTTGGGATGTCTTGGAAGAGGTGATTGAATCTCACCCCGTACTGTTAAACCGTGCACCAACCCTCCACCGTTTAGGGATTCAAGCCTTTGAACCCATTTTGGTGGATGGACGAGCCATTCAGTTGCACCCGTTAGTTTGTCCGGCATTTAATGCTGACTTTGATGGAGACCAAATGGCGGTGCACGTTCCTCTGGGTTTAGAGGCACAAGCCGAAGCCCGGTTGTTGATGTTGGCTTCAAACAATATTATGTCTCCGGCAACGGGACGGCCTATTGTTACTCCCTCTCAGGATATGGTGTTGGGTTGTTATTATTTGACTGCCCATAATCCTAAAGCGCATAAAGGTGCAGGGGGTTATTTTTCCTCATTGCAGGATGCGATTATTGCCTATGAGCAAGGGTTAATTGAATTACACGCTTTGATTTGGGTGCGCCTAGGTTTGGACTGGGATATTGATTCAGAAACGAAAGAAACAGAACCCGAAATCACAAAGCATCCTGATGGAACGGTGACGAAACTCTATGCCGATCGCCGCATCCGAGAAGATGCCAATGGTAATCTGCTTTCTCAATATCTTCACACCACCGCAGGCCGAATTATCTTTAATAAAACCATTGCGGATGTGTTGATTTAAGGCAAGAGGAAATAGGGAAGCAATTGTTTGTAGTAACGACTTCAGTCGTTATCCGGAATGACGACTAAAGTCGTCACTACGAACGAAGAACTTGAGGCAATTGTTTGTAGTAACGACTTCAGTCGTTATCCGGAATGACGACTAAAGTCGTCACTACGAACAAAGAAACTTGAGGCTACTGTTTGTAGTAACGACTTCAGTCGTTATCCGGAATGACGACTAAAGTCGTCACTACGAACAAAGAAACTTGAGGCCATTGTTTGTAGTAACGACTTCAGTCGTTATCCGGAATGACGACTAAAGTCGTCACTACGAACAAAG
>JAMXFF010000007.1:0-11205 GCA_025370845.1 Laspinema palackyanum D2a | reverse complement strand
TGTTTGTAGTAACGACTTCAGTCGTTATCCGGAATGACGACTAAAGTCGTCACTACGAACAAAGAAACTTGAGGCCAATGTTTGTAGTAACGACTTCAGTCGTTAATCCGGAAGACGACTAAAGTCGTCACTACGAACAAAGAACTTGAGGCCATTGTTTGTAGTAACGACTTCAGTCGTTATCCGGAATGACGACTAAAGTCGTCACTACGAACAAAGAAACTTGAGGCAATTGTTTGAGGCAGGGGAAGATAGGGAAACAGGGGAAGATAGGGAAAAACAATCCCCTCCATCCCCTCTCATCAGTCAAAGGACAAAGGACTAAAGTCAAAGGACAAAGGACAAAGGACTAATGACTAAAAATAAGTTCACTTTCTACAATCGAGTTATTAATAAAGGCCAAATTAAAAGCCTAATTTCCCGAACTTTTGTGCAGCATGGGACGGCCCGGAGTGCACAAATTGCCGATCGCCTCAAAGATTTGGGTTTCCGCTATGCCACCAAAGCTGGCGTCTCCATCAGTGTGGATGACTTGATGATTCCCCCCTCGAAGCGAGACCTGTTAATGGGGGCGGAACGCGAAATCACCTTAACTGAAAGCCGCTATGCCCGAGGGGAAATCACCGAAGTCGAGCGTTTCCAAAAAGTTATTGATACTTGGAATAGTACCAGTGAATCCCTCAAGGATGAAGTGGTGCGTCACTTCAAAGAAACCGACCCCTTGAACTCCGTCTATATGATGGCCTTCTCTGGGGCGCGGGGGAACGTCTCTCAGGTGCGGCAGTTGGTGGGGATGCGGGGGTTGATGGCAAATCCCCAGGGGGAAATTATTGACTTACCCATTAAAACCAATTTCCGCGAAGGTCTGACCGTCACCGAATATATCATCTCCTCCTACGGGGCGCGCAAGGGATTAGTCGATACCGCCCTACGGACGGCAGATTCGGGCTATCTAACGCGGCGTCTGGTGGATGTCTCGCAAGATGTGATTGTCCGGGAAGTGGACTGCGGCACGACTCGCGGGATTCCGATGGAGTCGATGAAGGATGAGGACCGGATTCTGATTCCTTTGAGCGATCGCCTCTTTGGTCGAGTCGCTGCCGAAGACGTGATTTCCCCCAAAACCCGCGAAGTGATTGCTGCGCGCAATCAACCGATGGATGATGAGATCTCCGAAAACATCATGAAACATGGGGTGGAACGGGTGATGGTGCGATCGCCTCTGACCTGTGAAGCCTCCCGTTCCGTCTGTCAGCTTTGCTATGGCTGGAGTCTGGCTCATGGCAAACTCGTAGATATGGGAGAAGCTGTCGGGATTATCGCCGCCCAATCCATTGGTGAACCTGGCACCCAGCTCACCATGCGGACCTTCCACACCGGGGGGGTCTTCACCGCTGAAGTCGCCCGGACGGTAATGGCCACCTTCCCAGGGACCGTTCACTATTCTCCCACCATGCGCGCACGGGCATTCCGGACCCGTCACGGGGAAGATGCCTTCGTCGTGGAAAATGCCAAATCAGAAATTACCCTGCAAGCCGAGGGCCGCAAGGAAGTCTTTGATGTCTTCCAAGGCACGGTCCTCCTAGTTCCCGATGGCGCTGTAGTGGAACGGTTGACCATGTTGGCCGAAGTCCCCCTACCCGGACGCACTCGCCGAACCACGGAGAAAGCCACCAAAGACGTTGCCACCGATTTAGCCGGGGAAGTCGTCTTTGCGGACTTAATGCCCGAAGAGAAAAAGGACCGCCAAGGTAATGCCACCCGCACTGCCACTCGGGGGGGTCTAGTTTGGATTTTGTCCGGTGAGGTTTATAACCTGCCCACTGGGGCTGAACCTGTGGTTAAAAATGGCGATCGCATCCAACCCGGTGGCGTCCTCGCCGAAACCAAGCTCGTCACCGACAATGGCGGGATCGTCCGTCTGCCCGAAGAAATGGAAAACCGCCCCTCTTCCATGCCTCGGGAAGTCGAGATTATCACCGCATCCGTGACTCTGGACCGCGCCACCGTCTATGCCACCTCTACCGGAGGTCGCGACCATTACACCATTGAAACCTTTGGCAAACAGTTATTCTCCCTGAAAGCCACTCCGGGAACCAAGGTGTTGAATCATCAAGTGGTGGCTGAATTAATTGATGAAACCTACCGCACCCACAGCGGAGGGATTATCAAATATGCCGGAGTGGAAGTCCAGAAACGGGGCAAAGCCAAACAAGGCTATGAAGTCGTCAAAGGCGGCACCTTGCTCTGGATTCCCGAAGAATGCCACGAAATCAACAAAGATATTTCCTTGTTGCTGGTGGAAGATGGCCAATTTGTGGAAGCGGCGACAGAAATCGTTAAAGACATCAAATGCGCCAGCAGTGGGGTCGTAGAAGTCACCCAGAAAAATGACATTCTCCGGGAAGTGACCATCAAGCCCGGGGAGTTGATTATGATTGAGGACCCCGAGGAAGTGGCGATCGCCAATGGCAGTCTCGTCAATCCCGGTCAAGAGATTATCCCCGGACTCGTCGCCCAGGAATTGCGCTATGTCGAAATCCTGGAAACCCCCGAAGGTCCGGCCTTGTTGCTGCGTCCGGCAGTGGAATATCCTGTCTTAGATGAACCCGCCATTCCCTCTCAGGAATCCCTGAACAATGGGGAAGAGGCCATGATTCAACTGCGCGCCGTCCAGCGCTTGCCCTATAAAGATGGGGAACGGGTCAAATCCGTAGAAGGGTTGGAATTGCTGCGAACCCAGTTAGTCCTGGAAATTGATAAAGATGCCCCCGGATTAGCCGCAGATATTGAATTAGTGCCCGTGGAGGAAGAAGAACTGCTCTCCTCCGAGGATCTAGACCCCTCGAAAGGTGCACCCATGCGCTTACAGTTGGTCATTCTGGAATCCTTAGTCATTCGCCGGGATGTCGTCGCAGATACCACCCAAGGCAGTACCCAAACTCGCCTGTTGGTCAAAGATGGGGACCGGATTCCCCCTGGGGCCGTCGTGGCCCGCACGGAGATTCTCGGCAAAGAAGCCGGTGAAATTCGCGGGATTCGCGAAGGCGCAGAAGCCATTCGCCGGGTCCTGGTGGTCCGGGATGAGGATGTGATTACCGTGGACTCCAAGGAAGAACCGACCTTCACCCAGGGGGATTTTCTGGTAGAGAATAGCGAAGTAGCCCCCGGGCTGCGGATACCGGAGTCCGGTCAGGTGATCGAAGTGACCACTCTGGAGCCTTCCGATGACTCCGCCTTGTCCCAGGGGAACTACCGCATCAAAATGCGGCTGGCGCGTCCTTACCGAGTGTCCCCAGGGGCCGTGCTTCATGTGGATGATGGCTCCTTGGTGCAACGGGGGGATAACCTCGTGCTGCTGGTGTTTGAGCGCACTAAGACTGGGGATATTATTCAAGGGTTGCCCCGGATTGAGGAATTGCTGGAGGCCCGTAAGCCTAAAGAGGGTTGCGTTTTGGCAGCGTTGCCTGGGGTCGCCCAAGTGGTTTATGGGGATGATGATACGGTCATCTTGAAGGTGGTGGAAGATGACGGGGCAGTTACCGATTATGAGCTTGGCCCTGGTCAGCCGCTGTTGGTGAGTGATGGTCAACGGGTGAAAGCCGGGGAACCGCTTACCGATGGACCGAGCAATCCTCATGAAATTTTGGAGATTTTCTTCAATCTGCCTGGGGAACGGAATTATGAGCATACGCTGTTGAGTTTCCAGCAGGTGCAAACGTTCTTAGTGAGTGAGGTGCAGTCGGTGTATCTGTCCCAAGGGATTGATATTAGTGATAAGCACATTGAAGTGATTGTGCGTCAGATGACGAACAAGGTGCGAATTGATGATGGCGGGGATACCACGATGCTGCCTGGAGAGTTGATTGAACTGCAACAGGTAGAACGGGTGAATGAGGCGATGTCGATTACCGGCGGTGCGCCTGCGAAATATACTCCGCTGTTGTTGGGGATTACTAAGGCGTCGTTGAATACCGACAGCTTTATCTCGGCGGCTTCCTTCCAGGAGACCACTCGGGTGCTGACTGAAGCGGCGATCGAGGGTAAATCCGACTGGTTGCGCGGGTTGAAGGAGAACGTGATTATCGGACGCCTGATTCCTGCCGGGACTGGGTTTAATGCCTACGAGGATATGATGCTGCTTCCCGATGATGCTGCATACGATGGGGTGCTGGAGGAGGAAGAGGAGGAGTTTCCCGATGTCGTCCTCGATGACCATACGGCGCGAGCTTACCGGAGTACGGGGATGGAGTTAGAGGAGGAGATTTTGACTCCTGATGATGAAGATGCGGACGATGAGTTTGCTCTACCCGATTTGGGGGTAAAAGCGGGCAAAGACGTGCGATCGATCTCTATCCTTGAGGAAGACTTCGAGGATGATGATGATTTTGATGATGATGATGACATTGAGGATGACTTTGAATAAGGTTGTCCGACAAGGTTAGTTCTCATCGAACCAGAAACCGGGTTGATAGCAATCAGTCTATTGTGAGAAACCCGGTTTCTAACCCCTTCTGTGCCGACGAGGGAATTTGAGCAATTTGGGCTCTCTTGTTGGTTATTAAGTGAGATTCAAAAATAATTCTCCCCGATTGGAATTTGATTCTGATTGGGGAGTTTTTTTCTCACATTTTTGCTAAAGAGAAGTGGCAACAACCGGCGGGGGTTCAAACCCCCGCCTCATAGCTAAAGTCGGTTAAAACCGACTGAAAACGTTATCCCATAAGACTTTCAGTCGGTTTTAACCGACTTTAGCTGTTAGGCGGGGGTTTGAACCCCCGCCGGATGACGGGGTGTCTGTAATGGCGATCGCCTATCAACGGGGATAGGATGCGATCGCCCCCAAAGACCTAGACAAAGCTATAATATCCTCAAACAAAGCCCTCCACCTCGATGCACACAGGCGATCGGTGTGGAGGGAAGTCGAACGAGATTTTCGTCGTTGGGAGCCAATTTTCTCATGATTACCACCCCCAAAACCAAACCCCCCACCCCAGGCAGAGTCTTACTCCAGAATATTACCTGGGAGACTTACGAACGCTTATTAAATGAAATGGGACATCAGCGCAACACTCGCCTAAATTATGACCGAGGATTATTAGAAATCATGACCCCATTACTAGAACATGAACAACCGAACCGACTCTTATCAAGAGTAGCAAATGCAGTCGCCGAAGAACTAGACATAGAAATTTTGAGTGCTGGTTCTACAACCTTGAAGCGACCCGATTTAGAAAAAGGGTCTGAACCTGACTCTAGTTTTTATATTAAAAATGAAAGTTTAATCCGAGGCAAACGCACCATTGACTTAAATACCGATCCACCACCGGATTTAGTTATCGAAGTGGATGTTACCAGTAGTTCCATTGACCGAGAGGGGATTTATGCAGCAATGGGAGTACCGGAAATCTGGAGATGCGATCGCGGTGAGGTCAAGTTTTTACAATTGCGATCGGGCAACTATGTAAAAACGGAGCATTCTCTAGCTTTTCCCGTATTACCCGTTACCGAAGTTGCCAAGTTTTTAGAACAAAGCCAAACCGTAGGGGAAACCACCTTATTAAAAGCATTTCGCACTTGGGTGAGAGAGCAAATTCAAGCAGAAGCTCAGTAAGCGATCATTGGAGGAAATTTTATTATGATTACCACCAACCCCAAAACCAAAGCACCCACAGAAGGCAGAATTTTACTTCAGAATATTACCTGGGACACTTACGAACGCTTGTTAAATGAAATGGGAGAACATCGCAATACTCGCTTCAATTATGACCGAGGAGTGTTGGAAATCATTACCCCATTATTAAAACATGAACAACCGAACCGACTCTTAGCAGAAGTAGTGCGTGTCCTCGCCGAGGAACTAAATGTGGAAATTTTGAGTGCAGGTTCTACAACCTTGAATCGATCCGATTTAGAAAAAGGATCTGAACCCGACTCTAGCTTTTATATTAAAAATGAAAGTTTAATCCGAGGCAAACGCACCATCGACATCAAAACAGATCCACCCCCTGACTTGGTAATTGAAGTGGATGTTACCAGCAGTTCCATTGACCGAGAAGGGATTTATGCGGCAATGGGAGTACCGGAAATCTGGAGATGCGATCGCGGTGAGGTTAAGTTTTTACAATTGCGATCGGGCAACTATGTAGAAACTGAGCATTCTCTAGCTTTTCCAGTATTACCCGTTACCGAAGTTGCCAAGTTTTTAGAACAAAGCCAAACCGTAGGGGAAACAACGTTATTAAAAGCCTTTCGCACTTGGGTGAGAGAGCAAATCCAAGCAGAAAACCCGTAGAGAAAAGGCCCCACCGTGGCATCCATTATCGGTCAACCGAAAACTTTAAAAAATTGTGGCATTTGAGTCTGATATCTGGATGATTCGCTGTTGCTTGACATCCTGGCTCAATTCATGCGAAAATGAAAGGTAGTGTCCGGTATCAGGCCATGACTCACCCTTCTAACCCAGACGACCTCGAACGCCAGAAATCTTTAGAAAAAATTAAGAAATCTTGGGAAAGCGCTCAAGTTGAGGAAAGAGTCGCCGGACTGATACAATCGCTACAATTTGGGACGGACGGATTAGACTTATTTATCCAGCAAGCGTTACAAGATGAGTCAGAACAGGTAAAGCAAGCAGCTTATTGGGTGCTTCATGGCCATCAGCCCTATCTTGCTTATCCGAATGAGCGACACCCTACAGAATTTGCTTTTCCGACAGATACGATTTCATCACTGGCGTCTGGTTCTGTTAGTCTTAATCGTAAAATATTGGCCGGTGGAAGTTGGAAAATCATCCGAATTTGGGACTTGAAAACAGGCGATAAATTGCGGACCCTTGAGGGACATTCTGATTGGGTTTTGTCTGTTGCGTTTAGTCCGAATGGCAAGATTTTGGCCAGTAGTAGTGCCGATCGCACGATTAAACTGTGGGAGACTGAAACAGGCGAACTCCTGCATACTCTCCAAGGTCATTCAAGCTGGGTGAATGCTGTTGCCATCATGCCAGACGGGAAAACCCTGGTGAGCGCAAGTGCCGATCGCACCCTCAAGTTATGGAATGTCACCACCGGCGAATTGATTCGCACCCTTGAAGGACATTCGGGCAGTGTAATGTCCCTGGCAATCAGTCCTGATGGAAAAATTATATTCAGTGGGAGTGCAGACGAAACGATTAAGTTATGGTCTCTGAATGGGAGTGAGGCGATCGCCACTTGGGAAGGCCATTCAGACTGGGTACAGGCAGTGGCGATCGCTCCCAATGGCAAAACTTTCGTCAGTGGCAGTCGAGATGGCGAAATCCGCACTTGGAACGCTGATGCAACTCCCAAGATGGTTAAGTCCGGAATAGCGGAAATCGTTTCTTTTATGACAAATATGACAAAGATTTTAAAAGGGAAAAAGATTTTAAAATCTAAGTCTGCTCAATTCAAGTGTAGCAAAGTCATCAAGAAGAGTCAAACCCCTAATATTCATGGATTAATTGTTTCCGGGAATCAACCAGAAGTCTTTTGGAGTGGAAAAAACGATTTCATTCAGAGATGGAATTTGGGCATTGACAAATTGACTACGGGTTCAGATGCATTTGTGGGATCTCTTGAAATCCTTATGAATCCCAAATGGCTGGTGACGGGTGGTAATGATTGGGTGAAACTATGGGACGTAACCACCGGACAACAGCTTCATCAGTTTGAGGGTCGTTCCCGACCTCAGTTAAAAAGATGGCAAATTATTGGACCCTCACAGATAGCGATCGCCTGCGGGACTCATTACCACTTTAAGGTGAAAGGAACCGACCAAGACGGCCAAGATTTTCCTCTTTCTCAGGTGACTTGGACAGCAACAGGTGGCACAATCGACGATCATGGAAATTTTAACGCAGAACAAGAGGGAGGCAAGTTTAAGGTTAAGGCTACCGTAAGAAACGAGAGTAAAGAAGTCTCTGTCATCCTTCGGAAATTAACTACTATAGAAATTTCCCCGAAATTTGTTGAGATTACACCGGGTGAACAACCAAAAATTCAAGTTCAGGGTTTAGATCAGTATGGGAATAAAATAGCAATAGGATCGATAAATTGGACTGCATCTAGTGGTAAGATAGAAGGGAATCGGTTTATCTGCGACCCCAATGCTAAAGGTAAAATCACTCTAACTGCAACTGACACCCAAACAAATATTAAGCGATCGGTCGATGTCATAGTGCGTTCTGCCTTGAGACGCATTGAAATTCACCCTGAGCAGTGTACCCTAGAACCTAACCAACCCCAGGAATTCGAGATTAAGGGCTTCGATCAAGCCAATGAAGAGCTAGAGATAGATTGCAACAAAATTATCTGGCAGACCAATGGTGGCAGGATACAGGGACAGAAGACGTTTATTGCGGGTCCCGATGAAAAAGGTTCTTTTCAGGTAACTGCCCAGATAGAACAATACAGTGCTACTGCGGATGTTACCATCAGCCCAGTATTGAAAGGATTAACCATTTGCCCTGAAGAGGTCCGACTTGAACCTTACCAACCTTATACATTCAAAGTCACCGGCTTAGACCAGCATCAGCAGGAAATAATCGACCTACCGGAGGTGCAGTGGAAAACAACGGACGGAACCATTGAAAAGCAAGGCCATAATGAATATCAATTTACCCCTGGCGAGAATATCGTAAAGGTTAACGTCACAGCAATGGTGGGGGATTACAAGGCTAAGGCAATCGTCAAGGTTTGCAAACTTGAGACATTAAGTTTATTAGCTTCCCCGACCACTGTAGAGTTCGGCCAGCTTGTAGAGTTGACTTTACAAGGCTTCGATAACTTCGGGGATCCAATAGAATTAGGGCCAATTGTTTGGGACAGTCAAGGAAAGGGTCGCATTGAGGATGATAGAATCTTTTACGCGGGTCATGTCGAAGAACAAGTTACCATTACCGCTACAGCAAAAGGGGTTTCTAAGTCTATCACAATTAACGTCATTGAACCACCCCGACTAACAAATCTGGTGATTTCACCATCTTCAGGTTATCAGATTACACCCGATGACCAGCCATACTTTACAGTTGAGGGTTTAGATCAGCGTGGGAATCCAGTACCAACAGGACCGATAAACTGGAGGGCATCCAGTGGTAATATGGACGAGAATCGCTTGAGCCCCGACCATAATACCAAGGGAAAAATTACTGTAACTGCCACCGCCACCCAAACGAATATTCAGCAATCGGTCGATGTCATAGTGCGTTCTGCCTTGAGACGCATTGAAATTCACCCTGAGCAGTGTACCCTAGAACCTAACCAACCCCAGGAATTCAAGATTAAAGGCTTTGATCAAGCCAATGAAGAGATAGAGATAGATTGCAACAAAATTATCTGGCAGACAAATGGTGGCTGGATAGAGGGACAGAAGACTTTCATCGCAGGTCACCATGAAAAAGGGTCTTTTCAGATAACTGCCTGGATAGAACAATACAGTGCTACTGCGGATGTTATCATCAGTCCAGTATTGAGAAAATTAACTATTTCGCCTGAGCAAGTTCGGCTGGAACCTTACCAATCTTGTCCGTTCCAAGTCAAAGGATTTGACCAGCATCAGCAGGAAATAATCGACCTACCAGAGGTGCAGTGGGAAGCAGCAGACGGAAGGATTAACAAGCAAGGCTATAATGAATGTATATTTACCGCTAGCGAAAATGGCGGAGAAGTTATAGTCACTGCAAAAGGGAGAAATTGTCAGGCTGACGCTGTTGTTTTTATTGAAAAACTTGAAAAATTAATATTAACAGATTCCGTGACCACTGTAGAGTTTGGCAATTCTGTACAGTTGACAGTCAGAGGCTTGGATAACTTTAACAATCCAAGAGAACCGAGACAAATTCATTGGGAAGTTGAAGGCGACGGTAGGCTTGATGAATCTAATCGAATCTTTTACTCGGGTCATGTCGAAGAAGCAGTTACCATTACCGTTAGAGAAAAAGGGGTTTCAGACTCCATCACAATTAACGTAATTGAACCACCCCGACTAACAAAGCTAGTGATTTCACCATCTTCAGGTTATCAGATTACACCCGATGACCATCCATGCTTTACAGTTCAGGGTTTAGATCAGCGGGGTCACGAAATCCAGATAGGACCTCTTCAATGGAGTTGGACCGGCTGTAGTATGGAAGGGAATATGTTTATCCCTGACTCCAATGCTAAGGGTACATATACAGTGAAAGTCACTGAAACCCAAGCCAATCTCACCGAAAAGGTCGATGTCAATGTGATTTCTGTCTTGAAAAGAATGGAAATTCATCCGCAACATTCAATTTCTCTCGAACCTCAAGAAGAAAAAGCATTTACGGTTAAGGGGTTTGACCAGACTGGAGCGCCAATTGAACTTAAAAGGATCCAATGGGAATGTAGCCGAGGCGGAAAAATTGACCGAAACGGCGTTTTCATTGGAAATTATAATAAAAAACCAGAAGTAGAGGTTCAGGCAACGGGAACCTGTGGTAGAAGAACCTTGACCGAATCGGTGCAAGTAACCTTGCTTCCAGTGTTAAAAGATTTAGAAATACAAGCTCAATCACCGATACAACTGAAACCCGAGGAAAGTTATCCCTTTACAGTGATAGGCTTTGACCAGTATGACAATGAGATAGAGACGGGAAAAATAGACTGGGATTCGACAGGTGGCGAGATTGACGAAAATGGCCAATTCACAGCCGATCGTGATGCCAAGGGAAAATTTTTAGTAACTGCTACTGTCACCCGAGAAACAAAATCTCAGCAGCGGTTAAAGGTAGCAAGGCTGGGTTTATATCTGATATTTATATCTTGGTTGGTCTCTTTAGATTGGGTTCAAGATTTAGTAAGGGAGGAAGTTACCCCCCAAGAGAATGACCCGAATCCTGACCCGGAACTACTTATTGCCACTGACCTAAATCTTTGGATGCAACAGTGGTTTGTTAAACAAATAGCTCGTTTACTATCCTGGATTTTGAGGGGAGTAGCTCAGATTTGTCTTAATCAGGGAATTGAAATCATTACTGATTCAGTCGAACTGACTGTAATTCCTGTTTTAAGAGAATTCAAACTCAACCCAGAATCCGTAACCCTCCAACCCGGGCAAAAACAAATTTTTACAGTCATCGGGTTAGATCGGGCGCATCTAGGAGTTGGGGGAGGGGTCCCGTTCGGGTCTGTATCGGGAGGAGCTTCAGGGGAGGGGTTGGGGTAA
>JAMXFF010000082.1 GCA_025370845.1 Laspinema palackyanum D2a | reverse complement strand
GAAACGCGACTGCGGCGAAGATACTTGGAGGGTAGCCTCCTGGGAAAATAGCTCGGTGCCCGGTCAATATTAGACAGCAAAAAACCTCCGGTTTCTCTACATAGAACCGGAGGTTTTTTGCTGTTTAGAGTTGGATTAAAATTATGAACAAAACTGCTCAACACAGCGAACAAAGATTTCAACCCCTATGCTCAGAGCGGTTTCGTCAAAATTAAAGCGAGGGTGATGATGGGGATAGGCTAAGTTTTGAGAGAGATTGGCTCCGCCTAGAAAGAAGTAACAGCCGGGGACTTGTTGTAAAAAGAAGCTCATATCTTCCCCGCCCATTGTTTGGCACTCTGGCACAATTCCGGCGGGGGTTTCCACGACATTTTCCGAGACCGATCGCACTAATTGAGCGATCTCTGGGTGATTAATCACTGGCGGATAAAGTTTTTGGTAATCTAACTCATAGCTTGCCCCATGACTATGACAGACCCCCGCAATGATCTGCTCAATCCGTTTAGGGATAGTTTCTCCTAATTCCGGATTAAAATAGCGCACAGTTCCGCTCAAGTGGGCAGAGTCGGCAATTACATTTAACGCTTTCCCTGCATGAAGTTCGCCCACCGTTACTACCGCAGATTCTAAAGGATTGACATTGCGCGCCACAATGGTTTGCAATGCCTGAACGATTTGGGCGGCGACTAAAATTGAATCGACTGTTTGATGAGGCATGGCCCCATGTCCGCCTTTGCCCTGAATATGGCAGCGGAAAAACTCGGTTGCTGCCATTAAAGGACCGCTCCGCACCCCAACAGTGCCGAGGGGGAGGTTGTTCCACAGGTGCAATCCAATGATGGCGTCTACTGCCGGATTTTCTAATACTCCAGCTTCAATCATGGGTTTAGCACCCCCCGGTCCTTCCTCTGCCGGTTGAAAAATAAATTTGACCGTTCCAGAAAATTGTTTGGGGTGTTGGGAGAGATAGTACGCTGTCCCTAGAGCGATCGCCACGTGTCCATCATGTCCACAAGCGTGCATTGTACCCGGATGCTGCGATCGGTAGGGAATCTCATTCTCTTCAAAAATCGGCAGTGCATCCATATCGGCGCGAATCCCGATCGCCTTGCCCGGATTTTCACCTTCAACAATGGCCACAATCCCTGTTTCGGCAACCCCTGTTTGATGCTTAATTCCCCATTCTTGCAATTTTTGAGTAATGAATTCAGCACTCAGATGTTCTTTAAATGCCAGTTCGGGACGTTGATGCAACCACCTCCGCCATTCTACCAGTTGAGGCTGTAAAGCCTGTATTTCAGCCCGAAGGCTAGATTGATTAATTCGCTGCGGATTGAGAGATGTAGAAAACATGGGTTAAGCTTTGGAAAAAATAGAGGCTTTCACGATAATTTCTGTCTTTCTAATACGCCCCCTCCCCCAAATATAGCTTTTATTTTTGTAAAAATAGGGGACCAATACAAGGGCGTTTAGATAAGCAAATTAACAGATTTTAGGCTATAAGATCCACCTTATTTTAATGATTTAAAATCGGTAAACGGGGCAGCAGTACCTCAAGGTCGAGATTAGAGGCTGAGTGAATGAGTTGGTCTAAATTATGAGCATCTTCCAAACAAGGAATCGTCCCCAAGACGCGAGTTTGAGTGAACGATTCAATTAAATCGATGGGAGTTAAATCCGCAATTTCGGCCTCCGAACGGGGTTGGACACAATTGAGGATAATGCCCAGTAACGGCACTCCGGTTTGTCGGGCGAGGGCGACATTGGCAACAGCAGCGGCGATCGCCCCTAATCTCACGGGTACAACTAACACCGTCGGAATGCGCCAATCGTGGGCTAAATCGGCTACAGTCAACTCCCAAGAAATTGGGGAACCCAATCCCCCCACGCCTTCCACGAGGACGAAGGAGAAGCGCGCTTGCAGTTGGGTAAACACCGGCCAGAGTTCTTTAAGATCTACGGAACGACCCTCTCGCTCAGCAGCAACTGGGGGTGCGAGGGGGGCCTCGAAATAGAGAGGCGTAATTTCTTCTGGGGATTGTTTTAACTCAAACAGCCGTTGATAGAGTTCTCGATCGCCCGTTCCCGATTGCAGTGGTTTCATCAGGGCCAGGGAACCCTGGGCATAATACCGTTGCCAATAGGCGGCGATCGCTGTTGTCACCACGGTTTTACCCGCATCGGTATCGGTTCCAGCAATCAGTAATGTGTTCAATGTTTTATTCGGGTCCTTGGTCATCAGTTTGGCAATCTCTTACGTTCTAGTCGCTAACGCTAATCTCAAGTTCATAGGGGATCCCGGCTCCTGCGGCTACATCAATTGTATAATCTCCAGGGACAGAAACCTGACCTTGCCATTGCACCCGCATCGCACCATCTTCAACCAGTTGACCGTTGGGATAGCGGATATCCAGACCGATCGCCCCAGAAACCACCGAGACTCTCAGCATCTGCCCTCTATTGACATTCACCACATAGCGTGTGGGTTGGTTAGTGGTACGGCCACTCATTTGGCTGCGACTACCCCCAGAGACCTCAACTCGTTGGATGTCTATCCCCGGAGTGGGATCTGAGCTGGGTGTAGGGACGGGGATCGGCCTGGGAGCAGGGGTGGGTTCCGGACTGGACTGGGGACTGGGAGCAGGGGTGGGTTCCGGACTGGACTGGGGACTGGGAGCAGGGGCAGGACTGGGGGTCGATTCTAAGGGTTCTGGAGGAACAGGAGACTGATCCCCGAGAGAAACTGGAGGGGCCGATTCCGGGTCGGTTGATGCCTGACTCGCCCGAGTAATCCGCAGCTCAAAATTACTGGGGGAGAATCCGGGCAAGCTAAATAACTCGATTTGGTATTCTCCGGTTTCTTGTAACCTTCCCGTCCATTGACTGACGCCTCTGGATTCCCCAAGGGCCTGACGGTTGGGACCCCATACGTTCATTAAAATCCCCCGGTTGGCAAGACTAGCGCTCAACACTTCCCCTGCAGTTCCCGAAACGATGTATTTAATAATTTCGTTCTCTTCCACAGTGCCTTCGACAGCAGTGGTTACCCCGCTGTCAACATTCAGGGGAATGGTAGAAATAATCGGGTCTGCGGGGGGTGGGGGTTCCGGTTGTTGGGAACCGGGGCGTGGGATGCCGGGAATCAGCAACGGGTTAGAGGAGGTTCCGGGAGTAGAAGGGGTGGAACCGGGATTGGGGGAGCCGGTTGTGGTGGAGTTCGGGAGAGGGGAGGGAATCGGTGGAACGGGTGCCGGTTCCAGGTCCGATTCTACATTGGAAAATAAGGGAGCCGGATTCTCTTGGACATCGGGGCGATCGAGCTTTAAGAAGGAGCGGACGACATTCCAAGACCCTAATCCACTGAGGAGAATGATGGCAAAGATTCCCAGGCCGATCGCGATCGGGTGGTCAAATAAAGAATCAGAACTGGGAGAGATTCCGGGTCGCGAAGCGTTGGGGTCGAGTGTGGGAGAACCCACGGGATTCCGACCTATGGCAATCGTAGCGAGTTCCGATGCAGAGGGATCGTTGTGCTGAGGAATCGGGCGTTGGGCCGTCAGTTGGCCCAGGACAAGCTGGACTTCCTTGGCATATTGGTAGCGATCGCCCGGTTTGTAACTCAACATCCGATTCAGGATCCGTGCCAATTCTGGCTGTACCGGATGGGGAATAAATCGTTCCCAGTGCCAAACCAGCTTGACATCATCAAAGAGGTCTTGGGGTTCTCTGACAGTGAGCAAGACCACCGCAGTTACCGCGAGGGCATAGAGATCGCTACTGGGATAAGCTCGACCCGTTTGCATTTGTTCGCTGGGTGCATAGCCTAATTTTCCGACGGTTGTGGCAGCAGTCCCCTGTTCTGGAAACTGAATCAGGGTAGCGAGTTCTTTCACCACCCCAAAATCAATCAAGACAGGCCATCGGTCTGATTCGCGGCGAATGATATTTTCTGGAGAAATATCGCGATGAATAATTCCTTGGCTGTGGATGTAATCCAGGATGGGTAAAAGTTGCTGCATTAACTGCAACACTTCAGTTTCAGAAAATCGCTTCCCTGCGGATTTATACTCTTCGAGCAGGGTGCGATAGGTTTTTCCGGCTACATAATCTTGGACTAAAAATAGCCGTCCTTCTTCTTCAAAGGTAGCTCTAAACTGAGGAATTTGAGGATGTTGAATTTGATAGAGAATGGCGGCTTCTCGTTGGAACAATTCCAGGGATTTGACCTGGGCATGACTGCCATTTGGGGCGGGAATAAATTCTTTGAGGGCGCAGCGTTCGTTAAACCGGCCTTGATCTTCGGCCAGATAGGTGCGGCCAAACCCTCCCTGACCTAAGAGACTGAGTATATGATATCGGTTTTGTAAGATGGTTCCACTAAAAATTGCGGTTTGCATAGAAGTTAAGTTTTCGTTTAAATCAGAGGGATTGAGGGTTCAGGATAGGGTTTAACCGAAAAGAAGCGATCGCAGCGATCGCCATTCAAAAGGTCCGGGAGGGGTGGCGATCGCCCCTGATTCATAGAGCCTGGGTTGATTAAGCTAACCGGGTTAAGCCATCTGAGTCTTTTTCTGAGCCGGTTCCGGTTGGCTGTACTGGGCATTTCAGCCTGTCCCCTCCTGAGTCCCCAATCTGGCCCCGGGCCCGGACTGAGTTTCCTCCTGCTCTCTATTCTGGCAAAGTTATTTCAGGCGAACTCTCCTCAGAAACCCGCTCAACCTCAAAATTCTCGATATTTGATTCAAAGCGATTGAAGATGACGCGCATTTCGTCATAACCCACCGCCGTAGACAGACCGCGCGGGGTGGGACATTGGACCCGCAATAAGGTTTGAAAACCCCCAAACTCTTCATTGATATAGAAGGTTTTGGGACAGTCAAAACTGATAAAGCCTTCTAAAGCTAACTGATTGAGCGCAGCAATCCCCAAGGGCGAGTTGAGAACATTTTCCCATTGTTGCGAGACTTCTGAGTCATTCATGCGCCGCCACTGCTGGGATTGAGATTGAGGGGGATTAGAGTTTTGGCCGAAGTTGGGGGAGGCTCCTAAACAACTGGCGATCGCCAGGGCAACTCCAACTCCTGTATAACGGGCAATCCAAATCGCTGCACGGGTAATCCGCTGCTTTTTGTCAGTTGGTTTCATCAAAAACTCCCATTTTCAAACTGGATAGAAGTCAAACAGACAAACCATCAGGGCCAGAAACCGGGTTTCTGGTCCGACCCATAGATGCTGTACCGATATCCTAAAATTGGCCGGAAAGCTTGGCTTTGACCAGTTCTTGAACTTTTTTGCCTTCAGCCTTGCCTTTGAGCTGTTCCATCACTGGACCCATCACCTTGCCCATATCTTTGACAGAGGTAGCACCCACTTCAGCCACGATTTGATCAATCAACGTACTCACTTCTTGATCAGACAGGGGCTTGGGCAGGTATTCTTCCAGAATTGCCAATTCTTGGGCCTCTTGGGCGGCGAGTTCCTCCCGACCACCTTGTTGATATTGTTCAATGGACTCTTTGCGCTGCTTGGCGAGTCTGGAGAGGATCTCTAGTTCTTGTTCTTCTGTTAAAGTATCCTGGCCCGAAGGTCTGACGCTTACTTCCTTTTCCAGAATCAATTTTTTGATACTGCGGACCGTTTCCAGACGAATTTTATCCTTGGATTTCATCGCCGTCTTGATGTCTTCGTTAATTCGTTCCTTTAAGCTCATAACTTTTTTTAATGATTTAACCTTCAAGTGGGGAAAACCGAGTCAGGGAGGCAACCGAGGAAGCCAGCCTCCTTCCAGCCTAGCCGCAACCCAGGGGAGTCGGCAATGATCCTGGGGACATCAAAGAAGGTTTCGGAAATTTCCCAGGAAAAAACAGCACTATTCGCTTAATGGCTCTAGCTGTGGCCAGCAGGGAGCCATTGATGAGGGATTGGGTTAGGAGGTGGGGGCGTCGCTGCTGTTGCCCTTTTGCTAAGTTAATCCATATTTTTCGGTAAATATCACCCCACAAACCTCATGGACTATAGATTAGAGGGGCATCTGTTTCGCTTTCGCCCGATTGATGAATTTAATTTACCCCCGAATTTCTATCTTGCTTGGGATAGAGATCCGCGAAAATAATGACGAAAAATTCCGATTGAGGTGATAAAATTTGAACCAATGAACGTCCGATAAAGTGCCTGCCGTGATCCGTTCTGCTACTTTAACCCTCCAGCCATCTCTGGCTACCTTTGCTGACCATAGTCGTCTGCGACTGTTTTCAGGTTCTGCTAACATCCCTCTGTCTCAGGAAGTGGCTCGCTACTTGGGAATAGATTTGGGGCCAATGGTCCGGAAGCGGTTTGCTGATGGTGAACTTTACATCCAAATCCAGGAGTCAATCCGGGGATGTGACGTTTACCTGATTCAACCCTCTTGTTATCCGGTGAATGACCACCTGATGGAATTGCTGATTATGATCGATGCCTGCCGACGAGCCTCGGCAAGGCAAATTACTGCCGTAATTCCCTACTATGGGTATGCTAGGGCCGATCGCAAAACAGCGGGACGAGAGTCCATTACTGCCAAACTGGTGGCCAATTTGATTACCCAAGCCGGTGCAAGTCGGATTTTGGCAATGGATTTGCACTCAGACCAAATCCAAGGTTATTTCGATATCCCCTTAGACCACGTTTATGCCTCGCCGGTTGTCTTGGACTACCTCGTCAGTAAACAACTCTCTGACATTGTGGTAGTCTCCCCAGACGTGGGAGGCGTGGCGAGAGCTAGAGCATTTGCTAAAAAGTTAAACGATGCGCCTCTGGCGATTATCGATAAACGTCGGCAAGCTCATAATGTGGCCGAAGTCATGAATTTGATTGGTGATGTAGAGGGCAAAACGGCAGTGCTGGTCGATGACATGATCGATACTGCTGGTACGATCTGCGAGGGGGCTCGCTTACTCCGGAAAGAAGGAGCCAGACAGGTTTATGCCTGTGCAACTCATGCAGTTTTTTCTCCTCCGGCAGTTGAGCGCCTTTCTACAGGGGTGTTTGAAGAAGTGATCATTACAAATACAATTCCGATACCCGAGGATAAACGCTTTAAACAGTTGACTATCCTTTCGGTTGCCAATTTATTGGGTGAAACGATTTGGCGGATTCATGAAGATAGTTCCGTTAGCAGTATGTTCCGCTAAGTTGCAGCGGGTGGAGTCCCTGGTGAAACCAACCGCATAAGTGTCAACGCAGGTATCAGCCTGCGTATTTTCATGATTTAGCCCGCCTGTGCGGGCTTCTTTGGGTGGAGTTGAAGTCAATCAGGCCGAGGCAGGATATCCCAGGGACTTCCAGCTATCAAATTCCCTGAGCTTGAACTGATATTAGTTAGGGCTATTAAAGCAATTTAAAGGCGCTTTTTCGGGAACTGAACCGATTAGTTTTTTATTTAGTTTTTTATAAAAAATGAAGCCTAAATTTAAAGAT
This sequence comes from Laspinema palackyanum D2a, assembly GCA_025370845.1. Lineage (GTDB taxonomy): Bacteria > Cyanobacteriota > Cyanobacteriia > Cyanobacteriales > Laspinemataceae > Laspinema. Next base: position 8,503 of record JAMXFF010000082.1, on the reverse strand, counting down.
TCTGTGGCATGGCAGCAAGCCGAAATTCTGATGCAACCGGCTTTGATTCGTGTCCTGGATAATATTCGCAAACAACTCGAAGATTCCAGTTGGGAAGGAAGTTACGAAGATGTGCAAACGCCTTTTCCTGGCTACCTACTCTGTTTAAAACGGGGAGAAGCGGAACACAAGTTTAATGTCTGGGAATTGTGCTTTGAAGTTTGCTTTCAAAATTATAGCCCCACTCATGCAGCCCCAGAAAGCCGTGATGTGGAAATTGATGGCAGTTTGATTGATGAAGAGGGGGAAGTGGATTGGAATCGACTGGATGAGAAAGCAAAGCAGTTGGTTCAGGACCTTTTTGCCAATTTGCCTAAGCTGTAACAAGGTTGGATCGGTCCGATCGCATAAAAACAAGTAATTTAGAGAAAACCAGGGATGGCTATGACTGAGGAATTGCGGAAGCTTCAGGCAGCGAGTGGCGCAGTGTTTGCGGATTTGGACTCGGAAATTCAGGTGCCGCTGAGTTATGGGAATGACCCAGAGGCGATCGCCTCGGCATATCAGGCGGTGGCATTATGCGATCGCTCGGATTGGGGTCTGATTCAAGTCAGTGGTGGCGATCGCCTGCGCTTTTTACATAACCAAAGCACGAATGAGTTCCAAAAACTCCAACCGGGACAAGGGTGCGATACGGTTTTTGTCACCTCTACGGCACGGACCATCGATTTGGCAACTGCTTATATGACTGAGGATGCCACCCTGTTGCTGGTTTCTCCGAGTCGCCGTCAGAGGATTATTGAATGGCTCGATCGCTATCTGTTCCCTGCCGATCGCGTGGAGTTGCAGGATATCACTGCATCGATGGCGACGTTTAGTTTAATCGGTCCGGGAAGTTTGGCCCTGTTAGCCCCCTGGGGAGTGGCAGGCGACTGGCCCCATGCCAGTCATCAACTCTTGACCCTGGGGGAGATTCAGGTACGAGTTGCGGTGGGGAGTGGATTGGCCCTACCCGGTTATACCCTGATTTGCGATCGCCATGATGCCGCATCCCTGTGGAATATGCTCACCGATGGGGGTGCCGTTCCCTTGGGAACCCAGGGGTGGGAACAACTGCGAATTCAGCAAGGACGTCCTGCACCCGACTGCGAACTGACGGAGGATTACAACCCCTTAGAAGCGGGGTTATGGCACAATATCTCGTTTGAGAAAGGTTGCTACATTGGACAAGAAACCATCGCCCGGTTGAATACTTACAAAGGCGTCAAAGTGCAACTCTGGGGGGTAAAACTCAATGCACCTGCATCCCCTGGAACAGTTGTGACGATGGGGGAGGAGAAAGTAGGGACCCTCACCAGTTACACCGACAGTCCGGAAGGCCCTTTTGGATTAGCCTACATTCGCACCAAAGCCGGAGGTGCAGGGTTGCAGGTGCAAGTGGGTGAAACAACTGGAGAGATTGTGGATATCCCCTTTGTCACCCGAGGATATTTGGGTTAGTCATGGGTCATTGGACAATGGTCATTGGTCAATGACCATTGTCCAATTTCCTCGCCGTTCTGAAGTTAAACTGGTAAGGTAAGAAATTAAGCAATCGTGAGGCGACAATGGCTACACTTCAGATTGAAAACTTACCCAACGACTTCCAAAAAAATCTCGCGGAGTTATTATCGCGGGTAGAACTTGGAGAAGAAATTATTATTTTAAATCAAGGAGTGGCGATCGCTAAGTTGATTTCGATTCGTCCCTCATCCAATCGGCGAGCCAGTTTAGGGCAAGATCGAGGGAAATTTATCGTCCCAGAGGACTTTAATGAACCTTTGCCCCTAGAGAATGCAGGAACCGATGGAATTCTACAAATTCAGATTCGAGCTAATTTTAAAGCTACGGCGGTTGAAGTTGTATTAGCAGTACAGCCGTTATTATCTGAAGAAACTAAACCCAAGTATAATGCCTGGGGCAATTTGACCACTAAAGAATCAATTCAAGAAGCCATTGATCAAATGCGAAAATTGCAGCAAGAAGTGGCGTTATCACCCACCTTTATTCGAGAAATGATTGATGAAGGGCGGAGATTTTAATGCAGTTTGTCTTAGATTGTTCCATCGCAATTAGTTGGTGCTTAGTCGATGAAACAAATCCCAGAAACCGGGTTTCTTCAGACCATCTGTGTCACCCAACCAAAGGGTTCATAGAAACCCGGTTTCTTTGGTTGGTTGCTGAGGGGAGATCGCATACTTCAGAGAACCGGGTTTCTTTAGACAATTTATGTCACTCAACAAAAGTTTTCATGGAAACCCCGTTTCTTTGCTGAGTTACTTAATTGGTAGGGTGCCTTAGGCTGCCAAAAACTTTAGATTTTTACCGAGATTTATAAATCAGACTAGACGCCCCAATTTGGAGTCAAAAAGGTGCGCCTAGTCGGGAATAATGATAATTAATTTGAGTCCTAAGTTTTGCCCCGACTAACGCACCCCACTACCAACTTGTCATTTATGATGATTCAATTAATCACGATAACAATCAAATTATCTGAAATTACCATCATCATATATTCTACACTGTCCTGGTTCAATTACTCCCATATCAACAATGCCCCCGAGATCAATGGTTTTACCTCTACTATGATTGACATGAATCGAAAATTTGATAGGTGAGCTAACAACTGAGGTTAAGGGGTAAGTCATGGGTGTTGTATCATAGAATCTTCTATCACCATCTCTGGTATTATTAAGAGTATTGGGAACCCCTATAGGTCGCCAGTTTTCACCTGTAACATAACCAAATGTTTGGTTCCACAAATTTACTCCATAAGAATATCTTGAGTAAATTTTAAATTCGACACTTGAAACTCTGGAGTCTCTACTACCCGCTTCAGCAACAACTCTTGCTCTTAAAGCATTGGGCACATTACAAAATTCAGCAAATTTTATTTCGCCATATATTCCATCTCGTTCTTGATAGTTGGGAGAAGCTTGCCCAATAGCGGCAATAGGTAAAACTATTGAACACAAAAGCAGGCTTAGATAAAGTTTTTTCAATCTATTACTACGGCTCATTGATTTGACTAGATTGACAAGCACGCTCTAATCTCCTATAGAAGTATTACTAGCATGATTATCTCTCCACCTTAAAATATTTGCCTAGGCTAAAATGCTTAATTTTGCTGGCCGTTTTGTTGGCGATTCCAGCTCTACGGCGTCACCAATGCTGGAAAATGCCAGAATTTGCTGGTAAATGTTAGGAAATGTTGGGTATAATACGGAAAATCACGAAATCTACCCGACTCTATGAATCTTGATGAAGTGTTAAAACTCGCTGATGCTCTGGTGTTTGCTAAGACGGGGCAACACCTTGATGACTTGCAACAGGCGATCGCACGGGGAACTCTGCAAGGCAAGAAATACAGCGAAATTGCCCAGGAGAAGCACTGTAACGAGAGTTATGTTCGGGATGTTGGAGCAAAATTATGGAAGACGCTTTCAAAAGAGTTAGAGGAGGAAGTGACTAAATTCAATTTTCGCTCGACAATGGAGAGGCTGCAAATCTCAATAGTTTCACATTTAGAACCGCATCACAATCAAATTAGTAACGTTAATATCTGCGGAGAAGCCAGACACCCTCCAGATATACCCAACCAAAACCGGGAAAATCAAGCAACCTCTAACCCCAAACCAACCCCAAATTTCCATCACGATTTAAGTGAAATGCCCAACTTAGGCAGATTCTATAATCGTACTGCTGAACTCGATCGCCTCAAAACATCAATCCTCACAGAAAAGGTACAACTGTTAACTATTACTGGCATCATAGGGATGGGCAAAACCGCCCTGGGGATAAAACTTGTAGAAGAAATTAAGACTGAATTTGAATATGTGATTTGGTGTAGTCTGGAAAGTTGCCCGACTGTCGCCCAATTTCAAACTAATTTAACCGATTTTTTTACGGAGTGGGGTAATCACACTTCACGGCTACCCCTCATGAAATCTTTACAAAATCATCGCTGTTTAATTATTTTAGATGATATCAATTACCTGTTTAGGCGAGGAGAATTGGCCGGTCAGTATCAACCCAACTATGAGGATTATCGCAATTTCTTTAAACAAATTAAAGACCGATCGCATCAAAGTTGTTTTCTCTTGATTGGTTGGGAAGCCCCGCGAGAAATTGTTCAACTTAAACACCCAAATACGCCTAACTTAATCTTGACCGGGTTAGACACTGCATCCGCTCACCAAATTATTGCCGAACAAGGATTACAACCCGAAGAAAACGGCTCACGATTCATTAACCATTATCAAGGCAATCCCTTATGGTTAAAAACCGTGGCTAATTTTATGGTTGAGTTAGGCTTAACCGTGACCCAGGTGTTACAAAATCAGCCTTTATTATTTCCTCAAGATTTGAAAGATATTTTACAACAACCGTTGGCTTACCTATCGGAACCAGAAAAGCAACTTTTATCCCTGTTAACTAAAGAAGATGAGCCGATCGCCCTTGTCAAATTATTAGAAATTGCCCCGATGCCCTCTTCAGATTTACTAGATATCCTGCAATCTCTTTGCCGTCGTTGTTGGATAGAAAAAACCGCTCATCTTTATCGAATGTCACCTGTATTGAGACAGTATCTAGGATGATGGGTCATTGGTCATTGGTCATTAGTCCTTAGTCAACAATCCAAATGACAATGGACAAATGACTAATGACCCATCGATGTTTTTCCCTTACTTAGGATGAAACTTGGGGTAGAGCATTCCCTTAACGGGAATGCCGCCTTGGAGATGTTTCTCGACTACAGTTTTTACTTCACCAGGTTGCACCTGGGAATACCAGGTTTCTTCGGGGAGGATGAGCACCATTGGTCCATTGCCGCATTGTCCTAAGCAGCTACTACTTTCAACGGTGACATTAGCCACGGGTAAGGATTGAAAGGTGGCTAGGACTTTTTGTGAACCTTGTTTTCGGCAGGTGCGATTTGTACAGATTAGGACTCGTTTAGGGGTCAATTGCCTCAGATGAAAATGCGACGGATTTGGATTTAGTCGGGGGATAGTCCTTTGGAGGCTAACCAGTCGCGATCGTATAACCGGGATTGATAGCGTTGTCCACTATCACACAACACTGTTACCAGAGTATGACCCGGACCCATTTCTTTGGCTAAAGCGACGGCGGCACCGACATTAATTCCCACGGATCCGCCCATAAATAAGCCATCTTTTTGGAGGAGTTGATAAATGACGCGAATCGCTTCGTGATCATCGACTTGAATGGCATCATCAATCGGTGCACCTTCCATGTTTTTGGTAATTCGACTATTGCCAATGCCTTCGGTGATGGAGTTGCCGACGGGGTTGATTTCCCCTGTTTTTACATAGCTATATAATCCACTGCCCATAGGGTCTGCAACGACACATTTAATGTCCGAGTTCTTGGCTTTTAAAAACATAGAAACTCCGGCATAAGTACCGCCAGTTCCCGTTGCAGCCAGCCAAGCGTCTATTTTTCCGTTGGTTTGGGACCAAATTTCGGGTCCGGTGGTTTGATAATGGGCCATTCGGTTGGCTAAGTTATCAAATTGATTAGCCCAAATTGCATTGTCCATTTCTTCGGCGAGTCTGCCGGAAAGCTTGACATAGTTATTGGGATCGCTGTAGGGAACTGCCGGAACTTTACGAACGTCGGCCCCTAATAGGGTGAGGATATCTATTTTTTCTTGAGATTGGGTTTCGGGAATGACAATCAGGCATTTATAGCCTTTGGCGTTGCAAATATGGGCTAATCCAATGCCGGTATTCCCTGCGGTTCCTTCGACTACGGTCCCCCCGGGTTTAAGTAAACCTTGACGTTCAGCTTCTTCGATGATGAAGAGGGCGGCCCGGTCTTTAACGGACCCTCCAGGATTCAGAAATTCGGCTTTTCCTAAAATTTCACATCCGGTTTCTTCGCTAAAGCTATTGAGTCGAATTAAGGGGGTATTCCCTACGGTTCCGATGAACCCCTGTTTAATATCCATTGGGTATTGTCCTATGGCGGGCGATTAAAACTGTTTGTTTGATTGTTTTATGAATTCATTCAGGAGCGTAAGGCGATCGCCCTGTTTAGAGGGCTATCTTTCTCGGAACATCCCTACAGATTAGCAGGGCCGATCGCCTTCTCAATGCAGGGTCAAGGGTTGATTAAACCTCTTGTTTTTATTCGATGATCGATCCCCCCCAACCCCCCTTAAGAAGGGGGGCTTAAGAGAATTCTGCAATAAGTCTATTTATTCGGGGGTGGGGTTAACCGCAGGTAAGGTTTAACCGCAGTGTAGCCTTTGGGGAATTTTTCCTTTAACACTTCCGGGTCTTTCAGGGAAGGGACAATCACACAATCATCGCCATCTTTCCAGTTGACTGGGGTGGCAACGCTGTAGTTGTCGGTGAGTTGTAAGGAGTCGATCGCCCGGAGAATTTCCACAAAGTTGCGTCCGGTACTTGCCGGGTATGTTAACACCAACCGGAGCTTTTTCTGAGGGTCAATGACAAAGACCGATCGCACGGTGAGGGTATTGTTGGAATTGGGATGGATCATGTCGTACAGATCAGATACCTTGCGATCGGCATCGGCCAAAATTGGATAATTGACGCGCACGTTGCCAACTTCTTCAATATCCACAATCCAACCTTTGTGGGATTCCACATCATCCACACTCAGGGCGATGGTTTTGACATTGCGCTGGTCAAATTCAGATTGGAGACGGGCTACTTCACCGAGTTCTGTGGTGCAAACCGGGGTGTAGTCCGCAGGATGAGAAAACAGCACGACCCAACTCTCTCCTGCCCAGTCGTAAAAGTTAATCTCTCCCTGGGAGGATGCTTGAGTAAAGTTGGGTACGGTATCACCTAAACGCAGAGACATAGTAAAGTTCCTGTAATTTCCAATACAAAAAAGAATCGATTAGGCAATTCTGCCCGGTAACTCCGGTTTGTCCGGCGGTTTTTAGTTCTTTTTTAGATTTTATCAGGTTGCTTTCTTTGTGGTATGAGTTAAAAGCATATTTTGATGTCATCGATTGGAGTATTGGCCTGTGTTCCAACTGCTGTACTCTCTGACTCGCGCCATTGAGCCATTTTTAGTGCCAATTTGCTTTGTCAGTGCTTGGGGTCTCGTGATGTTGCTGGGGTGGAGCCTTTTTAGTGCGATCGCATCGGCAACGACCAATGCCAAGCGAATGCACCAGATTCCCTGTGCCTATTGCGTCTTTTTTACCAATGACCCTCATTTGAAGTGTCCCGTCCATCCCACTCGGGCGATGTCGGAAGATGCGATCGATTGTGTGGATTATCGGAACTGAGGGATTGGTCATTGGTCATTGGTGATTAGACCTCTTGCAAAATTTTGGATTGATCCCCCCAACCCCCCTTAGAAAGGGGGGCTTAAGAGTTTTTGGTCATTCTATGGGCTAATTTCTAACAAAACTTTTAAAACCCCTCGCTGTTGGGCTTGTTCAAAAGCGGCGATCGCCTCGTCGAGGGGATATTTGGCTTGAATTAAAGGGTTGACATTTAGCTTGTTTTGTGCTAAAAGCTCTAGGGCTTTGGGAAATGGACCGCAACGGGACCCGATTAGGGTAATTTCATCCACCACCAGGGACGAGATATCTAGGGTGAGGTGACCCGCATAGGTGCTTTTGAGGACGAGGGTCCCTCGGGGACGTAAGGCGCGACGGGCAATGGTAAATCCTTCGGGGTTGCCGGTACATTCCACGGCGATATCAAATTGGCGGTCCGTAACCGCATCGGCGAATCCCGTTTTAATGCCTAGGGACTCCAAATTCTCCAGTTTGTCCCGATGTCGCCCAACTGCCAGCAAGTCACAACCCGTGAGGGCGAGGGTTTGGGCGACTAACTGCCCTAATTTGCCATCGCCTACCACTAAGATGCGATCGCCTGGGGTGATGGCGACTTGTTCCTGAATTTCTAAGGCAGCGGCGATCGGTTCAGTGAAGGTTGCCATATCCGTTGTAATCGTATCCGGCACCGCATACAAGTTTTTCACGGGCAGGGTCAAATATTCGGCAAAAGCGCCATTGCGATTGACAATTCCCAACACGGTGCGATTTTCGCAGTGGGTGGGTTGTCCCTTGCGACAAAACCGACAGTCTCCGCAATAGGCGTTAATTTCTCCGACAACGCGCTGATTTTGCAGGGATTCGGGTCCGCGTTCCACCACACCGACGAATTCATGGCCTAAAATGCCACTGTAGGGATAATAACCCCGCAGCAGTTCGAGGTCGGTATTGCAGATTCCCGCCCGCAAAACTCGGATGAGGGCTTCTCCTTCTGGGGGTTCGGGAATGGGAAGTTGCGATCGCAGTTGCAATTGCTGATTTTCTAGCCAGAGTCCTTTCATGATTCTCGGTCCTGACAACAGAATTACATTCTATTTTACCTGGAATTGCTCCTTTTCCTGAGAGGGTGACAACGGAGGGGAAACCCATACGGGGCAATTGTTTGAGATAATGAAGAAGTCGTAAAAAAGCGGG
>JAMXFF010000081.1 GCA_025370845.1 Laspinema palackyanum D2a | reverse complement strand
AAACTTTAAAGGTTTTAACCAATAAACCTTTATTAATTCAGGCAACTGGACGTGGTACTCGTCAAATGTGTGGTACTAATAAATATGGATTTCCAACACGACATCGCTCACGGACACAGATTCATAAAGGCTTTCAGACGGGCGATATTGTTAAAGCTTCTGTTACCAAAGGCAAGAAAATAGGCTGTTATTTGGGTCGAGTTCTTTGCCGTGCATCTGGCAGTTTTGATATGGCCACACAAAACGGTAGAGTAGCAGGAATTAGCCATAAATATTGTCAACCAATTCACAAAAAGGATGGTTATTCTTATGGATTCTAAAAGAAACCAGGCGGTTAAAACCGCTTGGGTCGGTTTTCCTCCTCGCTCTAAAGAGACGAGGCTTCTAACCTTCCCATGTTTTTCTTGTGAAAGCAAGACTCCATCAGCAAAGGTGGCAAATGGTCTCAAGGGTAAAATCCCGAAGGCTGAAAACCTTACACCGAGTGAATCCGAAACGATTGTATAAAAGCCTAGCTATACTGTAACTTTTGTATGACACCGTTTTCTCCCGCTCTATCGCAGAGGCGGCAATTTAATTGTTGAAACTCCACAGTTAATTATCCGCGATGGTGGCACGATCTCAGCCCGCAGCGAAGGAGCAGGAAATGCCGGACAAATCGAAATTTCAACCGACATCATTCAATTGGACGTAGGAGCGATTGATGCCGATACGGTAACAGGGGGAGGCAATATTTCCCTGCGATCGCGCTTGGCTATCTTGCCTCAAGGCAGCCGCATCACCAACGCCCAAGGTGAAAATGTTATCGATGGCAACATCAACATTGACGCTCAGGTGTTAAGGGCTCTGGAAAATAGCGACATCAGCGCCAACTCCCAAGACTTTCGCGGCGGCCAAGTCAACATCAACGCTCAAGGCATCTTTGGCACGGAGTTTCGCGATCGCCCTTCGGACTAAACCTCGGACATCACCGCCACTTCCGAACGTGGTGCTGAGTTTACCGGCATCGTCACGGTCAATACCCTAGACCTTGACCCCACCGCTGCGCTTGTTCCTCTTGCAACTAACTTCCTCGACCCATCCGGCCAGATTGCCACCGGCTGTCAGGGAAGCGAGAATAGTTTCACGGTAGTCGGTCGCGGTGGCATCCCAGCTAGTCCAACCGACCCGATCTCAGAAACTCGGATTCTGACCGACTTAGGTTGCAGCCAGCACGAGCGCATCACGCCAAACCAGTCACGCATTCCAGCACCGGCGAAAAGCCGTTGTTTTGCGAGATTTGGATGAGATCGCCACGCTCAGACCAGGCCCCTGTTTTGTAAGACTTAGATGCGATCGCCCAACTCAGACCAGACCCCACCCGAAAGCGGGGTTTTTCGTTTGAGCTCAAACTCGGTAAATTCCTTTGAGGCTTGGTTCCAAGAACTCCAGCCCTGGCACATCCAAGGATAGCTGATGGAACCCAGGCAGATGACGAGAACGCCAAATATCACCCGCCATGAAGTTGCAGCCGAACGCCTCGCTTGCGTGTTCATCTTTGGGGGAATTGCCAATCATCCAGCAATTATTAAGGGGTCGTTTTACCAAAATAACGATGCAGCAAAATTTGCATTTTCGGACTCGACCTAGGGAACGATTCATAGAACTCATCATCAGGACGAATCTCAACGGCTTTGTCCCTCCAGACCATTTATTTTGTACAAAAACTGTTGAAATAACTGAAAAACTTCACTTCGTGTTGGCTTGATATCAAACACTGACCCTATTGCAATCCAAAATCTTCCTTGTGTCTCCGGCAGATTTGCACCCCCAAATTTCAGACGGGCATCTAAAATAACATGATGATAACAATGCCGTTTCAAGATAATGAGAGTTCCCGGCTTTTGGATTGCTAGTTTAAGCCGAGGTTGCCTGATACCTTTGGCAATAAATCCATCGTTTCTAACCATCAAAAATGCATAGTATTCTTTTGGTGATGAAATACTATCTTTATGTTTTCTAGAACCGTTACAGCCAACATAATCTAAACTTCCAAATCCCGTCCATTTTTTCTCAATTTTAAATGGATGCAGTTTATATGAGAAAGGATAAAAGTTAGAATCAAACCCAGAATTTTTAATAAAATCTATGCTAAATCCAGTCCATTGTTCAATCATTATTATGGGTTAGGTAGATAGGTGAAAAATTTGCGATTAAGTAAATATATGTTAAGAAAACGAACAAGAATTAAATTTGACCCATTTGGCTGTATAGCTTCTCTTTGTATTTCGCGATTTTATACCGGCGATAACCACATAAGCTAGGTCTAGTTCGTCTTCAAACATACGTCCTGCCAGTTTATCACATTTCAAATGCTGATACTATAATTAAATTCATTAATTTGGAGCAGGTATTTACAAAAAACAAGTGACCTAATTAACTAGGAGACATGACCTTCATTAAGGAGCCATTGGATACAACGAATTATAACATCACCGTGACATGAAAGTGGCGCACAGTAGCAACTCAATTTTAATTGATGTCCGGCTTTATGTTGTCGTGCTAGTTCCATTAATTCTTGAAAGGGGGCGGTCTCCACTTCTTGAAATAAACCGGCTTTTACTTGCTGCCAAAGCCATCGGCGATAGGCTTGTACGACTGCTTGACGATTACCGTGGGTTCGAATGCGAAATGGATTAGCTAGAGCCGAACCTGGCAAACCAATTTTTGGATTAGAACGTCTGATATAATGAGTGCCTAGCCAACCGTGACTTCTTAAATTGACAAGTTCTAGCATAATTTGCCCTCTATTTGAGATTTCGATTTAAGTGAATTTGTTTAGCTCGGGGACTATAGCGATGCCAGGGAGTTTTTATTTTTCCGGTTGGCTCGATATTGTAGATGTCGTATTCGAGGATAACGGGGAATATTGTACCAAACTTAAAGCCCAGCACCCAGACAGAAATGCCAATGTTACAACTTATATTGCAACCTTCAATGATGCCGTAAAAACCAACTAAATCAAAGTGACCTGTGAAGTCTTTACCTAGAATTTTGACAACCTGGCCTGGTTTAAGTCTTGGGTACAAATCTAGCTCTAATTGACGAGGTGTTAAAGGTTCCATTTGGCTATCTCAAAATCTAAGCTACGGAAATCACAAATTTTTTATTGTTAAAATTTTTTAAATTTAATCCTTAATTTTTATTGAAAAGTGAATCGACAGTTAGCTGATTTGCAAAAAATGGTACCCCTGTTTTTGTAAATTAAAAAATTCCAATAAACTTTTATCGGCAAATTATTTAGAGTTAGGTTTAAATAGACAATCAATATTTTTTAAAGGTAAACTTGTTTCCAATACCTAAACCTAGGTAAAGTTCAAGCCTTAACTTTTATGTAAAAACTTTTTATGTGCCGTTTTTTTTGTTATGCAACGCAGATTGAGCCGGTAGTCTTACTACCCGCTTGAGGGACGCGCGTAGCGCCAAAACTTTTCAGTTCTTGGGATTGATAGCAATCATTCGAGTGAAGGGATGAATGATTGCTATCGGTGAATCTCCCCCGCATCTACACAGCTTTCTTTTTTTATATGGAGTGCCACACATTGGGCAAAACCGATATTGGAAAGAAGCGATCGCCTCGCCGTACTGGAGGCATTTATCCTGCAACTCGGTTCCACAGATTAAGCAAAACTTAGCCCGGTTGAGCACCCACATAGGATCTGGGTCAGTCCCTGGGGTTCAGCAACTTGCACAGAAATGCTTGAATGGGACTGCCTCTTCTGGACGACTTTGGCAAATGGCATCGAGATATTCTTCGGGAATAAGCCAATCAAGTCAAGTCCAATAGTTAACAACCTGCAATAAAACTGAGTCCAGGAAAAACCTGACCCAGTTTTATGGGGTCAGATTTTGTGGGGCGGGAATCTTCAGGCGATCGCTCTTAAACTTTGAGGCTAATCTTGCCAAAAATCCTTAAAGCGATCGGGTGCAAGCTCGGTATAGCGCACGGTATGCAGAATTGACCGATGCCCCAAATAATCTTGGATGGCTCTGGTATCAAACCCCTTGGAAGCCAAAAAATATCCGCAAGCATGGCGCAACTGATGGGGGTGGCAATTGCGGATTCTTGCAATTTCCCCAGCGCGGGTGACAATTTTTCTGACGGCAGATGTGGTCAATTTACCTCCGCGCTCATTGGTAAAGACATAGCGGGAGTCGGGATATTCTGTCTGGAGCCGTTGGAGGGCTTGTATCTCCACTCCCTTCAAGGGGTGGGTGGCAGGTTTCCCATTTTTGAGGCGACTAATATAAATGCTTGCACCTGCAAAATCCACACAGTCCCAAGTCAGGGCCACCGCTTCACCCACCCTCAAACCATGCCGGAACGAAAGCAGAATCAAGGTTGAATCCCTCAAAGAGTGACGCCCCATTGATTGCGCCGCCGCAATCAATCGCTCCACCTCATTCGGTAACAGATGCTCTCGGGCGCGTTGGTCCTTATTTTTGGGTTTTCTAAATTCCATAAATCCTGAATTGGGGCCTATTTTATTCTACGACAACTGTAAGTAAAAGATACCTTTTACGGAATGTTACCAAAAATCAAGGGTTTCCAGGGATGGATGGGGAGGGGGACTAGGCTTAATGGAAAGTTTTGAGCAACCTGCAAATAAGGCTCAAGCGGCGTTAGGATGTTTAGCGGCTCTGGGTATGGGCATTTTTCTTTGAACGTAATACATTTGTATTGGCAGTGCTGTATTGGCACTGTATGCTAACCGTATAGACGCAATAACGCAAAAGTCATGAAAAGAAAACCAATTTCCCTGCGGATGGAGCCGTCAGAGTGGCAATCTTTTGTCGCCCTTTGCCAGGATGAGGGGACAACAGCCACAGAGCAGATTTCCATTTTTATTCGCCAGTGCCTCGCTCAGGGTTTGCCTTTGTGCGATGAGGATTTGGATATCAGGGAGTCGAACCGGCTCAACAACCGCATCAACGAATTGGAGGAAAAAATTGGGGTGGCGCTGGCGGAACTCCGGTTACGGATCACCGAGTTAGAAGAAGAAAACGAACGTCTACAAAATTGAATATTTGTCTAGTGATTTGTCTACATTTTCTCGGGGATGACGCCTAAAACTTAGCTAAATTAAGGAGTCCAGTCCGAGGAGTAGAGTTGGCTGAAAAATTTCAGGGGACTGATGTCTGATTAAGTTTAGACTAATTATAGACTGACTGTAGACTGTTCAAGGTAGAGGGAAAAAACATGAGCCGACTCTCCAAAAAGGCCCAAGCGAAATCATCAAAATTGGGACGTGCCCAGGTGAATGTCCGGACCACTCCCGAACTGCTGATCCAGATTGATCAGGCACGGCAGGATACGAGCCGCAGCGAATTTATCGTCCAAGCGATTGAGGCGTACCTGGGAATAGAACCGGCATCTCCTCAGAGCACAGCCACCGTTCAATCTCTTGTAGAGGCTGCGGTTGCTGAGGCGATTCAGGGGGTGACCCGTACCCTAGAGTCACGCCTGAAAGTATTGGAAAGTCGGTTATCTGGTTTGGGTGTAGATGTAGACAAAGAAGTAGACAGCGTAGATTCGGTTGGCCCGGTATTTGTAGACCTTCGCGTAGGCGCGCCGTTAGACTCGGTTGATGATGCGGGGGATGATGCAGTTGAGGGCGAGGTTCAGGCGACTTCGGGAGACTCGGGGTTAGCCGAAGCAACCGGGGGCGATCGTAACATTTCCCAAGAATCTGAGATCGGAGTAGACGCCCCGGTAGACTCCGTGGATGATGAGGTTGAGGGCGAGGTTCAAGCGACTTCGGAAGACTCTGGATTAGCCGAAGCAACCGGGGGCGATCGCCACGGTTCCTCAGAATCTAAGCGGTCCGTAGACCAATCGGTAGACTCGGTGGATGATGCGGTTGAGCAGGAGGTTCAGGCAACTTCGGGAGCATCGAGTTTAAAAGACCCAACCAGGGACGATCGCAACGGCTCCCAAGAATCTAAAAGCATGGAGTAGACCAATCGTGCGACTTGAGCACCGAAGGACTCAGTGGGCGGGAGCTGGCGAAAAGGCTGTCGGTAAGCCCGTCAAGTCTCACCTCCAACCGTCAGAAAAAAGGCACGAAGGCTTTTGCCAAATGGACTAGCCAACAGGACCCGGATGGCCTTGCCTGGAACCATCAAAAAGGGCGATACTATCTAAGTGAGCCAAACGGTTAGGGATTTTGTCAATAAAATTGTAGACAGCAGCTAAACCAATATCGGCCCCTAGGATAGACAGGATTGTAGACAGGAGCTAGATGTGGCAGTAGATCAGGATTGGCCGCTAAAAATAGACGAAATTGTAGACAAAGCCTAGACCAGGATTAACCGAGAGGAATAGGCATGGAACGGTTCTGCCCATATAGAGCACGACAAAATATAGTTAGCCCGCCGCGCTCCGCTTTAAGGAAAACTAAGGTGATGAACTGCATTATTCGACCGCTCATATCAACAGATCAACCGTTTCTTTGGGAAATGTTGTACCAGGCACTTTATGTTCCTAAAGGGCAACCTGTCCCGCCTCGTGAGGTTGTTCGTCTTCCTGAACTGGCGCGGTATGTTCAGGGTTGGAAGCGCTCCGGTGATTGTGGCTTTCTCGCCAGCGATGCGGCAACGGGCCAATCTGTCGGCGCGGTTTGGTTACGTTTACTGGTGGGCGAGAACAAAGGTTATGGTTATGTGGATGATGACACGCCGGAATTAGGTATGGCGGTGTTGCCCGAATATCGGGGTCAAGGCGTTGGCACACAATTGCTCATTCACTTGTTGGCGTCGGATTATGGGCAATCCTCCATTTCGTTGAGTGTTTCGGTAGACAATCCGGCGTTGCGGCTTTATGAGCGTTTTGGGTTTGAGGTCGTAAACAAAAGCGAGGGGTCGCTCACGATGAAACGCGGCTGAAACTGCGATCACCCCGAAGGAGGACTGCGTGATTTGCTTGCTTACCGGGGCCGCTCAATGCCTCAATCCGAAATATCCAGTTGCCCAGAACGAGAGCGCTTCTTATTCTGAGCGCGTTTTTTATCTTGGCTCATGCGACGCTGCATCAGCGGGATAGACCGTTCCACAATGTAGTTGGCATCCTCGCGTTTGACAGATACAGAAAACTGCTCAGGAGTCTCCCAAGAACCCTTGCCAGTCGGTCGGCCAAGAATCAGAGTGTCCGACCCATCTCGATATTCCAAAACAAGGTACTGACCCCGCTTGTAAGTGCGGAAGCGATCGCCCTCGACCATCCGCCCACCCCGGTGTTTGAGGTAGGTATTGAGGAATGGAGCCACCCTGTTCACCCACTGTTGGTATTCCTGCTCACTCAGGACATCGGGTGGGGACGGTGTTGGGGACGGTTTTGCTGCGGGAGACTCAGAGGGTTTTGGTGGGGGTTCTCTAAAGGGGGGAGCGACGGTATTGACCCACTGTTGATATTCCTGCTTATTCAGGACCTCCGGTAGGGACGGTGGAGGCTCTGAGTCATGCAAATTAAACCAGGCATAAGGGGGTCTCATCTCTTGCTGCATGGCTGGGAGGGACTGCTCCAAAATGTGCTGGGCAGTAGCTCGCTCAACGGGGAAATAGTTGCGAGTTTCCCATGAACCCGAGTCAGTGTTATGGGCAATCATGAGCGTTGTTGAGCAATCCTGCTGCTCTAAAACGAGGTATTGACCGCGCTTGTAAGTACGGAAGCGGTGGCCCTGGACAACCGGAACACCCCGGTGCTGGAGGTAAGCATCGATGACTGGCGCAACTTGGTTGACCCACTGTTGATATTCCTCAGAATCCAAGATGTCGGGTTTGGACCGTGCCGTTGATGCTGAGTTAGGGGATAATTCCGGTTGGGTTGATGTGGGATTTTGTAGGGAAAGTTGGCGATCGCTTGAAGCTGGTTCTGAGGACGCTGGGGATAACTTCCGTGCGGTTGATCTGTGGTTTTGGGCGTCCAGTTGGCGATCGCTTGGAGTGGGTTGGGTTGACTGAGGGTTTTGTCGGTTTCTTTGGCGATCGCTTTGAGTTAGGTCGGTTGATGTAGCCGATAACTCTCCCTCAGTTGACTGAGGGTTTTGTCGGTTTTCTTGGCGATCGCTTTGAGTTGGTTCTGAGGACGCTGGGGATAACTTCGGTGCGGTTGACCCGGGGTTTGCGGTGGGTTCTTGGCGATCGCTTGGCTGGGAAAAAGAGGCCCGCTCATACCACTGTTCTTTTAAAAACAGCTGGAGAACTGGATTGTCATAGGCAGGGTAATAAGAGACTCCCCGTCGCTGCTGCAATCCGAGGACCGTATAGGCACGACCCAACGAACTTCCCGCAGCGGCCACCGAGCCAAGTTGGTAAGAAATTGCCAGCCCTCCATTTGAAGCCGGCTGAATCCGAACGCCTACCCCATCCGCTCGCAGCCGTCTTACCAACTCTGGTAATCTGGGTTGGTCCTGGCAGAACTTATCAATGCGGTCCTGGAGTTCAGTCAAGATAATTGGGTCGGCGGGGGTTGACCTTGCGCCTTCGGCGTACTCTCGGTTTTGCCGTCGGACTCTTCTAATTTGTCCGGTGGAAGGATTGCGGCGATCGGTTTCCCAGATTGACGGGACTCTATGCAAATCAAACTCTTCAATCAGCGCTCGGTGGGCGGATTGGGAGCGATACCAATCATTGAAGCTGCTGACCGTGCGAGCCCCATCTATTGTCACCCGGTTCACCACCAGATGAAAATGGTCTCGGTCTTGGCCGTTTTCAGTTTTCGTGTCTGTATGGCGGACCAACAACCATTGACAATTCTCATGGCCCATCCGGTGACAGAATTTCTGGGCATACCGATAGGCCGTCTCGTCCGCCATCGGTTGATTGGGATGGGGACTAAAGCTGTAGTGGGCCACAGGGTATTCCGTGCGGCGTCGTTTGGCAGCAACCCGCATGAATTGAGCCACCCATTGATGTTCATGCTCACCAACTAGCTGACTTGCCCCAATATATTTGGCCCCAGGCTTGTCCAGGACATAGCTGAGGAGGCCCGTGAAATCATTTCCTTTGGTAACTTTCCCAATCATGATGCTTAGGATTGTTGACTCTATTTTTCAGTTTAAAAAGTGGCAGGGCTTGAACGCTCTAACTTGAGAAAGATTTTCAGGGAGTTTTCATAGAGGCGGGTAACTTATTTGATAATTTTTATTACTACAAATGTTCTGACGTAACTTTTAAAAAATCTTGCCTAATTGTAGTAACAAGTATGAATAAGACGGCGACGGTGTAAGGCAGAAATGAGGCAGGATTGACACTTATCATTTTTCCAAGAAACTGTCAAATCAGCCGAGAATTGGTGCCCGAGGTTTGGTTAAGGTTGCTAGGAAATCGATAATCCCCTAAAAAAACTGTGGACATAATGACATACCATTGCTCTACCGAGGGATGCTAAGAAAACCGCAGGCTAATTGTGGGCCAAACTCGAATAAGCAAACCTGGGCGGGATAGGCTAGATTTGGCCTAAAAAATCCCTCGGGGGGGAGGGATTTTTCGAGGGGATAGCAACATCTGTAACCTATTTTGTATCCACACGAATTGTAACAAACTGTAATAAATGTATCCACGTTGTGCTTACAGTGTTACTACAAACAGTACGATAACCATAGGAAAAAACACAAAAATCCCTCTCTACCGAGGGAAAACTAATCATCGATTAGTAACTTAATAGTATCAGTATTGAAACCGCTAGGCCGATTAAGTGGGAGCAAGGGAACTGTTTTGAGAGGACTAAAAATAATTCAAAGTGGGTTGAAAGAAACCGTGGCTACAAAGGGATAGAGAGAAAGCGTGACTAACGTGTCTTTTTGCGCGTTCAGTGATTATTCTGGACCCGAGTATTTGGAATGATTGTCAAGGAGAAAATAGCTGGTGCAATAAATATTTAGAGCCTAGAAGCTCAAGGGTCCCCACCATCATGAAGATGAAGATGAGTGAATTGAAGAATGCACCGGGGCGCAATATTTTTATTCTGCTAAATGTATCAGATGAAGGCCAATTGGAGGTTAACTTAAGATAGCTGGGCCACCGCATACCCGACAAAACTGGGTATGAAAACTCGTTCTGAAGGACTCCTTATTCAAATCAACTAAACCAGCAGGAGTCCCGCGCTCTAATCTTTGATTGAGCGTCGGGAGGAATGCTGGGCAAATTGTGGGGTTCGATACTCCACAATCTGCAAAATAGTATATAATTATATACATTGATACAGTTCACCAATTGAAAAATGACCCAGGTACTTACGGTCTCTTGTAAATTGATGGTTACACCACAGCAGATTGAAAAACTTGATGTGGTGCTTGCTGCTTTTGCGAGTTGCTGTGAGTTCGTCAATGAAAAGACTCCCGAAAAGCTGACCAATCAGATTGCTGTCCAGTCTTTAATTTACAAGGAAGCTAGAGCGCATTCTGGTTTGTCTGCCCAGATGACCATTCATGCCATCCGACGAGTTTGTGCGAATCGCAAGACGGCAAAGCAAAAAGGTAGACCCGTCAAAGGGTTTGCTCCAACCTCTGCTACCTACGACGTTCGCACCTTCACTTTTAAGGAAACGGATTGGATGGTTAGCTTGACCATGCTCAAAGGTCGGGAAAAATTCAATCTCCACATCGGTAATTACCAGAAACAGTTACTAGAAGGGCAAACACCCAAATCGGCAACCCTGGTAAAACGGAATGATGGCAGTTTTTACTTAAACATTCAGCTAGAGTCTGAACCTCCAGCTATCCCCGATACGGATGATGTGTTGGGTATCGACCTTGGGAGGACAGATTTGGTCTGCACATCCAAGGGAGAAAAATTCAGCGGCCAACAAATCACGCAGACTAGAGACAGATACAGCCGTGTAAGGGCTTCGTTACAGAAGAAAGCATCCAAAGGCAGAAGGTCAACGCGGCGTCGATGCCGTCAGGTCTTGCAACGGTTAAGTGGACGTGAACGAAGATTCCAAACATGGCTGAACCATACCATTAGCTATCGACTCACCCGTACCGCTAAAGCCTCAAACCAGGCGATTGCACTTGAGGATTTGACGGGCATTAGGGAACGCACCAATGAATTGCCACGCGCTAAGACAGAGCGGAGACGGTCTAACAGTTGGGCGTTCTATCAGTTACGTCAATTCTTGACCTACAAAGGAATAAAGTTTGGTGTAGATGTCCGGATAGTAGACCCTCGCTACACCTCAAAAACTTGTCATTGCTGCAAAGTAATTGGCAACCGACAAGGTAAGAAATTTGAGTGTCTAAACCTCAAGTGTGGATGGGTTGGTGATGCTGATGAGAATGGAGCGAATAATATCGCTACTTTGGGGGTTATTGTAAACAACCCTCTTAGGCTCCGAGGTAATGTCTTGTTCTTTACAAGATGTTGTCTTGAGGGCTACCAAAAGCCCTCATCGTACCGCTATAGCGGTCGGTGTCGGGTAGTTTACTAACGACTTCAATAAAAATTTTTGGGGCAAACCGACTTATAAAAAAAACCAAAGGGTATCCATAAATTTTTTTGATATATCCAAAAGCTTAATACTCTCCAGAAAGATTTTATTTGGGGTTAAAGATAGTTATAAAGTCATAGTCAATCTCTATCTAAAGGTTGAGTAAAAAGGGAGTCTTTTTAACTAGATGGTACTGTGTCATCTACCTAGGATTATAAAAAAAACCTATACCTAAGCCATAAGTGAGAAATGCAGTACCTCGATTAAGGTAGAAGAAAGGGTGTCACAGACAGCAAGAAAACTACATAATTTCTATGACACACAATGAAAAACTCCCCACAGTTATTTTGGCATTAGATACTGGAGGGGAAGGAACAAAGTTTATTTATGCAAATGCCAGCCAGGTACAAGCGGCAACGAGTTGCTATATGGAACCACAGATGGTGAAGTTACCCCATAGTGCGATCGCCCAATTGCAAGGAAACAAAATCTCAGTGGCCTTGCCGGAGAATATGTGTTGGGTGGGTTCCGGGCAAGAATTTTATGCCCTCGGCTATTTAGCCTCTTCTAAGTTTCAGGGGAGCAAAGCGTTATCTAAATCTAAAGTAGAGACGGCTATTTACAAAACCTTGGGAGCAATTTGGGTAATCAAGCGTAAGTTAGACTTGGAGGCTAAGTTTACCTTGGATGTGGCTGTTGTGCTGCCTCCATACGAATTGAGTGATAAATCTTATTTTGAAGAACAATTGCGCCGTCAGGCCAGACGATTTACCACACCCGATGGGGAAATGAGTGTTGATATCAATAAATTCTTGTGTTTTCCTGAAGGAGCGGGAACATTTTTATTGTACAAAGGACAATCTTCAACGGCTCAAATTCAGCAGAAAGATATCGCTTTAGTGATGCTAGGATACCGGAATGCATCAGTATTGGTATCTCGCCGGGGTTTATTGGATGTTATCGCGTCCTGTGAATTAGGGATGTACCGCGCAATTGAGCAAATTGTCAAACGCTCATCGAACCAATCTGAAAAATGGCTGGTAAGTGCCGTAGCAAAAGCAGGTTGGAATGTTGAAAAAGAGGCTTTAATCAATTTAGTCAACAGCAGCGATTCAAATCGGAAATCTTATGAGCTTGATTTATTGATTACAGCTATTACTGAAAGTCGATTAGAATATTTTTTTCAATTGAAAAATTGGCTTGATGAAACTATCCCAAAAGAAGCCCCGGTTATCATTTTTTGTGGCGGTACTGCTGAATATTTGCGTCAGCCTCTAAAACAAGCCTTTCCGGAGCGTTGTTTATTTCATGCGGGTGTAGAAATTCCTTCACCATTAGATACAGCAGGGTTGGGATGTCGTCTACTTGATATTTACGGAATTTATAGATTTTTTAGCCACAATATTTCAAAGTAGAAGACAGGTAAAACTAAATGAAGAGAAACAAAAAAAGCCGAGAAGATTTTACATGGCGCTATCAGCCAATATTAGGGAGCGAAGGATATGTCTTAATGCGGTTTCTTAAAACAATTAATCATAATGAGCGTTCTCAAAAATATTTGCAACTTCCTTTGATAGCATTTTGGCTTCCTTATGCGCAGCAAGAGACAAAATTTACTGAAGAACAGGTAAAAGAAGCGGCTTGGCAATCGATATATCAGCTTTATAATCATCTTCAGAATATTTGCCAAGACTTTAAGTTACCACTCCGAGTCAGTTTACATAATGTAAATGTAGAATCTCCTAATTCACCTCTTGAGCAATTTGAGGAGATTAAGGAAAATTCTGAACTTCAAGAGGCTTCTACTTTTTTGGCGATTCCTGATGATGCTGAAGAATTTTTGCAGAATTTTTTATAATGACCAGCATAGGTTTCAGAACAAATTGATTTTACTTTTATAGTAGGGGATAAAATTATGCCCAGAAAAAAGAAAAACGAGTTAGCTATGGTTGAAGAAATTGGAAATGAAGTTTTAAGGGAAACTGATTTACTAGAAAGTCAAGAATCTGAGAGTCATCAAGATGAGCATAATCAGTCAAATGAACTTCCTGTGGATATAGAGACAAAGAATTATATACCCGAAGCCCCATTCAAAACAACTGTTCATATGTGGGGTGGAGAACGAGGAGGAGCTGGAAAATCAACGGGCTGCCGAGTGATGGCGGATTATTTATTGGATCGTGATATCCCATTTTATCTCGTAGACACTGACCGCTCTCGACCCGATGTGAAAGATTATTATGGGGAAAGGTTAGGAGAACGGTGTGTTGAGGCATACTTTTCAGAAGCCGAGCATAGATCAAATAACGCTGATACTATTTTCCAACTGGCCATTACCCAAAATGTGTTGGTCAATTTACCCGCTCAAGTTGGCGTACCTTTTAAGGAATGGGTGGAACGCAATTGCTTAGATGAAATGGCCTCGGAAATGCAAGTCAGATTTGTTCTATGGTTTGCTTGTACAGGAGAGATGGATAGTCTCCAATTATTTGAAGAGTCTCTAAATCAATATCCCTGGATGGAGCAGGTTCTGGTTAAAAATTTGGGCATCCAGCCAGATCCAAATGCTTGGAATAAAGTGTTGTCATCCGATAGGTTTAAAAATATGCAACAAAACTATTCCTTCAAGCAAATTGAGCTACCGAAATTTTATGTCATAGACCGGGACCTCCTAGAGGCAGAACCCATGCCCCTGAGCGAGGCGATCGCTACAGATCAACGGTTGGGGGTCCTCGGACGCAAGCGGACTCAAAAGTTTTTGGACAACTGCGCGAGGCAGTTTGAGGGGACGGGCTATTTTGAGGTGCTTGAAGGGAGGTTTTAATGAAAAATTTTACATTCAACGTAAATCCGTCACCCTTGCCCACCACTTTGCCTTATACTTTCCATTTGATTGGAGGAAAACCCCTGTGCGGAGCAACTATTGTACTATTAGCGCTGGTGGACCGGGCTTGTCTGGGAGGATGGGACTATGGGGTGGTGGATGGCGGTTTGGGCAGTGCCAAGTTAGGATTCTATTTGCCATCCTGTAAACGCATTGACTTGGAGAGTGGAATCCATGTAGCGGATGCAATATTTTCCGAGGCGATCGCTCGGCCAATGACCTTTTTGCTTGAGCCAAAGCGCTCAGCATCACTCCATCGATGGTTCAAAGAATCAGGAGTATTAGAAGCGGCATCCGAGTATGGGTTGCGTCTGGTGCGCTGGGTTGTTTCTGATGGTTCACCCCAAAGTATAGAGGGTTTGCGAATCTCTCTAGCGGAGTATGGTGAGCAAGTCCTGCACGTTTTGGTACGGAATGCTTACTTTTGTGATTATGCGAGCGAGTCATCTTATCAGCGATGGCAGTCTTGGTGGCCGCGTTTGCTAGAAGAGACCTGGATTAGTCAGGGCTTGGCGAATGGCTCGTTAGTGAGTATAGAATTTCCGAAACTCTATTCGGCGGAAATGGTCCGATTACAAAAAAATCCCATGTTTTTTTCCGAGGCGATCGCCGCTCAGGAGTTCCCTATTTTATCTCGTTCACGCTTTTTCCGGTTCGTGCGAGACTATTCCCAAGCCTTTTATTCGACCGGGTTATTTGGCCAACCTCCAGAAGCATTGCCTTTATGGAGAAAAAAAACTGACGAGGTGATTACTGAGTTTACGGAACTCGTCAAGAAAACGATGTTGAGTAAAAGATGTGATAGGTTACAGGGCGTAGAAAAACTACTAAAACTTACCTCGGATTCTCTGCATCCAGGAGTGAAACTACAGGTTTTAAAAAAGACATTGGAGGATTCAGAAAGCCCCTCGGACTATCCTGAGTTGTTGGAAAACAGTAGTGTAAAAGGTGCGGACCATCAGGAACCGTTGGGCCAGCGATTGTTCTGTCAAGTTCCATTTTAATATTGAATTGAAAAAAAATGAATGATAAGGATGCCTTAGAAACTGAACAAACCCTTGATGCAGAAATGTCTTCTTCGACCACAACAACTTCAGAGAGTGAAGTTTTGCTTCAACAATTTAAGGAAGCAGTTTGGGAGCGAGTCAGAGCTTCTGGGGTAAGCGAAGATGACCCGCTGTTTGACATTTTATTTTCAACGGTAAAACTGGAGGTGTTGCTTCAGATTGCACCGGGGGCGTTAGAACGGCAATTTGGGCAGTGGATGGAGGATTCCCGTTCCTGGCTCAAGGAAGTGAAATGTGAAATAGAAGCTTATGAAGATGCAGCGATTCAGGGGCAAAAAAGTGCTATTGCCCGAACCGTGAGGGATTTAGTCCAGGTGAGCGATCGGGCCAGCAGTCAAAAATTTTTTACATCAATTGTTCCGGCAGCGGGAGTCGTTCTGGGTTCGATCGGTATTGGTGTAGTTTTGGCATTGGCTGTCCCCCTATTATGGAATAGGGGGGAGGAGCCAGATTCAACCTATCTTCAGAGGGAAAGGATAGAGGCTAATGGTAGCGAGAGGCTTCCCAAAAATTAACCATAATATCTTCAGGAGTCGGTTCATAGAGAGGGTCGGGATAAACTAAAGGCGTATCATCTGCTAACTCATCAGAATAATTCTGCCATTGAGTTAGAGTTGGGCGTAACCTGTGAAGCGCTGTAGGTTAACAACCTGTAATCAAAAGGCCGGACTCTTGTCAAGAAGGCTCTCCATA
>JAMXFF010000080.1 GCA_025370845.1 Laspinema palackyanum D2a | reverse complement strand
ATTCTCTATTGGTTACAAGTGTTTCCTATTCCTCAGTTATCTTTGGAGTTAAATCGATTAATTTCTTTTATAAATCGGGCCTGTTTCGCTCTCTTCCCTCTTTCGGCTGACGTGGATGTCTTATTTTCCTCTGCCTAGAGTGACAGAAGAGGGATATTCATTTCAAGTCACAGCAATGAGTGCATTTTTCGCTCACTGACTCGGCAACGCATTTTCGGCGAGTGCGGTGCAGAAATTTAACCAGGGGATTCCTCAAAGCTTTTTAGATATATAGCAATCCTGGCAGCAGTTGTGGCACAACTCCATAGTAGTAAAATTTGGGTCAATTAAATATTTGACCATTAGCCAAAAACTTAAATAAACCCTTAATTTCCTTAAATGAATTACCAAGAACATCAAATTAGGTAGGGGGTAAATTAAGTCAAAAATTCAAAAATAATATTTTTTGCAAATTTATCTCCGCCCCAAGAGGCAATATATTCAAGATAATTAAGGGGGATTTTCGCACTAATAGCTATTCTTTATCACACATAATTTAACAGGTTAACCCAAAGAAGATAGCAAGGGTTGAGGGGAGGATTTCACCTTGGAGAGGGATAGGTTTGGGTCTAGGTCGCTCTTGACGAAACTCAAACCCTGTGGTAAGATATTTGTGTTAAGATAGCGGTAATTAATCCATTATCCCTATGGCAAATTATATAGTTGTTAAAGGAACCTCCGGTATTGGCAATCGTGTTTTTGCGGTAGCGACGGGGATTTTATATGCTCAGATCAGTGGTCGCCAGTTGGTGGTTGATTGGCGGGATGGGAGTTACTCTACTACCGGAACTAACTTATTTTTTCGCTACTTCGACTGTCCGGTGGCACAGCCTGTGGAAGTGTTACCCGTGACTGATTCGATTTATCCTACCCATTGGCAGAATCAACTGCATCGTTCCTTGGGGTCTTTACTCAATGAGTCGGGTCTCAATTGTGATAAAGACTTGTCTTGTGATGTATCCCGTTTGGATTATCCCGAAACTATTATTGTGTTCTCAGCTTATACCCATAAAATTAGTAGGATGCGGTCCTTATTTACGGGTGAATATAGTCGGTTTGCCAATCTGACGAATAGGGAAATTATCAAGTTAGTTTTACAGTCTAACCTCACGTTAAAAGAGGATAGTCGGTTAAAAGTTGAGCAATTTAAAAAAGATTACTTTTCAGATTATATGATTGGTGTCCATATTCGGTACTCGGATATGAAGGTTCCTTTATCAGAAATAGAAGCATCTCTCCAAAAAATTATCAGGACTGTTAAGTTCAAACACCCCAACTTTAAGATATTTGTAGCAACGGATTCTCAAGAGGTTTTATCTTTATTTAAAGAGAAATTTATTAATAATCTGGTCTCCACGAATAAGTGGTTTTCTCCTTCCGGAAAACGACTGCATCAAAATCCAGGGGAATGCCAGGATTTAATTCAAAATGGCATTGAAGCTCTAGTTGATTTATATTTGCTTGCGGATTGTGACTGTTTACTATTCTCCTCTAAGTCATCTTTTGGTTTATTGGCCAGTCTTTTAATGACGAACAACCAGGCTCGGTGCTATGATATTGATGGTGAAAAATCCCTGATTGAACGAGTTAAATTAAAGCTTAAAAATATATGGAAATCATAAATCATTCTCGATCGCCAAAACCTCATCCGTCACGAATACCGACAGGGTTTGGTTTACGCCATGAACGGCTGTAGCGATCGCCATTCACGGATCGCAATAAACCTCCTGAGTGAGATGAATCGACACCTTGGAGACTCCCGTTGTCGCTTCTACGGCAGCACTGTAAAAGTCAACTACAAAGAGGAGTTTTATTGCTACCCCGATGCTTTCGTGACCTATGACCCGCGCGTTGGCGATAGCCTTGCGGAGCAACCTCGCCAAAACCGCTATATTAAACGCTATCCCAAATTCATCGCCGAAGTGCTTTCAAGCAGCACCGAAGCCTTTGACCGGGACCTCAAATTCACCGACTACCAAAACCTCGACAGTCTGGAAGAATATGTTCTCATTTCCCAAGACAGCCAGCGCGTTGAATGCCGTCGCCGCATCGCTGCCGATACTTGGGAAACTACGATTTATGAGGCAGGCGATCGCATCACCCTCACCAGTCTCGACCTTGAATTTCCCAGCGATCGCCTCTATCGCGGTCTGGATTAACCCCCTCTATCACCCCTGCTGTAGTCGAGGCGAAAATTTTGCCTGTTGATTGACCGGACACACCGAGAACTGACCGATGCAGAAGAACTGGAAGATGATGATGAGCCCTTTGAGGAAAAGATGGAACCGCTGACGAAAAAATTGGAGGAGGAGTGAGTCGAAAGTGCTAAATTAGAGGCAGCAATGCAGGCAAATCTGCGGAGGTTGGGTTTATGAGTCCTTTACTAGAACACCTATTGCAACAAGTTGAGCAACTCACCCCTGAAGATCGCTTAGAGTTGATTCGGCAGATTGCACAGGGACTAAAACAGTCCGAGGTCGTCGTCAGAGCCAAGCCTCGATGGAGCGATTTAAAAGGAATGGCTCCCTATCCAATGATGGGAGAAGATGCTCAAGAGTGGGTTTCACGCACTAGGAGGGATGGGGATGAGCATCGAAGCCAGGTGCTGCGAGGCGAATGATGAAAATTGCAGCAGATCTAGCAGGGGTATCTCGGTTATTTTTAGACACGGCTCCTGTCATTTACTTTGTAGAACGGAATCCTAGCTTTGTCGATCAGGTCGAGCCAATATTTGATCGATTAGAGTCTGGGATTACGCCAGTGGTGGGAGCGGTGACGGTTGCCGAGTGTTTAGTAGGTGCCTTACAGATGGGCTTAACGGATTTAGAACAAGTCTATGTGGCTATCTTTACACGGGATGATGTACTGTTTGTGGAGAATACCCTGGCGATCGCTCGACAGGCAGCAAGGGTTAGAGTTCAATACAATCTACAACTTCCTGATGCGTTGCAGATTGCCGCCGCGATCGATGCTGGCTGTCAGGCATTTTTGACGAATGATGCTCATCTAAAGCGCATAGCCGAGCTAAATATTTTGCTGGTAAGTGAGTTGGAGCCGTGAGGAAATACAGGGATTGACGGCAAAGTTGGAGGAACAGATTGAAGAATCGACGCGGTTAGAAAAGGTGATTTGCGAGAATTGGCCCGGGTTGGGGGATGACTACTTTTAGTATTAGAAACAAATAAACACAAAGAACTTTATATGAATGTGTATCGATGATGTATCAAGACCCAATTGTAGAAGAAATTCACAGAATTCGCGAAGAGTATTCACGGTCGTTCAACCACGACTTGAAAGCTCTTTTCGCTGATTTGCAAAAGCAGCAAGCTGAAAGTGTCCGAAAAGTTGTGAACCTATCGCGCCAGCGTCGTCTAACAACAGGTTGGAGTGGAGGAGCAACAGAGCTAGGTGAAGAGGAAGGAGAGAGGTTGTGATCAAATAGCAGTTTCATGGTTGCACCAGTAAGGTTTGGTGTTCGCGATCGGCGGCATAGCTCAGGCAAGCCAAGATATCTTCTTGGGTAAGATAGGGAAAGTCATCCAGGATTTCTGGGTAGGTCATGCCAGAGGCTAAATAAGACAGCACATCATAAACGGTGATTCGCATTCCACGAATACAGGGTTTACCACTGCGTTTGCCCGGTTCTAGGGTGATGCGATCGCCATAGTTCATGGTTTGTACCTCTTTTTCAATTTTTTCAATGATTAATGACTTTGATTTTGCCGGTAACGACATCATTTCAAGGCAATAACCAATGTTCTCATTATGGCTGGCGATGGGCAACTTTGTGATCGGCCTGCGGGGTCTAACTGCCGCGATGAAACTCCAGATAGAGTTCATTCCGCCATCCCGAGAGAGTCCCTGGTACTTGGGTTTCCAAGCTATGCAGATCATCCGTCGCCGAGGAAAACGCCAACCGGGGGAAATGGAGCCACCGCCATAGTCGCCCACCCCCAGCAACCACCTGAGATCAGGCAAACCCGTCTCATTCTGCGCTATGCAGATCATCCGTTGCCGAGGAAAACGCCAACCAGGGGAAGTGGAGCCACTGCCATAGTCGCCCACCCCCGGCAACCACCTGCGATCGGGCAAACCCGTCTCATTCTGCCAATCCGCTTGTGGAGAATACCCTGGCGATCGCTCGGGGATGCCAGCAATTCTCATTATGGAAATTTTGGTTAAGCTTATTGAGAACAGTCTCAAGAGTGCTTCTTGAAAGCCTCATTCCTTCGTTCAAGATTTGGCATCTTGGACAGGATGCTGGTCAAAATGAGAATTGCTGCGGGGATGCCTGAGACTATGCCACAGTGGTCAATATCCTGTAAAATAATGCGGGATGCTATGTCTGTCATGGTTTTAGAATATTCCCGAATTTCCTATTTTACCTGTCGAATGTAGGCTCAGAATAGGGATGAGTCGCTTAAGAGTCTCAAATGGGACCCCTGGGTGGTAAAATTGGCGAAAATGAGGATATAGACTGGCGATGTTCAGGGATCTCCCCCTGGCGATCGCCTTCTGTTCATTTAACGTCACAGCCATGAGTACATTTTTCGCCAACCGACTCCGCAACAAATTTTCGGCAAGTGTGGTGCAGGAATTTAATCAGAGTATTTCTCAACACCTTTTAGATATAGAAGACAAGCGCCGAACCAACCTGTTTACCTGGCGCGGACAATTTTCTCCGCAATTGGTAGAAAATCTTTTACTCGCCTATTGTCCGAGAGATGCTACAGTTCTGGACCCCTTTTGTGGTAGTGGAACGGTGTTGTATGAGTGCGGTTATTTGGGATTAGAAGCGGTGGGATTTGAGTTAAATCCGGCAGCTTGGATTTTAAGTCGGATCTATGAGTTTATCAACCTGACCCTGGGCGATCGCAATCAAGTGATTACCTCAGTATCCGGCAAATTACAGCAACAGTTCCCCCAACCGGAATTATTTCAGCCGTTAGAATGCGATCGCCTAGAAGTTACAGCATTTCGGACCTGTTTATTGCCCATTTATTGGGATTTAACCCCATTAGAACAGGCAATTTTAGATGCTTTGGTCATTTTATTAGATTTAGACAATCAGCAGCCCATTCATATCCCAGAAATTCATACAGTATTTCTGGCAATTTGTCAATGGATTCGAGATTTTCCTGAGTCAGAAAATTCTCTCAAGAGTTATCTGGGAGATGCTCGTAATCTTTCCATTGCCACAGATACGATTGATTTTGTTTTAACTTCTCCTCCCTACATTAACGTTTTTAATTATCATCAAAATTATCGAAATTCTGTAGAATTTTTAAATTGGAATTTACTAGAAATTGCTAAGTCTGAAATTGGCTCAAATCGAGCCAATCGAAAAAATAGATTTTTCACTGTGATTCAATATTGCCTGGATTTAGCCTTGATTTTTAAAGAAATCAAAAGGGTTTGTAAGCCAGGAGCTCGGATTATCTTTGTCGTAGGGTATGAATCCACCGTGTTAGGCGTTCCTTTTTACAATGCTAAAATTATTTCTGAACTGGCAACCCTAGGAGATCAGTTTGAATTGGTTCTGACTCAGAAGCGACAATTTAAAAATAAATTTGGCAAGATGATTCGTGAAGATTTATTGCATCTGGTGAATGGGAATACTACCTTATCCGAAGGGGATTGGGAGGTGGGGGTGAGGCAAGTTGCCGAAGCAGCACTTAGGAATGGATTAGAACAGGTTTCCGAGAAAAATAAGGGGGCGTTGTTGGAGGCGATCTCCAAGGTTCTAGATATCGGGCGATCGCCGCTTTATTTTCGGCAACCCACTCCAAAAAATAGCTTTATCAAATAATCAGAGTTTAGCCATGTTAAAATTACCCACGCCTCACTATGATAAACTGCTGGCTTGTTTGCGAAATGACAAATTACCCGCTGGCGATCGGGAACGAATGGAGGAAGCACTACACCAATATCAGCAGTGGATTCAAGAGCTAGAATCCATTGATTCGGTTCAAAGCAATAGCGTTGAAAGATTAGTCGAAGCAACCAACCGATATAAGCGGTTCATCGAACTCGACCTGATTTTTGATAGTTCTAATAATTTTTTGTATCGCCAAAAGGGACAACTCAAACTAGATAATACAATTCTTGAAGAGTTTCTCCCGCAACTCATTTACCGCAGTTTGAGAGGATTAGATGATTCTTTTGAAATAGGCCCCAAAAATACATTTGCTGGATTGAGCTTTATTTCTTCTCTTGGCAATCCTGGACAGGGTGGAGAACCTCTCTTAAGAACCAAAAATCAAGATTTTATATTGGGAAAGAAACTGTATTTACAAACAGGGTTTGACAGTCAGTTTACCAATTCCAAACTGCTAGAGTCTCATTTGGGATATGTCTGTGCTGAATGCAAAACTAATTTAGATAAAACCATGTTTCAAGAAGCGGTTGCGACTAGCCGGGATTTAAAAATAGCCGTACCCAGTTCCTTGTATTTTCTCGTTTGTGAATTTCTGGATATGACTCCCGTTTCAATTACAGCAACTCAAATTGATGATGTGTTAATCGTTCGGAAATCTAGACGCATTTCGGCAAATGTCCGCCAAGAATATAAAAATCCAGAAGCTAGACAGAGATACCGTCAAGCCTACGCTGATTTTTTGGATGCTTCTAAATACTATCCCGATGTTTTTCAACGGATGATTGATAAAATTCAAACTTTAATCGACGATACCTCACCGGGTATCGATCGCGTCCTAGAAAGAGGGCATTTTTAGAAAAATCCTGGGAAATTTACCTAACTCTGTCCGGGCTTAATTTCCCTTGTATTTCATTATTTCGGTTTATGTCTGTAAAGACTCAAGGCTTACCATAGAGTTAAGATAATTAAGTTTGAATTCGATTTAAATTACTCATAAATCAAGATTTCATTGTGGCTTAAAAACATCAAGATGTTCGAGCAAAGTAATATTTTTCGACACCGTTGCTACATCAGAAAATATTTTAAAATCACTGCAATCATTAAAAAAAGTTAGAGTATCTTCATGTATCGTTTTAACAATGGGATTTTCAAAACTATGTGTTTTATCTTTAAGTTTGTTTTCTAGCTTATTGGATTTGATAAAATACACAATCCAAGAAATTAAATAACTATTTTCCATTTCTCGGGTTTTAAGTTCAACTAAAAAGTCCTCAAGATGCTCCAGTATAGAATCTTCATAAATTTGCCCATTAGATTGTAATATAGATTCTATAATCCCCAGAATCTTTGGAAAAGATTTTATTCTTAAGTTAGCAAGCATTAGCAACAAGCTAATGACTTTAGGCACAGATTTTTTATCTAATTTCACACAAATACTCTAATTTTTCCGATTTACTAGATCGGCTAAAAAACGGTCAATTACTCCACACCCCGGGTTATTTTTATCAATTTTAATAACTGATAAACATACTTCTTTAAATCCCTCGTAATCATAATTTTTCTTGGTCTCAGGATTGATGTTGTAATATTCAGATCTCCAATTTCTAAATAAACCATTGGGTAGACTATGAAATTCGGTTTTTCCGTCATGAAGCTCAAGTCGATATTCTTTTAATGCTGACTGTAAAATTTTTAGGGTTGATCGTCCACTGGATTCTGTTTTTGCCAGAATGCGGTAGTCATCTTTAAAGCGGACTATAGCAACATCATTAATAATACCCTCCGTAAGCAGTGATTTTGAGAGTTCTCTATCGATTCCTGATAAAATAATTTCTGAAACTATGTCAGAAACAACAGGGCCGATGGGTATTCCATTAGTGCAACCATCATTAGCAGACTGAAATAGTTTGTCCAGACAATTTCCTAAGAAACTGTAGTCATAACGATTTTCTTGTTTTCTAATAGTTTCCTTACCATGCAATGCCCAGGCAATACTATGGGTATAAATAGATGGATAAAAATTTTTTACATCAGTCTTAATTAAGTATTTATACTTAAAAGCTATAGATGCCGAATCATTTTCCGCCATTTCAATCCACTCATAAATCATTCTTCCACTTCTTAATTTTCCAATTTCTCCTATGTTTTTATCATCCAAAGGAATAGGAAAACTATAAGAGCAAACTTTATTGTCTGGATGGAAAAGACAGCTAGTTATTATATCCCACTCACTAGCAATTTTAAAGGCAATATCCGAATGAATTTTGGGGGTTATAATTCCAAATATTCTATCAGTTAAATCAGTTTTGGGGAAATGGACTTGCTGAAATTCATCAATTTTAGGCTTATTAGGCTTAAAATAAACCTTTGTAAATTGTGGATGCTTCGTTACCTCAAAACATGGGGGTAAAACGTAAGCCTCTGGAAAATATCCTTTGGTTGAAAGCCAATCATAAATGTCTGGCTTAGTAAGTGCTTCTGCCAGTTCTTTGGTGCGTTTAAAGTGTTCTTGAGGGTTACGGCTCATAGTTAACTTTTCCCTATTTTTTGGCTATCCATACTAATCAAGTAGGATGAATCTTCTTTTTGTAACAATCCAAGATATCGCGAGTCTAAATCAGTTGGCTATAAAGATATCGAGCAAGATGCAAAGCCTACGCCCGGGCTTTGCTTACCGCACTCCAAGGTGATAGGGCTTGGATCCATGATCTAAATGATTTAGAGTCGCTATAAATCAGGTTAAAATGGCGATTGTAAAGTAAGTCTATCATGCTGGGTCCCAGATGTCAAAATTAGTGAAACCTTCAATAATTCTAGCTTTGAGTAATCGGAGAAGGGCTTGGAGAATCAACACTTGAGTAAAGTAATCTGATCCGCTCCAAGGGAACCTCAATATTAAGATTAGAGACTCGTTACAGTCCAATAAACCAAAGTACAAAACAAATCAGCTTCAGTGAATTTTACACCACTCCCGAGACCCACGGCTCGGTATAGCGTAGAAATATCTTATGTTTTTACCATATTTTGCGGAATGTGGGCTAAAATATCTCCTAGCTTCCATTGCACGAGGTAAAGGCGATCGCCTCCTCAGCTATTTTTTCCGCCACTTGCCAGCATTACAGTCGTTTCCCCCGGTAGGGGTGGTTAAACTGTATTCGGGTTTAAAATGGGGGTAGGGTTTCCCACCCACCCAAACGGGTGTCTCGTAGCTTACCCAATAGACCCCTATGATTGTCATTCCCCACCATATCAGCCCCGACGACTACCTCGCCCTCGATCGCCAAAACCTCATCCGCCACGAATACCGACAGGGTTTGGTTTACGCCATGAACGGCTGTAGCGATCGCCATTCACGGATTGCAATAAACCTCCTGAGTGAGGTTGATCGACACCTTGGCGACTCACCCAGTCGCTTCTATGGCAGCACTGTAAAAGTCAACTACAAAAATGAGTTTTATTACTATCCCGATGCTTTCGTGACCTGTGACCCGCGCGTTGGCGATAGCCTTGCGGAGCAACCTCGCCAAGACCGCTACATTAAACGCTATCCCAAATTCATCGCCGAAGTGCTTTCAAGCAGCACCGAAGCCTTTGACCGGGACCTCAAATTCACCGACTACCAAAACCTCGACAGTCTGGAAGAATATGTTCTCATTTCCCAAGACAGCCAGCGCGTTGAATGCCGTCGCCGCATCGCTGCCGATACTTGGGAAACTACGATTTATGAGGCGGGCGATCGCATCACCCTCACCAGCCTTGACCTTGAATTTCCCATTGACCGTCTCTATCGGGGTCTGGATTAATCCTCGGACATTCATCTATCACTTTATCTTGTTCTTCACAAAAAAACCCAGTCTGTCATCCAGACTGGGTTATCCAACTTTTATCAAGGCACGATAAATCTAATCAAACTTATCTCCCCTCAAAAATCGCATCTCCTCAAAACTAGGCACGAGGATAAGGCACAACATTCTCGCCAAAATAGCGATTGTATTCCGCACCTTCTACCAATGCCGTTACCGCTGCGGCTAAACCGCTTTCAGTCAGCAATTGCTCAGACTCAGCCACTTCAGGGGTTGCGGGAGTGCGACCCAAGAGGTGACGGCAGAGTAATTCAGCCGCTTTTAAACTCGGATAAGGCTTGACAAACCGAGCTTGGTATGATTCAGAACTTGCCAACTGACCCACAAACTGACGGACGGAAATTTCGCCGCGAATTAATTGTGCTTCGGCGTGATTCAGGCGGAATTCTGCGGGAATTTCTTCACTGTAGATATCCATCACCTGACGATAGATGGCATCGATCGCACTTTCCATCTCAGCCGGGTCTTTCTGCTCAGTTACGCGATAAATCCGCGCCACTTTGCTCGCCGTAGACCGTTGCGGCATCACACCACTGACGGACCGTCCCACTTGCACCACATCCAATTTATGTGCTGCTTGGGATGCCATTGCACTCGCCATTAGCGGGCCTTTGGTCGGGTCCATCGTGGAGTTCACCGGATCAAAACTTGGCACAACCAAGTCTTTATTCTGTTTCGTCAACTGGTTATACAGCTTCTCCGTATTCGGGAAGTTCGCCGCAGGCAGGGTCGGGAAGCGACGATAAGGAACCGTATCCTCATTAAACGCTTGCAGATACTCCATACTGTTGACCATTGCCGAGATAAATCCTCGGATCCCTTGGGTCGCCAGAATTTGGTTATACTTGCGAATTTCCGGTTGATTCAACGGTGCCCGACCTAAGAAATGCTTGGTTCCCAGTTCGATCACCTTGGTGTTCGGATAGGGAGTATAGAATTCCTTGACATACAGCTTGGAATTCCCCAATCCTTCAATAAACTCCTTCACGGTGATTTCGCCGTTCCGCAGTTTGCTTTCGATCGCGGTGAACTCATTCTTAATCACATAAGGATTGAGATCGCGCTCGAAAATTTGGCGGTAAGCCGCTTGAATGACCGCTTGAGCTTCCACCGGAGTGCGGTTGGTGAGCTTGAACACCTTGGTTTGTTCGCGGCGTTTGCCAACCCCTTGGCCGATGCGGGTTTCGATTTCCGGTATCGAGCGATCGGGAACCGTACCCAGTTCGATAAAGCGCGAGGGTTCGTCTTTCTCGACTTTGAGGTTCTTGTCGCCAATCGTGCCAACTCGGAGCGATCGCAAGGCTTGGCCACCCGGAGTCAGATAGCGCTCATAAGGAATCGTATCTTCCCCAAAGGCTTCCTCGTACTCCTTACTATCGATAAGCGCATCAATCAAAGCATAGAAGCCTTTCTTGGAGCAAATATCAAAGTAAGCATTCATTTCCTGACGTCCGTAGGTCGGGCGACCTAACAAACGACGGTGAATGTATTCGATCGCCTTACAAACATAAAGCGAACTCCAATACAGATTCCGGAACACATCAGACTTCGCCAGAGCCCGGATAAACTCGCGCAGAGTAATATCCCCGTTTTCCAGCTTAATCTCGTCTAACTTCAGCCGTTGAGCATCATAGACATCCCGACCAAACACTTGGCGATAGGCTGCCGTAATCACCCCTTGAGTCGAACTCTCCGAGTATTTAACACTCACCCCTTGCACGGGTTTGACCCCACCGCGCTGACCATACCGTTTCTGTCCACTGGGGATTTGATCCAGCTTGATCGCCTTCGCACCCAGAGAACCCGGAGACATACCCCGCGCTGCTGGATTGCTCAGTTGGTTGTTGATACCAGGACCGCGATGAATCAGGATCCGGCGAGTGTCTTTGCCAAACGGTGCCGGACGGTTTTTCGGATTGCGGGTTTCTTTCGGGAAGATCGCCCCAAACTGGATTTCCAGAGGGTCATTCCCCACACCATAGGCGTGTTGATCCGGCAGAGGCCGATTGTAGTCCGCAAACAGGGTGATAAATTGCGGAACCTTGCGGAACGGTGCACTGTAATTAAACAGGTCAAACTGAGGTCCCCAGTTCCGGCACTCTTGGGCTTCTTGGCCCAAACCGCGCAGGTAAGGTACCGTTTCCTCGCCGAAATAATCAGAATATTCCTGAGAATCGACTAGGGCGTTCACCAAAGCGGCTAAACCCCCTTGGGACACGATCGCAAAGTATTTGTTAAACTCCTCGCGAGAACTCAGAGCACGTCCGAGGAAATGACGGTGCGCCAATTCCACCACACGGCTGTTGACAAACTTTTCATAAAACTGCTGCCGATACAGGGGCGACAGACCCAAGCGCCGGATAAACTCTTTCGTCGTGATGGTGCCGTTTTTCACCTGGGATTCCAGGTAAG
The DNA here is from genome assembly GCA_025370845.1 of Laspinema palackyanum D2a. Lineage (GTDB taxonomy): Bacteria > Cyanobacteriota > Cyanobacteriia > Cyanobacteriales > Laspinemataceae > Laspinema. The sequence continues at coordinate 4,002 of JAMXFF010000080.1, read as the reverse complement.
AGACGCTCAAGCTGTAGGCGCGAGTAATATCCCGCTCAAAGACTTGCCGATAGGCAGCTTTGATCACCTCTTCTTTTTCCGAGGACGAGAGTCCCGTCTTCATGACGAACTTCTGACGACGTTCGGAAGCGAGGAAGTAAATTTGCGGCAATTGCAAACCTTGTTTGTCACTGCTGCCGGTTTGACGGACTTTATCCGAAGGCGTCGGGGCTTTGAATTCCGTAATCAAAACCTCGAAATATTCGCTGATTAAGGTCCGGCTGACTTCATCCTGCTTGAAGTAGCCCAAGGAGGCTGCCTTCATTTCTTGCAATGCCACCAGGGTTGCCGAAGAAGAACAGGCTCTTTCAATGATTTCCCGCAAACCGCGCACGTTCACCGAAATGATGTTCGGGTCTCCGGCAACCATTGCGTAGGTCAGGTAACGCAGGAACCAGCTCAAATCCCGCAGGGATTTGGTCATGTTTCCGGGACCGTACCGGGCAATATTAATCGGTTGGAATCCGGCGGGGGTGGGACCGCTAGAGGAACTGAAAATGTTCCGCAAGCCTTCTAAAAACCCACCTTTGCTTTCCACGTATGTGGTGGTTCCCAGCATCATCCCCTGTTTGAGGTCTTGATTCGCACCGATGGGGGCGTTAACCACCATCGGTTCTTTCGGTCTTTCCAAGAACGCCATCGGCGATCCACCCGTGAAAATCCGGTTGGCGGCACGGGATACGATCAGTTCTGAATTTTTGGTCAGAACTTCAGCAATCTCCAGCCGTTTGGTTCCGGATTGGAAAAATGTCTGGAGTTCGGTCAGTTCGCTTTTTCCCGGAAAGCGGTCTTGTTGTTCCGCTTGGGAAATGGTCGCAACGGGGACGGTTTGATAGAGTTGCGGACGTGCAACTGAGCTTCCACCACTTGCCTTTACAGTCATCTGATTTCAAAAGCTCCCAATAGAATTATCATTTTGTGGCATCAATGGGTTTAGATGCCGGTTTAAACTGCCACACTGAGTCAGGATGAAGGATTGACATCGATAAGGGGGTCCTTAATGTTGACTTCCTCCCGAAGGCTTTCCCATGTCCTTTAACCCACTATCGGGGGTTTACTTTGACATAGTTTTTAGCTTAAAACGATTCGGTATCACCCCCTCTTATGTTAAGAATTATGTAGAACTTTGACCCAGTGGCTATCGTGCCATCATATTGGATTGCGGCACCTAACTGAGAAAAAAGATAAGTTTTGTTACGTTCTGAATTGTAAACTATAAATTGGTAATTTCTAACCTGTGATTTGTTACGGGTTAGGGGGCTTGGCGATCGCCTTTGCCCCTGTTGTGTTGCTGTCCATCATCCATCCACCATCTTGCGATTATGCCGAACTCTGAAGAGATTACTGCTGCGGTTAGACAACTTTATGATACCTATCCGTTTCCCCCAGAAGCCCTCCTGGATGAACCGCCACCGGGGTACAATTGGCGCTGGACTTGGCCTGCGGCTTATGCATTCTGTACCGGGCGCAAACCGGCAACTCAGGCGGTGCGGATTTTGGATGCAGGATGCGGAACGGGTGTGGGAACGGAATATTTGGTGCATCTGAACCCGGAGGCGCAGATTACGGGGATTGATTTAAGTGGAGGGGCCTTAGAGGTAGCCCGCGATCGCTGTCGGCGTTCTGGGGCCTCTCGGGTGGAGTTCCATCATCTCAGTATTTATGACGTGGCGCAACTGGAAGGGGAATTTGACCACATTAATTGTGTGGGGGTGTTGCATCACCTCCCGGATCCAATTCGGGGGATTCAGGCATTAGCGACGAAGTTGGCCCCTGGGGGAATTATGCATATTTTTGTGTATGCGGAGTTAGGACGCTGGGAGATTCAACTGATGCAACAGGCGATCGCCCTCCTGCAAGGGGAGAAATCCGGCGACTATGAACAGGGGGTGAAAATCGGGCGGAAAGTGTTTGCGGCATTACCGGAAAATAACCGTTTAGTGAAGCGAGAAAAAGAACGATGGTCGATGGAAAATCACCGGGATGCCAATTTTGCCGATATGTATCTACATCCCCAAGAGATTGACTATAACATCGATACCTTGTTCGAGTTGATTGATGCCTCGGGGTTAGAGTTTTTGGGGTTCTCGAATCCGGATTATTGGAATATCGAGCGGTTGTTAGGGAAGGATTCAGAGTTGATGGCAGAGGCGCAAAAGTTAGGCGATCGGGCCCGATATCGACTCATTGAACTGCTTGATCCAGAAATCACTCACTATGAGTTTTTCCTCGCCCGTCCTCCCCTGGTTAAAATGGACTGGGAGAATGACCAAGCCTTGTTACAAGCGATTCCCGAAGTGAGTCTCTGTTTACAAGGATGGCCCTCACAACATTTATTTGATTACAATTATCAACTCGTGACTTTATCCGAGGATGAGTTTGAGTTCATGAAAGGCTGTGATGCCAATTCCCAGGAAGGGGAGGGGACGAAAACTGTTGGAGAGATTTTGGCTGGAGGGAAATTGGATTTAGAGGGACTGAGAAGTTTGCAAAAACGGCAACTGATTTTACTCACTCCTTCGAGTTGATAGTTTAAAAGCCACTCCGGTCCCCTCCCCTTGGCAAGGGGAGGGTTAGGGTGGGGTTCTTCCCAATCCCCGCAGCGTCAAACCTGGGGCTATACAAACAACGTGGGCTACTCCGGTCCCCTCCCCTGTGTCTTGGGTAGGGCTGTTTCATTTTTTGGGTAGGGCTGTTTCATTTTAAAGGGCGATCGCGAAATAGCATCACCCACTCAACCTTTGAACCTTTAAAAACCCGGGTTTTAGAGATTTTGATAGAAACCCGGTTTCTGAATCCAAGCCAAGAAACTATTGCTGGGCTTCCATATACGATCGCAGTAAACGATTAATCTCAGTCTGATAACTATGACCTTGAGATTTAAACCAATCTAAAACATCATTATCAATACTTAAAGTGACTTGTGTTTTCGTCTGAGAATTAGGTAAACCTCGCCTAACCACTGCCTTAGCAACCATTTCGGGCGTAACTTCTGGACAATCAGAAAAATCAATTTCTTCATCAGTCATCTGGTCTAGGCGGTTCCAGTCAGTTTGAGAGTTGTTTGAAGTAAATTTGTTGTTCATATTTAGTAGCTTTTCTGGCAGAAATAATCCGAATACATTCTTTTTGTTCTGTATGGACAACAGCGATTACTCGCCCTTGCCACAAACACAAAGTCACAAATCTTTCCTCTCCATAATTGAATCGGTCATCTTCAAGCGTTACGATATAGCGGTTCCAGGACTTATGCGGTACAGACACTTAAAGGAGTGCGAGCATCTTGCTCGCTATCGACAATAGCGAGCAAGATGCTCGCACTCCAAAAACGTACCTCATAACTGTGGGAACCGCTATATCTCCAGCAAATAGAAGAGAAATTTCAAAAAAATAAATGCCCGATTTGCGGAGGTTTGTAAGACGTTTATTTTCATTCCTTTCAATTTCCATGCCTTGACTGCTACTACACATTGTAACTAAATTTTCCCCAAAATTAATATTAACAGAATCAAATGCCGAAGTTTCCAACCCTGCTGCGAAGATGACTTCAGCAACCACCGGGCTCATGGGTAAGTCCTGAATCAATCAGAAACATTGCAGTTTGACCGTATCCCATCACCCAATCGCTATAATCAAACTGTCCCCTAGTCTCTGGTCGATACGATGCAACTTCAACCTCAAATCTATCCACCCTTAGAAAATGGCGATCGCCTCAGCTACCGAGAATTTGAGCGACGTTACGCCGCCATGCCTACGGATCAGAAAGCCGAATTAATTGAAGGAGTCGTTTATATGGCATCACCCCTGCGGTTTACCACCCATGCAGAACCCCACGGTTTTCTCATCACCTGGTTAGGGGTTTACAAAGCCGCTACCCCCTCCACCGCAATAGACCTCTCCTTAATATAAATTTTATGCTATAATGAAATAAAAATAAAGATTTTAGTAAGATTTAACCATGAC
>JAMXFF010000079.1 GCA_025370845.1 Laspinema palackyanum D2a | reverse complement strand
TGATATCAGATGCTATGTCTGTCATGGTTTTAGAATATTCCAAACTATCCTATTTTACCTGCGGAATGTGGGATAAAGATTTTTCTGACTTCAAAGAATGCTGTTGATAGGCGGACACTAAAACATCTTTTCGGCCCTTTTCCTTAAAATAACGAGCGGCATAATCTTTTTGTTTGGCGGTCCCGTTAAATAAGTAATGCTTGATGCGCTCTTGTCCTTCGGAAGTTTGGACTAAACTAAGAGATTGGTCAACCATCTTACCCATTTTACTTCCCTCCACCTGTTCCAAATTTTGCATCATCATATCAATATGATCAACATTGGCCGGAGGTTCAGTTTCTACAACACGATTGACCAAAGTATGATGAGAATTGTAGAACCTTACAGCGTGTTGCACCCGAGTTTCCGTGCGGTTTTCCAGGAGTAAATAGGCGGCATGACGCACCTTACAAGAGCGATCGCGCAACGAATCAATCACTAAATCTAACCCATCGATTCCATACCGCAGCGCTTCGGACAGGGCAGTAATACGATATTCTACCACCGGAGAAGCCAAACGCATTTTCACTCCATCTAACCCCCCCAGAACCATCGCGCCTATGGGGGCCGGGTGTTGTCCCCCCAAAACGGCATCATCAGGTTGAGGTTGATTTCGATTATTTCCCATCAGGCCCTTCGCTCTCAACACTCTTCGAGTATAGCGAATTTCCAGGGCAAGCATAACCCATCAAACAGGAAACAATAATTCCCCAGTTCAACGTCACGACTTCAGTCGTTATCCGGTGTTCGTAGTAACGACTTCAGTCGTTCTCTTCAGTTCAACGTCACGACTTCAGTCGTTCTCTTAAGTTCGTAGTAACGACTTCAGTCGTTCTCCCCAGATTTAAGACCAAATCCCGCTAATCTACCCCCAACACAACCCTCCACTCCATCCTGAAGAAGGCGATCGCCTTGAAAACCCCAGGATTTCTGGCAAGGCAATGAACGGACCCTAGGGCCATGAGTACACAACAGGTTAGAAACCGGGTTTTTTGACCTATCTATCTCATCCTTTACCCAGGTTCTAGGGGATTACGATTACGATTTGGAAGAGAAAGAAACGACTGAAGTCGTTACTACGAACATGGAGGGGAAACGACTGAAGTCGTTACTACGAACATCGGAAATTCCTGAATGGAATTACATTAAGCGGCGAGTTGGGGTGGCAGAGGAGTCAATCTGACTCGGAATGCTTTCGCAGGGATTCGGCGAAAATTCACAGGGATTGGGATTGATTTGATCCAGATTCTCGCGCAACTCCTGGGGACCTTCCCGAACCGGCATTGCTTCACAGATATTAAAATCTGGGGACAAGGGATTCGGCAACATTCGGCAAATTTCCGGGACTTCTTCATCCTCCGATTGTGCCACCGGAGATCTCGTTCCAGTAGTGGGGGAAGTGGGGTTTCCCAAGGCGAAGGCAGCGGCATTCCGGACTCGGGGATTTTCATGCATCAGGGCCTGGTTGAGGGCGGGGACTGCCGGGGACCCGACTGCGCGCAAGGCAATGGCAGCATTCCAGGCGAGGCGCTCATCTGGATCCTGTAAGGCGGTGACTAAGGGGGCGATCGCAGGTTCGGCAGTTGCACCAATTCCCGCTAAGGCAAAGGCAGCACCCCGACGCACTTCTATCTCCGGGTGTTGCAAGGCAATGGCGAGTTCCTCTACGGCAGGAGTGCCAATTCGTCTAAGTGCCACGGCAGCATCCAGACGCACAGACTCTTCTGAGTCATTTAAGGCAGCAATCAGGGTGGGAATGGCGGATTCTGCATCAGAACCCATCGAACCCAAGGCAAATGCAGCACCCCCTCGGACTCCTACATCGGCATCTTGCAAGGCGGTGATCAGTAGGGGAACTGCGGGAGTCCCAATCTGCCGCAATCCTTTCACTGCTTCCCGACGGTTGGCTCCTTTTTCGGTTTTGAATTGTTCGAGGTAGGATCCGATTTCCAGATCTCCGGTTTGATGCGCTTGAACTTGGGCGATCGACAGGACGATCGCGGAAAGGGTTAATAATGCGAGTTTAGGTGCGAACATTTGGTTTTTCTCAAGAGGTGAAATAATTTGGGATGCACCGAATTATTTGAGTATGGGACGGGAGGGAGGGGGGTTCTGTTTCAGGGATGGCGGAGGTGGGGGAGATGGGGAGGATAGGGGAGATGGGGAGGATGGGGGAGATGTAGTTGTGCCTCTTTCCCTCTTTATCCTCTTTCTTCTACCATCGTCCGATAAAAGTTTTCCAATGCTTTGACTCCGGTGGTATCCTCATATAAGAACTGATGGCCCTGGGTCATTTGAGTGGCGATCGCCTCTCTCCACTCCCGGGTTAATCCCAATGTAACGGCTATTTTAATATAATCTTGCAATGTTTGGGCGATCGTCTCGGTGGCCCCCACTCTTGTCAAAATTCCTGCTGACTGACGACCCCGCATAAAGGGTCCTAAATGAGTCACAATGGGTAAATTTACCGCAACTGCTTCTAAGGTCGTTAAAAATCCCGTAAACTCAAAGGTATCTAACCCAATATCCGCCATTGAGAGCAGGTTCCAATAGTCCCGCTTGCTCTGTCTGGGTAAAATTATACAAAATTCCTGATAATTTAACCCCACCTCAGCAAATGCCGCATCCAATCGCTGGCAAAATTGCCCGGTAATCGGGTGATTTTTGTGACCGATAAATACCAGTTTGGCTTTTGCCACTCTTTGGCAAATTGCTGGGAAAATTATATCATATTCTGGCAAATATTTAAACAAAGATTGGCAGGATAAATACATGACTGCATCATCGGGAATTCCATAATCCGCACGATTTTGATTGACTTCAGGAATCTGGGGTTTGGGGAAATAAATTCCTAAATTGGGTAACCGAATCAGTTGTTCTGAATAATGAGTCTGAGCATTATCCGGTTCCATAAAATCACTGGAAATAAAATAATCCTGAGTGGGTAAACCCGAGGTAATTGGATGTCCCCAAGCAACCGCTTGAACCGGGGCCAATCGTAAACTCGCCAGTTGAGTCATGGGTGCATACATTCCAATATCTAAAAAGACTAGAATATGCAAACTATCCTGTTGGATTTGCTGACAAACTGCTGGAATATCATCGAGAATGGAATAAAAATAGTCACTGTTGAGGCGGAACCAGTCCGTCAGGCGATCGCGTTGTTGTCCCACATCATAACAATACACCTCAAAGTCCTCGCGGTTCCGATGTTCCAACCACCCAGAAAACACCATTCCCACCGTATGCCACTGCAAACAAGCAGAAATATAGCCGATTCTAATTCGTTCCCCAGACTTCAGAGTTGGCATGGGTAAAGGTTTGACCCACTGAGGATAATTTGCTGCCATCACTTGATGCACGAATTGTCCATATTTTTGCTGCAACTTTAAATCATTTTTACCTTGATACTGGAGATAAAAATTAGTATTAACTGCTATAGCATTGAGGGCTTGTTTTTGAGAAAGTTCGGTTTTTAAAGAGCAATTTTGAATCAAATCATCTAACTCTAATATAAATCGGTTTCGATAAAACTCCAATTGCTCTGAATTTTGATATAAAACTGGAAAAAGCCGAATTTTTTCTAATTTTAGGGATAAGCAAGAGGGCAAAACAGCCAATCCTTCATCGGCAATTTGCCGCGCTTCTTCAAGTTTACCACAATTTTGTAAAGCTAAAATAAAAGATAAATAAAGTTCGACTGCTTCCCGATGGAGGGCAATCCCTTGACGATAAGTGGAAATTGCTTCTTCCCACTGATTTAACTGTTGATAGCAATCGGCAAGGGCGAGATAAAACTCTATCTCTCCATCGTGAGTGTTTTGAAACTGCTGATAATGGGCAATTGCCGTTTCATACTCCTGTTTGCGATAAGCAGAAAACCCCAAATACAGACTAGAATCTGGATGATTTTTGGCAGCAAAAGCAATCCCTAGGGACGAGAGAATTTCGGGATGACGGGGTTGGAGTTCTAAGGCAGTTTGATAGGCGGATATTGCCTCATCAACCCGCTGCTGGGCGATGAATAAATGCCCTAAACTCACATAACTCTGCCAATCTGGACTGAGAGCAATTCTTTCTCGATAGGCAGTTTCCGCTGGGGTCAACTCTCCGATTTCTATACAGACATTTCCTAACTCAGAATAGGCATTTAGATAACTGGGGTCAACTATAACCGCCTGATGATAGGCAGTTTTCGCTTCTGCCAGATAACCCAATTTTGCCAATACTAACCCCCGAGTATAATGACAATTTGCCTGATTTGCATCGAACTTTAGAGACTGTTCTAGGTAATCCAGGGCATCTTCATATCGTCCTTGGCGATTATACAGCATTCCCAACCCGCACAATGCCTGGGGATGATTGGAATCCATCTCTAGCACTTGGCAAAACTTTCGTTCTGCCAGGGTCAAAGAACCCGACTCATACAAAGTAAACCCATCCGCTAACAGGATATCCAGTTCAGAACTCACATATCCTCCAAGCGAAATGCGGCGATTTGCCTGCCATCAATATCCGTAAATCCATATTCCACTGCTAAATCCCCCACCGTCAGGACGGTTCCTGAGAGTTCTAGCACATTGGGGTCTGTCGCGAGGGCGGCGATCGCCCGTCCGATATATTCCGTAGACTCAGTTTGTGCTAAATCCACATCCGGCGCATCTAAAACTCGTTCTGTTCGCATAAAACCCGGTGCCACTGCCACTGCTGCAATTTTATACGGTTCCAAATCTCGTGCCATCGCCAACGTCATCCGGGCGATCGCGTGTTTTGCCATATCGTAAAACAGATTCCCCAGATACTTATCACGGTCCCAGGCGATCGTATTCACAATCAACCCTTGCTGCTGGGACAACATCAACGGCACCGCACAACGACTCGCCACCAAATGCGATCGCACCCCTGCGGTAAACATCCCCTCCCAACGCTGCAAAGATTGCTCCCAAAACGGCGCAAAAAACTCCGTCCCATCCGCCCAATTGTTACCATTATACCCTTCATAACCCCCCCAGGCATTATTCACCAAAATATCTAACCGCCCATCACTTTGTATCCGGCTAAATAACGCCTCTACCTGCTCATCCTGGGTCATATCACAACGCACCGGGATACCCACCCCACCTCGCGCCGTCACCGCTTCTGCCGTCTCCTCAATCGTCCCGGGTAGACTATCCGTCGTTGCTTCCCCCCGCACACTCCTTCCCGTCACATAGACAGTTGCCCCCGCTTCTCCTAAAACCAGGGCAATCCCTCGCCCTGCACCCCGACTCGCCCCGGTTACCACAGCCACTTTACCCCTTAAGGGTTTAGGATGATCCGACAATTTGGCGTCCACTTTAGACTCAGATTATCATAGAAATTGACCGATTGATTATAGCGAACTTAGGGGATGGGTGGCAACACTTAGAACTATCCAGGTTTGCAGCAACCAGAAGGGCAGGAAACGGGGTAAAAAATGGGGGTAATGGGCGCAATGGGTTTAGATGAAATAGGGGTATCAGTGATTATTCCTTGTTACAATCAAGGGGAATATCTCTTGGATGCGATCGCCAGCGTCGAAGACTGTTTTTATGCACCATTGGAACTCATCATCGTCAATGATGGCTCAACGGAACCCTTAACCTTAGAAGTGCTTGATTATTTACAAAAACAACAATACCAACTCATCCATCAATCAAATCAAGGGTTGGCGACTGCCCGAAATGTCGGCATAAAATCAGCCCAAGGCAAGTACATTTTACCCTTAGATGCAGATAATAAAATTAGACTCAATTATATTATCAAGGGCATTGATATTTTAGACCAATTTCCTCGGGTGGGAGTCGTTTATGGGGATGTGGAATTTATGGGCGATCGCACCGGAATTTGGCAAGTCCCCGACTTTGAACCCACCCGATTATTAGAAGGCAACTATATCGATGCCTGCGCCATCTTTAGGAAAACCCTCTGGCAAGACTCCGGCGGATATGACCCCAACATTCCCGATAAATTAGGCTTTGAAGACTGGGATTTATGGCTAAGTGCCCTAGAAAAAGGATGGGAATTTTATCATATCCCCGAAGTCTTATTTGATTACCGCGTGCGTGCCAACTCAATGGTCACTCGCTGCCTGATTCCAGAAAATCAAGAAAAATTAATTCGCTATCTGAGAACCAAGCATAAAATACTTTATTCTAAATACAAAAATTTGTTATAATTTCTGGACTTAACTCAGAATTGCAAAAGACGACCCTGCTTTTAGGAAAAAGGGTTTAATCAGGAGGAAAAAACTCACTTTAGAAACATTACAGAGGAATCTCCATCAACATTAACCCCGAATATAACAGAAATAGGATGAACAAAAATAGAAAGATTTTACCTTGTTTTGAAAATGTTACTGTAGGATATTTATTGAAATTATTGGGTTGGATTTTTTGGGGTTGTGCTTCCCCAGTCCAAGCTCAAATTATCCCGGATGCTACCCTACCTGTTAATACCACCGTGATCCGCCAGGGAGCGGCGAATATTATCAACGGGGGGACTCAATCTGAAAGTAATTTATTTCATAGCTTTCAAGAGTTTTCTTTGCCTACTAATACTCAAGTTATTTTTGACAATGCTCTGGATGTTGAAAATATCTTTAGTCGGGTTACAGGTTTTTCTATTTCTAATATAGATGGTTTGATTCAGGTGAAGGGGAGTGCAAATTTATTTTTACTGAATCCAAATGGCATTGTGTTTGGACCGAATGCCCAATTAAATATGGGGGGGTCTTTTCTCGCTTCTACCGCCGATCGCCTTAATTTTGCCGATGGGTCTTCTTTCAGTACCTTACCCACCGAGACTGTCCCGTTACTAACCGTGAGCCTGCCTGTAGGGCTACAAATGGGTCCAAACCCCGGGAAAATTATTGTACAGGGACCGGGAAATAATCTGACTTTAACTGAGCCAGTTCGGGGGTCTATTCTGAGGGAAAATAGACCAACGGGCTTACAAGTTCAGAATAAAACTTTAGCGTTAATTGGGGGTGAAATTGAGCTAATTGGGGGAAATTTAACCGCCGTTGGGGGACAGATTGAACTGGGAAGTGTGGGGGCTAATAGTCAAGTTACGTTGACCGTTACAACCCCTTTCTGGGGGTTTGGATATTCAAATGTGGGCAATTTTGGAGATATTAAGTTAACTGGGGGTTCGTTAGATACCAGTGGTGAAGGAGGGGGTCCGATCGCATTGCAAGGGCGATCGCTTTTTCTGAGGGAAGGGTCAGCCTTGATTTCATTAACCTTGGGAAATAAACCGGGGCAAGATATGCGGTTATTTGCTTCTGAGCACGTGGAATTCAGCGGTGCTAATTCATTCGGGCTTCCCAGTGTGGCGATCGCAGAAGTCTTTCCCGGTGCTATGGGAAATGGGGGTAGTTTAAGGGTAGAAGCAAACCAGTTTTTCACATTTGATGGAGCATTAATTTCTTCTTCTACTCGGGGTCAAGGTAATGGAGGAAATTTAACCATTCTAGCAACTGAATTAATTAGATTTAGTGGGTTAGATACCTCCGGTGGATTTGGGGGTTTATTCGCCGAAGTGCGTTCTAATGCAACGGGGAATGCAGGGATTGTAACCCTAGAAACAGGTCAATTAACCCTGTTAGATGGAGCAATTATTTCAGCTACAACCTTTGGCGAAGGTTATGCAGGAATTCTGAACATTCGAGCTACAGAGTCGGTGAGCATGAGTGGGTTAGATGGGGAGGGATTTGGGGCCTATATCCAGACGGGTTCAGGTTCTCTTGATGTAGAACCCGAATCCTCCAGCGATTTGAATGACATTGACCCTCAATCTGAAGTTATTCCCAATCGGACAATTTTGGCTGATTCCGGTGCTATCACGATTAATACAACTCAGTTAACGGTATCAGATGGAGGCGTCATTTCTTCTTCTACAGATGCCCGAGGTAATGCCGGTACTCTGACCGTGTTTGCTAGTGAATCCGTAACGTTGAGGGGAGAAGATAGTTTGGGAAATCGGAGTAAATTGGAGACATTTGTTAATTCTGGGGTCACGGGTAATGCCGGAAGTCTTACCGTACAAACTGGGGAGTTATTACTTTTAAATGGTGCGAGTATTTCCTCTGAAACCATTGGGAATGGGAATGCGGGAGATGTGACCATTCGTGCCGAACAAGTCTCTCTTTTTGATGGATCTCAAATCCGAGTTAGCGCTAAAGGGGCTTTTTCTCCAGGGATTTTGACGGTGAGGGCTAGTGAGATTTTGCTGGACAACCAAGCGAGTTTACTGGGTGAAACGGAATCCGGGAGCCAAGGTAACATCATGATCTTGGCAAATTCAACTCTCCTGCGTCGCAATAGCCAGATTACCACGAACGCCATAGGGAGTTCCACAGGTGGGAATATCAGCTTAGATACAACTATTTTGGGTGCTTTTGAAAATAGTGACATCAGCGCTAATTCTGAGCAATCCCAAGGAGGTATTGTCACGATTCAAGCCGAGGGAATTTTTGGAACCGAATTTAGAGTTCAATCCAGTGATTTAACGAGTGATATTACGGCGACTGGTGCCAATTCTTCCCTGATTGGAACCGTTAGAATTAATACCCCGGAAGTTGACCCGACCTCTGGATTAGTTGAGTTAGCCGTTAATTTAGCAGACCCTGCGCAACAAATTGATTCCAGTTGTCGTTCAGGTCAACAACAAAGTGAATTTATTATAACCGGGAGGGGTGGTCTTCCTCCTAATCCGATGGAAGCGATTAGTGATGAAGCTCTTTTGATGGACTTAGGACCGCAAAGGTTAGAGGAATTACCTCGAAAAGATAGTCGAATTCCCTCGGAGTCTGTTGCATCCTCCTCAATTGAATCAACTTCGATGGAGCAATTGGTAGAAGCAGAAGGATGGATTATGAATTCTCAAGGACGAATGGAACTCGTGGCGAGAACCTCTCGGGGTACGGTACAAAATTTAATGGGTTTAGCAACACAGCCCTGTGTTCCCAATTCCCCGATTCAGATGTGAAGAATAATAGTGCAAGACTGGGCATTGACCCTTGATTGTTAACCCATCTCAATGTAGTGGGAAATTGCGCAATGCTCTAACGGATTAATTTTATTGTCAGAATGATTTAGACGGGCGTATATCGGTTGATGTTGAGGGGTTGACATGAAAGGAAGCGATCGCCTCGGTTTATTGGAAGGGGGTTACTCTATCCCAGTCGAACCCCCTGGGTTGATTCATCAATGAGAAAACTGAAAAGCTGACTTGAGCCAGGTCCAGCGCCCGAGGACGCTGGATCCAGGGGTTAATCGTCGTGATCGTCGAAGGGATCAGCCAATTCCTTAGAGGGGGGGCCAAAGGAGGTGTAGATAGAAAAAGCCGCGATCGCTACGAGGATCGCGCCAATCCCGATGCTAAGAACTGTTGCCGGTTCCAGATTTTCCATATTTTAAGTAAAATTATGAGTCCGATTCCTATAGAATATTACAAAACATTAATTTTCGCCGTCCAGAATAACGAGGTGACGCATGGCACAGCAAACAAAATTGGGAAATCTACTCAGACCGTTAAATGCAGAATATGGTAAAGTCTCCCCGGGTTGGGGCACCACCCCTCTGATGGGCGTGTTCATGCTGCTATTTTTCCTGTTCTTAGTGATTATCCTGCAAATCTATAACTCTTCGTTGCTCCTCAATGGAGTGGATGTGGATTGGACCACCCTCGGGCGCTAACTTACGGCGATCGCCCCTAGAGCAGGGATCCTTGGTATCCCTGCTTTCCCGGTTTGACCGGGATTTTTTTTTCTATACTAATAACCAGTGCTCTGTTGGAGGTCTGCGTGAATATCTTTGGCATGGGTTTGCCCGAAATCATGGTGATTCTGACGATCGCCCTTCTCATTTTTGGACCCAAAAAGTTGCCGGAAATCGGTCGCAGTATGGGAAAAGCGATTCGCGGATTCCAGGATGCCAGTCGGGAATTTGAAAGCGAAATCAAGCGCGAGGCGGAACAAATTGAGGCATCCAAACCAGCTAAACCCGCTGAATCTCAGAAAGTCGCCAGTTCCGTTTCCCCCGAAGAAGCCATTCCGTCCTCTGAACAAGGGTAGAGTGTCGGTACAGTAACGATTCTATCCCCGACTATCTGGACAACATCTCGACTCAGAAACCACTCGGGAGGATAGCAACTCGGTTTCTTGTTCTAATTTTAGACAAGAAGGCTTTTATTTCGGAATGATCCCCCCAACCCCCCTTAAATCCCCCTCCCGTCCCCCTTAGATCCCCCTCCCGTCCCCCTTAAGAAGGGGGAAGCCAGAGGAATGAATGTTTATTTATCGGGGGAAGTCAGAGGAATAAATGTTTAATTGCTGGGGGGCTTTAGAGAATTCTGCAAAAAGTCTACTGTTATGCTCCATTGCCAATCCTAAAATTATCCCACGAAGGAAGGGGGCGAATCCAGCCCAAGCCCCTACCTTGGCGGGATTCCTCGTTTCATGCCTCCCCCTATCTCCAGTAGGATGCCATGCCACTCTCGGTGAGGCGGCATGAACAAATTAGCAACAGTCCCGAGAATCTCAACCCAAAACCTTAACATCTGACTTCAAAACTGCCATGACAGCAAGCGAGACATCCGTTCCTCTGGTGATTCCTCAACTGATTGTTGGATTGGGAAATCCAGAAGCTAAATACCATGAAACCCGCCATAATATTGGGTTTGCTGCCGTCGATATGCTTGCCCGGTCCTGGCAAATTTCCCTCTCAGAAAACCGTCGTTTTCAGGGACTATGTGGGGAGGGTCGAGGGCCAAAAGGGAATAAAATCTACCTACTCAAGCCCCTTACTTATATGAATCGGTCCGGACAAGCGATTCGCGCCGTCACCGATTGGTATAAGTTGCCTCCCCAATCGGTTCTGACGATTTATGATGATATGGATTTGCCCGTGGGACGGTTGCGGATGCGCCTTTCGGGTTCCGCTGGGGGTCACAATGGTATCAAATCCACGATCGCCCATTTGAGTACCCAGGATTTCCCCCGGTTACGGGTGGGAATTGGTAAACCGGGTGACGGGAAAGCAGAAACTGATACGATTTCTCATGTGTTGGGTAAGTTTACCCCGGATGAGAAACCCGTGGTATCGGAGGTGATGTACCTGGTTCGGGATGCGATCGAACTCAGTCTTAAGGAAGGCTGCGAAAAAGCCATGAGTCTTTACAATAGTCGCAGTGTGGTCGGAACAAAGCCGTGAGTAGGAAGCGAGTCCCTAGAACCACTGCCCATGTTCGAGTGCTGAATCAGTCTTGGCAACGGGGCACCCTAGAAGGGGAAGTCAGTGCCGGAGATTTTAGTTGGAGTTTCCGGTGGTGTTTTCGTGTGGGTAAATTGGCGATCGAACCCTCCCAGGGACGCGCTTTAATTCAAGAACCCCTGGGACGGTTTTTAGAAAAATGCGATTATCAACTCGAACCCGGTGGAGACTATTCTTTCACCATTAGAGCGCAGTTGTAGCAGTATGACATTGGGGTTCAGGGATAAATGTTTAACTGGGTAAGGTTGCTAAATACCGCTCAATTAAGAGAATCGCCACGATATCATCGATCGCCCGAGGGGGTTGGCGCATTCCTTGGGGAATTAGCTTGGTCAAACCCCGAGGCGGATACATTTCCCAATAGCGATCGCGCGCTTCTAAGGTGCTGTAGCGCTCATCCACTTGCACAATGGGTAACTGGATAGAGAGGGATTCAGCAATATGTTCTTGCCACTTTTTCGATGTAGTACGATCGCCAATCACCAGGAGGTCAACCCCAAATTGTTGAAAAAAAGATTCAATCACGGCGATCGCCTCTTCTGCCGGAACCACTTCATGGACCAACAGTTTGCCCCGGCTATTCATCACGGCAATTCCACACTTTAACCGGCCCGGATCGAAGCCCAAAATTACTCGGTCTGTTTGAGCGTTACCCATTGCTTCTTTTCCTTTTAAATTATCCCGATAACTGGAAAGTAACCTGGCAATGACTCCAGCCATTATTCCTTGGCATTAATTCAGATTAACCCTAAACCCAACCGGCAAAAGCTAACCCGATTCTTCTAATCCGTGCGAAACACAACTTTTCCCTGATGAAGCACCGTAAATTCTAAAGTCAGTGGACCCGAGGTATAGGTTTGACCAGCAGAAATTGCTTGAATGATGCCCGGTTGATTATTGTCCGGAAGCTGCTTAATAAATTCCATCAAAGCCGCCAGACGACCATCTCCCACTTGAATCGCATCGGTTAAAATCCCCGATCGCCTTGCTCTAAAGTTCGCGGCAGCTAACAATAAATTCAATTGTTCTTTAATCTCATCTTCACTCATTTCATCGGGCCGGACCGAAGTCGTTGCCACCAGTTCACCTTCATTGAAGACGACCTGATTCGGAACGGCATCGGCAAACACATTCACCTGCCGTTCCCCTAACAAATAATTGGCAGCGGAGAGAATTCTGACCACATAATCTTGACCATCATCAATTTGGCCAATCAGTTGCTCCAGTTCTGTCTCTGTAATGGCGATCGCCCATTCATTCAGTTGGGTGGTTCCCGGACGAATCAAGGTGATCGCCGCCAAATTTGCTTCCGTTAACAATTGCTTCGTCGCTTCGGGAGCAGTTTCTGGGCGCAGGACCCGCAGGACCCCGGAAGCTAACACCTGATTCCGGCGAATGGCAACCGTTCCTTCCCGCAACAGTTGAAAATCCCGTTCCAGACTTTGGACTTCCCCTTGGAGAAACGCTTGTTGAGTGCCTAACTCTTTCAACAACGTGCGCTGTTCGGCGATCGCCATCTCCTGCTCAGAAATCTGGCGATCGCGCTGGGCAATTTCCTCCTCCTGAAGGGCGATCGCCTGCTGTTGTTGGGCAATCTCCATCTCCTGGCTGGCGATTTCCTCCTCCTGTTCCCGTAACTCCTGTTCCTGAGTGGCGATCGCCTGCTTTTGCTGGGCAATTTCTGCCGCCTGTTCAGTCATTTGCGCCTGTTGCTGGGCAATGTCCCCTTCTTGAACAGCGATTTGCTGCTGTTGTTGCGCCAGTTGGCGGATTTGCTCATCCAGTAGGCTTTTCTGTTCCGTGAGCAACTGCCTCTGCTGTGCTGCTTCCTGCCGTTGCTCCTCAATCTCAGCCTGTTTGAGCGCCAGTTCCCGATCGCGCTGGACAATCGTCGCTCTAACTTGCTCCCCCTGTTCGATCAACTCCCGCCTTTCTAATTGCAGGGTAGCAATATCATCCCGCAACTTCTGCGCCTGTTGGGACACATCCTCAAGCTGAGTTTGAGCGCGATCGAATTTCCCTTCAATCACACTCAGCTCGGTTCTAGCTTTCTGAAAATCGGTTTGAATGCCGCTGAGTTGGGTCTGAGTTTGAGTTAGTTCCCCCTGAGTCTGATTCAGTTGCGCCTCAGTCAGCGCTTGCTTTTGGAGCGCCCCTTGCAATGAGCGATCAATCTCATTTAATTGTTGTTGCGCCACCACCTGCTGTTCTCGGGCTTGGTTGAGTTCGGCTTCCACCTGCTGTTTTTGGGTCACCACTGCCACGAGTTCCTTCTGAGCTTCTCGCAATTCTTTGAGTTTTTCATCCAGTTGAAACACACCGATTCGCAACGACTTACTCGTGGCAAATAGGATACTCAAGGTTGAGGCTGCAATCATCAACCCGGTTACAATAGTGACCACCGTCGCAGTTTGTCTGGGGCGCAGACCAAACAGGCTCAACCGCGCCTTACCGACTTTAGTACCGAGGCGATCGCCGAGGGTGGCGAGCAACCCCCCCAAAACTAAGACAGCCAGTATCAGGACGTATGCGCTCGTCATCACTTATTTAACTCCGTCCAGATCTAGCCAAGACAAAAACTTTCGGAGCTAAAACACTCTGCTAGGACCTCCGGCAAAGCTCCGCTCTTTTGCACTATAACAGATCCAAATGCCGATCCTGATAGCAGTATTCTCCCCTTTTTTCGCTGAATGCCTGCATGGACTCAACCTCTCACACCCGATGCCCGGATAATAGGTTCGCGCGAGGACGGCGATCGCCCTTTTTTTCCGTCCTAGTCCTCGAATTAGTCTCGGTTTTGGGAAAAGTAACTTCCCGCAGACTGTACCCTCTGACAGTCCCCCAGGGCAGAAAATCAACGGAAGACTGACTCATTCTCACCCCGATCCCCGATCCCCTGATTTTCTGAACCCTATGCTGTTAAGGTTGACCTTTGTTTTGTTCAAATCAAGTAAATTGCTGACTCAGCGCCACAGGGTTATGAACGGTGATTTTCTTTTTATGAATCGAGATCATCTGTTCACAGCGCAGATCCCCCAGTAAACGGGTGACTGTCACGCGAGTTGAGCCAATTGCTTCGGCGATCGCCTGATGGGACAACTTTAAATCAATCGTAATCCCCTCGGAAGTCGGCACCCCAAAATCCCGACACAGAATCAGCAGAAAACTCACCAACCGCGATCCCATATCCCGGTGTGCCAAGGTTTCAATCATCATTTCCGTTTGTAAAATCCGGGAAGATAAGCCGCGCAACATCAACATTGACAACTCAGGATCTTCCTTGAGTGCCTTTTCCACCTGGTCAATCGGGACCGAAAGCAACTCGACTGGGGTAAAGGCAACGGCATGATAAAAGCGGTCCGAACGATGGCCCGTAATCAGGGAGAGTACCCCAAATACACTATTTTCCCGCAGCAGGGCCACGGTAATTTCTTCTCCCGCTTCATAGACTCGGGACAGCTTAACGGCACCTTTGAGTAAAAAATAAACCCGTTCAGCGGGATCCCCAGGGAAAAAGATGGTCTTTCCTCGCTCGTAATTCTCCACCACTGGGGGAAACGATCCACTTCCCATCTGACGGAATACTGCGGCTAGCGGTCTATCTTGGGTCATTACCATATCCGTTCCTTCTAATTGTCATGTCGTATCTTCTTTTTTGATAACTTGCTAACGGTTTATTGTCATTACCGACCCGCTCTTGTTAGAGTTCTCTGACTTTTGTACTTTACATTACTTAAACGGACGATTCGCGGTTTTTTTGTGCTTGGGGATACAGAATTGCCCCCAGTTGGCTAATCCCTGGATAAAAATCTTCTCATCGGCGATTTCCAAAGAGGGGTCACCTCCTCAGAATTGCGATCGGCCAATCCCCGCGTTTCAGAGTCCCCTGTTGTGATTCAATCAAATTGGGGAACAGACCCAGGACGGTAGACTCGAACGAGTCCATCCTCTGGCCTCATTTCCAGGCTGCAACCGTAGCCGGTCAACTGCCATCAGGGGCGACTCCTCCTGTGGAGAGGACTCTGAGATCCCGCCAGCCTCACCCTGGAGCCAAACCCGTGCTCCTGAGTAATTTTTACTAGAATAAACCCTCCATGCTAGATTTAACAGGAAAAAACGCCTTAGTCACCGGAATTGCTAACAACCGTTCCATCGCTTGGGGTATCGCCCAACAACTCCACAAAGCTGGGGCCAATCTCGGCATCACCTATCTCCCGGATGAAAAGGGCCGTCAAGAAAAAAAAGTCAGAGAATTAGTCGAACCCCTCAACCCCAGTTTGTTCGTCCCCTGCAATGTCCAGGATGACGCCCAAATTCAAGGCACCTTCGACGCCATCCGTCAAACCTGGGACAAAATCGACATCCTGATCCACTGTCTCGCCTTTGCCGGTAAAGATGAACTCACCGGAGACTTCAGCAACACCTCCCGCGAAGGCTTTACCCGCGCCTTGGATATTAGTTCCTACTCTCTGGTTTCCCTAGCTGCTGCCGCCAAACCCCTAATGACCCAAGGCGGCAGCATCGTCACCCTCACCTACCTCGGTGGCGTCCGCGTCATCCCCAACTACAACGTCATGGGGATTGCCAAAGCTGCCTTAGAAATGAATGTCCGCTACCTCGCCGCTGAACTGGGACCCCAAAATGTCCGCGTCAATGGCATCTCTGCCGGTCCCATCCGGACCCTCGCCTCTTCTGCTGTCGGGGGTATCCTGGACATGATCCATCATGTGGAAGAAATGGCCCCTCTGCGCCGGACCGTCACTCAAACCGAAGTCGGCAATACCGCTGCATTCCTCTGTAGCGACTTATCCAGCGGCATCACAGGTCAAATCATTTATGTCGATTCCGGCTACTGCATCATGGGAATGTAACCCCTGAAAAATAGAGAATTTACAGATTAAAACTCTGGCTTCAATTCCCAAAAGCCCCCCTTAAAAAGGCGGTTCCAAAAGCCCCCCTTCTTAAGGGTAGGGCTGTTTCATTCTAAAGGGCAATCGAGAAAAGGAAAGGCGTTCTCTCTGATGTAAA
>JAMXFF010000078.1 GCA_025370845.1 Laspinema palackyanum D2a | reverse complement strand
CGTTCTCTTCCATTTTACATCAGAGAGAACGCCTTTCCTTTTCTCGATTGCCCTTTAGAATGAAACAGCCCTACCTCCAGGGGGAGCCTGAAAGCTCAAGGGTTCCGATCGCGATCGCTGGACCAGGGCGCTGGATGAGCCAGTCTGAGCGATCGCGGGGGTTGCTGATAACCGGGGTTGAAGGGTAATTACCAATCCCAGGGTCAACAGAAATAAAAGCATCCTAATCAAGGACTTTCGGTGCATAGATTCCAGGTACAGAGGATAGGGTGTCAGCGGAATTTTATGAAAATTTTACCCGGATAGCACCGGGCTATTCTAATAAACAGAGCCAAGGTTTATACTCTCCGGACTCTCTTGCGTTCATTTTCCCAACTCCCATTGTTTCCGTCATTAAACTTCAGAAAATGCCTGCAATTCACGGCTGATTGTTTCTATCACGCCTCTCGCTCCTTGGGCGATTCATCAACGGTACTTACCCCTAATGATTGAGACTCGCGCTATTTAGGGCCGGTATCGCTACTATAGCCTACGGACCCAACTTGTCCAGGGGAAAAAATCCCCCTGTTTCAGACCCGTCTTTCCCCTGCGCCGTTCTCAATTTAGCCGAGGGTCAAGGTTTGGGGATTTGACCTGGGCAAATCCACCCGGTGGGGGGCGATCGCCCCTAAACCGACTTTCCCCAATTCCCCCTATAATGCAGAGGTAATTTAAAGCCTCTAGCTTTCCCCAGTCTCGCTCACTCGTTGAACGAGAAACAATATCACCGCTTTCTTAACATAAAATTATGCTGAAAACATCCCTGGCTTGTCTAAGCACTTCCCTGGTTTTATGCTCTCTCACTCCGGCTTATGCTCAAGAATTTGATACTGTTTTACAAGGACTGTTGACCCCAGAGGAACTCCAAATCCATCAACAGGTGGGGAGTCAACAGGCAGAACAGTTGGGCCAGAATGCCTGTAGCGCCCTGGCTGCTGGGTCTTCCGTCGAAGACTTTGCCACAAAAGTCGCCGAGTCCATCGCCGAAGAAAACTTACCCCAAGCGCAATCACAAGCGCGGGGACTCTATAGCGGTAAGGTGATTGCCGTGGGAGTTGCCCTCTTCTGTCCCGAGCGCTTTTCCCAATTGCAAGCCTTATAAGGGATTTCCATAAAAAAAGTTCGGCATTAGAAGTTTGGCAGAATTATTCAAGCCCCCCGTGGAACTAAACATTTATTCCGGGGGCCTCCCCCCTTAAGAAGGGGGGCGGGGGGGGATCCAACTTACAAGGGTAGATTTTTTACGCTTCGGACTCATTGACCTGAATTCCGGTCCCCCCCCTTAGCAAGGGGGGGCTAGGGGGGGTCTCCTTGAGGCGCGAGTGCGCCTCAAGCCTCCATGAGTGGATGCAGAGTTCTCCTCCAGAGGCCCTCCCCACGGGGAAAAAACAGGTGAGACCCGCCTCTATACAGGCATTTAAGCGGATCATAGTGCGTTATGTGGCCCTCGCCACCTCACGGAGGACCCCCCCTAACCCCCCCTTGCTAAGGGGGGGGACCGGAACTCAGGTAAATCCCTGCTAGACGTAAAAAACCTACCGTTGTAAGGGGGGATCCAAGGGGGGTTGGGGGGATCTCTCCTAGAAGATTTTATTTTTTGGAGTTCCCTAAGCAAAAACAGACTTCACCCACTGACACCGGAGTGAAGCCTGCTTTTGCTTGCGATTACTTCAGTTTTAATCCCTTCATCTTTTCATCTTTTCATGAAGGAAGGATCACAGGCGAAACACATCCCCAAAGACTGAATCATTATTGACTATTCTCGCCGGGTCCGGGGAATCATAAACTACTAACAAAGAATTGGGTTGTCCCAAACAAGGCATCAGGGCCAACCCTTCCCCGCGATCGGTTCCTAACTTAAACGGTAAATCAAATAAAACTTTTAATTCCGTCTCATCCTGGGCGATGAGGGTATCTCCTTCCCGCTCAAATACCCCCGTCAACCGGAACATTTTCATTCCCCCGTCTAAATCTAAAGTTGGACCGGCTAAAACAATTAAATCATCGCCGTCTAAACATATTTCGCGAATTCCTAACCCACTGAGATCCAAAAAATGCTTTTTATACAGTCGTCCTTCTGGGCCAATTTCTTTGAGGGTTAAAATTCCCGGTTCGCTTTCTTCGACTTCGAGTTGAATAATCACCGCCCAACCTCGGAGTACAGGACCGCGAAACCCCATCAAAATTTTAGACCCGCGAACGGCCAATCCTTCGATATCTAATCCATTTTCTTTGCTGGGAAGCTCAGAGGCGATAATGGAACCAAAATGAACATCTTTTTCTAGGGCATCTATTAAAATATTGCCGGTTTCAGTTTTTTGCACAGAAGCCGCAGTCAGTTGGCGATCGCCATTTAATGGGTCGGGACAGCCTTGCACGGGAATTCCCCCTTGAATAGGAATTCGTGCCAATAAATAGCGATTGGCCTCGGTTTTGACTTGGGCCAGCCTACTGATATCTTTTTCCGGACTTTTCCCTTTCGGCTTTTTGCGTTTTGTACTATGAGAGCCGGTAAACCAAAGGTAGCCCTCCGAGTAATCCATTCCTTCGATATCGATTTCATCTTCGTTATTAAATAACTCAATAAATTCTCCGATTTCAAAGGGTTCATGATTTCCATACACATAAGGTTCAATCAGAGAAAGCCGTTCCAGAGTTAGCAATTCATCGGAACCGACCCATAAAGAACCATCGGGAGTAAACGTAACGGCGGATAAATCTCCCACCCGTTCTTGAGTTTCCGGGTCAAATTTAAGCAGAATTCGACTGAGTAAAAAAGCGTGAGACATAAGAATTTAACCAGAGTTGAGGATTTTATATAGGCCCTTGTTACAGGAATTGCCCTGTCTACACAATTCATTGGTTGATTAGAGATTCCTGAGACCAGGGTACAGTATTCTATAAAAAGGAGAAAAAACCGGGTTTCTGCATCAAATTGGTGGCAAAGGAAGCAGAGATTTTTTACCAAAATTTGGTTTCTATCTTCAATTGTAGCACAGTCGTAGGCCGTGATGGGCTCTCTCAAAAGGTAGAAATTTAGGGTTAAATTGGCTCCTGGGGAGGAAAAATCTGCATTTCTTTAACCCGTTGCGATCGCCTCGAAATGATGACCCGCATCCCACCGTTTACTCCCAGTCCCAGTCGTTTCCTGTTGACATCTTGCATCATTCTCAACAACCGGCGGGGGATTTATCCCCCGCCTCATAGCTAAAGTCGGTTACAAACCGACTAAAAACATTACTGGATGAGGCTTTCAGTCCGGTTTGACTGACATCTTGCCTCATTCTCAACAACAGGTGCTTTTGATTTACTCCACTGCCACAGACTCTGGTGCCGGAAATTCGGTACAAACGTCATAGAACCCTGTGCTCGGGGGTTTGGCAAATAAATGGGAAATTTCGTTTAAAATGGCCGCATAAGCCTCACTGTGGTTAGACTCCATCGCATCGATATCGTCCCAAAAAATCACCGCAATTCCCTTATCGGTATTCGGCTGTTGCAGTAAATAGGCTCCCTTAAACCCTTGGGTGTAAGTAGAGACGGCTTTGGCGTACAATTGCTTGGCTTCTTCAAATTTACCCGGTTTGAATTCCCCGATCGCCACATAAGCATATTTATGTCTGAGAAAATCCATAAACTCGGTCATGACTGCCTCCTCTGGGTCACAAAACTTGCTAATTTAATGCCAAGTAGAGTCGGGAGGAGGCGATCGCTAACGGTACATTACCCTAACTGGAATCTCTCCTCCCGCTCCTTCCTTGTCTGTTTCCACCTTACCATTCTTAGCCCCCTTAACCGAGAACAACCCCGTCCATCCATGACCCGTTTAAAACTCCAATTCATCCTCTATAGACTGAAGATTCCCACAGAGATTCCGTTGCCAAGCCGCCCGGACTAACCGCAACTCATTGTAACTATATTTTTCACCCAAATGTTCATAAACTGGCTTAAGCAGATTAGACCCCAACGATTGCAACGCTTGGATAATCACCTGCTGCCGTTGCACCGGAACCAATCGGTGAATATCCACCGGCTGATCCATTTCCAGCAGTTCAATTAAATGACCTTCTACCGTGGACGCTTTCAGATTCCGTTTCGCCGCAATTTCAGCCACACTCATCCCTTCTTGATGGGATTCTAGGGTGAGTAACTGGCTAAAAGAAGGGTCGGATTTCACCGGAGTTTCTGCCATCACCGGCGGGGCGTTTTCCTGAAGTCCTCGTTGTTGACAATAGGCTTGAATTTCGCTAATAAACTGATCGCCAAATTCCGCCAATTTATACTCTCCCACCCCGGAGATTTGTTTAAACGCCGCCAAAGATTGAGGACGTTCCTGGGCGATCGCTTTCAAGGTACTATCTGCAAACACCACAAAGGGCGGAACCCCTCGCTCATTGGCAATTTCCCGGCGCAGGACGCGCAACTGCTCAAATAACTCGTCCCCAGTAGCATCCAACTCCCCACCGCCATTGCTGCCGCGATTCATCCCTACAGAAGAGAGTCCGTAAGTTCGACAATACTCTTGAATCTCTGTCACAAAGCGATCGCCATATTGGTCAACTTTATATCCCACCACTCCCGAGAGATTGCCAAATTCATCTAAGGTTTGGGGACGTTGTTGCGCCATTAATTTCAGAGTCGAATCCGCAAATACCATATAAGGGGCGACAGATTGCTCATCGGCGATTTCCTTGCGTAGCGATCGCAGGCGATCGAGCAACATTTCCACCTCGGCCTTTTTACGATCGCGATCGGTCATGTCTGTATTCACCGGCGCTTTCGGAACCGCAATGAATACCTGCCGTTGCTTTCGCATCACCTCCCAACTGCCCTCATTTAACTTGAGAACCGAATACCCATCAGTGGTTTCTTCCACTAACCCTTGATGAATCAGCGATCGGGCCAGCATTTTCCACTCATCAGCGGTTTTATCTAATCCAATCCCATAAGTCGAGAGCGTTTCATGCCCATATTTTAAAACCTTCTGATTTTTAGACCCGCGCAACACATCGATAATGTGATTCATCCCAAAGCGTTCCTTGCAACGCGCCACACAGGAGAGGAACTTCATCGCTTCAATGGTCCAATCTTCTGTCGGGTTAGGATTTCTGCAATTATCACAGTTTTCACAATTTCCCGGAAATCGTTCCCCAAAATATCCCAGTTGAATGGTCCGACGACAAACCGTACTTTCGGAATAATTAATAATTTGTCGCAACTGCTGGCGAGCAATTCGTTGTTCATCAACATCGGTTTTTTGGTCGATAATATATTCAATGGTTTTAATATCACCATAACCAAAAAACATCGTACAATTCGCCGGTTCTCCATCCCGTCCAGCCCGTCCCGATTCTTGGTAATAGCCTTCAATATTTCGGGGTAAATCATAATGCACCACAAAACGGACATCGGGTTTATTGATACCCATCCCGAAAGCAATGGTTGCGACAATCACCTGAGCATCATCGCGAATAAAGCGGGTTTGATTGCTACTGCGTTCCTGATCGTTCATGCCCGCATGATAGGGGATGGCATCAATGCCTTCGCGCTGTAATTTGTAGGCGATTTCATCCACCCGGCGACGACTGAGACAGTAGATAATTCCCGAACCCTTGCTTTCGCGAATCAGCTTGACTAATTCGCGATAAGATTGCTTGGTTTTTTGACGAACTTCGTAATAGAGGTTAGGGCGGTTAAAACTGGCGATGTGAATTTTCGGGTCACGCAGGGCCAGTTGTTGGGTAATGTCTTGCCGAACGCGATCGGTTGCCGTGGCAGTCAGGGCCATCATGGGAATTTCCGGATAGCGCTGGCGCAACAGTTGCATTTGCCGATATTCCGGGCGGAAGTCATGGCCCCATTCTGAGACGCAATGGGCTTCATCGATCGCAAACCCACAGATGCCCACTTGAGCGCGTACCATGTCCATGAAGGGCAGAAATCGCTCACTCAGCAGACGTTCTGGGGCGACATAGAGGAGTTTGATTTGACCCTGGAGAATGGCTGTTTCCCGCGATCGCGACTCTTCCCAACTCAGGGTGCTATTGAGAAAGGTGCAGGCAATGCCGTTATTTTTCAGGGATTCGACTTGATCCTGCATTAAAGCAATCAGGGGGGAAACCACCACGGTTACCCCTTTTCGCATTAAAGCCGGGAGTTGAAAGCACAAAGACTTACCGCCCCCAGTGGGCATGACGATCAGCAGGTCCCGATTTTGCAGGGCGGCTTCGACAATTTCTCGCTGTCCCGGACGAAAGCTATCATGCCCAAAAAAATGCTTGAGCGATCGCTCTAACTGATTCGGGGCAGTGGCGTTTAAGGGGCTGATGCCTGACATGGCTCGCTGTTTGTCGTTGAGTTTCACCTTATTTTATCGGGTCACCGACCCTCATCATGCTTAAATTGAGTGGGTATTTGGGGTTAAGGTCCTAATCGTTAATTTTATCCGGTCACCGGGTCTGTTCGCTAGAAGTTTCGATGTAGCCTTTGCTGACAAGGATTGAGATGAGACTTGCCAGCCTGATGCTTTTTTATAACTTAAGTGATGTGAGGAGAAACATGGGAACGCCTTTATTAAGGCATCCAACCACCCAGCATCGGTGGAGTCGGATGAGAATGCTCCCACCAGCCCCCCCTGACGGAACCCCCTCAACGGTTGGGCAACCGTTATCTGAAGGGGGGACCGTGATTTCTTTAGCGGCATATCGACAACGGGCGATCGACCCCAACACCTTCGTCTGTCCAATCACGGGAGAACTTTGGCTGAACTCAGTTTGCGCTCGTTCTTCCACCAAACTCCACGATAGCTGTGCCTGGTGTCCCGCAGCCAAACTGCGGTGTTTGGTAACGGCGATCGCCGTGGAAATCGAGGGTTAGTTTTGCCCAGAATCCACTCCACTTGCCCCGCGATCGGCTCATAATGGTGAACAGAGCCTTACATCAGGAGTAATTTATCATGCCCAAAGCCATCTGGAATGGAGCCATCTTAGCCGAGAGCGATCGCTGTGAAGTTGTGGAAGGAAACCAATATTTTCCCCCAGACTCCATCAAGTCGGAATATTTCCAAGAGAGTAATACCCACACCAATTGCCCTTGGAAGGGTCAAGCCAGTTATTACAATATCGTGGTTGAGGGTGAGGTGAACAAAGATGCCGCCTGGTACTATCCTAATGTTAAAGATGCTGCCAAGCAAATTAAAGGATATATCGCCTTCTGGCGTGGAGTCAAGGTAGAAGTCTAAGTTTTTCTAAAGGCGGGTTCTATAAACCCGCCTCTATTTTACCTGTTCTCTTTGTTCGTAGTAACGACTTCAGTCGTTATCTTCTCTTAGTTCGTAGTAACGACTTCAGTCGTTCTCTTCAATTGTTCGTAGTAACGACTTCAGTCGTTCTCTTAGTTCGTAGTAACGACTTCAGTCGTTCTCTTAGTTCGTAGTAACGACTTCAGTCGTTCTCTTCAATTGTTCGTAGGCAACAATCGGCGGGGGTTCAAACCCCCGCCTAATAGCTAAAGTCGGTTAAAAACCGACTACAAACACCATTTCATAAGACTTTCATGTTGTTGCAATGCTTGCCAAATTTTAGTGAACATGGAGAACGACTGAAGTCGTTACTACGAACAATTGAAGAGAACGACTGAAGTCGTGACGTTGAACAATTGAAGAGAACGACTGAAGTCGTGACGTTGAACTAAGACAAGAGAATGACTGGGGTTGGGGTGATTCATGAATGGCCCCTACTATAAAATTGCCACTATAGGGGGTTTTTTTGCAAAAATCACTTAAATGAGAAAATTATCCCAAACAGGATCCTTTGAGATAACCGATCGCCCGGAGGGAGGGGCCAACTCGACCCAACTTGAACATTTCCGGAAAAAACAGGAGCGGCCTTGTTTGTTGAGGGGGAATTGAGGGAACTCTCATGCATAGAGCGATCGCTATCAGGAGCGCTTGAATAGTCTCGATTTCCGTGGCATTTACGAAGACTTTACAGAATCGCCTTATAAATTTGATATTCCTTTACCAGATTGGCTCCCTTGTCTTTGAGACTTCTCAACCAATGGTCTAAGGTAAGGATAGATTCACTCAAATGACTTGCTATGCTTGAAGCAAAAAGGGGTCTTGCATCTACAACGACTCACTCATAGGGTCGAAAAACATCCGTTTTAACAATCAGGTGAAGTTTCATGAGCTACTGCGTCAATCCCGCCTGTCCGGAACCTAAAAATGCCGACGATGCCATCCAGTGTCAAGCCTGTGGCTCAAATTTACTCCTGCGCGATCGCTATCGTGCCATTAAAGCATTGGGTCAAGGTGGTTTTGGAGCTACGTTTGTAGCCGTAGACGACCTCTTGCCTGGAAAGCCTGTCTGCGTGATTAAGCAACTGCGCCCCGCCTCAACCTCGCCTCGGGTCCTGGACATGGCAAGGCAACTGTTTGAGCGCGAGGCAAAAACCTTGGGGAAAATTGGCAATCATCCCCAAGTCCCTAGACTCCTAGATTACTTTGAAAGCGATCGCCAATTTTATTTAGTTCAGGAATATGTTGGGGGTCAAACCCTCAAACAAGAAGCCAAGCGCAATGGACCTTTTAGCGAATTTGCCGTCAAACAATTTCTGCGGGAAATCCTGCCCTTGGTCAAATATCTGCATGATAATGAAGTCATCCATCGGGATATCAAACCCGCCAATATCATTCGCCGGGACGTGGATAATCAACTCGTTTTGATTGACTTTGGGGCAGTCAAGGACCAAGTGAGTCAAACTGCATTGCTCAACGCCAATTCCACCGGAGAAACCGCCTTTACCTCATTTGCGATCGGGACCCCGGGTTTTGCCCCCCAAGAACAGATGGCATTGCGCCCGGTGTATGCCAGTGATATCTATGCCGTGGGAGCCACTTGCCTGTATCTACTCACCGGCAAATCCCCTAAGCATTTCGACTATGACCCGATGACAACCGAACTGATTTGGCGTCCCTTCGTTTATGTCAGTGATAGTTTTGCAGCGGTCCTGGAAAAAATGCTGGCAGCTTCCGTGCGCGATCGCTACCAAAGCCCCGAAGAAGCCCTGCGCGCCCTGGATGTAGAATCCCACCGTCAAACCCTTTCCGAAGGACTCTCGACGCGACGCAAAGACGTATCCCACCAAGAAGAAGAAACCCGACTCGAAGAAAAAAATCACCACGCCTTATCCCCTGCCGCCCGGGAAGTGGAATTACTGCGAACGCGCCGCGCCAATAAAAAGGCCAAAGCCGCCAGTCGCGGGGCCACTGCCTTAAATTCAGCGATGAATTCTAATCCCAGCTTGGCAACAAGCTTTCGCACCCAAACCTTAGCCCCTTCCAGTGTTGCCAGTGATGGCATCTTAGATGCCAAGGCAGTTCGCCTCGCCTATGGCAAAGGCAGACGAGACTTTGGGGATTGCAATCTCACTGGCTTAGACTTGCGGTCCTCTACCCTCTCCGGCGCTAATTTTTATGACGCCAAGCTCAATCGCGTCAACTTCCAAGGGTCGGACCTCGTAAGTGCCAACTTCGGACGTGCCAGTTTAGTCAAAGCTTGTCTAAGGGATAGCAATTTAACCAAAGCCTATTTTGTCAATGCCAATTTAGAAGGCGCGGACCTTCGAGGGGCCGACTTAATCGAAGCCTCCTTTACTCAAGCTAACCTACGCGGGGCCAACCTCTGCGGGGCCAACCTCACCGGGGCCAGAATCAGCGAAACCCAACTGGGGATGGCCCGCACTAACTGGTTGACGATTAAACCCAATGGCAAACGGGGAATCTTTTAACGGATTTCTCCCCCAAACCCAGTTTCCACCCCTGTGCCGACCCATGCTCTTGTAAAATGAGTCAGGCTGACTTATTTTAGGCGTCCATATCAATGCGGATTTCTCTAAACTGGTTGCGGGAACTGATAGACATCACGATGTCTCCAGAAGAGTTAGCCCATACGCTGACGATGGCTGGATTTGAAGTAGAAGACATCGAAGATCGGCGCAGTTGGGCTAACGGCGTCGTGTTGGGAAAAATTATCGATCGCGAACAACATCCCAATGCCGATAAACTAAGCGTTTGTAAGGTCAATATTGGCGGGGATTCCCCTTTAAATATTGTCTGTGGCGCACCCAATGCTAAGGCTGATATTTATGTAGCCGTGGCCCCGATTGGGACCTATCTGCCCAAAATTGACTTAAAAATTAAAAAGGCTAAACTGCGCGGCGTCCCCTCGGAGGGGATGATTTGCTCGTTAGCGGAGTTGGGTTTGGCGAAGGAATCCGAAGGGATTCATCATTTTGACTTGGAAAA
Organism: Laspinema palackyanum D2a; assembly: GCA_025370845.1. Lineage (GTDB taxonomy): Bacteria > Cyanobacteriota > Cyanobacteriia > Cyanobacteriales > Laspinemataceae > Laspinema. The sequence continues at coordinate 7,788 of JAMXFF010000078.1, read as the reverse complement.
TCCCCAATTAGGGACGGCAGTTTCTCCCTTGTTGGGTCTGGATGATGTCATTTTAGACTTGACCTCTACAGCAAATCGGGCTGATGCCTTGAGTATGGTGGGAGTAGCCCGAGAAGTGGCGGCCCTCACCGGGGCCTCGTTACGATTGCCAACTGCCTCGGGTACAGCAATTACATCCGGTGGCAAGGGTCTGTCTTTAAAAATTGATGAATCCAAAGCCTGTCCTGCCTATATTGGCACGGAAATCACCGGGGTGAAAATTGCTCCTTCTCCTCTGTGGTTGCAGCAGCGTTTGCAAGCAGCAGGGGTGCGCCCGATTAATAATGTGGTGGATGTCACGAATTACATTCTGTTGGAATGGGGACAGCCTTTACACGCTTTTGATCGCGATCGCCTCCAATCTCTTGCCGGAGGAGAGTCCCTCACCCTGGGCGTTCGCTTTGCCCAATCTGGGGAAACTTTCAAAACTCTTGACGGTCAAACCCGCACCCTCCAAGGGCAAAATCTCTTAATTACGGCGAATAATAAACCCGTAGCTATTGCTGGGGTGATGGGTGGGGAGGAAACGGAAGTTCATGAAGGGACTGAGAATTTAATTTTAGAGGCGGCATTATTTGACCCTCCAGCAGTGCGGCGATCGTCTCGCGCGGTGGGGTTACGCACGGAGTCCTCGGCGCGGTATGAACGGGGAGTGAATTATGCGGGATTAGAAACAGCCTGCGATCGCGCGATCGCCCTGTTCCAAGAACTCGCAGGGGGTACGCCGGTTCACCAACGAATCGAGGATGCTCGTCCGGAAGAACTGCGCGTGGGGGGTTCGGTCCAATCCATAGAACTGCGTCGCGATCGCGTGAATCAAGTTCTCGGACCCATCAAACAGGGGGAAGGTACCGGCGAATTACAAGCAACGGATATCGAACCGATTCTCACTGCCTTGAAATGTACTTTCAAGGAGACTACCCCCGGTCAAGTCTGGTCCGTGCAAGTGCCGCCTTATCGTGCTCGGGACTTAGAACGGGAAATTGATTTAATCGAAGAAATTGCCCGTCTTTATGGGTATGACAAGTTCTGCGAAACCTTACCCACCCAAAGTGCTGCCGGTCAACTTGGACCGGAACAACAGGCAAGGCGAGATTTGCGATCGGCCTTCCGCAGTGCGGGTTTGACGGAACTGATGCATTATTCGTTGGTCAAGGCAGAACAAGAGAATCAAATTGCGTTAGCCAATCCCCTGTTTGTGGAATATTCTGCCTTACGGACGGAAATGCTCTCTGGGGCAATTGATGCGTTTGAGTATAATTTAGCCCAAGGCAATGGTCCGCTGAATGGGTTTGAACTGGGTCGCACATTCTGGAAAGATAGCGAAGGACTGAAGGAACAAGAGGCGATCGCCGGAATTCTTGGCGGTGACCCAACTGTAGGCCGTTGGGTCCGCAGTGGTCGGGAACAGCCAATGTCCTGGTATGAGGCGAAAGGGATTCTGGAAAGTGTCTGCGATCGCCTCGGACTGGAAATCACTTATCGTCCTGAATCCCATGCCTATCCCACCCTGTTACATCCGGGACGGACGGCTTCTTTGTGGTTGCAGGACCGCAATATTGGGGTTTTCGGCCAACTCCATCCCCAACTCCGACAAGACCGAGGACTGCCCGATGAAGTGTATATCTTCCAAATGGAGTTACAACCCATTTTAGAGGTTCTCACCCAAGATACCTTCGGGCGCAAATTTAGCGCGTACTCTAGCTATCCCTCATCAGACCGGGATTTGGCTTTCTACGCGCCGGTTGAAGTAGCGGTGAGTGATCTCACTGGGGTGATGAGTCAGTCGGCGGGGTCTTTGTTAGAGTCCGTGCAACTGTTCGATGATTATCGGGGACAGAATGTGCCGGAAGGACAACGGAGTTTAGCCTTTCGACTGGTCTATCGGGCCAGCGATCGCACCCTCACTGATGAAGAGATAGAACCGGCCCATCAAAAGGTTCGGGATGCCTTAGTCAGTCAGTTTGCGGTGAGTTTGCGAAGCTAACCCCCTCTCTTCCCGGGGACATATTCCCCAAAACCAACGGTCGGGGGTTCATACTCCCGACTTGCGGTTAGACTTCCCTATGCCTGGGGATATAACGGTTCACTGGTCAACCTCTACTCTAAAAAATAAAACGATGCCGAAGTATGTAATGTGGGGCAGCTACTGCGAAGATGTTCTGGAAAAACGCGCCCCTTATCGACAAGCGCACCTAGATGGAATCAGCGCCCAAAAAGCAGCGGGTTTAGTGATTACCCTGGGTCCTACCCAAGATGTCACCAAAGTGTTTGGGATTTATGAAGCCCCAGATGAACAAACCGTCCGTGAGGCAGTCGAGGGTGACCCTTATTGGAAAAATGGGATTTGGACCGAGTACGAAGTCAAGGAATGGATCCAAGCGTTTTAAAGGGACTCCCTGAGTAGTTTCTGTGGGAAAACCGCTTCGGTGTAGGGGCGAGTCTCTGGGATTTCCCGACACCGAAGGGGTAAGGAAAGGGACCCGAAGGATTGGGGAAGGCAGCAGGGGTAAATCTTGTAATTCTAGCGGGGGTTAACTCGATGGGATGGGAACGCTAAAATCCAGATAGTATCGTAAATTAAGATGCGATTGTTAAAAAACCGGGTTGATTAAAACGCTTAAATTTCTGAACTGGAATATTACTATGCTTGTCTGCTCTAAATGCCATTTCGAGAACCCAAACTCTAACAAGTTTTGTCAAAAATGTGGGATGTCCCTCACCCATAAATCCTGTGGGGAATGTGGAACCCCGGTGCTTGCCAGTGAGTTAAAGTGCCATCATTGCGGTGCCATCACGGGGCAAATTTGGCTGGCGATCGTCGATCGCCAACGAGTACCTGAGCGTCAGGATGTTGCAGAAGCGGTTGATACTCCATCGGTTGAGGAATCCGTATCTGTGGCAACCCTGCCAACGGTGGAAATGGCTGTGGCGTCCGTCTCGGAACCCCTGGAAACCGATATCCCGGAAGAACCGCAAATAGAATCCGAGGCAGGGACAGTGGAAGAAGTGTCGGAGACTTCCTCAGAAACTTCCTCGGAAACTTCCGACGGTGATACCATCGCCAGTCTGTCGGAAGTGGTGGAACAAGTTCGGGAAAGTACAGAACCCTATCGAGAAACCCTGGGAGTTGAGGCGGACGTAGAAACCCCAGCAGTCGTCACTTTGGAGGAATCCTCCCCGGAGACAGAACCGGCAATAGAACAGATGGACCTGGATAGTTCTGAGACTCCCCTATCTGAAGAACAATCCGAACGGGTGGCATCTGCGGCAACAGCATTAGAAATCCCCGAGGAAATCGACGAGATTCTGCCTGCCTGGTCCTTTTTAGACCAAGAGGAACGCTATCAACTCTTGGAGGATTTGGCCTTAAATCAACTCACCCAAGGGGAAATTGAGGTGAAGGTACTGGATTGCGTTCCCCTGCAACAATCGCCCCTCTTGGCCTTGAGTTCTCACCCTGTAGAAATCCCCGATCGCATGGATCATCCCACTCCCGCTTTGGCCCTGGCAATTCCGGCGATCGCCAAAGCCTATCTGGCCCTCCACTCCCAATTTTATGCGATCGTTCCGGCGATCCATGATGCATGGCACTGGGGCGATCGCCGGGTCATCCTCTTAGAAGACCGTTCCACCCAACCGGCCCTGATTGAATATGTCCAGACAAACCCCATCCTCCCCTCCCAAATCCTGCACTGGTTGCAGGAAGTGACGGAACTCTGGATCGGATTAGAACCCTGGCACTGTCAGCAAAGTTTACTGGAACCGCAAAATCTCCGCCTCGATGTAGAAGACCAAATTCTGTGTCTACAACGGTTATATCCTGATCGGCCCGATGCCACCCCCAGGTTCACGGCAGTGGGGCAGTTTTGGCAAACTCTCTTAAATTCGGCGCAACTGATACCGGAGACAGAAGAGGATGAGAGTTCTGAATTACAACAGGTGGTGGCAGAATTACTTGAAGTCGAGTGGGACAGTGTGGAAGGACTGCGATCGCGCCTGGAAATCCTCCAATCTCAACTCCAACCGGCAACTCCCATCAGTTCCCCCCAATCTGACCCGATTTACCTCGGATCAATCACCGATAACCTAGATATGGATGACAGTCCCACGATGGTCATGCCGATTCTGTTAGAAAACCTCGAAGCATCGGGACAGACGGATATTGGACGGCAACGTACCCATAACGAAGACGATTTTGGCATTGAAACCCTAGTCAAGCAGCGTCAGGGTGCTAGAGCGTTTTCCACCCACCACAAGGGGCTTTACATTCTTTGTGATGGCATGGGAGGACATGAAGGCGGGGAAATCGCTAGTGCTTTAGCGGTGGAAAAGCTGCGGGAATATTTCCATCGCCATTGGCAGGATAGCTTACCGGATAAAGAGGTCATCTCCACCGGGGTTCTGTTTGCCAATCAGGCGATTTATGACCTGAACCAAGCCGAACAACGCGGGGGCAGTGGGCGCATGGGGACCACCCTGGTGATGGTGTTGGTTGAAGATCAGAATGTAGCCGTTGCTCATGTGGGAGATAGTCGTCTCTACCGCTTTACTCGCACTCGGGGATTGCAGCAAGTTACGGTGGATCATGAAGTGGGGCAACGGGAAATTCAGCGGGGTGTGGATCCCGAAACGGCCTACTTGCGTCCCGATGCCTACCAACTCACCCAGGCGCTGGGACCTCGCAATGAGGATTTTGTGAGCCCGGAGGTGCAGTTTTTTAAGATAGAGGAAGATACTTTATTGATTCTGGCTTCTGATGGGCTGACGGATAATGATTTGTTAGAGACTCACTATTTGACTCATCTCGAACCCCTCCTGAATGCAGAAATGCCGTTAGAGCCTGGGGTTAAGGCGCTAATTGAGTTAGGGAATCAATATAACGGTCACGATAATATTACGGCGATCGCCGTTCGTGCTCTGGTCCGTGAACGATAAATCCCCGCGTACCGAAAGCCGGGTTTTGGGCTTTCGGTGCGCCTGTAGATTGTGCTTGGATCAGGTTTAACGCTCAGTTTCAATGATGTTTCAAGGAGTTGCCGAAGTGGTTACTCTGGTTTTGGTAGACGACACGAATTCTCCGATTAAACAGTGGCGGTTTGACAATGCTGAGGTGATTCGCATTGGCCGATCGCCTGAACAGAATGATCTAGTGCTTGATGATCCGGTCGTGTCTCGCCTGCATTTGGAGTTACATCTGACTCAGGATAGCACTCACGGCAAAGTCTGGCAGTTGATCAATCACGGGACCAATGGCACGTTTGTCAATGGTCACCCAGTTCAGCAGTCGCGCCTCAGCAATGGGGCGCTGATTCAGTTAGCCCGAGGAGGTCCACTGTTAAAGTTTATCCTGGAAGTCCAAGCTTCCCCCTCTCCCCCGGCTTCCCCCTCTCCCCCAGCTTCCCCGGTTGCCTCGGTTTGCACTCATGCCAATAATCCCCCCAATACCCTGTTCTGCATTCACTGCGGCGCGCCGATTCATGTGGAACGTCAGATCCGAGAGTATCAAATTTTGAAAACTTTGGGTCAAGGGGGAATGGGTACAACTTATCTGGCATTCGTTCCTCCGGAGGAAAATAACCCCCGTCCCAAAATGTTGGTGTTAAAGGAAATGAATGCGGATATGACCCGGATTCCTAAAGCTCGGGAATTATTTGAGCGGGAAGCACGGATCCTTAAGGGGTTGAATCATCCCGGAGTACCGCAGTTTTATGATTTTTTTGTGGATGAGGGCAAAAAATATCTGGCAATGGCGATGATCCACGGTCAGGATTTAGAACAGCGGGTTTATCAGCGCGGTCCGGTTGTGTTATCTCAGGCGATCGCGTGGATGATTCAAACTTGTGAGGTATTGGAGTATATTCACGCCCAAAGTCCGCCCATCGTTCACCGGGATATCAAACCGGCGAATTTGATGGTGCGGACGGTGGATAATCGAATTATCGTCCTGGATTTTGGCGCGGTGAAGGAAATTGGTACGCCCTTGGGTACTTGCATTGGCGCACCGGATTATACGGCACCGGAACAGAACCGAGGTGAGCCATTAACTCAGTCGGATCTTTATGCGATCGGTGCAACGTTGATTTTTTTATTGACTGGGGAGAGTCCTCAGAAGTTTTTTGAGCTTCGCGGTTCGGGCTATGGGTTTAACCTCAAAGGTGATCCGCGCATTACTCCGCAAGTCCGAGAGACGATTGAAAAGGCTACCGAATCCAAACCCAGCGATCGCTATCAAACCGCTGCACAACTCGCCAGGGCTTTATCCCAGTGTTTATAAATAGGGATATTCGGGAGAACAGATGAGCGAAAACCCTCCGATCTAAATGGGCTAAACGATCACAGATTAGGCGATCGCTCCTCTGTTTTTTTCCCGGTTATCCTGATTCTTAAGCTTCTACTCGTCTTCTTCCCAGGTTTCTACCGCTAGGAGGTGAACCACCGGATCTTTCATTGAAAAGCCAAATTCAAGTAATTCTTTTTTCCAGTACGCCCATTCATCTCCATAGAGAAAGGCGATTTTCCAGAGGCTATCTGTGGGCTTGAGGATTTTTGATTCTACTAACGATCGCACCTGACGCTGTAATTTATCCATCGAGTGACAAACCTGCTGGGTCATAATACCTCTTTAATTTTCCAAAAACTTCTAACAACATACAATTGCTTTCCAATCTTTTTACCATACTTCGCAAGGTTTTATTCGCCATCCTCGTAGAGTTGACGGTGGATTTTTGCTGGACGGCTATGCCGTTCCAGCGCGAAGTTGGTAGGTTTCCGCTTCCAGACCTCTTTAAAAAAGTGCCTGCATTTTTTACCATCAGTTTCAGCTAGTCAAGTTCGTTAGACCGTTGAGTCGGTTTGGCATCGGCCTTGACACACTTCCAGCCGAACAGGGTATATAATCCGGAGATTTGCACGGTTTGTGTAAACCACCTGAAGCTAAGGAAACGTTTTGAACCATTGGAAAGTCCTTTCTTTTTGCTCTGGCCGATATTCTAGGTGAATTGGGAGGAATGATCATCGGTTCTCGACTATGAAAAATGTCGATCCACGCTATCTTCGCTATCTGGACTGAGCGGCAGTTCCCAACTTCAATCAGTTGAGTGCCGGTTCGGAAAAATCCTAGATTCGGTAATCGGTGGGAAAGCTACTTTATATCTTTTATCGTAGCACGCGGCTTTTGGCAAGTCTATTTTTTATTTTTTTTTTCCGAATCGCCTAATTTCAGACTCCTGTGGGCCTTTAACCTAATTCCCGATTCCAGTGGTCTTGGCTATGAGCAAACCCCTAACCCTATCGGTTCCGCTTGCCCAGGATGGCGATCACATCGAGCCGAGTCAGGCGCGAGGCGCTTGCTTCACATTCCGCAAGTCTCCACATTTTGGAAAAGATTAAACTTGTTGGCGCTACCTACAACCGTCAGCAGCGAGATCGGCTTCCTCCCGGATAACCAATCAATCTCCAGGGCGATCGCAGCGCAGCGAAGTCGAACTTCTTGAGCCGTGAGTTCGCTTTGGCGCTTGCTATGGGTACGGAATTGGGTTTGATTTTTAGTGGAGAGTTTTTTCTCTACTAAAGTAGTTTATCACAAATTTTGCCAATTGTTTGGCTTTATTGGGGGGGATGGGGGAGATGCTGACAAGAGTAGGTTTTTTACGTTTAGGGTGATTCTCCGGTCCCCTCCCCTTGGCAAGGGGAGGGTTAGGGTGGGGTCCTCTTGATGTGGCGATTCCCTACGGGATAGGTCCGCTT
>JAMXFF010000077.1 GCA_025370845.1 Laspinema palackyanum D2a | reverse complement strand
AATGCTCACAGCCTGGACAACTAATTAATCTCTTTAATTACAGGTTGTTAACCTACAGCGCTCCACCGATTACGCCCCTTCTTTACTTCTTTACCCAGACAAGTAATATTACTTTCCATCTCGGGAGTTCTTAGACTTATGATGTCCTGGCAATTTTCAGTGGCAAGCACATCATAATCCATAGAAATTCCGAAGCCTGATTGGAGAGGTTTAACTAAAGAAGAGTTTATAATATTTAGATTACAAGGTTGTCCCACCAGCCTCTTGAATCTCTGAATTATCCGTTCATTAAGGGCATCAATATCATTGGTTAAGGCTAATAATATGTAACCTTTAAATTTTTGAGAAGCCTGGTACAGTTCGTTAGCAACTTTCACAAAAATAATGAAGGGAAAGCCATTTTGAAGAGGTTGATTTTGCCCAATAAAATTGAGATTTAGCTGATTTATAGTTTCCCGGTAAATCTTTGCCTGCTCAGTTGTAAATTGTGCAATCTCAATCATAGTCCCCACTCTTTTGATAACTTTATCAACCTACTTGGATAATATCACTGATTCTGCGAGTTCCGGCAAAGTAGATAGATTTCTCCTACTTTTCCTACTTTTGCTACTTTTTCAATCTAGTGGATTTGAGGGGCAGGGGGTGCGGTGCGATCGCTCATAGCAGTAGATCCCCCTAACAGAGGTAAAACGGCTGCTGACAAGACTATCTGTAATTCGTCATTTTACCTATTAGAACCAACTTGAGCTTCTAGTTAGGGAATTAATTGACCAATTTAGTATATTGACAAAAATCAACTCCTTGTGCAGTCTACCGCTCACAGCAATATAACTTTACGCAAGCATACCAACTTTATCTATTTCTCATTGCTCTAAAAAACTGAATAATAGAGGAGCTTTTTGATGAATGTCCCCTTACAGTAATTGGGTCCTTGTCCTTTCCCCCTCTGCTATCTGCATAAAAGCCTTCTTTTATTAACTACCTGTTTTGGGGCCTAAGATTAGCGAGCGTTCCTTGCTGTATGCATACTACTCAAATGGAGTCACTACATGAATGTTGACGAAGTTCTGGAGACTGTAGAACAAAGTCTGCTATCTAGGCAACTCAGTTCCCTTGAACGCTTCATCCTCTGTCAGTCATGGCTCGGACGCGGTTATAGCGAAATGGCAGCCGATTGTGCCTATAGTATCGCTCATATTAAAGAAATTGGCTCCCAGTTGTGGCAGGCTTTATCAAAAACATTAGGGGAGAGGGTAACTAAAAAAAATCTGTTTTTAGTCCTGAAGCAATATCTGTTCTCCCGCACAGGTGAACCAGTCAATAGTGACCAGTTACCTGTTACCTTTTCGGGGGTAGAAGTAATAGACACACCCCTAACGCCTACCCCTAATCAGTTACCTGTTACCACGAATTTTGTGGAGGCTTCATACTCAGAGGATAGCGAGCAATTATCACGGATTTGCGGTCAAAGCGAATTGGTAACACAAGAAAGTTCACAGTTAGAGAGAGTGCAGCAGCAACACCGAACTTCTACAGATTTCCAGAGGCAGAAAGTAATTTAAAAGCCCCATTTACACAAGGCGAACCAATAATTTTTGGTGATTTTTCTCCAGTCCATTAAAGGTTACTCTCTCGTTAAAATTTCCTAAGTCATGAGTACATTAAAGAAATTGAATACCTCAATTCGACTGGTTTTAATGGGTGTTTTTTTTGGGTGTTCAACTGGAATGTTCCCAGCGAATGGACAAGAAGAACCCCGCCCCGTTTTTTATCCTAACCGAGAAACGGAGATAACAAACGAGCTAAATTTAGCAAAATTTGGGGAGGAAATGAATTTTGCACAACTCAATCAATCCTTAAACAGAATTGTTCAATCAAATTTACCGATTTTAGAACAGGCATTAGAACTCGTTAATACCCTGGAAGAACCCGAAGCTAAGGCCACATTATTAACTGAAATTGCTCTGAAGTTTGCAGAAATTTCCCAGGAAGAACGCGCTCAAATTCTCTTGGCTGATGCCTTAATCGCCGCCAATGAGATTGAAGCAGACTCGGTGCGAGTGCGGGCTAAAACGGCAATTGCCAGAGCCTATTTTGACCTGGGACAAGCCGAAACTGCTGCGGACTTAGTCTCGGAGGCTTTAGCAAACGCAAATCGCCTAGATGACCCTGGGGTAAAATCCAGCTTATTAGCCGAGATTGCCCTCACTTATGACGCAATGGGATATAGCGATCGCTCCTTAGCGATTTTATCCGAAAGTCGTGACATTGCCCGTGACAGGCGATCGGCAGAACCCCCCGCCCTCTTTCCTTTTGAACCCACTGACTGGGAAGGTCGAGTGGGACTGGGTGCTTCCTTCTTTTCCGGGACCAAAATTACCAGTAGAACCACCTTTAATTTTGCACTAGAACGTCAATGGCCGACAGATGAAGTGGATTTCCGAATCAGTTTCACCAATGACTATGATGATAGTCGAGTTCCTCCGGTAGATGATAATCAAATCAAGGCTCAACTTCATGGAGAATATCGCCATCATGCCACGGAACGCTATCAATATTTTATCAGTTCCTTAGTCCGTCGGGATGAACCCGATGGCATTGATGTTCGGACCAATTTATATACGGGCCCAGGGATTAACATCTGGCGCGCCGGTCCTGACCAATCCTTTGATATGCAGTTGGGTCTAGGCATTCGTTATGAAGACTCCAACCGCCGCCAGGATGACTTGGATTTTCCCGTAGCTCAATATCGGATGCGCTATAAAGATGTTTACTTTGATTTTCTCTCCCTGCGTCAGTTCCTAACCTTTGAGCTGCCCTTTGATGATTTGAACGACTATTATATGGAATCTTCAACCACTTTAGGAATTCCTATTGTTCAAGGATGGTCGTTTAATAACAACTTGATTTTGCGATATGCGAATAATCCCTCTTTGGACAATACCAGCTTAAGAGTTGATTTTGTCACGGGAATTGAGTATAAATTTTAGGGAATGATGGGGCAGATGAGAAGAAATGTTCAATGTCCCGACTTCAGTCGTTATCAGATTTTCAGGACTTGTAGTGATAAATTTATTTAATCAATGTCTAGAATCTTCGGCAGTTCGGTTGAAAATCTGTAATATTATATCACCATATTGGATAATTTACAAAATCGGGATGCTCCCGAAGTGTTCATCGTTCCGGGAATGCGATCACCTCGAAATTTGACTCAATAATCGTCCCGGGTGTAGGATATGAGGTCCCGTAATAATTTCACCGATTTTGTTGAGTTAGTTACCTCAGTCTAGTTCATGCTCAAAACGATGCAACGAGGTCTTTTGGCAAGAATCGCTATATTTTTCTTCAATCAATTTCAAATATGCGAGTTCAGTGGGAGTATAGGAAACTTGACGTTCTAGCAAATTCAGGATTTCCCGTTCAAATGGGTCTAGTTCAGCTAAATCAGACAAGCGGTTAATGCGAGCGTTGATTTCCACTAACGCAGGCCGCTCATCAGTTGAAATAGAAATTAAAGATGAATGCTTAAATGTATGAAGTTGCATCGTCATTGTCTGAATATCCCGTAGCCAAACTTCTGCTGTTTTTTCACCCACTTTATGAACTCTACCGGGGCGTCCATCTATTTTATCATCTTCAGGAGCCGAAACTTCCACTAACCCCCCCGGCTTTAGCTGGATATGTAAAGCCGGTTTAAAACAGGAAGGGGACGAATTTTGCTGCCCCTGATCCGACCGAAAAAAATCTCGCACCGCCTGGGGATTCCTTTTGGCCGTATGAGCCAAGGAGATGACTTCCTTTTTTGAAACCTTTTTACTGCGAGTCAAGATGGCGGTTCGGGCTAAATCTCCTGCCACCTGAGCAATCAAATCCACTGAAGACGCAAACTGAGCATCCCGACGAATCGTTGCGGAGGACATTTTAAATCGTTTAGCCAACTCCTCCGAAGTTTTCAAGTGCTCAAAATGAGCACTTGAAAAACGAGCGCCTCCATGAGGACCCTTATTGAGTTCATACCAGGTCCCTCGCAGGTAGCTGACTGCCTCTGGGGTGAGGTTTCGTTGGGATAGCTGGTTGGCAATGATCCAGGATTTAACTTCAGAGCGATCGCTAAAAGGAAGCTCAACCACTCGATAGGGGATCTGGTACGAAGAACAAATCGCGTATCGCTGGTATCCATCAACCAAAATAAAATGTTCCTTCCACACCACCAAGGGGTCCCGACAACCTTCCGTACATAAACTCCTCTGCAACCCCTCCAACTCCTGCACTGATAGGGGTGGAATCAAGACCGCAAATTCAGGATCCAAAATAATCGGCGGCGAAGTCGGCCCTTCTATCAAAGAGGTAGATAGAGTAAGGCTCTCTCCTGGGGACACCCGAATTCTCGTTACCTGCAAGTTTGTTCCCAGCGCTTCCTTTGCACGGGTGATGGAGCGAGGGGTCTTGTTTTGCTCATTCTCATGGATGTACATTGATATAGATGTCCGTTGTACTCAAATGGATTGAATGATGTTTAGCGCAACGATTAGATGAAAACTAAACCGTTTGCCGCTTCCCAGGAGTTGTTCGAGTTTGCTACAGTTAAGCAAGACCAACCCCACCGGGAGATAGAACCCTCTGTCAGCCGGTCATCTCCATTAAAACCATCACCAGACTCTCTAGTTATTTACCCATAGTAAAGATATATTTACTCTTAGTGAATTAATTACACAAATCTTAATGTTTATTCATGAAGCCTTTAATGAAACTCTGAAGCGCTACCACATTAGTGGTCGAGCTCTCGCTGAAGCCGCTGATGTCAGTCAGAGCATGGTTTCCCAGTTTAGACATGGGAAAAAAGGGGTCACCGATGAAATGCTTGACAACCTTCTGCTGGCGATGCAGCAGATTGCACCGGGGTCCCGTAGTTATTTTTGCTCGTTAGTTGCCGGAGAATCTTTAGGTTCCCTAGGGGTAAAGCAAGTCATCGAGGAAATATCTGAGGAAGAAATTCCCCAATTGCTCGTGGCGATCGCCCACCGATGGAAAAATTCGGAGGGTGGCAAAATGGCCGCAGAATTGATCTCATTATGAAATTGGATCCTTGTTCTGGCAGATTTGGGTCGGCGCTAGTAACCGAGTGCCTCGAATGGAGGAGAGTTGATGAGAGCAGGTGCTATTCTATGGGTGACGAAACTGTCCGACGATAACAACAATATTTAACCGTATGGCACCTGCTCATCATTGGAAAGTTAGCGGTTTTGGTGGGTGACTATCATCGACCAACTGTTCAGAATGCCAGTCTGTTGTTGACGGGTATCTTGAACTTCTAAGGTCCATAATCCGGCTAGGGGTAACCCGTTAAATAAGGCGAGTTCCTCTTGAGGACGGAAGGTGGTGATATTAGGATTGGCGGCAGCAGTGACGGGGAGTTGTCCTTGATCATCCAAGGTCAGATTAGCGAAAGTATTGCCATTGCCACCAACATTGGCAAAGAGTTGGACTCGTTTACCTTGGGGATTTTCTAAGAAGACTTGCAGGTCATTATTGCGATTGTGATTGAGACTAAGTTGGATATTAATGTCCAAAATAGTCCCTGAATTGGGAATGGTAAGGGTCGATCGCAAGATGCCTGGGTCTGGAATGGTGAGGTTGACATCACTGCTGGTATAGATTTGTTCGAGGATGATTGTCTCTGGTGGGATGGGGTCTGGTTCGGGAGTGACAACTGGGTTGTTGTCTTCCCCAAGCGTTGCTTCGGAAACAGTGGGTTCGGGTTCCTCCTCGGAGATTGTCCCAGGATTGGTAGTGTTGTCATCGTCGGTGACGGGAACAGTGATGACAGTACCCGGGGTGGGTGCGGGTTTGGGTTCCTCTGTGACTACGGGAACAGTGATGACAGTACCCGGGGTGGGTGCGGGTTTGGGTTCCTCGGTGACTACGGGAACAGTGATAACAGTACCCGGAGTGGGTGTGGGTTTGGGTTCCTCGGTGACTATAGGAACTGGGGGAACGGGGATGGTTTCCGGTTCTGGGGGTTGATTGTTTTGTGACCCGTTGCTGTTGTTGGGGTTACTCGGAGGAGTTCCAGGAGTGGGATTCCCGGGTTTAGGAGAATTTCCGTTATTGTTGCCAATAGGGTTGGGATTCAAAGAGGGATTCGGCGGGACGACTCCTTCAAAAATGGGGGTAGTCACTCCAGGATTGTTGTTATTACTGGGAGGAGTGGGACGATTCCCCGAATTGCCATTGCCGTTGTTACTGGGATGATTGGGATTATCCTGGGGATTGCCATTGCCGTTGTTCCCGGGGTTGTTGCCGTTGCCGGGAGTCCGTTCTTCGGTGCCTTCCGGTGCACCTTGGGTATCCCGTTGGACTCCGGGGATGTTGCCGGGTTGGGGGTCACGGGGTGATCCATGTTGGTCTCCCCATTGCGGATCTTTTTGGGTGACTAATCCGAGTTCGCCATAAGGTTCGATGAGTTGGGAATCGGTACCACTGCTGATTCCGAGGTCGAGGAGGAACTGGACGACGTGAGGGGAGATGGACCGGATAATGGTGGGTTCGCCAAAGGGACTGAAGGGGACGAGGAAACTGTTGAATTCTCCGGTCCAGTCAAAGAGGCGATCGCCGCCGGTATTGGCAATTAAAACATCCAATCCGCCGCCACCAAAGGCAAAGTCAGCATCGGCAAATTCGGGGTCATCGGGACGATTGTTTAATCCGCCGTTGGTTTCGTGATTGTCATCGGCATTAATTAAATCATCTCCCATTCCGCCAAAGAGGCGATCGCGATTAGTACCGCCAACTAACCAATCATGGCCGTTATCTCCGAATATATAATCTAGGCCATCATCAATTTTGTTGCCATTGGCATCCACTGCCTCAAAGTTGAGTAAGAATCCTGCAATTTTCTCCCGGGGATTATACGCATCATAGACGGCTAATTTTCGGGTAATCGGGTCGTAACCCAAGGAGTTGAACTCGGTGACGGGAGTGGCCTGATAGAATTCTGGGAGTGCTTCTGCGCCAGAAATGGCATCATCGCCGGTCCCGCCGTGAAGGAAGTCATCACCTAATCCGCCATAGATGATATCGTTGCCACCGAAGTCGAAGGCGGTCCATCGCGCTTCTTTTTTGAGGCGTCCGTTTTCATGGACGATCGCACCAATAAAGGGTCCGGGGATACTGATATTTCCGGGGAGATTGCGAGTCGTCAGACCATATAAGGATTCAGTCTCGCCGTTGCGACTGGTGAAGATGCGGCCATCATCGCCGAGGATGCCATCTTCTCCAGTTCCGCCATAGATGCGATCGTGACCAATGCCGCCGAAGATATCGTCATCTTGACCGTTGCCAAATAGGACATCGTTACCTGTCATGCCGTAAATGGCATCATCTCCGGTTTCACCATAGATCAGATCGTCGCCACCGATCGCTGTGAGACTGTCACCGGGGGTATAATCTAAGGTCTCGATCGCCCGAGGCACAATCCGCAAAGACCGACTGTAGTTATCGTAAGTAAAGGTCAGGAACGCGCCGCTATAGGTTCCGTGGGTTCCGACTAAGCGGAAAATATTGGCGTTGTCACCAGCGATCGCATCGGCATCTTTGGCGTGACCTTGTGGGGATTCGTCTCCCACCGTGTTGCGATCAATGTCAGTTGCTGCACCTCCGAAGATCGTATCTTCTCCATCGGGACGCTTGTCGGCAGTGTCGTTACCGAACAGACTGGAACTGCCACCGATGATATCATCTTGGCCGGAATTGCCGAAAATCAAGTCTTCGCCGCCATTGCCTTCGATGTAGTCGTCGCCGTCATCGTTGCGTTCGACTGACGGATCAGTAACGCTGACAGCTTCGTTAATAGAACTATCACCTTGGATAACATCGTTACCCAGTTGTCCGAAAATGGCATCCTCACCTGCGCCACCGGCGATCGCATCGTTGCCGTATTGTTCCAATTCGGTCTCGATGTGATGGTCGAAGAGTTGGATTTGTCGTTCTGCCGCATGGGTGGGATTGGGTTGACCCTCGGATGTAACTTGGGGATTGCCTGCGGCGTCGTAGATAACTTCGCCCGAGAGGACGCGCATCCGAGGATTGCGGGTGTCGCTACTGCGTAAAATCGACGCATTATCGCCCGCGATCGCATCCGCTTCAGTACCGCCATCGATCGCATCGTTGGTGTCGTCACCCCCTGCCACATTATGTCCGCCAATGATATCATCGTCGCCTGCATCGCCAAATAAGCGATCGCTGCCTTGTTGTCCCAGGATGATATCGTCACCGCTATCGCCATGTATCAATTCATCCCCACCGCGATCTTCCAGTTGGGTATCAATGGCAGTAAAGGTAAAGGGTGGATTGGGTTGATTGAGTGGCAATTGAGTTAAATCGATAATGCCTTCAACTTTGCCATGATCACCAAAGGCCAAATCGTTGCCTTCCCCTGCGGTAATCGTATCTCCCAAGGTGCCACCGAAAATCACATCGTTGTCGTTACCCCCGGCAATTAAATCGCGATCGCCTTGGGTCGGGTCGGTGGTTGTCACGCGATTCAAAGTGTTGAGATTGCCATCGAGAGTATAATCCAATTCGCCGTTATCGCCTAAGATGATATCGGTTCCGTCTGCACCATCTAAGGTATCGATTCCGAACCCTCCCAATAGCGCATCTCGACCGCCATTGCCTTCTACAAAATCGTCACCACCGATATGGGGGAAGGTCGTAACAATCCGTTGGATCGCCTCGTTGGAGGTGCGGAAAATTCGGGCATTATCGCCGATCGCCACATCATCGCCGTCATTTCCAGAAATGAAGTCACCACCGATTCCGGTAGCATCATTTCCGCCAGAACCGCCAATCAAAATATCATTACCTTCGTCACCAGAAATATTATCGATTCCGCCAAATTCTGGAGATTGGGTCAGAATATCATTGGCCTCGCTACTGCCGTCATTGCCGACAATCGCCCCATTGTCACCCAAAGCAATATCGTTGCCTGCGTTGCCAGAGATGCGATCTTGGGCAGTTCCGCCGATTAATTTATCATTTCCAGCATTTCCTTGGATAAGGTCGTTTCCACCTGCATCCTCAAATTGAGTGGCGATCCGTTCGATGATATTTTCGGTATTTCGGTAGATGTAAGCGTGGTCTCCTACTGCCACATCATCGCCATCATTGCCGGAAATTTCATCATTATAATCGCCGCCAATTAGAATATCGTCACCTCCATCGCCAGAAAGGCGATCGCTGCTGCCGGTATTGGCATCCGTGGTATAAATATCATTGGCATTTTGGGTGCCATCATTGCGGACGATCACGCCATTATCGCCTAAGACAATATCGTTTCCTTCGTTGCCGCCTAGTTCATCACTGGCAGCGCCGCCGATCATCATATCATCGCTTTCGTTACCGGCAATCGTATCGTTACCGCCTAACGTCGGGTCGGTACTAAAAATGCGGGTAATTTGGCGATCGCGATATTGAAGTTCACCACTATCCCCAATCAGAATATCGGCATCGGATGCAGTGGTGGTAATATTGGTGCCGTGACCGCCGAGGATTTGATCGTTACCGGCACCTCCTAAAGCAATATCATCACCATTATTACCTCCGATCACATCATCACCGCCATACTTCGGATCGGTGGTTTTGATGGATGTCACTTGGCGATTACTGAATAACACTCGCCCCCCATCGCCAAACAGAATATCTTGACCTGTGGGGGTTTCGCCGTCAATTTCTTCCGGAAGAATATCGCCGAAAATGCGATCATTGCCAGTTCCGCCAAAGGCAATATCATCTCCCGCCCCGCTATCAATGGTATCATCCCCATCGGTCGTGTCGATTTGGGTCACCATGATATCCCGACTCAGAGGGTCGCCATCGCCTGTAAATCCAAGAACTTGGTTGAAATTGCCATCACCAGCGATCGCATCATCATCAGTGTTATCGGGATTGTCGCCAAGACTGGCAACCACACCTTTATCGCCAAATAAGATATCGTTGCCGGTATCGCCTTTAATGCGATCGCTGTTTGCGCCACCCAACACCAAATCGCTGTCTGCGCCACCGTTTAACCAATCGTTATTTTCGTCACCCAACAGGGTATCAGCACCAAAATTGCCTTCGATTGTATCATCGCCGCTATGTCCGTGAATCAGATCGTTACCATCTTCGCCAAAGATGCGATCGCTGTCTTCGTTACCGGAGAGGGTATCATGTCCCTTGGTGCGCGGTAAAGGTGCGATACGTTTGCCATTTGCCTCAAACTCAGAATCTCCCCAAATCTCGTCTTCCCCGGAATGGCCATCGATGCGATCGGAACCGCTACCGCCGCCAATCGTATCGTTTCCGCCTTCGCCAAACAGTTCGTCATTGTCGTCGCCGCCACTGAGAATATCCGCATCTGAATTGGCGGTAGTGGAAGTGAGGGTTCCATTAATATCTAAGGTAGAATCGCCCCAAATGCGATCGCTGCCTGCGCCACCATCAATATAATCGGTGTTTCCGCCACCGGCGATCGTGTCATCTGCTTCGCCACCGGCGATCGTATCATTTCCGCTATCGCCACTGAGGATATCCGCTTCCGTCCCGCCAGCAATATTATCGTTACCGCCACCGCCAAAGATGCGATCGATGCCTTTGTCACCCGTTATGAAATCATTGCCACTGCCACCATACAAGGTATCGTTACCCGATCCGCCGACAATCGTCGCATCTCCGGTACTGCCGCGCAAGTCTATCAGATCATCGCCAAATCCGCCATCGATTTCGGCAGCGATCGTGACATTATTGAAAATAAAGGTATCGTTACCGCCACCGCCTGATGCGACAATCTTCGAGACCCCCTTATATGTTTGGGTTTCACCCAATGCGGCAACAGTAATACTATTGCCATTTTGGGTAATGGTAAACTGTTCGTCACCGTCAGTAGTATTTTCATGCAAGCGATCGCCTGCATAATCTCCCATATTCAATCGCAATACCCCATCACCGATAGCGCTTGCCAACACGGGCGGACGTGGCATACTGTAGTTAAAATTGAGCAGGGAAGCCGAAGGGCCAATTTGTCCTTCCTTCTCCCATTTCAAGACTTCAACAAACCATTTTAACTTTGCCTCCACCGATCCACTAACATCAAACACTGCGGTTATGGGATTATTCAACAATCTGGTATTTTCTAACCCCAAATAAATGTTATTCAGAATTTCTTCAATCCGCACTCTTCCATCGCTATTCGGATCGTTGAGGTCGAAATCGATCGTGGCGAACACGCCACCACCCACACCGCCTTTAGCGATGCCGAGATTGAGAACCCCTGCAGCAACTAAACTGCCATATAAAGTTGCTTCTGGAACTTCTGGCCCTGTCCCATCAGCCTTGATGCGATCGCTGACATAAAATCCTCGGAAGATATCCATCGGATATTGATAGTTCCCCTCAGCGAAACGTTGTCCGCCATAGGAGTCAAACCCAAACCCTAAATCGATACCCGCGCCAATCATTCCCGTAATTTCTGCACCCAAGGGGCCGACGATCGGGAAAAACTGACTGTATTCAAACTCAAACTCCAGCGGATCCATATCGTAGGTCAATAGATTCGCCGGTTCTTTTCGACCCATCAGCAATCCGAATACTTGTGACGGATCCGTGAGAATCGGAAACTGTAAATTGCCATATTTTCCGGATTTCAAGTTCTCCACAAATCCGGTTGTGGAAGTGGAACTAGCGGCCTTCTGGGACTGAGTTACTGGGACAATTTCTGCATTCAATCCCGCTAATCCCTCTAATTTTTTCGCACCTCTCATTTCATCCAGTCCCGCAGGATTGAAGAGGTCTGAATTGCCCTCCAGAAGGTTCCAACTGCCAAAGGGAATGATAACAGAGTCGGGGTTAGCTGGCAGATCGTTAATCAAGGCAACGATATTGGCGATATCTTCAATCATGCCAAATTGACCACCATAACCGAATGCTTCCGCCAGATCGATTAAGGTGATATTTTGTCCGGCGAGATCGGAAATCACTGGCAGAGGATTCCTGAGAACGTTAATAATCGGTTCGATCGGTTCGGTAATATTTTGGATCTTGCCGACAATCGGCCCTAAGAAATCGGAGATAAACGAACCGAGGTCAAGTCCAACGTTATTAAAGGCAACGGTTTCTAACTTGCCAATATTCCCCGACAAGTCGGAAGCATCGAACGTCCACAGCAAGTCAAAATCACTCACGATACTCGGCAACGCGGCGGTTAACTCTTCATCCCCCAATGCCGCCCCATTGACGCTTGCTGTGATATCGAGTTTAACATCTGCTTTACCCGTTAAGGTAGGAGTTACGCCTAAGTTACCCATTTCAAACAGTCCCAACTTAGTCGCATCTTCTCCGGTTGCGCCTTCTTCAAATAAATCGATAGCAAACTTTGCGTTAAATTGGGTAGCACTTTTTGGAGTTGTTGATCCGGTATTTACTGCCGTCTCTACGCCGCGATCTTTCACATCCAGCTTCAAAAATCCCAGATTTCCCGTTGCCTCAAAACCGGGGAGAGAAGCATCTAACGTCACCGTCAGTTCCGGATCTGCTGTATCCTCGGAAAGGGCGAAATAGAACCCTTCTTTCTGGTTCAATCCAAATCCGAAATCGAGTTCCCATCCTAGATCGACATTGACTCCGCCATCAACCTCTAAACCCAAGGCAGGTAATCCTAAATCGAAGGCAATTTTTTCATCGACTGTGAAGTTACCCCCGAGGGTCATATCCCATTGCAGGAAATTATTGGCGTTTGGATCGCCCACGATCGCGATATCATTGCGGTCGATCGCACCGGATTTATCCCCATCTTTTAACAGATTCAGTCCCTTTGTTCCGAGAATCTCAAATAAGCTATCTTGAATCAGTTCTGGGGTTTTGGCAATGGAATTATCGACGGTATCGCGCAGTCCATTATACAGCCTGCTGCGAATATCTTCGATAAAGGTGGCCCCCTCCCCTAAACTATCCCCAATCAAGGGTAAATCTGCATCAAAAACGTCCGCTTCCAGTAGGGTTTGCAGTCCTGCTAAGAATGCATCAATCCCTTCGATCGCTAAATGCAAATTGCTCAACAAGCTAAAATCAAGATTGTCTAGCATTGCCGACCAATTGGGAATTTTTACCGTGTAATTCTCCGGATTGGCCGGTTTGCTGAGGAAACTGGACAAATCGGTAACGGAGAACCCGAGATCGCCAATAAAGTTAGACTCGCTGGGGAAGAAAATCGGCAATGTTGCATCCGCAGCGCCTGTCATTGCGATCGCCGCCTTCAAATCAGCAAATTCAGTAAACAAAATCCGATTGTCGCCGGGAGTCGGATCGGTCAATGCGATCGCTATTTTAGCAAAATCATCGGTAGTTGCCGCATTACCATCGCCATCGATCGCCGCCACTCCATCATTCACAAATAATCCCAAGGGTCCTAACGCGCCAACAAAGGATAAGTTGTTTCCTCGCGCAGCAAATTCCACCGATAAATCGGTCTTATCTAAGTTCAGAAATGACAGGGGATTCGTTGGATCGGATAAATCAATGCCGATACTCAATTTCGCTTTTGCGCTACCTTCTGCCTGTAATCCTGCTGCGCCTTGTAATTGCACGTTCGGAATATCGGCGATCGCACCTAAATCAAAATCTACCCCTAACGAGTCGGTAAAGGTCTCGACTAAATTCAAATCGATGCTAAACAAAGAGGTTGCCGGATCATAAGCAATCGCAATCAAATTGCTACCCTGCGGCAATCCCAATGCTTCCACTAAGCGATTGTTGAGATCCTGAACAATTCCTGCCGGATTTTGTTCAAATTCGCTGACTACTTCTGCAAATTTTTCGGTAAAGGTGAGCAAGTCGGCAATGCTAACCCCCACTAATGGTAAATCGTTCTGCATCGCTGGCAACGATTCAAAGCGATCACTTAAAAATGTCGCCACATCTTTAAGGACGTCAACCACCTTGGCAAAGTCAAATTGTTCAAAGTCCAATAATGCGCTTAAAGTGCTAAAATCTGGCGTGATCGCTGGAAGATTGGAATCCGTCGCGTTAGAAATAAGAATCGGAATTTCCAAATCGCTGGCAGTGAGTCCGGGAATGCCGCCTTGTACATCAATATCACGCAAGGTCACATGACCGGACCAATCGATTCCCGAGACCTGAAGTGAATCGGCAATTTTAACTTCCGGATCGCCAAGGACAAACTTGGTATTTCCCTCACTATCTGCGATCGCAACATTCACCGTAGCGGTGACATCGGCATCCTTCAGCGTATCGTCGCCTTCACTGCCCTTAATATCGATACCGACAAACCCAAATTCTGCCGACGCTTCTATCTCATCCGCCGATAAATTCAAACTGCCACCGATTTTAGCATTTTCGATAAAGGCATCAACTGAGGGACGGGTTTGGGTGACAAAATTATCTTGAATTCCCAGGGCGATCGCTGCCTCACTGATGGCATGAATTGCCAATTGCTTCGCCGTATCATCTGCCGCTAAAATCAGGCGATCGCCGTTGCGTCCCGCGAAGATATCCTCCCCTAAACCGCTACTCGCCAAAGCGAGATTGATATCCGCCATTAAAGCAGCGATCGGGTCGGCAGCATTGGCATTACTGGCATCTGCGGCAACTTTCACCGTCACCGGAGGGCGATCGTCCAAGGTGATTGTAAACACTGCTTCCCCAGAGAGGACGCCGTTTTTAGGAAGTCCAAACTCATCTGCAACAGCGTCTAAGGTAAACCCTAACACTGTCACATCTAAACCCGAACCCGCATCAATAACTTGTAGAGATTGAACGCTGGGGTCCGTGGTTCGTAAGACAATCTTATCGTTAACCGATGTTGCCATTACTACACTGCTAAGACTGCGTTTATCAGACAGTTTCGCTGTAGTAAATGCTAAATTTAGATCCTCAACTAGATCGTTAATATCTTCGTTGGTGGAAGTCTCGCTTAAGTTAGCATCAGTTTTAGTTGCCAAAAGATTTACGTTAACGGTTTCGCCGTCAACCACTAAAGCAAATGAAACATCATTCCCCGGTTTGCCAGTTGTTGGTGGAGGATTTACCGATGCGATCGCCCATTCATCGAGACCTACCATCGCCAACTGTGCGGCAGTTTGATTCTCGGACAATCCTAATAGTTTCGCCGTCTTGCTAACATTGAAGACTTGCAAAAATGGCTCAGTTGTGGTTAAAAAGAATCCTTTCCCCTCAGACATCGCTTTGACGTTCAGAGTGTCGCTGATTCCCGCTGCTGTAATCGCCGCTTTAATATCGGCCATCCAATCCGCTACCGTACTATTCTCTGTGTTACTGACAGTGAGGGCAACTGGTGCCTTGTTACCAATTTTTACACTAAAACTGGCATCCCCATTCACTTGTTTGTTCAAAGTGTCAGAGGCAATCGCCGCGATCGCAATCTCATGGGATTTTCCGCTTAAGTCAATCCCAAAGGTGAATTCCGCCCCGAAATCCGGTGTCAGCTTCACCGTGGTATCTGTCTCGAAACCCCCCAACTTACCCAAATCCAGATCAAATCCCATCGGTAGATCGATTCCCGGGAGTTGGGGATTGATTTTAACCTTGAACCGCAATTCTTGAGTGTCCGGATCGAAGCTGGCATCAATCCCTTTAATATCTAAGGGTAAAAGTTCTGCCAGTTTTACCGCAAAACTTTGAACGCTATCAAACTGAAAATTATTTTGCTCATCAACTAAGTTATCGATGAGACTGGTTTTTAACCCATCCGCCAACCCGAAGAATTCTCCCAAGGTTTTATTTTCTGTAAACGGAATCGGCAGATTTAGAACTTCCGCATCTTCCAGTTTTCCAAATTCGTTGCCAATTCTTCGCAACAGACTGAGAATATCTGCCGACCCGATATTATTAAAGGAGGCGATCGCTTCTTCAAATGTCTCATTCACGGAAACCGGCAGAGTCATGCGCGGATCGATGTCAGAACCTGTTACATTCCCATTGCCCAATAGTTGCCCCACATCGGCATTAATGGCGATCGTTGCACCATTGGCATCAAAAAAGTCACCCGCAACCCCCTCAATGCCATTCACTTTCACGGGTAACAGGACGGCCAAATTCCCCGTGGCGTTGACGGTGGTTAAATTTTCATCAGCGGTATTATTTAATTCTGACAGGGTAATCCGATTCAATCCATCCTTATTATTCGGATCGAGCAGATTGGCGCTAATATTCGCATCTAGGTCAAAACTGCCATTCTCGACGCGAACATCCAAAAATCCAACTTGCAGACCAACATTTAGGTTAGACTCATCAATTCTTGCCGTTGCTTGCAGGTCAGCTTGTCGAATGAAAAAGTTATCTGAATCTAAAGTAATTTTCGTATCCGGGACGTTGGGTTGACCACCAAAATTGCCTTCGGCGATCGTTAAAGCGCTTCCGAAGGATAGATCCAGATTGACGTTGGTCTTAAGTAACAGATTGGCTACTGCATTTACATCCAGGTCAATGCCATACAAATCGGCATTTTTTCCTAAATCTAATTTAAATTTATCGCTCAATTGAGCATTTAC
The DNA here is from genome assembly GCA_025370845.1 of Laspinema palackyanum D2a. Lineage (GTDB taxonomy): Bacteria > Cyanobacteriota > Cyanobacteriia > Cyanobacteriales > Laspinemataceae > Laspinema. The sequence continues at coordinate 2,798 of JAMXFF010000077.1, read as the reverse complement.
GCTAAAATCAAACAGTAGTTCGTAATCATCGGGATTATTGGCTGTGGCAGTAACAGGTACGAACCCCACACTAACATTACTAAAATTAACACCGAGTATTTCCGTACTAAAATCTAAACTATCGATAAAGGTCTCAAGATCCGTGAGACTGGTTCCGGCAAAAGTAGTATCAATTTTATTAATAATCTGTTCTTGCAGCAGGGAACCGAGTTTCATATCCCCCAGCAATCCTGGTAGGGCTAAATTTTCGCCCTCCCCTGATTCGTCCATCAAACCCGGGATTGAGAGTAATTGATTCCCCAGAGTTTCGCTGGCGTTGTCGAGGGTTTTTACCACGCCACTCAACCCATTGACGATCGCCGTTTTAAAAGGTTCGGTGAGGGTAGGATTGGCGAGATACTGCGATCGCGAAATATCGTTGATTGGGATACTCGCTTCTAAATTGTGCGGCAAACTGCGATCGCCCTCTGCCAAGAAGTCCGTCGGTTGGGGGTCTTCAGGCAAGCGACGTTCCCCCGCCACTACAGACCCATACATCAAATCGCCTGAGCGATCGCTGCTTTCGAGATCGTCCAAACCGAGAGCGTGACCGATTTCATGGGTTACTACCGTCAGCAAATCCATGCGATCAAACGCCGCACTGTTGCGATCGGCGGACAATCCTTCCCCAGAGGCGGTAAATTCTACATCATCAAAAGGAGTCGCATCAGTAAACCATCCGTAACCGGCAGCAGTGGGATCGATCAGTATAGTTGTTCCCCTCGCCTGCCCGACGATCGCCCCGGATAAATCTTCAATTTGAAAGGTAATGTTTTGGAGTTCTTGGTGCCGTTCCCGACCCCATTGCGTATTCGACCACCGGGCGATGGCGGCATCGGCGAGGCGATCAAGTTCCTGTAGTTGCAGGGGCCTTTCTTCCGGGCGATCGCTGGAACCCGTCAGTGAATCAGCATCCGAAGAAACTTCTATATTATAAGGATAATTCGGGACGACCCACGCGAAACGATCGCTGTTGTAAAACCCGCTATCGAAGTTCATCTCCAGAGGCCGTTCCCACTCTGGGGCGATCGCCACCATCGACTCAAACCCCGTCGGTTTTTCTAAAAGTCTCGTGAAATCATCCTCAGCCGTTCTAGTATCGAGCGAGTTGGCTTCAAAGTGAAATTGTGGCTGCCCCTGCGTCAAGTAAATGTCCATAAATACCCACCATTGAATTGCGTAAATCCCAACTAAGAAGCCAGCAAAGCAACTTATCCCATTGCCCTTTACTCGTTTGCCCCTAAAATTCTTTCAGATCATCTAGGGATGATCCCCATCCATGTTGCCGCTGAAACTAAGCCAGATCCATCCGCGATCACAATTTCCCTTAAACCCAGAAATGTGGCAATCCCTGGTAAAATTGAAAGCTGTTTAACGCTCATTTCAGACCCCCCATCAATACGCTCTACAAAAAATGTAGCCAGCCCTAGGAGTTTTGAAATAACAATTTAAACCAATGTTGCCTGGAAGCGCTATCTCGAAAGAATTACAGATAAAGTTTACACCATTCATTTTTGCAGGATGCCGTAGCTGCGATCACCTAGCCACGGCCTTTTCAGACCTCTTATAAATACGAGCAATGCTGCTTTTAGTTTTGATACCTCAGTCATACCACAGTTGTATCTCTCAGAAACCCCTTTTTGTATTAATCTTCATGGAATCTTTACAAAATGAAGTTTTATTAAGTAGAGGGTCGGCAAATGCTATTAGATGTAAATTGATGCAGGTCTAAGCGCTTATTTGTTCAATGCGTGACAAGAAAGCTAGAAATTAGACGGGATAAGGGATATAGCTCTTAGACCCCTTCGATAAAAAGGCTGAGGGTATGTTGGTTCCTAGTTTTATCCAGCATTCGGACTAGAAACCGGACGAGACTGGCACGGTCAAACGGATTAATTATTACAGGTTAAAATGAGACTCGATGGAACAGTGGAACTGGGACATGATTACAAAAGCCACAGCGGTATTGGATGACCAACAAAACCAGGCGGGCATGATTGACTTAGATGCAACCCGCGAGATGATTTCCTTAAACAAATTGCCCCCTCATAAGATTGCGAGATTGATGGCTCCTCACCTCAGTAATTTGAGCCAAACTAGCCAAAATGACGTAAAACTTTTGGGTGACAAATAACGTAAAAATTCTCATACACGGCTATCAAATTTATCTTGAAATTAAGGTTCAAGGAATCCGGCTAGAGAGTGGCGAGAAAATGCTAATCCTGAGAGGTCCACAAGCTGAAAACCTGGATGGGTCAGTCTTCTTCGCTATTGGGTGAGTCACAATTTTCAAGATTATTTCGTGCGATGGCGCGGGAATAAGGGAACTCCAAAAAATAAAATACCTAAAAAACCCGCAGCGTCCAGCCTGGAGCGACACGAACGCAGCCCGCCTGCGCGGGCTAAAAGAGCCTTGTTAAGTGCGATCACATCCCATGTTGAATGATTTATTTGTTGGAAAACCCTTAGAGGTTATTGAGACGGTTTGGATTGCTGGGCGTCAAGAGTGCGAAAAAATTTCAATCCCTGATAGGGATTAGAGTTTATTGAGACCGCTGGTATTTGAAACCGTTGGCATATAAAGTTCTTAAGGTGCATTTGCGACAACCTAGAGTAAAGATATCATTCCATCCGGTCATTTGTAAATAGGAAAACTTCATTTTCTGCTGAAAATATCTCGCCATATAGCGGTTCCCGGACTCATGAGGTACAGTAGCAACAATGAGCAAACCAATTGCGAATATCTTGTTGAGTGACTT
>JAMXFF010000076.1:18863-19739 GCA_025370845.1 Laspinema palackyanum D2a | reverse complement strand
TTTACGGTCGTTACTCCCTCTATGTTTTGTTAGAATGAAACAGCCCTACCTTCTTAAGGGGGGTTGGGGGGATCTCTTCGCCATTTTCAAACCCTCTATCTCTTAATTTTTCAAGGTTTCCCCACAGACAAGATAAGATCAAGATTAAGACTATTTTTGCGATCGCCATCAAAGCTAATTATGCAGACCCGTACTAGCCCGACTTCCTCCTCCGAGAGTTCTACAAAAGCTGACTCCGAACAAACTTTAGGCCAACTCCCCCGGATGTCCACCGTCCGACGCACCACTGGGGAAACCGATGTCCATGTGACCATTAATCTCGATGGACAAGGGAACTGTACTGCTGCTACAGGTGTACCCTTTCTCGACCATATGTTACATCAAATCGCCTCTCACGGCTTGATTGATCTGGAGGTCAAAGCCACTGGAGATATAGAAATTGATGACCATCATACCAATGAAGATGTGGGGATTACATTAGGTCAAGCCTTGGGCAAAGCCCTCGGCGATCGCAAAGGCATCATCCGTTTCGGTCACTTTGTCGCCCCCCTGGATGAAGCCTTGATTCAAGTCGCCCTCGACTTTTCCGGTCGCCCTCACTTAAGCTATGGCTTAGACATTCCCACCCAACGAGTTGGCACATACGACACCCAATTAGTGCGGGAATTCTTCGTGGCGATCGTCAATCACGCCCAAATGACCCTACATATCCGCCAACTCGACGGCATTAATTCCCATCACATCATCGAAGCCACCTTTAAAGCCTTCGCCCGCAGCCTCCGCATGGCAACGGAAATCGACCCCCGTCGCGCCACCACCATCCCCAGTTCCAAAGGCGTCCTCTAACGTCCCCCCTGTTCGTAGTAACGACTTCAG
>JAMXFF010000076.1:0-18763 GCA_025370845.1 Laspinema palackyanum D2a | reverse complement strand
TCGTTCTCTTCCTCATGTTCGTAGTAACGACTTCAGTCGTTCTCTTCCTCATGTTCGTAGTAACGACTTCAGTCGTTCTCTTCCTCATGTTCGTAGTAACGACTTCAGTCGTTATCCCCCGTTGCACCAAGCAACGGGGGATTATATCCTAACCCCTAAACTATACAATCATCGGCCTGCATCTCTTCCCCGCTTCATATCCCAACCCAAATAAAGTATGAATTGATTTTCTCCCTCTGCCCATAAATTCTTACATTTATGGACAGTTTACGGCCACTTGTCAACACCAAATGGGTAGAAATCATCAAAATTTACCCCCAAAACATCTAATCCAAATATAAACTTTTATAAACCTGTCAATTTCCAGTTAAATTCGCTACCATCGAGCTAGTTGAAAACCATTCATCGATAAATTGGGGGAAATATTGCAATGGCAGATTCAACCCTATTAGATAGCAAAACAGCAATCAGTCCCGGTAGGCGACAACTCACCTTACCCGCCTGGTTAGCATTGATTTGTATCATTGCCTTTAGTGTATTACTCTGGGCGGGGGCGGTCATTTCCAAAAATGCCCCACCCGTTCCCGATATCGTGCGATCGCCCAACCAAGAAATCCTCGTCACCCAAGCTAACATCCAATCGGGACAGGAAATCTACCTCTCTCGCGGAGGACAAGATATCGGCAGCATCTGGGGACATGGCAGCTACCTCGCCCCGGACTGGACCGCCGATGTCTTACATCGCTGGGGATTAGCCACCGCAGGCATATTATACAACAACAATCCCAGCTTTTCTCAAAAGGATTTAGAAGCATTACCGGCCCCCGAACGCGCCAGTTTGCAAGCGCGAGTCAGTGAACAATTTAAAACCAATCGGTATAGTCCCGAAACCCAAGAACTCCTCTTAACCGATGCTCAAAGTAAAGGACTCCAGGAGGTTTTTAAAGACTATCATGAACTCCTAGCCAAAGGGTCAGCCATTCACTCCATCCCCTCCGGTTGGTTCAAAGATGATAGTCAAATTCACGATGTCACCGCCTTCTTTGCCTGGACCTCTTGGGCAGCATCTGCCAATCGGCCCAATGCACCCTTTTCCTATACCGCAAATTGGCCTCATGATGATTTAATTGGCAACCAACCCCCGGCCCAATTTCTGATATGGTCCATCGTTTCCGTCATCATTTTAATTGCTGGAATGGGGATATTTCTCTTCATCTATTTAAAAGAAGATGACGACGAAGTATTACCCGTTCCCGCCCGTCCCGCCGTGCGAATTCCCACCCCCAGCCAAAAGGTAACCTCGCTATTTTTTGGCGTAGCAATGGCACTGTTTCTCGTGCAAATCATGATGGGAATGTTTACCGCCCATTATGCCGTAGAAGGGGAAGGATTTTATGGGATTCCCTTGAACCTCTACCTCCCTTATGCCGCCACGAGAACCTGGCATTTACAACTAGCAATTTTCTGGATTGCCACCTGTTGGTTAGCCGCCGGACTCTATTTTGCCCCGCGATTTAGTGGCTATGAACCGAAAGGACAAGCCCTCGGCAATAGCGTCTTATTGGGGGCATTAACCGTAGTGGTTGTCGGTTCCCTGGTCGGGTCTTGGTCTGCGGTACAAGGGCTATTCAGCGTCAAAAATAGCTTCTTATGGGGACATCAAGGCTATGAATATATCGAACTCGGACGAGTTTGGCAAATCCTGCTCATTGTCGCGATGATATTCTGGCTGTGGTTACTGTATCGCGGATTTAAACCCGCCTTACAAAAGGAAAAAAGCCCAACCGGATTGAGTCACTTTTTCCTGTATAGTGCCATCACCATTCCCCTGTTTTATTCCGTGGGATTGATGTACACCAATCACACGCCCTTGAGTATTGCCGAGTATTGGCGCTGGTGGGTGATTCATCTCTGGGTTGAAGGATTTTTCGAGGTGTTTGCCACCGTGGTGATTGCCTATTTATGCAGTGAATTAGGCTTTTTACGACGGTCATCGGCCCTGCGTGCTACCTATTTAACTACCCTGTTATATTTAGGCAGCGGTGTGATTGGAACCTTGCATCACCTCTACTTTTCGGGAACTCCCTCCTTTATTGCGGCGATCGGGTCCGTCTTTTCCGCCTTAGAAGTCGTACCTCTCACCCTGATAGGCTTTGAAATTTTAAAAACCTTAAAATTGTCCAAAGAAGCCGAAGGATTTTATCGCTGGCCCTTGCGATTTTTCATTGCCACTTGTATCTGGAACTTAATCGGTGCAGGCGTGTTTGGATTCTTGATTAATCCACCGATTGTCCTGTATTATTCCCAAGGAATCAATACCACCCCAATTCATGCTCACGCCGCCTTATTTGGGGTCTATGGCTGCTTGGCGATCGCCCTCATGCTGTTTGCCTTACGCGAGTTCGTCCCTGATGACGCTTGGGACGATCGCTGGATTAAATTCGCATTTTGGGCCATTAATGGCGGATTAGTCATGATGCTAATCTTTGGCTTAATTCCCAACGGATTTTATCAACTCGCCCAATCTGTAGAATACGGAACCTGGTACGCCCGAAGTGCCGAAGTCATCGGGTCCCCCTGGATGCGCTGGACCGTTTGGCTAAGAATACCCGGGGATATCGTGTTCGCCTTGGGAACCGTATCCATGTTTATCTTTACCATGAAGGCCATTTTTGCCATCTTCCAGTTCCCGGTTAAAACCTATCCCGCTAAAGAATTTCAACCGATTGAGAAATAATCTTTAGAGGGTAACCACAGATTACACGGATTAACACAGATAAAATCTCTGTGAAAATCTGTGTAATCTGTGGTTTTGTAACAGATACAAGAGAACGACTGAAGTCGTTACTACGAACTTATGGCAATTGTTGGGGATTTGTGCTTTGTAATTGTTGGCGCAATTCGTCAGGGTTGGTTAAGAGGTCCGCTTGGGTGAGGGCTGTTTGTTCTCCGGTTGCTAACCATTTGAGTTGGACGGTTTGATTTTGGGCTTCTTCATCCCCTAAAATCAAGCAGGCAGCGGCACCGGACCGATCGCCTCGTTTGAACTGTTTACCAAAGGCACTGCCGCTTAAATCAACTTCGGCGCTAAATCCGGCATGACGCAATTTTTGGGCTAAGACTAAGGCATTTTCTTCCGCCTGTTCCCCCCGGGAAACCACATAAAAATCTAAGGGACTCTGGGGAAGGGTATCCAGTTCTTGCAGTAGAATAATTAACCGTTCTAAGCCGATCGCCCAACCCACAGCAGGAGTATCCGGTCCCCCCAATTGGCTGACCAAATTATCATACCGTCCACCGCCACAGACCGTTGCTTGTGCCCCTAAATCATCAGAAATGATTTCAAAAGCGGTGTGACTGTAATAATCTAATCCCCTCACCAACCGATGATTCAATTGATAGGGAATTCCTAACTGGGTTAACAGATTTTGGACGCGCTCAAAGTGCCGTTTTGAGTCGTCGCAGAGATAGTCTCCCAGCTTCGGCGCATCTTGGACAATTTCTCCGGTGCGTTTGTCTTTACTGTCTAAAATTCGCAGGGGATTGCGGGTGAGTCGGTCCTGGGAATCCGGGTCTAATTCGGCTTGATAGGGGGTGAGATAGGCAATTAAAGCCTCTCGATACCGTTGTCTATCTTCACTATTGCCGACGGAATTGAGGTCCAGGTGCAGGTTTTTTAGTCCCAAGGTTTGCAGGATATCCGTGGCGATCGCGATCGCCTCCACATCTGCACGGGGGTCCGCAGTACCGAGCACTTCCACCCCGACTTGATGAAATTGGCGCTGCCGTCCCGCCTGGGGTCGTTCATACCGAAACATCGGTCCGGTGTACCACAACCGCTGCACCCCCCCTGCCGCGTGCAGTTTCTGCTCAATATAGGCGCGGACCACTCCGGCAGTGCCTTCGGGACGCAGGGTCATGGAGTAGGGTTTTTTTCCCCGACTCTGGAAACTGTACATTTCCTTGCCAACGACATCCGTCGCTTCCCCAATCCCGCGTTCAAATAGGGACGTCAGTTCAAAAACTGGCGTCCGAATTTCTCGATAGCTGGCTTTGCCGAGGATTTCTCGGACAACGGCTTCTACTTTTTGCCAATAGCCTACCTCTGCTGGCAGGATGTCTCGGGTTCCTCGTAATGCTTGAATTGCGCCCATTGCTTCGTTTTCGATTGCTGCTATTTCCCAGATAAAATCAGCCCGTGTTGGTGATTTTATGACCCAAAATATCCTAGGATTTCCGACGATGGCGATCGCGGTAATATCCTAGGATTTGTTCCACCCGTTGAGGTGCGATCTCTTCCGCATCCGGTCCATACTGGATGGATACTCCCGCGATTTGGCTGTCATGATAATTAAAGACTGCGGCAGTTTGGGGAATCAGTTCAACCTCTACCCCTTGAACCTGCCGCAGATGCGCTGCCAATTCTCGATACACCGTTAATGGCAGTCCTGGGATTTCATATTGCACCGAATTGTCTTCGGTTCCCTGAGTTTTTAACTCTTCCATGTTTAATGACGGCTTACCCTAGGTCCTCAATCTCTGGAGTGTCTTCAATATGTTCATGAACAGGTTCTGGTTCCGGTTCTTCGTCGGTTAATTGCGGTAAGGTACAGCAATTAACATCATCGATGCAAACCTTACCCGACTGTAAGGCCCATCTGACTAATGCCACGCGGTTCGCGGTTTTTGTTTTGTTCAGAATATTGCTGATATGGTTATCCACCGTCCTCTTGCTAATTTCTAGCGATTCTGCTATATCCTGATTGGTCAAACCAGATGCTACCAGTTCAATCACCTGTAGCTCTCGCTCCGAAAGGGTTACATGGGTCTGAGAGTCCCCGCCAGTCATAAGCATTTCCTATCTCTGTATATCTACCTATATTGTACTGATTCTATCGGAAATCTGTCTCAAATCTCATGGATTTTACGCTTATTTTGTCTTTTCGTCATCTGGAGGCAGGTGGGAGATAGGGTGGATGGGGAGGATGGGGGGGATGGGGGGGATGGGGAGGATGGGGGAGATGTTCAACGTCCCGACTTCAGTCGTTCTCTTCGTTCGTAGTAACGACTTCAGTCGTTCTCTTCGTTCGTAGTAACGACTTCAGTCGTTTCCCCCTCCATCCACCCCATCCACCCCATCCACCCCATCCACCCCATCCACCCTATCTCCCCCATCCACCCCATCCACCCCACCGCCCCTATCCCTAAACTATGGGAAACTATCCACACCAGGGAATTCCCCACCTAAGAATCACCCCCAAAATTGTCCTAAAATCACCTAAACCATGACTCCAAAAATCCAAAAATTCATCCAGCATCAATTCCCGCAATTCATCTCCAAAAAATTGCCGCAATTCCTAGCTATTTTCGGAATAATAATCGCCTTATGCTTCTGGGGAATCGGAAGCGCGATCGCCTCCGATGCTCCCGATCCTTTAACCGTCGCTTCCCCCCCATCCGAGGCGACTCCCAATCGCCCAACCCTTGATACCAACACGATCCCCTCGGCGAAGGTTTCTCAGTTTGTCCGGGCTTATTTACAAGTTTTGCGTCAAATTGAGGGCCGAGAACAAGAATTACTCTCGGCACCGACTTCCCTAGAGTCGCAACGCATTGAACGGGAAATTGAAAGTGCCTCAATCAACGCGATCGCCCTAGCTGGATTAACGAAACAAGAGTATTTACAAATGCTTTCTTTAGCTAATATCGACCCGGAATTTGGCGAACGGATTGCTGCCGCAATTCAAGAGGCCAAAAACCAAGAATAAACCCCAACCCACTCGTTTTTACCCCGATTCTCTCCGGTTAATTTTCTTGAAGGGTCATCAATCCCTGACTTGAGAGAGATGCTCACTTTCTTGTAGGCTGTAAATTGAAGCATATATTGCCATCTAGGAGTAAAGTGATGACTCATCCACAAGTTTTGTGTTTAGGGGAAATTCTATTTGATTGTTTAGCCGATCGCCCAGGTCAAGCTTATGAGGAGGTTGAGTCTTGGACTCCCTATCCGGGCGGTGCACCGGCAAATGTGGCCTCTGGTTTGGTGAAATTGGGGACTCCAGCCGGATTTATTGGCTGTGTCGGACAAGATGACGCCGGGGACGAACTGGTGAATCTGCTTAAGGATATTGGCGTGGATTGTAGCGGGGTGCAGCGTCATGATACGGCCCCCACTCGGAAGGTGTATGTGGTCCGTTCTGAGGATGGCGATCGCAGTTTTGCCGGGTTTGGGGAAATTGACACCACGGAATTTGCCGATACTCGCCTCCAAGCGGATCAGTTACCCCATGAATTGTTTTTTCAAGCGGATTTTCTGGTATTAGGTAGTTTAGAATTGGCCTTCCCTGAGTCCAGAAAAGCCGTTTTCCGTGCTTTAGATATGGCGGAACAATATGATATTAAAATTGCCATTGATATCAATCGCCGCGATATGTTTTGGTCCGATCCGAGCGAATCTAAAGAAATAATTGAATCCTTAATTAAACGGGTTGATTTTTTAAAAATATCCGATGATGAAGCGCAATGGTTGTTTGATACCATTGATGCCGGTGCGATTAAGTATCGTCTTGGCAATGTAGAAGGAGTCTTAGTCACCGCTGGAGCCAAAGACTGTACCTATTGCCTGGGTGAAAATGAAGGGGTAATCCCCAGTTTTTCGGTGGATGTCGTGGATACAACCGGGGCCGGAGATGCCTTTGTTGCCGGGTTTATTCATCAGGTTTGTATGCATGGGGTCAAATATTTAGAAGACCCGAATCAGGCAAAAGAGGTGGTCCGATATGCAATGGCAGTGGGAGCTTTGACGACGACCCGACCCGGTGCGATCGCCTCTCAACCCCAGCCGCTGGAAGTTACGGCTTTTCTGGCAAGTCATTAAATCAAGTCTGGCAGTCTCAACGCTGTTTCTTTCAAGACAGAGCCCGCATCTGCGGGCTAATTTAAAATAGGGTAATTAGAGGAGATGTTTTTTAAAGATGGCTATAGAAATTGAACGGAAATTTTTAGTCAAAAATCAAGCATGGCGATCGCTGGCTGTGGGGACTCCTTATCGACAGGGTTATATTGCCAACAGTCAGGGGCGAACGGTGCGAGTCCGTCAGGTGGGAAATCAAGGTTATCTCACCATTAAAGGCCCATCCCAAGGCAATTCTCGTCCCGAGTTTGAGTATCCGATTCCCCTAGAAGATGCTCAATTTATGTTAGAGCATCTCTGTACTCCGCCTTTAATTGAAAAACACCGCTATAAAATCAAATTGGGAGAATTACTCTGGGAAGTGGATGAATTTTTTGGAGAGAATCAAGGCTTAATTGTGGCCGAAGTTGAACTCACCGATGAAAATCAAATGGTAGAATTGCCGGAGTGGATTGGTCAAGAAGTTTCTGATGACCCGCGCTACTTTAATGTTAATTTGTCCACTTATCCCTATTCTCAGTGGACTGAAGGCAACTCGATGTGAACCAAATGAGACAGGACTGCGATCGCCAATGTGTCAGGAAACCGACCGCTCCATCGGGTTCTGGCAGGCGATCGGCCTAAAATGTATTGAAAGCGGCTTAAAAATGTGTCAATTCCTTGTAGACTAGGGATTTAATCAGACGGCTTTCCCAGGGATAAAACATGGACGTTAAAGAACTCATCGATCGCTATGCCGCAGGAGACCGAACTTTTTCCGAAATCGACCTCAGCAACGCTGACTTACAACAACTTGACTTGAGTCAGTGTAACTTGAATGGAGCCAACTTAAGTGGATGCGATCTACGCGGTGCAAATCTCAGGCAAGTCTCTTTAGCTGAAGCGAATTTGAGTTGGGCGAATTTAGAAGGGGCTCATCTGTTAGAAGCTTCTCTCAATGGGGCGAATTTAGAAGGGGCAAATTTGAAAGAAGCCCTCCTGGATGGTGCTAATCTTTTTGGGGCCAATTTTACTCGCGCCGATTTACGCGGTGCGGATTTGAAAATGGCGGATTTAACGGAAGCAGACCTGAGTTTTGCGAACCTTGATGGGGCGAAATTATGGGGGGCATATTTAACCGGGACCAAAGTTAAATATGCGATCGGTCTGCAAACGGAGAATCCCCCGGTTGATGAGTCAAAATAGGGCGATCGCATCTGCAAATCATTCCTACTGCGATCGCCTCAATTTCACCCTACAGACGCCCCATTTTCGCGTCTTTCCCGGGCATTTTCCGGGACCGAACCCTTGTTAATCTATTTAATAAGGCGGTTCCGGATACTCAAACTCATCCTCATAAGCATAAGCATTGCTCTCTAAGGTACTCGTGGGAGTTGCCGTTTCCACCTTCGGTGTTTCCACTTTGGGAATATCCTGACCAAAGTCCTTATATTCCTCAAAAGTCTCGCAAATCAAATTAGACTCTTCCGAATTCGACGGAATCATATAATCCCCTAAATTGCTGGCGGTTGGATGCTCATAATCACTGGTACTAGCCACCCATGCTGTATTACTACCCATTCCTTTTTCTACCGCCTCAAAGGTCGGACAAAAAATCCCATGAGCATGAAACAGCGAGCCTTTTGGAGTATAGGGTTGTCTGCGAAAATCTGCATAAGCCTGTTCCAACTCCGCCGTAAATCCCGTGACTGTTCCGGCTTGTCCATAGCGATAGGCCATGCCAAAACCGGCTCCAGACGAGCCACTCAAGGTTAAACGCAGAGGAGTTTGATGGAGTAATTTTTGGTCTTGTCCCACCAAGAAAATCAGATAGCGGGTGAAGGTTTTATATTTGGGGCGAGCGGCTTTAAATGCATCATAAAAATCCGACAACCGCCCGACAATATCGCCAGTCATCCGGTCTTTTAAGCAAATTGGACCCTGGCGCACAATCAGCATTCTGGGTGTCGTCGTCATCAGTAGTGTTTCGATCGCCCCCGTACTAAATTCATGTTCCACAGGTTGCCAATTTTCATCCGGTGTAAACCCGGATGCTCTGGCTTGCTCCAGCTTAATGGCTAACCCATAAGGTTTGAGTCCATCCAGATGCAAGGTGGGGTTAATCATCTGACACCAAGGCAATAATTTAGATGGGGGTGCCTTAAATTTTTCATCCTCGAAATCAAAGGTCGCAGAAGGGTTCATGGTGCTTGTCATATTAATTGCTTCTAATTCAGTTTACCGGGTCTCGTGATTGTGAAAAGGTGACAGTCTATCTCAGGGTCAACTCGCTATAGTAGAATACGGCATGAGTCAATTGGGGTTCTTGATCCAGATCGAACCGATCGATGGACCAGCTCTAGCCTTCATCGATTGCACCCCCGAACTCGATACTCTGAAAAATTTAAGATTTTCGCGATCGCCAACGTTCATGATCAACCCCTTAAGCACCTGGACCTGTAGCCACACGCTCACCGCTCATTCTGCCGCCATTCTTGACCTGGCTTTTAGTCCCGATGGACATACCTTAGCCAGTGCCTCTCTCGATACTACTATTGTCCTGTGGAACCCCCATACTGGGGATGAAGGTCAGACCCTCATCGGTCATACGGACTTTGTGAACGCGATCGCCTTCCGCAATGATGGCAAAGTGCTCGTCAGTGGGTCCCTCGACCAAACCCTACGAATCTGGTCGGTTCGCACTGGGGAGGTCACCCGGGTCCTAGAAGGTCATCGCAAACCCATCGAATCCGTCGCCATTTCCCCCGATGGTCAAACCTTAGCCAGTGGCAGTTGGGATCGCACCATTAAACTCTGGGATGCCAACACCGGTCAGGCTTTGCAAACCCTCAGAGGTCATGAAAAACCCACGGTTACGGTGGCATTTAGTCCCGATGGCAGGGCTTTGGTCAGTGGCAGTTGGGACCGGACAATCAAACTCTGGAACGTGGCGATCGGGGAAAGTTATCGCACCATTCAGGCTCATTCTAATCCGATTGAATGTGTTAAATTCAGCCCTGATGGAGAACTATTAGCCAGCAGCAGTCTCGATTCCACGGTAAAACTTTGGAAGACTCAAACCGGAGAATTAATCCACACCTTAACCGGACATACTGATGGAATTCGCGCCTTGGCTTTTAGTCCTGATGGTCGCTATGTAGGCAGTGCCAGCAGTGATAAAACCATCAAGATTTGGGCAGTAGAAACTGGGGAAGAATTGGCAACCCTGCGCGACCATTCTAGTTATGTATTTGCGATCGCCTTCAGCCCCGATGGAAGAACTCTAGCCACCGGCGGCGATGATAAAACCATTAAACTCTGGCGTCTTCACCCCCCCTCCTCGCAACCCTAACCCGTCGGTTCATCTGGGCGTTATTCCCGCTCTTTCTCCCGCTTAATCTGCTGTTCTCCTTCCGCCTCCAAATATTCATAATTGGGATAGTCGGTAATCGGGGCCTGGGTTTTCGCCTCGATTCCCTCTTGGGTCAATAGGCTTTTCAATCCCCCCACAACTCCAGCGACTAAAGCATTATAATTCCCCACAGACTGACTAAGATTTTGGGTGTTGCGGCTGTCCCAATATCCCCCTTCATCATGAACTGATTCTAAAATTCCCATGTCCTGGGCAATATCTAACATTTGAATGACCAATCCGTGACATTTCAGAAAGTTTTTCATTCCTCCATATTCCGGATTGCTGGCATACTGGGTTTTGCAAAAATTCGACCAAGACCAATGGGTTAAATTTGTAGGAATAGTGCGAATTTCTACTTTGGTCTCATCTATTTTCCCAGTTCTTTTTTCCTCAAGTTTTATTTTAAAATCCTCCCAACCCCAGGGTTTTATCTGATTCGGGTCTGCACCGGGTTCAGGTTTTCTGAGTTTAATTTCCGTCGTTTGCGGAAACAATGCGAGTCCAAAATTAGCAGATTCGCATCCCTTTCCCGGCAATACCGTAAAGGCAATCAACTGTACTGGATCGACAAAAAAGTAGGAGTTTTCATATTCTATCCCCCGGGCTGCCTCTAATTGTAAAAACCGATGCAGTTCGTCCATTTTATTTTGCGGATCGCGGCAGGGTTCCACGACTAATTCCACGACTTCACTCACTTTCTCAAAGGGTAAGTTAATCGCCGCTTGGTGCAAGGCGTGGATTTTTTCCCGGGCCAGTTCAATGGAGTTTGAGCCTAAATCAAAATCATAACTGATAGTTAGCCCCATAATGCTAAGTCCTGATTGATAGAAAGGTCAAGGGTCCTCAATCTGATTCGTTAATTGTAGGCGATCGCCCTCTAATTTGCCCAATCCCGGACGAGTCTCTCTGTACCCTTTCCTCTGAGGTCATCTGACCCCTTGTCCCACAGCCCAATTGTCAGGGTATCTTAAAATTACCTCTTGCAAAATTCTCTAAAGCCCCCCAGCAATTAAACATTTATTCCTCTGGCTTCCCCCTTCTTAAGGGGGACGGGAGGGGGATCCAAGGGGGGTTGGGGGGATCAATCCGTTATTTTGCAAGAGCTTAAACTTACCCTGACAAGATGGCGAGAGAGATTGTCGAGTCTATTTCCCCAACCTTAAGCGGATTTATCGAATCGCTTTCAGATGTCGATTCACTTCCTCGATATCAAATACCTCGGGGTCAAAATCTTCCTTCACCCATTCTCGGGTTTCTGCATAGTCTGGATCTTCTGGATTTTTGAGGATTTCTAACACCTCGGCATACCCGCGAATGCCGCCACATTCTTCTGGAGGACAAGCGCGATCGCCTGCCACACACCGGGGATAATGTACCCCAGGCGTCGGTTCCAGAATTTTTTCCACGGTAATGTGATGCAACCAACTATCATCTAAATTATATTCATAGATAAAGCTGGCATTCTCTTCCGGCACTAATTCATCTAATCTCGCCCTGCGCTCAGTTTTCATTTCTAAGCCATATTCCGGGTGAGATTGACCGTAACAAGTTCCATCAATCGTGAATTGATGTAAATGGGTATTTCCCCATCCCATTACCACTTGTAAAATTCGCTGAAGTTTATACAGGGTAATGTGACTGCGAACCTGAATTTCGCGCCAAATCAAAGGTTCACTTTCTTTGATGGTGACTTTTAACTGATAAATTGACTCATGCTCGTTGGGTTTTGTCTGGTTCATGGCGATCCAACCGGGTTAACTTTTATTTAGGCATCGTTTGCGTGCTGTTAACCGATAATCATAAAGAGCCGTCGCTCTAAAACGTTAAAATAGCAACAAACACTTGTCCTCTAATATATTATCATGGTCATCCCATCAGATTGCATTCAAATTGTTAAGTTTTAAGAAATCAACCGACTGACCAAACGGATTGAGAAACAGTAGAAACCGGGCTGCTTTCCAAACCATCTCCCCATTAGCACCCAATCAGGACCAGAAACCCAATTTAGGGTCTGCTGACGGGAATTCCCACCCAAGTCTGAAATAACTGGGATCTTGCACCATTCTCAACAACCGGCGGGGGTTTAAACTAAAGTCGTCTAAAGACGACTGCAAGTCTGATACAGTGGTGTTTTTAGTCGGTTTTCAACCGACTTGAGCTGTTAGGCGGGGGTTTAAACGATTGGCGGCCGGGTGTTGCAACAGGTGCAAGATCTCAGAAATAATAACGAAGATATGCCTGTATCTGCGATCGCCGCCTAAAACCCTCATGAAAACCCAACCCTCAACCCCCAACCGTCCCCATCTCGCCGTCACCCTGGGAGACCCTGCCGGAATCGGTCCGGAAGTCATCCTCAAAGCCCTCGCAGACCCCGCAATCGCCCAAAATTGTCAAATTACCCTCGTCGGCAGTCGGAAACTGCTGCAAGGATGCTATCAACAGCTCAAATCCCAGACAGCGATCGCCGATCCTGAAGCGTTTCCTATCCTAGATATTGACCTCAACCAAGAGGCGATCGCCCTCGGGACCGGCAATGCTGCATCCGGTGGTGCGAGTTTTGCCTATATGCAAGAGGCGATCGCCCGAACCCTTGCCGGAGACTACCAGGCGATCGTTACCGGACCCATCGCCAAAACCTGCTGGAAAGCTGCCGGACATCCCTATCCCGGACAAACCGAACTCCTCGCCGAAAGCGCCCAAATCAAACGCTTCGGAATGCTATTCGTCGCCAAATCCCCCCACAGCCACTGGACCCTCCGCACCCTCCTCGCCACCACCCACATTCCCCTGCGCCAAGTCCCCGACGCCCTCACTCCGGAACTTCTCACCTGGAAACTAGACCTCTTAATCGAATGCCTGCGCCAGGATTTCGGCATCGAAACCCCCCGCATCGCCATCTCCGGACTCAACCCCCACAGCGGAGAAAATGGACAACTTGGAACCGAAGAAAAAGACTGGTTAATTCCCTGGATTAAACAACAACAAAATATCCATCCTCAAGCCATAATTGATGGACCAATTCCCCCAGATACCCTCTGGGTAAAACCGGGCCAAGCCTGGTTTGGAACCGCTACAAATGCCCATGATGCCTATCTCGCCCTCTACCATGACCAAGGCTTAATTCCCGTCAAATTAATGGCCTTCGATAAAGCCGTCAACACCACCATCGGTTTACCCTTTATCCGCACCTCCCCGGACCACGGCACCGCCTTCGATATCGCCGGACAAGGCATCGCCGATTGTGCTAGTATGAAATCGGCTTTATGGTTAGCCGCTGAGTTAGGAAGTCAGAGAATGATTGGGGGGGAAAGTAAAACCCTACAGAGCAAATGATGCCAAGTCACTGCAATGGACTATAAAAAAGAACTTCAGGGAATAATCGGTCAAATCTGTTGGTCAGCTAGTCTCAGCTATGGGGATGAACTAAACCTGGATATCGGAGGGAAAATTCCTTATAAGCAGAAAGTGATGGCGGGTAAATACAAAGGAGAATGGATATTAGGGACAAGGGGTTCTGAGTGGAGTCTGGAATCCGCTAGTGGTATCATTACCAGTACAGCAGAACCCGCCGAAGTGTTTGAGGAGAAAGTGAAAGTTATTGAAGACAGGACTATCACGGATGTTGAAACAAACTATCCTGATTTAGTGCTGATTGTGGGATTCAGTAATGGCTATCAGTTGAAAGTTTTTACCGACTTAGAGGATGATTTTGACTTGTCCTATTGGGAGTTATTTACTCCTAATAATCGGCTGGTGACACTGGAACCTGGAGGAATCTGGACTAACCGGCGATCGGATGTCCCGATGACTTAAAAAAGTTCTTCATAAGGGGATTGCAAAACCTCAATCATCCAAACGTTCGTAGTAACCCCTTCAGGGGTTTCTTGAAGATGACTCCTTTAGGAGTCACTACGAACAGTTTGTAGTAACCCCTTCAGGGGTTTCTGGAAGATGACTCCTAAAGGAGTCACTACGAACAGTTGGGGGATTTTATTTTTTGGAGTTCCCTAATTCAAAGACATCAATCAACCGTGTTTCTTTTGACAATCTGGTTAATGTAGCAAAAGTGACAGCAGAAACCCGGTTTCTGGGTTCTTTGTCAAGGGTGGAGAAGCCGGGTTTCTTTCGACAATCTCAGGGAAGTAGCAAAAGTTATGGCAGAAACCCGGTTTCTGGGTGGGTTGCCAAGGGTACAATAAAACAGCAGATAGCCTGTTGTTGTAGCAACTTCCACTCTGCCCACCCTTAATACCCCTTGCTTTCCTTATGGTGCTTCACATTATTAAAGAACATAAGCTACTCTTAGGAGTAACCGCCTTACTCTCCATCGGGTCTGTGGCAGCCGGTGGCGCAACGGCAATTCCCCTGTTAGCGGAGTTTGCTTCACCCCTACTCAATAGCATGGCTGCTACCAAATTACTGGATTTGGCTAAAAAACTGCGGGATAGTTCCCAAGTTTTAACCAATGAAGATTTACCCAAAGCGGCAGGAAGGGCGATCGCCTTGGGAATTCTCCACATCTCCCAAGAAGCCGAATATCGCGATATTGCCCCAGTATTAAAGAGTTTAGCCCGGGAAACGGAAAAATACTGGCTCCAAATTGAGCGCGATCGCCAGACTCCTGGGGACTATCTCCCCATTCGAGAAGCACAGTTGCGCTATGTTTTCGCCGCTAATGCTGCTAAAATTGAGATCGCCACTCTGGATGTAGAGAGTTGGCAAAAGCTGATTACCTGGTTGATGGAACAACACCAACCCCATTTACCCGCAGAGATTAGCGAATACCAAGATGCGATCGATGCCATTAGTCAACATCTCCATCAACGGTTTCCCCATAACCTGCGGGAAGTGTTGAAACAAGATGCCAGGGAAGGGGGACCGGCTTTTAGTGGGATGGTGTTGGATTTACTCCGGGAGAATCTCGCCCAAACCCACCAACAGGCGCTCAAACAACAAGATATCATCCAGATTTTAACCCACTTAGACACCGGCATCCGAGACGAACTGGGCCAACTTCGGGGAACTTTACAGCAGTATTTTGACCTCACCAAACCCCGCTTACCGATTCCTCAAGAATGTGAAACCCTGATTGCTGAGAAAATCCAAGATTTTGTCGGGCGCAAATATGTATTTGCCGCGATTCGGGACTTTTTGCACAAGAACCCCAAGGGCTATTTTATCCTGGAAGCTGACCCGGGAGTGGGGAAAAGTGCCATTCTCGCCAAGTTAGTGGAGGTATGGCAAGGGCGCTGTCTCACTCATTTTAATATTCAAGCCCAAGGGATAATTAAGCCGCAACAATTCCTGGAAAATATTTGCCGACAACTGATTGAGGGCTATCACCTGGATTATCCTCGGTTGCCAGAAAATACCACAGAAGACGGGAATGTGTTAGCCCGATTGTTGGGGGAAGCGAGTAAAACCTTACCCCCAGGACAAAAATTAATTGTGGTGGTGGATGCCTTAGATGAGGTGGATGCCTCCAGCCAAACCAAGGGCAGTAATCTCCTCTATTTACCCGATGCCCTACCGGATCAGGTCTATTTTATCCTCTCCAAACGCCCGAAACAACTGCCCCTGCCCCTGAGTGACTATGAAACCACCTTTGATTTGATGCTGTATCCGGCAGAAAGTGCAAGGGATGCCCGTCACTATGCTGAGAAACGCTGGCAGCAGAGTCCCCAGATTCAGGACTGGGTGACATCGCGCCACTCCACCCCAGAGCAGTTTTTTACGGAACTGGTGGCGAAAAGTGAAAATAATTTTATGTATTTGCGCTATGTCTTGAATGACATTGACAAAGGACTGTATGAGAGTGAAACCCTGGAGAGTTTGCCCTTCGGGTTGAAACGGTATTATCAAAAACATTGGCAGATTATGGGGATGAATGCCGACCCTTTGCCCA
The DNA here is from genome assembly GCA_025370845.1 of Laspinema palackyanum D2a. Lineage (GTDB taxonomy): Bacteria > Cyanobacteriota > Cyanobacteriia > Cyanobacteriales > Laspinemataceae > Laspinema. The sequence goes on along the minus strand of JAMXFF010000076.1, from coordinate 2,551 downwards.
TTGATAAAATCCGGATGATTTATGTATTGTGCCTAGTCCGAGAAGCGGTTTCCTGTTTTTTGTTGGCCCAGTTAACGGAGATTGCGGAATATCGGCTACGTCCTATTTTGAAAGAATGGGAACAGTTTGTGCGAGTACAAAAGATAGAGGGAGAAACCCGCTATACCCTCTATCATGCCTCGTTTAGTGACTTTCTCAAAGAGCAGGCGGAAGATTCGGGGGTGGATTTGGAGGACATTAAACGCCGCATCGCCCACAACTTCACCCAGGGAGCGCCCCTATGACTACGGCATTAGGACAATGGCTGACGGAACAGGTATCGGAAAAGCGTTTGCACCTCCTGCGCCACCAACCCAGTTATTTTGCCGATGTCCAGGAAGGGCAGCGGTTGAAGGCATGGTTAACGGATTGGGGCTTTTTGGAACAGAAGTTAGGCGCAGTGGGAATCACGGCTCTGATTGATGATTATGATTTACTCTTGCCGTTGCTGCCAGCAGAGGAGCAACTGGGGTTAAAACGGATTCAAGGGGCGCTACAGCTATCCGCTCATGTGCTGGCCGAGGATAATAGCCAGTTAGCGGGGCAGTTGTTGGGGCGGTTGTTGTCATTTTCTGACCCAGAGATTCTAACCCTACTGCAACAAGCGAAACAATGGCGAGGAAAACCCTGGTTTCGACCCCTGACGGGTCATCTCACTCCCCCAGGAAGTTCCCTGCTTCGCACCTTCACCGGGCATAGTAGCGGGGTAACCGCAGTCGCCATCACACCTGACGGTAAACAAGCTGTTTCCGCATCCTTGGATAAAACCCTGAAACTGTGGGATTTGGCAACGGGGTCGGAAAAAGCCACCCTCACTGGGCATAGTCGCGAGGTAAAAGCAGTGGCCATCACCCCGGACGGCAAACAAGCGGTTTCCGCATCCTTGGATAAAACCCTGAAACTGTGGGATTTGGCAACGGGGTCGGAACTGGCCACTCTCACTGGGCATAGTAGCCTAGTAGAAGCAGTGGCCATCACCCCGGACGGCAAACAAGCGGTCTCGGCATCCTTGGATAAAACCCTGAAACTGTGGGATTTGGCAACGGGGTCGGAAAAAGCCACCCTCATAGGGCATAGTGACGAGGTAACAGCAGTTGCCATCACCCCGGACGGCAAACAAGCGGTTTCCGCATCCTGGGATAAAACCCTGAAACTGTGGGATTTGGCAACGGGGTCGGAACTGGCCACTCTCACTGGGCATAGTAGCATAGTAGAAGCAGTAGCCATCACCCCGGACGGCAAACAAGCGGTTTCCGCATCCTGGGATAAAACCCTGAAACTGTGGGATTTGGCTACGGGGTCGGAACTGGCAACCCTCACTGGGCATAGTAGTAGGGTATGGGCAGTGGCCATCACCCCGGACGGCAAACAAGCGGTTTTTACATCCTGGGATTACACCCTGAAACTGTGGGATTTGGTTACGGGGTCGGAAAAAGCCACCCTCACCGGGCATAGTAGCAAGGTATGGGCAGTGGCCATCACCCCGGACGGCAAACAAGCGGTTTCCGCATCCTGGGATTACACCCTGAAACTGTGGGATTTGGCTACGGGAGAAGTGTTAGCCACGTTTACCGGGGAGGGTGCGATGATGCGTTCCTGTGGCATGGCGTCGGATGGGGTGACGGTGGTGGCAGGAGATGGTTCGGGGCGGATGTATTTTCTGCGGTTGGAGGGGCTGGAGCCAGAGGCACAGTGTTAGGGTGTGTTCATCTCTACGCAATTGGCAACACCCGGCGGGGGATTTATCCCCCGCTACGCAAGCAAGGCAACACCCGGCGGGGGATAAATCCCCCGCCTAACAGCTAAAGTCGGTTGAAACCGACTGAAAACCCCACGGGATAAGACTTGCAGTCGTCTTTAGACGAGTTTAGCTATGAGGCCGCCAATCGTTTGAACCCCCGACGGTTGTCGCAACGGGTGCAATCTGTCAGTTTTATCGCACTTTTCTCAAGTCTCGGCCAAAGGGAAAGAGGGCGATCGCCACTAATTTGATGTGCTGTTCGGCAAAGGGTAATCCGATGAGGCTGATGGCGAAGAGGGCCGCGAGGACTAAGTGTGCCATCGCAATCTCCCACCCAAATAAGAAAATCCAAATCACATTTAACACAATCTTCAGGGTACTGTTGGGATTGTCATCCTCTACAATTTCCCGTCCGAATGGGCTCATACTGGCGATTCCCAGTTTAATGGTTTCCACTCCGAAGGGGATGCCGACAATTGTGAGACAGATTCCGATTCCTCCGATGATGTACCCCGCTCCGGTGACGAATCCTCCGAAAATTAGCCAGATGAGGTTTCCGATTAAGATCATGATTTTTTTTGCTGTTTTGGTTGGGGGGGGATTTTTAACCACTGATTTCACTGATTTTCACTGAGGGATTGATGGATTTTTAACCACTGATTTCACTGATGGGGATGATGGATTTTTATTGTGTGGCTCTTCAGACTTTTTGGTGATAAGTTTTTCTAATTATTTTGATACTTGTTCGCGAGCTTAAAACCTGAAAATCAT
>JAMXFF010000075.1 GCA_025370845.1 Laspinema palackyanum D2a | reverse complement strand
GTTCTCTTCCATTTTACATCAGAGAGAACGCCTTTCCTTTTCTCGATTGCCCTTTAGAATGAAACAGCCCTACCTTGTTAAGGGGGGTTGGGGGGATCAATCCTTTATTTTGCAACAACAGGTCTATTGAGAGTTTAGCGCAGCCTTGGTTTGAAAGTGAGGCGATCGCCAAGCTCTTTCATCACCCAGGATGAACGAAAAAAAACGCCCATTTATTCAACCCAGTTTTGCGCCAACCCGGATCTGCAAGAACCGGAAATCTGAGGACGAGACGATGTAGATTGAGCCAAACCTGGAGTTTATGAGGGTAAAATTCAAACCCTGGGTATTTTTGCGATATCTTAAAACAGCAGATTCTTCGTCTGAAGCTAAGAGGAGTGCGTGAAATATTTTTTTCTAACAGAAGGCTGGACCGTTGGTCGAGTTTGGGGAGTCGAAGGACTGTGGAATGCAGTCGCCTGGAGACGCGAACCTCAAATCGAGAAAATAAATTTTTGCATTGTGGAGAATAATGACGAAAAATTATGGCTCTATCGGGTGGAAGACTCCGTGATCATGGTGGAAGTCAAGCCGATTTCCCCCTCATCTAGTGGGGCCTCTACCATTGGGCAAGTCGTCCTGCGGCGTCTGATGAGTGGGGATCAAGTGATCGAGCGCTTATCTGCCTCAGAAGCTACCTGCCAGATTAATCGGCCCAATTTTGCGAATCTGGGTGCAACCTAAACCTCAAACTCTCAGGTCCTTGCCTGAAGGAGTCACATCGGCTGAGGGACCGATTCTCTGGGGATTTGTCAGATTAAAGCCTTTAACCAGTCGCTTTAGGGGAGTACAACCCTGAGAGACTGGGGAATCCGGATGCAGCCGGTTTTCAGAAATCAGCAGCCGCCATTGGAAGGGCGCGATCGCTTTTCTTTACATCAATAACCAAAACTCTTGCATTCGATTCCATCAATAGTTACACTTCTTTAAATACTGTCTCATTTTTGAGATGCGATAGTCATCGCGCCGCCACTGTCAAGCCCCCAGTTTTAAGGCTTGGCCCCCAGTGAAAACGCTTTGACTTTATAAAAGGCTCAAAGATAGCGTCCAAATAGATAACTCAAACTGAGGAGGAAGCGTAGTCAATGGGACTACCCTGGTATCGAGTACACACAGTCGTTTTGAACGATCCGGGTCGGTTGATTGCCGTTCACCTGATGCACACGGCTCTGGTGGCAGGTTGGGCCGGTTCAATGGCCCTTTATGAACTGGCGATTTTCGATCCGAGCGATCCCGTCCTGAACCCCATGTGGCGTCAGGGGATGTTTGTCATGCCCTTCATGGCTCGCCTCGGCGTGACGGATTCTTGGAGAGGCTGGAGCATTACCGGCGAAAGCGCTGCCGACGTTGGGTTTTGGTCATTTGAAGGGGTTGCTACCGCCCATATTGTCCTGTCCGGATTGCTGTTCCTAGCAGCTTGCTGGCACTGGGTTTATTGGGATTTGGAACTGTTCACGGATCCGCGCACCGGCGAACCCGCCTTGGACTTGCCGAAAATGTTTGGCATCCACTTATTCCTCTCGGGTCTGCTCTGCTTCGGATTTGGAGCATTTCACCTCACAGGTTTATTCGGACCGGGGATGTGGATTTCTGACCCTTATGGCTTAACGGGGCATATCCAACCCGTTGCGCCGGAGTGGGGACCCGATGGCTTTAACCCCTTTAATGCGGGTGGTATCGTGGCTCACCACATTGCAGCGGGGATTGTTGGCATTATTGCTGGCATTTTCCACTTATCAGTGCGTCCGCCTGAGCGGTTGTACCGAGCGCTGCGGATGGGGAACATTGAAACCGTACTCTCTAGCAGTATCGCTGCCGTCTTCTTCGCCGCTTTCGTGGTCGCCGGTACCATGTGGTACGGTTCCGCCACTACTCCGATCGAACTGTTTGGTCCAACCCGCTATCAGTGGGATAGCAATTACTTCCAGCAGGAAATTGATCGGCGCGTGCAAACCTCCCTGGCTCAAGGGGATAGCTTAGATCAAGCTTGGTCTCAGATTCCTGAGAAACTAGCGTTCTATGATTACGTCGGCAACAACCCCGCCAAAGGCGGTCTGTTCCGCGTAGGCCCCATGAACACAGGTGATGGACTCGCCCAAGGTTGGTTGGGTCATCCCGTGTTTAAAGATGGTGAAGGTCGCGTGCTCTCAGTGCGTCGTCTTCCCAACTTCTTTGAAACCTTCCCAGTGGTCTTGACTGACGCCGATGGTATCGTGCGGGCGGATATTCCCTTCCGTCGTGCTGAATCTAAATACAGCTTTGAGCAAACCGGCGTAACGGTGAGCTTCTACGGTGGGGAACTCAACGGGAAAACCGTGACTGAACCGGCTTTAGTTAAGCAGTATGCTCGGAAAGCTCAGTTAGGCGAACCGTTTGCGTTTGATCGCGAAACCCTCAACTCTGATGGGGTGTTCCGCACGAGCACTCGCGGTTGGTTTACTTATGGTCATGCCTGCTTTGCTTTGCTGTTCTTCTTCGGTCATATCTGGCACGGATCTCGGACGATTTTCCGCGATGTGTTTGCCGGTATCGACCCGGATCTCGAAGAGCAGGTCGAGTTTGGTCTGTTCCAAAAAGTCGGGGACGTTTCCACCCGCAAACAAGAAGTTTAGAGGGGTTTACCTCTAACTCTCATATAAGGTCTAACAAATGGACTGGTCCTAAAAGACAAGTGCATTTTGTTAGACCTTTTTTCTATTGCTTGGTAGACTGGTGTTACCCTTGATGATCAGGAATTTATCATTATGCAGAGTGTCGCTTACATCTTAATTCTGACTTTAGCCATCGGTGTGCTGTTCTTTGCGATCGCCTTCCGTGAACCGCCTCGCATTGGCAAATAAGTAAAGGGGGTAATTTCTGAGTCAATTTATTCCTCGGACTGACTCATTCCATTGGGAAAAGAAGGCAAAGAAGGCCATTGCGATCGCATTGAACCTTCAAAGATAGGATATAGATAGACTCAGATTTTTCCCCCAGACTTTGGACCCCAGTCCTCAAGCCAGCCTCAAGCTGCGCTTTAAACCGAGTTTAGGCAGGAAGATTTAAGAGCGGGAACTCCCATGATTAAAACAGACCGTGCGTCTGAATAACTGCCCGATTTCTTTCTGCCTTACCCTCGGAGTTCCTCTCGCTCACAGGACAAAAATCATGCGATGTCCATTTTGTCAGCATACTGACAGTCGGGTACTAGAATCTCGCTCCGCTGAAGCGGGTCAAAGCGTCCGGCGACGCCGGGAGTGTCTTTTGTGCAACCGTCGTTTTACTACCTATGAACGGATTGAATATGTCCCGATCACGGTAATTAAACGCGATGGCTCCCGCGAATCGTTTGATCGCTCTAAATTACTGCGCGGAATTGTTCGGGCTTGCGAAAAAACTGGTGTTGAGTCTGGACAAATTGAAAATTTAGTCGATGAAATCGAAGCTCAATTGCAGCAACAGCGATTTAGACGAGAAGTCACGAGCAATGATATCGGAGAATTGGTCCTGGCTCAATTGCAAGAGGTCAGTGAAGTGGCTTATATCCGCTTTGCCTCGGTTTATCGACAATTCCAAGGGATTCGTGATTTTGTGGATACTTTAAAGGACCTGCAAAATCAAAGCGATCGCCCTCTAAGTGACCGATCCCCCACCCCGGAAGAAGACCCGTCCTCGGGGAAATCTCCCGATGATCCCGGGCAGTTAACTCTCAATGATGCTCACCAGGATTCTCCCCCTGTCTCTTCTCTAGCTCAAGCCTAGAGCAAATTTAGGGCTCATAAGCAGGGGAATCAAGGGTCAGTGAGAGCCGAGGTAACCGTTAAGCTATCCTTAAAATAAATTCTCTTCAACGACAGCGATCGCCCTTGATCATCAATTGATCGGTCCCCTCTTCACAGGCGGCCAGGGGTTCCAATCGAGGGTCTTAACGAGAGATTGTACAGAAATTGTTTGAAAAATTTCCCAAGCTCAGTGTTCAAAAAGGAGCATTCAAGCTATAATAGTTTTTCTAGGCTTAAAATTTTCCAAAGGAAAGCGTCTAAAATAGTACGGAAGCGTCTTTTTGACGTCATCTGAATGCTTGCAAGCCAAACCGGAAGTTGAATCGAACCAGCCCTCAAAAACAACGGCTGAATCTTTGACAGGAAACTGCTCGAAGTCTATTCTTTCCCTTTTGCCTGTGAGCGGGGAAGCAGAACCCCTAGGAGCAGTCTAAACGCGCTAGTCCGTGGCACAGACTCCCTCCCTCTAGTGTGTTCTGGCCCCAAACTAAACTCTAACTTTTTTGTTTAACCTTGGACGCCCAACCGAGGCGACCAAGGGAAAAGGAGTGTGATGGTGCACTGATAAGGTCTAGGTTAGCCTAGACTCACAGTTGCTCAAGATTTGTAGCCGTTTTGCGGCTTCAACATCAACATCGACAACATCTTTTCAAAAAATACACGACTACGAACGGAGAACAGTTCCAGGAATCAAATCGCATGGTCAATCAGAACACAGTCGCCAAAGATGTAGGCTTTACTCACGAGGATTTTGCAGCTCTTCTCGATAAATATGACTATCACTTTAGCCCCGGCGATGTCGTCGCCGGTACAGTATTCAGTCTAGAGCCGAGGGGCGCTCTGATTGACATTGGTGCAAAAACAGCAGCATATATCCCCATTCAGGAAATGTCGATCAACCGGGTTGACGCTCCTGATGAAGTCTTGCAATCGAACGAAACTCGCGAGTTCTTTATCCTAACCGATGAGAACGAAGATGGGCAGCTCACCCTAAGCATCCGCCGCATTGAATATATGCGCGCTTGGGAACGAGTTCGCCAGTTGCAAACTGAAGACGCCACCGTGCGCTCTCAGGTGTTTGCAACCAATCGCGGGGGAGCACTGGTTCGCATTGAAGGGTTGCGTGGCTTCATTCCAGGGTCCCATATTAGCACCCGCAAACCCAAAGAAGAACTCGTCGGAGAAGAACTCCCCTTAAAATTCTTGGAAGTAGACGAAGACCGCAATCGTCTAGTTCTATCCCATCGTCGAGCGTTGGTTGAGCGCAAGATGAACCGCTTGGAAGTGGGCGAAGTCGTCATCGGTACAGTTCGCGGCATCAAACCCTACGGGGCCTTTATCGATATCGGCGGAGTCAGCGGTTTGCTGCACATTTCGGAAATTTCCCACGATCACATCGATACGCCCCACAGCGTGTTCAATGTCAATGACGAGCTGAAGGTAATGATCATTGACTTGGATGCAGAACGGGGTCGCATCTCCCTCTCTACCAAGCAACTCGAACCGGAACCCGGGGATATGGTGAAGAACCGGCAGTCGGTGTTCGATCGCGCTGAAGAAATGGCTCAAAAATTCCGCGAACAAATGCGGGCCAAGCAGCAAGGGCAACAAGAGCAGCCAGCAGTTCCGGTGACTCCCGTGGAGGAACCCGTGGCTGACGCAATTGAAGTGCCTGCTGCTGTAGAAGACGCAATTGAAGTGCCTGCTGCTGTAGAAGACGCAATTGAAGTGCCTGCTGCTGTAGAAGAAGAGCAGGAAACGGAGGTTGCTCAAGAGGAAGTCTCTGCCGTCGCAGAAGACTAGGACCGTACCGACTTGGGCGATCGCAGGATCTTCGTAATCGGTGAGACGGGGTGCGGGGAATAACGGATTAGACTTCTAACTGGATTCAGAAGCAATCCCCCCGTCCCTGGTTCACTCCCCCTTGCTCCCTCATCACCGCTCCCTCCTTTGTCATCCGTCGGCACAAGAATTACCCTTGAGGTGCCCTGACGGAGGCCATCTATCCAGGGGGGAGTTTTAAACGGAGCCCAGTGATGCACTCAGTCCAGTCAATCCCAGGGCATCAAAGAACTGCAACCCGTTTCTTTCCTCCCTTCGGGGAAAATAGGCTGGCTTGCGGTCCCGAAATCCCCCGTTAATCATCACCGTCACAGGAGACTAAAGACATTGACCACCATTCAGTGTCGAGATATCAAATTCGAGCGCATTGAAGCAGTCATCTTTGATAAAGACGGAACCTTAGAAGACTCAGAAGATTTTTTAAGACTCTTGGGACACAAGAGATCGCGCATCATCGACGCTCGGGTTCCCGGCACCGCAGACCCCCTGCTCATGGCCTTTGGCCTCACCCATAATACCCTCGACCCCACCGGCTTACTCGCCGTCGGCAGCCGAGGCGAAAACGAAATTGCTGCCGCCGCCTACATTGCCGAAACTGGACGCGGTTGGCTGGACTCCCTAGAAATTGCTCGGGCCGCATTTGATGAAGCCGATGAGTTCTTCAAAAAAAATGCCACCCCTTCCCCCTTATTTGTCGGCTCACTAGAGGCGATCGTCAATCTTTCCCAGGCGGGACTCAAACTTGGCATTCTCTCCGCAGCCAGTACCGAACGAGTCCAAGCCTTCGCGCAACATTATCAGCTCGACACCTATCTTCAACTTCAAATGGGAGTGGATTCGGGACCGAGTAAACCTGACCCCGCTCTTTTTTTACAAGCTTGCCAGTCCCTCGGTGTTGAACCCGGGGTCACCCTGATGGTTGGGGATTCCCCTACGGATTTTCAGATGGCAAAACGCGCCGGTGCCGCCGGTTGTATCGGGATTAGCTGGCGTCCGGCATCTTCCGATCGCCTCGCTGGTGCGGATGTGGCGATCGCCTCTTTAGACGAAATCCTCATTCAATCTTGAAACTTCCTGTTGCCAACCTCAGACTAAGATAGTTTAACGATCGTTATCCAGATCCCAGGAGGACTTAACGTTGACTCGTCGCTACTTATTTACCTCAGAGTCCGTCACTGAAGGACACCCCGATAAAATCTGCGACCAGATTTCTGACACCATTCTCGACGCCTTGCTCACCCAGGACCCCAAAAGTCGGGTCGCCGCCGAAGTCGTGGTCAACACTGGCTTAGTGCTGATTACCGGGGAAATCACCTCCCAAGCGCAAGTGAACTTTGTCGAAGTCGCCCGCAAAAAAATTGCGGAAATTGGCTATACCCATGCCGAAAATGGCTTTTCTGCCAATAGCTGCTCGGTACTGGTGGCCCTCGATGAACAATCCGTTGATATCGCCCAAGGGGTTGACCAAGCGCAAGAAACCCGCGAACAGATCAGCGAAGAAGAACTCGATGCGATCGGTGCCGGTGACCAAGGGTTGATGTTTGGCTTTGCCTGCAACGAAACCCCCGAACTGATGCCAATGCCGATTTCCCTGGCGCATCGGATGTCTCGCCGACTGGCAATGGTCCGCAAAAATGGCGAACTGCCTTATCTGCGTCCCGATGGCAAAACCCAAGTCACGGTGATTTATGAAGATGGCGTTCCCGTCGGCATTGATACCATTTTAATTTCCACTCAGCACACCCCAGGGATTGGAGACATTACCGACAACCTGGCCGTGCAAGCCAAAATCAAACAAGATGTCTGGGAACGAGTCGTTCAACCTTGTTTTGATGACCTCCAGGTGAAACCCGACGAGAACACTCGCTTTTTGGTGAATCCCACAGGTAAATTTGTGATTGGCGGACCCCAAGGGGATTCCGGCTTAACGGGGCGCAAAATTATCGTGGATACTTATGGCGGCTATTCCCGTCATGGGGGCGGTGCATTTTCTGGGAAGGACCCCACAAAGGTAGACCGCAGTGCGGCCTATGCTTGCCGGTATGTGGCAAAAAATATTGTAGCGGCTGGTTTGGCCGAGAAGTGTGAAGTTCAGATTAGTTATGCGATCGGGGTTGCCCGCCCGGTGAGTCTGACGATTGAAACCTTTGGCACGGGTAAGGTGGATGAAGATAAGTTGCTAGAAGTGGTTCAGAAGCATTTTGAACTGCGTCCGGCAGGGATTATCCAAACCTTTAACTTGCAGCGTCTGCCTGGAGAACGAGGCGGTCGTTTTTACCAGGATGTGGCCGCTTATGGTCATCTGGGACGGACGGACCTTGACTTACCTTGGGAAGCCACGGATAAGGTGCAATTGCTCAAAGATGCGTTGCTCCCCGCTGTGGCCTCGGCGTGAGACCGAGTTTAGACGCGATGTTCACTCGCTAAATGTGAGATAACATCTGTAAACTCGTGAGAAACCCGGTTTTTTTAAACCGGGTTTCTGAATTAAGGGCTGCTCACACAACGAGCCGCGCAAAAAAGTAGGGGTGAGGGGGTTGCTTTTTTTTGACTCGGTACAGTATTATATTTATAATCCGAGTGGTGACTTTAATAATATTTTGGCAAAGCCTCCCATTATAAAATAAATTTTAACAGAGTCAATCCCCCTTGTCTAGTCTTTAATCCCTTTTTTAGGGAAACTTCCGAACGCGAGGGTCTCGGGAGTGAAAAAAGGGACTCCTGACTGCTTTCCTCCTCCAGGGGCAGATCTGAAATTGCGAAACTCTCTTCAATAGGGTACGCTTGCTGTGGATCGCAAAAGGGAGAAATGGCTCAGTGCTTAAGCGCGTCACCTTACCAGTGCTTTCTGTTTTAGTCCTGACAACGGGTTCAGTGCTGCAAGCCCAACCTGTACCGGAGGGGGTTGCACCAACATCGCCTCCGGCAGTCACCACGGTGTTACCTGGGGATATCAGCGGGGTGTTGCTGATGGATACCCGCGCTAATGCCTGGAATGGCTTAAATCGGTTTATTGACCTCCCGCCTGGGTTTTCTGGGCCGGGATTTTTGCCCTACATTCCGGCAGAGGTGAATTTTGCCCGGGATATCCAACCCTGGTTGGGAGATTGGGCAGCGATCGCCGTGATGCCCGGAGGAGAAGGGACCGGGAGTGCCTCTCTCCAGGAGAAGGCGGTGATGGTGGCTCCCATTGAGGACCCGAACCGGATCCCTAATTTTGTGGCCCAATTGAGTGCGATTCAGGGACAGCCTCGGGAACGTCAGTTTCAGGGGGTGACCCTGTTAGAATGGCCGGGGCCAAATATGGCGAGGGCACAGCAGAAGTCTCCCGGGTCCCTAAAAAGCTGGCCGATCGCCTTAAATCCCCTCTTTGCTTTCAAACAGAGCAAATGGCTCAAAGGGTTGCCGGTATTGGCACAGACGAGGCCAATTTTGCCCGATGCTACCCCGAGGGCCCCAGAACAACCAGCCCCAAGGCCCCCGGAAGTCCAGGGAACCGCAGGTTTGGCGATCGCGATCGTTCCAGGATATGTAGTGGCGGCCCAGAGTAGCGCCCCTTTGGAACGTTGGATTTTAACGAAAGACACGAGCAATAGTTTAGCCAGAGACCCCCAGTTTCAGCGGACCTTAGCGCATCCTGAATCCGGCCGATCGCTGGTGATGGGTTATGGGAATTTTACACAACTGGCCGAACTTTCAAGTGCCTCTCCCCTGTTGAACCAGTTGGTTCCTCTACCCGCTTCTGGGGATATCAATGCCGCAGGGGGTGAGTTGGGGACTCTTTACAGTGCGATCGATTTGATGGTGTGGATGGAACCCCAAGGGATCCGCGCTCAGTCGCGGGGGTTTTACAAAACCCCCGCGACTGAGCCTCTGGGGGTACCGACCCCAAACCCAATGGCGGCAAGACTTCCGGCATCTACCTACTTCACCTGTGGCGGCAGTCTGAATTGGTGGCAGGCGATCGGGCCGATTTTGGGTCAAACCTTCCTCACTTTGCCCGGGTTGGATCAAATCCCTGAGTTCACTCAATCCACTCTGGGTTTAGATGTGACTGAAGATATCCTCCCCTGGATGGATGGCGAAATTACCACTTTTGTTTTTCCCACCAATCGGGGCTTTTTCCCCACCGTGGATGAAACCATGAAATTAGGAATGGGGTCGATGATTGAAACCAGCGATCGCCAGAGTGCGGAACGCCTCTTAACTCAACTCGATGAACAGATTGCGAATCAGTTGTCCGGGGCGATTACCATTACTCGTCATCAAATTAATGAAAACTCTGTCACCAGTTGGGAGGTAATCAACCCGAATGGGAGGACAGAAAGTGTATTCGCTCATGGGTGGATTTCTGAGAATACCCTAATGATGACCACGGGACTAGGACCGTTCCAAGAACTTTATCCGCAACCGGCTCAGAGTCTCGCCAATGCTTTTAATTTCCAAGCGGCTTTGGAACCGCTACCTCAAGCTAACCTCGGCTCGTGCTATCTGAATATGGGGTCTTTCTTAGCCTGGGTGAATACGTTTGTACCGCCGGAAATTAATGCTTCACCGGAAGGTCAAATTGTTCTGAATAGTTTGGGTAAAATTAGGAGTATAAGTGGAACGGGTATTTCTCTGAACACTCATGTTCAATGGGATTTATTTATGCTTTTATCTCCGCGTTCCTAGCCAGACAAAGGAGATAAAGTGAAGCGGAAGGGAGTAGAAGTGAAGGGGTAAGATTTAATTTCCTATAGCGCGATCGCAATTTAATGGGTAGGACCTCAATCCCCTAGTTTGTCCATAAACCTCGTTTATAACTTTTTTTAGAAATCTGAAAAGCTCAATGAAAGAGAGGAATCCGTGAGGAGGGAGAATTTATAAAAAAGTGTAGGAGAATTGTCCGGAAGCAGTAAAGCTTATCGGGTAACGAACCCAGACCGGCGATTTTCTCTTCCCCTTTGTTATCGGATGCAGATAAACTCTAAACTCATGGGGAGTAAATTTTGTTAAAAAAACCAGAATAAAGGGTTACCGATTCAAGAAGTTATTGTTTTAAAAAAACTGTCATTTTTTTGTCAAGAAAATAATATAATTTTGCACAAATAACTATCTCTAATCTGATTATTTTATTAGTTTTAAAATATCTAACTTTAGAAGGAGCAAAAATACGGGAAAAAATGTAGTAACATAAGACTGACCTGTTTTCACAGAGATTGTCGATTTTCTGGAATCTTTCCAGGAACAAAAAACTGGTAGAGAAAATCCTCTAACATCAATATAGTCAACGTTGCAAAACAGACAAGTCTGAAGTGTTGTATCAGGAGTACGTGGATGAACATAACCTCTGGGTTCGATATTAATCAAAAATTCTCCTTTGTGGTGAAACAGTTTCATGGGATCTGGAAAAGAGCTTTATCCCTAGGACTGGCAATGGTTTTAGCAGTCACTGCTGCGGTTACCATCAATTGTGACAATGCGATGGCTGTAGAGAGAATCATTCTAATGTATGGTGATGCTCGCGAGACCATCTCGATCGGCGACTTGCGCCGGTTTGTGAGCGAAGGTGCGGAACCCGCAGAATTTCGCACCCGGTTGGGTATCATCGAGCGCGATATTGAGGCATTACGGTTTGCCTTGGGTCAGGAAATTCCCGTTTCCCAGGAATTCTTGAGACGAATTCTCAACAGCACGATTGGTCAATTTATCCTCACCCGTCTTGAACCGGTTCTGGGTATTGCAGTGGAGGAAAATGTTACTCAAGTCGTTGATGCCTTCGTCTCTGCAGCAGCCAACGATAGCTTTACCCTCTTGGAATTGCTAGAAAACTATCCAGAACAACAGTTGAGCGTCAGCGGTCCCCTGTTAGAAGAAGGCTATGAACGAATTAGTTTCTTGGCGACGGATGTTTTGGCGATCGCACAAGTAGTCCAAACCTATTTATCTGATGTCGTTTGTGAAGAGGGATTGTTTGGGTCAGACTTGGACACCAAACCAGCCCCCCAACTTTTCACCGGCTCTAAAGCGAATAACTTAGGCTGGTCTAAATAGACTGAACTCAATCTATAGAGGCAGAATGACTGCCTCTATTTCATGCTTCATAATCCGATAATTTGGGTCGGGTGAAGCCAGCAACAAGGGTGAAAAATCCTTCAGGAGCGATGCCATGAAAATAAAAATCAAAACGTTTGTCACCAGTCTGAGCCAGCTACCCAAAAAATGGGTGAAATTTATAGCCCTCAGCCTCGTTGTTTTTCTGACGAGTCTTTCATTTGTGGTGTTTACACCTTCCCCGGCGACGGCCTCTCAAGTGGTGGTTCTGACCTACGGTCCCCAGCGAATTGCCATTCCGATGAGCGAATTAGTGCAATTTGGGGAAACCGGAGAAGCCTCTCGGGTGATCCGATTTTTGACGGGAATTGCCGATGTTGATCGGGATCTATTTCGGACGGTGTTAACCCAGGAAATTCCGGCCAACCTCCGGGTTTTAGACCGTACCCTCAACTTTATCGTGGGCGAATTATTCCTCTACGAGATCAGTCAAGCCATTTATCCGCCCTCGCGTCGTAAAGGGATTGAAGGGTTGCGCTCCAGTTTGGTTCTTTCTGCTGCGGATGATAGCCGACTTTCCTTACTAGAAATTCTGCAAAAATATCCTGCTCAACGGGTTGAAATTGATGCTAGAAAAATCAATAAAACTTATGGACAGGTCGAATTTTTGGTGGAAGGAGCAGAAAAAGCACTCCAATTTGTTCGCGAAACTGTAGGGGATATTATTTGTTAAGCAATCCATGCGGTCTTGCCCATGAAGGTTGCCTCCTCCGGCCATCAAAACCTTAGAAGGCTGAAATTTTAAAAAATTGAATTCCTTCTCAAAAGCCGACTTTTTCTATTGTTTAAGAATCAGTCGGCTTTTGTCGATCGCCCCTCAATCCGCCCGCACAGGGTTCCCACAGCAACCAACTCTATAATAAAAACTGTACGCTCACCCTGGGACCCCTATGCTCACTGACATTAAAACCATTGCTGCTAAACTCGCACCTCGCCTGATCGAGATTCGGCGACATATTCACAGTCATCCCGAACTGAGTGGTCAAGAGTATCAAACCGCTGCTTATGTGGCGGGGGTGCTTTCTTCCTGTGGAGTCCATGTGCGAGAGGGGGTGGGTAAAACCGGGGTTATGGGAGAACTTTCCGGTCACATCACCGATGAGAGAGTGTTGGCAATTCGCACGGATATGGATGCGCTGCCGATCGCCGAACGGACGGGTTTAGACTATGCCTCCCAGCAAGCCGGAGTCATGCACGCTTGTGGACATGATGTGCATACCACCGTCGGATTAGGGACGGCGATGATCCTCTCGGAACTGGTGGAAAATTTACCTGGGACCGTGCGTTTTTTATTCCAACCGGCAGAGGAAATTGCCCAAGGTGCCGGGTGGATGATTGCTGATGGTGCAATGCAACAGGTCACCAATATTTTAGGATTGCACGTTTTTCCCTCAATTCCCGGGGGGGCGATCGGGATTCGACGGGGAGCATTGACTGCCGCAGCGGATGACCTAGAAATCACAATTATTGGGGAATCCGGACATGGTGCCCGTCCCCATGAGGCAGTCGATGCGATTTGGATTGCCTCTCAGGTGATTACCACCCTCCAGCAGGCCATTTCCCGAACTCAGAACCCTTTACGCCCGGTGGTTTTGACCATTGGTCAACTGAATGGAGGACGGGCGCCGAATGTGATTGCTGACTCCGTGAAAATGCTCGGAACTGTGCGATCGCTGCATCCGGAAACCCATGCCGACTTACCCGCTTGGATTGAAAAAATTGTTGCGAGTGTCTGTCAGATGCATGGCGGCAGCTATGAAATGAATTACCGACGGGGAGTGCCTTCGGTGCAAAATGATACCGGGATGACCCAGTTAGTGGAATCCGCCGCATTAGAAGCCTGGGGAAGCGATCGCGTCATCTATATTCCCGAACCCTCCCTCGGTGCCGAAGATTTTTCCCTCTATCTCGAATATGCGCCGGGAATGATGTTTCGTCTCGGTGTTGGACATCCAGACAAACCCAATTATCCCCTCCATCATCCTCAATTCGAGGTGGATGAATCGGCGATCGTCACCGGCATTGTCACCCTCGCTTATGCGGTTTGCAAGTATTGGGAATGAGGGTCATGGGTCATGGGGGGACTGTTTGTAGTAACGACTAAAGTCGTTACCCTCGTGACGTGGCTTAAGCCCCGTCACGAGGATTGGTCATTGGTCCTGGGTTGATGGGAGAAATGGAAAATTGTTTGTAGTAACGACTTTAGTCGTTATCTTCTTCATCCTTTCGGGGGATGAATTTAGACTAGGTTCTTGTTAGGGTAATTGAATAATCTGAATGAGTGAAATAGGGCTAACCGTATGGCAGCAAGTAAACAACTCCAAGGACTAGAACTGATTGACTGTGCCAAGGCGAATGCTGAACAGGGTTTAGCAACAGCGGCGACACAGAGTGGTTATGGGCAGAATACGAGCTTATTTTCCCAAGAACTCAAAGCAGCTTGCCAGGACATTGGGGTTGAAATTAGTGAACTCAGCGATTTGATTACCCCTCAGCATGAAATGAAACAAGGACGCGGGATTGATATTGCACCGGAAACTCCTGGAAATTTATAATGCTCAATGATCCATCAAACCGGGTTTAAAATTAATATTTTTTATGCCGATGGAGGGATGCGCTTCGGCTGGGGATAGGGTAGAAGGTAGAATCTGGGTTTCTTGACAAGATTTCTACATCCTGTCCCAAATGGTTGGCCGTGAGAAATATCGGGTGGGACATACCCACCCAACGTAACTAAAAATGTTCGTATTCTCGTTCCTCACGGTGTGGCAAGGTTTCTAGTCGGTTGCTCAAATCGGTGACGGAATGATAGAGGCGATCGTATCCATCTTGTAAGGAGGCGATCGCGGTTGCCTGAAAATCAATTTCTTGATGGAGGCGTTCCACTTCTTCTTTTTCTAAACAATTCAGCCGTCTTTGCATCTGTGTATTGAGGGTTGAGACTTTCTCAAATAACTCTGCAATTGCTGCTTCAATGCTGCCGAATTGTTCCAGGTTACTCAAGAGAGGCAGGGCTTCAAACCGCTGTTGTAGCTGTGCTAAACCGTCGCTGATTCGGGTCATTTCGCCTTGAAGTGCGCTAATTTCCTCGGATTCGGGATGCTGCTGTTTAAATTCGGCCCGTAATCGGTCTAAGTTGCGTTTTAAAGCAGTTAAAGAACCCGTCTGTTCCAACTTCTTAACCGCTTGGGTGAGACGTTGCAAATAGGGCTTGACAATTTGTTTGTTTTGTTGTTCTAATGTTTTGACTCGTCGGGTCAAGGGTTCCATTTCGGTTTGAATTTGGAACTGGAATTCAGCCAATTTTAGAGAGGAGGGGAGGGTTTCTTCTCTCCCTGAAGAGTGGGCGAATTCTAATTCTGCGTGGGGTGGGGTAGCGAGTTGGTCTAACTGTTCCTGCATTAATAATAAGCGAACGTTCACGGTCTCCCAGTCATCTTCGCGGACGGCAGTTTTTTGGAGGCGTTGGGTGATGGTTTGCAACTGAGAAATCGCCTCATGTAAAGGATGCAGATTGACCTTTTCCACGGGGGGTTGTTGGCGGATGGTAGTTTGGAGAGAGTCCACCATTTGCCGGACATCGGCGATCGCTGAGGTGGTTTGTTGTGCCGTTTCTTGTTGCGATCGCATTCGATTCGACAAATTTAGACTTAACGCTAAGGTGAGAGGCACTGCCGCATAGACAACTTGTCCGGAAATAGCTGCCACAACGGTTCCCACGGCGGATCCGGCTACACAAGTGCCTTCAACTATGGTTTGCCAGGGATATGGGTTGAGATTGCCCCTAAAACTTGGACTGGAAGGTTTTATCGTTTGCATGGTTGGTGGTAGGCTGCCCGGTTTTGCACCAATTATAGTCACTTCCACAACAAAGGGGGAATTTTTTATTCGGGCTAGGATGCTGGTACCAGATTAGAAAAAAAATTGGGTTTCTTCACAAATAGGATTTACGCAATCTCAGTAGCAACAACGGGCGGGGGATCAATCCCCCGCCTCATCGCTAAAGTCGTCTAAAGACGACTG
Source organism: Laspinema palackyanum D2a (assembly GCA_025370845.1). GTDB lineage: Bacteria > Cyanobacteriota > Cyanobacteriia > Cyanobacteriales > Laspinemataceae > Laspinema. Next base: position 4,620 of record JAMXFF010000075.1, on the reverse strand, counting down.
TTCGTCTTAGGGAACTCCAAAAAATAAAATCTTCTAGGAGAGATCCCCCCAACCCCCCTTCTTAAGGGGGGCTTTAATAATTCGGCATTACTTCTAATGCAGAACTTTTTCTATGGAAATCCCTTATTCCGTGGTGTTTTTAGTCGGTTTTCAACCGACTTGAGCTGTTAGGCGGGGGTTTGAACCCCCGCCCCGCCGTTTGTTGCTGGTTGATTCACTCTGCACTCGCCAAGGCAGTTAGGGCCGCGATCGCCTGTTGGTGATGCATGGTATCTCCTTGGCGAGAAAACAAATTCGCCGCCGTTTGTAAATCCCCGATCGCCCCTTGGCGATCGCCCATTTCTGCCCTCGCCCGACCCCGATAGTTATAGGCGCTGGCATACTTCTCATTCAGACTCAGGGCTTGGGTAAAGTCCTCAATGGCCCCATGATAATCCGCCCCGGCAGACCGCGCAACCCCGCGATTCAAGTAGGCAACGGCATCATCGGGTTTCAAGCGCAAGGTTTCTGTATAATCCGCGATCGCCCCCGCATAGTCCGCTTGGTTATACCGGGCTAATCCTCGGTTGTTATACGCTACCGCATCTTGGGGATTCAGTTGAATCGCACGAGTGTAATCCTCTGCCGCTTGTGGATAATTCCCCAAGCGTCCGTAAGCTTCCCCGCGATAGAAATAAGCCCCTGTCTGTTCCGGCGCTTTCAGGATGGATTCGGTGTAATCGCCAATTGCCCCCGTATAATCTCCTTGATTAAACCGGGCAAATCCTCGGTTAAAATACACCACCGCTTCATTGTCATTCAATTCCAGCGATCGCGTATAGTCGGAAATTGCCCCAGCAAAATCACCGATTTGGAACTTCGCCAATCCGCGATTATTATACGCCGTCGGCTGATTGCCATCAATCTGCAACGCCCGAGTATAATCATCAACCGCCCCTTCATAATCCCCAATATCCAACCGCTCAAATCCGCGATTGTAATAGGCACTAGCATTGGCAGGATTTAACAACGGTTCGCTAAAGCGCTCAATTAACCCTTGAATAATCTTCGGATCTGTCGTGCGTAATCCCACTTCCCGTTCCGGTAGGGCATCACTGCTACTCAGGAAATGATGAGTCGCTAACATTGCCCACTTGTCATCGCACACCAAAAAGTTTTCATGAGTGCCGAGGACCTTTAATTGCAGGCGATCGCCATATTGCGTCCGCAGATGTTCCAAATCATTCAAAGCATCATATAACCCGCGTTTCGCCATCGGGTCGAGTTGCCAATGTTCATTAATCCGAATCGGGAATTCTCCGGCTTCAATATCCCGGAGATGTCCCCAACCGATTTCGACTTGCACACCCTGTTGCAGCAGTCCTTCCAGCTTTTGCAACAGCGTACCATCCAATCCTGCCCGACTGACCCAAGGACAGACTAAAATCAGGCGATGTTGAGCCGTATCGATCGCCTCGAACAGTTGTGTTCTAATCGAGGGTCGGTCAAACACCAACTCATACTGATGGGCTTTAATCCCTTCCAGTAAGGATTCGATTTGATAGAGTTGCTGGGCGATCGCCGGAGAAATCAGGGATTGTAGATGACCGCTTTGCTGGGTATTGTGAGGCACTTCGGGATGAGTTGCCAGGGCTTTCAGTTGCTGACTCAGTTGCTCAATCTGTGGTTGCACCGAAACTTGTCCCGGGCGATTACGCCACTGTTCCAGTTGCCCTTCCAATTGTCCTAAAGCCGCCTCTAACCGTTCGATTCGCTCCGGGGTCACATCCGATAAATGACCGATGGATTCGCTCACTTGCGCCAGGGCCGATCGCAATTCAGAAATTTCCAGTCGCAGGACATCAATCACTTCGGCATCCCGTTCCTCTCCTGTGGGAGATTGGCTAGAATTGGGCAGTTGTTCCAATCGCCGATCCAGTTCACTCACACTGGCAGTGAGATTTTCGATTTGCTCCAATTCGGGGCGAGAGTTGAACTGTTCCAGCAATTGGTGGATTTGGTGAGTCACCTCACTCGATACCGCATTAGGAACGCCACTCCCTTGCCATTCCAGTTGTTCCCGCAGACTCTGAACCTCTTGGCGCAACTGCTCCCGTTCTTGCGGCAGAGTATCATCAATGCGTGCACTCAGTTCGCTGACGATGCTATCCAGTTGGCTGAGGCGACTGCTCACTTCCCTCTGATTTTCCAGGGAGTTAGTGAGTTCTCGCACTTCTGCCAGGTTTGCGGTAACTTCCAGTAAGGCTTGATTCAGTTGTTCCACATCGGATTGTGAGGCGATCGCTTCGGGTAAATTATTGACGCGATCGGCTAACTGTTCAAGCTGGTCCTGTAGTTCAGGAATGGGAAATCCCGCCAAGAGATCCACCCGTTCTTTGAGAGTTGTGAGGGCAGTTTCCAACGGTTCTAACGCTTCTGGGGCAACAAATTGGGGTAATCCCTCAATTTTCTCCTGTAATCCAACGAGGGCAGTTTGCCAGGACCCCTGTTCTTGCTGCAAGGTTGCTAATCCAGTGGTTAACTGTTCTAACTCCCGGGTTTGCAGGGCCAAATCTTCTTGGATGCGACGCAGATTCACCGCTTCTAAGGGGGCTAAGCGCGTATCAATTTCGGTGATCGCCTCGCTAACGGATTCGGCAATTTTCCGGAGTGCTTCATCGACTCCAGTTAAATCCACCGCTGACTCATTACCACGGGGGGAAACCCCGAGGCGTTCTAAATCTAACTGCTGTTCTAGTTGAGGAATCAAGGCGATCGCCAGGGATAAGGAGTTTCTCAAGCGTTCCACTTGCTCAATATCCGGTTGCGCTGCCACCTTCTGATTCAGTTGTTCCAGTTGCATCCGCAACTCGCTCACCGGGGCGATCGCCTGTTCTAACTGCTGCTGCCGTTCCTGCAATTTGGCAATTTCTGAACTGAGGGAACTCACCTGTTCCGCGCCAAATTCTAGGGGATTCCCCGCACTCACGCGCGCTTCGAGATCCGCGCGCAACCCCGCAATTTCCTGCTCAATCGCTTGACTGACACTGGCGCGAACCGTTTCCAGTCGCTGTTCAATTTGAGCAATCTCTGACAAAACCGGGTTTAAATCCGGAGTGCCATTGCCGGTTTCCAACTTCGAGAGTTTGTTTTGAAATTGGGCAATTTTGCTATTAATCTGGGCGATCGCACTCTCCAACCGCTCAACCCCATGTCCACTCTTCGGGGATTCTGCGCCATTGAGTTGGGCAGTTAGGGCCGCCAAAGTTTCCTGGACCCCCGCATAATTCTCCCGAAGCACGGAAACATCTTGGCGTAAGGGATTCAACTCCAACCCTTGCGCCAGGGACAGGGTTTTTTCTAACTGTCGCTTAACCTCTTCAAATTCTTCCGAATGTTTCGATATTGCCGACTGGACATGATTAAATTCCGAATCCGTCGGCAATCCCTGCACTTGTTCGCGCAAAATCCCTAACTCCCGGGCGAGTTTCTCCCGGAGTTCGATATCATTGCCCCCGATAGACGGTTCCTGCGCTAATCGACGGCGATTAGCCAAATTAAGGACCACCGACAGGGATAGCGGCGTTGCAGCATAAACAATCTGCTGCGTCGCGATCGCTGCCACGGAACCCGCAACGGAACCCGCCACGGATAAATATTCCAGAATTTCTAGCCAACTTCGCTTAGTCATTTTAATGGAGAGGCCAATTTTGGGTTTGTATGAGGATTTTTCTGATATATGCGGTCAATTTTACCCTGGGAGTTATCCTCCTGGGGCGATCGAATTTCAATTCGTTGCCCAGGAGTCAATGTAACGTAACGCTGGTTCGTCTCCCAATCCGGACCAATCCCAACGAATCCCTAAGACTCAGAGGAGATTGCCCTAAATTCCCCGAGGAATTGCCTTAATCACTGCCCAGGGGCGGCACTTCAATCGTCGCTTCTCCTGTGGCAATATCCAGCAAACTTTCTAAACTCATCTTATCCATCGACTTCGGATGCACGGGTTCGAGCACATCCATCAGCAACATCAACTGATCAATCGCCAGACGAGTAATTTTACCCCCCTCAATCCGATTAATCTGGGGCCCCGATATCCCCGGGACCAGTTCCGGGTCGATATAGAGGTCCTTCCCTCGCTCTTTCAGCAACATCGACTCTTGGGTTGCAATGTACTGCCCCAGATCATGGACTGACGTCCAACCCCGATAATGTCTAAGCCACCGCAGGTATCGGCCTAAATGTAGCAATCCCACCTGAGTTAACCGGCGATTTTTCGTAAGCGTGTTTTGGGGCATATTAATTTAGGTGCTATCCGTTGTTTTTCTTGCAGACAACCAGTATGATGTTATCTTAACATAGCGAATTACTGATGAAGAATTAAAATTTATATTATTTCAGGTTCTTAATATGTTATCCTGGCATTTAAAAAAATCCCGGCCTTGGGGGGACCCCATCCTAACCCTCCCCGGGGGTCCGGCGGGGTCCGGCGGGGGATCAATCCCCCGCCTCATAGCTAAAGTCGGTTAAAACCGACTGACAAGCAATCACAGGGTTTCAGTCATTATCTTCTCTTATGTTCGTAGTAACGACTTCAGTCGTTATCTTCTCTTATGTTCGTAGTAACGACTTCAGTCGTTA
>JAMXFF010000074.1 GCA_025370845.1 Laspinema palackyanum D2a | reverse complement strand
AAGGGTCCAACCCCCCGCGCCTTTACGGTGAGGGATATGTCGCCCCCAGTGATTCTTACGAGTCGCTGGGGTTCGGCTTTTCAGCCTACAAGTTGAGAGTGTTCGGGGGTGGGAGATGAGTTTTTTCAAGCGCTTCACTGTGCTGGGTCCCGTCCCCTGGTTTTCTCAACCTGTATCTACTGTAGCGTAGGTTGAAACATTTGTCAACCCTAAAATGAAAATTTGTTTCAAACCCTGTCGGTTATTGGTCCCAAAGCAGGTTATAATATAGAGAGGGGGCGCGTCTGGCATCTGAAACAAACCTCCCATATAGTGAAACAATAGGAGCAATAGAGGAGTATGGTAGCGATTCTTATGGAAATTCAATGGGACCTTGCAGCGATAATGGCTCGCAAAAAAGTCAGCGTTAATGAGTTGGCAGACGCATTAGACATTAGCCGCACGACTGCTAGTAGGTACAAAAATTCAGCCATAATCCCTGGGGGCGTGGATCACGAACGTTTAACCCAGATTTGTAACTTACTGAATTGCACCCCAGGGGAGTTACTCCCTACATCAAGGGATTCAGAGGACCCTGACCCAAAGTAACCAGGGGCGATCGCCAACAAACCGCTAACGGCTCGCCAATCTTGCCGCACTATGCGAGACCCCTAGGAGTGCCTGTGGAGGTGGCTTCTAGGGGTCTCGTTAATGGGAAGGATTGTTTGTTCGTTAACGTTTATAGCGATTACTGTTAAGCACTTAGCGGATTGACTGTTAGGATAAATCCCTTGATATCTTTATGGTATTTGTGTTTTCAGGGTCAGGGGATAAATTTTAGAGGAGGTTTATTGAGTTACTAATTCGGGCCCTTTTTAGTTTTTTGTAGTATAATGCGAACAGAGGTAAATTGTCTCTGTCGCCCCTAGGCACAAAAAAATTTGCCGAACCCTCTTCCGAAGGGCCCGACAAATCTTACGCAAAAATTGAAAATTGTTTTTCTTGTTGTCACCAGTCTAGCATAATCGCACCGCAGTTTTCAAATAGATTTTTCGGTTTAGTAGGGAGAGGGATCCATCAATATATTTGAGGTATCCCGATGAAACCTAGCATTATTATAGCACGCAAGCGTGCTGGATTCAACACAGGAGGCTGCAAGTCTTGCGGGCATCCTGACCTTCAGTTTTTCCGTCATCCCGAATATCCCGCAGTCCTACGCTGTTGTCAGTGTGGGATACTAGCGCATTGGCTAACAGAGGACGCGCTTGATTACTACGGGGTTGATCCTGACACCCTCCCAGAATTTCCAAAAACTTCTGTGATGATCATCTTGGATCCTGCTTTCCTGGGAGGGTCTAAGTGATGACTTGGGGAAAAAGATACACTAATCGCAATCGTTGCCCGATATGCCTTCAGGGTGGTCTAAAGTGCCGTCCGGGACAAAAGCCTGACGATGGAAAAGATGCTATCCAGTGCTACGGCGCTCAGGATCTCCGACGTGGGGACGAGATGAACGGTTGGCGGATGATTGGTACCCTTAACGACGGGATGGGGTCATTAATGATTCCCGCCGAAGACTTTAGAGAAAAAGGCCGGGACGATATCACCCCAGAAGAAAGAGTAAGAGCAAAAAAGCTCCGTGAGGAGAAAGAGAAGAAAGCGCGGACCTTGGCGATCGCCAATAGAGAGGTAACGAAAAACCTCAAACTAGAGGATCGTGATCAAATCTTCCGAGAAGTTTTGAAAGGTAAGACCCTATTCAAGAAGCATAGGGAGTTACTGAAAAAAAGAGGTTTAACGGACGATCAAATAACTGATGGGATGTTCCGTTCCCTTCAGGACTATAGCGGTGAGTCAGATTCGATTGCCGTCCCGGTTTGGCACGATGGGTTGATCATCGGGTATCAGATTCGCATGGATTCCCCTAATGAAGACGGGAAGCGCTACTTCTGGCATACCGATGGAGAACCTACGGCGAATCACCTAAGAAACGGGGAGTTGCCGATCGCCAAAATCGGAAAGTTTGACGGGGAAGTAATCAATCTTTGTGAGTCAACGGGTTTTAAACCATATATTGCCCAAAGGCGCTTTGGCAAGTTGTGGGTAGGCCAAAGCGGAGGGCATCCGTACCCATTACAACTTGAGAAAGTTTTCACAGACACAGGAGCTAAAAAAGCCGTTTTGTGGGCGGATGCTGGGTCAAGAATCAATAAGCAAGTGAAAGGCGCTTATTTTCGCTTGCACGGCTATTTAGAAGAGTTCGGATCTGAGTTACTCATCGCGGATTGGGGACAGTGGGATGACAAGTCTCAACCCGATTGTGATGAGATTACTTCCCAGACTGAAGTCACTTTTAAACCCGCTACAGAATTTTTTGGTGAAATGATGCTTACCCCTAATAAACCCGAGAAAGCGAGTGCGGAGGAAAAGTCTCAACCGCTGCTAAATGATCTAGAGTTACTAATCGATCTAAATTTGCCGAAGTCGGCTATCAATGCCCGACTAGGAGCATTAGCCACTAAGCACGACTACTACTCTGGGGAAGTCAGAAAAATCTACGATGATTTACTGAGTGAAGCGGATCAGGTAGATAGCCGTGAGCAAACACTGGCCGAAGTCAATAAGTTAGTTAAGGCACAGACAGACTCCCTTGATTTATATACAATCCTTCCTCCGGAATTGGCTTGTGAAATCTACAACATAGCCGAACTCCAAAGCACCCGACCGGAAGCGTTTTTAACTATCCTACTAGGGACTCTTAGTGGTCTAAATCGACCGCAGACAATGCTCAAAATCCACCAAAATTGGGATGATATTTCTCCTAATTTTTTCGGGGCAATTGTTGCTGATCCTTCTCAGTTAAAAACTCCCACCCTAAAGGCTATTACAGGACCTCTAAAGGTGCTGGAAATGAAGGCGCGAGATACCCAAAAAGAGATGATGTTAAAGTACCGAGACGACATAGCCCGGTATGAAAGTTTAGCCCCAAAGGAGAGACGGGAATTTTTCCCAGAAGGAAAACCACAAGAGCCACGGCGACGCATGATCCAGGTTGGTAACGCCACGATGGAGGGATTACGAAATCAATTCGCTGCTCACCCAGACAGAGGATTAATTTGGCGGGCTGATGAATTAGCCGGAGTCCTGAAAAGCTTTAATGCTTACCGTCAAGGCAAAGGGTCAGACAATGAAGAGTTACTCCAGGCTTATGACGGCGATTTTACCCCCACCCTTCGGGCTACCGGAATTGTAGCGGACATAGACAGAATAGCACTAGGGATCGTCGGGACAATTCAACCGAAAGTTTTAGAGGAGTTGGTTGGTTCAGATGACGATGACAGTTCCGGAAAATGGAGTCGATTCGCCATGTGTTTGCAACCGCTAAGTGCAATTGAGAGGTTCCCCGAACCTGGGGAAGGGGCGGAACTTGCGTACCAACTGACAAAAATCTACGAGAGACTTGATAGTTTTCCCGCCCAACAATATACCCTAACCCCGAACGCTTATGAACTATTTCGCAAACGTAACATCGAACTCGAACAGCTTCGCAAAAAAGACCCCCGCCCTGTTATGCGCGTTACCTGGGGGAAAACCCGGGGACGGATTGGAAAAGTTGCCGTTTTATTGCACCAACTAGCCGCCGCTGCTGAAGACGGAGCCTTTCCCACGAAAGAGATACCCGATTACACGGTTAAGGCAGCGATCGCCGTTGCCGACTTCTATGCGGGTCAGATAGAAGCCTTATATTCCTCTATGGGCGGGGGAGAAGGGTTAGCATCGCATCTTTCTAAAGTAATCGACCTGAGTAAGGCAAAGGGTTGGATTAAGGCGTCTGACGTGACGCATTCGATGCGCCGCGCTTGTAAAAACGTTGCCACGGCTAAAGGTTGGTTCCAGGAGTTAGCGGCGATAGGGAAAGGGGAGTTAAGGGGCGAAGGGCGAAAGCTAGAATTTCGGTACGCAGAGAAAAGTGATCAGGTTTGTGATCCTAAAGTGATCGCCCCGATCACATTTACTCCCCTTACTGGTAGCGGGTTTCAGGAGGATAATAACCAAAAAGTGATCAATGTGATCAATTCTTCTTCTACCTCTACTGAACCGCTACCAGAGGATCCTTTAGGGTGCGTATTGGAACCGCCTACGCCGCCCCAAAATAACATTTACCTAGGCGATGATCACTTTGATCACTTTGATCACTTTTGCTCTCAGGACCCGCTAGGGGCAGGGATTACAAGAAACAGCCCTCTGTGCCAAGACGATCACAAACCTGATCACGATTCCCCCAATGCGTCTAAAACCTCCACCCTGGACCCCCACTTTGGGTACTACACCTTTAGTTACGCCGATGGGGGAGCGTCTCGAACAATTTTGGAGATCGAGAGTATCGACAGCGAGGATCAGGGGTGGGTCCATGTTACCTACAAAAACTGGAGTGGTAAAAAATGCTACTTCGTCAAAGATGCCTGTGAAATGTCTTCTCTACTTTGGGCAACTCAGGAGATGGAAAAGCTAGTAGAACGTTTCTATGAGTTGCACGCAAAGATTTTTGAGAAGACTGGAGAGGTTTTAGAGGATCCTACCGACCTAAGTTACGAGAATATCCAAAAGTGCATTAAGGATCTGGAAAACCGCTTAGGCGTGACAGACATCCCAGGGGATAAACTCCCAAGCCTTCCCCTCTAACCCTCAAACCCGTGGGGGTCCCTCCCCCACCTCCCAGGGTGGTATGTCCATCGCCCTGGTTTCAAAAACAACTATCAAAGGAATAACGAACATGACTTTTAATCCCGAACTCTCTCCGATCGCCCTCCGGACCCAAGCACGTCAGTATCAACAATCGGAAACGATCGCAAAACCACCAACTGAACAGGAGATCCACCAAAAATTTATCCGATTGCCCCAAAGTGAACAGACCCGAATAAATAGCCTTCCGCCCTCGATGCGCCTAACAGCACTCCGGCAACTGGGAACGACTCAGACAACTCAAACGACTCAGGCAACCCCTAACCCCCAAGATGATATCAGCGACGTTCCACCGGCAAAGATTGCCGAAGCCGAAGCCTTTTTTCGCAGTCTGCCAGACTCAGAACAAATTCTATTAGGCGCGTTGACCCCAGCAAAACGTTTATGCCGAATTTGGGAGCTAAAGGATCGGCAAGAACGGCAAGCTCAGGCGGTATTTAAGCGGAAGTGATCAGGACTTAGGCACTATTAGATCACCTTTTGCTACTGCTAAAGGGTCAAAAAGGGCTGAATTACTCCTTATTTCAGCCCTCTCCCACCTAGAAGCCTACTCCATCTAAACCCGCTAAACCCCCACGGGGAAAAGCTTCTAGGGATTCTAAAGGCAACAATCGCGCCCCTTCTCTGTCCTTTAAACACTTAATAACCCTATAGCTATGAAAGAATACGGCAAACACGGATACGGTATCCTCGGATATGAAATGGTAGAAGTTGAGATCCGGGAACCCGATGGATCCATCAAAACCTACACTTGGAAAAAGCCCATTAAAGCCCGCAGTTGCGATCGCCAAATTAAAGAAAGCTACACCTATCGGGGCAAAAAGACCCCTAGGCTCCCACGGCTCCCCAAGGCATCGAGTATTCCTAAAAAGGGTGCAGGTATTAAATTCGACGGTGATTTTGAAAATGACCCGGACCTTTTGAAGATTGAAAGCGAATGGGATGACGCTTTGCTCTCATTACCAAGCTGGGATGACGCTTTAGAGGCTCTTAACCGTCGCCCAATGAAAAAGGCGACTATACCATCCCTAGAAATCCCACCCGCCTAGAACGTCGATTTTGGGCCAAATGAAGAAACCCCAGTACCTTGATAGGATTACTGGGGTATAATTCGTTTATTTATTTAAAATTATCCCCAAGGGTAAAATAGACCATCCTCACAAAGATTCCAGGGTATTCCATCGGGGTCGTGCTGTGCCATCACCTTTAAAAAGCTATCCGTGCCTTTCTTCAGTTCCCGGTCGATTTGATTGGCTTGCCAAGGCTTGCAGAGAGTTCCGTCTTTTTTGCGCCGTGGGAGTAGATGTAGGCAGAGTTCCCCTTTAGTTTTTGGTGCGATCGCCCCTTCAGGCTTTTTTGCAATCTCCTTAACCTCACCCGACTCAACCTCACCCGACTCGCATTGTGCGGCAATCTCTTCATTCCCCGGCTTCGCCTCGGTTGCCTCAGTCTCCTGGGAGGGCGTCGGTTCTATCGGTTCGGGTCTGTTCGTGGGAGTTACGCTACTACTCGTTACCGTTACGGTATCCTCTGTCGATACTTTGTCGATATCATTGTCATGCTCGTTACTTGTATCGACGTGAGTATCGACGGGTTCTAAATGCCCGTTAGATGGCGTATCGACAAAGGTATCGACATTAGTAGGGAACCCTTGAAACCCTTCTAATTGCTCGGTGAGGCGGGCTTCTAGTTCAGCGATCGCCTTAGATACCTTCCTCTCTATGATGTCATCTAAAGCACCCTCTGTCACCGCGTCATCATTTTTAGGTAACTCACCCGTATCGACGCATCGCTGCATAAATTGGATTAAGGGTTCGGTTATGGTGCGGTTGTTTTTTCCGCATAGGATTTTAAAAGCGCCCCAAAGCTCGTCCGGAACTCGAATAGAACGCTGATCCGTTTCCTTCTTTTTCTTAGTGGCTTTATCTTCCTTAGTGGACTCTTCGATTGCTGTCGCCATTGGTTTAATCTCCCGTCAATACGTTTGTCGATACCTTGTCATTCCTGTTATAGCCTACTTGTCTATATTATGTCAATACCTAAGTATCGACAAATTTACCAGGCATTCTCGACGGGTGGATCCGTTTGATGCTCTCGACGGGTGGATCCATCGATAGCGGTAAATAATTGTCGATATTTAGGTATTGACAACGTATCGACAAGCGACTATATTAAGGAAATAAGAGGGCGGTACTACCCTCAAACCCGAACCAAAACCAAAGGATTCAACCGAGGATCCTTTAAGGAGATCGGCGAATGAAACAAAACGTTAATATCGTTTCATTCACCGATTCCAGGATAAAATAAGAACAGCAAGAGGAGGACCAAACTCATGTTATCACTAACCCAGGACCAATCAGGAAAACTTATCAATCCTTCCGGCGTCACTTCTGACGAACGGCTCCTAGAAATCTGGCTTTTTGGGAAAGCTAAAACCACTCAGGCAATGTATCGCCGCACAGTCAATAATTTCCTAACTTTCCTTAACAAACCGCTACAAGTCATCACCGTTGCTGATGTCTTTTCCTGGATTGAAAGTCTCAATCCCACCCTTAAAGAATCGACAATCAAAACTAAACTTTATAGCATCAAGTCTCTATTATCATTCGCCGCTAAAACTGGCTATTGCTCGTTTAACGTCGGGGCGGCGATTAAGGCTCCAAAAGTAGCAGCAGGTATCCATAGAAAGTGTCTGCCAGTAGAAGCTATCAAGGCTATGTCAGACCACACAGAACGGTTAAGAGATAGCTTAATCATCCGGTTAGGATATGTAGCGGGTTTAAGAGCCAGTGAGATATCGGCTTTAACCTGGAATAGCTTACACGGTGAGACTTTGCACGTTTTAGGCAAGGGCAATAAAGAACGCTCTATCAAGTTGCCTGAGTCAATTTTAGGGCAATTAGAAGCCTTCAAACCGGCGACGACAACGGGTGAAGCGCCCATGTTTATGTCACGCAAGCATAAAGGGCATTTAACCCGCACGTCTATTACAAGAATCATTAAAGATTCTGCTAAAAAAGCCGGTGAATCCGACAAAGTATCAGCCCATTGGCTTCGCCACAGTCACGCCTATAATGCCCTTAAAGCCGGTGCGGATGTTGCGTTACTTCGGGATACTTTGGGCCATGCGTCACTCGCCACAACTTCACAATATATCGCCATCACGCCTAATCATTCCTCTGCTATGTTGCTGGGAGTTTAGCGGATGAAAGAGTCTTTAACCTACACCATAATGGAACGGTTCCCAGAGGGTCAATCAACCCTGACCCTCTATGCCACTCCTAACGACTTTGACGGCATAACCTATTACTACGAACATGACCAAATCAACCGCTCCTGCGGCTCTTTCACCGAGGCGATCGCACTGGCACAATCTGAGTGGGAGAGGATGAAAGAGTCACTGATAATACTTGAATTTAAGCCTGAACTCACCGAGGAAGAGAAGGCAGAGATACCATTTTAGGAGCATTAGACCAATGGAACTAACAGACATACTGCAACAGCTTTTCGTCCGCTATCAGCTATCGGCTGAAGACCACGGATGGGACTGGGAAGACCCGGAAGACTTAAGGATAAAATTCGAGAATTGGGCGCAATCTGAATTAATGTTATTTTGTGACGATGATGCGGATTTTGAAAGCGCTTTCAAGATGGGAGGAAAGTTTGATAATATTTAGGAGTGAGTAGCAATCACTTTCCCCCTAAGCGTCCAACAAAAAACCCCAGAGGATTGATTCCCCTGGGGTCTTTTGCTTTTATTGATTCAATACTTCATTGATAGCCTTTACTCGCCGTTCTTGGTCTTGCCGAATGCAGTGGTAACGCCATTGTTCAGAATAGGGCTGCATTCCTCTTAATCTTTGAGCGAATTGGTTTCTAGGGTTCGAGCAAACTTTAAAGAGTCCACCGGCGCTTAACTCACCGTTGCGTCTGAAGGATTCAACACGGGCATGAGTGATGGCTTCAACTCCACTCCTTCCCTCTAATTTGGCTCTAGCATAATGGTCAGCGAGTCCGGTTTTCACCGAGGACTGATTGGCTAAATCAACCGCGTTTATAAACACTTCATTACCGTGTTGAATGGCGTCTTTATTAGGCTCTAACCATTTTTGGGCATATTCCAGGCACTTGATATCGGCTTCTGCTTCATTACGTCCCCTACCTTGATCAGAACACCAACCTCGGTTAAAAACTCCATTACCGGGGTCTATGTGCCCTTTAGAAAGAGCCGTTCGGGTTCCATCTGCCAGACAGTTACCTTCCGCCGCGCATATTGCGCGAACGCCTAAATCTTTTTTAGGGTCAGCGACCTTAAAGAGATTACCAGCGTCCCCAGTGGCGATCGAGCTACTCTGAGGTAATCCCAGGGATAGAAAAGATTGCCAATTACCTTGGAATATTTGAGGTGAAAATATAGCAGCACCGGCGCATAAGATGGCGATCGTCACCACACAAACAAAAGACGCATCTGGATCTAACTCTCTATTTCGGTGCATCTTGACCCCCTCGCGACAATGGCGGTGATGGTAGTTGTCCGTGCAACACTTGAAAAAGGGGCCAATACTTAGGCACTACCCACTCGCCTGATTTCTTTTCACTCCAGTGCAGATGAGGTCCTGTAGATGTTCCGGCGATCGCACCTTTGGCCGGATCACCTCCACTCAATCCGAAAACTTCCCCAGGCTTTAAGTAACCGCTCTCGCCAATCTTAAAGGCACACTTATTAAGGTGCATTGCCATAAACTGCCTATCGGTTAGGTTGTCGGGTTCAAGAATTGCGTACAAACCAGCGCCGGATGCCTGAAGTAGACAAGTGACCTTAGTTTTAGTCCCTGTACCCGGAGCATATAACTGAGAGTTTTCTGGGAGTCCCCCGGCTTGTCCGAGGTCAATCCCGTTGTGAAATTTAACGTAACCATGAATGGGGTGCTTATGGTATCCAAAGTCACGCATACCTAGTTCAAACTGACCAATTTTATCCCCACCCTTCACAGGCTTCTCAAGGTCAGGCGCGATCGCACCGATGACTTGCTGAGTCGGGGTGATGGCAACCTTATTTAGGAGTGGGTGCAATGCGTGATGATAAGCTAGAAGACCGCAAGACCCGATCACTGCAAAAAGTACAAACCCCTCGGTTGCCTTAGCTTTTCGTGCTTCCCATTGGGCATCGAGGTCGTTAGCGATCGCATCAATCTTTTGGTCGAGGCGGGCTAAAGTTGTCTCTAAATTGCTGTTATTCATGGCGTCACCTTCACTAATACTTTGCCGTTAGTTTCTGTTGCGTCAACACTTCCCCCACCTCTTATGAGGTAACGCCATCTAATAGCCTTTCCGTCCCTGAAGTTGCACCGAGGAACCCCTAGGACTCCCTGCAACTCTGGCAGACTTTTAAACGTAACTCCCTGCTTAAGTCGCCGTTCCAATTCCCTGGCAAGGGTGCTAGGGACCTCGGGTGCTGTTGCCTCAACTGAACCCTCGGGACAAATGGACAACCTTAAATCTGGAGTCGTGACCGGGTGATGGGGGGTCAAGTCGGGTTGAATTGGTGTATTGGGCTGAGAGGGTGCCTGTGGCTGTATTGGCGTTATCCCAACAATTTGGCCCGCTACATTTAACACCGGCGCTAAACAGAATGAAGTGCTACAACCGGCGATCGGCGATGCCACTGTACCTGCGGTCAATACGAACAGACTCAAACCCGATATGCTGTAAAAAATATCTCGACACAATGACATAAAACCTCCAATAAAAAAGCCCTGCTAAAGAGGTCTAGCAGGGCTTTAGCTTTCTTCTAAGGTGCTGTTGAATCAGTCGTGTTACTTCCCCGACTGGGGATGACTTGCCGGAGGTTATTCACCACACATCCCGCACGGTTCCACACACTTTGGGGGCTGGTAACTAAATCTAACCGAGAGTTGCAGTTAGTGCCTTGAATCCCGTCTATGAACTCACCCCCGCTTAGGATAATTACCGCAGTTACGAAAAGTGCCATTCCTGGGATTGATTGAACTGCCCACACAGAAAATTTGTGAAAACCTGAACCGCTATTATTTTGCATTGATTTAGCCTAAGTTACTGTTAGTTAGTGAATTGGTGACTGGGGTAGTCTCAAGACCCTCCCCAGTCGCTTTGGGGCATACGGTGTCTACGTTCTGGGGAACTGGTGTTTATTCGGCATAGGGGTCAAAATGCCACTCAACGCCCTCCCCAGTCCCTCTAGTCACTCCCAACCCTTGCTCTTCTAGCTCCTGGAATATCTCTCGAATTTGAGTAACTGGGATAGACTTTAGCGCCCATATAATCGCTTTAGCTTTGGATGCAGAAACCCACCCATGACGCTGACTTAATTCAATTAAACGGGATGGGTCAAAACCACCATCCGTATTAGGAACGGTGACGTTAATCTCATCCTTCCCCAACTTAGGAGCCGGGTAGAGAGGGTCTGGAATTTCTCGGTTAATCTGGGGTAGAAGTTGCAGAAACGGTTCCCCTTTAGTCGGGCAGACTAGAGCGAATCTTTTGCCCTCTCGTTGCCAAGTTTTTGCCGTTTCCTTATAGACTTCAGAACTCCATTTCATCTGGGGGTTTGTTAAGAAGGCAACCGCTTCACTGCCTAAAATAAACCTGTTAGTCTGCCTGAAGTCTGAACTATTAAAACCTGAATCACCGAGTTGAGCGCTTTGACCACAAAGCAAAACTCGGAAGTTTGCCGAACGCGAAACCTTCAGGAGGTTTCTAATTGTTGCCGTCGCTTTTTTCCCGTGATGGGAGCATATCCAGTCCAACTCATCGATAATGATGTAACTGATTGGCGTGAATTTCTCATCAAACGTCGGGTCAGATAACCTAGACATCATCATCTCTTCTAAGGTTTGTAGCACCTCCAAAGCGTCGTTAATGTTTGTACAGACTGGCTCAAAACTCCACTCAGGTTGACTGACTCGGTGTTTGGGATTAACAAGATAGGTGATATTTCCTTCCGCCATCTCCTGAATTAATGCCTCGCAAAGTGTTGTCTTACCGTCGCCGGTGATGCCATTAAAGCTTGCGTGGTAGGCTTTTTCCGTCCCGTTACTGTTAAGAAATACCTCCTTAAAGAAGTGTAGAGACGGCTTTGACCTCACCAATGGGTTAGAAGGGGTTAGTCCAGGAATAGCGGGCATTGAAGGCATGGCTACGCTTTGTCCCTTCTCTTCCTTAGAAAGTGCATAAAACTGATAGCCACTAACCCCTATTGCTCCTAAACCCGCTAACACGAAAATAGGAGCAAAGTCACTTTTTCTCAGGGTGAGGTAAATCTGGTCCCCTTTCCGTGAGCAAGCGCCATCGCCGTATAAAGCAGCAGCAGCTAGGAGAAGGGGACTCACACCCATTAACATTGCGTTAGAGATGAATTTAGAAAGCATCGGGGTCACCTCCTGGGAGTGCTGTTGCGTCTTCGATCGCCGCACGGGTCATACTCTCGAACCGCTTCGCCGCGTTGCTACATTCATCGGTTGCGTCGCTTAATTGATCCGTAGCAACCCACGATAAGGCTCTAGCATTTACACCACGGCTTAAAGCTCTAGCAATATCTCGCTGATCATATAAAGCCTTGCGGAAATCAAAAACGTGCTCAGCACGAATTGATAGGCGATCGGCTAACGCTATTTGCTGAATCTTTGCACCGCGTTGATCGTGCTGCTGGCGTAGCCAATCGTAAGCACTTTCACAGTTTTTAGATTTCATGCACTCCTGTTGTGCATATAAAATCCAAGCGTCAGCCCGGGCTTCACTTATCCGATCCTCGGTTTCTTGTGCCGTTGCCTGAAGGTTAATCCCGCACGCTTGGCGCACCTCCTCCCAAGCTGTGTTACGTCGGGAACTAAGGTCCGTTAGGGGTGGGGGTTCCACCGTTTCCACCGGCGCGGGTTCGAGTTCCAGTTGTGGACTAGAGACAGCTTGCCGACTCGCTAACGAGCTAAACATACTAAAGAGCCACAAAGCGCCGAGGCATCCACCGGCGATCGCCGCACGTCTAACCCAGTCGTTAGCTGAATCCTTATGTTTAGGCTTTTTTGAGCCTTGAATTGCCTGAGACACAGCAGGGGCGAGTGTGTCGGTAGTGTTTGCCGGATATGCCTTGTGGGAGTCTTTTGGTACTTCATCGGGGTCTAACCCACCCCAGTTGCCTGCATTGTACATTTTGAAATTCTCCTAAATTAGAAGCCCGTCATGGGCCAAAAGATTAATAAATAATCCAAGGAATGACGGGCCAAATGTTGTCAGTGGGTTTTATTTCTTGCCGTTGCCGTTGCCGTTGCTGGTAGAGGTTGTAGGCGATGCGGCTGATGGTAAGAGCAAGTGAGCGATCGAGTTGCCTGACGGCTTCAATGCCTGGGGGTGCTGATATGTCCCCGTTACGTCGATCACACTCGTTAAAGCGTCTAAAACATCGTCGGAGCTATCAAAGATTGCATTCTCTAAGTCTTCACCGAGCTCACCCTCTGGCAACCCGTTTTGCAACCAATCCGCCAACAAACCGTTACTCTCCTTAATCAACGCCGTGTAACGTTTCTGGGTTAATTTGAGGGTAGCGGCGCGGTCAGATTCCAGGAGATGATTCAGACTACCTTTACCAGGTTTGTCACCTTTAGCGGTTGATTTAGCTGTCTGTTGCTGCTGTTGTTTCTGGACTTCTAGGCGATAAGTATTACAGGCATCAGGCACAGTCAAACCCTTAGACTTCATCAATTCTAAAACCGCTTTAACGTGGGGAGTTACTTGCTCCTGAGTTGCCTCAAAGTCACCGAACAAAGTGTTTAAGATTGTCTCGACTCGCTTCGCCGTGGTGTTGAGTTCAGTTGCGAGATTGTTGTAGTTGATTGTTGCATTCATGATTATTCCCATCCTTCTAATCTGAGTGTTTGTTTGACTTGTTCATGAGTCGCCCCTAAGCGGAAAAGCGTTCTTACTTTCTTAAGGGCGCGATAGTTTGTTGCCGAATAAAGACTGCTACCAACTGGGTGATCAAATTCTCCAGGGCAAGACTCACGGAGCAATTGGCAGTATTGGGTTAATCGTGTTTTGCCTACTCCTAAATAGCCCTGAATTTGTCTTACAGTGTATCCGGTTATCTTTTGGGGTTGTAAGTCGTACTCCATATTCTGCAAGGGTTTGAGGGGGTTTGAGTGAACCCTAAGTGTGATGACAGTGAGATTACAGTGAGAGGGTCACCGAGAGTTCACTATCGGGTCACTTAGGGTTCAGTGAGAAAGTTGAAACCTTTACCGCGCCTTAGTCCTGGAATCCACCGCTAACCCCATTAATTCGATTTGTGCTGGGGTCCGGGCGTCCGTGCCGTGTAGTTCGTCTTGCGCCAAGATAAAAGCCACCCGGGGAATGAGATTAGGGTCTATTTCGGTAGTCCTGATTAGGTTTAATTCCCAGTGATGCTCTAGTGATTCAAAGGCTAAATCGCCTTCTAGTTGGTTAGTCATTAGTCGATTTCCTCCTCAAATTTGATAGCGGTGGCATGACCAGAAAGCAGAAAGGCGAGTTGCCACCATTCGTCAATTGTCAGCACTGAATTCATAAACTCGTCCGACTCATCCAAACCGCATTTAAAAGCGTCTTGTAGGCAGTCTGAGAAGCCGATAGCTGTGCTTATGTCCATGCTGTAATACCCTTGGGAATGGCATTGTTTGAGTGCGCTTGAACAGATAATCAGGAGGTCGATCGCATCAATGCGAGTGGTTATCTGGTCAATGGAAAAGTTAGGGATAACTGAAGGGGAAAGCTTGGTGTAGTTCATGAGTTTTTTGAGGTGAATAAGGGACTGAAAAAGAGCCTTAAGGGAAAGGCTCTTTAGAGGTGGTATTAAGCAGACTTTTGGCTACGTTGAAACCGTTTAAGATCACGCAGGCGAATTTCAGCGAGTTCAGAACTCCATCGGTTTAACGCCAACCATTCCTCTATGTTGAGTTGGTGGTCAATACGATCGAGGGAAAAACCATCGGTGGTTAAGGATTGATAGGCTTCGCTGCATTTTCCATCGGGTCCTGATTCCCAGTAATCCGCTTCAATACCGCTATGGACTATCCCATCCCAAAATCCGTAGGTTTCATCGTAGTCGATATGCTCAGAATAGGTGCGGAAAGCGTCAGCACAAGCCATTGAAACCCGCCAAATGTCTTCTAGGGTCAACCGCTCTCCGTTACCTAAAACGGAGTAGAGTTTATCCTGCAAAGACTGGCTATAAAACCCTAGGGGTTTAGCGGTCGAGAATGTGATTTTGTTCTTCATTGTTTTGAGGGTTTAGGACTGAAAAAGAGCCTTATGGATAGGCTCTTTAGAGGGCTATTAGAAGGGGTTATAATCTGGGGACTGTTGGTGCAGTTCTGCTACTTTGGCCCGGTTGTAGTCGTTTAGACGCACCTGGACAAGCTCAGAACTCCATCGGGCCAAATGTAACCACTCATCATGATCGAGGTCATCCATCGTGATTAGCTCAGGGTCCGTTAGGTCAAAACTAGAGAACGACGCACCAATGTCTAAAGCGACTCGCATAAAAGAGTATTCTCGGTTAGCCGCACAAGGGCTAGTGAACCAAGCTCCTGTAGAGGCGATTCGACTGAGTGTGATGGCGTCTTCTAAATCCATCCCTTCCCCCTCTTTAATCCAAGGGGATAACTTCGCCTTAAGGGTTTCGTCATAGAACCCTAACGGGCGATCAGCAATCGATGTTAAGCTAGTCATGTTTCTAAACAAAATAAAGAACTGGAAGTCATCTCCCAAGGTGTTTGCAGCACCCAGGAGGTAGGGGATACCCCTAATTGAGAATTTATTCAATTGTCAAGGATCTAGTTCTAGGGACCTTTAAAGGGTCCAACCCCCCGCGCCTTTACGGTGAGGGATATGTCGCCCCCAGTGATTCTTACGAGTCGCTGGGGTTCGGCGTTTTAATGCCTACAAGTTGAGAAACCTTACGGGATATGGATTTGTTCAAGCGGTTCAGTTCCGCTAGGTCCCTGTCGGTTTCTTCAACCTGTAAACAGTCTAACCTTAAGTGTTAGATTTTGTCAACCCCTACGGTAGAAATATTTTCTCAGTCTATGTTAGACTAGAGTTGACAGGGTTTATAGGAGTACACTGGCAGATGAGTACAGGAGCAACGATGGAAGCGGTCACAATGCCTATCAAGTGGCACTTAGCGAAGGTTATGAAAGCGCGGCGATGGACTAATAGGGCGTTAGCTGCTGAATTGGATATGCACGAAAATTCCATCAGCCGACTTAAGAAGAGAAAGGTCATGCCTCAAATAGATTCAGATTTTCTCAGTAACTTATGCAGGATCCTTGAATGCACCCCTAATGATCTGATCGAGTATATAGAAGATCCTGACCCAAAGTAACCAGGGGCGATCGCCGCCAGGTATTGCCGCAGTCTGCGAGTCTGGGGGTAACGTTAGCGGTTTAGGGTGATAATCAACCTCTAACGTACTCTACCGGGCTGTAGTATCAAGTGATTAGAAGTGTTACAGAGTAATGTTTTGAGGTGTTTCTGTACACAATTAACACTAAGATGCTGTTAGCGAGTTTAGCCGAAGTGGTTAGCTGTTAAGCGCTTAACGTCTAGGGAGTAAAACTTTTATAGGAGGTGGTAGAGTTTCTAATTTTACCGATAGCCCTGATTAGGTGCTATTATGGTTATGGAAGGTATAAATCTTTTTGGGCTTAGGCCAAAAAAGAAGCCGACCCCCACTGGTAATGGGAGCCGACTAATCGCAAAATTAAATTTTTTTTCTTCTATAAGTCTAGCACAGTCCGTTAAGCAGATTCAACGCGATTACGTCAAAACCTTAACCAGTGGGACCCGTCAATATATTTGAGGTCTCCCACTTATGTCTACCAGTATAACACGATATCCAATTTTGGGATATGTTTGCACCCACTGCGGTGCAACGAAAAACAGTATTTTTGTCAATTCAAAAACTCCGACTCAGGCACTTGTCCGTTGCGATCGCTGCCTGCCCGCTATCGGTTGGGTCAACCCTCTGGAATTAGGAGGGTTGGTGTAATGAGTTATTACTCCACAAGTTCAATAGCACAGAAGTCTTACACCAGGCGCAACACTTGCCTTGTGTGTGGCGGTTCCAGCGGTTGCGCCCCCAGTAAAGCAATAGATGGGGGTGTAGCCTGCCTTAGACCCGATCAAGCCGATCTGAGTGATTGGCATAAGGTGAAAGATCTCCGAGAGGGGATGGGGGCGTTATTCAAGCCACTCGCTGATCATGAGGAAGAGATCAGAAAGTGGAAGGAAGATCAGCAGTTAATCGCCCCTCGGACAGCAGAGGAGAAGGCGATCGCTGAATTCCTAGCAGCAGAGGAGGCAAGGAAAAAAGCTGATCTCGCAAGGGAGAAGGCAGAGAAGGAACACAAGGAGAAAGTCTCTAAAGCGGATAAACTAAACTTCGCACTACGCGATCGCCAGATCCGGCATTGGCTAACTAAGTATCCACTAACAGAAGAGCACCGGGAAAACCTCCATAATCGGGGTCTAACCGATGAAGCGATAAAACTTGGATGCTTTGGTAGTCAGAAGGGTTATGCAATGATTTGCCCTGCTTTTTGGGGCGATCAGATTATTGGTTTTCAAAACAGACTAGACAACCCCGATGATGGCGGTAAATATCGCTGGGGATGGAATCATCCTGTACCTAATCATCTTGACAATGGCGAGTTACCGATAACCGTTATAGGGTCAAGTGATGATGGCACGGTTAACTTGACAGAAGGAGTCTTAAAACCGTTTATCTGCCAGATGAATCGGGGTGGTTTATTTGTTGGTGCATCCGGTGCAAACTTCCCTGAATTCGTTCTCAGAAAGGCTTTAGAAGAGCATAAGGTCAAACGGGCTATCCTTTGGCCTGATGCGGGTTCCCGGGCCAATCAAAGCGTGTTTAAGCGGTATGAAGCGCTTCGATTGCTGTTAGGGTTACTTGATATTCCTTTAGTAGTCGCTGACTGGGGTCAATGGCTCTTAAAAGATCAGCCAGAGTGTGATGAAATTGACTCATCCGTAGAAGTTGAGTTTAAGGATGCTGATGAGTTCTTCACCGTAGATGAAGCCTTAGAAGGAATTTGGCGACGTGCTAAAAAGCAAAAACAATGGCGGGCGCGTCAAAAATACTCTGCCACCAAAAAGCTAAAGGGCCAATATATCGATACCCCTTTACCCGGTGTTAATACCCTTTCTGCTTTCCGCTTTGGAATGGGGCGGGGAAAAACCCAATGGTTAGAGGATGTTTTCTTTAGCGGGTTAAAGGATGAGTCTGTTTTGATGATTGGCTCAAAAAATAACCTACTGATTCAAACCTGCAAGCGGATAAGAAAGGAAGATGATCAGGGTAATGTCCAGGGAATTCCCCTACACCATATCTGGGAACACTCAGAGGAAGCTGAGGCACAGATAGCAAGTTTAGAAGACTGGGGGAATTATTTTATTGCCTTCTGTATCCACTCCATATCTAAGTTTTGCGATGAAGCATTGAAAGGCAAAAACCTGGTTTTTGATGAAGCCGTGACCTTCCTCTCTACCCTGTTACTCTCGAAAACTTTAGAGGGACAAGACCCGCGCGATCCAAGTCGGGGACGGCGTGAGGTGGCTTTAGAGAAGTTAAAACTCGCTCTGTCAACGGCGACTAGAGTAGTTTTGATGGATGCCAACTTACCCGACTTTGTTGTAGACTTTTTTGCAGCTAATGCACCGCATCTAAAGGTAGAGAAGATTGCAGCAGAGGAAAACCTAAACCCCAAAAAGATTTATTTACTCTCAGGAGAAGATATAGCGGTCAATGATTACTCTGGCTTAATTGCTCAAATAATGGAAGCCGTCGATCAGAATGAAACGATCGCGATCGGCAGTGACGCTCGATCCTTTACCCGGGCGATTGCTGAACTCCTAACGGACATAGAGAGCAAAGTTGTCAGAATTGACGGCGACACTTCAGGGGAGGAATGGGTCAAAAAAGAATTTTTAACGGACCCTGATGGATGGATGAGTAGCAGAAAAATCCAAGTGCTGCTGTATTCTCCGGCGATGGGTGAAGGGGTGAATATCCTGAAGCCGTTCGATCGCCAGATACTCTATTTTTCAAATAACTCCATCCCGGCGACTGAACAGGTACAGATGATCGGACGCATCCGCCATTGTGACACCCGTGAGGTTTTTATGCTGTCTCACGGGATTAAAAAATCAGTCGCCCCCACCCACCCCTACCACTACAAAAAGCTACAGGAGGCACTTTTAAAAGCAGAAGAGGACGCTATGGGAGGGGGAACCCGTGAGTTTATCTCTCAACTCGAACAAGACGCCACTATCTACGATACGGCTTCGATTTTTGGATGCCTTCATAATTACGAAAGGAATAATCCTAAATCGTGCCTGAAGTATCTCCTAGAACTCAATGGGGATATCGTCATCGAAGCCGAAATTGAAGGCAATGACACAGCTAAAGTTGCCTTCAAAAGTGCCAAAAAAGCCACTAAGGAAAGAGTAGCCAGAGATAAATACACCTCGGAAGATTTAGAGAAGGAACAGGTTACCACCCTTAAAGCTAAAGGCTTTGGGGGAACGTACCGGGAGCAATGCGCCCTCGCAAAATTCTACATGAAGGAAGATCTACCAGGTATAGAAGAGTCGCCGGTATGGAGTGAAGACTTCTTTTATCTGACTGAATTTGAGAGTCCTAACCTAATCTCTCAGGCTGAAAAATATTACCTATACGCTACTGACCTAGACTTGACCCCGATTCGGGCTAAAAAGTGGGAAGACAAGAATAGTCTATGGACATTTAGATCCACATTTTTAGAGGTGGATGCACTTAAGAAAATGCCCCTAGGACCTATCTTGGAATCTGAGAAATTCTGCAAAGATTCCCCAGTAATTCAAAACTGGCTGAAATCTTTAAGGATCCCTCACCTCCCTAAACTGGACAAGACCACCAAGCTCACTCCTAAACAGGAAGCAGAAAGGAAGGCTCTAAACTCCCAAAGGATGAAAGCGATCGCTAAATTGCAGAGTGAGGCACGATGGACCCCCCGGGCCGATCTGCGTGAAAACCCCATCCAATCTTTAGGGGCAGTGTTGGACCGCTTAGGTTTGGGGCTTGAAAGGGTGGATACAGTTAAGGCAGATGATGGATCCAAAATTCAGTATTATCGGGTCAATTTTGACCTACACGACACTCCGGAATTTGTGGAAATCGTAGAGTGCAAACACCGCAAATATACCGCAAAATTGGAGCATATAGCTGAATGGGAGTCAAATTCTCCAAACCCTTGCCCCGAGAAGGTTTCAGACGGTGTAACCCCACCCTATAATCTTTTAAAAGTAGAAGCCTGGGGTTACACCACATTAATTGATGAAAATAAGCCTTCAGAGATCGCCTTAGATCATCCCATTCCCCCCGCGCCCCCTTACCCCCGCAATGGCATCCGTGAGGATTGGATTAAGTGGCTTGAATATCTCTATAAACGGATCCAGAAACCTTTAGAGAATATTCCAAAGGATCTTATAGCCCTCCAATTAAGGTGCTTTGACCTTGCAACACACTTAGGCGACAGCGACGCCTTAGAAGCCGTCTATCCGTTCTAACCCTCAAACCCGTGGGGGACCGCCCCCACACCCCCAGGGTGGTATGTCCATCGCCCTGGTTTCAAAAACAACTATCAAAGGAATAACGAACATGACTTTTAATCCCGAA
>JAMXFF010000073.1 GCA_025370845.1 Laspinema palackyanum D2a | reverse complement strand
TTTTAACCGAATGCAAGCTATGAGGCCGCCAATCGATTTATCCCCCGCCGGTGTTGAGAATGGTGCAAGATCTCAGTTGCAACCGAATGCACGCTGTTAGGCCGCCAATCGTTTAAACGATTGGCGGCCGGGTGTCGCCACTGCTTTAGCGGTTAGGCCGCCAATCGTTTTATCCCCCGCCTAATAACTCCTCTAAATATTGTTTGGCAAATGGGTCATGAGCCTGAAGGGTCATGTTATTCTTCCCATATTTCACGGAGTTTCTCTAGTAGGGTGGCGGCTAAGTCTAGCCATTTGGAATCATCTTCAGGTTGTGTGGCGGTAAGCCGATCGCCT
The DNA here is from genome assembly GCA_025370845.1 of Laspinema palackyanum D2a. Taxonomy (GTDB): domain Bacteria; phylum Cyanobacteriota; class Cyanobacteriia; order Cyanobacteriales; family Laspinemataceae; genus Laspinema. Next base: position 21,186 of record JAMXFF010000073.1, on the reverse strand, counting down.
CCCACTAATTTCCCCTTTAACAAGTTTTTGATGAGTTCGGGTTGTTGAGATTCCTTTTCTTCTCGATAAATTCGTTCCACTTCTAAGAAAAATTTAGGCAATAATTCGGAATCAACTTCTTGGCGAAATTTTATTACAAATGGGTCTTTATTTCCTTCGCCAAACAAAGCCGTTGCCGATTCAATTCGACATAAATATTCGACTAATTCATCCAGAGAATGGATGTCACAAATGAAAAACAAATCGGTATCCGCTAAAATTTCTATTCCTCGGGCAAATCCTAGGATTTTTGCCCGATCTAACTGTTCCCCAAATTGGACAGGGAGATAGGCGGTGCGGCCTTCGGTTGCGGCTGAGGGAATGGCAAACACCGCTTCTCCTTCCCAAACGGGACAACACTCTAATTGACCCATTCCAGTCACCTTTAAAGCAGCCACCTCTAATGGCGATCGCCCCCATAAATTCCAACTTTCACTCCCTTCTAGTTCGGTCTTATAGGCCAACCGGGTCAAATAGTGATTCACCGCATAAACAGCTAGAGTATTCAGATAAACTCGTTGTCCGGTTGCTTCTTTTTCTCCTTCTGGAACGAGTTGCTTCGCTTCGGTAGCAAATTTTTTGGCAAGGCGGTGTGCTTCGGTGCCAAGGGAAATATTGATAGCGTTATTCTGACTATTCATGCTTTCTACGGGGTTAATAGATGAAATTGGAGTAAATTTACTGCGTCATTGAGAGAATAATTTTCTCCCGATGCGCTGTCAAGGTTCGATAGTTGATATCAAGTTCTTAGGTCAGGACACTAAATTTATTCGGAGGGTCCATTAACAATTTTTTAATTTAAAGAACTTGACTATTCTAATTTGGATGTTTCTTGAGAGAGAAATTTTACAGGTTTACCTCCGGATCGGGTTTGATGTACTGTTCCAATTGACAAGCGATCGCCGGTCTATGTTCGCCTGCCACGACTTCGAGATAGAACTCAAATCCACTTCGGGTTTTGAGGCCCCACTTGGGTTTAGAGAGGATATGTACAAATGTAGCGATGGTTTCATCGCCAAGGGTAATATCTAAACGGGTAATAGGATGGCCTCTTTTTACCCGTTTATCTCGGACCGCGCAGTCCAGATCACTGCGACTCGATTATTCTAAATCAGTTTCCCAATCGGATAACTTTGGCTCAAATTCCTTGCAAATATTTTTGCAAAGTCATTCCCCAGTGCGATGTAAGTCATCTAAATCATGGGGGTTATAGGCATTAAAAATACCCGGAATTTGTGGAAAGGCAATCCAGATAGCGCTTCGGTGGACTCATGAGGTACAGATAGTTAAAGGGCTGCATAAAGCGCTGACCTGCATAGCTTCTCGGTGCCGCGATCGCCACAAATTGTATGCCACCCCACTGCCACAGAATGTACCGCATAAATCGGGAAAACGCTATAGCTGATTGAGGGGTTTGGCCCCTAGGGGACTGGGATGGGGTCCGGACATCTGGTGGTCAGCAGGGGGTAGAGGGGTGACTCCATCAATACTGGGAAGATAGAAAACTGTTGTTATTATTACTTAACTCACCCCCCTTGCTGCTAAATTCTCTAAAAAAACCGTCGGATTCAATCGGCCTTACCCCTGTTAATTTGCTAAACTGGGAGGTGTAACTACGGGTTTCCTCGGAATTTTATCATTCGGCAACCCTTAAAATTTTTCAGTTCAATCCCCCTAAAAGTGCTAAAATTATGTGTGGAAGATTTAGCTTTTATCAAGCCCCTGAAACCGTGGCAGAGTTGTTTAAATTGGCTGGAATTCCCCAGATAAAACCCCGATATAATATTGCGCCGACTCAATCGGTTCCTACGGTGTTGCACCGGGAGGAAACCCAGGAACGTCAGTTCCAGATGATGCGGTGGGGATTGATTCCTTCTTGGGCTAAGGATGCGAAAATGGGCGCAAAGTTGATTAATGCTCGTTCGGAAACCGTGGCGGAAAAACCTTCGTTTCGATCGCCTTTTCGCCGTCGTCGCTGTTGGATTCTGGCGGATGGGTTCTATGAGTGGGAAACCACGGATTCAGGAAAACAACCGTTTTATTTTCAACTGAAGGATGGCGAACCCTTTGCCTTCGCTGGGTTGTGGGAACGCTGGCAGTCTCCAGAAGGAGAAGTGATTGAGTCTTGCACGATTTTAACGACGGAAGCAAACGAACTGATGAGTCGGATTCATGTGCGAATGCCGGTGATTCTGCCTCCTACGAGTCGCGATCGCTGGCTGGATCCGGCAACCCAGGGGGAGGACTTGCACCCACTCCTGACGCCTTACGATTCAGAAACAATGATCTCCTATCCCGTGAGTCGGATGATGAATACACCTAAAACTGACTCCCCGGACTGTGTACAACCCATCGCTGCTTTAGAATGATGAATCACTCACTCCATTATCTCACCCTGGCTGCACTTGCCGATCGCATCGCTGACAATGACCTTTTAACCCGGATTGCCGGAACTCCTTTGTGGAATCAAGCGCAAGTCAAGATTACCTCGGATTGGCAACCGCCTCCAGAGGGTCAACTGGCAGTCGCCTCTCGGCATGGATGCGCTTTAAGTTGGCTATTCCAGGAATTAAAAACCCAAACATTTTTGACTGAACTTCTCCACCCTGAATATGTCTATCGGTATTTAGTCAAAGCGGTGTGGCGTTATCAGTTCGACTCTCTCAAAGATCGTCCCTCGCCGGGGATTCCGGCTGGCGATCGCCTCCATTGGGAACAGGAGTTAAATCTGGATTCACCCTCGATTTCCGACTCACTTCGTGAAAATCCTCCCAGTCGCCTCCTGGCGGAAACTCTTCAGGAGGACGATACCCCCATCGGATTACTGCAAGCGGTTTTAGCTGCTGCCGATCGCCTGTTTCTCACGGAGTTTGTGGATTTATTTGTGTATGGCAGTTTAATGTGCGGGGAAATCAATCATTATTTATTAGAAAATGCTGAATACATCGCCGATGATGCGATCGCCGATGCGGAGTTATTTAATTTAGGACCTTATCCGATGTTCGTCCCGGGAACCGGAACCCTTTATGGTGAATGCTATCACATTCCCTTAACAATTATCCCCAATCTCGACCGATTGGAAGATCATCCTCACTTTTATCAACGGCTTTGGATGCAATGTTTAAGTGGTCAAACCCGATTAGTTTATCAAGGGTTTGCCTCACATATCCAAGGTTGTCCACAAATCATGAGTGGGTCCTGGCGCGATCGCCAGTGAGATCCAGTCCCCTCCCACTCCACTCAATCCCCAGGTTTTGTTCAGATGGATTCCGGTTTTAACCCGGGAATGACAAAACGGGGTCAATCTTGAAGAAATTACCGAATTTGAAATCAATCGAGGGAGTTCCCCCGATTGATTCAACCCAAAACTCCCGGAAATTCTCATCGTCTTACCACTCCGTGAGGACGGGACAATGGGTCATACTGAAAAACGCCCCATGTTTGATAATAATATGACGCTTAGAATCCAGGCTAATCATGCCATCGCGGCGGAGTTTGCCTAACATTCGGGTAATCGTCACGCGACTGGTGGCGATCGCCGTTGCCAGGTCATAATGAGTGAGTCTGATTCGTAACCGAGTTCCCTCCGTAACAGGTTCTCCCATATCTTGTTTCAGTAGCAACAATAACTGAATTAACCGATCTTCCACCTTACGTTGACTGCTAATCGCCAGAATTGCTTCCACCTGACGCATTCTCCGGATGAGTTGAGGAAACATTTCCTGCGCCAAATGTGGGGAAGCTTCCACTTCTCTGAGGGAAAACCACATCAAATACACATCCGATAGCGCTTTGGCGTGATAGGTTTGCAGACAGCTAAAGGACAGACTAAAATACATCGACGGACCCACCCATCCTAATAGTCCCTCTTCCCCGGTGGGATAAAGCGTACCCAGTTGCACCAACCCTTGAGCCACTTGCCAAATCCCTTGAGATAAGACGGGAATATTATCCCCTTTGGCATAAAAATGCATTCGGCGTTCTTCTCTAGTGCGATGCCGATCGGTTTCTGGAACAGCCTTAAGCGTTTGGAGCATACCTACAACCTACCCGTAAATAACACAGGTTACAAACTTTAGGTTTACTCTATCGGCTCAAGGTAAAGATTAGGTAATCCTTGGCGGAAATTTGGGTTAAGCTTCGGTTCCCATTTGGTTATGCCAAATTATTTTAGCCCTTTTTCTTTTTTTTACCGGCTTTTTTTGATTTAGAGGAGGAATAAGGATAGAGCAGTTCTAAGCGGAATTGATCCCGGATTTCGGGTTTTAAATATTTCTGATGCAGGGGTTGCCACTCTAACCAAGATAAATAGCGGTTTTCTAGGAGTTTTTCGGCTAAAGTTGGAAGGGTCTCCTGAAGATTACACCCCAAAACTCGGGAGAGGGTTTCAGCTAAGACAACGCTATCTTGCATTTTACCCAAAACCTCTTGAATCTCTTTGAGATCCTCGACATACTCGGAATAGGCTTCCCCATAAAACTTCTTAAACAAGCTCATTTGATAGCGCACTCGCTTGACTTGCTTGCGGAGATCATGGAGAGTTTCTCCCTGGTTGGCGAATAATTCCTCCACCTCGGTCTCGGTGAGGTTATGGATTTTCACCTTACCTTTTTTAGTTTTGATTCCCAGTAACCACCCGGGATGTAAAAATAGGTCGCTGACTTCCGGTAATAATAAGTCAGGAAGAATATCTTGAATCGGCAGAAGTGCCATTTCTCCGTAAGTGGGGCCGTTTAACCAGTCGGCTAAACTGTTTTTAAAGGAAAAATAAATCTCGCTGTTCAGGGTCTCTCTGACGGCATCAAAGGCTTGGTTTCGTTCAGATTTCAAGAGGATGATAGCGCGTTTGAATGCTTCTTTTTCTACCTCCGGTAAGGCATCTTGATCATAATCAGTTTCTAGGGTTTCTAGGAGGACATCTAAATCCCGCAAACTGCCCAAACTGCGGGATATTTTGCCAATTTGACTGTGGCGGGCGGCTTTGGGTAAATCTAATGCCGGTGCAAATCCTTTGGCAGCCGATCGCAATCGTCTCATCCCGACTCGCATCTGGTGCAGGGCTTCCGGGTCGCGATCGCTTAAAACATCCTCTTCATATTGAATGGTTTTTTGGAAATGTTTTTCCAGGGCAATTTTAGCCCAATCTCCAAGGGTATTGGCGGACTGTTTGCTATCGGATTTCATGATGGAATACCACTCCTGACACTGAGGTTGATAAGAAAAAAATGCTGAGGTTGAGTATGATTACCCGGAACTTTAGACTAATTGTATCACACTTCGCCCCGGATTGGTTATTGAAAAACTTCAGAGGTGAGTGAGTTAGATTCATCCCGCAGGGGTTCCGGCTGATATCGCCAGGGTGGAATGGTGATATCCAGGGGTTTGCTAATAAAAAGGTCATATCGGATGGCAGAGTCTTGTGTTTGGCAGGACCGGAGGAAGGGTTTGCCGGTCCAAATTTGACAGCTACAGAGGGGTTTGGGTTCTTGAATGTCATAGCCCCCATTGATGGGTTCCAGTTGGAAAAATTCAATATGCCAATGGGCGGGTTCCACTGCCACCCATTCGGCGATGCATTCGGCGGGTAAATTGCTCAGGGATGTCTGAAGGCTGTTATAGGGTTTGATGGCGATGGGGAGGTAGTCGATATCCAAGAGATAGTTTTTAAAGCCCAGATGGTTTGCCCGTTGGACGATTTGCTGCCATTCATGGAGAGGTTTTAACTCACCTTCCCGGGGGCTGGTTTGTTCAAAGTAATATCCGCCAAACAGCCAAATCAGTTTGGTGAGGATGGTTTCCACCCGTGGGCGATCGCGGTTTAACAACTCCACATCTTCCGGTAATAACATCCGTCCCGGGACCGCCCACCAATATTCCCAAGTCAACTCGCCATCAAAGGGCAGGAGGCGTTTAACCAGTCCAGGAATGCGATCGCGCAATTGAATCCGGCGAATCTCGGCGATCGTCCCTTGTTCCGGTGACGGCAGGGGTAAGTTTAAATGAGCTTGCAGGGGATGTTCAGGGGCGCTGGCTTCCTCTGGGGACATCACCGCTCGATTTTGGACCGTTGGAAGTTTACTGTATAACATGATTCATTTTCCTCTTTTCTTCTGCCCTATTATTCCTCTCTTTAAGGATAATTCCTATCGCTATCCATCGGCTTCTATCCTAGGACGGTCTTAATCTTTTCTTTAGAAACTGGCTGAGTAAAATTAGAAATTCTCAATCTGCTATGGGGCGGATTGAGATGCAACCCCATCCCTCTGCGGAGAGTATCCAAAAGATTCCTACCTCCCGGAATACCGCCGAATGGGTAATTTCGAGGAAGGGGCGACTGGATGTCAAAAAAGGTACTCAAAACCCGGTGCTAAACTGCGATCGCCGGGGCATCACCACTGAGGCATTGACATCCACAACGCTGTTGCCGTCGTTGCATCCACGGGTCGGGAAAACAAATATCCCTGGCCCGATTCACATTGTAGCGCGCGCAGTTGAGCCAACTGTTCCAAGGTTTCCACCCCTTCTGCCACCACATCCATATCTAAATTGTGAGCCAAATCGATACAAGTACGCACAATTTCCAAACTTTCCGCCTCACTGCTCATCCGACTCACAAAAGAGCGATCGATTTTTAACGTATCAATCGGCAACCGTTGCAACCGACTCAGGGAAGAATACCCCGTCCCAAAATCATCAATAGACAACTGAATTTGCCGTTTTTTGAGCTGATGGAGCAAACTCGCTGCGGACTCGGCTGCCGCCATAATGGCAGTTTCCGTAATTTCTAGCTTCAAGCAAGAACCACTCAGACCCGTTTGCTGGAGGATCTGGTCAATATAATCCACCAGGCCCGGATTGCCAAATTGTACCCCAGCAACATTCACGCTCATGGTCAAAAATGGAGCAGACCCCCCGACTCCCTCCCCTCGTTCTCGATTCGGGGGGATTAAACCCAAAGATTTCCATCGTTCGTGCCACTGTTGCAATTGACGACAGGCTTCCTCTAAAACCCATGCCCCCATTGGCACAATTGATCCGGTTCCTTCAGCAACGGGGATAAACTCCCCAGGTAGCACAAAACCACGCCGAGGATGTTGCCAGCGCACCAAGGCTTCAAATCCGGCAATCTGCCCTGTTTTTAAGTCGATAATCGGCTGGTAATACAGGAGCAATTCCTGCCGTTTGAGGGCGAGTCTGAGGTCGGTTTCCAGTTGCAACATCGCCAGGGCCCCGGAATGCATTTGGCGTTCAAATACAGCGGTCCGTCCCCCTCCCATTGTTTTGGCATGATACATGGCGGTGTCGGCGGCACGTAAAAAGTCTTCAGGCCGTTCTAAACTGTTACCCGAGGAGGATTCGGTGCCGTTGCCATTGGTTAAGGTGGGCTGGGCTTGGCTATACTCCGCAGTCTGGGGAAAGCTAATGGCAATGCCGATACTGGCAGTGCTAAACATATCATGACCGTTGATTTGAAAGGGGAGGGTGAGTTCTTTATGAATGCGATCGGCAATGGCGAGGGAGGTGGCGGGGTCGTCAATTTCATCAACGAGAATGGCAAATTCATCGGTTCCCACCCGGGCTAGGGTATCTTTAGGTCTGATACAAGTTCCCAAGCGGCGCGCTGTGGCATTGAGTAAGAGGTCACCCACCAAGTGTCCAAAACTATATTTAATGATGCTAAACCGATCCAAATCGATAAACAGGACGGCAAAACCATAATGGGGACGGCGTTTTGATTGACGGAGCGATCGCCCTAATCCGTTGAGGAACCATGCCTCATTCGGCAATCCGGTCAGGGGGTCGTAAAAGGCATTATACAACAGTTGTTCCCGGTCTTTATTGCGATCGGTGACATCATGGACGACGGCTAAATGGAGCCCGGAAATAAAATTAGCGCTGGCAGAATACTCCACATGGCGAATGGTTCCGTCAGACCGGATAATTTTGAGTTCTCCCGTATCTCGACCCACGGTGCGGAATTTGGTGAAGCCGGTTTTGAAATCACAGGTAGATTCCATATACTTATAAATCGGCTGTCCAATTAAGTCTTCTTTGGCGAGTCCTAAGAGGGTACAAGCGGCAGGATTGACGTTGGTGAATTGGCCGAGGTCGTTGAAGATGGCCATCGCATCGAGGGCGCACTCGAACACGGCCCGCAATTGTCGTTCGTTCGCTTGCATGGCTTTTTCCGCCAACAGGCGCGATCGCCGTCCGGCAAATTCCCGCAATTCCCTGTCAATCGCTGGAATCAATCGGGCGAGGTAATCTTTCATCACATAATCATGGGCACCGGCTTTCATCGCGGCGATCGCTGCATCTTCTCCGATTTGCCCGGAAACGATAATAAAAGGTAAATCTAATCCCATCTGCTGCATCACCGCTAATGCCTCGGGGGCGCTAAATTGGGGTAAGGCATAATCGGCTAAAATCAGTTCCCAATTTTCCCGTTCAAGGGCGTTTTTCATGGACTCGGGATTGTCTACTCGTTCTACGGTCAAATCATAACCGCCCCGTTTGAGTTCGCGCAGTAGTAATAAGGCATCATCCTCAGAATCTTCTACCATCAACACCCGCAACGATCGCCCCATTTTCATCCTCCTTCGTGGTTTTTGTCCTGGTAAAATATTGGGTAATTTTAGGACTAGAGTCATCCTAAATGATGGTAATCCACCCACGAGCCTGATACTCGCCTTCCAAAAATTTGAACTTTCTAGCCATGACAAAACTGCTCTTGCTCGGCCTTATAAATCGCTTATTAGTAAGGGGTTCTTAACCCAATTGCTGGACTGAATGAGTCATCCATTCTAACCCCTGAGTTAAGCTAGGTAATTTTCAGATATTAAACAAATATTAATATGAATCATTAAAAAGACAGGGTTGTTGTTTTGTCTGTTACCCCGGATACAGTTTGGGGTCACCCCATGCCACAACTGACAGTCCCCTTCCGAGATGCCAGTTTTGGCATGGGGTGCAACAGACCCCGGGGAAACCCTCCGCCCCATTACAGGGTAAAATAAAAGGTCGCACCCTGATTCACGTCAGAGCTCGCCCAAACTTGGCCGCCATGACGCTTGACAATTCGAGAGACGGTGGCTAAACCAATCCCTGTCCCTTCAAAATCGCTGGGTTTATGGAGGCGTTGAAAGGGTACGAAAAGTTTATCGGCATAGCTCATATTAAAACCCGCCCCGTTATCGCGCACAAAATACACAGGTTGGTTAGAAGTGCCGGGAGAATGTTGTCCCGGAGGCAGGACCCGGCGATCGCTGATGCCAAATTCAATCCAGGCATTGGCGGTTTTACTGGTAAATTTCCAGGCATTCCCCAGCAAATTCTCTAACATCACTTGCAGCAGGTGCGGATCGCCATCGGCGATCAAGCAGTCGGCTAATCTAAATCGGACGAGGCGATCGCCTTGCGTCCCTTGCAGTTCCATCGCGATCTCACGGGCCATTTTACTCAAATTCACCGGCTTTCGTTGCATCTGAGTACGGGTGACCCGGGAAAGACTCAGCAGGTCATCAATCAGTTGATTCATGCGCTCAGTCGCCGCACAGACTCGGTGCAGATAATCTTTCCCCGTCTCATCTAAAACTGTTTGATAATCTTCGATGACCGCTTTGGCAAATCCCCCGATCGCCCGCAAGGGAGCACGCAAATCGTGAGAAACCGAGTAAGAAAAGGCTTCCAGTTCTTGGTTAGCGGATTGGAGGTCCGCAGTCCGTTCTTTGACTCGTTGTTCCAGTTGAGCATTGAGCTGACCCGTCGCCTCTTTCCGGTGACAGCGATCGCTAATATCACAGTCAAACACTGCCAGCCGACTCACTTCCCCCCGGGAATCCATCGCCGGATAGATTGACACCTCAAAGTAAGCTTGACTGCGAACTTCTTTAAATCGGACCGGCTTTTTAGTTTGAATGACTTGTGCTATATAGTTTTGACGCACTTTCGCCAACCAGTCCGGGAGTCGGTGATAAATAGATTGTCCGACTGCTTCCGGCAGTTGTAGTCCTAGGCGTTGTGCCGCCATGCGGTTACCGGCTAAGATGATGCCCTGGGTATCAACCAGATATAATGCTTCCGTGGTGGCGTTGAAGAGTGCTAAAACCGTGGCATCATCGGCGATTCTAGGTTCTTCAGGGGATGCGGTGGCGATCGCACCCCAGCTGGGTTTACTCTGCACTTGCGGTCTCATCGTTTGGTTTTCCGAGGTGGATGTCGCACCACTCCAGGGCAACGTTGACCCACAAATCTGTTGTAGTTTCTGCCCGGATGTATCCCCGCTCTCACTTGCCTCAATCTCACTCCAGGTTGCTCTGGTTATGCAGGGGTCGATCTCCCCGAGGATTTCGCACAAGGTGGCATTCACTTTTAAAAATCGTTCCTCTAACTGTGCGATCGCCAGGGGAGAGGGGGACTGTTCATCCAGACTGGGGGACTCCATTCCCTCATTCAATGGGGATAAGAACCGGGAGGGGGAATTGCGGTTTTCCCCGGCTTTCCCCTCCTGGGCGATCGGTTCCCCCCGAAACCACACCCGGGAATTTTCAACCCTTTTCACCGCAGCGGATTCAACCCAGGATGCCGGTTGTTTCTGCTTTACCCCTTCTGCACAACCCGGGTTTAACCCGGTTATTCCCGGGTCTAAACCCGCCTCTAAATCCGCCAGAGTTGGGCCAAAAATTCCCGTTAATTTATTCTCTAAGGTTTCAGGACGTCCATGCCAAAATTCCTCTTTTGCAGGTTTCTCAATTGTTTGAGCAGCAGCATAAGTTAAGCCGGTTTTCTGGTGGATAATCCGCCATGATAACCAACAGTATTGACCCGTTTTGTGACGATATCGATTGGTGATGTGACAAACTTGACCCATCTCGCAAGCGCGTTCGCTCATTAATGTCCGGTGGAGATCATCGGGATGGATCAAGTCACGCCAGGAGTGCGATCGCAGGTCTTCTAGGCTCCATCCGAGAACGCTTTGCCAACTAGAGTTGAGCTTCAGGAAATCTCCTTCCGGGTCTATGATGCACAACAGTTCACGGGATAGGTTAAAAAACACCTGTATGTCCTCTGGAACTATCTCTGCCTTTACCCCCATTGCTTTGAACCCTTCAATCATTGGTTCGGTCCCTAGATTCCCACTGGTCATCCATTGTCTCCCTGAATGCTTAATTTATGCCCTGTTTGCTGCTGCCGAGGCTCAAGAATAGAGCCAAGTTTTATGTTGCTTTTAGGTGGAATGAATTGACAGCTCAATCACTTTTTTATGGAAAAATTTTTCATCTGCCTGTCATAAAATTTTATTTATTTTTATATTATAAGCGACCTTTTGGGAATAGACCGATTCTGTTATCAAAACTTGACGAACCCAGGCGATCGGCCTTTTTCCTTCAATATTAACCCGCTTTCCTCTCCCGCACCCCGGGTCCTCTTACTTAATCCCTGGGGGCGATCGCTTCTGGTTTCCGCTCATCCTTGATCCCTCCTGCTGCTGAATTTTTTGACCCCCGTCTCTCTGACTGTATCGGAATCCTTGGAGGTTTCAACAATATTTTATAGTTTTTTAATTTCAAGACTTTTATCCCGGTTGACTGGGTTTAAATCCATTGCCTGACCTGTTTATTTTAAGCCCCCTCAAGGTTGAAACTCCCATTCAGTAACCGTTTAATCTGGACTCTTTCTGTCATTTGATGACCGCTCAAATGCCGAAAAAGTTGATAAGCCGAAATTTGTTATCACTGGGGGCGAACAATCGAGAATAGCTAGAAAAATCAGGCCCAGATGAGGTTCGGCCATTCAACCGAAATTCTATCCTTAATGCATAAAACCTAGGTAATTTTGCAGTCTCTAAGTGAGGGTTCAGATGAAATATTGCCGATTTCCTGCAACTTTATCCCTGTCCTGAGATTGTCCAGTTTCCCCGGTTCCGGATGGCTTGGGGATTCCCTGACTGGTTTTGTGGGGGTGGAAATTTTGCGGTGAACTGGATTCGAGCGTTTTCAACCATATTCAAGTCCCGTTTTCCGTTCCGGAGTAGGTTCAAATTTCTGTTATCTAGGTTACTAAATATCGAAAAATTTGTCAATTGTTTGGAGAGATTTAAAACGGATTGAACAGATCTGTCCATTTAGGTTAAGAAACCCTAACAACTGGCTTCAACTGCTCGGCGAACTCCCGGGTTTAAAGAGTAAAATAAGGGGGATTACCCCTGAACCCGAAACCCATTATCAATGATAGAATAATTTCTCGATTTTTATGACTGGGTAGCCAGGGGTGATATGCAGAGATTTTCCCCCAGTTCCGCGTGATTAAGTTTCGGCAGTCGGAGGTGGCGACTTCATCAAAACCGGAGATTTTCGGCAAAACTATCAAATAATTCTGAGTCAGGAAAATTGCGATCGCCTGACTCAGGATAAAAAATTTGCGTTATATAGACCCTAGAACGGACCCAGGACTGTTAACGTCTCATTAACAAAGGACGCACAATCCAATAACCGGCACCAAATGCCGTCACCACCACCAGGAGGATCATAATGATCAACCCAAACCCTCCGAGGTCCGATCGCTTCACCGGACGGGTGGTGCGCCGGGGACGAGTTTCCGGTTGTTCAGTAAATAAAGGTTCTCCCATACCCGGAGTTGCACCGAGATCCGTCATGGCGAAGGGAGAACCTACCGCAGAACCGGGAAACCCACTTAACTGCGGATGACCACTTTCCGGATGGGGTGTGGCGGAATAGGCCGATTCTCCCCGTTGGGTGCGATCGCCACTGCGGTTCATTGGGGGACTCTGGGGTTCCCAAGCATCCACCACCTGCTGTAAATGCACCGCAGATTGAACCACCGTTTCAATTTCCTGGCGCAGTTGTCGATTTTGTTGAACTAACTGATGATTTTGAGTGGTTAGGGACTCCAACCGTTCCTGCGCGGTTTGTAACTCAGCAACGACTTCTCGATACAGAGAGATGGGAACCGAAGGAGAATAAGGTTGATTAGAAGGATTTGGCGGGGTTGTCGGCAGATTGCCGGAGGCAGTAGCATTTCGCATAAGGGCTTTTCGGGTAGTAGGAGGACGGGAGGCGATCGCAATCGTTCTGAGTCTTTATGATGATTGAACTCTGCCTCAGATTACAACAAGCCTTACCCTGGTTCGTCAAGGATTTGCTACAAATCTCTACGATTGAGGCCCTTGGCAATCCAGGCAGAATGGCATGAACTCCAGATTAGAGGGCGATCGCTCTGACCCTGAACCAATCTTTACTCTCTATCTTAAGTCCTGGAGTCCCTTCCTTCAAGGTCCACTGACCCCAAGACTCTCCGATTCGGAGCAATTTCTGTCACCATAGAATGAATCACGAGAGATTCAGTCCCTATTCAGTCAAAATGAGCAATTCTTCCATGCAGTCCGATATATCGCCAACCGCCACCCCTACCGATGACACCCCACAGGTCAAATATGGGGAACGGGAAATCGAAGAGGGACAGTTAATTACCTTTCCCAATCCCCGAGTCGGCAGACGCTATGACATTCACATCACCTTACCGGAATTTACCTGTAAATGTCCGTTTTCTGGGTATCCGGATTTTGCCACCATTTACCTTACCTACGTTCCTAATGAACGGGTGGTGGAACTCAAAGCGATCAAACTTTATATCAACAGTTACCGCGATCGCTACATTTCCCACGAAGAATCCATCAATCAAATCCTCGATGACTTCGTAGCCGCCTGCGACCCCCTAGAAGCCACCATCAAAGGCGACTTTCATCCCCGAGGCAACGTCCACACGGTAATAGAAGTTCGCCATACCAAACCTCAGACTTAATCACAAAAAGCCCCCCTTTTTAAGGGGGGTTGGGGGGATCAATCCTTATGTTTTACAAGAGGTCTATTAATTTTGACCTGCTAAAGAACCCGAGGCGATCGCCACCTCATCGGGACTCGGTTTCTCCTCTAAACTATCCAAAATCTCAATCACTTCTCGCTCAAACGTCACTTGAGCCCGATTGGTTTTTCCACCCACATACAGTTCCCCATCCTGTTCTAACGCCCAAACCTGGGAATGAGAAACATAACTCATCATCACCCCCAACATTAACAAACCAAACCCCAAATAAACAATCGGAATACCCGGGTCCGCTTTAATTTGTAACCCCGTACTGCCAATCACCTTCTTAATCTTCAGCGTCACCCCATTCACCGGAGTTTCCATCCCGGGACGCAGACTTGTCATTAATTTCCCTTCCATATCATAGAGTAAAAGCGTTCCCTGTAAATCCTTCGCCAACAGAGAAACCCCTTCACTCAAATCCGGCTTAGTCGGAATCCAAGTTCCCCACAATCGCGCACCACCCCCGGTATTTAACAGCGCCATCGGCAGTTGAAAAATTGGACTATTATTCAACTGAACCTGAACCGCTGCCACACCCCAATCGGTTTGATACATCGTCACCCCGCGATACCGCAGGGGTTTGTTTACATGAATCGTCTGGCGATCGCGTTCCTGACCCTCGCTATCAATCACCGACAAATCCGAATAAAACTGGTCAATCGTCCCATCCGGCTGGTAATCAATCCAGAACCGATTCACATGAACCGCCCAATCTTTGGGAACTTGGGACATCGAAAACGGACCCGAATCAATAATATTTTGAACCTTAAAGGTTTCCCCACTCGGAATAATTTCCTGAGCCATAAAACCCGTCATCGCCCCTAAAATTGAACCCGCCAGAATAATCAACATACTGGCATGAACTAAAATCGGGCCAATTTTTCCCATTAATCCTTTTCTGGCATAGAGGGTATTTCCTTCCCGAAATACTAAATACCGGCGTTTTTTTAACAACTCATCTAACTGATTCAGATTTGCATCATCCACTTGAGCACTCAGCGCCAGCTTTTCAAATTGCCGAGGAGTCTTATAAAATTTCCAACGCCGCGCCGCCGTTAAAGCCGGGAATTGATGGGTAAACGTGCAAGCGGTTAAACTCGACCCAAACAACACCAGTAAAGCTAAAAACCACCAAGTACGATAAACATGATCTAACCCCACCACTTGAATCACTTTCCAAGTCAAAAAGCCAAAAAGAGCGGGAGATTCGGGATAGTTGGATTGATAAAAAGCCGGAGATTGCCCCTGCTCAATTACGGTCCCGGAGATACTGAATGCGGCGATGGCTAATAAAAGGGCGATCGCCAATCGTAAATCCCCCAAAAACGGCACCACTTCCCGCCGAAAAAACCGTTTCGGAACCGACAACCAACTGCTTAACTTCTGCGTCTCATTTGTCATTTCTAATTTACCCTGTGACTCTTGTCATCAAATACAGCAAAAAATCTTTCCAATCTCCCCGATTCCTACACCACTGGCAACAGTCTAAATAACAGGGAAAAAACGCCAAACCCGACTAAAAGCGCACCACTAACCGGCGTAATCCAACCGGACCACCGACGCACTTCCAGCAACTTTTTAATCGTAGCTGTAAACGTACCCGCCAAAATCAAAGGAGCCACATAACCCGCCGTATAAGCCAGTAATAAAGCACCTCCCAACATGACATCTTGGGTACTAGCAATCCAAGCCAATAACGTTGCCAAAACCGGGGTACTACAAGGAGAAGCCACTAATCCAAACGTCAGTCCCAACAAATAGGAACGCACCCCATCCGGCACATCCTTGGGAATCAACTCCATCCCATCCAAAGAAGGCAAACGCAACGGTAATGCCTCCAGAAGATTGAGCCCCATCAAAATCGCAATCACACTCACCAGAATCGGCAAACCAATCCCCACCTGACCATAAACCTGACCCACATAAGCGGCGACAATACCCAATGCAGCGAGGGTAGTAGCCAAACCCAAAGCAAACCAAGTAGACTGCGCCGCAGCCTGAATCCGACTTTGGGCCTCATATCCGCCAATATAGCCAATCGTAATCGGCAGCATCGACAACATACAAGGGGTCAAGCTAGTCAGCAACCCCGCCAAAAAAATAATCAACACACTCACCCAGGAGAGGTGACTCAATTGGCTAGAAACCAGACCATCAGCGAGTTGTTGCAGGTGGTACAGATAAGTTTGCACAGAATCAATCATGCTTTAACCGGGGAAAACGCCCAATATGAACAATTGTAACGTAGAGGACACCCCGGCGATCGCACAACTTCAACTCAACCCGATAAAATTGCGATCGGTCCCTCCCCCCCGTTCGTAGTAACGACTTCAGTCGTTTCCGGATATTTCAACTAAAAACCTTCCCCCCTGTTCGTAGTAACGACTTCAGTCGTTTCCGGATATTTCAACTAAACAGTTAAAAATAAAGTTGTTTATCAAATTATTAGGATTATTAAGATAATTTGATATAAAAAATAAATTATATTAAAAGGATAGAAAAATTTCATATCCATTATTTCAGCCAAAATTTATTCAATAAAATACTCCTGCCTCATGAGTCGAAGTAGAGTTGGTACAGGATGCGGCCTCATACCATCCGCTACAATAAAACTAAATCCATTATCAACAGTCATACGAGGTTGCATAATGTCTGTTCTACCTCAAACCTCAGTTTCTGAGATAAAAATTACCTGGCCTAAACTCCCAGAAGACTTTGTACTCCCAGACGACCCCGTGGAAAATTTAGAACATCCTTTATTAGCGAATGCCCTTCGTCACTCTTTGACTCCGGAGTTATGCCAAGATGCCTTAATTTCGTCCAACTTTGCCTTGTGTGCTGCTATTAATAACCGCCCCATCTGCAAAGCCCCCGATTGGATGTACATTCGTCCCGTGGCACCTTGGTCCAGTCCCGAACCCCGTCGCAGCTACACTCCCCACACCGAAGGACCCATTCCACTCATTGTCATGGAATTCCTATCGGATACTTATGGGGAAGAATACTCAATGGAAGTTGAACAGCGCATCGGCAAATGGTACTTTTACGAACAAATTATTAAAGTACCCTTTTATGCAATATTTCATCCCCAAAGAGCTCTTTTAGAACTGTACGCTTTAGAATCCAACCGATATCAAAGGCAGACCCCCGATGCTAATGGTTTCTATTGGATTCCCGGACTAGAGCTATTTTTAGGCGTCTGGCAGGGAACCCGTGACAACCGCACAGGCAATTGGTTGCGCTGGTGGAATGCCAACGGTGAACTCCTGCAATGGCCCGAAGAACGGGAGGAAACTGAGCGCCAACGAGCAGAAACTGAGCGCCAACGGGCCGAAACCGAGAGCCAACGGGCTGAAATCGAGCACCAACGGGCTGAAACTGAACGCCAACGGGCTGAAACTGAACGCCAACGGGCTGAAAAACTAGCGCAACGGTTGCGTGAGTTGGGAGTAGATCCCGATAGTTAACGGAGTGGAGGGGCGTGAAGAATCAGCGATCGCCCCTCCTATTTTTCCCAACCTTTGTTTTCACCCCTCATCAAGCAACAGTTACAGAAAGTGCTTAGAACAACAAACCGGATTTCTAGCCCAGATTTGTTGCGAAGTACCAGAGAGTTTGTGAAGAAACCCGGTTTCTAACCTTGACTGCATCCAACCCTAACGCTTTCTGCGTCCTCTGCCGAAGCGCGATCGCCGTTTATCCGCCAACGACACCACCTCCCCAGCACTACTTTCCCTTGCCACCCGAATCAAAATCCCCGCACACATCAAACTGGCAATCATCGAACTCCCCCCATAACTAAACAGCGGCAGGGGTAAACCCGTCGTCGGCAGAGCACCCGTCGCCACCCCAATATTCAGCAGGGACTGACCAATCATCACCACCATCACCCCGATCGCCACCAACTGCTGCACAATTTCCCGAGTCTTGTACGCCACCAACAACGCCAGGGTCGCATAACTCCCCAGCAGCAGCATCAGGACCATACTCCCGACAAATCCAAACTCCTCAGCATACACGGCAAAAATAAAATCCGTATATTGAATCGGCAAATACAGCAATTTTTGTTGGGACAAACCATACCCCGTCCCCAAAGCCCCCCCGGACCCCACCGCTAACAAACTTTGAATCAACTGGTATCCATCTCCAAAGCGATCGGCCCAAGGATTTAAAAACGACATCACCCGCCGTCGTTGATATTCCTTAATGCTAATACTCAACAGCGCTAGGAGAAAGCCTCCAAATGCCGTACTCCCCAAATAAGAAAACGGTAACCCCGACCCCAACGCAATCAACCAAATCGTCATCCCACAGAGGGCCGTGGTACTCAAATTAGGCTGCACCAAGATTCCCAACAGGACCGCCACGAAAATCACCAACCAATTAATCCGCACCTGCCAAGTCAAGCGGTTCCAGTTGCCAAAAATCCGCGCCGCTTGCAAAATCAGAAAGGGTTTAATTAACTCCGAAGGTTGAATCAAAGCCGGACCCAATTTTAACCACCGGGTAGCCCCATTCACCGTGGTCCCAAATCCCGGAACAACCGTCAGCCAAATCAGCCCCAGCAGGATAATCACCGCCCAATCAGAAATGCCTTGAATGTATCGCAGGGGGGTATAAACCAGCACATTAAAGCCAATTAAGCCAACCAGAACCCAGATTAGTTGCCGTTTAAAATAGTAAAGTCCATCCCCAAACTCAGCATTGGCACTGGGATAGGAGGCGGAAAACAGCACCGCCAACCCCACAAACAGCCAGAGGAAGGTCAGCCATCGCAACAATCGAGCTTCTAAGGCCCATTCTTTGACAGCCGGATCGAAAACGGGAATCAGTAGGCGTTGCATCCAAAGCAAGTCCGATAACTACATTCAGTTTAGTTCAGTATATTTTATGATTTCCCGAATGAACGCGGAAGGAGGGAACGACTGAAGTCGGGACGTTAAACATCGGAGGGGATAACGACTGAAGTCGTTACTACGAACTAAGAAAGATAGCGACTTCAGTCGTTACTACGAACATCGGAGGGGATAACGACTGAAGTCGTTACTACGAACTTTCCCCATCCCCCCCATCCCCCCCATCTCCAGAAATGCAAAAAGAGGCCCTAAAGACCTCTTTTCATAATCATTTAAAGCTCGGAGTGCTTTTTGTAGTGATCTGAGTAAGAATTAAGATATGCCGGTGTTCATACCGGGTTTGCCAGTGGCAAGTTGCACTTTGATGATTTTGCCACCCATTTTCATAATCCGTTGCTGCTCTGTAAACCAGTTGTCGTAAGGAACGAGCTTGGTGAAATAGGTATTTTGTAATTCCCGTTGGGTGCGAATCCGGCTTTGGCTTGGCACGCAAGCCGTCACTTTGAACATTCTCATGGGCTTCTTGCTCCTGTTTCCGTGGAAAAAATTTGTATCTGAACAAAACTATCTTAATTGAAGCCAGGGAGTCCAGAGTCAATACTAGCTCGTTAAAACTCATCGAAATCTGTTCTCAAGCCTTTGACGAGCTAACACTCACTCTTGACTTCCCTGTCCTCAAAACTAGGTCGAGTTAATAGAGCGTTGTCCGAGTTAGCGATGATTTTTCGATCGCTGCTCTACAGGCTCCACACTCCACATTTAGCTCAAGCCAGAGCAGATGTAGTCGAAGTAGACGCCCATTTCTTTACCGGCATCAGGACCTACCAAACCGGCGGTCACTTCTTTCATGGCTTGGATTGCTTGCACGGTTGCACCGATGGGCACACCCAAGGAGTTGTAGGTTTCTTTCAAGCCATTGAGCACGCGCTCGTCGAGGATGGAGGGGTCAGCCGCCAGCATCGCATAGGTGGCATAACGGAGGTAGTAGTCGAGGTCACGAATGCAAGCTGCATAGCGACGGGTGGTGTACATATTACCACCGGGACGGGTTACATCCGAGTACAGCAGGGACTTGGCAACAGCTTCCTTAACGATGGTGGCTGCATTGGCGCTGATAGCGGTTGCAGCACGAACGCGGAGTTCGCCGGTTTGGAAGTAGCCCTTGAGTTTGTCAAGAGCGGAGTTGTCCAGGTACTTACCTTGGACGTCAGAGGAGTTGATAACAGCAGTAATTGCGTCTTGCATTTTTTATGTTTCCTTAAACTGCGCGATCTGTGATTATTTACCTTAAACGAATGGAGTAGAGAACAGCTCTACTGCATCGCACCGATAACGTAGTCGAAGTAGGAGCCAGCTTCGGCTGCATCTTCAGCAGACAGTAAGGAAGCAGCTACGTTCTTCATGGCACGGATGCCTTCTGCAACGCCTTCAATCGGGGTGCCGAGAGATTTGTACATTTCACGAACACCAACAATTCCGATTTCTTCAATCGGGGTGACGTCGCCAGCAACGATTCCGTAGCTGATCAGACGCAGGTAGTAGTCCAAGTCGCGCAGGCAGGTTGCGGTCATTTCTTCACCGTAGGCGTTGCCACCGGGAGAAACCACATCAGGACGCTTCTGGAACAGTTGATCGCCAGCTTGCTTGACGATACGCTCGCGGGATTCGCTCATGATTTGGGCGATGCGAACGCGGCGCTCACCAGTGGTGACGAAGGACTTGATCCGATCTAATTCGCCGGGGCTAAGGTAGCGAGCCTCAGCATCTGCATTCACGATGGACTTCGTGACGATACTCATTAACTACTTCCTCCAACAATGAGAGTGTGTATCCAGATATATAGAATATTAATCTGGGTTTTGCAAGACCTTTCTCGGAATTTTGTGTCTTTAGGTTTTTTTACTCAGTGCTTGGGTTTGAGTCCCGTTCTCCTGAGTTACCCCACTTTTCCCTAGTTGTATTCTAGGGGAATGTGGTTCACAAAAAAACTTTTGACTTCGACTGGATTTTGCAAATACGGATATTTTGCATCATCACGTTTACATTCGCACTCTTTACTTAATATTTTGTAACAATTTTCCTCAGTTAACAGGGGCCAGCCCCCTATTTCCCGCCGGGTAGGCCCACTTTCTCAAGTTAATGATTGGTAATTGAGCAAGGAGGTAAATTTTGCGCCTAAAATTGCGTATCTGTAATTTCACCAGCAGGACCTTTCCGAGAGGGGGGTCCTTAAGACAGGTTCCGATGGGGCCACTGGGTAGTAAAATTGGCAAAAAGGGTAATGATAGACTGGGGATGTTCAGGGACCTCCCTGCTGCGATCGCCTTCTATCCCTTTTCTGTCACTCTAGGCAGAGGAAAATAAGAAATCCACGTCACTCGAAAGAGGGAAGAGAGCGAAACAG
>JAMXFF010000006.1:90381-187207 GCA_025370845.1 Laspinema palackyanum D2a | reverse complement strand
TCCCCGACCCGGACTGGAAAATGGCCCCTAATGCTTACCAGATTTGAGTTTCAGAAGTTAGCTTGATGCGTATGGTTCAAACCCCCGCCTAATAGCTAAAGTCGGATAAATCCGACTGGTATCCCCAAAACTTAAGGAAATATCAAGGATGTTATAACGCCTGTTCAGGTTATAGTGACAGAATGACTCCATCCACCTTGCAGATTCCTGAACTTGTCCGAGCCTTACGCAAGCGACTCAACCTCTCCCAGGAGAAGTTCGTCGCTCGGGTGAAAGTGTCGTTCCAAACCGTCAACCGTTGGGAGCGTGGTCATGCCAAACCCTCCCCGATGGCGATGACTTTGATTGAGTTGCAACTGTGGCAGATGGGGGAGCGGGGGGCTGATTTGTTGGAACCTTATTCTAGCAAGTAGGTGAGTTACAACCCAAATCAGCGATATTAAATTGACAACACCACCAGCAATTGTAATCGTTAAATGGTTAAGCAGACTTTTAAGAATATTTATAATTTCCTTTGGAAAGAGGCGGGTTGTACCACCGAGCTAGACGACTTAATTGAGTATGTCAATAACGTGGTGTTCCCCTACGGACACGGGTTTAAATAACTAATTGCTACTGGTGCACAATCGAATATAAAATGATATTTTAGTGACAATTAAGAATAAGCTTCAAAGTTTTTAAAGTCTTCGATATGCGCTGGAATATGCCAATAAGTTACAGTTTCAATTACAGCCTAATTGTCAGTCTATTAATCCAAAGTTTTTCAAAGGAGGAAAAATGTGTTTATTGCTATAGATGGTGATGATGTAGGCCGGAAAATCGAGCTTTACATCATTGATAATAGAATGGAAGATTTAGAAAATTTTACCCATAGTTTAACAAAACGGTTGGAGTGGTTGGCGAACCAATTACACTATTCTCTTAATGTAAAAATTCATCTCTTAGGAGGAGATAGTATTCTTGTTTCATGCCAAAATCAAGACCGATTAACAGAAATTCTGGAGGATTTAAGAATAAAATTTAGTTGCGAAGGATTACCAACTATATCCATTGGAATAGGAAAAACACCTAGAGAGGCTTATCTTGCATTGAAGTATGCAAAATTACGTGAAAAGAATTGTGTGGTAGTTTTTGAGGATTTTAATAATGGAAAAAACGGAAAAAACCGGGTTAATTCTTATTTTGTCTAGCGATACGGTCGATACTTACGTTAATGTAATTTGCCATACTTACTCTGATTACAACATTCAGAATATCCACTTCTGTCATATTTCTGGTGCATCAACTGGTATAAGAAGTGATCAGGCCGAAGATCTTAAAAATAAAATTAATACACGACTCAAGAAGTTGGCAGAGGCCGAACTGAAAAATGATAATACGTTGTATGATGATCTTATAAACGGAATCAGATTTAACCCTGATATTACAAAAATTCCAGCAGAAGATATAGGACCTATTCTTACTCAAGAGGTTAAATCTTTAGGCGGGCAAAAAAAATGCCTTATTGATATTACAACTACTACAAAATCTGCTAGTCAGTTTGTCTTAGCAGGTTGTCTAATTTATGGACTGAGGAATTTGTATGAATTTCATCTCTCTAAACGTATAAACAAAGACACAGAATCTACCGATCTTCTTCTTTATCATAACCTTAATTCCCAAGAGTATAAATATGTCTACCTGAGCGATACTCTTGCTATAAGAAGGGCATATAATAGCCTTTCACGAAAAATAGCGTTAAGCATGGCTGCTGTTGTTGTATCTATGCTGGTCTTGATCATTTCAGTGACTTGGATATCGACATCCAGTGTTTCAATCGCCTCAATCCTAGCATCCGCCGCTTCTTTAGCAACCGTGATTTCGCTCGGATTACAGATGAAGGAATTCACGTCTTAGTTAAAGTTTAATTTTTAGGAAAAATGGATAACTTTTGATAACTATTCAGGGGGTAGAGGGAGGAGAGAGACCGGCTCAGAATGCAAGACCTGAATCAAGAACTCCAACACCGGGCGTTCCTGTAACCGTAAAGATGTGACCACCGTCAGCAAACGTTCCACAAACTCGCTGCGTGAGCGAGACCAATCGCCATAACTCAAGTCACGCCAAATGACCGCCGTGCTTAAAGCGCGCTGGGCTGTATTATTCGTCGGCTCGACAAATTCGACCTCGACAAACGTCCACAAGGCCGGTTCGAGCTTTAAAATTTGCTCGCAGGTGCGTGCGGTTTTGGCCAAGGGCGTTTGCTTTCGGCTCGAATGACAAAGGCTCGCGGCTTCCTCCTCTCATCTAAAAAATATCTGTCTCTTATGAGTGCGAGAACCGCTATAGACCGATCGCAAGCTAAACTACTCTAAAATAACCCTCTCTCTCCATTCATCATCATGTCCCGTCGCCATTTTTTC
The DNA here is from genome assembly GCA_025370845.1 of Laspinema palackyanum D2a. Lineage (GTDB taxonomy): Bacteria > Cyanobacteriota > Cyanobacteriia > Cyanobacteriales > Laspinemataceae > Laspinema. Next base: position 184,805 of record JAMXFF010000006.1, on the reverse strand, counting down.
CGACTCTTTCTCGCTGCTACCCTCGTCCTCCTCGCCTGGTTTAACTGCTCCCCTGCCGCTTATGCTATGGGGGGTAAATTGCCGGCGATCGGCGAACCGGCACCCGAATTTACCCTGCCGACGAATACCGGCAATGGCAATATTTCCCTGTCTGACTATCGGGGACAGTGGGTGGTGTTGTATTTCTATCCGAAAGACTTTACCTCCGGTTGCACCTTAGAAGCGCGGCGCTTTCAACAGGATTTGCCTAAATATATGGACAGAAATGCTCAAATCCTCGGGGTGAGTGCCGATTCGGTGGACTCTCATGCGGAATTCTGCGATTCGGAAGGGTTGCGATTTCCCCTGTTAGCAGATACTGACGGTGCCGTGAGCAAAGCTTATGGGTCCTGGATGCCGCCCATGTCGATGCGTCATAGTTTTATGATTGACCCCGAGGGCATTTTGCGCGAAACCTTTCTCGGGGTCCGTCCCGCAACTCACAGCGTGGAGGTGTTAGCGCGGTTAGATGAGTTGCAAAAGCGGGTTTAATGAGGTTTTCTTTTACCAAAAAACACGCAATTTGTCAAGACTTGGACTCAGTTTTGTCCGAGTTTTCTTTCGGTGCGTTAGTCTAGGGATAGGTTTATCGATAAAGATGATATGGATTGGCAACCGGAACGGATTCCTGAACCGACTCCTGAAACTTTGGAGTTTGCAGACCCTGAAGTGTTACCGCCTTTAGAATTAGTCCCGGTAACGGAGATATCCCTGGATTTAGAAGTTCCCCAGGATGCGAATTTGCCGATCGCCCTTGCGGATCTCTCTGCACGCAGTTCGGATGCTGCCGAAGTCCAAATCCCGCTAATCGAGCAAATTAAGCGGGAACTGGAGGATGTGGGGGATGAGGACCTGAAACCGGCGCGAATTCAAATCGGATTACTGTTTGTGGGAGTTTCGGCGTTGTTGCTGATGTCGCTGTTGCTTTATATCACAGCAATGCATCCGGGACTGACGGTGAAGCAGCAGATGCTCAGATATTGGTCTGAATATGTGGGGTTTGTGGGATTGGGGGTGGCAGGATTGATGATGTTGGGACGGGAAGCGATGCGATCGCCGCAGATATCAGAAGAGGGCGATCGCTAAATCTCCCGTTACTCAAACCCCAATTCCCGTTTGAGCATATTCAGAGAGTCAACGCCAATATAATTCTCCGTCTTAAACACCCGAGGGGCGCGAATCATTTCTTCTCGCGCCGCATGGATGGCCCCTCGGACCTTATTGTAACTGGGTTGATCACAGATAATTGTATGGGCAGTCCGGACTACGGCATTCACCTTGTAGGCGTCATCGGGTTGACTGGTCATTACCAGGACATCTTCCCCGCGTAAACTGTGGATAATCACTTCCGCAACCCGCATAATTCCTAAACTCAAACAAACGATCCCAAAATAACTATTTTTGGGTAAAGTTTTGACTAATTCCATCTCTTCCATATAGTCATAAGTATCGATAGGAATCACCCGAACTGCTTTCGGACCCGCGACTTCTTCTGCTTTATTGAAAAAATAGCGACTCGTGACTACAGTTCCAGTAGGAGTCTGTTCCAGTGCCTTTGAGAGGTCTTCCAAGGGAACCAACTGCACCGGAATTTTGAGTTCTTGTTCGATTTCAAAGGCCATTAATTGCCCTGCACCGATATCATGAGTTGGCGCAGTGACTAATACCCGGGCACTGCATCGTAAGCGCCAGTCAATTTCTGTTAAAAATAGTTCCCGCGCTTGATTCAGAGAACATCCCTGTTGCAGCAATTCATCTAAACTCCGTTTCACCGTTTTATAGGCATCGGGATATTTTTGAAACAGGGGAGAAGTCATCCGGACCACTCGTTCTTGATTTTCATCGCGAACGTAAATGCCCGAACCCGCTTGAGAGTCTACCAGTCCGAGTTCTTCGAGTTGACGGTAAACTTTGGAGATGGTATTGCGGTGCAGACCCGTTTGAATCGCTAAAGCGCGGGTACTCGGCAGTTTTTCCCCGGGGGGAATTTGTCGAGAGGCGATCGCGAAGCGGATTTGATTAAACAACTGAGTCGATGCAGGGATTTCGCTTTCGGTCTTGATATGAAACTGAAGCATTCTAGGGACTCCAAGGCACTCGGATTAAACGGTTAGAGATATTCTGCTGCTGACGGGGGTTTGGGAGACGTCGTACCGTTTCAACGACGGCTGTGCGTTCTCTCTCTTCTTTTGTATCTAGTAAGAAGCCTGTTTGTCGAGTGGGGGATCGCCAAGCATACCACTCACCCCTTAAGGGGATACTTGTTATGACCGGGCTTGTAAAATCGCGATGGTGAAGTAGGATTGGACTTAAGCATAAGGTCGGTTGTTCCACGCTTAAGTTGTCTCGGGTTTTAGTAGATTAACTGGAAAGCAGGCTGGAATTTTAGGGTTCAAATTCGGCAGATCAATCGTTGTTGTAAGCTACTGAGTTCTATTTAAGTCTAGCATTTTAGGTGAGGAATCTCATTGAAGGTTTTTAAAGAAAAGTAACTGTTATCCTTGACCCATTTGGGAGAAAAGAGCGATAGAATCATGAGTTGTGACAACTTGTGACCGGGTGCTGTCCAACGCGATCCCTTGGGTCCAGGAGCAAAGGAGGCACCCTAGCTACTCGATAAAGTAGGAAGAGTAAAAGGGGTACTCAGGGATGGAAATCAACTCATTTAAGTGCAAGATAGGAGTTAATGGAAAAACCAGGTTGTAACCCAAACCCGTCAAAAAGAATATGGCAGATTTAGAGATAAAAAGCGCTCATGTCAAAGTGCCGAATGCAGATTTACTGATTTCTGCGTATCTGGCGCAACCCGTGGGAGTTGGTCCATTTCCCGGAATTATCGTGTTTCAGGAAATTTTTGGGGTCAACGAACATATCCGAGCTGTGACTGAGAAAATCGCCAAAATGGGATATGTGGCGATCGCCCCGGCATTATACCAACGCACGGCTCCCGACTTTGAGGTGGGCTACTCCGAAGAAGATATGACCCTTGGACGGCACTACAAAGAGCAAACCCAGGTTTCAGAACTCCTCAGCGATACCCAAGCAAGTTTGGATTACCTGAAAACCCTCCCTTCAGTCAAAACAACCGCAATGGGCTGTATTGGGTTTTGCTTCGGGGGCCATGTGGCCTATCTGGCGGCGACTCTTCCAGAAATTAAGGCGACTGCCTCTTGTTATGGGGCGGGGATAGTTAACTGGACCCCTGGAGGCGGGGAACCTAGCTTAAGTGTTACCCCAGAAATTACCGGGACGATCGCCCTGTTGTTTGGCACAGAGGACCCGTTAATCCCCAACGAACAAGTTAACCAAATCGAAGCGGAACTCCAAAAACAAGGCATTCGTCACCGGGTGATTCGATACCCCGGGGCAACCCACGGGTTTTTATGCGATCGGCGATCGAGCTACAATCCCGAAGCAGCAGTTGATGCTTGGACTCAAATCCAGCAACTGTTCGATGAAACCCTCCAATCCCTGTGAAAGGTTGGGAAGGTATCCCTGGGTATCATAAGCTGGCATCCGAAACCAGGGAGGTGGCGACTGGGCGATCGGTTCGGAATCACCTCCGGCGATCGCAAAGCGTGAAATTTTTGGCACGATTGGCATGATCAGTATCCAATGGGGCAGGTCGTACATCCGCCAACTTTAATGAAACTGTAATCAAGAGGAAAAAATCATGGTTCAAGGTGTTTTACCGGGTCTGGCGCTTGCACCCCCTGAAACCGAGTATTTTAATGCGGAACTCTATCGGCTGGCCAATCCCGACTTGATCGGACTCAATCCCGAGCAATTGCAAACTCACTTTACAGAACGAGGGGTCGCCGAGGGACGTCGCATCATCGTCCCCTTTGATCAAAACTTTTATCGATTGACCAACCCCGACCTAGCGGCGTTAAATAATCGCGAACTGTTCGATCACTTTATCAATGCAGGCATCGACCAAGGACGGCCATTTTCTCCGATTTTTGATCTCAATTTTTATCGAGAAAATCTCGAACAGCTCGATCCTGAGATTATTACCCAGCTCACTCCCGTTATTGAACAACCCGTTTCTCCGTTCATTGTCCTGGACCCGAATCGTCCTCAACCCCCTTCCCTGAATGAAAACCTGTTCAATCTATTTCTGGAGACTCAGCTTGATATCGAGACCGATTTAGATGTGGAGGGGCTTGGGGTTCCCGTCGAAGAGCTTCGGAATGTCAGTTTTTCCCCATTTTTCGACCCGATTTTATATCTGAATCAAAATCCCACCTTAGCCGAAGCCTTTGGACCCAATAATCGCCAAAAGGCGATCGCTCATTTTGCTCTCTACGGGATTAAGGAAAATCGCCGGTCTTCGTTGATTTTCGATCCCAATTTTTACCGAGAAAACAATCCAGACCTCGCAGCGGCAGGATTAACCACTAGCGAACAATTACTCATTCACTATCAACTCAACGGAATTCAAGAAGGACGTCGCCCTTCTTTAAACTTCAATCCGTCATTCTATTTAGAGAATAACCTGGATCTACAGGCTAGAGGGTTAACCCTACCTCAACTGGTGGAGCAATATCTCCAGGAAGGACTCCAAGAGGGACGGCGATCGTCTGAGTATTTTGACCCGATCGCGATTAATGCCTTACTGATTCCTCAAACGCCTCCCCCGGCAACACCTCCCGCGACCGATGCACCCCCTCCTGTTTCCTCAGTCACCTTACTTGAGGAAAACTTTGTGAAGTGGAACGTTCCCGTGGGTGGGGTCCTCAGTTACAGTTTCGTAGAAACCGCCAGTGCACTGAGTTATCCCGGTCCTGAAAGCGGTGTGGGAGAAGTTAACGAAGGGGTTAAAAATAATGTTCGCAAAATTATGCAGGAGTATGATAAAGTCCTGCCGTTTAGCTTAGTTGAGGTTCCCGATCGCCCCTCGAATAACGGTCAGATCCGGATCTTATTTGCCAACGATCCGGTTTACGCCTATAGCAATGCTCCTGGACTGGAAACTGGAGGAGATATCGTCCTCAGTCGGAATTATGAAATCGATCCGCAGTTCTCGTTTTCTCAGAGTCCAAGTAATTTTGGCTATCAACGATTGGTTCATGAAATTGGTCATGCTCTAGGGTTAAGGCAGCCTAATAACTATGCCGGGTTTTCCTCCGCAGAACGGCCCACATTCCCAGCCCAGGGTCCCCGGTTATCCTTTGTCCAGGATAATAATAGCAACACGGCGATGAGCTTCAATATTGCTGGGGTTGGAGCTAGTACGCCCATGCCTTATGATATCCGGGCGCTCCAGTTCCTGTATGGTTTTAGTACGGGGAATAGCGGGAATGATTTCTATCGGTTTGATGGCAACAACTTTATCGGTGTCAAGCAAACGATTTGGGATGCAGGGGGGATCGATACTTTTGATTTTTCTGCCTTACCAGCGATCGGTAGCTACTTTTTTGATATGAACGAAGGGGGGACCAGTACCAACCAGAGTGCACTGAATGCCTCCACTTACCTGGCAATTAATGATCCCACCCAGTTCCCTTACAGTGCCAGCAGCTATGGGACCTATATTGCTTATGGGACCACCATTGAAAACCTCCAGGGAAGTCCCGTTAACGATTTGATTTTGGGGAACACTGCCGCCAATGGGATCAATGGCGGGGGTGGGGATGACATTCTTATCGGGGGTTTGGGTCCCGATACGTTAGTAGGGGGTCCCGGTCGGGATAGGTTTGTCTTCGCACCAGGAGATGGCACGGATCTGATTACGGATTTTAATGTGGCAGACGATTTTATTGCGTTAGCGGCTCCTTTGTCCTTTGAGGGAATCTCTGTGGAAGCTTCGGGTGCCGATGCATTACTGCGCGTAATCGCCACGGGCGAAGTGTTAGCTGTGTTGACGGGGGTGAGTTCCAATACCCTCAGTCCCGCTAATTTTGTTTCCTATGGTTAATGGGGTTTTCCCGGGCTTTAGGCGGTGGACTCTGTTCAACAGTCCGGGACTCAGAGGGTCCGCTTGGGGAACAAGGGCTAGATCCATCCCGGAAGGGTTCTGCCGGTGTTTTGTTAGGAAGGGGCAATGGCTAGAGCAGTGGTATAGTTTGGGATCCGTAGGGGACCAGACATCGGGTTTCCGGAGATTTCTTTGGGGGAGATTCTTACGGATTTTGTCACGAAACTGGATTGGTCTTCCCTATACTGTACCGATGCCCTTGATGGGTCGGGGAATTTTTGGCGGAGGCAGTCAGAGTTGCTAAACTGCAAGATTGTTCGTCAGAATTGAGTCAAGGGAGGACAATGAGAGTGTGCTCTGAAGGATCAGGTGTTAAAGCGAGCTGACAATCCGTTGGGAGGCGATCGCGTTAACGCCAATTTTGAGGGGTGCAACCCAAGGCCCAGTTTTTCTAAGAATACGCCGATTCAATCGATCGAGTTGGCACGGCGATCGGCGAGGCAGTGCCAGCGATTTCAACTTCATCTTAATTTTGTTTTTTGTTTTAATCACGATGAATTCTAACTCATCCCGTTCTCAAAAGGCCCAACCGTCTTTTTCTGCTGAGGATTTTGCGAAAGCCCTCGAACAACAAGATTATGACTTTCGTAAAGGTCAGAAGGTCCGAGGTCAAGCGTTTGAATATGTTTCTGATGGGGCTTATATTGATATTGGGGGGAAAGCGGCGGCTTTTCTCCCCCTAGCAGAAGCGTCTGTAAAGCCGGTCAGCAATCTGGCGGAAGTGGTACCCCTCAACGAGGAACGGGACTTTTTGATCGTCAGCGAACCGAATGACGAAGGTCAAGTCAAGGTATCGATTCGCCAGATGGAATTGAGGAAAGTCTGGGAGCATTTAGCTCAGGTGCAAGAGAATAATGAATCGGTGCCCGTCCGGGTGATTGGTGTGAATAAGGGTGGCGTCACGGTTAATGTGGAAGGGTTGCGCGGTTTTATTCCGCGATCGCACCTCAGTGAGCGTGGGAATTTGGAGCAGCTCATTGGACAGAATCTGAGTGCCACGATTTTGGAGGCCGATCGCGATCGGAATAAGTTGGTGCTCTCTCAACGCCTACAAGCTCGCGCCAAGCGCATGGGCCAACTCTTAGTGGGTCAACTGGTTGAAGGTGAAGTGGTCGGACTCAAGCCCTTTGGGGTCTTTGTAGACCTCAATGGGGTGACGGGGTTGCTCCATATTAATCAGATCAGTCAAAAGTATGTGGCGTCTCTCCAGACGGTGTTTCAAGTGGGACAACCGATTAAAGTGGTGATTGCGGAGTTGGATGAGTGGAAAGGGCGGATTTCTCTGACAACGAAGGTGTTAGAGAATTATCCAGGGGAGATTCTGGAGAAAATGGATGAGGTGATGGCAACAGCGGAGGAACGGCGATCGGCAAAGAGTGAAACCGAGACAGCCGCACCATCGACCTAGAACATCTTTAAAGTAAAGAGGCAAGTGGGGGAGAATAGAGGGAGGTGGGGATGAAGCGACGATCCAACGTTTAATCTCCGTATTTCCCCCTATCACCGGATTGATTGTTCTAGGAAATGGGGGCAGAGATTGGCTCAAGAGTCAACATTCTGCCCACTTCCCAATACAGAAAAAGATCAGGATTCACATTCCGGGGACCTACCTATACCTTCTGAGAGGGTTAGAAATCAAATGCCGCTTTAGGCTATGGGAGGAGATTCTGCTTCGCCACCGCTTCACGAACAGGTTCAACAGATAAATTTTTCCTTGGATTTTTTTTTTACGACAAAAAAATTACATCACTTAAATACCTCCGTAATTACACTTAATTTAGGGAGAAGTTTAAAGAGTTATTAAATCTGTGATCTCGATCATGCAAGAATCAAAGATTTCATGGCTTAATAGAAAGTAGGAAAGAAAAAACAACAATATTACTTTCCTGCGATTTCCCCAAGGCCAGTCGCAAACAATCATTCAAAAAAATACTTCAGGACCCAAAGGGTGAAGACATCAAGGGTAAGACATCTGTCAGCATAACTAAAAACAACTGAGGGCAAAAACAATGAACTTCCAACGAAACATTCTATCTATAGCAGCAGCAACCACTTTCTTCAGCCTAGCCTCTGTAGCACCTGCCGACGCTTTTACATTTGGAAACAGCGGCATCCTGTTCGATACCGATACGACTATTGACTTTAACTTTGCTCAATCCCACGGGTGGTGGTTCGGTGACTTCGGGGTTAAAGATCTCTCTACTGGATTAGAAACGCTTCTGATTTCTGAAACTCTCAATGCCAATATCGGAAGTGGGGTGGCGAATGACAGTCTAGGAACAGCAGGTTCGGGTCTGGCAGTTGTGAATCCCTTTGCGAGTTTCACCTTCAAGGCAGGTACAGAATACTCTTTGGTTCTCAACAGCTACAAGGTAACACCAACTCGCACCCGTGGAGATCTAGCTAATACGGTTTACTCCACCAGTGCGCTCAATAACCCCTTCAATGACCCGAATTGGAATAAGCCGGTAACCATAGGCGACAATAACTACGATCCGCTTCTCAATGGCACAACTGTCAAGGCAAGCGATCGCGTCTTGTTTGAAGGTGATTTGTTCTCGGGTCTCAAGTTGTCCTTTGAAGATAACGGTCTTGATGCGGATCACGACTACGATGACTTTATCGTCTCAGCTAGAGTAGCTGTGCCTGAACCCGCCACCTTACTTGGTTTAGGACTCGTAGCGGGTGCGATGGCTTTCTCCCGACGTCGCAAAGAAAGTCAAGCCTCCTAAGCTTACTTTATAAAAGTCATGGCCAGGACGATAAGTCTGTTATGCTGGCATAATTCCTCAATTACACCCCAGATTAACCTTCTCAATGCTGCTTTAAAGGGGCATTCTTGAGAAGGTTAATTTGGATGTTATACCCAATCCCAATCTGGTTGTGAAAAACCTGTTTTCTCTTCAGCTCGCGGAGGAGATGCTTTATCCTGTAAGCTTTCACCCTCCATTGCCTGTCGAGTTTTTTAGGCATCACAGACCCAGATGTAGTATTACACAAAAATAAAGCCCGTGCAGTGATTGTTAAACCCACATTCCGCATAAGTATTTTGGCTTATGCGGAATATCTTTGCAAGTTTTTTGGCTGAATCAACTATTTTTATAAAATGGCTAAAAGCCTTGCTCTATAAAATTTTCAGCTCTTTTCTGTACGATAAGGCTCTATAACTTCAGACGGCGGAGCAATCACTCAAAAAGTGCCGTTTTTATTGAGAATATTCTCAATAGCCCAAAAAACTCCGGTTCGGTTACGGTGAGGAAAATCGAAACCCTAGATTTTCTAAAAAATCGCTGAAACCCTTGAGGATCCAAGATTTTAAAAAATAAAAAATCGAGAATTGAACCGGAGGAATATGGGTTTTATCAACCTAGAGTGACAAAAGAGGGATAGACTTTCTGAAACCCTAAAAACTTAGCGTTCGCTCCCATTCGCAACAATTCCTAACACAGAGGCTCCAGAAATTTTTAATCCATCTAATGCCTTCACAACCACCGAACGATCGGTTTTATCAATTTTAACCACCATTACAAATCCATCAGTTTGCGCCGCTAGAATACTACCATCAGCAAGTCCCATAAGAGGCGGGGTATCGTAAATGACTAAATCGAAAAAGTCTTGAAATTGCTCCATAAGAGAATGCATTTTTTTAGAAGATAACAACTTAATGGGATCAGAGGGCAAAGACCCTGCCGTTAAGACAAACAGGTTATCTTCATTAGGCAAGCGTTGAATCACCTCATTTAGACTGATATCGGTGGAAATAGCATCACTCAGACCCCGCAGGTTGGGTAAATCCAGCTTTGTATGAATCTTAGGAGAACGAAGATCTGCATCAACGATTAAGATTCGTTGCCCAATCGTGGCTGCTGTTTTTGCTAAATGTATTGCAATTGTAGACTTGCCAACGTTAGGTATAGCCCCGCCAATAACTAAAGAGTGAATCGGCTTGTGAATACTCAACAAGCGGATATTCGTATAAAGAGAGCGGAAAGCTTCTAACAAAGGAGAACTGATATAGGAACTTTGTCGATACTGAGACTCTCCCATCAAATCCAAGCCTTTTCGTTGACCTGTTCCAGCTAAAGCTAGAGGAGCAAGAGTTTTACGTTTTTGTGCGCCTCTTTTGAGTTCTTTTGCAATAGGAATCATTCCCAAAATGGGCAGCCTGGTTTCTTCCTCTATATCATCAGCGTCATGGAATACATTGTTAATAATTTCTGCAAAAAATGCAGCTATTAAACCCAACACGAGGCCAACAATTGTCAGTAAAATATAAGTTTTTCGGGGAGTTGTAGACGTAGAAGGAGTTCCTGGAGGAGCAATAATCTGCCAAGGTATTTCCTGTTGAGCTGCATCCACCTGCAAATTATTCCGCTTCGTTAACAAGCTATTGAGAGAATCAGTGGCAACTTGTAATTGCTGTTCTAAATTCGCGTACTGTCGCGCCATTGTTGGATATTGTCTTAGGCGTTGTTCGTAACGCATTTGATCTTGCGATACAAGTTCCTTACGATCCTGTATTCCCTGAACCTCGCTCGCCACTTTTTCCAAAATAGTTAAAGCTTCTCGACGAGCCCGCAAATTCAGTTCCTGTTTTTGCTGCCTTAGATCTTGTATCGTATCGCTTTCTTCACGATATTTAGTTAATGCCGCTGAAATCTCTGTATCTATAATACTTATATCTCTGATTAAAAAGGTGTAAGTAGCAGCCTCTTTACTGAGAATAGAAACATAATTTCCCCTCTCAAATAAATTTTGTAAAGTAGCGTATTGGGATTCCCGTTCTGCCAGTAAAGATTGAATTTCTATGAGCTGGGGCCCAATCCTCTGGGCTTGCACCGACAGATAGCCGCCTTCCACAACAGGATTGATAAGATCATAGCGCTGCCGCAGACTTTCCAACTCTCCTTGAAGTCTGTCAACGTCTGCCTGTTGAACCGGAATCTGATCTTTAATATAATTCATTCCTTGGCGAATCGTAGTCTGGCGTTCTTCTAAACTGTACTTTAAATAACCTTCTGCCACTGTTTCTAAAATAAACTTAACCAGTTCGGGATTACGATTGCGGAAACTTACTTCGATAATTTTAGTTCCTTCTTCTCCCTGCATAATCCGCTTTGTACTTAGCTCTTTCGTAATATGTGCGGGAGTTAATTGAGGGTAAATTTCCTGAATTCTTTCAATAATAGGCAGTATTATTTTAGGACTTTGCAAAACTCTAATTTGGGACTCATAATCCAGCCCTTCATTAGTTCCAAACGTAGTATCTCCAAGAGTTTGAGTGACCACTCTTAGTAATTTGTTCTCAGAAAGTGTGACGGGTTCAACTAAAATTTGAAACTTTCCTTCATATACAGGAGGTCGCTTTGAGATCCTCCAAGCATTAAATCCGGTAAATGCAAGGGCTACTATAACAATTAAAAAAGCCCGACGCTTTCCAGCGGCTACAAGCTTTCCTAGCTCTTTAATAATTTTCTCTTCATCACTCTTTTCTGGGGGAAGTTTATAATCTAAAATATCGCCCTGGCGGCGTATTTTTTGTCCAGTATTTTCTCGGGTCATAAAATCTGGGTTGTTATCCATATCCACCCCTCCTTAGCTTTTACCTGAGCGAAATTTTAAGTCTACCCTCTACTTAAGGGTTTTATATTCTTGATCAAAAATTTTTTATTCTTCCGGTAAACGAATAATTCCTAACATTTCCAGAAATCTCAAAGCTTGCATAGGACCTTCAAACACTTGTCGTAAAGTTATAATAGAGCCTAAGGCATTTTGCAACCCGTCGGAAAAACGTGTGACACCAGAGCGACTGACTACAATAATATCATTATTTCGCAGGAGGGGATTAGTCATATCATTGATTTGGGCTGAAAAGTCAAGGGGGACTATTTTTTGAGAAACAGTGCCATTAGGTTTCAGACGAATCAACTCTACCGAAGTCCCTTGTGCCCGAGGATTATCTAGTCCTCCTGCAGCGAATAGGGCTTGATTCAAGGAGGTACTAGATGGCACCTGTAAAGCAGTCGGCGTAAAAAACCTTGGATCGCCGGTAGGTCCCACTACATAAACTTGAATATTAGCCGGAGCAATACTCGAACTTGCTAGAGTTTGGGCTTCTGCCGGACTGACTTCGCTGGCAGTGGGAATAAAAATAGTATCTCCCTCTTGCAAAATCTGATCTTGACTAAAATCTCCTACTTGCAAGAGTTGCCACAGGTTAGCTGTAAAAACTTGTTGTCCTCCGGTTTGGGTCGGGCGGCGTATCTGAATCCGGCGCAGATCTGCATCGGGTGTGATGCCACCAGCCAGTTGAATCGCCCGAGTGACCGTCGGCAATCCTACGGGAGTTCGGTTGGCGGGTGATTCGCCCCCGAAAACAATGTAGGAGCCTGGACGATTCACTTCACCCACGACCACAACAGTGCGCGGTGTAGTCAAGTCCATTCCAAATTTAGCTGATCCTAACTGCTCTGCTAACTGGGGGTTTACTTCACCAGCAGTGGGAATAATGATCGTATCTCCATCCTGCAAGATCAGATCTTGAGAAAGATCCCCATTTTGCAATAACTGCCATAGGTCCACATCAAAGATCCGCTCACCTCCTGTTCTAGTGGGACGACGAACTTGTATTTGACTAATATCTGCCGTTAATGTCGTTCCCCCAGCGAGTTCGAGAGCTCGTGTCACGGTAGGAAGTCCTAAGGGGACTCGGGTTGATTCTATGTCCCCTCCTAGTACCACATAGACTCCAGGCTGAGTCACTTCACCCACTACAGCAACAGTGCGGGGTGCAGCTAAATCTATAGCCAAGCTAGAAGTTGCTACTTCTCGGCTTTGAGCCATAGAGACATTTTCTGCTGTAGGTACTATGATCGTATCTCCATCTAGCAATGAGATGTTTTCTTCACGAGATCCTTGCTGCAAAAATTGCCATAGATCGATGCGGATGACTTGCTCTGCATTCCCACCTTGAGTTCGACGAACCTCAATCTGAGTCATGTCAGCCTCTTGGGTGACTCCCCCAGCGAGTTCAATAACATCTGTTACGGTTGGAGCACGCAAGCCAGGAAATCTTTGATCTTCCCGGGAAATTATGTAGGAGCCTGGGGTATTCACCTCACCGGCAACTACAATTGTTAGGGCGCGAGGTCTCAGAAGCTTGACTGCTATTCGGGGTCGTCGAAGGATCTGATTGTACCTGGCTGTAATCGTGTCATTAGCCTGTTCTAATGTTAATCCCTGGAGCGAGACGCTGCCCACTTCAGGCAAGTTGATCACACCGTCTGGCGGGAGCAGGTATTCTCCGCTGTATTCGGGAATTTGAAAGTTATCAATTCGAATCAAGTCTCCTCCTCCCATAATGTAAGGAGAAGTTACAGGCAGGTTGCTTGGATTGAAGTTAGCTGGGTCCGGTCCCTGTACGGTGGGGGTTACTTGAGCCTCCACCTGAGATGAAGCCGTGATCACAATGAGGGCCGATAGGAATATACCCCCTAGGGCATTGCGGATAGGTCTGGAACAATCTAGATCGCTCACCTCAAAAATTTCCCTAATGTCTGTTGATTTATAAAATTATAGGGTGGAGTTTCGCGAGGTGTTCTGCCTACTTGGAAACTCTTATGAAGGCTTAGAGACGGTTGCTGGAGCCTGTAACCTCACGATGAAAACTACTGGGGACCCGATTCCTCTCATTTTTCCTACAAGTGACAAAGGTTAGAACAGTTCTTTATTAGAGAAACTCACGCATTCAATTTCACTTCTAATGTTACATTCCTTCACAAATATCGCGCGCAAATCTTCGCCTGAACTAGCGGGTTTGTCTACGGAATTACTTACATTGTAGCTAAATTTTATCAAACCGGCTTGGAATAGCACTTTTAGTCCTCTAGGCCCAGACAAACCGGAAAAACTCATCGAGTAAGCCTTGACAAAAATTATAAGTTATGAAATTTGAAGGGGTTGACAAAATAGCCTAGGTATGGGCAATCTGTCTCCCTCTGAGTTAACCTAGCCATTACTGCCATATTTGTTTACAATCTTATAAGGATAGTGCCAGTCTGGGTTTGCAGGATGATTCCCGATTTGCGGGATTCGATATAATTCACTTAAGTGTGGAACCCGAGTGAAGCGGCCACATCATAAAATAGAAAGGGAGCCTCTAAACTTGAAATGTTTCCTGACACTTAACTGAAGGAAAAAGCGCATTGACGGGCTAACGGATGGAACAATACCCTGGAAAAATGAGAGGGTGGAGTCTTGGGGCGCATCCGAATTACAATATGCTTCGTTGGGGGATCAGCACCTTAAAATAAGTGATTGATAAAACTTGTTGAAGACCGAGCTGGCTAGGAAGCCCAAGGTTATTGTTCCGCAAGCCTTTGGAGATTAGGGTGCTATCCAATGGCCTATAATTTGGGGGCTTCCTAGACGACTGTACATAGAATCCTACCCCTATCAAGGTGTTACCCAACGAGTTTCGTGTTTTTATCCCTATCTATTCTCAATAATTTCTAATATCTGAGAATCTAAGCAGAATGGCATGGATCCTTTGATGTATCAACCTAAGACGAACTATTGGATTTTCATGGGTTTTGAGCGCGTTGCCACCACCTTGACAGGGCTAGTGTAGACTCCTTACCAGTAGGTCTTATGGACTGGTTTTATGCGGGGCCATGTTTTTTGTCCACCATGGGTGGCCCGCTCGGACTTATACAGAACTTTTCACGGTCCAGTATATTGGCTTCCAATGAAAATTAACCGGGCTTTTAGGACAAGACTTAAGTCGCCGGATAGTTATTGATAGAGTAATCTCCATAATCTCCAGGATAGGTGTCAAATTGTCAGATCCTATAAGACCAACTCCCAAAGCTGACGATCCGCAAAGATATTTCTCCACCGACCATTTAGAGGTCGATTTAAAGGATCGGTCGATTCGCAGTGGCCTAGTAACGGCGATCGCCCAGGCCAGCAAGTTTATTTTACTGATGGGTTCAAATATTGTTCTTGCGCGCTTGCTTGTGCCGGAAGACTATGGTTTGCTTGCTATGGTGCTGACTGTGACTTCTTTCGTCGCCATGTTCAAAGATATGGGTTTATCTACAGCCACTATCCAACAGGCCAACATTACCCATAATCAGGTCAGTAACCTGTTTTGGATCAATGTTGCGCTTGGGTTCGGGATTGGGCTGCTCAACGCCCTTGTATCACCTATCGTAGCTTGGTTTTATCAGGAACCCCGCCTAATCGGGATTACTATTGTCCTAGGGATTGGATTCGTGTTTAGTGGGCTGACGGTGCAACACCAAGCGCTGTTAAGAAGGCAGATGCGCTTTGGGGTTCTAGCTGCTATAGAGGTTACAGCTCTAGCTAGTGGGATTGGTTCGGCGATCGTTTTGGCCTCGTATGGTAGTGGCTATTGGTCTCTGGTTATGCTTAATATCGTGACAGATGTTCTCGTCTGTGCGGGAGTCTGGTTGGGGTGTGGTTGGCGTCCTGGTCTTCCGGTCCGGCAATCGGGTGTAAGTTCGATGTTAGCGTTTGGGGGAAACCTCACGGGTTTTAACTTTTTTAATTTCTTTAGCCGTAATTTAGATAACGTACTGATTGGGTGGCGCTGGGGGGCAGAACCCCTGGGACTCTATGCTAAAGCTTATCAATTGCTACTGCTGCCGATCCAGCAGATCAACGCCCCCATGACAACCGTGGCGCTTCCGGCCTTGTCTCGCTTACAATCTGATCCAGTGCGCTATCGGTCCTATTACTGCAAAGGAATCAGGTTGATGGTATCCTTCGGTATGCCAGTGGTAGCCTTCCTATTAGTTGTCGCAGACAAGGTAATTGAAATCCTGCTAGGGGAGCAATGGCTAGAGATCATTCCAATTTTTCGTCTGTTAGGTCCTTCTGCTTTCTTAGGTACTCTGAATATGTCAATGGGATGGGTCTATCTTTCCTTAGGGCGAACGGATCGAATGCTGCGTTGGACTCTAGTGGCCTCACCTTTGACGATAGTGAGTTTCCTGATCGGTCTCCCTTGGGGGCCTGAAGGTGTAGCCCTTTCTTATAGCATATTCTTTACGCTCTTGCTTGTTCCGGGCATTATGTATTGCTATCAGGGTTCGCCACTACAACTGCGGGATTTAGTTAGAGCGATCGCTCGACCTATGGTAGCCTCCATCGGTGCTGCTTTAACACTAGCCGGAATTAACCTGTTCCTACCTAGCCTAAATCTGTTCGCTGATCTATTAAGAGATTGCGTATTGTACGGATCGTTTTACATTCTACTTTGGCTAGCTCCCCCCAATGGCACTGAGGCCGTACTAGAGATGGTGAGGGTCCCTCAAACTCTCTTTTCTAAAAAGCCACAGTAACAGAAGGGAAGGTCAGAGGGTAGGGGATTGTAACAAATTGTATCGGCCAGAACAGAAGAGAAAACTTTGGTCTAATATTATTACCAGCAATAACTAATTGTATAGCGCGGCTAAATCAATGAAATAATCAGTTCTGTCACCAGAAGGGCGTAAAGCCTGTAACCGTCCTTATCTCGTCATTAATTTCAAAAAACCCCTTGAAAATGAGCGAACCGTAAGATAGAATTGTTATGTCGCCTAGTCGTCATGCAACATCCCGATTATTCGCAGTTCAAAATTAAAAATGACTGGTCGGCTGGGGCGCGCCAAACAAGTAATTCCGAAACCAAAACAATTACTTTACTCTTGAAGAAACTCACAGTTTTAAAGCTATTTTAAAAAATGCTTTACAGTCTTTTGCTATAAGGAGGTCAACGGAAAACTACATAGATGAAAAATATCTAATCCCCAGATAACCTGATGATGAACAGAATGAGGAATCCTCTACACCTTTCAATACTATCGAGGTTAGCCGCCTAATTCTGATCCATCCATTTCATTTTTACTGAGAGATAAATAGAGGAATCTACTAATCTATAATAATATCGCGTCTAAATCAATTTACTATAAAAATAGCGAGCAGAATGCAAAGCCTGCGGCATGGCTTATGTGCTGACGCACAAGCTCCGCGAACGCTTACCGCACTCCAAGGTTATCAGGGGTCGGATCGATTGTCAAAATGATTTAGGTTTGCTATAGCTGGTGTAAAATTATGTCTTACTTGAGGGTCATCAGGATGAGTGTAATCTGCCCAATAAGTGGTGATGCTAATGTTAAAATTTTGGAAGAATTGAATTCAAAAACTTTAATTTCACTGTATAAAAAGGTTTTCAACATTGATGTTTCCCAAGATTTTTATGGGGTTGACAAAATAGGAATTTACCAGTCAACTGAGTCAAATTTAATATTTTTTTATCCCCCGATCGCAGGTGGTGAAGGGTTTTATGAGCAATTACAAAAATTTGATTGGTACTATATGGATGAGAAGCCCGAATACAATTTTGCCAACCAATTCATAAAGAAATCAGATTTAATTCTAGAAATTGGATGTGGAAAAGGGGCTTTTTCTAAGAAAGTAGCGAGCGCTAATTATGTCGGGCTTGAATTTAGCCGGAAAGCAAAAGAACTTGCCGAACACCAGGGAACGGTAGTGCTGAATGAGTCTATCCAACAACATTCCTTAGAGAATGCTGATAAATATGATGTAGTTTGTGCCTTCCAAGTTCTCGAACATATTCCGGAAATAAATTCATTTATAGAAGGTTGTATTAGAGCTACCAAACCAGGGGGACTCTTAATCTATTCAGTCCCCAGTGCTGACTCTTTTTTATCTTTAATTAGCAATAATTTACTCAATATGCCCCCGCATCATGTTAGTTTTTGGTCAGATAAATCCCTGAGATATTTAGGTAAAAAATTTTATTTAAATCTGGTCAGTATCCAGCATGAAAAATTATCAACTTTCCATAAAGAATGGTGGAATTCTTCGCTGGTTATCAATAGCGTAAAGGCTGCTTTAAATCAAGAAACTAAGTGGCTAGACAACTCCATACAATACAAATTTTTGCAAAAGATCTCGGGAATTGCTGGTAAATTTTTAGCAAAGGGAATGGATGATGAAAAAGGTTTACCTGATGGTCATTCAGTAACAGCTATTTATCAAAAATAAGCAGCCCAATATCTTGGAATTAAGTCAACCGAAAATTTTGTAACTTAAAGAACCCTAAAAATTATGAAAATTGCCTTAATGCTTGGCAAATTTCCCGCCTTATCCGAAACCTATATTTTAAATCAAATTACCGGCTTAATTTCCCGAGGACATGAAGTAGACATTTATGCCGATGAACCCGGCGAAACATCGAAAGTTCATCCGGACGTAGAGAAGTACAACTTGCTGGATAAAACCCGCTATGCTCCCCTGCCAGCTAAAAAAGTGATCCGGACAGTGAAAGGATCAAAAATCCTGCTTGCTCATGGCTACAAATCACCCATGACTTTGCTGCGATCGCTAAATTTATTTAAGTACAATTACTTCAAACATCGAGACCAAGGATACTTTTTAAGGCTCTTATATTCTGCCATCCCTCTTTTAGATCAGCCCGCTTATGATATTATCCATTGCCACTTTGCACCCTACGGACTACGGGGGGTATTATTGCGGGAAATTGGTGCAATTCAGGGAAAAATCATCACCACCTTTCATGGGTTCGACGTGAATCTTTATCCCCGTCAGACCCATCCCAAGATTTATCAAGACTTGTTTCAAAAAGGGGACCTCTATACCGCTAATACTCCTTACACCGCAAGTAAAGCTGTAGCCCTCGGCTGCCCACCTGATAAAATTCTCACCCTCCCGATGGGCATCAATTTGTCTCATTACACTTTTCGTCCACCCACCCTCGGACAAGGGGAGTCAGTGAAAATAATGACCGTCGCTCGACTCGTAGAAAAAAAAGGAATTGAGTATTCCCTTAAAGCTGTTGCCAAAGTTTTAGAACATAATCCTAACCTAGAATATCGAATTGTTGGAGATGGACCGCTTAGAGGGCCTTTGGAGCATTTGATTGGAGAACTGGGGATTGCCGAAAAAGTTCAGCTTCTCGGATGGAAAACCCAAGAAGAACTGTTCCATCTTTATGATTCCTCCCATATTTTCTTATTGTCGAGCGTCACGGCTGCTGATGGAGATCAAGAAGGACAGGGCCTAGTCTTACAAGAAGCCCAGGCCCGGGGCCTGCCCGTCTTGTCTACACTGCACAACGGGATTCCCGAAGGAATTTTAGAGGGAAAATCTGGCTTTCTAGTCCCAGAAAGAGACGTTGAGGCGCTTGCTGAAAAGTTGAGCTATCTGGTGGAGCATCCGGAAGTTTGGCCGCAAATGGGTAAGGCTGGGCGGACCTACATGGAAGAAGGCTACGATATCAACAAACTCAACGATCGCCTCGTTGAAATCTATCAACAACTATTGGGTTCCAGTTAAAGGCAGGGGGACCGTTGGAAGTTGAATCGACTTAGGCACAGGAGTATTACAAAACGTTTTGGACCATTTGAACGCCAATCCTTTTGGCCAAGTCAATTCAAAAAACTTGTAGATAATCCGGCTAATTAAAGGTTCTCCCCCAGCAATCTGATTGAGATACCAGGCCCCTTGGGAATAAAAGGGTTGCTGGACCCAGTTTTTGTCATAGCTACTTCTCCAAACCCTCAACGCTTCAGACCTATCTCCACTTTCTACCCAACATTGAGCCAGCCAAAAGGAGAGTCCTCCCATCAAAATTAGTCGTTCGTTAGTGAGCAATCCCGCATTCATCAGCCGGTGATGAGTCAGATCAAACAAGCGTTCATGGGATTTCAAATGGGCCGGGGATTTTGAGGTAGACCCAATAGATTGATGTTGTGACACCCGCCAAAAACAATCCGCTGTAGAAAAGCGCTTATAATTGAATTGGAGAATTAAAGCCCGCATCGGAAGATCCCAGTCCTGAAAACTCAACAGATCTTCGTCCCAAGACCCCAGTTTATCAAAGGATGGGCGTTTCCAAATCATACAAAGACCTTGCCAGGGACAATCAATTTTTAAAAATCTATTTATATCATCTTGTTGGGTAGTTGTTTCCTTATTTAAAAGCAATCTCATATCACCGGGGTGATTACGAAATAGGACGGTGGAGAACACTCCAAAATCAAGTTCTGGGTTGTTTTCCATTGCTTGAAAGCGATTTGATAAAGCTGTGGGTGCGAGCAAATCATCAGAATCGAGGTAGATGACATATTTTCCTTCTGAGGCAGCGGTTCCCTGGTTCCGACGAGCGGGTGCACCCGAAGTTGAACTCTCGCGCTCTAGGTACCTAATTCGCGAGTCTTCCTGGCTCACTCGTTGTAGGAACTCGACAGTGCCATCATTGGATCCATCATCAACGACCAACGCTTCCCACTGAGTGAAGGTTTGTTGGCGAAGAGACTCTAAAGTTTGTTGCAGGAGCGGGAGTCGATTGAGAGTGGGAATGATTACCGAAATTGCAGGCGGTTTCATTGTCCTTGGATGGTTGCTAGAATGAAAAGCTAATTTTGCTTGTATTTTATAATGATGACAGAATAGTTCTTCGGAACGCGACCAACCTGTTTGTGAAAGTGGCCTGCCTCATGTTTGAGAGAAATAGTCCATAGGCAGAGTAAATCACTGGTCTTTCTCCATCGCCGATCTGACTTCAAATCAAGTTCACTAGAAAAGGGATTTCCATGAAAGTTCTACTCATCAGTGCTTCCGATTGGGAAGGAGGGGCCGCTAGGTCCGCCTATCGATTACATCAGGGTTTGCAAGAGATTGGTTACGACTCCCAACTTTTAGTGCAAACGAAATTAAGCGATGATAGCCGAGTTATTGTGCAAAATAGTAGCCTTGCAAAAGATTTTGCCAAGCTAAGACCGAATCTGAACCGACTCCCGATGTTCATTCACCCGAACCGTATTCGCGACGTTTTTTCGCCGCAATGGATTCCGGATGGAATTGCCGCTCAAGTTAATAAAATTGCTCCAGATGTGATTAACCTTCATTGGATCTGTGGGGGATATCTACAAATTGAGACCCTCACGCATTTGAAGCAACCCATTGTGTGGACATTCCATGATATGTGGGGTTTTACAGGAGGATGTCATTTTAGCGGGAATTGCGATCGCTATAGTGAATCTTGTGGGACTTGTCCACAATTAGACAGCCAGAGGAATTGGGATATCTCTCGTTGGGTTTGGCAACGGAAAGCAAAAGCATGGAAGAATCTTAACTTAACAATAGTTACCCCCAGCCATTGGTTAGCCCAACAAACCCATGCCAGTTCTCTTTTCAAGGAAGTACCAGTGGAGGTTATTCCCTATGGTCTAAATACGGAAACTTATAAACCACTGGACCGGGCGATCGCTCGCGACCTGCTGAAATTACCGCAGGATAAGCAATTGATTTTGTTTGGCGCACTGAATGCCACTACGGATCCACGGAAGGGATTTCATTTACTTCAACCAGCCCTGCAACAATTGAGCCAGTCTCAATGGAAAGAACAGATAGAGCTCGTGGTTTTTGGGGCATCTAGAGCAACCGAAGGCATCGAACTCGGGTTCAAGTCTCATTACTTAGGAAAACTCAATGATGAACTTTCCCTAGCTCTAGTTTATTCCGCCGCTGATGTTTTTATTCTCCCCTCCATTCAAGATAACTTACCCAACACGGTCATGGAAGCTCTAGCCTGTGGTACTCCCTGCGTCGGGTTTAACATTGGCGGAGTACCGGACATGATCGAACACCAAACCAATGGTTATTTAGCCAAACCTTTTGAGATAGAAGATTTAGCACGAGGAATTATTTGGATCCTCGAAAATTCAGAGCGACATCAAAACCTCTCCCATCAAGCTCGGGAAAAAGTCGAAAGAGAATTTACCTTAGAGCGCCAAGCTCGCCGCTACTCGGACCTATTTAATCACGTGATGGACTAAGGAAAGCTCTCCTAACCTTAGTCTATCAAGTTAGGATTTGTTATTCTGTAAATTAGTCCTTGTTTCTGTAAATTAGCCTTTGGGGCTCAATCCTAAGCATCATTTAGTGCTGTTATGTATGTACCACAGTTGATCCGTTCCCTACTCCGGCTCGGACTTTATACCGAAAAAGCCTTTGTTGTGGTCACATTTTTGCTTTCTACCGACGCTTTTCGACTCTCCTTGGGTCCTAGCAAAACGAGGCTTATTTTTTTGCTGATTTATACCATCAGCTTGAGCCTAATCGTTCTACGGTGGAAGCGCTGTCTCCTGGGGATTATGAGGGCAGGCAATTTATCCCCTTATATCCTCGTGGGCATTGCTTTTCTCTCGATCCAATGGTCCCAAGACCCCCTAGTTACTAGAGGTTTTCTTCGCGATTTTATAGGCATTACCATATTTGCCACTTACGTTGGAACTCGTTACACGGTGAAAGAGCAGTTTGAGATGTTATGCCTGACCCTGGGTCTGGCTACATTCCTCAGTATGCTGTATGGCTTTGCAAAACCCGCAGAGGGAGTTCATCCGGAACCCATGTTTGACGGAGCGTGGCGCGGTATTTATAACCATAAAAACATACTGGGTAGCCTCATGGGTCTGAGTGCTGGCTTCTTTGTGTTGCTGGCCCGTAGTCGATTGTGTCCTTCTTGGCTGGCTTGGTCAGGCTGTATTCTTTCTATATTTTTGCTAATCCAGGCCAAATCAGGAGGAGGGCGGGTAACTTTTTTAGTGCTGTTGGTTCTTATTCCACTTTACCGAGGATTGCGTTTTCGCTCTAAACTGATAGTCTACTTCGCAATCCTCGTGGTGTTACTCGGCGGAGTGAGTGGGGTGTGGTTTGGAGATAATTCAGGACTCGTCTTTGAGTCTCTGGAGAAGGACGATACCCTGAGCGGACGTACACCTGTGTGGGAACTGATGATGGAAACAAGCAGAGAAAATCGTTGGCTCGGGTTCGGATTCAAGACCTATTGGCTCGGGTTTAGGGGACCCTCCGCATATATCTGGCTCAATAGTCCTTGGAGACCCAATTACGGTCATAATGGGTTTATGGACTTGTTGGTGGAATTGGGAGTAGTGGGATTATCGATGTTTTTGATCGCATTCACCATTAATTTGATCCACAGTTTTCGCTGGATAATCCAGACCAAAACGATGGAAACACTATGGCCGATGCTTTTCCTAACCTATCTGGTCTTTGCCAACATTACGGAAACCCGTCTGGTTGAACCCAAGAGTCTATATTGGTTAGTCTTTGTACTCATTGGTTTGTTACCCATGCCTCCATCTTTAGACTCTGCCAGGGAACCGGAATATTCACTGCCCAATTCTCTTTCAGAGCAAGAGAGATGGGTGCAAACCACGCGGGAGTAAACTGTGAACTCGCATTTGAATATGATTTATAGAATGGGGAGGTCTGTGGCAAGTCAGGAGACCTCCTTTTTCATTATTTTCTCTTGGCAAAACCCGCTACTGTTGAGTGTCGTACTTGATGACTATCCCAATCATCATATTTCCTAGCCAGCCAAACAACCAATCGAGTATAAAGTAGAAGGATTTTACGGACAAAACTGCTCCTTGCTTACCCCCTAAAATTTTTCCGACTTTTGCCATCAAGAGATTATGATTCCATAACCGAATGGCCTGGATATAGCAGGGAGATTTTAAAATGTAGCTCTGAGTGACCTGTTTTAACAGCAAAGCGTTCCAACGAAATACATAATTCACGGTTCCCCCATGATTTTCCCAAGTCGTCCCCATTAAGTTAGCGACTAAACCTAAATGAGGTTCGATCACAATGACCGCTTTTCTGGCGACGCGGAGCATTTCAGTAAACCCCAGCACCGGGCGGGGAAGGTGATGAAGACCATCTTGTACTAGAACTAAATCGTAGCTTTCATTTGGAAGCTCTAGTTGTTCTGCATTGATTACTTGGGTTTCTAAACGAGAATCTCGTTTATTGCAAGCCTCTAATGCAGTTTCGGAGATATCTGAAACGGTAACCGATTTGAACCCATAGTTTGCTAAGAAGCTGCCCTCGCCGCCAACTCCACCACAGAGAACTAAAACATTCCAATCCGCTGGGGAAGCCTGGGTAATCTGCATCACCCGATCCACCGCAATTCGCAATCTTCTGGTGAGTAGATATTGAGTTAGAGGATCCTGGGAATCCCAATACGACCAATTTTCAGCTCGGGAATAAGTATCATTGAAGGATTTCTTTTGCTGGGTTACTCCGTCTGTCATGGTTTTATGATTCCTTTTGGTTTTATAGAGTAAGGATGAGTCGGTATGGTAAAATTTAGGCCAGGAATTCCTCGATAGGATCTGGAGACCAGAAGAGTGGCAGAATCTCTCCACAGGGGAGGGGGCTGATGGTCACACTAGGGAGGGCGGTAATACTACCTAACTCGGGCTGATATGATAGGCTAAGGACCCTCTATTTCCAGAAACAGCACCTGCTGATTTTGGGTTCAGGAGAGTTATAGAATATTTTATCTCTTAACCCGGGTTCCCAAGGGTATTCTATCAAATTAATTTATGGTAGTCTAAGTGGGGGCATCCCTTAAACCAGAATTAACTCCTTCACTCAAGAAGCCCGAACATTATCACCCGATCGGGAATGGAGCCATTAATCTATCCAGGAGAATATTGAGTGGGCTATTTTTGGATTTTTTATAGAAACCTGACAATCCTCCCTCTAACCTATGCTTGATAAGATGAAACCTTTTTCAGCCCGGAATTTTCGCTGGCTCGTCTGTTTTATATTAATTTTAGGATTTTTTTTTAGATTCTATAATATAGATCAAAAAATTTACTGGGAAGATGAAACTTATTCTTCGTTAAGAATTTCAGGATATACGGCTGATATGGTTATATCGGAAGTTTACACAGGTGAGCTCATCAGCCGGGAATTTTTACATCAAACCTATCAACCTAGGCAACCAAAGAAAGACGTAAACGATGCACTTAAGGCATTAGCCAGTAGTCCAGAACATTCGCCGCTCTATTATTTGATGGCCCGCTTTTTGGTAGATAAACTGGGGCATTCTGTGACTTTGATGAGAGGTTTATCCGCTGTCATTAGCATAATGGCATTTCCTTGTATGTATTGGCTATGCCGAGAATTGTTTGACAAGTCTTTGACTGGATGGGTGGCGATCGCCTTGGTGGCCGTTTCTCCTTTTCATGTTTTATACGCGCAAGAAGCACGGCAGTCTAGTTTATTTATCGTCACAATTTTACTGTCTAGCGCCGCACTCTTGCAAGCAATAAGACTCCAAAAATATAAAATCTGGTTTTTCTATTCTGCTACTGTAGTCCTCGGTATTTATTCACATTTAATATTTGCATTAGTGGCCATCAGTCACGGAATTTATATCCTAATCAGAGAAAGATTTCGCATTAGTAAAATAACCCTCAATTATTTGCTGGCTTCCGGTTGTAGCGTCATTGCTTTTACTCCTTGGATATGGATTGTGGCAACCAACTATCAAAAAGTTACAACAGCTACATCCTGGACCGCTCAATCTGTAAGTCTTATTTCTTTAGGGGTAAGCTGGCTAGGAAATCTAAGTCGGCTTTTTTTTGATGTTAACATTAACTCAAGAGCCCCCTTACAATACCTAATCCCTTCCCTGATTCCCATTATTGGAATTGTGATTTTAGGAGTTTATTCTCTCTATTATTTAAACCGGAGAACCCAAAACAATCAGGATTGGTTTGTTTTTTCCCTGATTGGGGTAACCGCCATCTTTCTAATTGTGCCTGATCTGCTTTTCGGCGGACAGCGATCTATGGTTCCGCGATACCTCATTCCTTGTTACTTAGGAATACAAATTGCGGTGGCTTACTTATTGTCAAGAAAAATGACGGAGAGTTACAAAAATCCCTTACATCAGAAGCAGATTTGGCAGATGGTGACCTTCCTACTGATTTTGGGGGGTATAGTTTCTTGTGGGGTCAGTGCGCAATCAACAGTTTGGTGGAGTAAAGGATTTCAATCAGCACCTCAAATGGCTAGACTCATCAATCAAAATAGCGCTCCGCTTCTGATCAGTGATGAAGCGGTTGGCGGTATTTTATCTCTGACCTATCTATTGGAAGATCATGTCCAATTTCAATTAGTACAAAGACCTAATCTGCCAACAATCCCTACAGGCTTTAGCGATGTCTATTTATACAGTCAGTCTCCCATTTTACGGAATCTTCTGGCAGAAGAGGAAGGCTACAGCGTCCTGCCCATTAATAGTCGCGATGATTTTGAAGACAAGCTCTGGAAAATCGAAAAAAACTGATAGCTCGCCAGGAGTTGGAGAACCCATATAATTCGCGACACAATCAACAGGTTGATCGAGGGATTGCAGGAATGCCAGTGCATCCCAACAGCCGTAAAACCCTGTTCCCTAGACCACTTGCCAGACCTCTCAACCTCCACCCTGGCATATCTACCCCTGAAGGTAGGGAGGCATTATCCTAGAGAATGTGTTTTAAGAGGGAACTGAACCGACAAGATATTTCAAGGTTGTTCGTCCCTCGACTCAATTCCATCATAAAATCAAACAATACTATGGCTAAACGGGTTGCACTTTTAACCAACTTTATTCCTCCCTATCGGGAAGCCCTTTATGAGGCAATAGCTAAAAAGGTTGATGATTTCCAGGTTTTTATCTCGACGCCCATGGAACCCAATCGGCAATGGAAGCCAAATTGGGGTTCGTTGAATGTCAAGGTCCAGAAAACCCTAACGATACAACGCTCTTGGCGGCATCCACATGGATTTTCCGAGCCTCTGTATGTTCATATTCCCTATGATACGCTCTGGCTCCTGCAAAAGTATCAGCCCGATGTATTAATTTCTGGGGAGTTGGGAATGCGGAGCCTGCTTTCTCTGTTGTACCGGAAATGGTCTTCTAAGAGCCGACTAATTTTGTGGGCTACGATTTCTGAATATAGCGAGCAGGGAAGAGGAAAGCTCAGGGAACAGGTCAGAAAATTTCTTTTGCCTCAAGCTGATGCTGTGCTAGTGAACGGAGAGAGTGGGGCGAGATATGTCCGAAGTTATGGTGTCGCTCCTGAAAAAATCTTTGTTGCGCCCTATACAACTGAAATCTCCCCTTTTACGGCTCTACCTTTGTCAAAAGAGGCTAACCAGGTTTACACCTTGCTTTATGTCGGTCAACTGATTGAGCGTAAGGGTCTACTTCTGTTTATATCAGCCCTTGCTCGTTGGGGTGAAGCACATCCGGACAGAACCCTAGAATTTTTGATAGTCGGAGAGGGGTCGTTGCGCTCCACCTTGGAGCAGCAAGTTTTACCCCCCAATATTTCCCTATCTTTTTTAGGAAATTTAGCTTATTCTGATTTACCCCAAGTTTATGAGCAGGGGGGGATTTTTGTTTTTCCCACTCTGGCGGATGAGTGGGGGCTGGTGGTCAATGAGGCGATGGCGGCGGGTTTGCCGGTGCTGGGCAGTTTGTACAGTCAATCTGTTGAGGAGCTGGTCATTGATGGGGAAAACGGATGGATATTTCGTCCAGATGATTTAGAAGCAGCTTACTCAGCTTTGGAGCGTACCCTTTCCACCTCCCCAGAAGAGTTGGCGAGAATGAGGAGTGTGGCTCGCTCTCGCATCCAAAATCTGACGCCTGAGTGGGTCTCTGATGCTATACTGATGGCAATTCATTCGGTTTGACATAAAGATAGCGAGCAAGATGTGTTGCAGGACGGCACGCTTCGCCGCACAGCGAAGCTATGCGCGTCAGCGCTTTACGCACTCCAAGACTTTCAGTCTTGGATCCATTGTCAAATTCATTTAGGGTCGCTATAAAGGCTAATTTGTTCCAGGATTTAGCACCTTTCGCTAATTGTTTGCCAGAACCATCGGTCAAATTACGAGAGGTGGAACATAAAGTGTGCTTAAAATTATCGGGGATGTAAAATAAAAAATATGGTGAACATTCATCAGTTATATGCTCCTTTTTTACGGCATTTTAGACGAGGTAGACTGCAAAGGTTCTATGCCAGATTTGAAGTGCAAGAAGCAACCCGAGTCATAGATGTGGGGGGAGATCAATTTTTCTGGGAATTAGCGAAGGAAGAAGGCTTTCCCGTGCCACAGGTTACGGTGATAAACCTCTATGAAAACTCGACAACACTCCCGGAGAATATATCGTGGGTGGTTGCCGATGGTAAAAACATACCGTTTGAAGATTCGGCGTTTGATATTGCCTTTAGTAATTCGGTGATTGAACATTTAGAAACCTGGGAGAACCAAGTTCAATTTGCCTCGGAAATTCAAAGAGTTGCCCCCAATTTTTTCGTCCAAACTCCGAGTTATAATTTTCCTGTAGAGCCTCATTTTTTAACGCCGTTTATACATTGGTTGCCCAAGTCAATTCAGCATAAAGTAGTCCGTAATTTTACGGTTTGGGGTCTAGTGACTCGTCCTACAGCGGAATATTGCAAGAATATGGTCTCGGAGCTACGACTGTTGACACAGAAGGAAATGGCTATTTTATTTCCTGACTCGAATTTAGAGATAGAACAATCATTGGGATTAGAAAAATCATTGCTGGCAATTGGAAAAAGAAAATGATCAAGGGCGGAAAACTTTATTTTTGAACTGAGGGTGTAACCCCTGGGCTTACATGGAGTGTAAAACAGGAGAACGGACATTGAAGCAACCGAAACCCCACCTTCTTATATTTGTAGTTTTACTCATTTTGTCCTTAACCACAGCAGTGAGTTTGAGTAGTTTGAAGATGGACGTTCAGGTCCATCTCCAAGCTCCAACTCAGCCGATACCGGCCAGCTTGTTTGGAAACCATATCCACCATGTAGCTACGACTCCTACCTATGTCACGGATCCACCCATTTCTACCCTCACTCCTTGGCCTATTGTTCCTTTTTACAGTTGGCGCTTGATGGCGGCTTATGTGGAGTGGTTTGAGTTGGAGCCTAAAAAAGGGGAATGGAATTTTAAAATTTTAGACAAGTCGGTGGCTCTAGCTGAGGAAAACGGGGTAGAAGTTCTGCTCAATTTGAGCCTGACACCAAGGTGGGCTTCTGCCCGACCTCAAGAACCCTCGATCTATGCTACGGGAACCGCAGCCGAACCGAAAAATATAGAGGACTGGCGTAATTATGTCCGCACCGTCGCCACCCGCTATAAAGGGCGTATTCACTACTATGAGCTCTGGAATGAACCTAATTTGGAGGGGTTTTATACGGGCAGTTTGGAGACGATGTTAACCCTATGTGAAGAAGCTTATCGAATTCTGAAAGAGGTAGATTCCTCGATCACGGTAGTTTCTCCTCCGCCTACAGATGGAGAGCATGGCGTCGAGTGGTTGAATCAATACTTGGCCGGGGGTGGGGGGGCTTATGCGGATGTAATTGGCTTTCATTTCTATGTACCTTTTCTCCCTCCGGAAACAATGGTTCCTCTGATTCAACAAGTCCAAACGACTATGGCAAAGTATGGTGTGGGTGATAAGCCATTATGGAATACAGAAACAGGATGGTTAGGTATTGCACCTTTTTCTGACGAGTGGGGCGCGGCGGGGTTTGTGGCGCGATCATATATTCTAAATTGGGCTGCGGGAGTGGCTCGTTTGTATTGGTATGTTTGGGATCATCAAGGTATTTATTTGCGGTTAACTCAGGCCGATCGCACCACTCCCACTCAAGCTGGAATTGCTTATGGGGAGCTGCAAAACTGGCTGGTGGGAGCGCAGATGAACGACTGTGAAGCAAAACAGATGATTTGGACTTGTGAGCTAACCCGCGATCGCGACTATAAAGCTTGGATTGTCTGGAATACTGATGGCCCCTCCCGCTTTCAGATACCGGAAGAGTGGGGGGTCAAGCAGGTGCGGAATTTAGCGGGTGAACAAGAGTTGCTCAGGAGAAATCGGGTAGAAATTGGCCCTGCCCCGTTATTATTAGAACATCAGTTGTCACCTTAAGTTGACACGATAAAAGCTTGGGAGCGAGGTCACGCCCCGACTCTAAAGAGTCGGGGCTACCAAGCGACTCGGCGGCTTTAGCCGCCGTCAAACATGGTGAGGAGCGTTTATGTAGGCCATGATCTTTGCGGTGCTCACTTGAACTGTCGTGTCGTAAAAATAGGATCTAGTCCAGAGGGAAGGCAGTTTACACAGGTGCGGAAACTCTTGCCTGAGTAGCCTAGAGGAACGTCCCTTCATGGCCTTGACTATTTGATGAATGGCAACCTCACCAGCCATGCTCTACCAGAATGTGAACGGGGTCAGGGGCTATCTTTAGAGCCTTGACCAACCACCCATTCTCTAGGGCAACTTCATTCAGTATTGCGGCAAGCCTTAGTTTGACATCAATAACCAAAACCTTCTTTCGCCGCTTCGGAAGCCAGACCAGGTGAACATGGGCCAGCCCTACTGAGTGATTGCCGTGGCGGTAGTTAATGGACTCATCTGGCCTTGTTGAAGGCTACCCATTTATCTACAATTTTACTATACTTGTTTTATGACTAAAACCTTTGCAGCACAAGTAAACCAACTGCCTGACGACCCTAAACTAAGAGCGGCGCTGGAGTATTTATGCAGGGCGTCAAATAGTCTTTACAACAGCACGGTCTATCTGGCTAGGCAGTTGTACTTCAAGGCCGGGAAGTTCTCAAATGGGCGTTGGCTGTCTAGCCAGATGAAGTGCAACGCGCACATGAAAGCGCTCTATACCAGCGCTGCACAGCAGACCTGTATTAGTGTGGGCGAAGCCTTTAAGGGCTACCGTGAACTACTGAAGCTATGGCGTAGCGGTGGGCTGGCTGAGAAGCCCAAGCCCCCAAACTATCGCCGATCTGGGGGTATGTTCCAGATCAGTTACCCTAAGCGTTGGCTCAAGTTGACTGATGGCCAGGTCAAGGTGCCGATGGGCAGGGCCTGTAAGGTCTGGTTTGGCCTGCCTGAGATTTTTCTGCCCTTCCCCAGCAATCTTGATTGGACTGAAGTGAAAGAACTTCAGATCGTGCCTAGGGCTGGCTATTTTGATGCGGTCTGGATCTGCGCTGGCAAGCCTGTTGACCCCGTTGCCTTAGATCCCGAAAAGTCGATGGCTATTGACCACGGCGTTGACAACTGGCTGACCTGCGTAGACAGTGAGGGGCATAGCTTGATCGTGGACGGCAAGCACCTGAAGTCCCTCAATCAGGGCTATAACAAGCGGGTTGCCACCATCAAAGAGGGGAAAGAGCAAGCCTTCTGGTGCAAGCTGCTAGACCGACTCACGGGCAAGCGTAACCGCCAGATGCGTGATGCCGTCAACAAGGCCACAAGGGCGGTAATTAACCATTGCTTGAAACATGGCATTGGCACTGTAGTCTTTGGCTGGAATCAGGGGCAAAAAAATGGGGCCAATATGGGCCGCAAAACCAACCAAAATTTTGTGCAGATTCCCACGGCAAAGTTGAAAAACCGCATAGCGCAGCTTTGCGAAGCGCACGGCATTGTGTTCATTGAGCAGGAGGAAAGCTATACGTCGCAAGCGTCAGCGTTAGATCTTGATGTCATCCCCGTTTACGGTGAAAAACCCGAGGGGTGGAAGGCTTCAGGCAGGCGCATTCGACGCGGAACCTATCGCTCTGCGGCTGGTGTTGAACTCAACGCTGACTGCAACGGGGCGTACAACATCGGTCGCAAGGCAAAAGTAACCGGGATGCAATGCACCCCGGCAAGAGGCGTTTTGACTTCGCCTAGGCGTCTGAGAATTTGGGATCTTCCTGGTGCGTCGATCCTAACTCAGAAGTGCTGTAATCCCTCCGGGGAATCCCCGTCGCGTGATTCGCGCGGAGTAGTCAATCCTGGATAGTGCGTTGTCCTTCCGGCAAGCTTACAGAAGTTTTTTTAGTAAAATTCTTTAATTTAAAATCTTTAAAACATTACAACGTAACGGCGCAGAAGAACATTGATTAGCAAGTCGCATTTTAGACAATATCCCTCGGTACTGGTTCGAGTGGATGGCCATTAAAAGATTAGAACTTGTTACGAGTTCCTGCGCGATCACCGCTGACAAGCCTAAGTTAAGGATGATAGAAATGGAACCTCAAACCATCGCCGTGATTATGACCTGCTACAACCGTCGAGAGAAAACTTTAGAGAGTCTCGCTGGACTGTTCACGCAGAAACTACCACCCGAAGTAATACTGACCGTTTATTTGGTCGATGATGGAAGTACCGACGGCACTTCAGAAGGGGTTCAAGAACAGTATCCTAACGTCAAGCTACTTAAGGGTAATGGGAGCTTATTTTGGAATGGGGGAATGCGGCGTGCTTTTGCCGAGGCGATCGCCTCGGATCCGGAGTTCTATCTTTGGCTGAATGATGATACGGTGCTTTACCCAGATGCGATCGCTAAAGCCCTCTCAACTTACCAACTTCTAAAAGCGCAAGGGGAATTACTCGGCGTGGTCATCGGTTCTACTTGCGATCCCCAAACCCATCTGCTGACCTATGGTGGCATGGTTCAAAAGAATTGGTGGCATCCCCTTAAATTCAAATTACGTCCACCCGAGGATAAACCCCTCCGTTGTGATACCATGAACGGAAATTTCGTATTAATTCCCCGAGATATTGGGGCAAAGGTCGGCAATCTTGATCCCAATTTTGTTCATAGTACCGGGGATATGGACTATGGTTTACGAGTGAAGCAGAATGGGGGTTCAGTCTGGATTGTTCCCGGTTATATCGGCACTTGCCCGGTTAATTCCCTTGGGGGAGATTGCTGGGCGGATCCCAAACTCCAGGTATGGGAACGATTGAAAAAGGTTAACCAGCCGAAAGGATTACCGATGGGAGAATGGAAAGTTTTTGCCCAACGTCATGCAGGCATTTTCTGGCCCGTTTTTTGGTTGCTGCCTTATTTCCGCCTGCTGTTAGCGAGTGCTTTCGGGGGCAAGATGTCCAGTCATATCAATCACTGAACGGGGTGAGTTGCGAAAAGTAGGTTAAATCCCGCTTCCATTTGGTAGGGGATTTCTGAAAGAAGCTCAGTTATGATTAATGTAATGCCCTGAGTCAGTAGATGGACTGAAATCAACTCACTCCCCCTAGTTCATAAAAAAACCTGTCATTCCCTCTGCGCGGGAATCAGTTATTTTTAATTAATAATTAGACTGGGGTTTTAGGAGACTAAACTACTGACCCTGAGCCTCTTGTTATTTAATTGGACCTAGATTGCATCAGCATCTGCACTGATGTCAATTCCGATTTCTAGGAGTTGAAAAGGAAATAAGTCAAGTGAGAATTGAGGTCGATCCCATACAATAATTTATCGAGGGTTTTTAGGACAGGAGAACGATTGGGGATTATCCAGGGGAGATAGAAGCGCTGGAATTCAGAAAACCCGGCTATTTGAAAACAAGAATTCAGTGATTGAGAACTAAAAAAGTGAAGGTGGGTTGGCTCTTGGTACGCTTCTGATTTTTCAGGGAATAGTCGAGCTTTTAAACCATCGGCACAGGGAGTGGTGACAAAAATTATGCCTTTATCAGTTAAGCGATTCTTTGCCTCCTTAATGACAGAAACCGGAGATTTAAGATGTTCAATGACTTCTATCATTAATATCAAATCAAATCGAATATCTGGAGGGATGTCCTGGGTGGTGGGATAATTTACTAATCCGCGTTGGTCGAGAATTTTACGAGCTGAACTGCTTAGTTCAACACAGGTTACATCAAATTTGCGATCGCTGAAGGTCTGGGCAATGTGTCCTTCTCCACAACCTAAATCCAGAACTTTTGCCTGAGTATTTAGATACCCCTGGTTTAATAAATAATCTATCATTTCCAGGTTTCGCTGCCGATAAATCGAGAAGTCATCTGCTCCGGAGTAATCCATGACTCCTCCTCGGGGTAATGACTCTGTATTAAACTTATGTTTGCAGGAGATATTTAAACATTGATTAACTTTGGCATATTCGGTGTTGAAGACCGGCTTAGATTCGCTGTGGCATAAAGGGCACTTCATAGTTACTCCGTGGTTTGAAGTCGTGATGCTAATGGAACAAGAGAAAACTCTATTCTACATCTATTATAAGAATTGCTGTGAGCCATATAAGATAAGGCTTCACTTAGATAAGCACAGTTCGTAGGGGCTAGATATATGAGTGACAAAACCGGAATGAACACGACTATAACACAGCAAAAAAATTGTCAAGTTAACTGACGGATGGAATGCTTGCTAGGATACGACTAGAAATATTTGAGTCAATCAGCCCGATCGCAGTTGAGGGCCACTGATGATGTTAATATTTTCTTCCGATTTTGTTCCAAACTATCCATTCTCCATCCTAGGCGTTAAAATCGAGAGTGTCCTCTCTCTCTTGCCAGTTCACCCGTCTATATAGATTGTCCTCAACAGCCTGTTTATCCCAGGTTTCTGGACCGTGTAGACCTTAGCTTATACTGTATTTTTTTGGAAAAGGAAACCCGAAATGCCTGAGTCTTCTTTAAAACTCCTGTACACCATTACAGCCTATCCTCCAGCAATTGGCGGCGCTCAACTTCATACTCATAAAATTGTTTCAACTTTAGCTCAAACCAATCAGGTTCGAGTCATTACGCACTGGACAGAAAATCGAACCGATTGGTTATTGGGGACAACTTTAAAAGCGCCGGAAAAAGTTAAGGAATATGAAATTGATGGGGTGGATGTTAAACAAATTACATTGACTCCGGCTGAACGAAAGTCATTGATTCCTTATGTAGCTGGGTATTATGGGATTAAGAAAACTGCCATCGGCAAAATTTCTAAGGTTTTGTTGCCTAAACTTGAACAGTATGCCGAGAAACCTGACATTATTCACAATGTCAGGATGGGGAGAGAGGGCCTAAGTTATGCCTCCTGGCAACTGGCACGACAGTTAAATATTCCGTTTGTATTCGTCCCCTTACATCATCCTCGCTGGGTGGGATGGCTGTACCGAGAGTACATTAATCTTTACCGTCAAGCGGATGCAGTGATTGCTTTAACTCAGGTCGAAAAACAAACGTTAATCGAACTCGGGGTGAAGGAAGAGAATATATTTGTGACGGGAATTGGTCCTTTATTAGCATCCGATGGCGATGGCGATCGCTTCCGAAATAAATATTCCCTAGGTTCCCATCCTCTCCTGTTATTCCTGGGGCAAAAGTATGAATATAAAGGGATTGAAGCCTTTATTAAATCGGCTGAAACTGTTTGGAAAAAGTTTCCGGAAACTCGCTTTGTTGCCATTGGTCCCCGGACTAAATTTTCGGAAAAATTCTTTGCAGAAGTTAAGGATCGCCGCATTTTAGAACTGGACAAAGTTAGTTTAGAAGAAAAAACCGACGCTTTGGCCGCTTGCGATTTACTTTGTGTCCCCTCTATGCAAGAAAGTTTTGGGGGAGTTTATACGGAAGCATGGATGATGAAAAAACCATCAATTGGCGGAAATATTCCGGCAATTCGGAATGTCATTGATGAAGGAATTAATGGATTTTTAGTCGAACAAAATTCCAGCCAAATTGCTGATAAAATTATAGAACTCTTGACCAACCCATCTCTATGCACTGAAATGGGTGAAGCGGGATATCAGAAAGTTTTGGAACATTACACTTGGGAAAAATTAGCGGAAAAAACGAAGGCTGTCTATACTCAAGTTTTGCAGGGTTCGAGTGGCAATTAAGCATAGACTGGGAAAATTAGCGATCGCCCCTAGAATAAATTAGGCAGAAGAAGCCCTGGGTAACCGGGTGACGAGTATCCCGCACCTGCCTATAATCTAGGGTGGAATAAACGCCAGCAACACCACTGGCCGATCGCCCAAAAACTCAACACAGCAGGAGAACACAATGTCTGTAGTTATCGTAACAGGATCCGGCGGATTGATTGGTTCCGAGGCTGCCCTGTTTTATGGAAAAGCCGGTTACAAAGTGGTCGGGATTGACAATGATATGCGTCAATACTTCTTTGGACAGGAAGCCTCCACCAGTTGGAATCGAGAACGAATCAGCAAAGAACTTGGGGATCAGTATGAACATAACGAAGTTGATATCCGCAATCCCGAAGCCATTAATGGGATTTTTTCTAAGTACAAATCCGATATTGCCCTGATTGTCCATACCGCAGCGCAACCCTCCCATGATTGGGCGGCGAAGGAACCTTTTACGGATTTCTCGATTAATGCCAATGGGACCCTGGTTTTGCTAGAGGCAACGCGGCAGTTTTGTCCGGAGGCGGTTTTTGCCCATTGTTCCACCAATAAGGTGTATGGCGATCGCCCCAATACTTTACCCCTCGTTGAGCAAGAAACCCGTTGGGAACTGGACCCCTCTCACCCCTACCAAAACGGGATCCCCGAAGACATGAGCATTGACCAGAGTATGCATTCTCTGTTTGGGGCCTCGAAAGCGGCTGGAGATCTGTTGGTCCAAGAGTATGGGCGCTATTTTGACATCAAAAGTGCCGTGTTTCGCGGCGGGGTCCTCAGTGGGCCGCAACATTCGGGGGCTCAATTGCATGGGTTCCCCTCCTATTTGATGAGATGCGCCATGACGGGGACCCCTTACACCGTGATCGGCTATAAAGGCAAGCAAGTCCGGGACGTAATCCACTGCACTGATGTGATTCTGGCGATGGACACCTTTTTCAAAAAACCTCGGATTGCCGAAGTGTACAACCTGGGTGGGGGTCGCGAGAGTAATACGTCGGTTATGGAAGGGATCCAAATGTGTGAAGAAATTACCGGCCATAAGATGGAAACCAGCTACACTGAGACTAACCGCATGGGGGATCATATCTGGTACATCAGCGATTTAAGTAAGCTTAAATCCCACTATCCGGAGTGGAAATTAACCTATCCTAGTGTGCGTGATATTTTTCAAGAAATTTACGACTTTAATAAGTCTCGTTGGCATCGTTAAGTTTCTTGGATTATTGGGACGGAAGCCTGAAAATTCGGGAAAATATTCCCAGGGTGTTCTACTAAAAATTTTAGCAATTAGCTTTGACGCTAATTGCTAATGATGAAAACTTACCGATTTCTTATTCTTAATATGAGGTGATTGGGGTGATTAATCGAGGGAAATACTCCGTACTCGGGGTTGAAATATCAGCCATTGATTATGAATATGGGGTGGAAGCGATTATTAATGCAGCCAAGGCGCGATCGCCTCTAGCAATGACCGCTTTGGCAGTTCATGGGGTGATGACGGGCTTTTCTGATCCCGTTCATCGTCGCCGCTTGAACGCATTTGATTTGGTTACACCGGATGGACAGCCGGTTCGGTGGGCGCTCAACTGGATTCATGGAATTAAGCTACCCGATCGCGTCTATGGTCCCACCTTAACTTTAAAAGTCTTAGAAGCGGCTGCAATTGAAGGATTGCCGGTGTATTTTTACGGCAGCAAACAGGAAACCTTAGACCTGTTATTAGAGAAATTACAGATTAAGTTTCCCGGCTTAAAAGTCGTGGGTGCAGAACCCTCTAAATTTCGCCGGTTAACTCCCCAAGAAAAGCAGGAAGTGGTTAATCGGATCAACAATAGCGGTGCAACTATTACCTTTGTCGGATTAGGTTGTCCTCGTCAAGAAGTTTGGGTTTATGAGTATCACAATCATTTATCCATGCCCTTGATGGCAGTCGGTGCCGCCTTTGATTTTCATGCGGGGACCGTATCTCAGGCCCCCTCTTGGATGCAGAAACGGGGACTGGAATGGTTCTACCGATTGATTCAGGAACCGGGACGGTTGTGGAAGCGCTATTTGTTACTGAATCCGATGTATTTGACCTTTACCTTTTTACAGATGTTATCCATTTCTAAGCAGCCGGTTTTGAAACCAACGGGAATGGAACCGGAAGAGTCTTATGGGTAAGCCATGAATGGGGTGATGGCAGGTTTCACTCTGTTGTTAACGGAACAAAGCCCGCCTTTAAGCGGGCTATTTTACTGGAATCACAGATCGCCCAATCTCTTCTAAACTTGCCACCCCCTTACCCCTATTTCGCCGCAGAGTTCGCCGGAGAATATTGCCACCCTTGAGTGACTTCTAAGGGCATAATTTTTAAACCGTTGAGTACAAATCCTCGGTACGTCACCCCCTGGGAGGGATGCCACTCATAGATCGCTTCGCTACCTTCGAGATACTCAATTTCGCTCATCACCTGGTATTTGTGGCTTTCACTCTGGGAAAAAAGCATCACAGGGGTTTCTTCTCCAGCAGGGGCAATCAGCTTGTGGGTGGGAGCAAATGTACTCATGGTTAAAGCCTCGATGAAAACTTGAATTAAATTAGGGAGATTCAGTGATTTCCCGGTTGACTTGTTGTATTATCAGCGGATTTTGAACCATCCTGTGCGATCGCTATCCTCCCAGGGAAGTGAAATACTTTACCCTACTCCGGTGATTTCGATCGCAGCCGGTGTTTTTCAACCCGATACTCCCGTTGTTCCATCGTTAAAGGTGTCTTCATCCTAAAAACTGAGTCACCCAACCTGGGAAGATAAGACAAAGCACTAAACAGCGACTCTAAATCAAAAGGAGAATCCAAATGCAATTTCAAACCTCAGCACAAGAAGCCTGTTATCACAAAGTCGCCCTCTGGATGCAAGAATTGTTTGGCAAATTTCCCTGTGCTCGCCAAGATGTCCCCGGATTGGGGCTATTTATGGGTTCCGCCCTGGTGGAAGTCCTGATTTTACCTTGGGGAGAAGAAGATTCCGTGATCAATACCCGCGCTTATGTGGTGACGGAGGCAGAACTGACTTCGGATCTGATGCGCTTTCTCCTAGAACAGAATAGCAATATGATTTTTGGGGCCTTTGGCATCGACGCGAAGGGTGATATAGTGTTTGAGCATAGTATTGTGGGATCCACTTGCGATAAAAAAGAGTTGGAATCCTCGGTGAATGCGGTTCTGGAAGTCTCCGACGAGTACGACGACCAATTGGTAGAACGATGGGGTGGCAAACGGGCTCTTGATCGCATCTGCGGTAACTCTAACTAGGGCATCAGTTCCCTAGCGGTTAGAAACCCGGTTTCTTTAGAAAATTTATTCCCATTCGGACCAAATCTGGTTCAGAAACCGGGTTTCTTGTCTTTGAGAGATCAGAGGGGACCTCATCCCTAACCCTTGGTAACCTCTAATAAACTCGGGTTGAGGGTCGATCGCCCCTGAGTGTTCGTCTCAGACAATCCCTCCCCTTGGCGATCGCACCAGTCTAAGACGCGATTCCACCCCCACCAGCAGTCACTATCTCCCGCTTGTTTCTGGGTGGCTAAATTACTGACATAGCCCACATGACCCCCATACCGAGTTAGCAAAAGCTTGATCGCCGAGTTACTGTCGCAAATTTCCTTTAACTCGGGCACGATCGCCGGATGAAACATCGGGTCATCTGCCGCATATAAAATCAACGTGGGTTTGGTGAACTCCGGCAGAATTCCCAGGGGACTGCTGGCGGCATAATATTCCTCTACCGAGGCAAACCCGAGGCGCGGAATCACCAATTCATGGTCAAATCCCCAAATGCTATTAGCGCGGGCGATCGCCTCGGGATCAATATCATTCGGATGCATCTGATGCAGTTTCCAGGCGAGTTTCTTCAACTCCTTGGCGATCGCCTTTTCCAAATATTTCCCAAAAGGTTGTTTCACTAAATAAGACAGGGACCGATGAGAATCCAGGTTGGGACAAATCACCGCCCCACCCCCTAGTTCCGAGGGGTCCAAATCTAAATCTTTTCCCCAATCGGCGATCGACTGGGCCGCTTTGACCCCCCACAGCGCCAATTGTCCCCCCAGTGAATATCCGAGAAACCAGAAGGGTCCTGGACATCCCATTGATTTAGCTTTTGCTGCAATCCTGACAAAATCTTCCCCCTCATACAGTCCATCAGAAGTCAGGGTGGGAGATAATTCAGCAGTTTTGCCATGAGCACGCCAGTCAAAGAAAACGACTGCATAACCTCGGGCAAAGGCTTTCCGTCCCAAAACTCTCAGAAACCATTGTTGGGGAAGTTCTCCGGTGATGCCATAAGTGGCAACAATCGTTCCGCGAGGGCGATCGGGAATTGCCACCCAGCCATAAATCGGGACTCCTCCTGCGCCGGTAAAGTGGGTTTCCTGATACGGGGGTTCGGGGTCGGCGATCGCCTGTTCCCAATCTCGACTTGCGACTAAGGCAGTATGCAGGGTCATCGCCAGCCCATTTTTTAAGAAAAATGGCGGATTGTAGTCGGGATAAAACATAAATCAGTCTAACTATCGAGAGGTTTATTGAGAAGGCGCAGGGCCACCCTCGCCATTAACCGCAAGAGGAGTCTGCTTCTCAATTGTAACCAATTTGTAACAAAATGTAACGAAGTTTTAATACAAATACCCGCACCCTTAAGGGTGCGTTACAAACTCACCCATCCAGGAAATTTCTCTAGGGATGAATTTGACTTAAAATTAAGCGGAGGCGATCGTAATCATCCTTGAGTAAGACGCTCAGAGTGCGTCCGGCTTGGACTAACCAATCGTGATCGGCACCGCGTAATTGGTACACCTCGCGGATGGCTGCGGCAGTCAAGGCGTCTACAGGTGCACCGGGAACTTGTAAGAGGGTGCGGAGGAAATCAAATTGTTGGGTAAAGTGAACAATTTCTGAGGGTTGACAGCGATAGACAGCTTGGTGAATTTGAGGGGGACGGGGGGGAATATATTGATAGACAATGCCGGTGGGACGGCGTGACCCATTTTGCTGTTCAACATGGGGACAAAACCCGGCGATCGCAGCCCGAAATTCAGTTTTGAGCATGGCAAAAATCTGGGGTTGCTGTTCCCTTAACCCATCTAAGGACAAACCCAGCGCTCTAGCGCGATGCACGGAATCAATTGGACTGGTCGTGGCAAAATAAACCACGCCATAAATCTGATTTCCTGACTCTTCATCCAAAGATTTCACCCAGCTACCAAAGGGCGGCATTAGGGGAAAATTTAACTCTTCTGGGTCTAAACATTGGGCTAAAAATTCAGTAGTTGATGTCTCAATCACCTCAGCAATATGGTCCGGGTGACGATGTTCATGGGCAAATTGCGGTAAAGGTAGACGCATAATTAATTAAACTTTTAAATATCTTTAATGGGAGAAAAAATTCAGGGTTGAAGAGCCAAATCTCATCAACCCTGAACGATAATTTAGCGTAAACTATTTGCTTTTTTTGCGGCCTGCAGTGGCATCTACAGGTTCGAGTTCTGAGAGGCGAAAGGTGACTAATTTATCCCAATTTCCCCCCTCAAACAGGACAGCCGCCCTACCATCGGTGAGGCGTTGCACTTGTCCTTGAAAGTCGTAGTAAGTATCATCGGGATTTTTAACACGAACAGCCGATCCAGGCAAAATCATAATGTTTTCCAGATGCTTAGAGTTAAGGGGTTCTGCTGACGACTCAGGGAAACTGAGTCCTCATCCGTTATGGTCAATCTTTTTGGCGTCATTCGTCAAGGGTTCGCCAACCTAGGCGGAGGCTAAAACTTTTTCTTCACTTTTTCCCGGTGAT
This sequence comes from Laspinema palackyanum D2a, assembly GCA_025370845.1. Lineage (GTDB taxonomy): Bacteria > Cyanobacteriota > Cyanobacteriia > Cyanobacteriales > Laspinemataceae > Laspinema. The sequence goes on along the minus strand of JAMXFF010000006.1, from coordinate 143,314 downwards.
AGGCGACGGATTCCACCAAACCGAGGGCGAGAAAATTGGTCAGCAAGGCAGAACGACCATAACTCAGCCAAGGGAGGGGAATCCCCGTCACGGGGGCCAGTCCAATGGTCATACCAATATTGACGACCACCTGAAACACAATCATCGATAAAACCCCGATCGCCAACAATCCGCCAAAGGTATCTTTCGCGTTTTGGGCAACCAAGACTAGGCGCAGGCAAATGAACCAAAAGGACAGGAGGATCACCATCGACCCGATAAATCCAAATTCTTCGCCGATCGCGGAAAAGATGAAGTCAGTATGTTGTTCCGGGATAAAGTTAAGCTGGGTTTGGGTTCCATTATAAAGTCCCCGCCCATGCAGTCCCCCAGATCCAATGGCGATCCGAGATTGGATCAGGTGATATCCAGCTCCGAGGGGGTCTTTTTCCGGGGTGAGGAAGGTGGTCAATCGTTCTTTTTGATAATCTTTGAGTACGTTCCATAGGAGGCTCCCGATTCGACCAAAAATCAGGTTCATCACCACCGTTCCCAATGCACCCAAAAAAGGCCAGGGTAGGGTGCGCCAGCCAATTAAGGCCATTAAGCCAGCCCAGGCAAACCATCCCGGTAAATAAAGGCTAAACAGAAACGTGGCTACGAGGGGGGAGATCATGAGTATGATCCAACCGGGATTGGTATTGCCCCAATACAGCATTCCCAGGGTAATTGCCCCAAAGACTAGGGAGGTCCCTAAATCCGGTTGTATGAAGACTAAGCCCCAGGGTACAGCAGTAATTGCCAGGGTTTTGAACATAGAACCCAGAGTGTCTGGGGTCCGTTCGTGCAAAAGGGCCGCAAGGGTAATAATCATCCCTAATTTGGCAAATTCTGACGGTTGAATGTTAAATCCACCGATGGTAATCCAACGCTGTGCACCCAGAGCAGTGGTCCCAATAAACATAACCGCTAGTAGGGATATATTGGTCACACCATAAATCACCCACTTTAGTTGAATCAGGCTATCGTAGGGCCATCGCGCTAAACTCACAGCCAGGAGCAGTCCAATTCCTCCCACCAACCAGTGTTGCCACCAGTCGGTCCACCCTAGGTGGAGTTCGGTACTGCGGATCATAATCCCGCCAAATATAGTTAAGGCGACCGGCAAGATCAATAAGGGCCCGTCAAACTCTAGCCAGGGTTGTACCCAGGCTCTCCAACGCGATCGACTTACGGACTTTTGAAACATATCTGAAGGGGGTAATGGGGGAGATGGGGGAGGTGGGGAGATGGGGAAGAAAGGGGAGGTGGGGGAGATGGGGTTGGTTTGTTCTATCTACGCTTAGGCTAGGGCTACGACAGAGACTTTACCGGCAATTCGGTGAGCAATTTCCCTCAGGGCTTTGGCGGAGGGAGAATCTGGGGCAGAAATGGTGATCGGGACCCCGTTATCCCCGCCCTCGCGCAGGGAAATTTCTAAGGGAACGCAGCCTAATAAAGGAACCCCGAGTTCGTCTGCGGTTTTTTGTCCCCCTCCCGAGCCAAAGATATCGTATTTTTTGTCGGGCATATCTGGCGGGATGAAATAGCTCATATTTTCGACAATTCCCAGGACCGGCACGTTTAATTGTTGGAACATTTTTAACCCTTTCCGGGAATCCAACAAGGCAACGGTTTGGGGAGTAGTGACAATCACGACTCCTGCCATTGGCACCGATTGAGCCATTGTCAGTTGAGCATCGCCGGTTCCTGGGGGCATATCTACGATCAGGTAGTCGAGTTCTCCCCAATCGACTTGATAGAGAAACTGCCGAATCACACCGTTTAACATGGGACCGCGCCAGACTACGGGTTGGTCCTTGTCGATTAAAAAGGCCATTGAGACTAATTTCACGCCGTGATTAAAGGCGGGTTCGAGGACATCTCCTTGGGGACCTTGACGGACCATGACTTGGGCATCACCGAGTCCAAGCATGGCAGGGTCGTTGGGACCATAGATATCGGCATCGAGGAGTCCGACTTTGGCCCCAGATTGGGCGAGGGAGACGGCAACGTTAACGGCGATCGTGCTTTTGCCGACGCCGCCTTTGCCACTGGAGATGGCAAGGATATTTTTGACGCCACTGATGCCTTGGCGATCGGGGAGTGATTTCTGTTGGGGGGTTTCTGCGGTGACTTCGACGTTGACTTCTTGAACGCCTGGTAAGGTGCGAACAGCTTTCTGGCAGTCTTCGACGATAAATTCTCGCAAGGGACAGGCGGGGGTGGTCAGGACTAAGGTAAAGCTGACGTTGCCTTCATCAATTTTAACGTTGCGAATCATGTTCAGGTCTACCAAGCTCTTTTGGAGTTCGGGGTCTTGCACGGGTTGCAAGACTTCTAAGACGGCTTGGGACGTTAGGGGTTGAGTCATTGGTTTGCCTGTTTCTCCTCTCTCGGACGGATCAGGCAGACAGTCGTTATTTTAGGGGAAGGTCGGGGTTGAGTTTTGGCTCGTTGAGTGGCTGTGGTTTCCCGGTTGGGAAGGCGCAATTACTGCTTGATCGCCTGGGTTGCTTGCTTCCCCTAGAACGAGTTGCCTGCTGAAACACTAGGTGTTTTCCTAATGTATCTTTTTTTGTAGTAATATGTAGAATTTTTAAAGGCAGTGGATCAGGGCAGAGATTAAGATAGGATTTTTTGATAGAGTCGGTCAGCTTGATCGAGAGAAGGGCTAAAGATTTCATCAAGGGTGCGATCGCGTTATCCACCGCTGAGATTTCGATCGCTCTTGACAGGCAGATCTCTATCCCGCAGCAGAAAATAATTTGACATTATGACAGTTTCTTCGACTTTTGAGGCCACCTCTACTCAGAATTTGCCACCGGATGACTCGAAAGAACGAGTCAGTCAGTTTATGCAGTCGCTACAAGATGAAATTTGTCAAGGGTTGGCAGAACTCGATGGCCTTGGCACGTTTAAAGAAGATTCGTGGGACCGCCCAGAAGGGGGCGGGGGCCGTTCTCGGGTGATGCGCGAGGGCAATGTCTTTGAACAAGGGGGCGTGAATTTTTCTGAAGTGTGGGGCGATCATCTGCCGCCTTCTATTTTAAAACAACGTCCGGAAGCAGAAGGTCATCGCTTCTATGCGACAGGGACTTCGATGGTGTTGCACCCGCGCAATCCTTACGTTCCCACGGTTCATTTAAACTATCGCTACTTTGAAGCAGGGCCGGTTTGGTGGTTTGGCGGCGGTGCCGATTTGACGCCTTATTATCCATTTGCTGAAGATGCGGCCCATTTTCACCAAACCTTGAAAGCAACTTGCGATCGCCATCATGATGAGTATTACAAGGTTTTCAAACTCTGGTGTGATGAATATTTTTATCTGAAGCATCGCGACGAAACCCGAGGGGTGGGGGGTTTGTTTTTTGACTACCAAGATGGTCAAAGCGAACTCTATCGCGGTCCAGACCCCACGGGACCGGCAGCGGAATATAGTCGGAAAATTGGCACCCCTCCTCAACGCAATTGGGAAGCGTTGTTTGCCTTTGCTCAAGATTGCGGGCGATCGTTTTTACCCGCTTATCGGCCCATTGTTGAGCGTCGTTCGGGTATGGAATATGGCGATCGCGAACGCAATTTCCAACTGTATCGTCGGGGACGGTATGTGGAATTTAACCTGGTGTACGATCGCGGCACCATTTTTGGACTCCAGACCAATGGCCGTACCGAATCGATTTTAATGTCTCTGCCGCCTTTGGTGCGTTGGGAATATTGCTACCAACCGGAACCGAACACCCCTGAAGCGGAACTCTACGAAACCTTTCTGAAACCGCAAAATTGGGCGGAGTGGACCGCTAGTTAAAGCAACAACGGGCGGGGGTTTAAACCCCCGCCTAACAGAATCAAGTCGGTTGAAACCGACTGAAAGTCTTAGGGGCTAACGTTTTCAGTCGGTTTTTAACCGACTTGAGCTATGAGGCGGGGGTTTGAACCCCCGCCGGACTGTGCTATTTTTCTAGCAGCCAGTTTGGCTAATTCGGTCAAGCTCAATCGGGGCAATGGCTCCGATTTTGCTAAACTACGAAAGCGAGGTAGGCAACTAGCGTATTGAGGGAGGGCCTGTGATTCATATCGAGCAAAAAACCCATACGACCCAGGATGGAACAACGGTGATTGTATTGGCCCCAACGGGTCGGTTGGACATTACCACCGCGTGGCAATTTCGCCTCAAATTACAGGAGTGCATTTCTAAACTGAGTCGTCATATTGTCGTTAATTTAGGGCAAGTTAACTTTATTGATAGTTCTGGCCTCACGTCGCTAGTAGCAGGGATGCGAGATGCGGACAAGGTTAAAGGCAGTTTCCGTATTTGTAACGTGCATCCAGAGGCCAAATTGGTTTTTGAAGTCACGATGATGGATTCAGTCTTTGAAATCTACGAAACTGAAGAAGAAGCGCTAGAAGCGGGACCCCGAAGCATGGCGACTTAATGCCGGAAGGGGATTGGAGAAACGGGTCTAACAATTTATGACCGGGTTTGGCATCCCCGGCACTTTTCAATGATCACCGGGTTTCAGCGCAGAGTCCAAGCAGTTCCCCCGAAAAATCGTGACGCTTGGTGAAGTGGAATGGCCCTAACACGGCCCCCCACAAGGCTTTTCCCGTATTGGGGTCGATGCCTTTGTCAAAGCTGAATAGTTCAGTCGGGGATGCCTCGAAACCGAGATCCACTTGGCGAGTTTCTCCTTGATAGGGAAAGCAGCATCTTGCTCCCGAGGGCAAGGATGCGGCAAAATGATAGGTCCCGTCAGTTAAGCATTTCTGGTTGACGGTGAGGGTACATCCGGGCAAGAGTTCTACTTGTGCCGGATTTAGCTGTTGGAGAAGATGGGGGTGGCGACCTGCCCCCCGGAATTGATTGGGGTCCTTGAGCATGAAATACTGCACTTCTAACTGGGGTGGACTCTCACCGTTGAGAACTTGTCGCAGTTGCATGATTCGAGGCCGATAGGGGCGATCGAGATTGACAATATTAGCTTGTTCGGCAAATAGGGTCAGACTGGGTTCAGGAAATAACTGGACCGGGACCGGACGCTGCCAGAGGTGCAGATGGACATACCATGCGGGGTCAGCGATCGCCTGTTCTCGATTGTCAAATTCCCCCGCTAAGTATTGCCCTAGGGCGATTAACTCCGATGTCAGGGTCATCTTTAATTTAAAAATTGCAAAGTTTTCATGAAAAATCCCACCGGAACTCTCCGGTTGATTTTGCATTTTAAAGCATTCCAGGGCAGATCCCCAGGGCGATCGCCCGGATGCTCCTTGGCAAAAGTGCGTTTACGAGAGAAAATGAAGGGAAGTTCTCCTTAACAACGCACCCCGTGAATAACGTCCGCACCGTATCAGATACCAAGCGAGCCTTCTATACCATTCACACCCGTCCGATTAACTCGATTTATCGACGGGTCGTCGAAGAATTGATGGTAGAAATGCACTTGCTGTCGGTGAATGTGGATTTTAATTATGACCCCATTTATGCCCTCGGAGTCGTAACCACTTTTGACCGATTTATGCAAGGATATCGACCCGAAGATGATAAAGTATCGATTTTTAATGGCATTTGCAAGGGGTTAGAAGCTGATCCCCACAAATATCGGCAAGATGCCCAATGGTTAGAGGAAATTGCCAGTCGCCATTCTGGAGAGGAGATGGTGGCGTTACTGAGTCGTTCTGCAGGGCCAGAAATGGAAGGAGATTTCCAAGGCATCCTGGGGGCGATCGGTGCTAAACCCAACTTTAAGTACAGCCGATTGTTTGCCGTGGGTCTGTTTACCCTCCTCGAACAAGCTGACTTAGAACTGGTGAAAAACGAAAAATCCCGTCAAGATGCGGTTCAGAGCATCTGTACGGCGCTGAATCTACCTCCGGATAAACTCTCTAAAGACCTCGACCTCTACCGAAGCAATTTAGAGAAAATGATTCAAGCGCGCAGTGTCATGGATGACATTTTAGCGGCAGACCGCAAAAAACGCGAAGACCGGGCGAAGCAGAAAGGGGCAGCAACTGTACCTCCTGGTTCTCCGGAGTAAGAGATAACGGCCCTGGCCCCGCACCCTCAAGGGTGGGGCGTTTGCGTACAAAGCCCGCCTGTGCGGGCTAAATTTACAGTATCTTGATTCAGAATAAAGTTGATAAGAAACCGGGTTTCTCGCCCATAAGGGGTTGCGAATTGCTACAGATTTTTGAGAGAAACCCGGTTTCTGAACACTGGTGTTGTTGCCGATCGCCTTTACTGGTCTACTGGATGCTGTCCATAAAAGGGCAGGGCCTCGGAACTGAGGGGGCGTTTCCCCTGTTGCCATTCCAAATGGGCGAGTTCCAGAAGACTGGATACGGTAGACCCTAAATTTTCTGGGACTTGGATGAGTTGATAAGGACGATCGCAAGAAGCGAGAGTCTCTTCCCATTGTTCTGGGGTGAGGACGGTATCCGCCAGCAGGGGAAGGGCGGCAGTGGGTGTGATGTCATAAATGGCAGTGAAGAGGTGACCCCGTTGGGCGGGCATTTGCAGGGCGATCGCCTGCGGTTGCTTGCCCGTCTGATGGCGAGTTTGGGACCAGGCGACTGCCGCTAAACTAGAAATGGCAAATAACGGAATAGAGAGTTGCTGGGCGAGAATTCGGGCGGTGACGACCCCAATCCGGGTCCCGGTAAAGCTACCCGGTCCTTTGGCAACGGCAAGAAAGGCGAAATCCTGCCAAGTCTGAGGGGAGATAAACTCGGCAAGATAGGAATGCAGGTGAGTCGCAAGCGATCGCCCCATCTCCCAGGTTTGGCAGCGGTGGGTTTCGGCAAAATTGCTCAACGCCAGACCCAGTTCGGGACTGCTAGTATGGAAGGCGATCGCGTAAGGCTTAGAGTCCAATGGCACCATCAGAAAACTATTGAGGATGATCTCCCTAGAGTACAGCAGTTGCCGGGGAAAAATAAAGCCCATCCGAAAAGCGATCGCTCAGATAGACTGCATCTCTGGCAAAATTTGGGGTGCATCTCTATCCGAACTGAATTAAATAATTGATGTTAACATTAAATCATTCATGATTTTTATGACAATCCCACTTTATGCAAACTACAGCCGAATATTATTGTGCTTATTGTGGCGAAGATAATGTAATTTTTGTAGATTTGAGTGCCGGAAGTTATCAGACTTATGTGGAAGATTGTCAAATTTGCTGCCAACCCAATGTTTTATACTTGCAGGTGGATGAAGACACCCTAGATGTTGAAATCAGCAGCGAACCCGAAAGTTAACTAAAAAACACCCGTGATTTATGCTACATTTCAAGTATTCTAGTCTAATTAATGCTCCCGTAGAAGTGGTCTGGAACTTTCATGAAAGACCGGATATTTTACACCAGCTAACTCCCCCCTGGCAGCCGGTGGAAATTGTCCGTCGGGAAGGGGGTTTAGAGGTGGGGGCGATTTCCGAATTTAAAATTTTTTTAGGCCCAATTCCTGTACCTTGGCTGGCGCGGCATACAGTTTGTGAACCCTATAAATTGTTTATTGATGAACAAGTGGAAGGACCGATGGAGCAATGGATTCATCGCCATGAATTTATCGCGGAAAATGGTAAAACTCGGTTAATTGATGCGATAGATTATGCCATACCCGGTGGGTGGGTTCCTGATTTGATGTTGGGGTGGTTTGTAGATGCACGTCTGCGGGATATGTTTCGCTATCGCCATGAGGTGACTCAACGAGAGTGCAGCCTTTAGTCTCAACTTATTTATTACCCGTTTTGCTGGGAATCTTAATCACAAACTCGGAACCCCGTCCCGGTTGGGACTGACAATCTAAAATTCCCCGATGTTTTTCCACAATAATTTGATAGCTAATTGACAATCCTAAGCCAGTGCCTTTACCCACTGGCTTGGTGGTAAAAAAGGGGTCAAATAAGCGATTTTTTACCGTTTCCGTCAGTCCTGAACCATTGTCTTTAATCCGAATCACGACCAAATCATCCTCGGTGAGTTCAGTGTGAATACTAATGGTGGGGGAGGGATTTCGGGCAGTTGAGTTGGCCTCTGAGAATTTACTATTTCCCGTTTGTTCAGCTAATCCTTTGCCTTCTTCCACCGCATCGATCGCATTGGCCAGAATGTTCATAAACACTTGGTTTAATTGCCCCGGATAACACTCAATTAACGGTAAGTTTCCGTATTCTTTCACCACTTGAATCTGAGACAGTCGGTGTTGTAAAATTAACAAAGTGTTGTCAATGCCTTCATGAATATCAACCGGCTTTTTTTGGGATTCATCTAACCGAGAAAAATTTCGCAATGATAAAACAATTTGGCGAATTCGTTCGGTTCCCAACTTCATTGAATGCAGGGCTTTAGGCAAATCATCTAAGATAAAGGCTAAATCGAGTTCTTCCAGCAAATCGCGGATTTCAGAAACGGGTTCTGGATAGTAGTGCTGATAGAGTTTGAGCAGGGGGAGAAGTTCTTTAAAATACTGATAGGCGTGAATGGCGTTCCCATGAATGAAGGTCACCGGGTTATTAATTTCATGGGCAATTCCGGCCACCATTTGGCCTAAACTGGACATTTTTTCCGTTTGAATCAGTTGAGTTTGGGTTTCGGTGAGTTGATATAATGCTTGTTCAAGACGTTGCGCTTGGTCCCGCGCTTGTTGTGCAGCAGCGCGAGATTGAGCGTAGAGTTGCGCTTGGTCGATCGCAATGGTGAGGCGATCGCTAATGGAGTGCATTAACAGGACTTCACTCTCATTCCAAGTCCGTTCCCGGCTACAATGGACGCAACTTAAAACCCCCACTTGACCCGAATGCGTCTGTAATGGCAAGCAAAGCACCGATTTAAACCCCCAGGGGCGAAAAATCTCTACAACCGTTTTATCGGGATAGGATTCCACCGTATCAATGCGAATCGGTTGCAGTTGCAAACAGTGATCGGACCAAGATTCACTCACGGAATAGAATCCTAAAGGACTGACAATCCCCGGCGATCGCGCTGCTTTCACCGTTTCCCAATTCAGGACCGCGCAATCACGCTGTTGCAGGGGCGATCGCATTCCCTCCCCAGGCATTCCTGCCGGTCGATACCAACTAAAATAACAAAGGTCAATTTGCAACAACTCCCGAATTTCTTCCACCGTTGTTGCCAAAATAGTCTCTAAATCCAAAGATTGGCGAATCTGTTCCGTGAGTTGATTGAGCAACGCTTCTCGCAACGCTTTTTCCTGCAACCGTTCCTCCGATCGCCGCAATGCTGCCTCAGTCTGCTTGCGCTTCGTAATCTCTTCTACCGTTCCCTCATAATAAAGCAACATTCCCGTCTCATCTCGGACCGCCCGTGCATTCTCGGCAATCCAAATAATTCCACCATTTTTGCAGTACACCTGAGACTCAAAATCAGAAATTTTCCCCTTTTCGGCGATCGCCTCAATAAACTCATTCCGACGATTTTTCTCTACATAGAGTTGATCATCCACATTCCGCAGTTCCTGCATCAGTTCCTGGGGTGACTCATACCCGTAAATCCGCGCCAAAGCCGGATTTGCACTGATATATTCCCCCTCCTGAGTCGTCTGAAAAATCCCCATAATCGCATTTTCAAAAATGCTGCGATATTTTTCCTCAAGCAATTCCCGCGACGCCATTTCTCCTTGCAACTTGGCGATCGCCTCCTGCAACTGTCCCGTGCGCTCCTCCACCCGCTGTTCTAACGCTTCATTCGCCGCTTTCAAGGCATCTTGATAGTGCTGACGCTCCGTGATATCCTCCACCAAAGAAGCCACCCCAATTGCCGTCCCATCCGGGTCAATCAGCGGCGTATTATACCAATCACAGACAATAATTTCCCCCGACTTGGTAAAATTTTCATTCGTGCTGCGCGTCCCCCCAGTTTGCTGTAACAACGCCTGAAAAACTTGGTCAACTTGCTCCCTGGCACTTTGCGGAACAATCAATTCCACCGCATGATGGTTCAAGGCTTCACGTTTGGAATACCCAAACATTTTTTCCGCCGCCGGATTCCAGTCCATTACCTCAAAATTCAAATCCCATTCAATTACCGCTAGAGGCGTTTGTTTGAAATGTAATCCGAGTCGTTGTTCGGACTGTCTGAGGGCTTCTTGGGCAATTTTACGCTCCGTAATTTCAATCAGCAATCCATCCCATAAAATATCCCCATTTTCTTGCTTTTCTGGTCGAGAATGACCCTCAATCCAGACCACTTTACCCGAAGGGTTAATAAATCGTCCCTCCCAGTGCCAGGGTTCTAAGGTTTCAGCAGAAATGGCGACTGAACTAGAAAAACTGGAGAAATCATCAGGGTGAATTAGGTTAATTAATACCTGGGCATTATTTTCAATGGACTCCGGATCAATTTCAAAAAAATCCCGACATCCCGGACTCATGTAAGGAAAAAATACCGCTCCATCGGGACACATCAGGAATTGATAAATCACTCCGGGTAAGTTAGCGGCCAATTGCTGGAACCTTCGCTGAGTAAAGGTTAGTTTTTCTTCGGTTTCCTTTTGGGAGGTGATGTCCAATTGCAGTGCAATATATTTGTGGGGAATTCCCTCGCTATTCAGAATCGGAGTAAGGGTTGTATCGACCCAATAAACGGAGCCATCTTTGCGTTTGTTTTTTATTTCACCGCGCCACACTTGACCTTGAGCGATCGCCTGCCAGAGTTGGGTAAAAAATTCCGGTGGGTGAAAGCCAGAATTAAGCATTGCGGGGGTGCGATCAAGACTTTCCTGGCGACTATATCCGGAGATTTCTATAAATTTATCATTCACCTCGGTAATTCGCCCGCGATCGTCCGTTTCCATCACGATCGCCGTATGATTCACCGCAGACTTCCAACTGAGTAAATTTTCTTCGCACTGTTGCAAATTAATTGAGCAAGTCGTCATGAGTTACCTAGGGAACTGGCTTGAGGTTCTGTCTCTATTAAAGCCATTTCATCGGGAAGAGTCATTGATTGTTGCGAACTGTAATATAAGGGGCCTTTTTGGGGGACCAGAACCCCATCAGTCCAAGCACCTTCCCTGGCGATCGCCCTCCTATCCCGCAGATTTGCACCCAACACCCCCGGATTGAGTATGAAACCAAAAAAACGCCTTTCCTAGAACAGGAGAGGCGTTTTTTCACCGAGTCGGGACAACCGTTTAGGGGATTGCAAAAAATAAATCATCCCCATGTTCGTAGTAACCCCTTCAGGGGTTTCTTTCAAGATGACTCAATCAAGACTCCGAACGTTTTGCCGGTTTTATTTTTTGGAGTTCCCTTATGCCGGATAAATCCGCAGACGGCGATTCGGTTCATCGCCAAAACTGCAAGACTTTAACCGATAATGTTCCACCAACTCATGCTGCATCTTGCGGACTTGACCCCCACGGGGTAACAGTTCCACCGGCTGTCCCTTGGGAATTACAATCTGTTCCACTGCCAGACGCGCTTCTTCCAGGGCCTCAATTTCATCATCGCTACCACTCTGGGCAAACAAAGACACATCAGAGACTTCCGGCGTACTGCCTTCCTCTAAATGCAACATCCGGCGCAAGGAATGAGCAATCTTCGGAACACTGCTGGAATTAATCGTGAAAATGGGAACCTGGCGGTTTTTGGACATTTGCCGCAACTTAGAATGGTTTTTGACGTGCGATCGCACCGCCAACACCACATCCGCACTATCAATATCCTTCGTCACCACCACCGGCAGGGCCAGAGTACGAATTACCTGATCCAACTGATGCCGACTCACCCCATAAGGATAGACGTGCAACGGCAAATCTTCCCCATTGGGACCCGCCAAGGGCGAGATTTCCTCAAACCCATAATCCGCCGCAGAAGCAAAGCGATCGCTGGGATACAACGACTCATTCAGCATCTGCTCAAAGGACTTTTCCTCGGGCACCGCCTGGGGTCTGCGCCCCAACTCCGGCAACGTTTGCGCCGGTAACGGCTGCATCTTCCCACTGGCGCGCAATCCAGCACTTCCAAACGGACGCACCGCTGCCGTCGTCTTCGTCGTTGTCGGATTTTGGGGCTGTAACTCTTTGGTAATCGTTACTTTCCCGCTTTCGCTCACCGTCCGCACTTGGAGATCCGGCTGGCGTCCCCGCAGTAAAGTATCTACGGTTTCCGACACCCGTTCATGAACCACCCAGCGTTTGCGTTCGCTCATTTCCACGGCAATTTCAAACGTCGGGGGTGCTTTGCGTTCTAACACCGTTTTCTGAGAACCCCGACGCCGTGCCTCTTCATCACCGAGGGTCACGGACTGAATCCCGCCCACCAAATCGCACAGGGTCGGGTTTTTAATCAAGTTTTCAATCTGGTTACCGTGGGCGGTTCCCACCAACTGCACCCCACGTTCGGCAATGGTTCGCGCCGCTAATGCTTCCAATTCGGTCCCGATTTCATCGATGACAATCACTTCCGGCATATGGTTTTCCACTGCCTCAATCATCACCTTATGTTGAAATTCCGGTGCCGCCACTTGCATCCGTCGCGCCCGCCCGATCGCCGGATGCGGAATATCCCCATCCCCAGCAATTTCGTTGGAGGTATCGATAATCACCACCCGTTTGTGCAGTTCATCCGCCAACACCCGCGCAATTTCGCGCAATGCCGTCGTTTTCCCCACCCCCGGACGGCCTAACATTAAAATCGATTGTCCGCTTTCGACTAAATCGCGGATCATGTGAATCGTGCCGAAGACAGACCGCCCCACCCGGCAAGTTAAGCCGATAATTTCCCCAGTACGATTGCGAATGGCACTGATGCGGTGCAGGGTTTGTTCAATCCCAGCACGATTATCTCCGCTAAAGTGACCGACTCGCTCGATCGCATATTTGAGGTCAGAACGAGTGACGGGGATATCGCTGATATATTCGGCTTTATTGGGAAAACGAGCTTCGGGAAGCCGTCCCAAATCCATCACCACTTCAATTAAGCTACTCAGGGATGAGTGAGTGGTTAAGTGTTCGCGAATGGTTTCGGGCAGAATTTCCAGCAACTGGCTGAGATCGTCGGTGATCTGCGTTCTTCCGAGATCGACGTTTTCCACTCCACTCTGCGCTTGGGGTTGGATCGGGTTGTCAATCGGTTGATTTCCCTGGGAATTAACCATAAATTCTGGCGTCGATAACTGAGCAGGACAAAAAAGTAAAAACAGAAAATGGAGGAGTCAAACGTTGGAAATCCATTAAGGGTGGTTTATCATGGGCTTGTATTATTTGTAGTATTCTGTAATTGTAAGCCAAATTTGATCTCAGAAACAAGGGAATCAGCTAAATCTACAGCTTCCCACAGTAAATCCGGGCAGTCTTCTAGGGCGTAACTCCCTGAGAACGTCTCTCCCCACTGTTGTTCGACCCGTTCTAAAATGGGGGATAACAGAACACGAGCATAGCTGCCATAAGCGACTCCAGAAAGATAGGAGTGGGTTGAATCCTCTTTCGCCTTAACTCCACCTTGCCGCAACAATCCCATTGATTTGAGTTTGGAAACCGTATGCTGATTGGTACCCCCGGCGAGTTGGACGAATCCCGGTAAACCCGCAGCTAAAACTTTTTGGCCTAATTTGATGGCAGCGCGAGTGGTTCCGATGCCAATATCTCCACTCATCGGACGTCCGTCAGTTTGCCAGATCAGGGCACAGGGGACCGGAGAGATGGCGTGATAAATGGACCAGAGGTAATCAATTAGGTTTTCCCCGTCGGGACAGCTAATGGCAACGACCTTAAGCTGGTTGACTGAGGGGGCGACTGCACTCCACAGGCGTTTAAAATCCTCGATTCGACCCACTTGCGTATGAATTTCTACAGCGTTGACGCCTTTAGATAACACCGATGGGGCGATCGCTGTCGGTGTCGAGACATACGAACGGGTAACAATTTGTCCGATCGGACAAACGGGGAGGCATCGTCCGCATCCATAGCAACGGTCTTCTATGACCCCAGCCTTCTGCTGAAACTCCGGTGAATGTTGAGTGGTCTTAAAGGATAAATCACCGGGTTTGGGTGCAATGTTGAAGGCTGACGGGGGAAAGGCGATCGCCTGCGCTGGACAAATACTTTCGCAAGGTCGAGGACAATCCGGGGGACACTTTTCGGGATTAAATTCTGCTTTTCTAAAATGCGGGTCTTCCCCATCATTTAAGCTGACCATCAGTAAGGGTCGAGGTACTCCCCTGTTTGCGAAATGATGGCGACTGCCTCGTTGTTGAGCGACTTGTCCGAGGGTGACAGCCTTTTTGATCGCCTCGTTGGCAGCAGCAATCACCGCTGGATCTGCGGCTACATCAATACAGTCCGCACCAGCTAGGCAATAGGCCAAAGTAATATTCCGCACAAACTGCAAATGCTGAAAACTGGCACCGCAGATTAGCTTAAACCAATGGCCTTCAGATAGGGATGTTAACGGGTCGTTCAAGTTGCTCACACCTCTATGCTAATGCGAGCAGTTACATATTGGGAGGGCTTGCACCAATTTATTTCTAGGGGAATAGTTGGCAGGAATGGGTTAACGCTGTTCCGGTAGCAACTCAAGGTTGAGGGCGACTGGGCTTTCTTTCCAGATTTAGGTAAATCCCACTCTTTTGACTCTATATCTAGCGTAGGAATTCCATCCACTGGCTGGGAAAATGCCTTTACCCCTCCCCCCGTTTCTGGGATGGGGTTGCCTCTAAATAGGCGATCGCCGCCTCCAACTTCGAGGAATAATGCTCCGCAAATTGTCCGAACCAAAACCCTTCATCAGAATAGGGATCTAACTTCTTCAACCACTCCTGTGCTCGTTTGGCTAATGCTTCCCGCTGTTTCTGCTTGAGACGTTCTAGGTTTTTCGCCTCTTCCTGGCGTTCTTGTTCTCGCTTGAGTTGTTCCGCCCGTTCTTGGGCCTCCAACTCCTGCTTGACATCCCCAAATAACTGATCTAAATGTCCACCCAATCCCCCCGAAGTTGACTCTAAGGCGATCGGCTGAACATTCACGGAAGGCTTCACTCTCGGGGCCTTCGCTTCGGACTCCACCTTGTCTAACAAACTATCCAAATTATACATCAACTGAGGAGGATTAGCCTGTGGCAAATTCGCTGCTTTCGGCGTCGGTTTTGCCGCCACTTGTTCCGGAAATTTTGGCCCCGGATTTTCATTTTCTGCCTTAATTTGCTCTAATAACTTTTCAATTGGATCCATTTTTTAATTCCTCGCCAACTCTCTTCATCGAACAACTTAGGACGACTTCCATTTATTTTATTTTAAAGACACTATTCAATTTTTTTATCGCTCCCGGATTAGAACCTAGGGACAAGAAACCGAGTTTTTGGCGACAATTGAATGCTAAATGGTAGAAATTTTGTTAACAACCCGGTTTCTAACCTTTATTTTACCCCTGGACTACAGGAGAGGGAAAGGGTTGTAGAGTTAAAATACTACCTTTTGCAAGCAGGAGGCAGAGCCTCCAACTGGAGCATTCCCAGGCAGAGCCTGGGAACGAGGTTGACTGTGGAAATTTAATCCCCGATCGCCTTCAGTAACACCTCGGACAAGGTATAATCCTCCATCTCATCAATCGTAATCGTATCGACGATATCAAACTTCGCTCCTACCCCTTGCAACTCATCATCCAAGGCTTTTAAAAACCGAGTGGCTTGGGTATCATTTCCCACTTGAATCATAGAAATGGCTAACTCTTCATCCCGTTCCATCTGACGAGTCGCCTCAACAATTACCCGCATCACCGCTTTGCGATCGTCCGGTTCTCCATCGGTAACCACCAGAATTGTTTCACCGGATTTCGTCCCACCTGACGCTTTATTGTTAAAATAATGATTCACCGCATCTTTTAAAACCGATGCTAAATCGGTTCTTCCAGAAGGTTCGTTTTCTTGGAAAATTTGGGCAACTTTTGCTGAAGTTACGTTTTCATAGCGTTGAAAGCGACCGGAAAACAGATAGACGGTAATCCCATCGGGATCTAACTGTTCACATTTCGCCGCCAGAGCAAAGGTAGACTCTTCTGCCAAGGACCAGCGAGTTTTGCTACTGCTTCCATCGGGAGTCATCATACTACCGCTTTTATCGATAATCAACGTGTAATCTCGGTTATCTGACATAATTCTGTGGTTGTTCTAAGCTAAAAAAGGGTAAAATTCCTGCCGGAGCAAGAAGAAAATGAAATGAGCGTAGCTTAATCGATGACTGCCCGCAACAGCACCTCTTTCAAAGGGGTTTCTTCCATATCATCCATCGTAATGGTATCTACGATATCAAATTTAGCTCCCACGCCTTGCAAATCATCATCCAATGCCTTTAAAAAGCGCGTCGCTTGGGCATCGTTCCCCACTTGAATCATGGAAATGGCTAATTCTTCATCCCGGTCCATTTGGCGGGTGGCTTTAATAATCACTTCCATCACCGCTTTGCGATCGTCCGGTTCCCCATCGGTTACCACGAGAATGGTTTCTCCATTGGGTTTCGTTTGACCGGAGGCTTTGCGCTGAAAATACAAATTCACAGCATCTTGGAGGACTGCGGCTAAGTTGGTCCGTCCCATCGGCTCATTTTCTTGATAAATCTGATCGACTTTGGCGGCAGTCACATTATCGTACCGTTGAAATCGCCCAGAAAACAGATAAATGGTAATCCCATCCGGGTCAAATTCTTCACATTTTCGGGCTAAGGCTAGGGTAGACTCCTGAGCCACTTGCCATCGGGTTTTACCCCCCGGTTGATCCGGGATGGACATACTGCCACTTTTATCGATAATTAGCGTATAATCGCGATTTTCTACCATGATGTTTTTTCGTTGAATCAATTAAACTGCATTGGATGAAATCGAGTCAATGAATATATCTCACTTTAGATAAAAAACCTAAAGCTTTCAGGAATGTGGCCTATCATCAACGGACTCTTCCCTGAGTCCATTAAGGTTTATAAGTCAGGCCGCAGCCCCGATTTCACAGAGAATAAGCTGCTCGTCAATTAATCGATGATGGCATTCATCAAAACTTCAGTCAAAGTCATTTCTTCCATGTCATCAATGGTTAAAGTATCCACGATATCAAACTTAGCCCCGGCATTAATTAAATCATCATCCAGGGCTTTGAGAAATTGAGTGGCCGTGCGATCATTGCCAATTTGAATAAAAGAAATCGCCAGTTCTTCATCTTTATCAATTCGGCGCGACGCTTCGATGATCACTTTCATCACCGCTTTGCGATCGTCTGGTTCGCCATCGGTGATGGCTAAAATCGTTTCCCCATTCAGTTGAGTTTGACCCGCCGATTTTCGTTTAAAGTAATTATTTAGCGCATCTTGTAAAACCCCAGCTAAGTCCGTGCGACCCGCAGGCTCATTTTCCTGGAAAATCTGCTCGACTTTAGCTGCTGTTACATTGTCGTAGCGCTTAAACCGGCCTGAAAAAACGTAAACCGTGATGCCATCGGGGTCTAACTCTTCGCATTTGCGGGCTAATGCTAGGGTAGACTCTTGGGCTTCTTGCCATCGGGTTCGTCCCCCGCGTTGGTCCGGGGTGGACATACTGCCGCTTTTGTCAATAATCAGTGTATAGTCGCGGTTATCTAGCATCAGAATAGCCCTAAGTCTGTGCAAAAAACATCAGAAGCGGGCTGGAGGCGATCGCCTCCGTCCCCTCCTGTTGATAGCTTAACTCAAAGCCCTCAAAAGGGTGAAATAGCCCGGGATTAAAAAAAGACGCGATCGCTCGCGTCTATATGTCTATATTAAGACCAGGTGAATGATTCCTGATCTTAGCTGGCGCGAGCGGGAACCAACAGGTCCTTAAGCGGGTTCCAGGTGACCGTGCGATCGCCTCCCACTTCCACCACCACTTTCACCCGGGGTTCAATCTTCGACAACTCCGTTAAATAGGACAACTCCTGATTAGACAGCACGATTCCATCAATCAACCACACCACCAATCCCTTAGCTTTAGGGGGTAACTGCTCCAATTGCGAGGTGACAATGGGGGGAATAAAATAAGTCCGGATCTCTTTTTTGCCCAGGTGCGGTGGACGAACCCCATGCACCCCGGTTAAATAGGCCGCTAAATCCCCTAATCCTCGGGCGGATAGATTCACGGTGACATAACCCGCTGCTCTAACTCGCCGTTGATAGCGACCCTCAAATCCTCCTTCCAAAGGTACATACAGCGCTAAGGCCCCGTTTTGTTCCAGATCGCGAATGAATTTTTTGCCCGTGATAATCAGTGCCATAATGATTCACTCCTAATTTCTAATTTTTAATCATGACTGATTCTTGATCCGTTGCAGGACTTACGCAGATCTTGAGAACCTACCCTAAATGTAGAGGCGATTCGCGAATCCCCTCTACATTTCGCCTTTGCTTTCCCCAAATGCGTAAGCTCTGTTTCTCTTTCTACTGCTACCGAAATCAGGCTTTGACAAGTATAGTTTAATCCCGGGGAGGGTTTAGAATGGATTCTGGTCATTGGTCATTGGTCATTGGTCCCTGGTCATTGGTCCCTGGTCATTGGTCCCTGGTCCCTGGTCCTTTATGGTTTGTTTGTCGCAAGTATTCAACAATCCAAAGGACAAAGGACAAATGACAAACCATAAATGACAAATGACCACTGACCAATGACCACTGACCCTTTGTCATTGGTCATTGGTCCCTGGTCATTGGTCCCTGGTCATTGGTCCCTGGTCCCTGGTCCTTTATGGTTTGTTTGTCGCAAGTATTCAACAATCCAAAGGACAAAGGACAAATGACAAATGACAAATGACCACTGACCAATGACCACTGACCCTTTGTCATTGCTCTCTGACCTCAAACCCGGGATCCCACAAAAAAAATAAAAATTTTCTGGGATTTTTATTCAAATCGGACTAGACAAGGGATTTAACATCCGCTATAGTATTAAATTGTCGCTAAATTTAAGCCAAAGCTCTCAAATTGGAAACCCAGTGCGGCCCAAAAGCCGATTTTGCGCTATAGTGGTTAGTCCAGACCAACAGAGTGACAACTACTCCTTAGCGGAAAGTTGAGAAAAGCTAAATTTAGTTGCGATCGCCCCTAGCAGGTTTGCAGTCCGAAACGATGTCTGACCCGCTAGAGCGATCAACTGCCTCGCAGAGATACTGAGTAAACCATTGCTTAAGTCTGTGCGGTCAAAGGCAACACAAACGAGCAACCGCTCACCCTAACGGACCAACTCATCAAACTAGCCCGAAGGTAGTTAAAGGCTTCCTAGGTCGTTGGTCCTTGGTCACTGGTCCTTGGTCCTCAATAACAAATGACCAAGGACAAATGACAAAGGACAAATGACAAAGAAGCCTGACCGTCTCCTGCTGTGCTGTTGGAGGCAACCTTTGGACTGGTTTGGCGTCGAAACCCGATTCGGATCCGAGCTCTTAGTTGAACTCATCACGATCCGAGAAACTTGTAGTGCTTAAGTAAGGGGAGACCATAAACCCGTGGCTGTCGGTATTCTGGGCACAAAACTCGGCATGACCCAAGTCTTTGACGAAGAAGGGAGAGCAATCCCCGTCACCGTCGTCCAAGCGGGTCCATGCACCGTGACACAAATCAAATCGAAACAGACCGATGGCTACACCGCCATTCAGGTCGGATATGGCGAAACCACCACCAAGGCCATTAATAAGCCGGAACTGGGACATCTCGTCAAATCATCAGCGCCTCCGCTGCGTCACCTGCGTGAATATCGTATTGATGATGTCAGCAGCTTTGAACTGGGACAGCAAATGACCGTAGAAGGATTCACTGCTAACCAGATTGTCGATGTGACCGGACTCAGCATCGGTCGGGGGTTTGCCGGATATCAAAAACGGCATAACTTCAAACGCGGACCCATGTCCCACGGTTCCAAAAACCATAGAGCCCCCGGTTCTACAGGTGCAGGGACGACTCCGGGTCGCGTGTATCCAGGGAAGCGTATGGCCGGTCGTTTAGGCGGAACCCAAGTCACAACTCGTCAATTGCAAATTGTGCGAGTGGATGCGGAAAAGAACCTGCTGCTGATTAAGGGAGCGCTTCCGGGAAAACCCGGTGCACTGCTTAATATTAAGCCAGCCAATTATGTAGGCCGCGCTAAATAATAGCAGCCCGGTGAGAAAAGAATGAATTCCCCATTCATAAAGCATAGAAAACGGGAATAGAGAGATATGGTTAATTGTGTAGTTAGAAACTGGGAAGGCGATACCGTTGCCGAAGCGAGCATTGATTTGCGCGTTGCTTCTGAAGAGAACGCCAGACATATCTTGCATCGAGCGGTAACGCGGCAACTAAACCAGGCGCGTCAGGGAACGGCATCGACCAAAACCCGGGCGGAAGTTAGAGGCGGGGGCAGAAAGCCCTGGAGACAAAAGGGGACAGGCCGAGCGCGGGCCGGTTCAATTCGTTCTCCCTTATGGAGAGGCGGCGGCGTTATCTTTGGACCCAAACCCAGAGATTATGAAGTCAAGATGAATCGCAAAGAGCGCCAACTCGCTCTGAGAACTGCGCTCATCAGCCGCAGCGAAGACCTAATCGTCGTCGAGGAATTGGCAGGTAAACTGCCCCGTCCGAAGACCAAAGATCTCCTCAGTGCGATCGCCCGGTGGGGTGTCGAGCCAGACTCGAAAGTATTGTTAATCGTTGACCAACGAGACGACAACGTTTATTTATCAGCACGTAACGTAGAGACCATCAAACTGCTTGCCGTCAACCAGTTAAATGTGTACGACCTACTTGCCGCTGACAAAATCGTAACCACAGCAGCAGCACTCGCCCAAGTTCAGGAGGTTTACGGTGGCTGAAGATAATCTCAGAAAGCTGGCCGATTTGGTCCGGACGCCAATCGTTACCGAAAAAGCGACCCTGCTGATGGAGCAGAACAAATACGTCTTTGACGTAGATGCCAAATCCACCAAACCGCAAATCAAAGCAGCGATCGAACACCTATTTGAGGTTAAAGTCGTCAGCGTCAATACCATGCACAGACCCCCGAAAAAGCGCAGAGTCGGGAAGTTTGTCGGGTATAAGCCTCATTACAAGAGAGCGATCGTGACCTTAGCCGAGGGTGATTCCCTGCAAAACATTTTCTTCCCAGAAGTGTAACCCATACCGGGTTAGGAGTGGGCGGTACCCCCACCCTCCCCACGGGACTTGCACCAAGCGCTTATGGGATTCAATGGCAAATCAAGCAGTGTTACCAAAACTTTAAATTATGGGTATCCGTACTTATCGGCCCTACACTCCCGGCACACGCCAGTACAGTGTCTCCGAGTTTGACGAAATCACCCGCGACACTCCCGAAAAATCCCTAACCAAGTCAAAGCACCGGAAAAAAGGTCGGAACAATCGCGGCGTGATCACCTGCCGTCATCGCGGGGGCGGACACAAACGCCTCTATCGGCAAATCGACTTTCGTCGGGATAAACATAATATTCCCGCCAAAGTCGCTGAAATCGAATATGACCCCAACCGTAACGCGCGGATTGCCCTCCTCTTCTATCAGGATGGTGAAAAGCGCTACATCCTACATCCATTAGGATTACAAGTTGGCACTCATATTATCTCCGGGCCCGACTCACCCATCGAAGTGGGCAACGCCCTCCCCTTGGAAAAGATGCCCTTGGGTACGGTGGTTCATAACGTCGAAATGACCCCAGGTCGTGGTGCACAAGTCGTGCGTTCCGCTGGTGCAGGGGCTCAGGTGCAAGCCAAAGAAGGGGATTTCGTTACCCTGAAATTACCCTCTGGTGAAGTTCGGATGTTCCGGAAAGAGTGCTACGCCACCATCGGACAAGTCGGCAACATCGATGTTAGAAACATCACCCTCGGTAAAGCGGGGCGTAAACGGTGGTCCGGTCGTCGTCCCGAAGTTAGAGGCAGCGTCATGAACCCCGTAGACCACCCACATGGTGGGGGTGAAGGACGAGCACCGATTGGTAGAAGTGGGCCCGTTTCACCTTGGGGCAAACCGGCTTTAGGTGGGAAGACTCGCAAGAAGAAAAAATTAAGTAACGCATTGATCGTCCGCAAGCGTCGGAAAACCTCCAAGCGCGGCAAGGGCGGTCGGCAGTCTTAATCATCAAGACAAGAGAGTTGAGAATAAACGAATTAACACTTTATTCTTTAATTCTTCTGGGTTCATTTTTGAGAAATTATCACTGACTTATGGGTCGTTCACTGAAAAAAGGACCTTTTGTAGCCGATCATTTGCTGAGTAAAATCGAAGCATTGAATGCCACCGGCAAAAAAGATGTCATTAAAACTTGGTCACGAGCTTCGACCATCATTCCGGATATGCTCGGTCACACGATCGCTGTCCATAACGGACGGCAGCACGTGCCGGTCTATATCAACGAACAGATGATCGGACATAAATTAGGGGAATTTGCCCCGACTCGGACCTTCCGGGGACACGCCAAAGGCGATAAAAAAAGTCAACGGCGATAAAAAGTAGAGCGGCACGCGCCAGTTCGGAGTCTGATGTCAAACGTTCTTTAATAACAACAAAGGACAAACGACAAACGACAAAGGACTTTGGACAACGGAGAAAACTATGGCTATCGATACCTCAACAGAAGTCAAAGCGATCGCGCGTTATATTCGGATGTCTCCGTACAAAGTACGGCGAGTCCTGGACCAAATTCGAGGTCGCTCCTATCGCGAAGCGCTGATCATCCTCGAATTCATGCCCTATCGGGCTTGCGATCCGATTCGTAAAGTTCTGCGATCGGCAGCAGCCAACGCAGAGCATAACAGCGGACTCGATCCAGCAACCTTATGGGTTTCTCAAGCTTATGCCGATGGTGGCCCGGTTCTCAAGCGATTCCGGCCTCGGGCGCAGGGACGGGCTTACATGATTCGCAAGCCGACCTGTCACATCACCGTTGCCGTCGCTCCCGAGCTTGACGACGAATAGAACAGCAAACGTAAACGTGCCAAGTGAGCCGCGAGTCTTGACTTTAGGGTTTACGAAACACGGGTTAGTTTTTACGGTAAGTAGAGGACGCACAGAACGTGGGACAGAAAATACACCCAACGGGTTTCCGGCTTGGTGTGACCAAAGAACACCGCTCCCGGTGGTTCGCGGATAGCAATCGCTACCCCGAACTTTTAGAAGAAGACTACAAAATTCGCCAATATGTCCACAGCACCCTAAACAACGCGGGCATTTCCGACGTTCGGGTCGAGCGCAAAGCCGACCAGATCGACCTGGAAGTTCGCACCGCCCGCCCGGGCGTGGTTGTGGGTCGCGGTGGCAGTGGTATCGAGTCCTTACGGACTGGACTGCAAGAAATGCTAGGCAGCAACCGCCAAATCCGCATCAATGTTGTGGAAGTGGCCCGAGTGGATGCCGATGCAACCTTGATTGCTGAATACATCGCCAGCCAACTCGAACGACGGGTTTCCTTCCGTCGCGTCGTGCGGCAAGCCATTCAACGGGCTCAAAAAGCCGGTGTTGAAGGCATAAAAGTCCAAGTCAGTGGACGCCTCAACGGGGCAGAAATTGCTCGGACCGAGTGGACTCGCGAAGGCAGAGTACCTCTGCATACCTTACGCGCCGATATTGATTACTCCTACCGCACCGCCAGTACCATTTATGGCATTCTCGGCGTCAAAGTGTGGACCTTCAAGGGAGAAATCATTCCCGGACAAGAACTGGAGGTTGCCGCAGCAGCGAGTGCAGGTCCTCGGCCCCGAGGCGGCAAAAAACGCCGTCAGCAATTTGAAGACCGCTCCAATGAAGGGTAAGAGATTCAGCTTTGGGTAGGGAGCGAACGCTTAAACCAGCGGTGAGCCTCGCGTTAACCGCCTGCTATCGCCTCCCTGACGCGCTCTATGAACCATTACCGATTACCACATCATGTTAAGTCCTAGAAGAACGAAATTTCGCAAGCAACAGCGCGGGCGGATGCGAGGACTGGCGACTCGGGGTAATGAAATTAACTTCGGTGAATTCGCCCTACAAGCTTTAGAACCTTGTTGGATTACCTCCCGCCAAATTGAAGCCAGCCGTCGAGCCATGACCCGGTATATCCGTCGGGGTGGCAAGATCTGGATTCGCATCTTCCCAGACAAACCCGTGACCATGCGTCCGGCAGAAACCCGGATGGGTTCCGGTAAAGGGTCTCCCGAATTTTGGGTGGCTGTGGTCAAACCCGGTCGCATTATGTTTGAAATTGGTGGCGTTCCTGAAGCAACCGCCCGGGAAGCAATGCGGTTAGCGGATTACAAGCTACCGATTAAAACCAAGTTCATTTCGCGAGAAGGGGAGTAAGAGAATGGCTTTTCCCAAAATGGCAGACATCGCCAACTTGAGCGATGAGGAAGTCAACGAGCAGATTTTGAGCCTGAAGCGGGAATTATTTACGCTCAGACTGCAACAAGCTACGCGCCGGTTGGAAAAAACCCACCTGTTCAAGCACAAGAGACATCAACTGGCTCAGTTGCTTACACTGGAAGGCGCACGCAAACGGGCTAACGCCGAATCCACCGCCGAATAACAAACTAAGTGACATGGCAGTTAAAGAAAGAGTTGGTGTAGTCGTCAGCAACAAGATGGATAAAACCGTTGTTGTGGCGATCGAAAATAGAAGCCCTCATCCGAAGTACGGCAAAATTGTCGTCAAAACCAAGCGCTACAAAGCGCATGATGAGGAAAATCAATGCCAAGAGGGCGATCGCGTCCGCATCCAGGAAACTCGCCCCCTCAGTCGCACAAAACACTGGCAAGTGATTGAGATTCTCAATAGTGCCGCCCAAATCTAAGAACCACGGAGACTGAAGGTGATTCAACAAGAGTCGTATCTCAACGTTGCCGATAATAGCGGTGCTAAACGGTTAATGTGTATTCGCGTCCTCGGGGGCAACCGACGCTATGCCGGTGTTGGTGACGTGATCATCGCCGTTGTCAAGGATGCTATTCCCAATATGCCGATTAAGAAATCTGATGTAGTGCGCGCTGTTGTAGTGCGGACCCGCAAAGGATTACGTCGCGATAGTGGGATGAGCATTCGCTTTGATGACAATGCCGCCGTGATTGTGAACCCCGATGGTAACCCCAAGGGAACCCGCGTTTTTGGCCCCGTTGCTCGCGAATTGCGCGACAAAAATTACACCAAAATCGTATCCTTAGCGCCGGAGGTGCTGTAAATGGCTAAAAAACAACGGAACACTGCCCTGACGCGCTATAAAATGCACGTCAAAACCGGCGATACGGTGCAGATTATTGCCGGGAAAGAAAAGGGGAAGGTTGGAGAAATCATGAAAACCTTTCCGACCAAGAGCACAGTGATTGTGAAAGGCGTTAACGTGAAGACAAAGCACGTTAAACCTCAGCAAGAAGGAGAATCAGGTCGGATTGAGACGTTTGAATCTCCAATTCATAGCTCAAATGTCATGCTTTATTCTGAAAAGCAAAAAGTGGCAAGCCGGATTTGTTACACCTTCACCGAAGACGGACGGAAGGTGCGAATGCTCAAAAAAACCGGGGAAATTATTGATTAGGCAAGGGACGAAGGGTAAGGGATTCTTGCCCTACCCCACCGCTCTATATCTTCAAAAATAAGGATGCCCTGACCAAGACCAGGGATTAAGGATGTAAAACTCATGACCACTCAACTCAAAACGCGGTACCAAGAAACGATCGTCCCCAAACTGATGGAACAGTTTAAATACCAAAATATCCATCAGGTGCCAAAGGTGGTGAAAATCACCATTAACCGAGGCTTAGGGGAAGCGTCTAGCAATGCGAAAGCGCTAGAATCATCTTTGGCCGAAATCGCTACAATTGCGGGACAAAAACCCGTGGTGACGCGGGCGAAAAAGGCGATCGCAGGCTTTAAAATCCGTCAAGGAATGCCTGTGGGAATGATGGTCACCCTTCGGGGCGATCGGATGTATTCTTTCCTCGATCGCCTGATCAGTTTAGCACTACCTCGGATTCGGGACTTTCGCGGCATTAGTCCCAAAAGCTTTGACGGGCGAGGCAATTACACCTTGGGCGTCAGAGAACAATTAATTTTTCCAGAAGTAGAGTATGACCGGATTGACCAAATTCGGGGTATGGACATATCCATCATCACAACGGCAACAACGGATGAAGAGGGCCGCGCCTTACTCAAAGAAATGGGAATGCCCTTCAAAGAAGGATAATTAACAGGGGAATAAGGAGCGAAAAATGGCGGCTAACGACACGATTGCAGACATGCTAACACGCATCCGCAATGCAAGCCTAGCACGGCACCAAAAAACAGAAGTTCTATCCACAAACATGACCCGTTCCATTGCCAAAGTTCTTCAAGAAGAAGGCTTTATTGCCGAATTTGAAGAAGTTGGGGAAGGGGTCGATAAAAAACTGGCGATCGCCTTGAAATACAAAGGCAAAAATCGTCAACCTATTATCAAAGCCTTAAAACGGGTCAGTAAGCCCGGGTTGCGAGTCTATTCCAATCGGAAAGAATTACCTCGCGTATTAGGCGGCATTGGAATTGCCATCATTTCCACCTCATCGGGCATCATGACCGACCGCGACGCTCGTCGTCAAGGTGTAGGCGGTGAAGTGCTTTGCTATGTCTGGTAGTTTGAGATTTTTCCCGTGAATTGGTCTTGAATCCACTGCAAGGGGAAGCAGCACCCTGCCCCCTTCAATTCTGACCTTACGGCTTAAATCTCGACAAGTAAAGAAAGAGGAAAACTATGTCTCGTATTGGTAAGCGACCCATTAATATACCGGCCAAAGTCGTTATATCCATTGATGGGCAAAAGGTCTCCGTTAAGGGGCCAAAAGGCGAACTTTCCCGAGAGCTACCCGCCGAAGTCATCGTTGAACAAGAAGGCGAAACCATCCAAATCACCCGTCGGGACGAGTCTCGGGCCGCCCGTCAACGTCATGGATTGTGCCGCACCTTGGTCGCCAACATGGTTCAAGGGGTCTCTGAAGGATTTCAAAAACGACTGGAAATTCAAGGGGTGGGCTATCGCGCTCAAGTCCAAGGGCGCAACCTAATTCTCAACGTCGGTTATAGCAACCCCGTGGAAATTAATCCTCCCGAAGGCATTTCAGTCGCCGTTGAAAACAACACCAACGTGATTGTCAGCGGCATCAACAAAGAAATCGTTGGCAATACCGCTGCCAAAATTAGGGACGTCCGTCCCCCCGAACCCTATAAAGGTAAGGGAATTCGCTATGCAGGCGAACAAGTCAGACGCAAGGCAGGGAAGACAGGTAAGAAATAAACTATGAAGCTGACTCGCAGTGAATCTATTGAACGCCGTCATCGGCGCGTGCGACGTCGGGTCGTCGGCACCCCAGAACGTCCTCGGTTATCTGTATTTCGCTCTCACCAGCATATTTATGCTCAAGTGATTGATGATACCCAACACCAAACCCTAGCGGCGGCATCCACCCTTGATCCAGCATTGAAAGCTGAATTAGAGACAGGAGCCACTTGTGATGCCTCGGCCAAAGTCGGAAAACTGATCGCCGATCGCGCCCGGGAAAAAGGCATTCAAAAAGTCGTCTTCGATCGCGGCGGTAACCTTTACCACGGTCGGGTTAAAGCCCTAGCCGAAGCGGCCCGTGAAGCGGGTTTAGAGTTCTAAAAAGTTCTAAAGTCGCCTAAGTGTCGGCAGTTGCGCGTTGCCCTATAGCCCGGGATAATCTCGTCCCACAAGAGCGATTCAAACCGAGCGAATCGGCCAACGCACCAACACCGAACGAATAGCAACAATCATTCCTGACAAAAAACTATGGCAGAACGTCGTAAAAAAAACGCCCGCACTCGGGAAAAAGAAACAGATTGGCAAGAGCGGGTCGTTCAGATTCGCCGGGTTACTAAAGTCGTCAAAGGCGGTAAAAAACTCAGCTTCCGGGCGATCGTCGTCGTCGGTAACGAACGCGGTCAAGTCGGAGTCGGTGTGGGTAAAGCCAGTGACGTGATCAGCGCCGTTAAAAAAGGCGTCGCCGATGGCAAAAAGCACCTGATTGAAGTGCCGCTAACCAAAGCTAACTCCATTCCTCACCGCGTCGATGGCAGTGCCACCGGAGCCAAAGTGATGATGCGTCCCGCTGCACCTGGGACCGGGGTAATTGCCGGGGGTGCCGTTCGCACCGTCCTCGAATTAGCCGGAGTTCGCAATATTCTCGCCAAACAGTTGGGGTCTAACAACCCTCTGAACAATGCTAGAGCTGCGATCGATGCCCTAGTCAGTCTGCGAACCTTGTCGGAAGTCGCTGACGAGCGTGGCATTGCCATTGACAAGCTGTACGCTTAATCCATCGTCATCAGCCTGAACCGACTCAAGTTACAGACACACCGGGAGAAAAATGAGAATACATGAACTAGGACCCAAATCTGGGTCTAAAAAACGGAAACGGCGTTTGGCTCGCGGTATTTCTGCCGGTCAAGGTGCCAGCGCCGGTAAAGGGATGAGAGGTCAAAAAGCTAGAGCCGGGGGTAGCACCCGTCCTGGGTTTGAAGGGGGACAACAGCCCCTGTACCGCCGTTTGCCTAAGCTCAAGCACTTTCCCCTCGTCAATCGCAAAGAATACACTACGATTAACGTAAGTAAGTTGGCATCATTGGCCGCTAACAGTGAAGTGACCTTAGCGTCCCTGATGGAAGCGGGCATTGTCACCACCAATGATGGGCCGCTGAAAATCTTGGGAGATGGGGAACTGAATGTTCCTTTGAATGTGAAAGCTGCTGCCTTTACCGCAGGGGCTAAAGCCAAGATTGAAGCTGCCGGTGGAACTTGTGAAACCAGTGATGCCAAATCCTAGGATGATATGACCTTACGGGCATTAATCCTAGACAAGGACACGGAGCGCTGCAATGAACAGTAGAGGTACTCCTTAATGGTTGTTAGTCGAGATAAAGCACCAACCGCTCAGGAGACTTTCATGCAGATGGCTAGAGCAGCGGGCCTGCGAGGTCGGCTGCTCCTCACCATTGGTATGTTAGTTTTGGTGCGCTTAGGCATTTGGATTCCAGTTCCTGGGATTAATCGCGAGGCATTTCAAGCCAATATTGATGGCAGTCCGCTGATTGGTTTTTTGGACCTGTTTTCTGGGGGTGGCTTGCGAGCTTTAGGGATTTTTGCCCTAGGGATCCTGCCTTATATTAATGCCTCCATTATTATGCAATTACTGACCTCAGCTCTCCCTTCTTTAGAAGATTTACAAAAAAATGAAGGGGAAGCCGGTCGGCGAAAAATCTCTCAGATTACTCGGTATGTCGCCTTGGGATGGGCATTGCTGCAAAGTACCGGCATTGCTCTGTGGGTTGGCGCTTTTGCCGAAACCCCGGATCCAGGTGTTTTATTCTACGTCCAAACTGCGGTGGCATTGACCACTGGCTCCATGTTTGTGATGTGGGTATCTGAGCTGATTACGGAACGCGGAGTGGGCAATGGCGCTTCTTTATTGATTTTTGTCAATATTGTGGCGGTTCTCCCGAATTCTTTGGGTCAAACGCTGGCCCAGGCTCGGGAAGACCAAGCGATTGTTGGTCCGGTTTTGATTCTGATGCTGGTCTTTTTAATTACGATTGTTGGGATTGTTTTTGTCCAAGAAGGGACCCGACGAATTCCGATTATTTCGGCGCGTCGTCAGGTCGGACGGAAGCTTTACCGGGAAAAAAGTAGCTATCTTCCTTTGCGGTTAAATCAAGGGGGGGTGATGCCGATCATTTTTGCATCGGCAGTGTTAATTTTGCCAGCTTCTTTGGCTCAATTTACGAAGAATGAGTTGCTGATTACTATTTCGTCTTATTTGAGTCCAAATGGTCCAGCGCCTTTTGTTTATGGGGCGTTTTATTTGACGTTAATTCTGTTTTTCAGCTATTTCTACGCTTCATTGATTGTGAATCCCGTAGATATGTCTCAAAATTTGAAAAAAATGGGAGCCAGTATTCCCGGGATTCGTCCAGGACGGGCGACGACCGAATATGTGGAGCGGGTACTCAACCGATTAACGTTTTTGGGAGCCATTTTTCTGGGGATGGTGGCGATCGTCCCAACTGCTGTAGAAAGTGCCACGGGTGTGCGGACTTTCCAGGGGTTTGGAGCAACTTCTCTGCTGATTTTGGTGGGGGTGGCGATCGATACGGCCAAACAAATTCAAACCTATGTGATCTCCCAGCGCTATGAAGGAATGGTGAAGCAATAGTGACAAGACTAATTTTTTTGGGTCCTCCTGGAGCGGGTAAGGGAACTCAAGCTCAGATCCTCTCCGAATCTCATCATATTCCTCATATTTCAACGGGGGATATCTTGAGGGCCGCCGTTGAGCAACAGACTGATTTGGGAAATCAGGCTAAGGCTTATATGGAGCGCGGGGAGTTGGTCCCGGATTCGCTGCTGTTAGATCTAATTCGCGATCGCCTAACTCAACCGGATGCCACTCAAACGGGATGGATTCTGGATGGGTTTCCCCGGAATGTGCCTCAAGCTGAGTTTTTAGATCATCTTCTGGATGATATTCAGCAAGAGTGTAAGTCAGCCATTAGTTTGGAAGTCCCTGACAAACAGTTGATTGATCGGCTACATGGACGAGGACGCAGCGATGATGGGGATGAGACTATTGCCCGTCGTTTACGGGTGTATTATGCCCAAACGATTCCGGTGATTGACTATTATCGAGAGCGGGGTCGGCTGATTGCTATCAATGGCAATTCGCCGATCGAGGCAGTTGCGGCGATTCTGAAAAAAGTAGTCACCAGTTGAAAAAAATGCCACCGGGAAACGGGGTTCAAATGCCGGAGTTACTCAGTTACGATCGCTGCTGTTTTCAGTGGCAGTGACTGGTGTAACTTCCCCCGGGCCTGGGTCGATCCGGCGCGATTTTTGCTAAGATATGTGACGGGCTGCTCACTCAGCTATTCGTGAAAAATCTTTCTTCAGTGCGATCGCCTTGTGATCGCGATGGATCGCCCGAGCGCTCTTGACTGTATTTCTAGCATTGAGGTAAAAACAACTTGGCTAAACAAGATCTAATCGAGATGGAAGGGACGGTGACTGAATCCCTACCGAATGCGATGTTTCGGGTAGACCTAGATAATGGGTTTAACGTACTCGCCCACATCTCGGGGAAAATTCGCCGGAATTACATCAAAATTCTTCCCGGCGATCGCGTCAAAGTAGAACTGACCCCCTACGACTTAACCAAAGGTCGCATTACCTACCGTCTTCGTAAGAAGTAAGGATTCTTTCTAGCTTATCCCTAAAAATCCTGATAAAAACAAGTCGGTCCTATTTTTGTCATTTCTGACAAAAATTGATATAATATGAAGTTTGTAGCGCTGCTCAAAGAGAAATGAAAGTCCGAGCATCCGTCAAGAAGATTTGCGAGAAGTGCCGCGTCATTCGTCGTCGCGGTCGAGTCATGGTGATTTGTTCCAATCCAAAGCACAAACAACGTCAGGGTTAAATTAAACCCCGTCCAATCCATTCAAATGCCCTAAATTCTGGCATTTAGAATAGCTTACCGTTGTAGAAACATACTAACCAGTAAGAGGGAGAAAACAAGCGTGGCACGAATTGCCGGAGTAGATCTTCCTCGCGATAAGCGAGTTGAGATAGGTCTACGATACATTTATGGGATTGGGCCAACGCGAGCCCAAAAAATTTTGGAGCGGACTGGAGTCAATCCAGATACCCGAGTCAAAGATTTAACCGATGCCGAAGTCACCACCCTCCGGGAAGACTTAGAAAAAAATTACGAAGTCGAAGGGGACCTCAGACGCTTAGAGTCCATGAACATCAAGCGTTTGATGGACATCGGCTGCTATCGGGGTCGTCGTCATCGCATGGGACTCCCGGTACGCGGACAAAGAACTCGGACCAATGCCCGAACCCGTCGAGGCGGAAGGCGCACCGTGGCAGGCAAGAAAAAAGCCCCTTCCAAGAAGTAAGAACGATTCAATCTCGAATCAGGTTCGGCTTCATCGAGCCGAACTTCTTACTGACTCTCAATCATTTAAACCTTCACTATTGCGATCGATATGGCGCGACAAACAACCAAAAAAACTGGCTCGCGAAAGCAGAAAAGGAATGTGCCTAATGGAGTGGGTTACATTCAGTCCACCTTTAATAACACCATTGTCACGATTACCGATCCTAGCGGAGAAGTAATTTCTTGGGCAACCAGTGGTTCTAGTGGTTTTAAAGGTGCGAAAAAAGGAACTCCTTTTGCCGCTCAAACCGCAGCCGAGAATGCAGCACGCCGTGCAGTCGAGCAGGGAATGCGTCAAATTGAGGTGATGGTCAGTGGTCCCGGTTCAGGCCGAGAAACTGCCATCCGTGCCCTCCAAGGTGCGGGCCTAGAAATCACCTTGATTCGGGACGTCACTCCCATTCCGCACAATGGCTGCCGTCCACCCAAGCGCCGTAGAGTTTAAACATTGGCTCAATTAGCCTTGGAAAAAACGAAGTCAGACAAACAAGATTCGGACATCAGGATTGAGTGGAGATGAGGGATTTAAAACTAATAACTCCTAAGTCATCACTCCGAGTGATAGTCAAATCCTCAGTCAATGAGGAGCGAGTCAGCATTAAACGAGGGAGGCTAAACTGGCCTTCGATGGATCGAGGAGAAGGGAGGTCACTCCGTGGCGCAGTTTCAGATTGAGTGTGTAGAGTCAAACACTGAAAGAGACCAGTCCCAGTATGGAAAATTCTTACTGGAACCGTTAGAACGGGGTCAAGGCACGACGGTGGGGAATGCCCTCCGCAGAGTGCTACTTTCTAACTTGGAAGGGACAGCGGTCAGCGCCGTCCGAATTGCCGGTGTCAATCATGAGTTTGCCACAATTGATGGCGTCCGAGAAGATGTTCTGGAAATTTTACTGAACATGAAGGAAGTCGTCCTCAAAAGCTACTCACCGCAACCGCAAATCGGACGATTACTGGTTCAAGGTCCTGCAACGGTAACGGCAGGTCGGTTTGATTTACCCTCAGAGGTCGAGTCGATTGATCCCAACCAGTATATCGCCACCGTTGCCGAGGGTTCCACCTTAGAAATGGAATTTCGGGTGGAAAAGGGCAAAGGATATCGAGCAGTGGACCGGAGTCGAGATGAAAATGCGGCTTTAGACTTTCTCTTGATAGACGCTGTATTCATGCCCGTTCGCAAGGTCAACTACAGTGTTGAAGATGCACGGGTAGGCGGCTCTTTGGAGAAAGACCGATTGATTATGGAAATCTGGACCAATGGCTCAATTTCGCCCCAAGAGGCGTTGAGTCAATCGGCCAGTATCCTAGTGGATCTATTTTCTCCACTCAAAGATATCACGATCGAGTCAATGCTCGAAGAATCGCCGACTGAAGCCGACCCGACCAGTCAAATTCCGATTGAAGAATTGCAACTTTCCGTGCGAGCTTACAACTGTCTCAAACGGGCGCAAATTAACTCAGTCGCGGATCTACTGGACTACAGTCAAGAAGATCTCTTAGAAATCAAAAACTTCGGTCAAAAGTCGGCAGAAGAAGTCATCGAAGCATTGCAAAAGCGCTTAGGGATTACCTTGCCCCAAGAAAAGTCAGCTAAAAGCAGCACTTAAGCGGCCAAGTGTCAAGTGTTAAGTGTAAAGTCTGAAACCCTCTGACTTCATCCTTTACACTTCACACTTTTGACTTCCCTAAAGTTAGGGTAAGCGCTTATAATTTATAGTTCATCCTTTATCGTTCAACCTACATCGTTGATACTTGATTATGCGCCACCGTTGTCGCGTTCCCCAATTAGGTAAGCCTGCCGATCAGCGTAAAGCTTTGCTCAGAGCGCTGACTACAGAGCTACTTCGTCATGGTCGCATCACGACCACTAAAGTTCGAGCTAAAGCCGTTCGCTCCGAAGCGGAACGGATGATTACCTTAGCCAAAGATGGGTCCTTACCCGCTCGTCGTCAAGCGATGGGTTATGTGTATGATAAACAGCTCGTTCACGCCCTGTTTGAAAAAGCTCAAGAGAGATATGGAAATCGCCAAGGCGGTTACACTCGAATCATGAGAACGGTTTCCCGCAGAGGAGACAATGCCGACATGGCAATTATCGAGCTAGTCTAAGCGAATATTAGGATTTTTAGACGCCCAGATTTTAGTTGTTTTCACCCTAAAATCTTCGCGCTAAACCCTCATGTTTCCTATAAATCCTCCAATCCTACGATGCTGACCCAAAGAATTGCCCTGGTCATTCAATACCTGGGCACTCATTTTCATGGGTGGCAACGGCAACCAAACCAAAGGACGGTACAGGAGGAAATCGAAACCGTACTGGCCGGGGTCCTCAAGCAACCCACTCGCGTGATTGCTGCCGGAAGAACGGATACAGGGGTTCATGCAGCCGCTCAAGTGGCTCATTTTGAAGCCAGCAGTCCGATTCCACCGGAGAGATGGGCGGGGGTTCTCAATAGCCGTCTCCCCAACGATATTTTGATCCGGGCATCGGCGGAGGTAGACTCCCAGTGGCACGCTCGATTTTCGGCGGTTTCCCGTCGTTATCGATATATCCTCTATACCGACAAGCAACCGAACTTGTTCGTGCGCCCGTTTTCTTGGCATTATTATTATGCACCCCTGGATGAATCCTTGATTCAAGAAGCCCTGAACCCTTTGGTGGGTCATCATCATTTGGCAGCCTTTCACCGGGCTGGGTCGCAGCGCCAGCATTCCTGGGTAGAGGTACAGGAAGCCAAATGCGATCGCCAGGGTCCATTCGTTCAGATCGAAGTGCAAGCCAATGGGTTCCTCTATGGGATGATGCGGTTACTGGTTGGCTTGCTGGTTGAAGTCGGGACCTCGGAGCGAGACCCTTCATCCTTTAAAGACCTGTGGGTGAATGAGCGTCGCTCCGAAGTTAAATATGCTTCCCCCGCCCAGGGTCTATGCTTATTGCGAGTGGCTTATCCTGAGTCTCCCTTTCCCCCTGACATTTGGTGGGATACGATGCCAGGGTTTGTCCTGAGTCCCTCCGTTATGAAGCTGCCATAGAGCTTTCATTCAATATTCAGTCCAAGGTCCGGCGAAGCAAGGGGCATCCTTGAGGCAGTCGCCTCCTTTGCAACCCATTAGCCCAGCTCATTGATAACTGATACCTACAAACTAACCATGAACAAAACCTACCTTCCACCACAAGGCTCCATCGAGCAAAAGTGGTATGTCATTGATGCCGCCAACCAGCGTCTGGGTCGGTTGGCTGTGGAAATCGCCCGCATCCTGCGCGGTAAAAATAAACCCACCTATACCCCTCACATGGATACAGGTGATTTCGTGATCGTGGTCAACGCTGAAAAAATTGAAGTCACCGGCAAAAAACGCACCCAAAAACTCTACCGGCGTCATTCCGGTAGACCGGGCGGCATGAAAACCGAAACCTTCGCCAAACTACAAAACCGCTTGCCCGAGAGAATCATCGAGCAAGCAGTCAAGGGAATGCTCCCCAAAAATAGCTTGGGACGTCAGTTGTTCACCAAGTTGAATGTCTATGCCGGAAGTGAGCATCCTCACGCCGCTCAAAAACCTGAAACTTTGACCATCAACACTATTCCAGGAGGTAACTCTTAATGCAAGGAATCCAACAAAGTGGCCGCGTTATGTATTGGGGAACGGGCCGTCGGAAATCTTCCGTCGCCCGGGTGCGCCTGGTTCCAGGTAACGGCACCGTAACCATCAATGGCAAAACAGCAGAAATCTATCTCCAGTACAACGCCGGGTATCTGAGTGCCACGAAGGCTCCCCTGGAAACCCTCGGTCTGGAAAATGAATATGATGTCCTGGTGAATGTCCGGGGCGGTGGGTTAACCGGACAAGCTGAATCCATTCGCTTAGGCGTGGCCCGGGCCCTGTGCGAACTGGACCCTGAGAATCGCCATCCCCTCAAAGTGGAAGGCTTTCTCACCCGGGACCCTCGTGCCAAAGAACGGAAAAAGTACGGTCTCCGCAAAGCTCGGAAGGCCCCTCAATACTCCAAACGTTAAGGAGTTGGTCATTGGTCATTGGTTGTTGGTCATTGGTTGTTGGTCAAGGGTCATTGCCTGTGGGTCTTTCCCAAAGGACAAATGACAAAGGACAAAGGACAAATGACAAATGACAAATGACAAATGACAAATGACACAGAAAGCTAAAATAAAACAGAACAAGCGACGGGTTCAAGGAGAACAAAACCATGCCAAAACCAGGAATTCATCCCGAATGGTATCCAGAAGCTAAAGTCATTTGCAACGGTGAAGTTGTGATGACGGTGGGTTCGACAAAGCCGGAAATTCATGTAGATGTTTGGTCCGGAAATCATCCTTACTATACCGGCACCCAAAAGGTGATCGATACTGAAGGACGGATTGAGCGCTTCCGTCGGAAGTACGGGATGACCTCGACCAGTGGAGATGGCGGTCAAAATACTAAGAAGTAGCCCGGGTATTTTAGCTGTTAGCTGTGAGGAGTAGCAAATTGATGTTTTGCTGATTTGCTATGGTTTAACCAGCTAACCGCTAGAGATCCACCCCTCCCCTACTCTCTCGACTGAGGACTGCTCTATGGCCGAAACTTATCTACTCGATAAATTAAAATCTGTTGAACAAACTTTTCACGAATTGACTCGACGGATGGCGGACCCGGATATCGCCAGAGACCCGAACGAGTTTCAAAAAGTGGCGAGAGCCCGTTCCTCGTTGGAGGAAGTGGTGAATACTTATGAAAATTGGAAAAATACGGAAGCGGAGTTAATCGGCGCAAGGCAGGTCCTCAAGGAAGCGAGTAGCGACCCTGAATTGCAACAGATGGCAGCCTTGGAAGTAGCGGAACTGGATGAGCAGTTAACACAGCTTGAAAACCGGCTGAAGGTCTTGCTGCTGCCTCGGGACCCGAATGATGATAAGAACATCATGCTAGAAATTCGGGCTGGAACTGGGGGAGATGAAGCCAGTATCTGGGCGGGGGATTTGGTGCGGATGTACTCGCGCTATGCTGAAACTCAAGGCTGGCGCGTGAAGATGTTGAGCGAGTCCACGGCGGATATGGGTGGATTTAAAGAGGCGATCCTGGAAATTCAAGGAGAGCGAGTTTATAGCAAGCTCAAGTTTGAAGCGGGAGTGCATCGGGTGCAACGGGTCCCCCTCACGGAAGCTGGGGGTCGAGTTCATACTTCTACTGCAACGGTTGCGGTGATGCCCGAGGTGGATGAGGTGGAGATCCATATCGACCCGAAGGAGATTGAACTGACGACGGCGCGATCGGGTGGCGCTGGGGGTCAAAACGTTAACAAGGTGGAGACGGCGGTGGATTTGTTCCACAAGCCGACGGGAATCCGGATTTTCTGTACGGAGGAGAGATCGCAGCTTCAAAACCGGGAACGCGCGATGCAGATTCTGCGGGCGAAGTTGTACGATTTGAAGTTGGCGGAACAACAGGAAGCGGTGACTTCGATGCGCCGATCGCAGGTGGGAACAGGTGCGCGATCGGAAAAGATTCGCACGTACAATTACAAGGATAACCGGGTGACGGATCACCGCTTGGGTCAGAATTTTACCTTGATGAGTACCCTGGAAGGGGATATCGAGGAAGTGATTCAGTCTTGCATCAGTCAGGATCAGCAGGAACGGTTAGAGGAATTGGCTGCTTCGACGACCATGCCAGTGTAGTTGACAAATTAACCGTTTTGAGATGTAGAGGATGGCCAATTATTGGCTATGTCTGAAATAAAAAGCGAGAATTGGGTTCTCGCTTTTTTTGTGGGCGATCGCCTCAGTTGTTAGGGTCGGGAAAGCAGGGGTCGCCACTGTTGCGGAAAGGGGTGACGGATAAAGACTTTAGCAGCCTGTTGATAATGAGAGAAGGACCGGGCGAGATTATCGATGCGATCACCCTGTAAGCGCTCACTATAGGCTAAAGCGAGATTATCGTGGGTGGCTCCCCACCGTTGGGATTGGAGGCGACTGCAAGGCAACATGGGGAGGGCCGTTTCACCACAGGCGATCGCAATTTCGATAAAGTCGGCTTTTTTCCCTTCTGAATAGTTCCAAATTTGGCCGCCTAGATTGACGAGAACTGTTGCTAACTCAAGGGTTCGTTTCTGACTGAGGGTCGGTAAAATGCCAATGACTGTTCGAGAGAGACGTTCAGCAAAGCGATCGGTGAGGAGTTCGTCATGCCTTGCCAAGGTGGGGTAGAGGGCGGTAGGGTTGCCCTGGACCTGCTCCATTTCCTGCAAAACGGTGGCTAAAAACCGAGTGGTGGGGCGATCGGTGGAGTGATAGAGGGCGATCGCCTCTGTGAGTGTACGCTGGCGATCGGTGGATTCCTGTCCCTCCCGAGTGATCCATCCTGGATTGGGGCGTTCTAGGGCCGCTTTGAAGCCATGAGAGTTCTGTCGTCGTCTACTGGGAAGGTTGGCAAGGGTTCGCTCGTACATGATTCGGTTCCTCCGCTAATTTCTTAGGTCATTTTCTGCCGATCTCGCTGATTGATACCGGGTTAAACAGGGGGTGGCGCGGATCAATGATCCGTGGGGATTAAAGGCGATCGTAGCCAGTCCTCTTTTTAATTCTTAATCTTTTTGGGTCGGGATGAAATCCTCCAAATGGCAGACTTGCTACAATTTTGGCCTGCTTGAATGGGTGAATTTCATACCTATATTTGCCGACATTTCCATCAATATCCGTATATTTTTTTACTAAAAAATAGCGGAAATCTTTTATGGCTTTTATCTAAATTTATTTTCAAAAAAAATCTCCATTTTTGAGGGTTAATGGTAAAAATAGATACGAAACGGGATAAAAAATAGGTCTATCCTGATTGGGATAGGCTGATGAATCACAGAAATTTTCGCAAACCTTGCCAGGGTAATGGAGGTTACCGAAACTCAGCTTTTGACCATCAGGAATTCCGGCTCAAAAACCGGATTTCTTAACATTCCTCTCGGAGATCCGCCCAGATTGAAGTCAAAAACCCGGGTTGGGGGGTGGTTTTGAGGGTGGGGAGTTTTTGGAGCGATCGGTCACCTTCCCTCAACGAGAACCGATATACCCTCCGCACCCACGAAGTGTTAGAGTATTTCCCAACGGACTCTAAATGAGATACCTCTAGCGAATACAACCTAATAGGGAAGGCTAATCTCTAAATCATTAATTGACTGAAGAGCCACAATTAACCCATTATTGGCAAGCATTGACTTCTAATGTGTTCAATCTTATATCTCGTGAGTCATTTGTTAATTTTACAAAAAATTGGGGCTACAACTCCTTGAGTTAGTAATAATAATCTTTAAGACCTGTATTAACAATTATTTCGCCTAAAGTATTGTTTGGATCAATAGTAATATTTTTTATATCTGCATCATCCAAGGAGTAGTCTTTATCTCTATATAGGGTGAGCGTCACTTCCACATCAAAATTAATGGACTGAGTACAGAGTTTATTTATGGTTGTTGTTTCATCAAAGTAATATTTGCCGTAATAAATCGCATCTTTTAAGCTTTCAAAGCTGATATTTGCATCATAATTCACTTTTGCTTCTAGCTTAAACACTACTGAAGGTTGATCTACATTTGAATCATTAATGTAAACTAAAGAAGAATCAGTAATATCTACTGAATTGACATCAATCTTAATTGTTTCACTGCCCGATTCGATTTCACCGCTTCCAGATATATCAATTGAAAAATCTAAATTTGAAAAGTTATCCTCTATGTACCTTTCTATTTGATATTCTTTCTGTCTATATAGTTCGTACCAAACATCAACCTTATCTGAATCATTTTCTCGGCTTATAGTTTCTAATAATTCATCAAGCTTTCCTATACAATGCAGATTTTCGCTTAAAGAACAAAATTTCTCCCAATCAGAATCTCCACTAACGACATAAATTGTTTTTTTTCTGTTTTTTGCCTCCTTATCAAGAGCGAAGAGAGCAAAAGCATCTGGAAACTCATGTTTTTTATTGCTTTCACCAAATGGTGGAGTCCCCGAAAAATATTTTTCAAAAATCTCAACTACTGAAACCTGATCGACTTCAATTCTTTCAAATTCAGTGGCTTGCAAAAAAGAATCAAGTTGGTCTTTAAGCTCTGGATTAATTTGCTCAAATGTAGGGGCCATATCTGCGAATTTTTTCTCAAATTCATATAGTAAGTCTGAATTTTTAGAAATTTTGATCCTTTTCTCATTCTCTGAGGGTTTCTTGCGCTTCTTCTTTAAATCATTGACTGCTTGATTAACTGCTTTGGATGCGAGGTCAGCCCCCTCAGTAATATGTGCTCTTATTTCCTGAAGAGTGATAGAAGTTAAAAGAAGTTTTATTTTTTTTTCTTTAACGAATTTAACTAAAGTTTGAAAACTGGTTGACTTATAATTAAAGTTATTGGTGTCAAAGACCTCTGTATCAAAAGCAACTAGCCGAGGAGGACGTTTTATTTCCATATTTTCCTATGCCCTGCCACAACCGAAAAAGGAAGCAGGCTTACTATTGATTAGACTGCAATTGCATTATAACTCCCCTCAGTCGTCTGTGGTCAAGCACTTGCAGTCTAATTCCGTTATTATGGGTGTTATCCGGCAACTACGGGATAACACCCCTATACCTTGCCAACTCGGCGGGTCAGTCTACCAAAGCGCCGCCACAACTTGAGCCACATCCAGCGGTGCATCCGTAACAAAAGGCAGCAGTTTGGACCTTGGTGATTACATCTAAACTGCCTGCGGATAACAGTTTTGCTACGGTGAGCGTTTCGCCATCGGCAGTTTTGGCCGGGATGCCTTCCATTTGATTAAAATCGCAGTCATAAATATTGCCTAAATAGTCGATAGACAGTTCATTGCGACACATCAGGTGGGGAACTGTTTCGGGATTGAAGTTATCCTCTAGGAACTGTAAGTAAGGTTGATGGAGTTGTTGGCGTTGGAGATATAACTTGGTGCGGCCTATGGGTAAATTGGTCAGCGTTAACAACTGGTTAAACTTAATGCCGTAATGTTCATCCAAGTAAGTTTTATAATCCGCTTCTAATTTCTCTTGGGGTGGGGGTAAATAAAATTGGTTGCGAGAGGTGGGGAGGGATGGATTATAGACTAAGTTTAAAATTAACTGAGGATCCGAGGCATAGCCTACATCATTGAGTAACTTTATTCCCTGAATGGAGCGGTCATAGACGCCATTGCCTCGCATTTTGTCAACATTACTGGATAAATAACAAGGGAGAGAGGCCACGACTTGTAATTTATTTTCTGCGAAATAGGCGGGTAATTCGGCAAAACCGGGCTCAAAAAAGATTGTTAAGTTGGAACGAACAATGACCTGTTTACCAGCAGCGCGGGATGCCTCGACTAAGGGTTTAAATCCAT
This sequence comes from Laspinema palackyanum D2a, assembly GCA_025370845.1. Classification (GTDB taxonomy): domain Bacteria; phylum Cyanobacteriota; class Cyanobacteriia; order Cyanobacteriales; family Laspinemataceae; genus Laspinema. The sequence continues at coordinate 101,985 of JAMXFF010000006.1, read as the reverse complement.
AGTTCATTTCCGGTGCGCCGCCGGTGAGGTCCACGGTTTGAATGGAATCAAAGCGATGAATTAATTCAATCAGTTGGTTACAGACTTCTGCGGATAGTTCTTCGGTGCGATTCGGTCCGGCTTCTACATGACAGTGAATGCAAGCCTGGTTACAGCGCTTTCCTAAATTAATTTGTAAAACGGTAATTTCATTTTTGGTTAACGGGGAACCGATTTTATGAGAGAATGGAGTAATGACCGTTTGAACCATGAATCGCTCCTGATTGGGATTGTTGTTTAGGTGAATGGGTCTGGGATTATAAATTAAACCATCCTGCGGCTTAATTGGGGGGTGGGAAAGCAAAAAAAGGGAGAGGGAACAACCACTTTTTAAGGCCGATCGCCTCAAGCCGTACCCCCCATGCCTCAATCTGTGGATCGAGGGATTTGAGCCAGAAAATCGCTGGCGCATCCTTGGAAAAAGGCTGGTTAGCCATGCTCCATTGTAGCGGGTGCTTCTCAAGACGCTATCATCTGCAAGGGTTGGGGTTTGAGCAAAACAACACTGTTCGCCTTCGTTTGCTGATGAGCAATCTTCCCCTCGGTTCAGAATTCCGCCCTCTGGGGAATAGCCCTGCGGGGGTTTTTACAAACTAAAAAGGGGGTTAAATTCCCCCGATTTTGATAGGTTTCACGCCCTGAGTGAACGGAGAAACCTTGAGCAGATTGACTGAATTTTTGACTGGGAAAGGTTAAGTTAAGCGGAAGTTCTGTAAGTGTTAAACCGTCGTGATTGTTTTGAGGTTGTATCCAAGTTTTTAAGGATGGTAATCAGTTCTGCTGGGTCTTGTCGCTGGGTATAATCAGGACTGACAAAAGAGTAGGCGATCGCCCCGTCGGAATTCACAATATAAGTAGCCGGTATTGGCAACTCAAATGTTTCAGCCCCATTGGCTGCTGGAAGATCAATCCCCAAACTCTGATAAATTGGGCGGACCTTTTCCGGGACCGTAAACACCAACCCAAAATCACGCGCCAGTTTATTTCCCTGATCACTCAACACTTCAAAACCCAAGTTATTTTTTTCCCGGGTTGATAGGGAATTATCCGGTGTTTCTGGTGAAATTGCCACCAAAGTAGCTCCGTTTGCCTGAATTTCAGGAAGCGCTTTTTGGAGTGCCTGAAGTTCTAAACTGCAATAGGGACACCATCCCCCTCGATAAAAGGAAATGACGACTGGACCGGATTTTAGCAAGTCTTGAATATCAACCACTTGACCGATCGCATTGGGTAAAGCAAACTTGGGAATCGCGTCCCCTTCCTTCAGAGTATGCTCCATAATCCCCGAGTTCAATAAATCCATTCCAGCTTCTTTGAACACCATTTTAGCCTCTTCTGGAAGCATGGATTGGAGTTCGATATTGAGGTTGGCTAAATCTTGGGATAAACTCACAAAAAAACTCCAAATTTCTACCAAACTAAAAATGAACGTGGATCAGCGCTATTCAATCCCTTTTTGAATAGCCTCTACATAGACTTTTTTAGGTTGCAATCCCACAATTTTTTCCAAAACCGATGACCCTTTTAAAACAATAACAGTAGGCACACTCCGCACCCCCCATTCCATTGCCAGTTCCGGATCTTCGGTCATATCAACCGTGACCAAATGAGTCTTTTCGGAATAATCAGTCACTAACTGCTCTAATACGGGTGAAAGGGTTTTGCAAGCCGAGCAGTGGGGGCCGATAAACTTAACGAGAATTAAAGTTTCAGAATCTTGCTGTAACTGGATTATAGCTTCTCGTCCTTGAGCTGTTGTATCCAAACGATTTGGGGTAAAATCTAACATTTTTGAATCTCCTATTTTTCAGAAAAACTGGGACAATTTTCTAACTGTCGAGTGGTCACAAAATGACTCTCCGGTCAGCCACTCGCTGTAAACTTTCTAACCAAAAATCGGATTAATTGAAGCAGATTAAGAATTAATGCCTGTTTCATAGACTGCTTCAAGCCGACTATCAGTTTATTCTTACCCCTGATTTACCTAACCGCCAAAGAACCATTGAGTTCCAGTAAATAGGTAGTAGGTTCCAGTCAAAATTAGGGCTACACTGCCAAAGCGAATGACTCCCTCAGAATGCTGCAATAACTGCTTGCTTTGTTTGGCGAGACCCGTAAACAAACTGGAGAGAAAAATTAACAGCGTATAGCCCAAAGCATAGCTCACCATCGTCAGCGTACCTAACAGTTGAGACCCGGTTGCTGCTGCCGCTGCGAGGACTGCAAAGAGCACTGGACTCGCGCAGGGGGAACTCACCAAAGCAAAGGTTAAACCGACTCGATAAGGTCCAGCGACGGGGAGATTGATATCCATTTGTGGGAGAGGTATTTTCACGACTCCAATTAACCACAATCCCATCACGGCCATAATCAGTCCAACGGTGATATTGATATAGCCTCGGTAATCGACCATAAAGGCACCTGCGAAGGATGAAACCAAGCCAAACAGACTTAAAATGGTAACGGCACCGAGGACAAATAAGCCTGATTTTTTAAACGCATCCCAACGAGAGGTGATTTTTAAGGTGCCGATATAGCTGAGGTTGACGGGCAACAGGGCTAAAATGCAGGGGGAAACACTGGCAATTCCACCCCCTAAAAATGCTAGGGGTAATAAAATTAAGGGATTGGCAGTATCTTGCTGGCTAAACCACTGTTGATAACGGTTTTCAATCCCGGAAATGACTTGCTCAATGGGATGACTGAGGACCGGGCCGAGGGTGATGACTAAAATCAGGGAGAGTAATCCTAATCCTCCGTAAAGCAGCCATTGTTTGGCGGTTTTAGACAGTCGAGGTGGTCGATGTTCTGTGGATGACTGAGGGAGTTGGGCCATAACAATATCCGGGGTTTACCCATAAAGTGGCGGGGAGTTGTAAAAAAGAAAGTTGCTGTTTTTTGAGGGTGGGGTTTAGAACAACTAGGGGGGAGTTGAGGCGATCGAATGTTCAACTTTGAATGGAGATAGAAAAAGTCGATCGCCTAGATAAGTGATGCTCTCAGTTTTGAATTATCGTTGAGAAATTGCTGAATCAATGACCGAGGTATAATCGCCTAGGTTGGCATTATTCCGATGCTGTGCCAGAATATTGCCGGTTGCTGGATCGATGATGGCAACCATGCCCGTTTGCGATCGATTAGCGGCAAAGAAATCGCTTAATCCGAGTTCTGTAGCGAGGGTTTCAGATTGACGGGTTTTGGTGCGATCGCTGACATCCAGAACGATAAAATGAATGTCATCCCCATACTGCGATCGCAGTTGTTCAAGAGTCGGGGCAATATTTTGACAGGCAGGACACCAACTGGCGTAAATATCGACAACAACCGGCTTTCCTTGGAGGCAAGGGGCTAAGGGGCCTCCGACATTCTCTTTCTTCCCTGCACAGGGGTTTGCTTGGGCGATCGCCGGATGGGTAGAGGCAGAACTGTTCAGAGGGTTTGCTGCAACCAGGGAAACGGTGAACATTAAACTACCCAGGGACAAACTCAGCCAGAGTAACGATTTACGCATCGATTTAACCTCACAAATACAGGGAATCTAGGACCAACAATCAGCAGAGTGGACTTTCAAGGGTCTCTCGTTTGCTGTTATTTTGATTAAATTCCCTGAACATGAGTGGGAGATGAATCCCAGATGGATATTAGATAAAGGTTGCACCTTCTCCGGGTTTTGGCTTTTTACTTAGGGCCTTTTTCGAGCATTACTGACAAATTGACCGTGAATATTGACCAGATAAGGGACACAGTAGGATAATCCCGCAGAAATCCAACGGTCTTGATTCATTTGTCCATTTAAAAAAGCCTTACCGTGATTAATCACGAAGAGAACTGTCCCAACAAACAAAGCAACTTTTAGCGCCGTTGGTGCAAATCGGGGATTAAATAAGATGCCTCCGATTTTTTTCAAGCATTTCCTCATGGTTTGAAAACCTTCAACTTTAATGGCTGATATCGCCCAAGCAAAAACCCGCACCCTCAAGGGTGGGTCTATACAGGCAAAGCCTGCCAACGCAGGGTCAGAGACAAAACGGACTTGAGACAACCGGATTGGGTATGATTTGCCAATCTGCAATCGGGTCCCAAAAGCGTGTAAGCATGACAGAGAGTGATTTTTTAGATAATTTTAGATAATTTTAGGGTAGTTTTAGGAAAATTTAATCTCTCCCTCATTTAGCGATCCGTTCTTGTGGCTAGAGTAATTGACAGGATGTAGATATTTCAACCGAAACCCCAGTTTTTGGTCCGAAGCTGGGGCGGTTAAATCTAGTGTTGTTATTTGCCAAACCGAGAAAGAATCGTACATCATGGAACTCTTACTCATTTAGAAATCCCAATAACCATGACCCATTCAATTCAACAAGAACCGGCTCTCCAACCGTTGGATGAGTACAATCAATCCCTCATGTCTCATGTTCATCCCATCGATTGGGTGAATCCTTCCCCTGCCGCCAGTTACGATTTAGTGGTGATTGGCGCGGGAACGGCTGGACTGGTGGTGGCGGCAGGTGCGGCGGGGTTAGGATTAGGATTAAAAGTTGCCCTGATTGAAAAAAACTTGATGGGGGGAGATTGCCTGAATGTCGGTTGTGTCCCTTCCAAATGTCTGATTCGCTCATCCCGGGTGGTGGCGCAGATGCGAGAGGCGACTCCCTTTGGCATTAAGTCTCCAGATGCCATTGAGATTGATTTTGGGGCAGTGATGCAGCGAATGCGGCGAATTCGGGCGGGAATTAGCCCTCATGATTCTGCGGAACGGTTTCGGAATTTGGGCGTTGATGTGTTTTTAGGACCGGCGGAATTTGTGGATAGTGGGGCGATCGCTGTTAAAACAAGCCTCCTCCGGTTTAAAAAAGCCGTGATTGCCACGGGTGCTCGCGCCACTCGTCCTGACATTCCTGGATTAGCAGAAACGGGCTATTTAACCAATGAAACTGTCTTTTCCCTCACCGAATGTCCCCCACGGTTAGCGGTGATTGGGGGAGGTCCGATTGGGTGTGAACTCGCCCAAGCATTTCAACGCCTCGGCAGTCAAGTTACTTTATTTCATAAGCATGGACATCTCCTCGATCGCGAAGATGCAGATGCAGCAGAAATCGTCCAACAACAACTATTACAGGACAATCTAAAGTTGGTTCTGGATTGCACTTTATTGAAAGTAGAAATAACCGATACGGGTAAAGTCATCCATTACCGTCAAAATGATGAAATTAATACGGTTGTTGTGGATGAAATATTAGTGGGGGCTGGACGGACTCCCAATGTTGATGGCTTGAATTTAGAAGCCGTTGGAGTTAACTATGATGCTCATCATGGTGTTGTTGTTGATGACTATTTGCAAACCACCAATCCGCACATTTATGCTGCGGGCGACATTTGCATGAACTGGAAATTTACTCATGCAGCGGATGCGGCGGCGCGCATTGTGATTAAAAATACCTTGTTTTCTCCCTTTGGATTAGGACGAAGCAAACTGAGTAATTTAGTCATGCCTTGGGTGACCTATACTGATCCAGAGATTGCTCATGTGGGTTTGTATGAGCGGGAGGCGCAAGAGAAGGGAATGGAAACCAATACGATTACTATTCCGTTTTCTAGCGTCGATCGCGCTTTGGCAGATGGGGAAACCGAAGGATTTGTCAAAATTCTCCATAAACGCGGTTCTGACCAGATTTTAGGGGCAACGATTGTGGCGCGTCATGCTGGGGAAATGATTAGTGAAATTACCTTGGCGATCGTCACTAAACAGGGACTCAGTGCTTTATCCGGCGTGATTCATCCCTATCCCACTCAGGCAGAAGCCATTAAAAAAGCCGCCGATGCCTATCGCCGCACCTTACTCACCCCGCGCACTAAATCCTTACTGAAGTTGTTAACCAAATTCAGTTAACTTATCTCCGTTAATCAGCTATTCTGGAGTTAACTGCTGAGATTTTTGATTCATTCACCTGCACCTAATTTATGAGCTATTTAGAAACAACTGCCCAATTCTATGCCGAAGCTGCCGAAACCCCTCAAGAGGGACTCTGCTGTGTCAGCACTCCACCCCTGCAATTACCGGGTTTAAAAATTCCCGAAATCATGCAGCAAATGAACTACGGCTGTGGTTCAACGGTTCATCCCACGGAGTTATTTGGAGAACCAACAGTCCTTTATATTGGGGTTGGCGGTGGCATTGAAGCCCTGCAATTTGCTTATTTCTGTCGTCAACCGGGAGGAGTGATTGCCGTGGATCCGGTAATAGAAATGCGTGAAGCGGCGACCCGAAATTTACAGAGTGCGGCGAAAGAGAATGGGTGGTTTAATCCGGAGTTTGTACAAATTTTGGCCGGAGATGCCTTTGCCTTGCCAATGCCGGATGCTTCTGTGGATGTGGTGGCACAAAACTGTTTATTTAATATCTTTGAACCCGAGGATTTGCAACGGGCATTATCGGAAGCCTATCGCGTCTTGAAACCCGGGGGAAAATTGATTATGAGTGACCCGATCGCCACCCGTCCTATTCCCCCTCATCTCCAGCAGGATGAACGGTTACGCGCCCTCTGCTTATCCGGTGCACTCTCTTACGAAGATTACATTCAGCACTTGATTGGCGTCGGGTTTGGTCAAATTGAAATTCGCGCCCGTCGTCCCTATCGCCTGTTGGATACTCAGAATTACAATTTGGATGAACCTCTCCTGTTAGAAAGTTTAGATTCTGTCTCCTTCAAAGTGCCAATTCCTGTCGATGGCGCTTGCGTTTTTACCGGCAAAACCGCCATTTATGCTGGACAAGAGGCGATGTTAGATGATGGGGCGGGACATTTGCTGCAACGGGGAATTCCCGTGGCAGTTTGTGATAAAACTGCGGCTAATTTAGCCAAAAATTTTCCCTCAAATCTGATGATGATTACCGAGTCTAGTTGGTATTACAGTGGCGGCGGATGCTGCTAAAAAAATGAAAATGCCCCCAAATCGGATATGATCACAGAGAAGAATGAAGAGGATATCTTGGGTGGGTATAAGTGCAGTCATTTATTTTTTAGTTACCACTCCTGCTTTGGCGGAAAGTGTGGGAGGGTCAGACGGATTCAACCTGCAACAACTGTTACTGAATGCCTTAACTTGGATTGAAGGTTTGGGGGTGGTGGGCGGTATTGCATTTATCGCCATTTATATTGCGGCAACGGTTGCCTTTCTACCGGGGTCGATTTTGACGTTAGGTGCAGGGGTGGTGTTTGGGGTGTTGCTGGGTTCGGTGTATGTTTTTATTGGGGCAACTTTGGGGGCGATCGCAGCCTTTTTAGTCGGGCGCTATCTGGCAAGAGGGTGGATTAGCAAAAAAATTGAGGGCAATCAAAAATTTGCGGTGATCGATAAAGCGGTTGCCAGAGAAGGGTTAAAAATCGTCCTGCTGACTCGTCTTTCCCCAATTTTTCCCTTTAATCTCTTGAATTATGCCTTTGGAATTACGGGGGTTTCTTTAAAAGACTATGCCTTGGGTTCAATTGGCATGATTCCTGGAACAGTGATGTATGTTTATATTGGTTCTTTAGCCGGGGATTTGGCTAGAATTGGCACAGAAAATCAACCGACTAATCCAACTATTCAATGGGGTATTCGTATCTTGGGATTAATCGCTACTATTGCCGTGACACTCTACGTCACCCGAATTGCTCGCAAAGCTTTGGATGAAAAAGTGGCAGATGAATAGTAGGTTTAGAGCAAGTTTTGAAAAATTTTATCACGAATTAAGAACTAACTCTAAAATTTCCTCTGTCACAAGATTGGATTAAATTTATCATTTTGAGTTTAATTTATTGAATTAAATAAAGACTCAAAGATTTTAATTTATTTACACAAATAAATAATCTATAGTCCGGACGATTCGGGAATCACCCCTGAATTGAATGTGGACTTTAAGAAGATGCGTAAATCCTATTAAACTGTAATGATGCTGCCCTATAAAGTGGAAATTTTCTGTATTAATTCAATAAAATTTTATCAAAATTATTAACATGAGATAAATTTTTAATTGGATTAAATTAGAGTCAAGATGACCGAATTAGGTTTTTAAAATTACTCTGGGGATAGATGACAGGGGGGGGTCAACTAGAGAAACTGAGAGTAAATTCTTAGATAAAATAGAGGGACAACGTTTGATGAATAATCGACCTAGAAACCCAACCCCACGCGATCGCCAGGTCGCAGAGGAAGCCATGTCTCACGAAGAGGCCAATTTTCCGGAAACTCCTACTGGGGTAAAGCTGGTCAGACAAGCCCAAATAATTGGTGGATTTTTACTGCTGATTGGGGCGGTCCTGTTTGGACTATTGGTGGCTTCTTTCCCGACGGGAGAGGAACCCCCAGCTAATCCCGATACCCCCAATCAAATCACCCCGTAAGAACGGTTAAAATCGGTCTATTCAACCCCAATCAACTTCGAGTATCAAGGGCGATCGCCCTCGGAACCAGGAGGGAAGGTTGCGGATTGATTCGCGATCGCCTGGAGGTCTGTTTTTTTGAGTCACTTAACATTAAACATCAACAAATCGGGGGGGTTCCGTCTTTACAGGAACCCCCCGACCCTTAAAACTCAAGCAGCGATCATCACCCGATCAAGGTAATGCCATCTTGAGCGATCGCCCCCTCCACCCACAACTGGGCTTTGCCCGAGGTATAAACATTGTAGGTATCGTTGTCGATCGCCTGAGTACCCCCAGAAACCCAATTGCCCGATGCAGTAACAGCATTGGTCTCTTCTCCTGTGACAATCACACGATTGCGCCGGTCCGAAAGGTGAAGAACATGAATCTGATCCAGGTTCAAGCTATTATTGCCACCATTGAGATCAATCGTCTCGATGTCGTGAATCCGATTATCGGCAATCGTCGTCAAATCGAAAGCAAAATTATCCCCATCCAGACGCAGAGTATCCTCTCCACTGCCGCCCTCCAAGCGACGGAAGTCACTATCAGCAACCGTGATCAGATGGTTTCCAGAACCGCCATAGATGACGTCAGGACCCCCAGCACCAATCAGGGTATCGTCCCCTTGTGCACCGATGATCACATCTGCCGCAGCAGTTCCAGTCAACGAATCGTTACCCAGTCCACCATGCTGGGTGACCGCACCAGTGAAATCGCCACCATACATGATATAAGTTTCCCCAGCATCGTCCCGGGACCCGTTGAGACCATCACCTTCGGGGGCACCGACGAGTACATCATCGAACCCGTCGCCATTAACATCGCCAGCGCTGACCGATCGCCCAGTCCGATTGTTAGCCTCAATCCCGTAGAGGGTAAACCCGTTGGTGCCATCAATTTCGTCCAAATTCAGAGAGGGACTAAAGGTAGTTCCTCCAAAGAGAACATAACTTTGTCCAGCTTCCTCTTCACCGTCCAAACCCGGAGCTAGGGAAGCGTTGATAATCAGGTCATCATAGCCATCCCCGTTGATATCTCCTGCATTAGAGACCGATCGGCCGCTCAAGTCCCCGGCATTGATACCAGAGATAGTAAACCCATTGGTTCCATCCAGAGTGCCCAGGTCAAGGGTAGCCGGTAAGTTCGTGGAGCCAAAAATCACATAACTTTCCCCAGCTTCATTATTGGCCCCTTGAGCGCCAATAATCATGTCATCCAAGCCATCGCCATTGATATCTCCCGCGTTGCTCAGTGCTCTGCCGCTCAAATCCCCGGCATTGATACCCGAGATGCGGACCCCATTAGAGCCGTCTATTTGCGCCAGGTCAACCGTGGCATTAAAAGTGGGACCCCCGTAGACGAGATAGGTTGCTCCAACCTCTGTACCCTCCTCGTCATCGGCTTGGGGAGCGCCAATCAACAAGTCATTGTAACCATCACCGTTGATATCTCCAGCACTCCGGGGCGATCGGCCACTGCGTTCACCCGCCTGAGCGCCGAAAACCGTAAACCCATTCGTCCCATCCAGCGCCAAGTTGGCAAGGTCCATCTCGGCGTCAAAGGTCTCAGATCCACCAAAGATGACATAAGTTTCTCCCGCATTTTGCCTTTCATTATTAGGCCCATCGGCACTGAACGCGCCAATCAGCAGGTCGTCCACACCATCGCCATTAATATCACCCGCATGGACATCCCGGCCACTTTGGTCTCCTGCTTCGCGGCCAAAAATAGTAAAGCCATTGGTCCCGTCCAGAGTCGCGAGGTCTATAGGGCCATCAAACTGATTACCGCCAAAGATGATATAACTTTCTCCTGCCTCTGGCCTGGTATCATTAGGCCCATCGGCAAAGCGCGAGGCCACCATAATGTCGTCAAAGCCATCGCCGTTGATATCCCCGGCATTGCTGACTGCTCGTCCGATCGCGTCGTCTGCATCAATACCGTAGATTGCAAAGCCGTTGCTTCCGTCCAGGTCCCGTAAGTCTATTTGCGGACCGATGTCGGGACCACCGAAGAGCAAATACGCTCGCCCAGCGCTTGCGGTGCCGTCAGGGCGATCGCCAAAGCGCGTCCCAATTAAGATGTCATTGAAGCCATCGCTGTTGACATCCCCAGCAGAAGAGACATTTCTCCCGCTCAAGTCACCGGGGTTCTCCCCGTAGATGACCAATCCCCCGTAGCCTAAAGTCATGTTGCTTAAGCTAATATCTGGGGCAGGAAGGGGCGAAATGGCCTCGGCGAATGCTACCTGTCCGTCGGGTTCCCCTTGGTCAAATCCTGTGACCCGGGCGCGATTGGGAATCGTTCCCCAGCGTGAGAGGATACCCGAAATCGTCAGGGTCGTGGTTTCTCCCCCTTCTAAACGAGGAATGGTCCAAACATTCGCAGTGGGGTCATAGTTGTTCCCTTCCGTAGGCGTGAAGGTCATGTCACGCAGCCAGTTGGGTAACGATTCAGTCACCGTGATTCCTGTGGCGGCTATCCCACCTGGATTCGTTAAGGTGAGAGTATAGCTGAGTTCTTCTCCAATCGTCGCCGCTGCATTGCTCACGGTTTTGGTTAATTCCAACGCAGCCGCAGGAGGAAACTCCACCGTTGCCACGGCTGGCGCACTCTCATCAATCCCATCACTGACTACGATTTGGATATTACGAGGGGTGAGGTCCGGGTTCTCGGCGGTGTTGTTGTACCGGATCCGTTGTAGCACTCGTTCGTAATTTTCCACCTCATCGTCCCCTGTGAGGGTTACTACGCCATTTTCAACGGTGGCGGTAATATTTGTCCCTTCTGTATCGACGATGAGTTCTTCCGCATCCCCGTCGATCGGGTTAGCGATCTCAATAGTGGCACTGGTGAGGGTGTTATTTTCTGGATCCGGGTCAGTCACCCGACCATTTTCGGCGATCGGCACTCCCTCCGCTTCCGGATCAAAGGTCACTGTCGTATCCACCCCGGGTTGCTCCGGATTCAGATTGACCTCTGGCCGAATGTTCTCCTCAATGCCTTCATCAACCACCAGTGCAAAGGTATTCGGGACCTGATTTCCTTGACCATCATCCGCCGTGATCCGAATTTCTAGGTTCTCCACATCTTGCTCATCCGGTGTGCCACTCAAGACCCCGGTTTCTGGGTCAAAGGTCAACCAATCCGGTAACGGTGA
>JAMXFF010000006.1:70187-90281 GCA_025370845.1 Laspinema palackyanum D2a | reverse complement strand
CTCGGGAATTGCAAAGCTAAATGCTTCTCCCTCTGTAGCATTTTGGTCCGGTATAGGAGTCGTTACCTCCGGTGCCCGGTTTTCTACGATGCCTTCATCAACCACCAGTGCAAAGGTATTTGGGACCTGATTTCCCTGACCATCATCCGCCGTGATCCGAATTTCTAGGTTCTCCACATCTTGCTCATCCGGAGTGCCACTCAAGACCCCGGTTTCTGGGTCAAAGGTCAACCAATCTGGTAACGGTGAACCATCGGCCAAGGTGCCCGTAAAGGTTAACGGGTCCCCTTCAGGATCGTTAAAGGTATCCTCGGGAATTGCAAAGCTAAATGCTTCTCCCGGTGTAGCATTTTGGTCCGGTATAGGAGTCGTCACCTCCGGTGTCCGGTTTTCTGCGATGCCTTCATCAACCACCAGTGCAAAAGTATTTGGGACCTGATTTCCCTGACCATCATCCGCCGTGATCCGAATTTCTAGGTTCTCCACATCTCCATCATCCGGTGTTCCACTCAAGGCCCCTGCTTCTGGGTCAAAGGTCAGCCAATCCGGTAACGGTGAACCATCGGCCAAGGTTGCCGTAAAGGTTAACGGGTCCCCTTCCGGATCGTTAAAGGTATCCTCGGGAATTGCAAAGCTAAATGCTTCTCCCGGTGTAGCATTTTGGTCCGGTATAGGAGTCGTCACCGTTGGCGACTGATTGGAGTCCGGTTCGGGTTCGGGTGTGGGTTCCGGGTCCGGTGTGGGGTCCGGGTCCGCAGAAGGAATCACCGGCAGTTGTATTACGGAAGGCTGTGGCGCAAAGACAATCGTGGGGGGTTCCTCTGTGGTGGTCGGATTCTGGGGTATAGGCCCAAAGATAATCCCAGGCGCGCCGGTTTCGATTTGGTCTTGGATTTCCTGGGGCAGTGATTCCTCTTCCACGGGCGCTTCCCCTGGCACCTCTCCCGATCGCAAGTCTCCATCACCAAGGGTTGCCACCGGGGGAACATCACCATCGCACCCAATGTTAAGGACCACCTCCATTGTGAACCGATTCGGGGTCAGAGTCGTGGCGTCAGTATTATGAACGATCGCCAAATATTCCCCGGTGGTCCGATCTTGGATAATCGCATGGGCGGCATATTCTCCTTCCCCTTGGAAAATATTCAGATTCTCTAAGGTTTGACCTTGGTCTAATCCAATCAGGTTATACCCATTCCCAAAATCCAGGATATGGTCAGCTTCCTCCAAAACTGGACTGCCAGTGGTCACTCCAATCGCAAAAATATCGGCACCGCCTCCCCCAACTAAGGTATCTGACCCTTTATCCCCATAAATCAGGTCATTGCAGTCCGCTCCATAAATCAGGTCTTCCCCTTGACCCCCGCGCATGATATTGGAACCACTGACGCCGATGAGGGTATCATTCCCTTCATTGCCGTGGAGATAGTCGTTTCCATCCCCACCTACGATGAAATCGTGACTCTCGGGGTCTCTGATGTCTAGGTTGCCGGTGCCGCCGTAGATGGTGTCATCGCCTTTGTCACCAAAGATGATGTCAGAACTGACATTGCCAATGACCAGATCGTTACCTTGACCGCCATAAATCACATCCATTCCGATGCCGCCGAAGATGGTGTCATCGCCCACATTCCCTTGCATCAAGTTCTGACCACTGACCCCAAAGAGCAAGTCATTCTTATCCAACAGGACCCGGACCGGGTCAGCAGGGCCGCCATAGATTGTATCGTTGCCTAGGTCCCCAAACACTGTATCGCTAGCCAGGTCCCCATGTAACCAATCATCATCTTTGCCACCGTGGATCAGGTCATCATTTTTTCCGCCGTAAATCGTATCGTTTCCTTCATTGCCGTGGAGATAGTCATTTTCGGTGTTTCCAAAAACTAAGTCTTGGTCGAGTAAGGGCCCCACTGGCACCGGACTACCCAGACCGCCAAATATGGTGTCGTTGTCTTCATTCCCTAAAAGGGTGTCATTGCCTTGGTCTCCATACAGCCAATCTTCACCGGAACCGGCCTCAACCAGGTCATCGGCTGGAACACCGCGCACGGTATCGTTTCCTTGATTGGCGATAATGTAATCGGCTTCCTCGGATCCTATAATAATTTCACCGAATTCTGGGCCAAAAATAATATTTGGGGTCATATTTTTATCTAAATTTTATTCAAGACAGTAGATTTTTTGAGCGCATTAAGTCCTCCAAAAACAGTCCATCAACCCTTGCAAATATTGGAAAATTTCAAGTCACAAAAAATATTTCTATCTTTGAGGGCATTTGAATTTTAATGCTGCTTGTCAGGAATGCACTCTAAGGTTTTCATGTTTTATTTTGTACTTAATTAGAGAAAAATGTCGAGTATAAATCTGAATTTCTCTCTGGGGGCATAAATATCTCTAACCGGAGATAAAACTTAAGGAATACATTTGGAGAGGTTTCTGAGCCTATTAGAAATTCCTTCCGTCATTTGGAGTATTCCTATTGAACCAGTGGGGGATAAAAGGCTGTATTTTTATTGGAAGATTGTCGCGAAATCTAGGGTTTAGAGGGGCAGGTCACTGGGGAAAGGGGGAATTCCAGACCCAGCCAAATTATTGCGATCGCCCCTGAATCTCAACAGGAGGCGCTACATTTGCGATCGCAATTCTGGCTATTTTTATAAATTATTCACCCAACAGCCCAGCCCCCTGCCGGATGTAGCAACAGCAAAAAAGTCCCTCGACCTAATTTTAAAATGAGGGGTTTCAAAGCCAAATTTCAAATGAGGTAGAGGGAGTTGCGATCGGAAAGACAAACTCCTCCGATGCCGGTAAAGTATTAGATAAAAGGAACAAAAAACCGGGTTTCTCCCCCAGATTTGTGGCGAATTGCTCCAGATTTTATTGCCTAAACCCAGTTTCTACCCCGACTGTACCCCCGGACTACATCCAGGATCTAGGCATACTCCCGCAAGACATATCCCACACCGCGCACAGTCTGGACTAGACGCTTGGGATTGTGAACCTCTAGCTTGATCCGTAAAGCGCGAATATAAACTTCAATAATATTGGACTCCCCCATAAAGTCATATCCCCAAACCTGTTCTAAAATCTGGTCTCGGGTGAGAACTTGGCGGGGATGGCGCAACAGAAACTCTAACAAATCAAATTCTTTGGCGGTGAGTTCAATTAAATGACTGCCGCGATACACTTCACGGGTGGGGCGATTTAAACTGAGGTCTTCAAATTCTAAAATATCCGGGTCATGGGGATGAATGCGCCGCAGACGCGCTTTAATTCGGGCGAGTAATTCTTCGATACTGAAGGGTTTGGTAACATAATCATCGGCCCCAGAATTTAACCCCAAGACGCGATCGCTGATTTCATCTTTCGCCGTCAACATCACGATCGGGACTTGAATGCCGGTGTTGCGAAGACGTAAACAGAGGTCTAATCCCGAGAGTCCGGGCAGCATCCAATCTAAAATTAACAAGTCCGGTTGAGACTCTCGGGCGATTCGGAGTCCATCCAATCCATTCCCGGCAACCGTCACCTGATATCCCTCCAGGGTGAGTTCGTCGGCAATGAACTGGGCGAGTTTAGGGTCATCTTCAACGAGGAGAATGCGATCGCTCATAACTTTGGTTTCCAGATGGGTAAGGCGATGGTAAAAATAGTACCTTCTCCGGGTTTCGATCGCAGGGTAATCCGTCCCTCCATGCCTTCGATGAGACTTTTGGCGATCGCTAACCCTAACCCTGTGCCATCTCGCGATCGGGTCATGGATTCATCCACTCGATAAAACCGTTCAAAGATTCGATTTTGGTGTTGGAGGGGAATGCCAATGCCGCGATCGCAGACATGAATCATGGTATAGTCTTCATTCTTTTCTAACCGTAAATCCACCGGCTGTTCTGGACCGGAATACTTAATCGCATTATCCACCAAATTAATCAAAACCTGTTGCAGGCGATCGCAATCGGCACAGGCAACGACTTCATCCTCTGTGGTCACCAGGGTAACTTTACGATTGCTGACTTTTTGACTCATTAACGCCACCTCTGCCACCAAGGTATTCAAAATTACCGGATTGAGTCGAAAGTGCAAATTCCCACTATCTGCCCGCGCTAAATCCAGTAAATCCTGTAACATCCGAATGGTGCGTTCGGTTTCTGCACTGGCAGTTTCTAATGCCTGTTGTTGATAAGGACTTAAATTGGTACTGCGGCGCAACAAACTTTGGAGATACCCCATCACCACGGTTAAGGGAGTCCGTAATTCGTGGGAAACATTCCCCACAAATTGCCGTTGTTGTTCCCAGGAACTGGATAAACGAAATAACATTTCATTGAAGGATTGAGCTAATCCTAAAATCTCATCGGGAGCCTGTTGAAGTTGGAGTTTGGCCCCGCTTAAATCATCGGCAGAAACAGCACTTGCTACTCGGCTCATTTGCTCTAACGGTTGCAGGGCATACCGAATTCGGCCTTGCATCGAGAGGGCTAACATCAAAATTGTAAACAGACTCACGAGAATTAATTGGCTACGACCCTCGATTAATTTTCGATGCTCCTGGGTGATATCTTGAGAGAAATAGACCCGACCGACAGGCATTCCACCAATGGTCAGAGGGCTGCCACATAAGACCCAGTAGCGATCGCCAAAATTAATCACTTGAGGTTTAGCGGGCATTTCTACGATTGAAGCCAGATAGGAGAGTTCCGTAGGGGGAATTCTCATTTGAGGAGACTGGGCGATCGCCTGACCGTCGGGACTATTAACCCAGACGAATAATTCCGGGGTGGAAACTTTGGCGATCGTTTGTTCTAATCCGGTTTGGACTGAAGTTTCTTCACTATAAAACGCCACTTGGTCTGGAAAGTGCATAGCAATATAAGCCAAGGTTTGCTTATTGGCGGCAATTAGGTGTTGTTCCATGTGCCAACTGGCCCAAAATGCCACACTTCCTAACCCTAAAATCGAGATGCCAACTAATTCTAGGGTGAGGCGAAACTGTAGGGAGGCGGTGGAAATTTGCTGGCCTGTGATTGCATTAATAGCCGCTCGAATGAGGCGTGAGGGGTTCATGAGAGACTGGGGGGTGAGAGAGGAAATTGTAGGCTTAAAAGTTTTTAGCCCGGGCTTGAATCGGGTCAAATTCAAAGCGTTGACTGTAGTCGGTTTCACCATACAAATTAAAACTGATAGTGGGGGAATTTCCGATGGCTTCAATGTGATGAATGGCATCAGGCATGAGGCAGAGGATATCTCCGGGAACGAGTAGCCGATCGCCCACGGGTTGGATGCGATCGGGACTCTCGACGGTGGGCGATCGCTCCCAAAAGGTGTTTTTCTCAGTGCCCCTAAGCAACGCCACCAGTCCCCAACACCCGTGATTATGAATGGGGGATTTCATCCCCGGGGACCAAGCGACAAGCTGCACGGTGAGGGGAAATAAGGGTTCATCATATAACATTAAGACCTCCCAGCCGGTTTGGGGGTCCGGTGCAATCGGCAAGATTTCCAGCCAACTGGCATGATTGAGCAATTTGCGAACTAGGGGGGAAATCGCTGCCAGTCGGAGGCGATCGTCCGTGATATTTTCTAAGATATCTTCGAGTTCGGTCAAAAACCGATACAGGCGATAGGGACGGTTTAACCCTTCCGGGGGACTGGACATTTCAGAAGCCTTACCCTGTCGATCATTCGTGACTAACCAGCTTTGTTTCTGCATAGCAAATTCCCCTGATGTTGAATCCCGGATGGGGACTAGAGGTTCATCTCAAACCCATCCGGTTTGTGTTTACTGTATTAGAACGGGCTCCCCTTGAGATGAGTCGTTCCTAATGATTAGATTAATTTTTGCTGAAGAGTCTGCGAAACTGAGTCGGTATGGGGGGCATACGTCCGAGAGTCTCAACCCGTTTTTCAGGTTTTAACTGGGCTTCAGGTGTTCCTCATCTCTCACTCATCTGGTTGGAATTGAATGGGGCTAATCTTAACCTGACTTAAGCAGAGTAACCCAAAAACCCGGTCAATCATCTCCCGATTTCGGTCAGAAAAAGCTTGGGTTTCTGACTATCCCGGTTGTTTGGCGGCAGTCTGATTTAAAAAAGGCGACATTAAGGCTTGAGATTTTTACGGATTCCAATTAATTGAGGCAACCTGAAATGAAAATTCAATATTTATCAACCTTGGCATTGGCGTCAATTTTGAGCTTAGGAATGGCGGCGGGTTGTTCCAACCCCTGTGCAGCGAAAACACCCCCAACGGGCAGTACGGCGATCGAAGTTACAACCGATCCCTGTGCAGGAAAAGCCAATCCCTGTGCTGCAAAAGCCGATCCTTGTGCAGGAAAAGCTAATCCTTGTGCTTCTAAATCCCGTTCGGTAGGAGGTCCTCTCGCTGCGGAATTGCAAGGAAAACCTGTGCTGGTTGATGTGTTTGCCGAATGGTGTTCTGCCTGTAAAAATATTGCGCCTACTTTGGCTGAATTAGAGCAAGACTATCAAGGTAAGGTGCATTTTGTTGTTTTAGACATGACAAATAATGCCACGGTTGCTGAGGCTGAAGCGAAAGCTGAACAGTTAGGATTAAGCCAATTTTTGGCGGAAACTAAAGCCCAAACTGGAACGCTGACGATTATTGATCCAGCTACGGGAACTATTTTGGAACAGCATCGGAATAATCCGGATAAATCGGCCTATACGAGGGTTCTGGATTCAGCCCTCGCGCAAAATTAAATGCCTAGAGAAAATGGGCGGTTTGATTTCGCTTTATTGGGAGTTTTTAGGGGTTTTAGGGCAATCCACAAATTAAAACATCTTGATATAGGGAGTTTAAATGAATTCGACATAGACAGGAGTTACGAATTTCGGGAGAGCCAACCCTAAATATAGAGGCGATTCGGTAATCGCCTCTATATTTAGCGTGAATTCTCAAAATCTGCGGAAGTCATGAGGAGGAAGATGGATCGCAATCCTTCACTACAAAGCTTTCAGGGTTGGATCCATTTTCAACTTCATTGAGGGTTGCTATATCTGGAAATTTTCATTTTTGGATTGCCAATACGGTACCGGAGGCCCTAGGGTCTCCGGTACCGTATTGGCAATCCAAACCGGGTTGCTTGGGAAAATTTGTAGCAATTAGTAGGCAATCTGGGCGGTGACACCCGGTTTTTTGTCCCTGGGATTGAGTGCGGTACTGGCCTCGTAGGCTTGATATTTCAGCGGATATATGCTATTTAAAAACAGAGACAGAGTTCAAGGATCTGATTTTGAAAGAAAGAACTCAGGCTCATTCCCTTGAATTTCAGGTGGATCAAGGGGCGGTGCTGGCCGAAAGTTAAGCACCCAAATCGGGCGGTTTAATTTATTAATAGGAACTGTAGAGTATTCACTTCGTCACCAATTCGTAAAAATTTTTCGGGATTTTATCCCCCAAAATGGTAAAATTAATGGATTTTTCAAGCAACAAAAAGTTTTTGAGGA
Organism: Laspinema palackyanum D2a; assembly: GCA_025370845.1. Taxonomy (GTDB): domain Bacteria; phylum Cyanobacteriota; class Cyanobacteriia; order Cyanobacteriales; family Laspinemataceae; genus Laspinema. The sequence continues at coordinate 82,815 of JAMXFF010000006.1, read as the reverse complement.
GGGAGGGGAGGTATCCACAGGTAGGAGTTAGGTATAAATTGATCCTATCAAATCCTCGATTAAACTCCGAGGCGCACTGATTTGGGAAGCCCCATCAGGAGAACAGAAGAAACGAGAGGGAACGGATTGAATCTCAGGGAAAAATCGTCCTATGTGGTTGTTTTCGTTGTTGGCGAATGGAGAGGATGAATAAAATTCCCCATCTATAGCTAGAGGTAAAAACCAGTGGAGGTATATCTAAAGACTGATTTAGGGGCGATCGCCTACCCAACATCCCCCAGATGTTGCTACTTTAAAAACAAAGATTAATCTGCGATTCAGACTATCGTAGAGAATCCGATTAAATCCCGAGGGCAAAAAACAGTAAGGATGGGAACTGAATCTCCCAATTCGGGCATCTAGCCCCTAACTGGAACACCTAGGGATTTCCCCAACCAAAACATCTTGTCAAAAAATAAAAAATTGAGCTGATTGCAACGAAGGGTCATATTTTCTATGGTTAGCCAAACTCCTGAAGCAGATTTTCAAGTTTCATTGAGTAACGCTCAAGCAGTGGTGCATCTACCCCCTCGCTTAAGCGTAATTGAGGCAGTATTTTTTAAACAAACCTGTCATGAACTCTGTGAAACGACTCCACCGCCGGAACATATTATTCTGGATTTTAGTAAAACGACGTTTATAGACAGTAGTGGAGTGGGTGCTTTGGTCCGAGTGCTCAAAACCACCCAAACCTCATCCATTGATTTAATTTTGCGAAATGTACAATCTCAAGTGATGTCAGTTTTGTCCCTAACTGCCTTGGATCAAGCGTTGACCTTTGAGGGCAATTCGGGATCGATGACGGGGACAACGGCGCAACTCGCCTCAAAAGCTAACTGGAAAGGGGACAAGAATGCAGAACTGCCCACAACCCATCCCTCGGTGCGTTCCTCGGTGAAGCGATTCATTGATATTGTAGGGGCATTGGTGGGGTTAGGAATTACGGGAATTGCGTTTATTCCCCTGGCGATCGCCATCAAGACCGATAGTCCTGGACCGATTTTCTTTAGTCAAATCCGGTGTGGTTGGATGGGAAAAAGATTTCGGATTTGGAAATTCCGCTCGATGTGCGAAAATGCAGAAGCAATCAAATCCCAAATCGAAAATCAAGTCGAAGGCCCGCTCTTCAAAAATGAAAAAGACTTCCGGGTGACCCGCATCGGTCAGTTTATGCGCCGAACGAGTTTAGACGAGTTGCCGCAGTTTTGGAACGTCCTGAAAGGAGAGATGAGTCTGGTGGGAACCAGACCTCCCCTCCCGGATGAAGTCGATCGCTATGAAGTCCCTGAATGGCAACGTCTGGATGTTAAACCGGGGATGACGGGAGAATGGCAAGTGCATGGGCGATCGGAAATTCGCACCTTTGAGGATGTGATTCGCTTAGATCTGGAATACCAAAAAAAATGGAGCCTGCTTTATGATTTAAAGCTGATTTTAAAAACAATAGCGGTCGTATTTAACAAAAATAGTGGTGCTTACTAGGTCGTTAAAGGGAGCTGTAGGATAAAGAGAGAAGGGATCTTTTGACGTCTGGGCCTTCTACTTTCATACCGATCATTCTGGCCGCCGCCAGAACCGATACACCTTTGATCCCACTTTCATCCCTTGGGTATGGAAGCCAGCCCAGACGTAAACATTCTTCATCATATAGAAGATGGTGTTACAAAATTTCGGCAGCTGGTGGAAGGGACTCGCTTCCCAGCTAGGAAAACGACAGGCTAAAGAAGAGCGACCGCTGAAGCGATCGCGGCTGCAAGTTAAAACTGATCTCTATGCCTTAGCACAAGTGTTGCAATGGTTAGAAGATGAAATCTACTCCCTACTTCCGCGCGATCACTGGTGGCAGTATCAAACGGCCTTAGCAGAAGGTTTCACCAATGCAGTGCGTCATGCTCACCATGACTTGCCGCCTACAACTGAGATCGAAATTGAAGTCACCGTTTTTCCGAATTATGTGGAGATCAAAATCTGGGATTACGGCCCCCCCTTCGATTTAGAAGCTAAGCTCCAGTCCCGCTATGAAAACCCGAATGGCAATCCATTGGATGAAGGAGGCCGAGGCTTAATCTTCATGGATCAATTAACCAATGAACTGCTGTACACCCGAATCGGAGACAATCGCAACTGTCTGATCATGCGAAAAAATTTCCGTTGATGAGCAAACTCATTTCCCCCTCCCATCTGCTATTTTATTCACTCAAGACAGGCGTTCGGAACCTCCTACGAACTTTAGCCGCCGATCGCATTACCCCCATGATTGTACCCGGACCCGATGATGAACCTGAAAGACTCCAAGCCCTAAGCCGGTATGAAACCCTTGATGCCGGGACTCAATCTGCTTTACAAGAACTCACCGCCCTGATTCCCGAGATTTTTCAGATGCCGATCGCGGTGATCACCCTGGGCATCCCCGGTCACTGTTCGGTAAAATCCCAGGTGGGGGCCACCCTGGATGAACTGGACATCGCCTGCGCCTGGTCTACTTATCCCCTAAAACAAAGAGGGTTGGTGGTTCTCAACCCCCTCACCCCACCTGGAAAATTACTCTCGGACAATAGCCTGGATGATCCCAGAGGCCCTCTCGGCTTTTATGCCGGTGTTCCCCTGATCGCTTCAGAGGGTTACCCCATCGGCACCTTATGCATCATGGATCGCGTACCGCAACACCTGAGCGCGACCCAAAAGCAAACCCTGCAAACCCTGGCAACTCAGGCGATCGCCACCCTAGAACGTCACCGGGTCCAACCCCCTGCACCGGAGCAACCCCACCTCCTCGATGTTCTCAACTACAGTCATGACGCTATCCAAACCCTGCGTCTGAGTGACCAACGGCTGCTTTATGTCAACCCAGTTTGGCTCAAAACCCTCGGCTATTCTCAGGAAGACATCTCTTCTATGTATTGGTGGGACATTCTCGACCCCGCCTCATTTGAACCCGCCTCGACTATCCTAGAAAAACTCCGCCTCGGGGAATCCCTCACGGGAGTCAGTCTAATTTTACTCACCAAAACCGGCGATCGCGTCTGGGTGGAAGCCAACTTCTCCTCTTTATTAGAACGCCACCAACCGGACCATGCGATCGCCCTGTTCCGCAACGTCACCGCCGAACAACAAGCCCGCCTCAAATACGAGCAACTCTTTGAAAACACCGCCCTGGGACTCTTTCAACTCACCCTAGAGGGCCATTACTGCCAAATCAACTCCGCCCTCGCCAAAATGTATGGCTATGAGTCCCCCACCCAATTCCTCTCTCGGGTAGAACATCCCCGCCAACTCTACCTCCAACCCCATGAATGGGAGGAGTGCCTACATCTACTAGAAACCCAGGGTCACCTCGTTCATGAGGTGGAAGTCCAACGCTTCGATGGCTCTACAATCTGGATTTCTGAAAATATCCGACCCTTAATCGACATTAAAGGTCGCACCATTGGCTATGAAGGGTTTGTCCAAGATGTCACCCCCAACAAGCAAGCTGAAGCCACAGTCCAACTCGCTAGGGATCAACTCCAAGCGGTCTTGGATGCCGTTCCCGGTACTGTTTCTCTGATTAGCGCCGATTTTCACTATTTAGGGGTCAATCGCCATTTAGCCGCCACTTACAACTTACCCCTGGCTCAATTTATCGGGCGCGAAGTTGGATTTCGGCAATCGGTTTTTGGACAATTTGTCCGCGATTTCTTTGCCACCCAATCTCGCGAAGCCTCCATTGAAATTGATTCCGAAGTCAATGGGGCCTTCCGCAGCGATTTGGTGATTGCTAAGAAGTGGTTAGAGGACCAAGCAGCGGTGTTTGTGGGGATTGATATTACGGAACGCAAACGGGCGGAGGCGGCCCTGAAAGCGGAACTGGCGGAGGCGGCAGAATATGTGCGATCGCTCCTTCCCCTTCCCCTAAGTGAACCTGTCCCTATCGATTCTCGGTTTATTCCCTCTCAACAGTTAGGGGGAGACTGTTTTGATTATTATTGGCTCGATGATGATCATTTAGCCATCTATCTGCTGGATGTCTCGGGACATGGGTCTCGCGCGGCCCTACTTTCCGTTTCAGTTTTAAATTTATTGCGCGCTCGTTTTCTCCCCGGTACTGACTTCTATCAACCCTATCAGGTGCTGACGGCCCTCAATCATGCGATTAAGATGGAACGTCAGCGGAATATGTATTTTACGATCTGGTATGGGGTCTATAATCAGGTGCAGCGCCAGCTTGTTTATTCCTGTGCGGGACATCCCCCGGCAATTTTGCTCTCCAAAGATGCTCAGGTACAAAAGCTGAGAACGGAAACCTCCGTGCCGATTGGAATGTTTCCCAATATTAAATATGAAAATGCTTCCTGCCAGATTGAGGCAGAGAGTTCGCTTTATATTTTTAGCGATGGGATTTATGAAATTAACGAACCGGATGGGTCGATGTGGAGTCTCGATAACTTTATCGATTTACTGGCGGAATGTCGGCAAAGTAATTCGTTTAATCTGGACCAAGTGTTAGGGTTAGTGCGCCAAGTTTCTAAAGAAGATACGTTTCATGATGATGTCTCTTTGTTGCAGGTGAAGTTTGATTTTTAGCCGCTGAGGGCTGGCAATCCCCATCCGCAAGGGAGCCACCTCCGGTCCCCTTTTGATTGAATCCGCTGGTTTCTAAAAAACTTAGAGACTCTCGGTGATGTTAGGACAGAAGAGAGCGGCGATCGCCTTGCTCGGATGGCTGGGGTGCTGAGCTTAATCCGGTTTAGAAAGGACGTGTTTTTCAAATTCCTCTCGGTTGGGAAAGACTTTCATGATTTTATCCAATCCCGCAAGTTCTAATAGCATTTTGACTTGGGTATTGATGGAACATAAAAAGAGCTTCCCTCCCGCAGCTTGAACGGTTTTAATCGCTGCAACAATTGCTCCTAAACCGGAACTGTCCATGAAACTGACATCTTGAAAATCAATGAGTACAATTTCAGCTCCTTCTGCCAGATAATTGCTAATTTCTCGCTCAAATTGACCCACCTTAGTCCGATCTAAAAGGCCAACGGGTTGGACCACTTTAACCACTGGACTCATCCTTAATTAACCCCTACTTGATTTGACAGGTGCTATGGGCTAGACTTGATTTTTAAATCAAATGACTGGCCTAGAGACTATGATCTGGTGACATTGACATGATTTTTATCTTACCCTGGGTGGGTGTGATTCCAGGTTAGCTCATCCGGGTTTTCTGCTGACGAGCTGTTTATCCACTCCAGTGAACCGATCACAGGCCGTTCTAGGGTCTATAATAGTCTCGATTGTTCACTCTGGATTGAGGAATAGGGAAGGGGTCATGCCCTGGGGCGATCGCCTTGAGGATACACAGACCCTCAAAACCCCCTAAAATTTAAAGTCTAAAATCCAATAGGCGATAATCCATGACGGCGAATATCCTTGTGGTTGAAGATGAAGTCAAGCTCGCTCAATTTATCGAACTAGAACTCAAATATGAAGGCTATCAGGCGATGGTGCTTCGGGATGGGGTCGCCGGATTGAAAGCGATCCCCGAGTTGAATCCGGATCTGGTCCTCCTGGATGCCCTGCTGCCCGGACTCTCAGGGTTAGAAGTCTGCCGTCGTTTGCGAACTCTGGGCAATATGGTCCCGGTGATTGTCTTGACGGCGCGGGATGAAGTGAGCGATCGCGCAGCAGGATTGGATGCAGGGGCCGATGATTACCTGGTGAAACCCTTTAGTTCCGAGGACTTGATTTCCCGCGTGAAGGCCCATCTGCGGAGTCCGATTGAAGTAGACCCGGATTTGTTACCCTTTGCTGACTTAAGCTTGAACCGACGCACCCGGGAAGTGCGCCGAGGCGATCGCACCATTGAACTGACGGCAAAAGAGTTTGACTTACTGGAATATCTAATTTCCCATCCCCGACAAGTAGTCAAGCGTGAGCAAATTCTGGAAAACGTCTGGGGTTACGATTTTATGGGGGATTCCAATATTATTGAGGTCTATATTCGTTACCTCCGTCTTAAGCTAGAAGCGCAGGGGGAAAAACGCCTGATTCAGACGGTGCGTGGGGTCGGTTACGTTCTGCGCGATTAAATCCCACTCGGGTTCCCTACGCCAATGGGTGAGGTCAAAATTAGGTGCAACCCTGAATGTTGCACTTTTTTTATGGGAAGTCTCAGAGGGTGGGATGGGAAGGTGCGATCGACCGTTCGTCCTGACTCCTTCACGCCCGTCCTCCTCAGATCACCCCTGAAGGGGTGACTACAAACCGTTCGTCGTGACTCCTTCACGCCCGTCCTCCTCAGATCACCCCGGAAGGGGTGACTACAAACGTTTGGATGATTTATGTTTTGCAACCCCCTGATGGGAAGTCTCAAAGAGTGGGAGGGCACTGCTGTCTCGTTTCCCAGCTCAATACTCCTTTCCCATCGGTCTAACTTCTTTACCTATTCTTTACCGAATGTTTTCTCAATTTTAACTCAAAATATAGTAAAAATAAACCAATTTATATTACGATTTTAGAAAGTATCAAATTCCTAAAACAACCCCTAATTAAAGAAAATTTGTGTAATTTTTAATTAAAAAATGATAAATTCAATAAATCCGATTGATGAAATTAAATAACCCAGAGCATAAACCGAGATTTTTATTGTAAAACCTACCCCTTAAACAGAAACCTTATGAGCCATCAATTCTCAGGTAAATTTCTGAGGAAATCGGCAGTCCTAACCCTCCTGATTGCCCTTGCCCTTAGCGCTTGTCGGGGGACAGGAACATCAGCCCATAACCGAGGGGGACGGGGTGATATCAACCATTTGAGCGTGGATGGTTCCAGCACGGTTTTTCCCATCTCCGAGGCAATGGCCGAAGAATTTATGAAAGCCAATCCGGGGGTGAGAGTTACCATTGGGATCTCCGGTTCCGGCGGCGGGTTTAAGAAATTTTGTCAGGGAGAGACCGATATTTCTAATGCCTCTCGGGCGATTGATGCAACCGAACGAGAATTATGCGAAAAGAATGCCATTGAGTACCTGGAAATTCCCATTGCCTTTGATGGGATTTCTGTGGTTGTGAATCCTGCCAATAGCTTTGTTCAATGTCTAACGGTAGAAGAACTTAAGCGGATTTGGGAACCCGCCGCTGAAGGAAAAATTGTCACATGGAACCAAATTCGCTCGACGTTTCCTGAGCGTCCGCTGCGGTTGTTTGGTCCGGGTACGGATTCAGGGACTCACGACTATTTTACCGCTGCTTTGGTGGGGCAAGAACAACAAAGTCGCGGGGATTATACGGCCAGTGAAGATGATAATATCCTGGTGCAAGGTGTAGCGGGAGATGCGGATGCTCTCGGGTTTTTTGGCTATGCTTACTATCAGGAAAATCAAAATAAATTAAAAGTAGTGGAAATTGATTCCGGTGACGGTTGTATTGCCCCGAGTCCGGAAACGATTGCTGATAGTAGCTATAAACCTTTTTCTCGTCCGGAATTTATCTACATTAACAAATCCCAGGCGGACCGCCCGGATGTGAAAGCGTTTGTGGAATTTCATCTGAATCCAGACTATCAATATTTAATTGCCGATGTGGGGTATGTTCCCCTACCGGAATCGGTGATGAGGGTCGTTAGAACCCGTTATCAAAAGCGTCAAGTTGGGTCAGTTTTTAAGTCGGGTTCAACCTGGAATATCAGCCTGTATGATGCGCTGAACCTGGAAAATTGAAGAAAAGTTAGCTAGAATTAACCGCAATGGATAGGGGGTAAAACCCCAGGTATATCCTCAGCGATTGGGCGATCGCATCTTAATCCGATAAATCAGGTATGTTATGGAGTTTCATCCCTTCCCACCCCGACTCCCGGAGGGAGAGTCTTGGCAGCGAAACCTAGGACGACTTACCTGGGTAGAACGGGGTTTACAGCTAACTTTGGCCCTGATTGCGGGGATTCCGATTTCAATTTCAGTGGTGATCGCCACTGTCTTTCTCTATGAAACGGTTTTATTTTTTCAAACCGTTCCCCTGTGGAATTTTCTCAGCGATACCCGGTGGACGCCACTATTTCCCAGTCAAAATTTCGGCATTTTAGTCCTAGCCAGTGCTACCTTGATGGTGACGGGAATTGCCAGTTTGTTTGCGATCCCGATTGGATTGTTAATCGCGATTTATTTAGCGGAATATGCCAGCGATCGCCTGCGGTTAACGGTTAAACCGCTGTTGGAAGCATTATCGGGAATTCCGACGGTGGTTTATGGCTATTTTGCTCTCTTGGTGGTAACTCCCCTCTTGCAGGAGTTGATTCCTGGACTGGCGAGATTTAATGCTTTAAGTGCAGGGTTAGTCACCGGAGTGGCGATCGTACCCATTATTTCTTCTTTGAGTGAAGATGCCATTAAAAGTGTTCCCCACTCCCTGAGAGAGGCGGGTTATACCTTGGGGTTGACTAAGGAAGAAGTGCTGACTCAAATTGTTTTACCGATGGCTTTTCCCGGGATTATTGCTTCATTTATGTTGGCGGCTTCTCGGGCGTTGGGAGAAACGATGATTTCGGCGATCGCAGCCGGACAAAATCCTCAACTCACCCTCAATCCTCTGGTTCCAGTGGCGACAATGACCGCTTTTATTATTCAGGTTAGTTTAGGAACCGTTGCTTTTAATTCCTTAGCCTTTCAAACAATTTTTACCGTGGGGATGGTGTTATTTTTAATTACCCTGGGATTGAATAGCTTTGGGTATTGGTTAGTGCGTCGCCATCAATCTGCCATGACGGAGGCGATCGTTCCGACTGTACCCGCCGAGGAAGGGTCTAATTTTTACCCCCTCTATGATGAAGAATTGCCCCTGAGTAATCCGAGATTTGGGGGCCGACAAACCCCTTCAACTGCTGAGTTTAAAACCCCCTTCATCCGTCGTCAGGTTTTGGACCGATGTTTTAGTGTTTTGAGCGCGATCGCCATTCCCATCACCCTAGGCATCGTTGCCCTTTTACTCCTGGATGCCTCTCGCCGAGGTTTGCCCCTTTTAACTTGGCAATTCCTCACCAGTTTTCCCTCCCGCAACCCTCAAGAAGCGGGAATTTATCCCGCACTCATGGGCAGTTTATGGCTATTAGGATTAACCGCCTTCTTTGCCTTACCCATTGGCCTAGGAACTGCCATTTATTTGGAAGAATATTGTGCCAATACAGTCTTGAATCGGTTTTTAGAAATTAATATTGCCAACCTAACCGCTGTCCCCTCAATTCTCTATGGGTTATTAGGGCTAGAATTATTTGTGCGCCTCCTAGCCCCGGTGACTGGAGGACCGAGTTTACTCTCTGCCGCCCTCACCCTGACGGTGATTATTTTACCCATGTTTATTGTCACCACTCGGTCTGCTTTACGGAGTATTCCGGACGGTTTACACCAAGCCGGTTATGCTATGGGTATGACTCGTGCTCAGGTGTTGTGGCATATCGTGTTACCGGCAGCGTTTCCCGCTACCTTAACCGGCGCACTTTTAGCCTTAACTCGGGCGATCGGAGAAACCGCCCCTTTAATTGCCGTGGGCGCATTATCCTTTGTTTCCTTTGCACCCCCCTTGTCCGGGGAAGGAATTTATAGCCGATTTACCGCCTTACCCTTTCAAATTTTTAACTGGATTTTGCGGCCTCAAACCGCTTTTCATAACAATGCGGCTGCCGCTATTTTGGTCTTAGTCAGCATTTTATTAATTCTCAATATTTGCGGGGTTTTGATTCGAGAAAAGTGCAAAATTTAACCCGTTTTTCCCTCTCTTGTCTTTCCCATCTGTGTCCCAACTCTAGTTAAGCCCATGAATTTTACATCTGACTATTTATATCCCAATCTCTCGTCGATTTTGACGATTCAAAATTTATCCGTATTTTTTGACAAAAGCCAAATCCTTGAAAATATCAACCTCCAAATTTATGCCTATAAAATAACGGCAATTATTGGCCCATCCGGTTGCGGTAAAACGACTCTGATCCGATGTTTTAATCGTCTCACTGAACTTTCCCCTAATTTTAGGAGAGTGGGAAATATTTACATGGGCGATCGCGAAGTCTCCAAGTTGAATCCCGTAGAACTCCGCAGGCAAGTCGGAATGGTGTTTCAAAAACCCAATCCCTTTCCCAAATCAATCTATGACAACATCGCCTTGGGATTGCGAATTAATGGCTATCAAGGGGATATCGATGAATGTGTCGAGTATTCCCTGCGGCAAGTCTTTTTATGGGATGAAGTCAAAAATAACCTGTATCGCAGTGCATTAACCTTATCGGGAGGGCAACAACAACGCTTGTGCATTGCCCGAACCTTAGCCCTCAAACCGGATATTATTTTGATGGATGAACCCTGTTCGGCCCTCGATCCAATTTCCACCGCCCGCATTGATGAACTGCTGTATGAACTGAAGCATTCTTATACCATTGTTGTGGTGACTCATAATATGCAGCAAGCCTCCCGCATCTCAGATTTAACCGCTTTTTTTAATATTAAAACCACGGAAACCGGGGAAAAAATCGGCTACTTATCGGAATACGATAAAACCGAAGTTATTTTTCACCATCCTAAACAGCAGGCGACTCAGGAATATGTCAGTCGCAGGTTTTAGTCGAGGTCCCCGCTAAGTTGGGATCAGAAACCGGGTTTCTTGAACAAAATTAGGGCAGTTGCCAGGGTTCCGAGGGAGAGAAAGCTGGTTTCTGGTCCTTGTACCAGGAATCCTGAAGGGGAAGGCATTTGACTGGGCGATCGCCTCTAAATTTCACCCCGACAACCAAACCCCCCAAAAAATTTTCTTTTCCGAGAGTGCATTCATGCTAGACTAGAAAGGTTTTCATATTGTAATTTGAGCTATGTTTTGGGCTGACAAAATTGCGGAAAGTGCACAAGGCGAACAAATCGTTAATGATTCAAAAACCCCTTCGGGTCGAGTTCATGTGGGGTCCTTGCGGGGTGTGATCATCCATGATGTCATTTATCGCGCCTTGAAACACGCCGGTAAGCCCGTAAAATTTATGTATGGCGTTGATGATTATGACGCCCTTGATACGGTTCCTAGTTACCTCGATCGCGAAAAATTTGCCCCCTATTTGGGTTACCCCTTGTGTAACGTCCCCTCTCCTGATGACAAGGCGACAGATTACGCCAAATATTTCATGGGGGAATTCCTAGAAGTCTTTGATTACTTAGGGGTTAAACCGGAAATTTATTATCTGCGAGACTTGTATCGAACTGGACAACTCAACCCCTACATCGATACCTTCTTGCAAAATTCCCATCTAGTTCGGGAAGCCTATAAAGAAGTTAGTAAAGCCGATCGCCCCAGTAACTGGTATCCCTTCCACACTATCTGCGAAAACTGTGGAAAAATTGCCACCACTGTTGTCACCGACTACAACGGCAAAGAAGTCTTTTATACCTGCGAACCCAACGCCACCAACTATGTCAACGGATGCGGACATTCCGGCTGGATTTCCCCCTTTGATGGCAACGGGAAACTCCCCTGGAAAGTCGAATGGGTTGCCAAATGGCAACTCGTAGGGGTTACCATCGAACTCGCTGGAAAAGACCATTCTCAAAAAGGCGGTTCTCGCGATGTTGCTAATGCGATTTGTCGCAAAGTTCTCCATAAACAACCCCCATTCCATTCTCCCTACGAGTTTATTTTAGTCAATGGCACAAAAATGAGTTCCTCCAAAGGAGTGGGTTCGGCAGCGAAAGAAATCGCCGAATTGTTACCCCCGGAACTGCTGCGCTTTTTGATGCTGCGAACCCAACCCAAATCCGTGATTAATTTCGCCCCAAATTATGAAACTACAACCCGATTGTTCCGGGATTACGATACCTTAATCGAGAAATATCAAGGAGTTACCTCGGAAAGCGGAGAAGACCCCAAACAGGACAAAGAACTCCAACCCCTGTTTTATTCCCAACTCACCGATGAAGTCAAAACCTATCAACCCTTTGATTTTAGTACCTTAATTTCTCTGCTACAAGTGCCTCACTTGGATATCAAAGAAGAAATCCAAAAACGCTGCGAACAACCGTTAACCGATGCGGATTGGGAAGTGCTTCATCAGCGGATTGAGTCCGCCCAAAAGTGGCTAGATGATTATGCCGATGAAGAAGAGAAACTGGTGCTTTATTTTGACGCAATTCCCGAACAAGTCCAAGAGTTAACTGAGGAACAGGTGACTTATTTGGGTGAGTTAGCCAAGAATTTAGAAGCGGCAGAGAGTTGGGATGGGGAAACGTTACAAACGATTATCTTCTCGACGAGTAAAGGGTTGGAGATGAAACCTGCGAATGCCTTTCCGGCGGTTTATTTAGCCTTTATGGGTAAATCTCGTGGTCCGAAAGCGGGGAATTTACTCTCGTATTTAGATAAATCCTTTGTGTTGGAAAGAATTCGCGGGGCGGTTGCGATGAAACAAGGGGCGGCGGTGTAGTTGCGACAACCGGCGGGGTAGTTGCGACAACCGGCGGGACAACCGGCGGGGGTTCAAACCCCCGCCTAATAGCTAAAGTCGGATAAATCCGACTGGAAACTATGGATTAAACCGCTATCATTGAGAAGCTAAAACTATTAAAAATAAGGCTTTTAGTCGGTTTTTAACC
>JAMXFF010000006.1:0-70087 GCA_025370845.1 Laspinema palackyanum D2a | reverse complement strand
CTAAAACTATTAAAAATAAGGCTTTTAGTCGGTTTTTAACCGACTTTAGCTATTAGCAGGGGGTTTAAACCCCCTGCGGTTGTCGCAACTGAGGTTGCCGCTACTTATGAGTCTTGTAAGGCTTTTAGAACCGTGTCGTGGATGGTGCCATTGCTAACAACAATACCTTGATTGTTGACCATTTTTTTACCCATGCCAAAGGGTAAAGAATTGCCATGCATATCGGTGACACGCCCTCCGGCTTCTTCAACAACGATCGCCCCGGCGGCATGGTCCCAGATATTCTCGCGGTAGTCTGGGGTTTTAGGCGAGGGTAAACGCATATATAATGCCGCTTGTCCTGATGCGACAATTCCATATTTGGCTTGGGAATCCATTCGCACAGATTCGGCGGTGAATCCGACGGCTTTGGCAACGGAATTTTGCCTGGATTGGTCGCCGTGACTGGCTTCTACGCTTTCGACAAACCGCATATTTTCCACATCATCGGCGGCAACGACTCGCAGCGATCGCAGGTTTCCTCCCGAGATTGCCTGCATGGTTGCCCCTTCTCCCCGGACGGCGACAAACAAAGCCCCTTCTTCTCCCGATTCTAACTTGAGGGCGGGACAAGCCATAACGCCGACTTTCACCTCGTTGTCTTCAATTAAGGCGATCGCCACGGCATATTGATCCTGTCTCAAAAATCCTTTGGTCCCATCAATCGGGTCTAGGGTCCAAAATCTCCCCCCGACTTCCCCATTCCCGCAATCAATCCAATCCGCAACCTGTTCCGGCGTCGCATCTGGGACCAGGGCCTGCACATGATTTGTCACTTTCTGGAGTTGTTCGGCATTGCTTCGCAGATCCGTTGCATCTTCTTCCCCCACGATCGCATCTTCGGGAAATGCCGCATTCAATGCCTTGCAAATCAACGCCTGAGACCCATAATCTGCCACGGTGACAGGGCTTTTATCGATTTTTTCCATCGCAACCGGAATCTCCCGGCGCACCTCTTGGCAGAGTTTAGCAGCCGCGATCGCCGCATCAATGGCAACTTGTTTTTCCCGTTCGTATGACATCCTAAAACCTCTTCAAACAAATAGAGACGCGACGTCGCGTCTCTACAAACTTTAGACCGTTGCTAATCCTACGTCTAGTCAGATTAAACGATAAACAGCAAAACAATTGCGCCGATGATCATTGCGCCACTCATCAAAAAGGACCAGAAGCGATGATAACTATTCACCTTCGTCTCATTCTGGGTTTCTAGCTGGATTAAATCCATCCAGGGGGCGACTCCCCGGCGAAACCAACCCAAGGAATGAACCTGCATTCCAATTAGGCTGTTTACCTTTTTCATGCCAAACAGGAAATTCCCAATCGGACCAAACCGGGAGGCATAGCGCAGAAATAGTAATCCACTGGGGTCTTGCAGTTTCAAATCCGACCCGAAGCTATATCCGGCATCTCCCCGTCCAATCAGTTCGCCTTTGAGTTTAGCCGGTTTACCCCGCAACGGACTGGCGTAGGGGTCCGCCATTAAGGTGAGAATATCGGTTTCTGGGGCGCGATCGAAGTTGGGGAACATGACTAAGGTTTTCAGCAAAAGGCCGATTCCCAAGCCCAGTAATGGATAGGCAAAAGGGGAAAATTCTCCTCCGGGTAGAGGGAAGGCGAACCAGGCGATCGCCCCTGCAATCAATCCAATAATCGGGGCCATATAGAGGAATAAATCCCCCACAAAAGTGCCGTATAATTTACTCTTACTCAGAGTCTTGCCTTCTCCCATAATCCGCCCCATATCGAACTCGATGTCTAATCCCAACTGTTCGGCGTAGGTACTTAAGGCGCGAACCCGCTTCCCAGTTAAGGGGTGAGTGGAGTTCAACTCCATCCACCATCCCCAAGGATTAAACATATCCCAGAGAAACACGCGCCCAATTTGTTCGGGTTTGCTAGAAATCCGATAGGTGGTGCCTGTGGAGGTGGCAGCTTTATGGTCGTAGATGCCTAATGCCCGAGTTCCTTCCACTAACCGACTGGGTTCGGTCGCTTTTTGCCCTTCCTCCACTAACCCATAAGCAATTTTAACCAATGCCCGGGAGAGGGCGTTGGGGTTGCCGGTGGTTTCTGCTGCAAAGCGATCGGCAAAATATTCCCGAGTTCGAGACAGGTACAGCAGCAAATAGGTCCCGACAATATAAAAGATATAGGCAGCCATTGCCACTTGACCCGCGATATCCTTGGCTTTTTCCCCCCCACGTCCCATCCGACGGGCAAATACATAAATCAAGTAAGTAATTTGCACCAGGGTGGAGGCAACCGTCATCACCGCAAAGTCCCAATGGACAATGTGACCCAGTTCGTGGGCATAAACTGTCGCTACTTCATCATCATCAAGATAGGTAAAGAGTCCCTCGCTGACGACTAAACGGGCGCTATTGGGGAGAGACCCATAGGTAAAGGCGGTGGGGTTTTGGTCATCGATAATCCCCAAACGCGGTTGTTTCAGCTTTTTGTCAGCACAAATCTGGCGGATAATTTCTGCCGACTCGGGACTCTTGCGATTCAGTTCGGTGAGGTCAATCCAGCGAGTCCCATACAACCACCGCTGGGTTAAATCCATAATCCAAGGGGATAGGAAAAAGGCGGCGATATTAAAGACGAGGGTACCAGCGATCGCAATTCCTAAGCCCATCCCTGGATTCTCGCTTTTGAGAATTAGGGAAACCCCTAAACACAATACAAAGACCATCCCAAACATGAGGGTCATGGTCACCATTGAAGCCCAGGCGAGATTGCCTCCGACTCCAGTCATCATCAGATTAACGCCAGTAGTCCCGCTACGGCCCGCTTTCGGAAAAGAGGATTCAGCCATAAACACTCTCCATGTCACGATTACACAGTGAACAGGTTTTAAACACCCAAAGCTTGGTGATTTTGTCAATGCCCTTGGGAAAGTTTTCCCTGCTTTCTGTCATAACCTATGCTTGGGGGTTTTTGGTCTAAAACTCCACAAAAGTTAAAGAATTGGCTATAGCATGAAAAAAGTTAAGACCGTGGGTTAAAGTCAAACTTTGCTTACCCTTGGGTTAAATCGGGTCTGGAGAATGGGATGAGTCTTGAGGTATCCGGGGTTAATCCATCATCTCTTTTGGAAGTGCCGATCGCCCAGCAAAATTCTGGGGTGTAGGGTTGGTGTCAAAAACTACAGTCTTAATGGGAAAATCTACCGGATAAAATTACCATGACATCCATGCAAATTGGTTCGGAAAATCTAGTTACAATTGCTCAATCTACGGCGATTGCTGCCCGGAAATTGGGGGTACTCTCTACAGAGGCGAAAAATCAGGCGATCGAGGCAGTCGCCCAAGCTTTACAATCTGCTGCCGCAGAAATTGTTGCTGCCAATGCCAAAGATTGTGAAATCGCCCAAGCGGAAGGCATTTCCAAACCCCTTTACAATCGCCTGAAAATGGACCGGACCAAACTAGAGGCAACCATCGCCGGAGTCCGCGATGTGGGCAAACTTCCGGATCCGGTGGGCGAAATTCAACTTCATCGGGAACTGGATGAAGGCTTAATTCTCAAGCGAGTTTCTGTGCCACTCGGGGTAGTCGCGGTGATTTTTGAAGCCCGTCCCGAGGCGGCAATTCAAATTTCTGCCCTGGCGATTAAATCGGGCAATGGGGTGATTTTAAAAGGAGGAAAAGAGGCAAATAATTCTTGTGCAGCCATTGTCGAAGCGATTCGCCAAGGGTTAGCCCAGACCGAGGTTGATCCGGATGTGGTGCAGTTGTTAACGACGAGGGAAGAAACCTTAGCGTTATTAAAATTAGATGATTTTGTGGATTTAATTGTCCCCCGAGGGTCGAATGAATTTGTGCGCTTTGTCCAGGACAATACGCGCATTCCGGTCCTGGGTCATGCGGAGGGAATTTGTCATCTCTATGTAGATGCCTCGGCAGAGATTGAAAAAGCAGTAACGATCGCCGTGGATTCTAAAACTCAGTATCCGGCAGCTTGCAATGCGATCGAAACGTTGCTGGTTCATGAGGCAGTCGCCCCAGAATTTTTACCCCAAGTTGCTGCTGCACTCCAAGGACGGCAGGTGCAGTTAAGGTTGGATGAAAAAAGTCAAGCTATTCTGAAAAATACCCCCGATTTACAGCAGTGGGAACCGGCAACGGAGGAGGATTGGAAAACCGAATATACAGACTTGATTTTGTCGATTAAGGTAGTCCATTCTTTAGAAGAGGCAATTTCTCATATCAACAGTTATGGATCGGGTCATACGGATGCGATCGTCACCGAAGAACAATCCGCAGCCGATATATTTCTCTCCCAGGTTGCCTCTGCCGGAGTCTTCCATAATTGTTCCACCCGCTTTGCTGATGGATTCCGCTACGGTTTCGGGGCGGAAGTCGGAATTAGTACCCAAAAAATGTCGCCCCGAGGTCCCGTTGGACTGGAAGGATTAGTCACTTACAAATATCAATTAGTCGGCAATGGTCAAGTCGTAGCCACCTATTCCGGTCCTGAAGCTAAACCATTCACCCATCGCAATTTATCTCATTGAGAGGGGGAAAATCGCCCCTGGTGCATCCCCATAAAAGCAGCCCCTCCGCTCCCTCTCCCCTTTTGGGAGAAGGAGCGGAGGGGATGCTTACAGGAGTAGCTTTTTTACCCTTAACTACGTCTCCGGTCCCCTCCCCTTGGCAAGGGGAGGGTTAGGGTGGGGTCCTCCTGACGTGGCTGAAGCCACGTCCCACACTCCTAATGAGGTTTAAGCACCTGTATGGAGGTTGGAGAAACCTCTTTCTTCAGTGAAGCGCGGTAAGCGGAGCTATCCCGTAGGGAATCGCGCTTCAAGAGGACCCCACCCTAACCCTCCCCAAGACACAGGGGAGGGGACCGGAAGTGATGCAAATCCCCCCTGAAGGTAAAAAACTACTGTTGTAAGACGGGGGGGATGAGGGTCCACTGTCCAAATTGGGATACTCCCCCCGCCTATTTCTTGGCAGCAGCGGGGGCTTTTTTAGGGCTATTATATTGATAGGTTAAATCATCAACGGTCCAAACTTTATCTTGTTTAACCAGTTTCATTTGCACGGGAACTTCCCGACCTGTTTTAGAAATAACGGTCACATCCAGACAGTGAACCTCCCCCTCAGTTGTGGGAATTGACATGGTAGTTCGCTGATACTGATTCAGTTTGTGGGTTTTGATGAATTTAGCAAATTGTTGTTTAGAGGTTTTGCTTTTAAAGCGATCGCTGGTGGACTGATAGGCCCCATTGATATCCCCTTGGCCAATTTGGGCAAAAAAGGCCCCGATCGCCTGGGGTAATCCTTTAGTTTTGGAAAAAATAATCAGGGAAACGGTAATCCAAATTAAGACGATTCCCCCAAGGATTACACCGACTCCAATTCCCACATAAGATAACCACGGTTGAAAGGATTCCACAGCACACTCCTAAAATGACCAATAAAATGACAAAACAAATAATATTGGGAAGGGTTATCCCCAAAAACAGACCCCCAAAGGGGATAACCCCTGTCTGGTCTTACCATAAAAAAGCCGCTAGAGCAAGGGTTTCAGCTTAGGGTTGGGGGTCGGAGGCGATCGGGGGGACTGTCTGTCCCTGCAAAAATTCCCCGCAAATTCAGGGTACCGAATCTGAAAATCTTCCGGATTTCAGCGACCGAGTTAGTACATTGCCTATTAGGGCGAAGGAACAGAATCATCAGCCAAGGAAAATGAGAATAGGAAACCCCACCGAGACGGGGTAAAATCTCTTAACCCTTTTACCCCTTATCCCCAATTCAAATATCAGGAGTAGTTTACGATGACTTATCGGATACTGAGCATCGATGGTGGCGGAATTCGTGGTGTATTAGCGGCGCGAATGTTACAACGGATCGAAGAACGACTGGAGTTGCCCTTAAGAGAGCATTTTGATTTAATTGCGGGAACTTCCACGGGATCAATGGTGGGTGCTGCGATCGCGATGGGAATTCCCTGCAAGGATATTGTCCAACTTTACCGGAAAAAGTCTAAAAAAGTCTTTCCCTACAAGAGCCGGTGGACTCTCAAGCGACTGCCCTTACTCTTAAAGCATGGCCCTTCGGCGCCTAAGTTCTCCGAAGACGGACTGATCCGAATGCTCAAAGATTTATTGGGCGAGAAGCGTTTGGGCGATATTAACGCAGCCAAGCTATTAATTACCAGCTACGATACCATTGGCCGATCGCCCATCATTTTTAAAAGCTGGAAAGAGAAATTTGCCAACGTTCCAGTCTGGGAAGCTTGCCTCTGTTCCGCTTCTGCCCCCACCTTCTTTCCCGCACACCGATTAGTCATTGATGGAGAGGTGATGTCCGCTATTGATGGCGGTTTAGCGGCGAATAATCCCACCGCTTGTGCTGTGGCAGAAGCCATCCGCCTGGGTCATCGCTTAGAAGATTTGGAAGTGATTTCCATCGGAACAGGTGCAGCAACGCGAGTAATTCCCTGGGAACAAGCTCGCTCTTGGGGGACTCTGCAATGGATTTGGGGCGGGCGCGTGGTTAAAGTGATGACGGATGCCCCTTGTGAAGTTTATCACTATATCACCGATTATGTGATTGGAGATAAATCTCGCTATGCTCGTCTCCAATTTCCCCTAGATCGCCGGTTAATTCATAAACCCTTGAGCGATGATATGGACGATGCCAGCAAGGAGAATATCAACAATTTAGTTGAAGCGGCTGATGCCTACATGAACTTGGTGGAAGTTGTAGAATGCTTGGATATGTGTTTAAGGAAGTCTGAACCCCCTCAAATTCATGTTCAGGAACGCTATAAGGGTATTCCGACAAATAAAGGCTCCAAATTCGCTGGTTAAGCACTTAACAAGACTGGATGACGCTGCGCCCCCGGGCGCGGGGTCATCCAGAATTCGGACCTCCCTTTTCAGGGAAAAATAACCATAAAAAACTCCTGACCCTTTCAAGATTGGTCAAGGAGAGATGGAGCGGTACGAGCCTCAATACTCGAACCATTATTAGGAGTTGGAACTCAGCGATCGCCTCGGTTGGGGGAATCTGGAATCATTCAGTCTAAAACCCCCATTCAACGATTCACAACTCGGTCCTTTACCCGAATCGTCCGCTCACATACTCAAGGGTCGCTTCTTGCTGGGGATTTTGGAAAATATTTTCCGTTTTATCATACTCAACGAGATAGCCAAAGCGCTTCCCATCTTCGGTGGCTTGGGCATTGAAAAACGCCGTATAATCGCAAGACCGTGAGGCTTGCTGCATATTGTGGGTAACAATCACAATGGTGTAGTTTTCTTTGAGTTCCTGCATTAATTCTTCGACTTTCATCGTGGAGATGGGGTCGAGGGAGGCGCAGGGTTCGTCCATGAGAACGATTTCGGGATTAATGGCGATCGCCCGGGCGATACATAACCGTTGCTGTTGACCCCCAGATAAAGATAAACCATTGGACTTTAATTTATCTTTTACTTCATCCCATAAAGCGGCGCGACGCAATGAAGTTTCGACCAATTCATCCAGATTACCTTTATATCGATTGACTCGCGCTCCATAAGCGATATTGTCATAGATAGATTTGGGGAAAGGATTCGGTTTTTGGAACACCATCCCAATCCGCCGACGAACCTCTACGGGGTCAATTTTTTTATCGTAGAGGTCTTGGTTGTAGTAGGAACATTTTCCCTGAATCCGAAATCCACTAATCAAATCGTTGAGACGGTTGAAGCAGCGGAGTAAGGTACTTTTCCCACATCCCGATGGTCCAATAAATCCGGTAATTTGTTTTTTGGGGATATTCAGATTCACCCCTTTGAGGGCGAGTGTTTCTCCGTAATAAACGTTGAGATTTTCCGTTCGCAGAATGGCTTCTGTTTGGGGTTCAGTTTGGTACTGATGATTGGCTGTTTGCCGATCGAAAGGCATAAAAATCCACCTTGACTTTTACTAGATATTTCAACTTGAGAGCAGTTGTGTTTCCCACTTTTATGCGATCGAGCGCCAACAGCCTAGGGTTGACAAACTACCGAACCCCAACCGCTCACATCCTCTGACCAGAGTTGCAGCCGATCGGAAGTAAAATTTTGAGAAGGCCGTGCGATCGCAACGGTCACAACTGCTTGGTTGATCGTTCTACAGGGGAAAAAACTTAAACTTCAACAATCCTACTCTCAACCAGAGCGCTGTATCTTATCATACAGTTTTCCGAGGTTTTAGATCGTGAAGAACATTAAATTTCGCCCCTAGCATTTTGAACAGAACGCATAATCTTTAATAAATGCTTTTCCGAGTGGCCCAGCGAGCCAAAATGCTTGTGAGTAGAACCAACAACACTAAAATCAATGAGGCTGCCCAAGCCAGTTCTTGTTGACTAGCGTAGGGAACCGAGGCAAAGTTATAAACCAACACCGCCAAAGAGGGGGCTGGTTCAAACAAACCTTGGGGCCAGAAAAAGGTAAATAGAGCCGTGAAAATTAAGGGAGCCGTTTCTCCAGCAGCCCGGGCGATCGCCAGGGTTAATCCTGTGATAATAGCAGGTAAGGCCGCCGGTAACACCACCCTCAAGACGGTTTGATAGTTAGAGGCTCCCACTCCCACTGATGCCCATCGCACATCGGGAGGAACGATTTGCAGGGCTTCATCGGTGGTTCTGACCACAATCGGTAACATCAGAACCGAGAGGGCCACGCCACCGGCAAAAGCCGAGAACTGTTTGGTCGTTAATACAATAATACCGTAGGCAAAAATTCCGACAATAATCGAGGGAACCCCACTCAGGACGTTTGTGGCAAAGCGAATCCACCGCGCGACGTGAATGGAACTAAACTCGGACAAGTAAACCGCCCCAAACACCCCAATGGGCACGCTAATGGCAGCGGCGATCCCCACCATAATCAGAGTCCCGGCGATCGCATTGGCAATCCCGCCCCCTTGCATCCCCGCCGAAGGCGGCAGTTGAGTAAACAAGTCCAAATTCAGCCGGTTAAACCCTTTAATGGTGACATAAATCATCACCGCAAATAATGGGATCAGGGTGATCACTAAACAAGCACCGGATAACAGGGTCATCACCCAGACAAACAGCGATCGCGGCGTTTTATAGTTCCGCATGAGCTGCTCCCCATGCGGGGTAGCGTTGTACAAATCGTCCTTGTGACTTGAAAAAGGCTGTGACATATCAGACTGGGTATTGCACCCCTAAACAACTGCAATAGTAATAGCGAATCCCTAAAACTTCTTGACTTTCCGAACAATTAACTCGGCACAAATATTCACCACTAAGGTGAGCAAGAATAAAACCAAACCCGCATACATCAAAGCCGAAATTTGCAAGCCCGAGGCTTCTGCAAACTGATTAGCCAACAGGGAGGCGATCGTGTTCGCTGGAGCCAGCAGAGAGAATTTTAGGTCGTTAGAATTCCCAATAATCATGGTAACGGCCATCGTTTCTCCCATCGCACGGCCCAATCCCAACATAATCCCACCCACAATTCCAGAAAATGCCGCTGGAATTAAAATTCTAATAATCGTTTCCCACCTTGTCGCCCCTAACCCTAGGGATGCCTGCCGCAACTCCGGTGGCAGGGATGCCAACGAGTCCCGAGAGATTGCCGTAATAATCGGCAAAATCATAATCGTTAAAATGATCCCGGCGGGTAACATCCCCGGTCCCACTGGACTTGTGGAAAAAATCGGCAAAAAGCCTAAGGTCTTATGCAAAAAAATCCCAATCGGTCGCAGGAAGGGAATCAGGACAAAAATTCCCCATAATCCATAAACCACGCTCGGAATGGCGGCTAACAATTCCACCATAAACACGAGAACCGTCTGGACTGATTTGGGTAGAAAATTTTCACTCAAAAAGATCGCAGTCCCCACTCCCAAGGGCACTGCAAACAGTAAACCCAGGGCTGACGAGACCAGGGTCCCATAAATCATCGGCCAGACCCCATACTCATCCCGAACCGGATTCCAGGAGCTTGAGGTGAAAAAATTCAAGCCAAAGGCTTGCACCGCAGGCATCGCGTCCCTCGCCATCTGGATCGCTATCCAAACCAAAATCCCCGCGATCGCAAATGCAAAAATGCGCGTGACCCAGAAAAACCCCGTATCCATCACGCGCTCTTGTTGTTGCCGAGGTTGAATCGCTCTTTCCTCGCCCATATCCATCCTTTCAGCTCGTTTACTCATTACTTAAAATAAATTAAGCGCTTTACTCTATCCGCTTAGATTATAGAAAAATAGCAGGCTAGTAACGATAGCAAGCAGTCCAATCCGCTTGCTATCTCCTTGAATCCAAAAACCGGACGGCTATTCGGTTACTTCAATGTCATACTCAGCACTAATCACATCTGCTTTCTCGGCCACTTTCTGTCTGACATTCGCCGGAAGCGGAATGTAACCTAACTCGGGGGCCAGCAGTTGTCCTTCATTCAATGCGTATTCAATCACCGCTTCTAAAGCTTGAGCTTTTTGGGGATCGGAATACTCTTGGTAAGCCAGCAGCCAAGTATAACTAACAATGGGATAAGATTCTGCTCCCTCGGGGTCGGCAATGAACGATCGCAGATTATCTGGGAGTTCTACCGCTGCGAGGGTTTTACTCGCCGCTTCGCCGCTGGGAGCAATAAAATTGCCGGATTGATTTTCTAAAGCCGCCATCGGGATATTGTTGTTTTTGGCGTAGCCATACTCCACATATCCGATCGCACCTACGGTTTGTTGAATCGAAGCGGTAACGCCTTCATTCCCTTTTCCGCCAATTCCCGTCGGCCATTCTACGGTTTTCCCTTCACCGACGCGCTCTTTCCACTTTTCACTAATCGCCGAGAGATGTTGGGTAAACACTCCTGTGGTTCCACTTCCATCGGAACGATAAACCACGGCGATCGCTTGATCGGGTAAGGTCACCCCGGGATTCGCTTCGGCGATGCGTGGGTCATTCCATTGGGTAATCTCCCCCAATAAAATATCCACATAGACCTCCCGAGGAAGCTTCAGCCCGCTTTCCACTCCAGGCAAATTATAAGCCAAGACGATGCCACCGGCGGTCATTGGTAGCATCAGAACCTCGCGGTTCATCGCTTGGATCTCTTCATCAGTCATAGCTACGTCGCTGGCCCCAAAATCTACAGTCCCTGACGAAAACTGCTGGACCCCAGCCCCACTCCCCACGGATTGATAATTGGTGCGAACCTGGGGAGTCTTTTGATTAAATTCCTGAAACCAACGTTGGTAAATCGGCGCGGGAAAAGTTGCTCCCGCACCTGTTAAGTTGACGGGTTGGGTTAAGGCGAGTTTGCCGGTCCCTTCAGTGGCGGCATTGCCCCCTTCAGAGGCTGTATTGCCCTCGGGAGCTGTGGTGTTGGTGGCAGTGGGTCCCTGGCAAGCCGCGATCCCCAAGGTCAGTGCAATAACTGAGAGGGAAAAGGCCCTTTGAGCCGGTTTAATGGGATTCAGTAAACGCATGATGTGAATGGGTAGAGTTTGCTATTTTGGTGAGGATCACGATTGCAGAATACCGCTTTAGGGTAAAGATTGGGTTAATAGGTGTTAAAGTCTCTGCCTTAAACTTTGGCTCCGGTGCCTTGCAATTCTATCTCATTCCTCTGCCCACGGGGGTTTGGAAGTGGTAAACCGTAGCGAATTTGACAACAAATGTGGTTAATCAATGGGTTAGAGGGACCAGCCTAATCCGATTCAGCATAAAATCGCCGCCCGTCCCTTCGTCTTGTCTAGGGGAGGGCTATCAAAAAATCCGAACCCTCCCCAGTTTTATGCCGGAACTTCGGTGGCGATCGCTTCTATCAGTTTGCCCACCCGCGCTTTAATCTCATCCCGCACCGCCCGAAATGTCTCCAAGGATTTCCCATCAGGGTCTTCCAATTCCCAATCCTCAAACACTTCTCGCAATACCCACGCTTCGGGTAAATTCACCCCACAACCACAGAGGGAAATCACCGCATCATAATCCTCTGCCTGAAAATCACTCAACGGATCCGAGGTTTGATGGGTAATATCCACCCCGATTTCTTCCATCACCTCCACCGCAGTCGGATGGACTCGACTGGATTCTAAACCCGAACTGGTGACTTCAATTTTTCCCTCACCCAGGGTTTTAGCAAATCCTTCCGCCATTTGCGATCGGCAGGAATTGCGCTTGCAAACAAACATGACTTTCTTCATGATGACTTTTCTCTCCTAAATTATTGGGGACAATTTGTGGAAAACTTTTCCCCACCCCGTTTACTTGAAACTTGGAAAACAACGGGGGTCGCGTAACGTCGCCTTCTCTGGTTCTCGGGGAAACCAGTTCGCCGTCTTCTTACAAACCTCTACGAGCATTAACATCACCGGCACTTCGATTAAAACCCCCACTACCGTTGCCAGTGCGGCGCCAGAATTTAAGCCAAACAGCATCACCGCTGTTGCGATCGCCACTTCAAAATGATTGCTCGCCCCAATCAAAGCCGCCGGTGCCGCATCTTCATAAGCGATATTCATTTTTAATCCCGCCACATAGGTGATTAAGAAAATAAAATTCGTCTGAATGAACAGCGGGACAGCAATCAATAGAATATGCAAGGGATTGTTAACAATCAAATCTCCCTTGAACGAAAACAGCAACACCAAGGTAATCAGCAATGCCGTAATCGAAATTGGCGTCAAATATTTCAAAAATTCCCGTTCAAACCACTGACGGCCTTTATGTTTAAAAATCCAATATCGGCTGTACATCCCCGCCGCCAAAGGCAATCCCACATAAATCAGCACCGATAACACAATGGTTTGCCAGGGAACGGTTAAATCATTAGCTGCCAGCAACCATCTCCCCAGAGGCGCATACAAAAATAGCATGGCTAGGGAATTGATTGCCACCATCACCAAGGTATGTCCCTGATTGCTAAAGGATAGATATCCCCACATCAACACCATCGCCGTACAAGGGGCAATTCCTAATAGAATGGTTCCGGCAATGTAAGAATTAGCAATGTCAATGGTTTCATTGTTAATAATTTCCGTCCCCACAATCAAGGGCCGAAATAACCAACCCAAGAAAAATTGAGCAAAAGCCACCATTGTGAAAGGTTTAATTAACCAATTCACAATTAAGGTCAACAACACAGGTTTCGGTGCTCTCACTGCATTGGCTGCCTGGGTGAAATCGATTTTCACCATGATCGGATACATCATGAAAAACAGGCAGATGGCGATCGGAATGGACACTTGATAGATGCTCATGGCATCGAGGGCAACTGCCACACCGGGAAACAGTTTTCCCAGAACAATTCCTGCCATGATGCACAGAAAGACCCACAGGGTCAGGTATCGCTCAAAAACACTCAGTTTGCCACCGGCTTTTACAGGCTGCCTCAACGGCTCGTTTGCCTCATTCACGACAATTTCCCTCGTCATTACAAGCTCTATCGCTCTAAATCTTACATCAATAAAAGTTGATGAGTCAAATTATTTCAACAAAACTTGATATGAGCAATCGGGGCGGTTTCAACCAGCGGATTCTAAAACTTGGCTTGTTTGGTCAGCAATTCGCCAATGGTTAAATCAAAGGCAGCTTTGCCATCAAAGACTGTGCCGACCTTATGTCGGTGAAAATGGATGTAGGCCAAACGGTATCCTTCTTCGGGCAAGGGAATATAGCCGACGGCGGGGATAATTTCGGGTGCTTTCTCTAGGTAAAATTCGACAAAAGCCTGAAGTGCAGGATTCTTCTGGGCGGCGTCGGCATTGACATAAATAAACAGGGGACGGGAAAGGGGCTGATATTGGGCGTTTTCCACAGTTTCCCGAGAGGGCATAATCGGACCTGTGCCCTGATCAAGGGCGACTGCCTTGAGTCCTTCTCGCTGGGCTTCATAGTAGGCATAGCCGAAATAACCCAGGGCATTGGGGTCTCGGCGCACACCCTCAACCAACTCATCATCATCCTCACTGGCGGTATAGTCATTCCGACTGGCATCGGTTTCTCCCATAATCGCCTCGGTGAAATAGTCAAAGGTCCCAGAGTCTCTGCCTGGACCGAATAGGGTCAAGGGGCGACTGGGCCAAGAGGACCGCACCTGATTCCAGTTGGAAATTCTACCTTGGGCCGTGGGTTCCCAAATTTTCTTTAACTCCTCCACCGTGAGGCGATCGACCCAAGTATTCTCGGGGTGAACCACCAGGGTAATGGCATCAAAGGCGATGGGTAATTCGATATAGGGAACGCCCGCTTCTCGACAGGCAGCCATCTCTTCTACGCTAATCGGTCGAGACGCATTATTAATCGTGGTTTCTCCGGCACAGAATTTGCGAAATCCACCCCCGGTCCCGGAGAATTCCACGGTCACTTCTGCCGGATTGGGATGAGTTTCTCGATAGGAGTTGGCGATCGCCTGGGTAATGGGATACACCGTAGAAGACCCATCCATGATGATGGGTTGTAAGACTTGAGAATTGCTGTTTTGACAGGATGTCAACAGGGCCGCTACTCCGGCGATCGCCGCCCACTGTTTCACGCCGCTCAAAACCCGCTGTGCTGTTGCGTTCATAACCCTTTCCCCAAAAAACAATTACGGGGTATAGGATGAAGATATCAATAAAATTTGATTTGTTAGGTTAAATTTTAGTAAAGGCGAAATTTAGGAAGCCCCATTACAAGACCTAGCGGGAAGAATCGGACTAAATCGACGGTACTCGGCCAGATACTGTTCGAGGCAGGCAAACTGAGGGATATTGAGACTGTAGTAGATCCAGCGACCTTCTTGGCGAGCACGAACTAAAGCGGCTTCCTTGAGGGTTTTGAGGTGAAATGACAGTTTAGACTGGCTCACGTCGAGAATTTCGCACAGTTCACAGACACACAACTCGCGATCGCGCAGCAACTCCAAAATTGAAATCCGCAACGGGTCAGAAAATGCATGAAAACCCGCCGCAATCTCTGCCGGTGCATTCTCAGTGGTATTAACCATCAACTTTTCCTGAAATATCTAGGCCCGATTTTAGCATGGGAGATGGGGGAGATGGGGGAGATGTTTGTAGTAAGGACTTCAGTCGTTATCCTAGTTCGTAGTAACGACTTCAGTCGTTATCCTAGTTCGTAGTAACGACTTCAGTCGTTATCTTAGTTCGTAGTAACGACTTCAGTCGTTATCTTAGTTCGTAGTAACGACTTCAGTCGTTTCCGGGCTGAAGCCGTGATACTCACCATAACGGGTTTAAGCGCCTGTTTGGGAACAGGAGGATCCGGGAAGGGGTGCGTTACTTGGCGATCGCCAAGTAACGCGGTAACGACTGAAGTCGTTACTACGAACAAGGAGAATGACTGAAGTCTGGGCTTTGAACATCCACCCCATCTCCCCAATTAACCAAGGACAAATGACAAATGACAAATGACCTACGCCTGCTTTTGTTTTGCCAAAAGCACTTTAATCTGTTGCCAAATCGCTTCTAATTCTTCCACACTATATTCAGACAAAGGCCGATCGCAAGCCGCTTCCAGTTTAGAAAATCTCTGGACAAATCTATGATTAGTTTCTGATAACCCCTCCGATGGATCTAAATCATACCATCGGGCGAGGTTAATTACCACAAATAACAAATCCCCTAGTTCGGCTTGTTGACGCGCTTTATCTTCATGGGCGATCGCATAACGAAATTCCCCTAACTCTTCCTCAAATTTCTCCCAAACTCCTTCAATATTATCCCATTCAAACCCCACCGCAGCAGCTTTTTGAGAAATCTTCATTCCCGCCATCAAAGGCGGCGAAGTCCGAGCATATCGACTCAGTTTATCACTCAGGGGTTTAACTTCCGCTCCGGTTTCCCCTTTCTCTTCTGCCTTGATTTGCTCCCAATTTGTCCGAACTTCCTCAACGCTACTCACCTCAACATCCCCAAAAACATGGGGATGACGGCGAATCAGTTTTTCGGCAATCCCCTCAGCAACTTCAGCCAAACTGAACTGGTTAACCTCACTGGCAATTTGCGATTGCAAGACGACTTGTAATAATAAATCCCCTAATTCTTCAGCAATGGCTTGTTGGTCCCCACTTTTAATCGCATCGACGACTTCGTAGGCTTCTTCGATAATGTAGGGGATTAAACTTTCGGGGGTTTGGGCTAAATCCCAGGGACATCCCCCGTCAGGCGATCGCAATTGAGCCACTACCTGGATTAACTTTTCCAAGGCGGGTAATGCCGAAGAATTAGAGAGGGCTAGTTTGGGAGTTTCAGGAGTTGACATTTAAGGGAATAGGTGGGTAACGACAAGGGAATGATTGAGCCGATCTTAAGATTGAAAACTGGAGACATTCCCCCTTGTGAACGGATGCAAGGGGGAATGTCTCCAGAATGATCCAATAAATTTACTGATTATTGTAGAGGTTGAATTTAAAACAGCCATGAGAATTAAGATTTGCGCTTGGTGGATACGGGTTGGGGGCGAGTGTTGCCCGAGGAGGCGTGACGCTTGATGCGTTTTTTGGTGGGAGTTCTGGGTTTTTTGCTTGGATTAAAAATAGCAGACCATCCATATTTTTTGAATCGCTTGTAAGCGGATCCGATCCAATCACTGAGGGAATGACTCATGGCGCCGAGTTCTAATCCGAGGAAGAGGGCGATTCCTTCCATTGGGTGCTGTTTGAGGGTACGGGCGATCGCCGCTGATGCCATTGGCGGATTCCAAGTAAACAGTCCCAGGGAATCACCCACGAGGACGACTCCAAAGGCGATCGCCCCCATCCAAATCCCTAAATACAGGATCCGCAATGCCGTCCCCACCAAGGGTCCATGAGACAAAAAGGAGCGATGATGTAAACTTTGTTGATAAGGCAGCCAGATCCACCGTAACCACCCCCAGCGCTGAAACTGCTGAGAATAGATATCCAAATCCGGGCCAAACATCAGTCCACTAAACAAAAACCCACCGGCAACAATTAGGGTGAGACTGCTGCTGCGGGTCTGTGCATAAGTCCCTCCTGCCACCAAGGGTAAGCTCCACAAAGTAATTTCGTCATGAGTTCGACCAGATGGCATGAAATTTCCAAAAACTGTGTTATGATGTGATCCGTCGGGAAAAAAGGGCGTTTAGCTCAGTGGTAGAGCGCCTGCCTTACAAGCAGGATGTCACTGGTTCGAATCCAGTATCGCCCATTGTGAAATGTTATGAAACCAAAGGCAACCCTCGGGGCGATCGCTTGGTTCATGACTCAGGGTTATGATAAACTCGCGAGAAATGAGTTTTGGGTTGGCCCATGACCTATTGCCTCAGAATTGCAGATATCCCCACCAATGAGCGTCCCCGAGAACGATTGATGGCTTATGGACCGAAAAGTCTGGCCACTGCCGAACTGATTGCCATGCTTCTCGGTACGGGACAAGGACCGGGAAAATTGTCCGCTGTCGGACTCGGCCAGTACATTTTACAGAAACTGGGGGAGAACCAGCGAGACCCCCTGGAAGTTTTGCGGGAAATGTCCCCCCAGGAATTGATGGAAATTCCCGGAGTGGGACCGGCAAAAGCCACCACAATTTTAGCGGCGATCGAACTCGGCAAGCGCACCTTTTATTCCAGGCCCCCCGAACGCAAAGAAATCGATAGTCCCGAGGCAGCAGCAGCGGCCCTCTCTCATGAACTGATGTGGCAATCTCAAGAACGATTTGCGCTATTGCTGCTGGATGTGAAAAATCGCCTGATTGGAACCAAACTGCTCACCATCGGCACTGCAACAGAAACCCTCGCCCATCCCCGAGAGATTTTTCGAGAAGTTTTGCGACATGGTGCCACTCGGGCGATTATTTCCCACAATCACCCCTCGGGGAGTTTAGAACCCAGTCCGGAAGACATTCAACTCACCCGCCAGTTATTGCAAGCGGGACAATTGTTACAAATTCCTTTACTGGACCATCTGATTTTGGGGAATGGCGACTTCCAGAGTTTGCGGAAAATCTGTGGATTATGGCAGGAATATCCCCAAGGGGATTAGGGTTAGGGAGGGGAAAAAATTTTTTTAGCAAAGGGCTTGTGCATTTTGGGCAAGCTGTGCTATTGTAGGAAATCGTGCGGGCGATTAGCACAGTGGTAGCGCACTTCCTTCACACGGAAGGGGTCACTGGTTCGAATCCAGTATCGCCCATTAATTTTTTAAAACCTTTTTTCTCGGGAGCCTAGACTCACCGGGATGTTTTGCTTTGGGTGAGCAACGGGTGATTGCCAATCCGATACTCGTAGGCGGGCAAAAACCGCTACCATAAGGGGTGCGGCTACCTGGAAAGCGATCGCTCTGCACAAGTTACAGAAAGAAAAACAGCAAAACCCGGTTATAGCTGGCTATCCTGTGGATTGGGTATCAGCACGATTGAATTAGGTTTTTCTCAAAGAAATTATTAATACGTTCTCGGGTATTATCCAGATACAAATACCATGAAAATTACCCAAGTCCCACGTCAATATTATCCAGTTTTAAACCAGTTAATAGAACTGGATGATACAATTATAGAAGATTTGGTGCAGTCCTTAAAGATTGTTCCACCGACCTTAGAGTTAGAAGCGTTAACGAAAACGGTGGCCAGTCAAGTTAGGACAATCAGTCAACACAGGATTTCCGACATCCTGGAATTTGTGATTTCTCTCTATGCCTTGTCCGATGAACAGGAGATTACCCAGGATGAGGTTGTAAATTTTTTGGATAACTTTATTCGGAATTCTGAAGAATTTACTCATGTTAATTTAAATCATTTAGAGAGATTGAAGCATCGATTACCCAGATTAATGGAGCCGGAGAGTGTTCTTTCTGTCTTATCTAAATCGGTTAATGTCATCCTGGATAATGAGAGAATATTGGTGCGTTCCGGACTCAATAAACCTGGCATTTGGGAAAAGAGCGGCAACTACAGAGTTCAAAATTTAGATCCGACTGTTTCTGAAGTAGAAAAGACCTTCCTAGAATTGGCCGAGCAATGGCGTAGAGAAACAAGGGGAATCTCTTCCACCAATAAAGCATCTATGCATCCGCTCTATCAGCAGATTATTGGCATGGGGAAAGCGGTAATCCCCTTATTACTCCGAGAACTTGAACGAAACTCTGGACAATGGTTCTGGGCAATCAAGGCCATTAGCCGCGAAGATCCGGTTCCCCCAGAAAAACGAGGTCAGACTCAGGAAATGA
Organism: Laspinema palackyanum D2a; assembly: GCA_025370845.1. Lineage (GTDB taxonomy): Bacteria > Cyanobacteriota > Cyanobacteriia > Cyanobacteriales > Laspinemataceae > Laspinema. Next base: position 50,901 of record JAMXFF010000006.1, on the reverse strand, counting down.
TCCGATATTGGCTGGAGTGGGGGAAGCAGAAAGGTTACAGATGGTAGAGAATGAACCGATTGGCAATTCAGCCTGGAGAACACAAGTTAGGGGGTGGATTGAAGCGGATTATCCCAATTTATTACGGACTGAATACAGACTAACCAGCCCAGATACCATTGATTACAATTGTATTGCTTGGGCGTTAGAAGATACCTCGAAATGGTGGTGGCCGGATGAAATGGAGCAACAGTATTGGCCCCCCCATGTTAAAAGAGAAGAAAGTTTAGAAGCATTTATTCAGGTTTTTGAATCTTTTGGATATCAGGTTTGTGAAACGGGGTCTTTAGAGGTGGGGTTTCAAAAAGTAGCCCTCTATGCTGACTCCACAGGAATCCCTACTCATGCTGCCCGACAATTAGATTTGGGAATATGGACCAGTAAACTCGGCGCAAATGAAGATATAGAACATCACGAACTAGAGGGTTTGATGGGAGAAAAATATGGTCAGGTTGCAGTTATCCTGAAAAAATTTATATCTTAAATCGTGGCGCTATATGAATTAAAAAATCATTGGCACTCTGTGGTTTATTCTCTGCTGCCGCCCTTAATGAACGAGCAGATTAGCCCAGTTTTCTGCGGCAAGGTAGCGGTTTAAGTGAGGGGTAAAACCCTGCATGAAGGGGGAAAAAGGATGAAGGGTTGATGATTTTCCTTCTTTAGATAGATATTTTTGTCAGGCCGATCGCCACAGTTTAAGAGTTGGTAGACTACAATCAAACCATGACCAGCACCAAACTTGTTACAGTATCTATTTAAACTTTACGATTAAGGTTGCTCGCTCATGTACGCTGCACCACAACTCCAAGACGATAGCCCGATCGCCTCCCCGCAGTTGCTTGACCCGACTTTGCTCAAAGCGGCAAGGTTACTTTATCGAGCGTACAAAGACGTTCATCCCGATGGGATTCAGCGTCCTCTCGGGGTCGCCATCGATCGCTCTACTTATCGAGGTCAGCTCATTTTTACCCAAAAGCCTGCTTTATTGCTGACGGAATGTTTTGTGCCCTTCGATCAGCTTGAAGCCGGACTCTATTAGCGGGAATGGGCTATTATTATCACCGGACACCATCAGGTTCGGACTTTTTATTAAATTCTGATGATTACCTATTGTTAATCAGTAATAATTAACCCTTGAACTGGAATAAAAAAAACCACAACTGACCAATGACATAAGACCAATGACAAACCATATAGATGTGATTGTTGCGATCGCGGCGGTGGCAATCGCCTTAACCTTGGGTGCTTCCATCGGCAGCTTTATCAACGTAGTGGCATACCGGATTCCTGCGGGTTTATCCTTGCTGTGGCCCCCTTCACGCTGTCCCCATTGCCTGCATAAACTGGGTAAAACCGAGAACGTGCCCGTCTTTGGGTGGTTGCGATTGCGGGGTCGCTGCGCTCACTGCAAAAGTCCGATTTCCGTCCGGTATCCCATCATTGAAGCCTTAACCGCTGTCATCTTCATGATAGTGGCATTGTTCACCTGGGAAAACCCGCTGCAAATGATGGGGTATTGGGTCTTTTTTAGCTGGTTATTGGCCCTTTCAATTATTGATTTAGATACCATGACCCTGCCGAACAAACTTACCCAGTCGGGATTGGTGGTGGGATTAGGGTTTCAGATGGTCACCGGATGGGCGATCGCCGCCAATGTCCAAGGAATTCCCCATCAGTTGATGGTGGGGATATTCGGTGCAGTGCTCGGGATTTGGCTGTTGGATAGCATTTCCTTTGTCGGTTCGATCGCCTTTGGAAAAACCGCAATGGGGGCCGGGGATGCCAAACTCGCGGCGATGATGGGGGCTTGGTTAGGGTGGAAATTGATGCTTTTAGGCGGTTTTATTGCTTGTGCTGCCGGTGCCTTTATCGGCGGGGGTGCAGTCGCCTTGGGGTGGCTGGAACGCAGTAAACCCATGCCCTTTGGACCCTTTCTCGCACTGGGTGCAGCGATCGCCGCCTTGTGGGGAGAGACCCTTTTATCCGCCTATCTTGACCTGTTTTTTCCATTGCAGTAAGAGAGGAACGCAGAAGAGAGTATTTAAAAACTCTCAACTCCCCTCAAACTGGGTTTGAATTTAATCTTGCCAGAGTTTAAACTCTTGTAATCGGGACATCACTCCGCGAAGGTTTCTATAGTCTTGCTGAATCTTGCGGACTCGGGCTTGAAACTCGGGCAATTTGCCTTGATATTCGGCGATATCCTGTAAATTGAGCAGATGGACAATGGCGCGATCGTAAGCTTTGACTTGCTTGCATCCTATCTCATGAAAAACCTGTTCCCACAGGTAAGATTCCCGAGGCGCTAGTTCCTGAATCTTTTTAATTTTTTCCTGTTTTGCAGCCTGTTTCTCTTTCTGTGTCCGGAGATTTTCGGCTTGGGTAGACAGAGTGATCAGTTCAGATAAAGAACGACCTGGAGAGTCTGACAAGGTTTGAGGGGTTGGCTTTTTCGAGAGTGATCGTAAGCGCTGGCTGAGTTTCAGGTTGAGATTCAGTTCCCCTTGTAGCAAGCGGGCTAAAAAGTCGTTTCGTTCCTGCTCAGAAATCTGGGGAATTCTTTGCTGTAGTTCTTTAATCGAGTCCGATTTGGTTTCAGCTATGGGACTCAGTTGAGCCGCTGCATCAACTAAATCTTGATCGAGCTCAATAAAATCGACAAAGGCTTGTAACGGCTTTGAAAGCTTGTTTAAATTGGCCGGAATAGGCGGTTCTATACAATTTTCTGGCTCACACTCATAATAGAGTGGTGCAGCCTTTAACCACCCTAAATACAAAACTCGGTAATCCCCTTCTAATAAATCATCGCGCAAGGATAACATCCTGGGGAGTAATCCTTCTCCCTCAGTCCAACCATTCAAATCTTCATCCTGAATATTGATATCGATAATAACTGACTGCTCGGTTGTAGAAATTTCAATACCATCGGGGACTTGATAGGGTTCTAAATCAGCGGAATTAATCAACGATTTCGGTAAGCGGAACATCAATTGGCGACTCCCCCAATTCGCCGTATAAAGCATGATGTCAAAACATTTATCTAAAATCTGTTGCGGTTGGCCGCGAAAGTCACCATAATTGTACAGAAATATGGCTTGAGTCCGATTGAGTTGAACCCGACTGGATAGGGTATGGATATAGTCCTGTTCTTTCTCCGTCAAAGGACGGTCTAAAGCTTGGAACTCATAATATTGATAGCTGCTCATGGTTGAAATGGGTTGGAGGTTCTGGGTTGAGGATATCAATTATAGCGATTCGGTGGTCTTATCAAGTACAGATATTTAGGGGAGTGGCGCAAATCGTTTCCAAGAAAATAGCCCGCGTGAGCAGGCTATTACAAATTGGGGGTTTTCATAGGGAGAGCGGATAATTTTCCCTAGAGAATCTTAGGCACTTTAAAAAAGTCGCCTTCCACATCAGGGGCGGCGTTCATAATGGATTGAAGGTGAGTAAAGGGTTGGAGTTCATCGGGACGAGTGACATTGCTGACATCGATCGCCCGGGTGGTGGGTTTGATATTCTCGGTATCCAGTTCGCTCAACTGCTCGAAATACTCTAAAATACTGCCCACTTGGGTGGTGAATTGTTCCTCTTCGGCTTCAGTGAGTTCGAGGCGAGCGAGGTGGGCGACTTTGCGAATTTGTTCTCGGTCAATCATGGCTAAATGGGGAGGATGAGGGTTAGGGTGGATGGCGATCGCCCTTTGTTTGAAAGAAAAACTCCATCAAACCAGAGAGATCGCCGTAAAAAGTTTAGGCTAACAGAACCCAGAGACTAGAAAAACACATCCATCGTGGAACGTCCCGTGGTTTTGAGCCAGTTTTGGGCCTCAATGTAGTTATTGGGAGCCTGACGGATGGCTTGTTTCCAGTAATCTGCGGCGCGATCGTATAACTCCTCTGCTCCCTCGGTGTCTCCTGCATCCTTGGCTTGATCCCCTTGGTAATGCAAAATCACCGCGATATTATTGAGAGCTTGGGGCATCCGGGGATTGAGTTCCAATGCTTGATTGTAAAATTCCACAGCTTTGTCCCGATCGCCATTGCTGGTGTGAATCAAGCCGATATTGTAGAGAATATAACTGCGATCGTAAGGGTCATCTTCCAGAGTGAGGGCTTCGTTGTAGTTGTCTAAAGCTTCAGCATATTCCCCATCGGCTTGAGCCGACATTCCGTCGCGGTAGTAGGCGAAGGCTTCCTTCGCTTGTTGATTCGTGGGTAGGATCTTTAAAATGATGTCCGCGACCACGGTAAAGGTTTTGTCGATGAAGTTATCGTTGCGTTGTGTTCTGGGCATGGGGGTTTCGGTCTAAGATTGCTAACAGAGTTTGACGATTGGCTGATTCTTTAATCCTATTGTAGGCATTGTGGTTCCATCCGCTTGCTCAGAATTGAGTTTGTTGATCCCGATTCAATCAACAGAAAGCAAGGGAGAGGATTTTTTAGTGCCAGTTCGCCCAATCTGTAGGAAAATTGGACAAAAATAGCGGTAAAATAGGGTTTCTGGGGCCTGACCTCAGAATGAAACTGGAAACAATCTTAGGTAAGATCAGTTTATTGTGACCTGGATCACAGTGAAAACGACCAGCCATCGCTGGGAGGCTGAGTTCATGCAACAGGTGCTGGAGGCCCATGAGATTCCCACTCGGATTATTGATTTAGGCATTCTTTCATATTTGGGAACCGGGAGTCCAACGGCTTTGCAAGTGCGTCCAGAAGATCGGTGGACGGCCTTGTTGTTACTCAGTCCCCCAGAAGAAGAGGAACCTGGGTCCGAACTCTGAAAAACAGAGGTTGTGGAGAAACGTCAGCAGAGGAAGCGATCACACTCTTGTTTGGGCTTCTTTGATCAAAGGCCGTGAAGTTGAATCGGTAACAAACAGAAGGGATTAAGCGTTTTCATGTCTCTATTTGATTGGTTTGCAAATCGCCGCAAGTCAGGCCCCATGAGCCAAGAGCGGCAAGAGCGAGAGATAGCCGATGGGCTATGGACGAAATGTCCGGAATGTGGGGTTTTGACCTATACGAAGGACCTCCGAGCGAATCAGATGGTTTGTCTCGAATGCGGGCATCATCTGAGGGTAGATGGATCAGAACGGATCTACCAACTCATTGATGGCACAACTTGGATGCCTTTAGATGAGAATTTGCAAGCGGTGGATGCTCTGAAATTCCGCGATCGCAAATCCTACAGCGATCGCCTCCGGGAATATCAAGACAAAACCGGCTGTTTAGATGCGGTGAAAACCGGATTAGGCAAGCTGGATGGCTTACCCGTGGCCCTGGGGGTGATGGAATTCAAATTTATGGGAGGCAGCATGGGGTCCGTGGTGGGGGAAAAACTCACCCGCCTGATTGAACGGGCCACCCGCGAACGGTTACCCCTAATTATTATCTGTGCTTCTGGGGGGGCGCGGATGCAAGAAGGGATGCTGTCCCTGATGCAAATGGCGAAAATCTCTGGTGCCTTGGAACGGCATCGGGAGAACAAGTTGCTGTATATTCCGATTTTGACCCATCCGACTACTGGGGGGGTGACGGCATCGTTTGCGATGTTGGGGGATATTATTATTGCTGAACCCAAAGCTACCATTGGATTTGCCGGACGCCGAGTGATTGAGCAAACCCTGCGAGAGAAGTTGCCGGAGGATTTTCAGTCGGCAGAGGATTTGCTGCTTCATGGGTTTGTGGATGCGATCGTTCCTCGGACTCAGATTAAGAAGACTTTGGCTCAGTTGATTTGTCTGCATCAACCCCAATCTCCGTTGTCTCATCGGATTCCGTTACCGGATGCGATGCACTTGAGTACCACGGCGATCGAGTAGATCTCGCGTACATCATTAAACCTGTTGCAAAAATTCGGATTGATCCCCCCAACCCCCCTTAACAAGGGGGGCTTTTTAGGATTTTGCCAGAAGTCTATATAAATCTTGTCGGGTTTTTTGAAGACTTTACCGGGGTTGTAGGGTTGAGACTCTCGTGAAACTTTGGCAGTTCAGTCCGTTGCCTGGAAAGTAGACAAGCATAAAATTCTGCAAAAGTCAAAGGTAAGAAATACCTAATTTGTAGGGAATTTATCAGAGATTCTAGGGAGACTCAGGGATAGAATGAATTGAAAAATTCCCGAAGGATTCCCCGAGTGGTGGTGGGTGCTCCAGAGATTAGTGCATCATCCCGGGTTGAAGCAAAAATGCAATTTTTAGAAAGTGCCACTTACTGGCATGATAATGATATTGAAAATGGCTTAATGTTGACCTGTCTGCCAAAAATTATGGGTTTCGCCGAATTGTCGATTTCGGAAATTGCTCAAGACTATAATCTCCCGATTGAGGAGATCCTGCGGTGGTGCGATGAGCTCTCGATTGCTTATAAAAGTCCTCAAACCCTTCTGGCGTTGGAGGATGCCAAGGCAATTTTGAGTAAAATTCACGATAATCCCCAGGAGAATTCCGAATCGGAATGTCCCTGAGCGAGCTGAAACCGTGAGATCGCATCTCGAACCCAGATTAGTGGCGAATGACGGGACCCCGGGCGAGTTCGGCTTTTTAACGGGCGATCGCGAACAAACATCCTTGACATCGAGCCGAAATCATGCACAAACGCGCTAACTTGTCAAGACTTGACCCGAGCGCGGATGGCGCATTTTGAAAGCAATCAATGGACATAGGAGCAGTTCCGAACCCGTGAGCAACCGAGCTAATCAAAGCCTGAGCTGTGTTTAGCGTTCAATACCATATCCGCTTTTTTTTGAGGAAAACCATGCTGAAAAGATGCATCTGGCTGGCTGTAGCCACTGTATTCTTCACCTTTCAAATATTTGTCGGGAATGCCACGGCAGTGGAACTCGATCTCGGGATCCGCACCGTACCCTTAAACGACAGTGGCGAGACTATCGTCTTGAGCTTGCAACAAGTTGAACGAGGCAAACGGGTATTTAACGATACCTGCTCCAAATGCCATGCCGGTGGGATGACCAAAACTGACTTCAACGTGAGCTTGAGCCAAAAAGATTTGGCCTTTGCCACTCCTCGACGAGATACGATTGAAGGGTTAATTGACTACATGAAGAATCCGACGAGCTATGACGGGGAGACGGACATTTCCGAATTACACCCCAGCATTAAGAGTGCGGATATTTTCGCGGAAATGAGAAATCTGACCGAGGACGATCTGTTCGCGATCGCCGGACACATCCTTATTCAGCCTAAAATCCAAGGCAAACAATGGGGTGGCAGTAAAGTCTACCGCTAAATCGGACCATCGGTTACAGACTGCATTCAGACTCGACCGGGCCTCACGGATGTTGTAACGGAAGGACTCAAGTGCAAACGGGCGTTTTGGGGATTGGGAAATCAGCGATCGGTCCTCCCTCTCCCCTATGAGAGGCGATCGACAAGAGCGTGATTCTCCAAACCCCAAAACGCTCTATGCTCAGCCTTGAACCCAACTCTTGTCCGTGGCACCGGCGTCGGAGTGAGAGTTTCTAACCCTGAGTGTGCTTATCCCCCCTGTGGATTCCCGACTCATCACTTGTGGAAATCCCGGGTCAGAATTCGCGATTAAACCGCACCCCAACTCAAGTGCTAATGTTGCCAAAATTTTTAATCCGCTCAGTGGTGGCGATCGTCGTCACCTGCCTGGGTTGTATGAATTTCACATTACCGGCACAGGCCGACTCGATTGACCTCTATTTGCGCCGCTATTTGCAGGTAACCGAGCCCGTGCCCATCGAAATCAATCAGCAAGGAGAAACCCGCTTATTTTCTCCGGAGGGTTTGCATGAAGGCAAAGAGTTATTTAAACAACATTGCCTGAACTGTCATGTGGGAGGGGCAACCTTGCCCTATCCGGCAGTCTCTCTGTCCCTAGAGGACCTCAGCGGCGCAACCCCCCCCCGGAATAATCTCGAAGGGTTGGTCGCTTATATGCGGACCCCGATGAGTTATGACGGCAGCGAGGACATCTACTGGTGTCGAGAGGTCTCGCCGACTTGGCTGCCGACGGAACAGGTGGAAAACATGGCGGCCTTTATTATCCGGGCGGCTCAAAAAGCACCGGGTTGGGGGACCAAAGACTTTAAAGGTTAAGGCCATTATCCGGCATCGAGGGGGTTAGGGTCGAATTTGCAGAGAATTTCCGAATAAGGACAGAACTGCACCCGATTGCGGCCCTCTCGTTTGGCTTGATATAAGGCGCGATCGGCAAACTCCAGTAAAGCCTGGGGGTCTTGTCCGATTTTGACCCCGGCGGAGGTTACCCCCGAAAGTGGGGCGATCGCCCCACCCATGCTAATGGTTATGGGAATTTCTACCTCCTCGCCAGTGATGAACGGTTCCTGGGCGATCGCCTCTCGCAACTCTTCCCCATATTCCCAGGCCGTTTCCGGTCCAATCCCCACCGTTAGACAAATAAATTCCTCCCCCCCATAGCGATAAAACCAACTATTCGCCCGGGCCTTTCTTTGCAACCGCCCCGCAATTTCTTTGAGCACTTCATCTCCGGTGGGATGACCATAAGTATCATTCACCCGTTTAAAAAAATCCACATCAATCGCAAACAGGCAAATATAGTCGCTATAGACCGACTTCTCCTGCGCCGCAGAATGGGGCAGCATCTGGGGCAGCGCCTGTTCCATAGCCCGCCGGTTGGGTAACCCGGTCAATTCATCAGTCAGCGCCAGAGATTCAAGCAATTTATTCCGAGCAATCAGTTGCTTGAGCAGGGCTTCCCGTTCTGATTCCGATTGTTGCAATAATTCCTGTAAGACCTCAATCTCTGCATACATTTCCATCGGGTCTAAGGCTTGCAATAAACTGGTTTGGGTGATAATTCCCCCAAGTTCCCCCTCATTGGCGACCACGACTAAGCGATGAACCCGCCGCCGTTGCATCTGCTGATGGGCTTCCCACAAGGAGGCATCCGGGGTGATCGGAAATAAGGGCGCACTCATCACCGTCGAGGCTCTGAGGCGCTCTAGGTCCAGTTCAAGATTGCGGAACTGTAACATATCCCGTTCGGTAATAATGCCCACAGGACGAACGGGTTTGATTTGACAGCTATCTGCTGACCAAACTCCCCAGGTTGAATCGGGGGGAGTTAATCCTTGGTGATCAGATTGAGCGATCACAACGCAACTGACGTTATAAATTGCCATGAGTTTGGCAATATTGAGGACTGAGGTAGAGACTGGGGCATGAATCACCCGAGTGATCATCACTTCAGCCACTCGCCGCAGACGCATGAAATCAATGGGTTTGAGGACGGTGCGGATCCCCTGTTGGGTGAGGATACCCATGAGGGTGCCATTCGCATCAAATACGGGAAGATGGCGAATTCGATGTTGGCGAAATAGGGTCAGGACGGTGACGATATCTTGATCATCGGTTAAGGATTCGGTCAGGGTGAGAACTTTTTTGGTCATTACCTCGCCGATCGCCACCCCTTTAATTTCTTGAGAGGCTGCAATCATTCTGACCACATCCCGTTCTGTAAAAATCCCGATTAACTGCTCCCGTTGAGTCCCGTTTCCTCCCTGAGAGTCTAGGATGAGGACACCACTGGTTCTGGCCCGACTCATCAACGCGATCACGGCTTCTACAGTGGTATCCGCCGTGGTGGTGATGGGTTGGGGATTGATCGCCTGTCTAAGAGAAGACACAAACATTACAGCTACATCTTTTTATTAAATCTCCCCATCACCCTTTAGTGTAAAGGACGAATGCACAATACCGAGGGGTTGAGTCCCTCCCGGGGGAACCCCTTCCAGAGGCTGTCGGAGGGGAGCTAAATTGCCGACTTTGCCTCTACTGTAAAGGTTTTTACCCCAGACGCTCAACGGGGTTGTCACGGAAATGGGGGCTAGGGTTAGGGGGTCTGGCGATCGCCTCGGTTGGGGAATTTACGAAAAACATCACCGAATCGATTCGGCATATCGCGTTGGATGTTAACGAACCGGGATAAAATACTTTTTGACTGACAATTCTGAGTTAAATAGAGGAGAACTACTTTGAAGCGACTATTATCCATCGTTTTGTTGGCGATCGCCGTCCTGACTGTTGCCTTTGTGCCTCCCGCCTTCGCTGGAGATGCCGCCAATGGTGCCAAAATTTTTAGCGCCAACTGTGCCGCTTGTCATGCCGGTGGCAATAACGTGATCATGGCTAACAAAACCCTGAAAAAAGATGCCCTCGATCAGTACGCCATGAATTCTATCGACGCCATCACGACTCAGGTCAAGAATGGTAAGAATGCCATGCCTGCTTTTGGGGGTCGTCTGAGTGATGATCAAATCGCAGATGTCGCTACCTATGTTCTCGAACAAGCTGAAAAAGGCTGGTAGATTGCTTAGACTCATCTGAATCCCTGAGGCGATCGCTGTGAAAGTCGATTGATACCTTGGCTTTCGGATTTCGGCAATTTCTGCCCTGTTTAAGACGAAACCCCTCTGGCTGCCGGAGGGGTTTTTTGCGCGATCTCTGCCCTAGGTAATTTGGCGATCGCCCGGAGATTTGTTATCTTGGTCCCAAACCGTTTGAAAAAAGCAAGATAAAATCTGTGGTTCCTTTACATGATGAAACGCCAACGGAAATTACCCCTTATGTAACTTATGGGTTAATCGCCGTTAATATTTTGGTCTTTTTTTACGAACTTTCTTTACAACAGCAGGGACAGTTAGATGCGTTCTTGCAAGATTGGGCCGTTGTTCCCCAACAACTGAGTGCTACCTTTGCCGGACAACCCAGCCCTAGTACGGTTCCCGAGTGGATTACCTTATTTAGTTCTCAGTTTCTACATGGGGGCTGGTTGCACCTCGGTGGGAATATGTTATTTCTGTGGATTTTTGGCAATAATGTTGAGGACTGCTTAGGGCATATCAAATACATCATTTTTTATTTAGCCTGTGGTGCTATAGCGGTATTAGCCCAGTGGTTTTTCTCGATGGATTCAGCCATTCCCTCATTGGGTGCATCCGGGGCGATCGCCGGGGTCATGGGGGCTTACATCCTCCGCTATCCTCAAGCCAAAATTCTCACCCTCGTGCCCTTGGGATTTTTCCTGACCACTTTCCGCATTCCCGCAGTGTTCTTTCTAGGTTTTTGGTTTGTCCAGCAAGCCTTGTACGGGATAGCGGGTCTCTCTCAACAAACCAACATTGGCATGGAAAGTGGCGGAATTGCTTATTGGGCACACGCTGGGGGATTCGTAGTGGGTGCAGTGTTAGGTCCATTGCTGGGCTTATTTGATAACCGGCGATCGGTTTAACCCTTCCCCCGTTGTTTCTGTTGATCGCTGTTCATCGTCACGACTTGCCGTCGTTTCTGATCTGAAGTTCGTTGTTTAATCTTCGTAATATTTGTAAAAGGAGGGCGACTGCCCTCCTTTTTAATCGGATATCTTCTCCGTTATACAAAAAGAGGACTCGCCTTGCAGAATACATATACATTATATTTCCTGTTTCCCAAGGAAAATAAAAGAGCAGAAGTGTCCTCCCCAACTTAGAATAAAAAATGTCCTAATTTTTGCTATTCGTATAATGACCGGAAAACTTAAACCAGACTGGGCAGGCAGTGACCTCCTCTCCCAATTTGTCAACCTTCTGATTCAGACCAAGCCTATTTATTGGCTAATGAAACAACAAGCCCGACAGGTTATTATCAAAACCGCCGAAAAAAATGGCATCCCCTGGCGAAAAAACTATTTTGATTTAGCGGAGTCTGAAGCTAAAGATTTACTGCCAAAACTGACTAATCCAACTATTACCTATCCTGACTACTACTTAGTCCCTTTTCACGCCTATGATCGGGGTAATCTATGTTGGGACGCTGCATTTGAAGCCGAGTCTGCTACCTACGCAATGGCGCTCAGAGTATGGCCAAAAGAACAGATGAGCTGGGAAGTAGCACAAGACCGGCTGCGCGGTAGCTTTCACCAAGTTTTAGGAGAATATGGCCCGAAACAAGTGGCAGATATTCTCGATATTGGCTGTTCAATTGGTCTTTCAACGTTAACCCTACATCGTTATTATAAAAACAAGCAAGACATACCTCCTCGCACCGTAGGCTTAGACTTATCTCCCTATATGTTAGCCGTAGCCCAAACCCTTGATGTCAATCAGGAAATTTCTCAATGGCTACATGAACAAGCCGAACATACCAATTTACCGTCAGAAAGTTTTGACTTGATAACGCTCCAATTTGTTACCCATGAATTACCCCATCAAGCGACTAAAGCTATTTTAAAAGAAACTTTTCGTCTGTTACGAAAAGGGGGATGTTTAGCGGTGGTAGATAACAATCCTCAATCCACCGTCATTCAAAATCTGCCTCCGGTGCTTTTCACTTTAATGAAAAGTACAGAACCTTGGTCCGATGAATACTATACCTTAAATTTAGAAACAGAAATAGAAGCGGTAGGGTTGACCCATAAAATAACAGTGCCTAGCGATCCGCGTCATCGCACTATTATTGCTTGGAAATCCACTTAAAATTTGGAGTTTAACCTCCAAGGGCGAAATTCCCCCTTTGTTTGCCTATTATAGCTTGAACCAACCTACTTGCCGACTGGCCGGCTGTTCATTCCGGCCACGGTTGAGGAGGCGAAGCTTCTTATTATTTCTTAATATCATTCTGCCAGGGCAGTGTATCGTAACTTTCGGTAAATTGATGACTCAAGGGGATGACATCAAGCGCATCCTGGTTTAAAATCGAAAAATGGGTTTGTTCGGCTAGACTCTCTCGAATAGTTAACAAATTTTAATGGGCAAGGGTGACATGAAAGAGGAAAGCTGGATTCAGGGGAGGAATGGAGGTGGTATTCTCTGGGCAGGGTCCCGACAGGGTTAACATTAGGGATACTTAAAATTAACTTATACCGCCGAGCTAAAATGAACTTAAAATCACCAAACCCTGTGGGGAAATTCTTCAAAAACCTGCTCAGATTGGTTTCCAATCTTTTCGAGAGACTAAAAGGAGTGGGCAATCGGTCTCAACAATTACGCCGGAGTTGCCAAAGTTTAGAGCAATTATTAGCTTTGGAAAATCCCAGTTATCCAGACCGGGAAAAGATTTGGCAAAGCTATGCAAAAGTTTTGGACCGGGCGGCAAAATGTGATGCTGTGGGCCGTTATTCCGGGGGTGAGTCTTCTCAACTGATTCAAGTCATTAATCAATTCGAGCCACCCCTGGGAAAATTACCCCCAACGGGGACATTTTCCGCCAAGCGATCGCTGACTATTCTGCTGAAACGAGACCCGGTAACGGTTCAGGCATTGGATGCCGCTTGGCGGCTGTCCGGGCTTGTGCAAGATGACTCATTTCGACGGGAAATCCAGCAGATTATCTGTATGGAAACCGCCCGAATAGGTGACCATAATGGACTGCTGAAAAAGTTGGTGAAGCGACGGCAAGCAGGGCGTTTGAATTCGGGAAATTTGCAAGAGATTATTGCCAAATTGTTAGCTTCTCATTCCTTTGATGAAAATACACCGTGGAAAGCCTTTTTCTTGGAATTAACCCCAGGGGAACTGCCTCGGATGCATCCGGTTTATGCCTTGATTGAGCGCTGGGAAGATGCGGCCAATTTAGCGGAAGAGTTGAGAGAGTATCCGGATGCGATCGCCTACCGAATGCGGATGGGGGGGAAAGAGAATGCACTTCAGATGTTGAGCTTATCTGAGCGGATCCAATCTTCGGAGGCGATCGCCCAAGCGCATCAAAAATTGGGTTGCTGTTTCTGGGATGAAGCGGATTATATAACTGCATTAGACCATTTTCAAAAAGCTGGAGACTGGGAACGGGCGAGTGATTGTCATTACCAACTGGGAAACTTACCGACAGCAGTCCAACTCCGTCCCACCATTAGTCCGGAGTGGATTGCTCAGATCCGAGAGAGTATGGAAGCCACCGTGCGATCGCACTTGGATCGCCAGGAATTTTTGCCCTCGGTGCGCCTGCTGAAAGCCCTAGAAACAGCATGGCGCAACCATTCCCCCTCATCCCGATTCCAGTCGGAAGCTGATCGCACTCAGCATCTGCTGGGGGAAGTCCTCAAAACGGCTCGTGCTGGGTTGGAACTCCAGTTAACCGACGCGCAAGGAGTGAGAGAGATTGAACTTTTCAAAGCCTGGAGTGGGTTGGAAGAAGCGGCAGGAAACTATCAAGAAGCGGCAGTGAAGGCGCAGCAAGCCCAAGATTACTTTACCGCGTCCTTGTTATTTGAAAAAGCCGGTGCTTTCGGACAAGCGTTATCAGCCCTGGATGAGGCGGATAGTGAGACGAGTGAGCTGGTCCCCCAGAAAAAGGCACAATTGCTGGAACAAGGGGGGGATTTCTTTATGGCGGGACTGTTGTATGAACAGTTAGGGGAAACCGATCGCGCCATTGTGATGTATGAACAGGCGAAGGAATTTGACCGGGCGGCTGAACTGCGACGGCAACAGGTGGGCGATCGCCTGGTGGTGTTTGATGAACGTTTCATTGAATTACTCACAAAAGCCGGACGAATGGAGGAACTGGCGGAACTGTATGCCGAAAAAGCCTCCGAACCCGAGCGATCGCCGGAAAAAAAAGCGCAGTTATTGCGCCGGATCAAGGAACTGGGCGATCGTGGCTTAGTGAGCGATCGCTTCCTGAATTTGGTAGAGAGAGAACTGCCGCAGATTGAAGCCTTGGATCGGCGCAAGTTTGAGCAACAAGCGCCTCGATGGGTGCAAACCGCCACGGAAGCGGTGTTACGGGACTACATTGATGCGATCGGGTTGGATCTCGGCACCAGTAACAGTGTGGTTTGTTTGTATAACCAACGCACAGCACAAGTAGAAGTGGTGGAATGGCAGGGAAAACGACAAATTCCTTCTGTGTTTGCGATCGACCAAATCGGGCGAGAACTGGTGGGGGTTCCCATCCCTGAATTACTGGGGAAATCACCCCGCGCCATTGTCACCCAGGCGAAACGGAAGATGGGAACCGAGACTAAGTTTAAAGCGGGGGGAGTGATGTACCGTCCCGAAGAAATTTCGGCACGAATTATTAATTGTGCGCGGCAATTAGCGCGCGATCGCCTCCGACAAAAGATTGTCCAACAGATTTCTAAACTGGCGGCGCAAGCAATGGGAACAGTGCCCCCAGAAGAATGGGTGACAGCTTATCTGGACCGTTATCCCCTGGCGATTCCTTTAACCAATGCAGTGATTACGGTTCCCGCTTACTTTAATGATGCTCAAAAACAAGCCACCAAAACCGCAGGAATGCTGGCGGATATCAATGTTTTGCGACTGATTCACGAACCCACTGCCGCTTGTTTGGCGCAGAATCATCGGTTGCCTAAAAATGAAACCCTCTTAATTGCTGATTTGGGGGCGGGAACCTTTGATATTTCTATCATTGAGGTGGAGGATAAGGTTTTTGAAGTCTTAGAAATTGAAGGGGATAATTCTCTGGGCAGCGCGGATTTAGACGAGATTTTGTACCAATATTTTGTGACTAAAATTGAAGGGGAAACGGGGTATGAAATTGCCAGCGATCGGTTCGCCGCCACCCGGCTTCGTCAGGCTTGCGAAGAATTGAAAATTGAACTTTCAACCCGCAAGGCTTGGACGATTCAGCTTCCCCAATTCATGAATGGCACGACTATTAATTTAGAACTAACCCGCCAGGAACTGGAAGAACTTGCCGCCCCCTGGTTGAATCAAATTCGCACAACTTGTCAGAAAATTACCCATAAACCCAACCGGATTTTAGTGATTGGTGGGGGGGCCATTATGCCTGCGGTCCGGCAGTGTATTCGGGAGGTATTTGGACGAGAAGCGAGTGCGGATTTAGATCCGTTAACGGCTGTGGCGAGGGGTGCCGCGTTGCAAGCAGCGATTCTGTTAGGTGCGCTTCAGGAAACAATTTTACTGGATGTGGTTCCCTTCAGTCTGGGGATTAAGTCTTATGTATCCCCCACGGAGTTTAAGTTTGATGCGCTGATTCCTAAACATACCACAATTCCAACGAAGAAAAGTAATAATTATACAACCATTGAAGATAATCAAACCCGGGTTCAAATTCAGATATTTCAAGGAGAATCGCCAATTCCAGAGGAGAATTTTAAAATCGGGCAGTTTATCTTAGAAGGAATTTTTCCAGCCCCCGCAGGAGTGCCAAAAATTGAGGTAACTTTTGATATTGATACGAATTGTCTATTGAAGGTATCGGCGGTGGATCTGGGGACGGGGAATCAATGTAGTATTACCATTGCTGATTCTCATTTGTTGACCCCCGCTCAACAAGCATCTCTGAAAACTCGATTTTATGATGCCCAAACCTATCAGGAACAGTTGGGACATTTACAAAAAATTGCGGCAGATATAATGGCGCAATTTGGGACAGTTGAGAAGATGGAAATGGAGGCGTTGACGGTGCGCTTGCGAGAACGCTTTCAATTTTATGAAAGCCATCGAGACCGATATTTGTTAACGGAAACAGATAATCAGATGTTGTTAGAACTGTATCGCGATCGCCATGAATTTGAGATGAAAGCGCGGTTAGCACAGGATCGCTGGGATACCTTGAAACGGAGTGGTAAGAGTTGGATTCAGGGGTATCAGTCGTTAGATGGGAAAAGCACCCAAATTAGCGATCGGGTTAAACTGATGTTTCAAGAAGGGTCGAGTTTACTTGAGCGAACTCGTGAGGCGGTAACGGAATTAACGGAAGTGGTTGAAACCTATCTCCAATGGTTGAGTGCGATCGAGAATTTAACTGTCAATCCCGATGGCAATGCGGAAGAGTTGGCGCAACATTTTGTGAGTCTTCACCGCTACTCTGAGGCGATGGGGTATTTTCAGCAAATTGAGCCTCCCCTATCTCTCAATCAGGTGGAATTAGGACTAGAAATTTATGCGCGATCGCGACAACGGCAAGATTACCATGCCTTACTCCAAGCACAAGCTCAACCTCTAGGAATTCACAGTCCAGACTTTACGAATCTCAACCATTCCGTACAGATTTATGCCGCTTCTGTGGTATGGATTCAGGTGAATTCACCAGGACATACGGGGAATGGTAGCGGCTTTTTTATCGGAGGCAGTCGGATAGCAACCAACCGTCATGTTGTCTTCAATGAAACAACCGGAGAATGTGTTTTACCCCACACCATTCAGGTGATTACTCAACAGGGAATGATTCAAGTTGCCTCTATTGAATTACCCACTTGGGGACCCGATGATGTAGCGATTTTGCACTTAAAACCCACCTCAGTTTCCCTGACACCTTTACGATTGGGTTTTTCTGAATTAGTGGAAGTGGGGGAACGAGTGTTAACCCTAGGATTTCCCGCTGTTTACGAGGGCAGATTTGAAGAAAATCTGTACTGTAACGTAGGATTAATCAACCGGATTCGCCCCCAGTCTCTATGCAGCGATCGCGTCTTAGAAGTGAGCATTCACCTCCAAGGCGGAATCAGTGGTTCACCCCTGTTAAATCAATGGGGAGAAGTCATCGGGTTGCTCAGTTTTACCTTAGAAGAAAAACGGCAAGGGCCTAACGGATCTGCCTACAGTGAGCGATCGTTTTATGCCATTCCCGTCTCAGTCTTACGTCGCCTTTGCCTCACCTAAATTCTCCCTAGAAATCCTTCTAAAAGTTTAGATTGAGGCTCAACCCAATACCTGTTAAAAAATTCGCACTTTTTAACAGGTATTTAATTAGACTTCTTGCAAAATTCTTTAAAGCCCCCGGTGCAAGTAAACATTTATTCCTCTGGCCTCCCCCGTTAAATAAACATTTATTCCTCTGGCTTCCCCCTTAAGAAGGGGGACGGGAGGGGGATAATCAGGGGGACGGGAGGGGGATAATCAGGGGGGTTGGGGGGATCAATCCTTTTTTTGTAAGAAGTCTATTCATCTTCTTCTTCTGAACCTTCTCCTCTTTCCAGTTGAAGTTCGCAGTCGATCCAGCTTTGCCTTGGTCCCCCGCACTAAAATCACAATCATCAGACTAGAAACTAAAAAAACAGGCAGCAGCGAATATTCGCCCAAACTAATCATGGCGATTAAAACTATCAGGGGAACTGTCCCAAAAATTATCCAGCCAAAAATTAGCATGATTCCCGGAACATTTCCTCCGGATAACCCTCGATAAGCCATTCCCCGGGCCTGAATTTCTCCCATCGGGTCAAAAGCATTGGGAACCCTTTCAATATAAGGCGAGGGACTATTACTGGGGACCTCAATAAACAACTCTCCTTTGCTGGGATTGTCATCGGGGAAAAACTGTTTGTTGTCTTCGTTTTCACTCATGTTCCTAACTCTCCTAAATTAGTCCAATAACAAAACCTTAAAATTTGATGGATATTCCATCTCTTGGCTGCCCATCTTAAACGATGACAATTGACCATCAAGTTGATATTCAAAGATTTTGGGGTTTTATTCGAGGCTAAAGGCCCAATTCTTCCCAAGAGCGATCGCCTCAAAAAACCCCACCCCCAAAATCAAGACAAGGGGAGATAGGGGAGATAGGGGAGATGTTCGTAGTAACGACTTCAGTCGTTATCCTCTTATGTTCGTAGTAACGACTTCAGTCGTTTCCCCTCCATCCTCCCCATCTCCCCCATCCTCCCCATCCTCCCCATCCTCCCCTCATCGCCATTCCCCCTGCAAAGTAAAGGCAGCCCAAAAATAGGGAGACTTCCACTCCTCACTTGCCAACATCTCCAACTGCGCCTCCCGCAACGCTTGGGCCGGAGTCAACCCTTGTGAGAGCAACTTGCCATAAAACTTCGACATCAACCCTGCCGTTGCTGCATCATCCACATTCCATAACGACACCACCAACCGAGGCGTCCCGGCATACATAAACCCCCGAGTCAACCCCACCAACCCCTCACCGCGAATCGAGTCTCCCAGTCCCGTTTGACAAGCGGAAAGCACCACCACCTCAGCATTCAACTGGAGATTAAAAATGTCATGCAGGCGCAAAAACCCATCCACTCCATTCCCTTGCTCATCCACCAGAGATAACACAACCCCAGACAACTCCGGATTGCTACTACTCACAAACCCGTGAGTGGCAAAATGCACCATTTGATACTGCGTTAAATCCGTATTCGCCACCGTTGCGCGAGAGGCATCAAAATCAAACGCCGACATCGCCCCACCCCCAGGCACTAACGCCAAAATCGCCTCCGCTTCCTGACGAGTCCCCGGCAATGCAGGAATCGGACGCCCGATAATCGTTTCCGCAGAACGATTTACCATCATCCGACCCAAATCCGATGCCTTCGCCGCAGTTTGTCCGGTGACCCTTCTATCATCCAGTTCAAACACCGGGTCCGCAATCAATGCGACAGTTTTCGGGGCTAATTGCCGTCCTGCATCTTGTTGGCGTAGAATTGCTAAAGTCGAGGAAGAAGGTAGATTAATAATCTCATGATTAACCAACAACGGCGTCAACTCATCCCCACTTCCCGGAGTCGGTAATGCAGCAAAGGGGATAAAATTCAACACGCCATCGGGAACCACTAACAATCGCTTCCCAGCTAATTTATTCGCAACTGGAGACAACAACATCTGACTCAGTTGGGTAGCAGAGGCATTGATTTGAGGAATGTTGGGAGATACGGTAATATTGCGACTCTCACCCCGATAGTCGGGATTTTGCATTAGCCGATAAAATTGTTCTCCTAGTTCCTCAATTTCAGCACGTGGGGGGAGTTCGTAAACCTCTACACTGTCCGACGTCACCGCCCAAAGGAAACTGCGGTTTACTCCCAGGGAATATTGTAAGAGCAAAGTATCCTGATCAAGTACCTGCTGCTGAATTTGTTCAGACGTCAGGGGTTGAGGTTGAGTCAGGGCAGCATAGCGGGGGCTAGTGCGACGAATTTCTGCCCTTAATTCATCCAGTTGCCGCAACAAAGTATCCAGTTCTTGTTTGATCGCATTGGCTTGTTCTGGGGTATGTTCTCCCGAGAATAACTCCATGCGCCGAGATTCTGTGGCATTGATGCGCTGCTGTAGGTGGCTTTCTTTCTCGCGCAGTTCAGGGTCAATCCCACTGCGGATATCAGCATTGGCTTCAGCAAGTATTTCTAACAACGTGCGGGCACGGGCACGTTCACTGGCATTAAAGGCTTGTTTGTCATATCCTTTACCGGGATTTTGCTGGTGCAGTTGCATCAGCAGGTCGATGTACAATTCGTAGTGGGGCTGATTTTGAGCAAAGTAAGACTGACGCAGTTTTTCGCTGTCGATTTTGGTACGGAGGTCTTCGATAATAGTAATAGCCGCTTCGATATCCGTCAGCGCTTCCGTGAGGTTGCCTTGACTGTGCTTGATAAAAGCGAGGTTGGAGAGGGCTGTCGTTTCCCCACTCTTGTCCCCCACTTGCCGCAATAGGGGCAAAGATTGGTTGTAGTAGTCCAGGGCCCCTTGGTTGTCTCCCAGGTCCGAGTAAACTAGGCCAATATTGTTGAGGGTTATCGCTTCCCCTGCTTTATCCCCCACTTGCTGTCTCAGGGGCAAAGATTGGTTGTAGTAGTCCAGGGCCGTTTGCTTGTCTCCCAGGTCGGAGTAAATCGCGCCAATATTGTTTAAGGTAACCGCTTCCCCTGCTTTATCCCCCACTTGCCGCAATAGGGGCAAAGATTGGGTGTAGTAGTCCAGGGCCGCTTGGTTGTCTGCCAAGTCCGAGTAAACTAGGCCAATATTGTTGAGGGTTATCGCTTCCCCTGCTTTATCCCCCACTTGCCGAGACAGGGGCAAAGATTGGTTGTAGTAGTCCAGGGCCGTTTGCTTGTCTCCCAGGTCCGCGTAAATCGCGCCAATATTGTTGAGGGTTATCGCTTCCCCTGCTTTATCCCCCACTTGCTGTCTCAGGGGCAAGGATTGGTTGTAGTAGTCCAGGGCCGTTTGCTTGTCTCCCAAGGAGGAGTAAATCGCGCCAATATTGTTGAGGGTTGTCGCTTCCCCTGCTTTATCCCCCACTTGCTGTCTCAGGGGCAAGGATTGGTTGTAGTAGTCCAAGGCCGTTTGCTTGTCTCCCAAGGAGGAGTAAACCTGGCCAATATTGTTGAGGTTTATCGCTTCCTGTGCTTTATCCCCCACTTGCCGGAATAGGGGCAAAGATTGGTTGTAGTAGTCCAGGGCGGTTTGCTTGTCTCCTAGGTCCGCGTAAATCGCGCCAATATTGTTGAGGGTTGTCGCTTCCCCTGCTTTATTCCCCACTTGCCGGAATAGAGGCAAGGATTGGTTGTAATAGTCCAGGGCCGTTTGCTTGTCTCCCAGGGCGGAGTAAACCTGGCCAATATTGTTGAGGGTAATCGCTTCCCCTGCCTTATCCCCCACTTCCCGTCTCAGGGGCAAGGATTGGTTGTAGTAGTCCAGGGCCGTTTGCTTGTCTCCCAGGGCGGAGTAAATTCGACCCATTCCTAACAAGATGAATGCTTCTTTTGCTGCATCCCCTGCGGCTTGATAGAGTGGGAGTGCTGCTTCCAATTTTTGCAGGGCTTCTCGTAACGATTCTGCCGTTCCTTGTTGAAACAGTTGCAATCCTTCTTCCAACAACCGATCGCCCTCTACACTCCCCTGAGCACTCCCCTCTGCACTACTCGAATTCTGCGCGACCCAACTCTCTCCAATTCCGGTTAATCCTGATAACCGTTCCATCTCCTGGGCTGAACTTGCTGGGGCAACACTTGTGCCGAGTAGCAGAGTTGCGGCTATAGCCAATCCTGGACGAGATAGAAGTAAAAACCCTTGACGCACCATTGTTTTGTTTCCTGATTTTTGAATTGTTTGGGCTATTTGTTAATTGTTAAAAGCCGAAATGGGAAGGCTGCGATCGCCTTTCCTGTTCCCTTGTCTTTGATAACTCGGCATCTAGGTCGATAGGTGGTTCTTGTCTGAGTGGGTCACGGATAATATAAAAGCATTGTTGGTAGGTTAATGAATCCTCTAGGTTCCAATCCCCTCGGTAGGGAATTACTTGGTATTCATCGATGGATTTGACGAGGATTTTGTAGTCTCCCGGGGGGAAGGTGTAGCGGCCAATGGGTCCGAGTCCTGGGCAGGTTTCGGGGCCTTTTCCAAAGTAGGTTTCACAGTCAAAACAGGGTTCGATTTCTTCGATGCGGTCTTCGGGTCCACTGAAGACTAATTGCATTCGCGATGGGGAATCATTCTGGATTTGGAGGACGGTATAGCCGCTTTCGGTGGTGCCGCTGGCGGAGGGTTGGAGGATGGTTGCGGCCCCTTGTTGTTGGGCTTCGGCGATGAGGGTTTGGATTAATTTTTCTTTGATGCTGGGGGCAATTTCATGGTCAGGATAGGCTTTGAGAAATTGTTCGTAGAAAATGACGGCTTGGCTATATTTTCCTTCGGCTTGATTGCGATCGCCACAGTCTCGGTAGAATGTCGGTAGTTTTGCGCCTATTCCCGGGATGATTTCATGGCGTCGGAAGGATTCCAGTTGTTGACAAAATTCCAGTTCTGTGAGTTGGGTGGGTGCGGTTTCCGCGAACAGTTGAGCCGCGTTTTGATGGATGAGGGGCCGCAATTCGGTGGTGGGATGGTTGGCGAGGAGATTGTTATAAGTAATTAGGCTGGAAACCGATTTGCCGTTTTGTTTTTCTGTGATGGCTTGTTGATAGGTTTCGCATTCAGTTTTTCGGGTTTGGGCGCGCTGGGAGAGTTGATGGGCATCTACGGGACTCCAGCGATGAATGACGCCGTTAAAGTTGCCGATCGCCGTTGGACAATCCCCATTTTTATAGGCTTCATACCCGCGTTTATAATCCTGTTTATTGAAATGCGATCGCAGGGTCATTCCCCCACAAAATAGGCCCAGGAGAGCAGCCATTAAATACCGCATCCATAGTCCGGAATGCCCCGGGGGTTCTGAGGAGGATGGTGGATAGTAATAGATTTTGGGCATGGTAGAATTGGGTTAGTAACACCACTGATTTCACTGATTTTCACAGAAGGGGTTCTGTGATTCTGGGGGAGACAGGTGGAATCCAGTCGGTTTGTCTGGACAAGATTTTGAGTGGATTGACCTGTCTTGATTTGTTAAATTAGGTTAAGGTTTTCGCCACCATAACATAGGTTTAGCGTTGAGTTCTGTAAAATTTTATAGTTTTTTAATGTTTTTAGAGAATTTTCACGGGATTTAAGTGATTTTGGGGGACTTTATAGTGAGAAGAGGGCCTATTCAAGTGTTCTATTTAGAGGAAAACTGTTGCTACATTCAGAAGAGACTCCCCTAACTTGGGGCAGGGGGAAGTTGGAATTTGGCAATCTTTCTTGTAAAATTGGGGGAATCTCGTCTGGGTTCATACGGTTTAAAATTGTTGATAAATTTTTACAAGGGGTGTTATGAAACGTCGTTACTTTCTTCAGGGTGCAGGTGCAGCTTTAGCCGCTTTAGGGTGGAGTCAATTAGAGATTCAGCGGCAAGGATTACGGTATGCTCAGATTTTGGCTCAGGATACGCCGCGCAAGTTGGCTTTGTTGGTGGGAATTAATGACTATTCTCAGGCTAAGGTTAGTCCGTTACGGGGATGTATTACCGATGTTGAATTACAGCGAGAGTTGTTGATTCATCGGTTTGGATTTAATCCCCAGGATATTCTGATGGTGACCGATGATACGGCGATTAAACCGACTCGGGCGGGTTTGATTGAGGCGGTGGAATCTCATTTGATTGCTCAGGCAAAACCGGGGGATGTGGTGGTGTTCCATTTTTCGGGACATGGGGCACAGGTGGTTAATCCTTATAATCCCTTGGGGAATCCTCGGGAACGCTTGAATAGTACCTTTGTTCCGAGCGATCGCACGGCATTAATCCAAGAAGATCAGGCGATGGTTTCTGATATCATGGGGGCGACTTTGTTCCTGTGGATGTCGGCAATTAATACGGCAAATATTACGGTAGTTTTAGATAGTTGTCACTCCGGGGGAGGCAAGCGGGGAAATTTGACAATTCGGGCAATTCCTGGGGGGGATTATCCCAATGCGGAGGAACGGGAATATCATCAGCAGTGGGTGTCTAAGTTGGGAATTTCACAAGAAAAGTTTGTGGAGGACCGGCAAAAGGGGGTGGCGAAAGGGGTGGTGATTGCTTCGGCAGCAGCGACGCAGTTGGCGGCAGATGCGGCGTTTGAGGGGTTCTTTGCTGGGGCGTTTACTTATGTTCTCACGCAGTATCTATGGCAGCAAACGGGCAGTCGCGGGGTGAAGACGGTTTTGGGGAATGTGGCACGCACGACGATGCGAATTTCTTCGACTCGGCAAGTACCGGAAATGGAGGTTAAACCGGCAAGCGGGAATGAATCGAAACCGACTTATTTTCTGCCGGTACAATCAACTCCCGCAGAGGCGGTGATTACGGCAGTGAATGGCGATCGCCTGCAACTGTGGTTAGGCGGGATTGACCCGCAGTCGTTGACGGCGTTCGATCGCAATGCGGTGTTTGCACTGGCGACGGAGGCAGATGCGGGGGGATTGGTCCAAATTGAGTCCCGGCAGGGGTTGGTGGCGCAGTCTAAGGCGATCGCACCTTCGGCAGGATTGCAACCCGGGGCGCTGTTGCAGGAACAGGCGCGGGCGATTCCTGAAAATCTCACGTTGCGGATTGGGTTGGATGAGTCGTTGGGGGGAGAGTTGGAGGCAGCACAACAGGCAGTTGCTGCGGTGGAACGGATGGAAGCATTGCCCTTGGGGGAAACCCAGGTGCATTATATTTTGGGACGGATGACGGAGGCGCTACATCAGGAGGTCCGGGAATCCGGGATGGCGGAGGTTCCGGCAGTGGGGAGTTTGGGGTTATATGGTGCGGGTTTGGATTTGATTCCGGGTTCGTTTGGGGTGGTGGGAGAGTCGGTGGTGGCAGGGTGCGATCGCCTCAAGAGTAAGTTTCGGGCATTGTTGGCAGCGCGACTGGTGAAGCTGACTTTGAATGCGGAATCGTCTCGGTTGAATGTATCAACGGGGTTGAAAGTGTTGCAAGGGTCTCAGACGCAGTTTGCAGCGAGTGCATTTACGGCGCGAGGGGGGATGGGGAGAACGACTGAAGTCGTTACTACGAACGAGGGAGGGGGGATTCCTCGGATTCCGGTTGGGGTGCAGGTGCAGTGTGAGGTGACAAATGGGGAGAGTCGGGATTTATATGTGACATTGTTGGTGATTACGACAACCGGGGAACTGGTGGTGGTTTTTCCGAATAGTTGGACGGCGGGGGTTGATGCAGCGTTGGTGAAGGCAGGGGAAACGCGGTTGATTCCTGATGGCAATCGGGACCCGTTTAAGTTGACGATTTCACCGCCTTTGGGGACGGCGGAAATTTTGGCGATCGCCAGTTTATCTCCCTTGCGGACTTCCCTGCAACAGTTACAACAAATTGCCGCAGCGCGAGGGACAAGGGAGGGGGTTTTAGGGTTGGAAGAAGAATCGGTTTTGGCCGTAGAAAATTTATGGGCTGATTTGAACCAAACTCGCAATATTACGGCTTCATTTGACCCGCGTTCTCGCATTGCTCAAACGGAACAAATGGCGGCTTTATCGATTACGTTTCAGGTGGTTTAATGTGGGGATTTGAAGAGGAGTCTGGGCGGAATGGGAGTTAGACAAATTGGAAACAGGAATCCGGAATCAGCAGGACTCGGATTCGGGGGTGCAGTCGAGTTTGACGGGTTGGATTATTTTTTTAATTTCTCTTGACAAAAAAAAATACTATGCTAAAATAGTTGGCTATTAAATAGGGGATTTTTTCGGGAGACGCAACCCTTGCCAGGATTTAGGCTAAACGGGTTAATTTAAGGTGCGATCGCCTGCTTGATTGCGCCAGTGGATTGTGTCCGAGATGCCTTAAAACTGGAAAGGGACTCAGGTTGCGATCGCCACTTTATTTCGGTTTGGGTGATTATTACAGGGCTATAAAATGAACAAATTCAGCATGATGCCGATCGCGTTGGTGCTCTCATCGGTGTTGACTGCACCCGCGAGTTTTGCACAACCCATCGCCCCTGCTGCGGATGGGACAAATACGACAGTTAACCCCGAGGGGAATCAGTTTAATATTACGGGGGGAACCCTGTCGGGCGATCGTCTTAATTTATTCCATAGTTTTGAGCAATTTGGCTTAGATTCGGGTCAAGTTGCCAATTTTTTATCCTCTCCAGAGATTCAAAATATCCTCGGACGAGTTACGGGTGGAGATGCTTCCATTATTAATGGACTCATTCAAATCACCGGGGGCAATTCCAATTTATTTTTAATGAATCCAGCAGGGATTTTATTCGGTCCCAATGCCTTGTTAAATGTCCCCGCTTCATTTACCGCCACCACCGCCACAGGAATCGGGTTTGGGACTGATTGGTTTCAGGCAGTGGGAGAAAATAATTGGGGCAATTTAGTCGGAACTCCTAGTCAATTTGCCTTTGAGATTTCCCAACCGGGAGGGATTGCCAATTTAGGCAATTTAACCCTCTCACCGGGACAGAATTTAACCCTATTGGGCGGAACCGTACTCAATGCCGGAACCCTTTCTTCTCCCGGGGGAAATATTACCGTTGCAGCAGTTCCGGGAGAAAGTCGGGTCCGGATTTCTCAAGCAAATCATTTGCTGAGTTTAGACGTGACTCCCTCTCCTGATAATTCCCTCACCTCCCAACTCACCCCCCTGAGTTTGCCGGAACTACTAACCGGGAGTGGGGTGAATCATGCGAATCAAGTGCAGGTGAATCCCGACGGTACAATTGCCCTCACCGGGTCTCACTCCAGGGTTCCGGTGGAATCTGGGGATGTGATTGCTTCCGGTGATATTAATGTAACAGGAGAATCGGGCGGGACAGTCCAGGTATTAGGCGATCGGGTTGCCGTTGTCGGGGCGAATATAGACGCTTCTGGCATGAATGGGGGTGGTACCGTCCTCGTGGGTGGTGAGTATCAGGGTCAAGGTCCCGTTCCCAATGCCTTGGATACCTTTGTGAGTCGGGATTCGATTATTTCTGCCGATGCCCTATCCCAGGGAGATGGGGGTCGCGTGATTATTTGGGCCGATGATACTACCACATTTTTAGGTACAATCAATGCTCGCGGAGGGGGTGAACCTGGGGATGAACCGCAGAATGGCGGATTTGTAGAAGTATCGGGCAAGCAAAACTTAATTTTTCGGGGGACAGTGGATCTAAGTGCGCCTCATGGAAGTTTGGGGACCTTACTGCTTGATCCACGAGATATTATTATTCAGGATAGTGCAACGGGAGAATTTTTTGTTCCCGGGACGGGGGCGGATGATAACCAACTGGCGGCAAATGATCCGAATGCTGGTGACCCGCAAGGGGCGATTTTTAAAAATGATGGCGGCCCGGTAACTTATACAATTGCCCGAGGTGCGCTAGAAGCTTTACCCGGAAATGCCAACGTGATTTTAGAGGCGACCAATGATATCACGATTGAAGAGTTGGGGCAACAGGGTGGGACGACGGAACTCACATTTGCTGCGCCGGGAACAGGTTCTATTTCCTTTGTGGCAGATGCTGATCGGGATGGATTCGGCGATTTTTCCATGAGTCAGCAGAATAGCATCTCGGCAAGGGGGAGAGATTTATCCATTTCCGGCGCGAATATAGTGGTAGGGAATATCAATACGGGAGTTGGTTTTGGTCCGACTAACGGGGGTGCAATTACTTTAAATGCCACGAACGGCAGTATTAGGGGGGGGACACTTTACTCCGGGACGAGTCTGCTACAGGGTGATGGTATTATCCCAGGAAGTGGGGGTGCAGTTGAGGTAACAGCAACAGAGGATATTAGTCTCACAACCATTAATACCAGTTCTTACTCGTTCGATATGGGCGCGAGTAATGGGGGAGGGATAGAAGTGAGTAGTACAAGGGGAAGTATAAACATTAACGCTCTGAATTCTTCGACCAGTACGAACGCGGCGGCGACTGTAGGCAATGGTGGGGCAATTCTGGTAGAGGCACTGAACGGAAGTGTGAATGCCTTGACAATTCGCTCTAATGCTGAATCCTTGGGTGGAACTGCGGGTACAGGCGGGGATGTGGTGGTGAATGCCGGGGCGATTGTCAGTATCAACAGCTCTTTAGATTCTAGTAGTTCTGAACTCAACAGTGGGGGGAATGTTGAGCTAACGGGGAATGTGATACAGTTACCCCCACCACCAGGGGAAGGGCAGCAGAATAATAATGATAACAACGGGGGAATTTTACTGCTGCAACCGAGTACCCCGGATACCAATATTGCGATTAATGACGCAGGGGATTTCCCCGACACTTTAACCTTGAATCCGTTCCAACTCGGAAACCTGAATTCGGGGTTTGATTCGATTACGATTGGACGGGCGGATGGAAGCGGGACCGTGACTCTGGATAGTTTTGAGACTCCGATTGATGCACCTCTCACGGTGCGATCGCCCAATGGTTCAATTACAGTGAATAGTCCAATTCAGGCAGGCGATACAGCTTCAATTACCCTAGTTGGTGCAACCACCCTCAATTCTAACCTCACCACGGTGAACCAACCGATCGCCATTCAGGGAGATGTCACCTTGGGAAATAATCCCATTATCCTCAATTCCGGCAATGGTCCAATTACCCTCACCGGACTGGTGAATGGGACTCAATCCCTCACGTTAGATGCAGGAATTGGGGATATTAGTATTACGGGGGCCATTGGCGGGGTCACCCCACTTGGGGATTTGACGGTGAATAGTACCGGAATTACCCAGTTTGGCGGACCCATTAACGCTGCGAGTCTGACGACGGATGCCGGGGGGACGACTCAACTCAATGGCAATGTCACCACGACGGGGGCTATGGGACAAGTTTATGGAGATAATGTACTCACCCCAGGCAACCTCACCTTAACCGGGGATGAACTCAGCTTTGGTGGAACCGTTACCGGAACTGGATTGCTCACCCTGCAACCCGCTAACCAGAATACCCCGAGCGCCTTGGGCAATGCCACAGAAGAAATCGGTGAGGAAACATTAGATATTACTGCCGCAGATTTAGGTGCATTTCAGGGATTCACTTCCCTCACCATTGGGCGAGGGGATGGCAATGGGGCGATTTCTGGCACTAATTTATCCTTAACGGTTCCCACCACCATTCAATCAGGAACTGGCGGCGTTACCTTAGCGGGGGCAAATGGCGCACAACCCCTGACGGTGACTTCCACCACTGGAACCGTTGCTTTATCGGGGGAGGTGGGAAATATTACCCCGTTATCTTCCTTAAGTGTGAATACCGGAGGGATTGTTACCCTGGGAAATGCCATTACCACCAATGGTCCTGATGGAGTTGCGATCGCTGGAACTGGAGGGATTAACTTAACTGGACCCGTCACCCTTAACAGTAATACCGGCAATGGTACAATCGCCTTAACCGGTGCAGTCAATGGCAATTTTCCCCTCACCCTGACTTCGGGAAATGGGACAGTCACCCTCCCGGCGATGGGAAATATAACCCCCATCTCCTCCCTCACGGTGAATAGCACCAACCGGGCCCAACTCACCGGCAATATCACCACCCAGGGAGTCAATGGGGTAACCGTGAATGCACCAACTACTGTGGCATCCCCCGTCACCATCGATACCCGGACTGGCAATGGTCCTATTAGCGTTACGGGCACAGTAGATGGCACGTTTCCCCTCACCCTGACAGCAGGAACCGGAAATGTGCAATTAACTCAACCCGTTGGGAGTATTTTCCCCTTAACTCAACTAACGATCGCCGGGGGAATCCTGGACACTGCTAATTTAAACGTGGGTAGCGGAGGAATTACTCTCACCGGCAGCAACATCACCCTGAATACTGTCAACACCACTGGCGGTGGAACCCTAGGCATTAACAATAGCGGAACTCTCAACCTTGCTGGATTACTGAATCTTTCCGGATTCTTTTCTCAAACTGGAACCGGGACCGTAATTGTGGGAAATAATCTCACCACTGCCAACCAAAATATCAGTTTTAATAGCCCCGTTACCTTAACAGGAAACCCCACAATCTCCGCAGGAACAGGCAGTCTCGCCTTTAATAATACCCTCAATGCCGATACCGGCAATCTGAGTCTAACCGCCAACGAGATGCAATTTAATGGGGCAATTAGTGGGACTGGGTTAGCAGTTTTATCCCCCGGTTCTAGCGATCGCAATATTCAAATTGGCGGAACATTTAGCAATAATGCCCTCAACCTCTCCCTCGCCGAACTAAATCTCTTTCAACCGGGATTTACCCAAATTACCATCGGGCGGATTGATAGTACCGGGTTAATGGCGATCGCCCCTCTCACCCTTTCTAACCAGTCCTTTTTCTTCCAAAGCGGCAACGGAATTATCTCCTTGTTAGGACTGTTACGCGGGCGGTTGGGGGCTGATTTTACCTTCTTTGCCAACGAGATTGAACTCAGGAATGGAATCGAAACCGATGGAACCGATATCGTCTTCGATGGCAATGTGAAACTCGCTGCTGATGTCACCCTGAATACAGGTCCCGGTGATGGTACAATCACCTTTGAACGAACCGTAAACGGACCTCACCAACTCACCCTCCAAGCAGGAACTGGGAATGTGGAATGGTTAGGGGCAGTGGGCGGAACTCAACCCTTGGCGGGGACAACTGCCACGGGGAATACAATCCGTTTATCCTCGGGACTTCGCGCCCTCGGGGATATTATACTGAATAGTAACCTACGCCTGATTAATAACACAGCGATCGCCTCCCAAAATGGCAGTATCCAGTTCAATGGATTAGTCGATAGTCTCACGACCCCCATCAATTTGAGTCTAAGTGCAGGAGACGGAATTACCCTGAATCAAACAGTCGGTTCTCAAATTCCCCTCGCACAATTACAAGTCAGCAATGCCAGATGGGTGACGGCAACTGCGCCAATTAACGCCAATACTGTGGGGATTTCCGCCAATCAGATTCAACTGAATGGTGACATTACTACAACAGGGGGGAATGTCACCGTTACCGCCAATAATCAGCTAACCGTGGGAAATATTACCACATCTGGCGGTGCAATTCGGGTGATTAATAATACTGGGGATACCAATGCCGGTAACTTGAATAGTTCCAATCCCAATGGAACCGGAGGCGCAGTCGCCATTGAAGCGCCGAATGCCGCAACCCTCGCCGGTGACTTGATTTCCACGGGACAAACCGGGGGAAATATCCGCGTTATTGCCCGCGATCGCATACAAGTCGGTAACATTGACTCCTCCGGCACTATCGGCAGTGGCGGGAATGTCTTTATTGACCCGGAAAATGATACACAAGTCGGATATATCAATGCCCAAGGGGGCAATTCCGGGACTGGGGGTGATATCTTTATCCAAACGGGACAGTTTTTCCGGGCGATGAATACCTTCCGCGATCGCAACGGACAAACCGCTAGTATCTCCAATGCCGGGGGACAAGGCGGCGGTTCCATTTCTCTGAATCATGGCGGAGGGGACCTGGAAATCCCCTTGGTGATTGGGGATAATAGCAGCAACGGGACGGCAGGGGTGATTACCACCGGCAGCGAGACTCTCACCCTGGGAGAATCCTTCCTCGGTCCCGTAACTCGGGGGAATATTAGCGTGGTAACCGGGGAAGTGATACCGCCGGAAGAACCTATCGAAGAAGTACCACCCGCAGAAGAACCCATCGAAGAAGTACCAGCGGCAGAAGTACCACCGGCAGAAGTACCACCGACAGAAGTACCTTCAGAGGAACTGCCACAGGAGGAACTCCCTCCCGCCACAGAAGCAATTTCAACCCAGACGATTACACCTGGACCCACCGATATACAACCCTTGGGATCTGCAACAGAGGCAGCAGGGGAAGCAGCATCGGAAACCCCAGCAGCAGGGGAACCCACCGCAGAAGCATCCCCAGAGGAAGTATCCATCCCTGTTGCCGTTGAACCGACTGCCGAAGCAACAACCCCGGTGAGTACCCCCACCATTGAACCTCCTGCGATCGCCCCGGCAACCCTCGATACGATTGAGATCGCCTCTGAGGAGATTGTACCCTCTTCCCCAGAGGTGGAACCGACCCTGACAACCCCAGAACCTGTCCCACCGCTGTTAGCAGAAACCCCCCGGCAACCCACAGCAGCACCGCCGGTACTCCTGATCCCACAAGGCATAACTGAAACCGTGCGATCGGCGATCGCACGCAATGCCAGCGAGGGAAATCAAGGATCTGCTTTGGGTAATGTTCGGGAATCCATTGCCCAAAACATTGATACCGGCATGGGGGCAATGGAACAAGTCTTTAGCGATAGCTTTAGTCAGCATAATGGGATTTCACCGGGACAAATTGTTTCCTTATCCCAAGCGCAAACCATGATGGGGAATATCGAAGCAGAAACCGGCGTGAAACCCGCCTTAATTTATGTCAGGTTTGCCCCCATCAGTTTAGAGGGCGATCGGGACCAGGACCAACTAGAAATCCTTATTGTGACTGCAGACGGACAACCCATTCCCCAACGAATTCCTAACACCAGTCGCGCCGAAATCATCAAAACCGCCAATGCTTTTCGGGGAGAAATTACCGCCACGGGAATTCGCCGCAAGCGTTATTTAACCAGCGCCCAACAGCTTTATAACTGGATAATTGCCCCCATCGAAGAAGAGTTAAAAGCCCAAAATATTCAAAATTTAGCCTTCATCATGGATAGCGGATTGAGGGGTCTTCCCCTCGCGGCCCTCCATGATGGCAATCAATTCCTCGTGGAAAAATACAGCGTGGGACTAATGCCTTCCTTAAGTTTAACCGATACCCGATATGTGGACATTAAAACTCGGGAAGTCTTAGCAATGGGGGCCTCTGAATTTACAGAATTAGACCCCTTACCCGCCGTTCCCTTAGAAGTGGAAATGATTACCACAAAAGTGCGGACAGGGCAAGGTTTTGTCAATGAATTGTTCACCTTAGAAACCCTCAAACGAGAACGCAGTGAGCATCAATATTCCATCGTTCATCTGGCAACTCACGGAGAATTTCAATCGGGAAAACTCAGCAATTCCTATATTCAACTGTGGGACCGGAAGCTGAAAATGGATGAAATTCGAGAACTCGGGTTTAACGACCCCCCCTTAGAATTGCTCGTCCTCTCCGCCTGCCGAACTGCGGTGGGGGATGAACAAGCGGAATTAGGATTTGCCGGGTTAGCAGTCCAAGCAGGCGCTAAAACTGCCCTAGCGAGTTTATGGTATGTTTCTGATGAAGGAACCTTTGGGTTAATGAGTGAATTTTATCACCATTTAAGTCAGGCCCCCATCAAAGCAGAAGCCCTCCGGCAAACCCAAATTGCCATGATTCAAGGGCAAATCCGAGTAGAGAATGGTATCCTTTATACGGCTAATCAGGAAATCCCCTTACCCGAGGCGATCGCGCATCTCTCGGAGTCGGATTTAACCCATCCCTATTATTGGTCCGCCTTCACCCTAATCGGCAGTCCTTGGTAAATCAAGTTGCAGGAATTTCGTAGTAACGCCTTCAGGCGTTCTCTTAGTTCGTAGTAACGACTTCAGTCGTTCTCTTTCTTAGTTCGTAGTAACGACTTCAGTCGTTCTCTTTCTTAGTTCAACGTCACGACTTCAGTCGTTGTGGGGACCCGGAAACGACTGAAGTCGTGACGTTGAACTAGGGAGAATGACTTGCCTTCCATTGGGGGACCCGGAAACGACTCAAGTCGTTACTACGAACATGAAGAAAAGACTGTAGTTGGGATATGGGGTCCGGAAACGACTGAAGTCGTGACGTTGAACAGTGGAGAGGATATTTCATTTCCATTTCATAATTTTATGGCAGACTAAACAGTGATGAACTTTTGAAGGGATTTTTTAGGACTGAGAAAATTTTATCATAAAAAACAAAGCAATGAATCGATTCCCCTAAGTAGGGTTGGAATACAGCCGGATTTTCCGGATCTTAGTCTAAACGACTCCCCAGATTCTCTTACACACAAACAGGATAAACAGTCATGAATCGGTTGGTTATTGCCGTTGCGATCGCCTCTAGTTTATTGGTCATTCCCGGTTGTTACACCCCCACCTCCGAGGCATCATTAAATGAATCCTCCGAGGTAGAAGGGATGGACTCTAATCATGCTGAAGGGATGGGGGATGGACATCATCAGCATCATCAGCAGCATCACCCGGATTCTCATTCAGAACATTCTGGGGAGGGTCAGGGAGAACCTCAGAAGGCGACTCAAGCTAAACTCCAAGTTCCCTCGGCGATCGCAGCCAATCAACCCGTTGCTTTAGGGATTGAGATTCAAGATACTGCGGGAAATCCAGTCTCGGAATTTGATATTGTCCATGAAAAAAAGATGCACTTAATTGTAGTGAGTGATGATTTGCAGTTCTTCTCGCATCTCCATCCCACTCAGAATGAAGCAGGACAATTTCAAGTGGAAAATATTTTTCCCAGTGGGGGAAATTATACCCTGTTTGCTGATTACAAACCGACGGGGGATGCACAACGAGTTTCCGCGTTAAAAACGACGGTAGCGGGAAACCCATCGCCGCCGAAAGAGATGACATTAACGCGATCGCAAACCCTTGAGAACACCAAGGTGGGGTTGATG
Source organism: Laspinema palackyanum D2a (assembly GCA_025370845.1). Classification (GTDB taxonomy): domain Bacteria; phylum Cyanobacteriota; class Cyanobacteriia; order Cyanobacteriales; family Laspinemataceae; genus Laspinema. The sequence goes on along the minus strand of JAMXFF010000006.1, from coordinate 16,272 downwards.
TTACCCACGGAGGCAATTTCCGCCGGTGAACCGATTACTGTTGCTTTCCATCTGGAAGATACTCAGACTCAAACGATGGTCACCGATTTGCAGCCTTATTTAGGAGAATTGGGTCATTTAGTGGTTGTAAAACAATCTGATTCTCCTACAGAATCTGATTACATTCATGCTCATCCCATGCCCAATCGTTTTCCGGGAAATCTGGAATTTATGACCCAGTTTCCAGAACCGGGCAACTATAAAATATGGGGAGAATTTAACCGCAATGGCAAGATAATTGCCGCCGAGTTTTGGATAACGGTTCAGTAAATTAGCCTCAGTTTATGCCCTCGATTCCAGGACAAGGCACTGCCTTGTCCTGGATTTTTTCATCTCATCGTAGGCGGAACCCAATCGGTATAGTCTGCAATATGTCCCCAATAGGAAAGATAGCCAGTAATCGCCCAAATCAGTCCAGCGATGACAATGGTAACGGCCCCAACAGTTCGCAGGGTTGCGTTATTTCTCAGATAAAGCGATGGAGTGGCTAAAACACCCCCTAATCCGGAAATAATAAAGCCAATTCCGGACATTAAAGGCCGCCTGGTCATGTCTAAATTAATGATTCGCACCCCGACAACAATCGCGGCTAAACCGGCAAAAAAGGCGTAAATCGTAACCGTAATCAAATCCCAGTCGGCAGCTAGGGCGACGGCTGCACCCATAAAGACAATTCCAAACAAGACGGACATTTCCCCAAAGGCTACATTAAAACTGCCGCGAATCGGCCAAGTCCAAATCATGTGTAACCCGGTGACTAATGCCACTGCACCTGTCATCCCAAAGCCAGGAATCCAGCGTTTTTGTCGGATATTATCTAATCCTTCATAAATATAGTAAGCCAGCAAAAAATGACCGGCTACTAAGTTAATCAGCATTAAGCTAATGTAATTAATCATGACTGACCCTCTCTGCTTTCTATTTAGAGTGGCAAGGTTTGATTGTACCCTAATATGGGAAATCTAGGTCAGGGAGGGTTCAAAAAGAGCAGAAAACCTGATTTTTCAGGAGAACTGACTCTAGGCTACCAATGGGGATGGCGGAACCATTCCTGGATTTTTTGTGGCCACAACTTGGGACTTTCCGGCGATCGATAGCCGGTTTGGAACATGGATTGCCACAGGGGGATTCCTCCTACTTTCGCACTCAACAAGAGGTGGAAGGCGAGGGCTAATCCTATCAAAATCCATGCGGTCAAATGGAGGAAATACGCCGGTTGATTCATTTGTCCCTGGGGTAGCCAGTTTTCATCCTGAAATTTACCCGTAATCACCGCTAATCCCGCTGCTAATAAGATGACAGTATTGGCAATCCGATGTAAGGCAACCCACCAACTGGGTTTGCCGACATTGCGGAGTTTTGAAAGAGAATTTTTGGCCGCTAAACGGTGTCGTCCCACGCGCACACTGTAAATGGCAAAGGCTATCAAAATAAAGAACAATAAAAAGCCAAATGTGCCATGAATATCAATCAGGTTTCGGTTGGCTTCGGATAGGTCTAGGCCACCCCAGCGTCCATCCCAGCTATCATAAACCAAAAAGCCAGTAATGAAAGCCCCGAGGACTAAAATGGCATTTAAACCATGCAACAATCGCAGCAGAAAGGGTTGATAAGGAATGGAACGCATAAACTACTCTGATTTTTGTCAAGGGATTCCCCAATTTTACAACGACAGGTCTGATTCTGATATAAAATAGGGTTAACCCGGCGCTTAACCTCTAAAACTCACCTTGGAGTTACCTCGCCTATATCCGGGAGATTCTGGAGATTACAAAAATGATTAAATAATGAAAAATATTCCAGAATTTCCGGGAATATCGGGCTGAATAGGTCAGGAAATTTGTTCCAAATTAAGGGATATTTTCATTATTATTTCATTATTTATATTTGATTGAGACTTGTAAAAGTGACTTAAATAGGGTAGGATGAAATCTCTACCGTTAAAGAGACAGAGGTTAGCCAAGACAGTGAGCTTTATCACAACTTTCTTGATATCTTTGGGATTGGCAATGGATGCTTTTGCCGTGGCGATCGGCAGTGGAATTGCTTTGAGGAAAGTGAAACTGTATGATGCACTCCTCGTGGGGACATTTTTCGGCGGATTCCAGTTATTTATGCCTTTACTGGGTTGGATGGCTGGATTAGGCATCCGAGACGCTATTTCCGGGGTGGATCATTGGATTGCGTTTTTGCTGTTGGGATTTATCGGCGGTAAAATGATTCATGAATCTATTTATGAAGAGGAGGGATTAGAGGAAGCAAAACCGTCAAATCCCCGAAATTTATATATTTTGTTAGGATTAGCCGTTGCCACCAGTATTGATGCCTTAGCGGTGGGATTGAGTGTTTCGCTGTTACAAACTTCCATTGTCGAGTTAGCGGTGGTGATTGGGATTGTCACTTTTGTTTTATCCTTTGCTGGGGTTTATATCGGGAATCGCCTAGGTAACTTTTGTGAAAAGCAAGTGACAATTCTAGGCGGGGTGATTTTAATCGGAATCGGCGTCAAAATCTTAATGGAACATTTAAGGGTTGCGGGTTAGCCGATCGCCCCTTTCATTCCCCATTTCTTGTATGCTAGAAAACAATGATATGGAGGATGAAACTAATGAACCCGATACTTTCTCGCATGGAGGGAGTGCAATCCCCGATTATTCCACAGATTGGGGAACTGATTCGCACTTATCCCGGTACGCTTTCTTTAGGACAAGGGGTGGTGTATTATCCCCCACCGCCTGCGGCATTTGAACGCATGACTGAATGTTTGGCGGATCCCAATAATCATAAGTATCAAGCGGTGGAAGGGATTCCTGCGTTACAAGAGGCGATCGCCACTAAACTGCAATCAGAAAACGGTATTCCCATTCATGATGATAGTAAAATTATTGTGACTGCCGGGGGAAATATGGCGTTTATGAATGCCATTTTGGCGATTACTTCCCCGGGGGATGAAATTATTATCCAAACTCCTTATTATTTCAATCATGAAATGGCGATCGCCATTGCCGGATGTCAAGCGGTTTGTGTGGCAACCGATGAAAACTATCAACTCCGTCCCGAGGCGATCGCTGAGGCAATTACGGACAAAACTCGGGCAATTGTCACCATTTCTCCCAACAATCCGACAGGCGCAGTTTATTCAGAAACCGCCTTACGCCAAGTCAATCAACTCTGTGGCGATCGCGGTCTTTATCATATCAGTGATGAAGCTTATGAATATTTTACCTATGATGGCGCAACCCATTTTTCACCGGGTTCTATCCCTAATAGCCATTCCCACACCATTTCTCTGTTTAGTCTCTCCAAAGCTTATGGATTTGCCGGGTGGCGAATTGGCTATATGGTCATTCCTAAATCCCTGCTGACTGCGGTCAAAAAAATTCAAGATACTATCTTGATTTGCCCCCCGGTGATGTCCCAATATGTCGCATTAGGCGCATTAGAAGCCGGGAGAAACTATTGCTTAGAACATCTGCCCATTATCTCAGAAATGCGGGACTTATGTCTGAAACGCTTCTCCGACTTACCCGAATTTTGTACCGTCCCAGAAGCCAAAGGTGCTTTTTACTTTTTCATCAAACTGGAAAGCAAACTCTCCCCAATGGAAGCCGCTAAACTGCTGATTGAAAAATTCCGGATTGCCACGATCCCCGGTACGACCTTTGGGATTGAAAGCGGGTGTTTCCTGCGGGTTTCTTATGCAGGATTGGACCGCGAAACCGCATTGAGAGGGATTAATCGCTTATTTCGCGGATTAGGGACGATGTACAAAACTCCCCATTCCCGTATGTAAAAATAGGAGAGTCTCGTTTACAACTCTCCTACCCCGGAAAATTATGGCTGATCCATCGAATTCTTCCCAATTAACCCCTCCCCTGAAAGTCTTTTCGGTGGATGCTTTGGCGGTGCGTCTGTTTGCTACCGAAGCGGAGATGGCATTGGATGCGGCGGTTGCTGCCAGTGACATCTTAGAACAGGCGATCGCCCAACGGGGGGAGGCGAGGGTACTGTTGGCAACGGGGAATTCCCAAATTGAATTTTTGGAGGCAGCGATCGCCTTAAATCGGGTGGATTGGTCCCGGGTGGTCTTCTTTCATTTAGATGAATATCTGGGAATTCCCGCCACCCATCCGGCAAGTTTTCGCAGCTACTTGCGCGATCGCGTGGAAAATCAGGTCCATCCTGCCGCCTTCCATTACATCAACGGAGATGCGATCGAACCCCTAAAAGAATGCGATCGTTATAGCCAATTATTGCTAGAAAAACCCATTGATTTATGCTGCTTGGGTGTGGGAGAAAATGGTCACTTAGCCTTTAATGAACCGGGGATTGCCGATTTTAACGACCCCTACCCCATTAAACTGGTGAAATTAGCCCATGCCACCCATCAACAATTAGTGAATCAAGGACAATTTCCCACCCTAGAATCAGTGCCCAAATATGCCTTTACTCTAACCATTCCCCAGCTTTGTACCGCCCAAAATATCATCTGCCTCGCCCCTTCTCGGCGCAAAACCCAGATTGTACAGCAGATGTTATCCCATCCCATCACTCCCGAAATTCCTGCGACAATTTTGCGACGGCAATCCCACGCCACCTTATTTTTAGACCAAGATGCTGCTGGGAAATTTTAATCTAATGTCATTTGTCATTTGTCATTTGTCCAGGGGTTAGAAACCGGGTGTATTTACTACACTTCTGCTAATTGCGAAAATTTATGATAGAAACCCGGTTTCTTGTCCCTAGAAACCGGGTCCTTTTCGTCAAAAAATTCTGCCTTAGAGGTTTTGCAGAATTAGCCCCCCTTAAAAAGGGGGGTTGGGGGGATCTCTCCTAGAAGATTTTATTTTTTGGAGTTCCCTTAATTCGCCCCAATTTCAGCAGGCATCCGGGATTTAAGCCGTTTCTGAGTCCCCACCGTAGGGCCTGCGGGTCTTTCCTTGCCCGAAGTCACATCGGAACCGATCGCCGCTTCGCTGTTTTCTAATAGCTGAAAAGCGTAGACCCCAAGCTTTTCATGGGCAAAAGTGGTCGGATGAATATCATCCCAAAATAGATACTCCTGGGGATTTTGACAAATCATCCCCCTCTGTTGATTCAGACAAGGTTCCGTAACGTTTCTAAACCCAAAATCTGCCGGGTTATCCAACACCCGATTATAAATTTCATTAACATTCAAGGGAATAATTTCTACCTCAGAACCCAGTCGGCTGCTCAACTGTTGCAGAGACTCGGCCAATCCCTGATTATGCAACCGAATTAATTCATTTAACTGCACCGAACTCTGACGATTTCTGGTTCCCGGTAAATTCCCTAAATCAGGCAGATTAGGCACGAGGAAATTTTGAGCGCCCATTGCAGCTAGAGTGGCGATCGCCTCAGAAACATTCGACACGGGTTGATTAGGATTTCTCTCCTGATTTCCCAGGTAATCGTTTGGGCCAGCCCAGACAATATAGAGGGCATTTGGGTCGGCTGAATCTTGGTTTTGTTGGAAGCGATTCACCTGATCCAACAGTCCTCGCGATGGGGTTCCATTCCGATTCATTTCCCCAGTCGTCGCCCCTCCAAATGCAAAATTAGTATCCGGATTAAACGGGATATTTAGCTGTTTAGCCAGATATTCTACCCACACAGGGCCATTAGAAAACCGCCCCTGAAAATACAAGGAACTGGGTGGAAATTGAGCTTGGGACTGTTCAAACAATTGCCCCGTATCGGAGAGACTGTCACCAAAAACATATATCTCGCTAAAGTTGGCTGCCATAACTGGACCTGGAATTAGAAAAGAAAAAAGGACGGCTGCACTCGCTAAAATCCGTTGTCGCATGGTAATGTTCAGAGAATCTCCTGGGGGTTGTCACCGGGTATGGAAAGAGTCGCTATCCGGACTCCCTCATTTCAATTCTCTGGCGGAAGAAAGGACGGTCCGGATAACTCTATCTTTTCATGCCCCTAGCCCCCTTGCCCTCTCTCTTGAGTCGGACATTTCCCGGGAATTTCCCCAGTCCCTTCAGCAGTTAGACCTAATAATTTTTAGCGCACTTTCCAGAAAAATCCCTCTTTAGAATAGGTACTTTTTTAAAATTATGTGCTAAAATAAATAGAATTATAAATAGACCCAAATTGCCGATTGTAACTTCCGAAATATTTAATGTTACCCCTTAAATGTAGGGGCGATTCGTGAATCGCCCTACAATAGATGAGATATTTCAGAATTCAAAAAGTCCCCTTTTTCAGGGTGACCTCCCCCAAATTGAGTGATTCGGGTTAAATGTCTTTGAGTGTTTTGAGAGACTCTTCCACATGACCCTCAAAATTCATCATGGAATTGAAGATATGGCGGACAACGCCCTGTTTATCAATCACATAAGTGACGCGCCCGGGGAGGAGTCCCAGGGTTGAAGGGACCCCATAGAGCTTGCGAAGGGCTTTATCGCGATCGCTTAACAGGGTAAAAGGCAGACTGTATTTACTGGCAAATTTTTGGTGAGAATCCGCTGAATCGCTGCTGACCCCAATGACTTCAGCCCCTGCTTGTTTGAACTGTTCATAACTATCCCGAAAGGCGCAAGATTCCTTCGTGCATCCGGGAGTATCATCTTTGGGATAAAAATAGAGCACCACACTCGATTTTCCTCGGAAATCGCTGAGTTTAACGGGTTCGCCGGTTTGAGAGGGCAAACTAAAATCCGGTGCAGTATCTCCAATTTGTACGCTCATAATCCCTAGTCCTGGGTATTTTCTTTGCAAAATGTTAACTTTTGTAATGTTACCGCAATTTGTCCCCGCAATGGTAGCCCTCCCCGGTGAAGAAATTAGAGAAAGGCTTGATTTAGGCATCAGACTAGGCACTCCTTTAAATGCTGAGTGCGGGTTTGGTCCTCATCTACACAAGATTAGAAAAAATTAATCAATCATGATTCGACATTTCCTCACCTGTGGACTAGCTGGCTTAGTCATTGTCGCTGCAATGCCCCGGGTCTCCCATGCCACGCTGCCTCCCGTGATTCAGCGCAATTCCCCGGCGGATTTAGAACAGGCAGAAGCTTACAATAACCAGGGATATGATTTAGCAAGTCAGGGAAAATTCATCGAAGCCGTCGCTGCTTTTGAACAAGCGATCGCCCTCTATCCCGATTATGATACCGCCTACAATAACCTGGGAATTACTTATGCCCAAATGGGAAATTTCTCAGCAGCGGTGAGCGCGTTTGAACAAGCACTTACCCTGAATGCTGGCAATGTGGAATACTATAATAACCTCGGTAGTGCCTTGGGTTCCTTGGGGAGAATCACCGAAGCGACTAACGTTTTGAGAGAGGCGATCGCCCGCTATCCCAACGAACCCGATAGTCATTTTAATTTAGCCATTGCCTTCTTAAATCAAAATCAATTGTCCGAAGCCATTGCCGCCTTAAAAACTGCCCGAGATTTGTATCAAATTAGAAATAATTTCCGAGCAATCCAACAAATCAATCAAATTTTACAGGACTTAGAACCTTAACCCCAACTCCGGATAGTTTGCCCTAGCGAAACAACCCTTTTATTTCTTGCCAAAATGCAGAACTCTCTCCTTTTGCCCGACGATGAGTCAGAATTCCATGACTCGGACTCAATAGCAAGGCTAACAGGAAAAACCCAGAGACCACTAACACAATCGCTGGACCGGACGGGATATTTTGGTAAAAACTCAAATACATTCCTGTGACACTGGAAACAATGCCAATCAATGCCCCAACAATCATCACCTGATGGAGACGAGGCACTAATAAATAAGCCGTAGCCCCGGGGGCAATCAGCAGGGACAAAACCAGCACGACCCCCACCGCTTTCATACTAGCAACGACCGTCAGGGCAATCAAAACCATTAATCCAAAATTGAGCAAATTTACCGGAAGTCCTGCGGCTTGAGCACCCAAGGGGTCAAAGGTGTAAAACAATAGTTCTTTGTACAGTAAAAAAACCACCGCAAGGGTTAAAAAAGCAATCAGCGCGGTGGTTTTTACATCTTCCGAGGTAACGGCGAGAATGTTGCCGAATAAAAAATGATTCAGGTCAATTTTTTCCTCTTTTTGAATCAGGGTAATTAAAGTAATGCCTAGGGCAAAAAAGGAAGATAAAACGATTCCCATTGCGGCATCTTCTTTAATAGGCGATCGCGTTCTAATCCAGGCAATCACCACGGTACTCAGGACCCCAGCAATAAAGGCCCCCACAAAAATATTCGCCCCAATCCCGTAGGCGATCGCCAATCCAGGAAGGACCGAATGCCCGATCGCATCTCCTAATAAAGCCAGACGCTGCACCATTAAATAACTGCCAACCACGGCACAAATCAAGCCCACTAAAATCGCCACAATGAGCGATCGTTGCATAAAACTATATTGGAGGGGTTCAATTAATCCGTCTAACATGGCAGGGGAATTTATACAGAATGTAGAGGAGTACAGGGAAAAAATAGACCTCTCCCCCCCTCCCCTTACAAGAGGATGTTTTTTACGCTTAACTTTCCCTCCGGTCCCCTCCCCTTAGCAAGGGGAGGGTTAGGGTGGGGTTCTTCTTGGGCGATCACAACCTCACGCACTCTTAACGGCTTAAGCGCCTGTATGGAGCCCCGGGTGCCAACCTTCTTTCTTCTTGACGTGACTTTGCTACATCAAGAAGACCCCACCCTAACCCTCCCCTTGGCAAGGGGAGGGGACCGGAAATGTAAAAAAGCTATGTAAGAGGGGGCTGGGGGGTTAGGTTCTTTAGGAAGCTCGATCGCTGCCACATCAAGAAGACCCCACCCTAACCCTCCCCTTGGCAAGGGGAGGGGACCGGAAATGTAACAAACTTACTCTTGTAAGAGGGGGGGCTGGGGGGTTAGGTTCTTTAGGAAGCTCGATCGCTGCCACATCAAGAGGACCCCACCCTAACCCTCCCCTTGGCAAGGGGAGGGGACCGGAAATGTAACAAAGGTATGTAAAAGGGGGCTGGGGGGTTAGGTTCTTTAGGCAGCTCGATCGCTGCCACATCAAGAAGACCCCACCCTAACCCTCCCCTTGGCAAGGGGAGGGGACCGGAAAGGTAACAAACTTACTCTTGTAAGAGGGGGGGCTGGGGGGTTAGGTTCTTTAGGCAGCCCGATCGCTAAAAAACTGCACCTGTCCTTGATAGGCGCGATACATATTGTCCGATCGCAGGACTTGTTGTCGGCCACCACAGGCAATTAATTCCCGATTTAACAGGATTAAATCATCAAAATGGGTAATCGATTCCCCGAGGTCGTGATTCACCACCACCACAATATTTCCCGCTTCGGCGAGTTCGTGAAAAATCTCAAATAGGACTGCTTCGGTTTTTTGGTCGATGCCGACAAAAGGCTCATCGAAACAGAATATCTCAGCTTGTTGGGCCAGCGATCGCGCTAAAAAGACGCGCTGCTGTTGTCCCCCGGATAAATCGCCAATTTTGCGGTTGCGGTAGTCACTCATGCCGACTCGGGCGATCGCATCGGAGGCAATCTGACGGCTGACCGTACTATACCGTCTAAACCAGCCGGTTTTCTTGGCCCGTCCCATCATCACCACATCCCAAACCGTGGCGGGATAGGTCCAGTCAATTTGCGATCGCTGGGGAACGTAGGCGATGCGATCGCGTTGTTCCATCAGGGGTTTTCCTTCATAAACAACCCTACCGCTGAGGGTGGGGGTTAATCCTAACATTGCTTTGATTAAGGTGCTTTTCCCGGCACCATTGGGTCCAATAATTCCCGTAAGGCGTCCCCGGCGAATCACGGCGTTGACATCGGTGAGGGCCTGGACCTGGCGATAATTGACGCCCAGATGACTGACACAGATGGCTTGATCTGCCGAAGTCGGCGGCTGATTTTTCCAGGAACTGTCCGGGTTAAACGGGTTAGGTCTTTTCATAACGGTTTCTAAAATTTAGCTATTAATTCCAGGATAGTGTAAATATGAATCCATTGTGAATCAAATATGAAACAAAAATGAAAAGATTTATCCACCGGAGAGCGATCGCAGAGGATCCAGGAAAACACTCCCTCTGGAAATTAGCCACAGGACTGATTTTGGGGTTCTGCCTGAGTAGCTGTACCAACCCAGAAGTGAATCGCGCCGGGGACAGTTCGGGGAGTCAGCCGCAAGTGGTCTCTACCAGTACCATTATTGGCGACTTAGCCGAGTCTATTGCTACCGAAGATATTCAACTCACCAGTATTTTGACCCCTGGAGTCGATCCCCATATTTATGAACCCGTTCCCGCTGACTCCATTGCCTTGGAGAATGCGGATTTGATTCTTTATAACGGCTATAACCTAGAACCGGGACTCATTAATTTGATGAATGCTGCCGGAGTGAATGCTCGAAAAGTGGCCGTGGGAGAAGTCGTCACCCCGCTGCAGTTGGAGAAGCAGGCAGCGAGAACCCCAGATCCTCATGTGTGGGGGAATGCCATGAATGCGATCGCAATGGTCAATGGGATTCGGGATGCCTTAAGCGAACTCTCCCCAGAAAATGCCGCAGCAATTCAGGAAAATGCCGCCAACTATACCGCCACCTTGGAAGAACTCCACCGCTGGATTCAAGGACAAATTGCCACCATTCCCCCGGAAAACCGCCGCTTAGTCACCACTCATGATGCCTTCCAATACTACGCCCAAGGCTATGGATTAGAGATTATCGGCACATTAATCGGCATCAGTACGGAGGAACAACCCAGCGCCCAAACCGTGACGCAGTTGGTAGAGGAGATTAAACGAACCCAGGTTCCGGCCATTTTTGCGGAAACCACCATTAATTCCCAACTTATCCGTACTGTAGCAGCGGAAGCCGGAGTTAAATTAGCCGAGCAGGAACTGTATTCCGACTCCATTGGTACCCCCGGTAGCGAGTCCGATTCTTATATTAAGATGATGGTCTCGAATACCCGAACGGTGGTAGAAGCCTTGGGCGGGACCTATACCCCGTTTGTGGTGCCTGAGAATTAGGGAATTGCAAAATATAAATCGTCCAACCGTTTGTAGTGACTCCGTTACTGAGTCCTCTTTAAAGAAACCCCGTCAAGGGGGGACGTTGAACATTTTGGGGGTTTTATTTTTTGGAGTTCCCTGAGAGGGATGGGGAAGGGGTTCACACCTGCGCCGGGGTAGAGAAAAACTGCCCAATTTGAATCGGCAATTTTTCTTTACCCGTTCTTTACTTTTTCTTGCTAAGTTGGCGCTATTGAAGGGGGAGGGAGAATCCTGGCGGTGCGATCAGGCTGTTTAGGCAACCGATTTTTGAGCTTTGGCGTTCAACCTGAGATTGCCCTGACCATCAATGCTGAAATCCACTCCGGGAATTAAGCCTTTGTGAATTAAGCGTTTATAGAGGGTGGTCCGCAGAGTGCTTTGGATTTGATCCATGATATCGGCGGGAATCAGATGGGCGATCGCCCACACCACGGAGTCCCAGTCCAACCAGAGCAACCGTTCGATACTAACAATGATCACGCCGGATAATTCTTCGAGGGTCATCCGGGTCCGGAGATCGGCGATCGTATCTTTCCCGATCGCGATATGTCGGGTCATGATCACCCGAGTCATTCTGGTAGTTTCTCGTTCTAGTTCTAGGAGGTTCATCTGGGAGTCCTTTGGTGATAGTAGGCCGTTGCACAGCAGACTTTTAACGCACCAGCGGCGATCGGGGCAGCCAATGCGTCCGCCTCTCTATCGCGCTTTTGTTAACTCTACCCGAATCCGGGTTAAATCTCTACCTTTTGGAGGATGTTGAATCTTAATTAATTTAAACGGTTGGCTCCCCTTGACCCCCGATCCGGGGTCCCCCATCCTTGGCCCTTCCTCTTTCCGACTCAGTTGATTGAAGTCGTCCCGCTGAGGGTTCACCACCATTGGATTTCTTCACTAAATTATTGCGGGATTTGCTAGGGGCTTGAAGCGGTGGCCCCAGATTCTACGGCGATGGAGAGCAGAGGGTCCCCAAGCCCTCAGAAACAAGGATTAATTGAAAATATTTCTTTTGACTGATTTGCCCAAGTGGTGACTAAAGATACCCTACTAATAATGCGGTTATTGTTTAAAACAACAGAGCGATCGCCAGGGAAAACCGCTAAAAAACACAAGTCCCAAACTCAGCAGAAATTTCCCCCCGCAATCGCCGAAGCTGAACTCAGCGAGGAATCGGTTTCCGGCCTAGACCCGAACCGCAGAAATTGCAGGCCCTGTGCTTAATTGCCACAATTTGGCAATAACGCTAAAGTGGTCAGAAGGGAGAATCTCCGCTAACAAATTCCGGTACAGGACTTGATTCTCCCGCAAATAGCCAAGGGACAGAGTGGGGTTAAGACAATGCATGACAAATTTGATTTTATATCTCCTCGCAGTCGTTACTACGGCAAAATTACACCAGACCATCCAGAAAATATGGTGTTTAATGCCAACTTGCAGGAGTTTGCCCAGCGCGTGAGCGTAATTAGTTGTTTAGAAACCGGGGGGAAATTACCGCCAGAGGACGCTTACAAACAAATTAAGAGACTTTGGAAACAGCTTAAGCGGACAAAGAAACAATTAGGAATTGGCACTGAGTCCGATGAGGCTGAATAACATTTTCAACTCGAAAAAAGAGGCGACTGCCCTAGCATTTCCCCAATGCAGGTTTGGGGCAGTCGCCTCTTTTCTGATCCCCTTTCAAAACTAACCATAATAATCTCAAAACTATTTGTTTATGACCATTGCAACTTTAGCTTCTGTCTCCTCCACCCTCCGGCGAACATTCAGCCGCAAAGACGCGATTCCGATGTGGCAAGATGTCCTGTGGAAAATCGATCGCGGAGTAGTCCGGACGATCGCCTGGACGGAAGAGGGGTCCACCATCGCCTCCGGATATTGGGGGCCCGGAGATGTAGTGGGGGAACCCCTCTGTTGTATTAACGGCTATCAAATAGAATGTTTAACCTCCGTAGAAGTTAGCATGATTCCCGGGCATCAGTGGCAACAAGTTTTAGATGCTATTCGCACCCACACCCAAAAAACTGAGGAACTCCTCACGATTATTCACTGCAAGCAAGTCCAGGAACGTTTGCTCAAGTTTTTGGTTTGGTTAAGCGATAAATTTGGACGTCCGGTGGAACAGGGACTGTTGCTAGAATTGCCCATGACCCATCAAGAAATTGCTGAGGCGATCGGCATTTCCCGAGTTACGGTGACTCGCCTCCTCCAACGCCTGGAAAATGAAGGGGCGATCGCCCGTCCCCATCGTCAGTCCATTCTTCTCTATGAATCCATCGGGTTGCCTCTGGTTTAACTCATTATTGGTCACTGGAAGATGGGGAGGATGGGGAGGATGGGGAAGATGGGGAGGTTGGGGAGGTTGGGGGAGATTGACCCATAACAAATGACAAATGACAAATAACAAATGATAAAGGACCAACGCTGGGTTGGTCCTTTTTTTGCCCGATGAACCGCCAGGGAACTGGGATCACCGGGCAACTTTTTCCCCTTCTGTTCATTTCCCCAGTCGTAAAGTGTCTCAGATGGGGTAAGATATCCCCTATCAGGCGGTTCTGATGAGGTCCAGCCATCAGACGCAAGGGGGAAAGCCCGGTCCCAATCCGGCACTGTCCCGCAACTGTGATCCCAACCCCAGGTTTTCGGTGAATCTCTATTTGCCCTCTGGAGTTGGTAAGTCAGAATGCCCACCGCCGCGATCGTCCACCCTTACATTCATCTGCGAGGTACAGATGGGCTTTGATTTTCCTCTAGTAGAACACTCTATTCTGTCGATAGTAGCCCTTGCGCGGAACAGTGCGGCAGCGCGATCGTACTTTTGACCCTACACCCACGCCCAGGGGAAAAATTTGCTATCTTTGTGAGTTCTGTCAACTAGACGGAACCCTCACATTCTAGCCAATTTTTCAGAAATCCAGGTCTCGGAATGGTTTCGAGTGCCTGCTTTTTTCTCCCCATTGCCCGGAGTGAATCCTCACTTTTCCCGAGGAACGGAGTCTCAGTCGCACTTAATGCCCCTGATCTGACTCACTTATAGATGTTAACCCAATCAATTTTTTTAACCTAACCCATGCTTAAGCGAACCCTCAACCGATTCCCATCTGTTCTACCCCATGACCCCAGAATAACCGGGGGAGTAATGATCGTTGCCCTTGCCATTGCCTTGTTCTGGGGAATCGAACCGGCATTTGCCCATCACCCGATGAATTCCGCCACCCCGAGTAATGTTTGGGAAGGACTACTCTCAGGATTCGCACATCCGATAATTGGGTTGGATCATTTCGCCTTTGTCGTGGCGATCGCCTTACTGTCTGCCTTCCATCGCTACGGTATCGCGATTCCCATCACCTTTGCGATCGCCGCAATGGGAGGAACCGGAATTCACTTACTCACCCTGGATATTCCTGCCGTAGAAATCATCATTGCTGCTTCCGTCCTCACCGTCGGAATCCTCCTAGGGATGAAAGAACGGCCTAATTTAAAGCTTGTGGCTGCGATCGCTGCCGTCGCTGGCATCTTTCACGGCTATGCTTATGGTGAAGCCATCATCGGCGCAGAAACCGCCCCTCTCTTTGCTTACCTGATTGGATTTACCGCCATCCAAATCGCGATCGCCTCCGCTGCGATCGGCTTCGTCCGCAAAACCCTCACCACTTTGGATCAAGACCCCAACTTATCCCTGCGATTTGCTGGATTTGCGATCGGTGGCATCGGCGCAGCATTTCTCGCCTCTTCAATTCTGGGTTAATCCCCTCCCCCAACATCACCCCGGGGAGGTATCCAGCCCTCACCGGGGTTAATCTCTCACTTCATTTCAACATCACCCCATGCATAAAATTCCTGTTACCGTCATCACGGGTTTTCTCGGCGCTGGCAAAACCAGCACGATCCGTCATCTCCTCCAAAACAATCAAGGACGGCGCATTGCCGTAATCGTCAATGAATTTGGCGAAGTCGGCATCGATGGCGAGTTTCTCAAATCCTGTCAAGTGTGTGACGAATCTCCCGCTACCGAGAGCAATATTATTGAACTCACCAACGGTTGCCTCTGTTGTACTGTTCAAGAGGAATTTTTGCCCACCATGCAGGAATTGCTCAAACAGCGCGATCGCCTCGATTGTATGGTAATCGAAACCTCCGGGCTCGCCCTCCCCAAACCCTTGATCCAAGCCTTTCGTTGGCCGGAAATTCGCACCGGGGCCACCGTCGATGGCGTCGTCACCTTGGTCGATTGTGAGGCAGTCGCAGCCGGTACCCTCGTCGGCGATATCAACGCCTTAGAACAAGCGCGACAAGCTGACCCCAATTTAGATCATGAAACCCCTATTGAAGAACTGTTTGAGGATCAACTCGCCTGTGCCGACTTAGTATTACTCACAAAAGTCGATTTAGTCGATGCCGAAACTCAAACGAAAGTGATCACTTGGCTGCGATCGCAACTTCCCCCTCACGTCAAAATTGTTCCCTGCAAAAGCAGTGAAATTACCGCCGACTTACTCCTAGGATTGAATGCTGCGGTCGAAGATAACCTCGACAGCCGTCCCAGCCATCACGACACCGAGGAAGACCATGATCATGATGATGATATCACCTCAGTGAACATTATCCTAGACCAAACCTTTGAACCCAAAACCCTGATTAAACAGCTAGAAAACCTTGTAGAAAAAGCAGAAATTTATCGCATCAAAGGATTTGTTTCAGTCCAGAATAAACCCATGCGATTAGTCTTACAAGGCGTCGGCAAACGCTTCGACCACTTCTACGATCGCCCCTGGCAAGAAGCCGAACCCCGCCAAACCCGCCTAGTCTTCATCGGACGCAACCTCAACCGCGAACATATTTTAGAGGCGATCGACCCCAGTTCGTAGTAACGACTTCAGTCGTTCCTTCTTAGTTCGTAGTAACGACTTCAGTCGTTCCCTCTTAGTTCGTAGTAACGACTTCAGTCGTTCCTTCTTAGTTCGTAGTAACGACTTCAGTCGTTCCTTCCTCCACACAAAATCCGGTGCGTCAGTTCTAAAAACCCCTAAAAAATTACCTCCCGCTTTCCAACCTGACGCACCCGAATTCCATTAGACCTCTTGCAAAATACCGGATTGATCCCCCCAACCCCCCTGATTATCCCCCTCCCGTCCCCCTTAAGAAGGGTAGGGCTGTTTCATTCTAACAAAACATAGAGGGAGTAACGACCGTAAAATCAATAGCTAGAGCGAGAATGAAGC
>JAMXFF010000072.1 GCA_025370845.1 Laspinema palackyanum D2a | reverse complement strand
AGAGGTAGCCACTCAAAAATGTTTAAATATCCACTAAATAATTAGAAAAACTTATCACCAAAAAGTCTGAAGAGCCATTGTGTTACAAAAATTTACAGGGTTTTTCTAATATGGCGGATTGGGCTAGACAAGGGGGATTGACTCTGCTAAAATTCATTTTATAATGGAAATCTGTGCAATTTTTTTATTGAGGTCACCATTCCATTATGATTATAATATCGAATTAAGTCAAGAAATACAACCCCCTGGACGAACTGTTTTTGGCCGCGCCGGTTGGGGTGATAGTAATAGTAATTAATAAGGAGAGTTATGAATAAACCAGCGATCGCCATTTTGGGAATTGGAATGATTGCAGTGATTGGAATAGCAGTGGTTCTGGTCAACCCAGAAGACTCGAACTCTGTGACTCCAGGACAAGGCAGTGAGATTGTGCAGACGGAGGGGACTCAGGACCAGTCTGAGGCGATCGCCGAGTTACCGGAAGCCATTAGCGAGAAAGTCTTAGATGCAGTGGCCGAACAAACCGGGGAAGGGCGATCTCAATTTGAGATTGTCGCAGCGCAACGACGCAGTTGGCCCGATGGCTGTTTAGGACTGACCGAACCGGGCAGTTTTTGCACCCAAATCGTCGTGTCTGGGTGGGAAGTCACCGCCAGCAATGGCGAAGACACTTGGGTGTACCGGACTGATCGCGATGGGTCCCAGGTGATGCTGGATACCGCATCCAGTAGCGCCTACGAGTTGAGAGAACCCTAACCAATTTTGAGGGGACTCGGCCAAGGATGGGCAAAAATCCGACAACTTATGCTACTGTATCTCGGACAAGGGATGCGGTCCATCGTATTTTAGAGGCAAGAGTTGGGAATCCAGTCATGGATTGCCACTCTAACGGCTAAAATCACCAAGGTTAAAAGGGGTCAACAATGGCTAAGTTGCGGGTCGGATTATTATTTGGCGGTCGTTCCGGAGAACATGAGGTCTCCATCATTTCCGCAAGGGCGATCGCCAAGGCATTGGCAGGGGAATCGAATGCTCAGAAATACGAAACTCTGCCCTTTTATATCGACAAGGACGGGTTATGGCACTCCCCAGCGGTGGCGCAACAGGTTTTGGATGCGGGAGTGCCCCGGAATGATGGGGGAGAGACAGGCGATCGGGCCAAATTGTGGCAATTTCCAGCAGAAGCGGGGACTGTCGAGGTGTGGTTTCCGATTCTGCATGGTCCCAATGGGGAAGATGGAACGATTCAAGGTTTGCTGACATTAATGCAGGTCCCCTTTGTTGGGACTGGGGTGATGGGGTCCGCCGTGGGGATGGACAAATTGGCGATGAAAACCGCGTTTAGTCGGGCGGATTTGCCCCAAGTGAAGTATATGGCGGTGACCCGATCGCAGGTTTGGTCCAACCCTTGTGTGTTTCCGAAACTCTGCGATGAAATTGAGCAATATTTGGGTTATCCCTGCTTTGTGAAACCGGCGAATTTAGGCTCATCTGTGGGCATTTCCAAGGTGCGATCGCGCAGTGAATTAGAGGCCGCTTTGGATAGTGCCGCCAGTTACGATCGCCGTCTGATTGTAGAGGCGGGAGTTGTAGCGCGGGAAGTGGAATGTGCGGTTTTAGGGAATGATAATGCTAAGGCTTCTGTGGTGGGAGAAATTACTTATGAAAGTGATTTTTACGACTATGAAACCAAATACACCGATGGCAAAGCCTCCTTGTTCATTCCATCCGAATTACCCGAGTCAGTTGCCACTCAAATTCAGGAGATGGCAATTCGGGCTTTTGAAGCCGTTGATGGGGCTGGGTTGAGTCGCGTAGACTTTTTCTATGTGGAAGCAACCGGCGAGATTTTTATTAATGAAATTAATACCCTACCCGGTTTTACAGCCTTGAGTATGTATCCACAACTCTGGGCCAAAACCGGGGTTTCATTTACAGAATTAGTAGACCGCTTGATTGAGTTAGCGATCGAGCGGCATACTGATAAAAGTAAGGAATAAGGTTGTTTGATTAAAGGGAAGGGGCGACAACTAGAACTCACTCAGGTTGGTGATTGATTCGAGGGGTGATTTATGAGTTCGAGACTTTTAAAACCGTTTACGGTATCGGATCGGCGACAGATTAATCGGTTACGCGCTTTTATGCCAAACCGGGAGAGTCAGTTAGCACGATTGCGAGAGTTAAGCGGGAGTCAGGATGCTCATCTGGATTATTTGAGGCGGTTGAGGGAACAAGGCGATCGCCCTCTGTTGCCGGAGGGTCATCCGCGCAGGGTACGCCCGGTGAGGAAACGAACCGCTTCTGAGTCCCTAGTGCGATTTTTGCAACGGCACCCCTGGGTGTTGGGACTTTTGGCTTGGGTGCTGTTGATGGGGATGGCTTGGAGTTCTTGGAATGTGTTGGTGAGTCCTGGGTTGATTGAGGTTCCAGAAGTTCAGGAGAATGAGTGATTTGGAATGGGGAGATGTTAGTAGAGACGGGAGATTTTGCGTCTCTACTAACATGGGGGAACGACTGAAGTCGTTACTACGAACAGGGGAGTACGCCTGAAGGCGTTACTACGAACTAAGAGGACGACTGAAGTCGGGACGTTGAATTGCGGTGATGGGGACTCTTCTTGACAGGGTAATGCAATTGCATTACCCTGGATATAGGGCTTCCCTGAGCGGGTTATCAGCCCTGAAGTTGCTAGGGAACTTGTTATGACTGCCCAACCCATCCAACGCTTAGAATCTAAGCTGACTGCTCGTTATCAAACCACCGTCCCCGAGTCGGTTCGTAATGTATTGGGCTTGAAGAAGCTAGATAAAATCAGTTATCATATCCTATCTAACGGCCAGGTGCTGATTTCTCGTGCTGATTCAGATGAGAGGGAAGCAGATCCAGTATTGGAAAAGTTTTTAAGTTTTTTAGCGCGAGATATAGAAAATAACCCTCAGCACTTGACACCAATTAACTCCGATTTAGTCAATCGTGTTCAGTCCTTGGTCGGTGGTGTAGCGATTGATCTAAGTGCCTCACTACCCGAGGAGGATGAATAAGATTGTCTGGAGAGGGGCCGTTAGTTATTAATGGATGGAATATCTTTGCTCATCCTCTTTTTATCGAGCAGGTTGAGCAGATTCTGACCCAGGTTGAGAATTTACGTCAGAAGGACCCGATCGGTTATCGAGAAAAAAATGCGACCAAGCGTTTAGCTGCAATTGCTAAGTTGGCATTTGATGTCATTCCGCAAGATCCAACTCGGCATGAGTATCGCCAAGGGTCTACGCTGGGCGATGAATATAAGCATTGGTTTCGAGCTAAATTTTTTCAACAGTACCGATTATTTTTTCGATATCACCAAGATAGCAAAATCTTAGTTTTTGTCTGGGTGAATGATGATAATTCCAAACGGGCTTATAATAGCAAGACAGATGCTTATCGAGTTTTTAGTAAAATGCTAAATAGCGGTTATCCACCGGATGAATGGGATGACTTAATGACCGAAGTTCAAGGGGAAAATGAGCGATTAAAAAAAATAGCTAATTTAGAATTGTAAGTTTTTAAATTAGCTCAAATAGCCCTTTCCCTAAATTATTTAGACCTGGGGCTACATCCTGATAAATGTTGGGAAGTCATATAGCGTTTCCCACAGTTATGAGTTCCATTATAAAGGAGTGCGTAAAGCCTAAGCGCTTAGGCTTTACGCACTCCTTAATAGTTAATAGCATCCGTACCTCATGAATCCGGGAACCGCTATAACGACTGAAGTCGTTACTACGAACTAAGAGGGAGAACGACTGAAGTCGTTACTACGAACGGGGGAGGGAGAACGACTGAAGTCGTTACTACGAACGGGGGAGGGAGAACGACTGAAGTCGTTACTACGAACTAAGAGTACGACTTTAGAAAATTATGAACCTTTGGGAGTGCGAGCATCTTGCTCGCTTTCTTGTATGACGATTGGGATTACTCTCGGGTCATGAGGAGCGATCGCCAATCTTCTAGGGCGGATTCGGGCCACATCCAGTCCGTTGCTAGGGCGTCGGGTTGGAAACTTAAGGGATCGGCGTTGAGGACGATTTTGCGGAGTTTAATGGCTTTACTTAGGACTTCCGCCCGATCGCCTGGGGGTAAGTCTGATGCAGAACGACTTAGGATTAGGGAAAATCCGGCATAAGCGGTTAAAGCATCATAACTTTCTAGGGGAACAGATTCGGGGGTGGTGGAATTTTTTGCCCCGGTTAATGGCATTTTTTCGAGTATTTTTAACGATTCCATCCAAGCATCTTCGGCTTTTTTGAAGTTGCCATCGGCGTAATAGGCAAATCCTAGCGCATTGTAGTAGGTGGGATTATTGGGTTCTTGTTGGACAGCGCGAGTCCAATAGCGGCGGACATCATCCAGGCTGTATTTAGGATTGCCGGAGAGGACCGCTTGCCATGCGAGGCGACCCCAGAGGAAGGTGATACTGGAGTCAAATTTATGGGGTTCGGGAACGCCACTGAGGACCGCTTCGGCATAGTTGAGGGCGCTGCGTTGGGGTTGGAGGAGTTCTTCGACTGCTTTTTGACCGGCGATCGCATCTCCTTCGTTAAAGTAAGCAAAGGCTAATTTGCCGACTTCTGGGGTTTGTAATTGACTGAAATTGGCCTGTTCCCCGGGAGATAAAGTAGACTCTAGGGCGATCGAAGCAGTGGGGGGGAATAAGGTATCCGGACCTCGGGTGGCGGCAGAAAAGCGAGCTTGTCCGGTCCAGAATCCAGCCCCGGCAATGGCGATCGCCACGGCTGCACCGATCGTCACCCGCCATTTATACCCAAAGGATTTGGCCGCACTCAAGGCATTCTGACGCGGCTGAGTCAGAGGCGCATCCGTTGCCGGTAACGGCCAATCGGCAGAGTGGGAGGGAATCTGAGCCGTTGGGGGTAACTCCTCAGTGATGGTTTCTTCGAGGATATCAAACGCCTTTTGGACTTGGCTGTTCTGCCGATGCACTGCATCCGTTTCGGGGTCAATCTCACCGACCATTTCTCGGAACAACTCCGACACCACGGAGACGGCCTCATCTTCATCGAGTTCGTCATACATGATATCTTCATAAACCCCTTCCAGATCTCCCTCATCGAACAACTCCGGGTCATCCACGGCAAAAGCACTTTGCACCGTCATTGTTCCTGTGCGGGAGGGGGGGATGGTGCTGAAATCGAGAGATTCCCGAGAGTGAGAAGTAGCAGGGGGGGAGAAGGGGGAGAGGGAACTGGCAGCGGCGATTTCCTGGGGAATCGGGGAGGTTTGACGAGGAAGGGGGCGATCGCCTCCGGTTGTGCGAGGATTCCCGGTGGTTTCTTGTTCCGAGGTGAGATATCCATCAAATTCAGGATGGAGATAGAGGACCGGCAGCGCCCAGTAGAGTTCGTGAGAACCATAAGCAGACATCAACCCTTGTCTGGCGCGATTCAGGCTGAGGTCTACGGGATACCCTTGTTTGATGTTGTAATAAAATAACCGCGTCAGGGTCAAGGCGACATCATCGGTGATTCGTTCCGCCATTGCCAGAACCCCGGGGACACCCCGCTTGACCAGGGCTTCGGCTAGAGACCTTCTGCCGGTGGCATCGGTGGGGTCAGAACTGGCCGTATAAGCCCCGCGACAGGAGTTAAAGACGGCCATGCGAATGCCAGCATTGACTAACAATCCCGCCAAGTCATTGCCGGTGAGAACTTCGCTTAAGCCGGTTTTACGGTTGACGAGATACAGTTCACCGCCACCGGCACCAACATCGCTATGACCGGAGTAATGTAAGACTTGGTAGTGATTTTGTTCTAAGGCGCGGGTGAGTTCTTCTCGGTTGGGTTGTTCCAGGATATCCAGTTGGATTTGTGGAGGTTTGCCGGTGACGGGAGTGCCACTGCGCCAGCGGGCTTTGAGGTCTTCCTGGAGGTGAACGGCTTCCCGTTTCAGGGCGAGATTTTCCCGGTCTGTTGGTGCAGCTAAGACCATTAAAATTTTAACCCGATCGCCGGTATTTCCGGGGAGTGCAACAGGGGCGAGGGTGGGTTGATAGCGGGAGAATACGAGGTCTTTCCCCGTGGCGATCGCCCGGGTTTCTTCGTGAATCACCTCCCAAGGGAGACGCGGCAGGTGAGGGCCTTTGAGTCCTAGGCGTAATCGCAGCACATTGCCTTGGTTATGGGCGATCGCTTGGGCGGAAGTCATGCGATCGAGTAAGCTACCTTGAAACAACGCCTGATAAAGTTCCTGACCCAGTTCTACTAAGTTTCCTAACGTAGTCCGTTCTGAATTGCCCCTTGGGGAGTTCGAGGAAGAATCGGGTTGATCCTGTAAGCGCATCAACATCGATAATGGATCTTCCATTAGCTTAGTCGCTTGGCTCAACCATCCCTCTACCGGCCAGACAACTTGTTCCTCCGCCGGTAGCACTCCTTTGGGTGCTTGTTCGGTCCGCACCAGATACTTATCTTCCCCAACTGGGGTTACAGAAATATGTAATTCTTCAAATTTCTGGCTCACAGTTTCCCTGCACTCCTGCTCACTGTTTATATGCTATCTCTGGGGCTGACCTGCGGTTAGGTTGAGGCTGGCCCCTTTATTTTTAACTCTAGTTTTAAGGGGATAAAGTGGATAACTAACTGGAAAATTACCCTGAAAATGGGTGGATATTTGCTCATTTTCGCGGGTTTCTTCAGCTCAGTTTATCCCCTGTTTAAATCGTCACTTTATAGATGAACCCTCAAATCTTTCCCCGAGTTAGAGGAATGTTATTATAGACTCTTTCCGGATAGACGAAACCGATATGGAAAAGTTACCCGGCTAAAGAAAATTTTTCATTCTCCAATCAAAATTGGCTGTTAACCCCCTAAGCAATGACTGCAAAAATTGTCGGATAAAATGCTGGCAACTGTCCGGAATGCATCAGTTCTATCGAGAACAATAGAGTGGTAGATGCACCCTGATGGATATATCCCGGCACCAAAACGCCGGGAATTTTTTAAGCTTTTGGCCGTTAAGTTGCTGACAATTGACACATTCCACCGTGCGATCGGGTTAGAAAGAAGGGAGAATCAGCCCGCTCAAATGGCGGACTGTTCACCTCAAAGCTTCAACCCCAATCAATATTAAACGGGTTACAGATCTCTTTTACCGTGATCCGGTTAAGCTGAAAAATCTGAGAAGGATCAGGTATAGATGCACTCAAAAGTCCATCCCTAGTTGTTAGGAGCTAGGGATTTTTTTAGTCAGTTCTTGAGGAGCGATCGCCCGGATTGAGACCCTTTAGATGCACCGCTCAATCGCTCCTGAAAGCAGAATCCCTGACGCTGATTGACGGGACAGACACATAAAAACCTGATTGGCCGGAGAGGAACGCACCCTAATTGACGTTTCCTCTCCCTTGCAAATGTAGTGACAGCCTGATGGCGCAGGTTCGGTTTGTGCCTGCTTAATCTCTAGTTTAGCAATAATTTTTCCGGATTGCATGGGGATCTCAAGAAGAAAGGAATGGTAGATGCACCCTGATTGACGTTTCCCGGCTCTTTTGAGCCGGTTTTTTTTTCTCAAAATTTTGACCAACCCTAGTCGGACTTACAACGGTAGGTTTTTTACGCTAAGGGGGATTTGCCTTTCTATTAACTACACCTCCGGTCCCCTCCCCTGTGTCTTGGGGAGGGTTAGGGTGGGGTTCTTCGGACGTGGCGATTCCCTCCGGGATAGCTCCGCTTACCGCCACGTCACGCACTCTTGGAGGCTTGCCTGTATGGAGGCTGGTCCAACCTCTTTCTTCGTGAAGTGGCGATTCCCTACGGGATAGCTCCGCTTACCGCCACTTCACTATGACCCTCCACCCACTCATTCATCCTGACTTGGCGCAAGCCAAGTCAGGATGACCCCACCCTAACCCTCCCCTTGCCAAGGGGAGGGGACCGGAAGTGATTTTAAATGTGAGGCAAATCAATATGAGCGTAAAAACCTACTCTTGTAAGGAGGGGACCCAGGAGGCAGAAACCCGGTTTCTTGTGCCTGATACCAAATCGATGAAAAAGGCGCACCATTAATGGTGCGCCTTTTTTAGATGAATTGTCCCGTTAATCTAATCGGAGGCGATCGCCTCAAAAGATTTCACCTCTAAAACCGGGCCAATCATTGCCATAGTCATCACATCATCGCGGACTTGACCTTTGACTTTGACCTTTTGACCCGCTTTTAGCAAATCCGCTGGTGCCCCTTGATAAATCTCGTAGGTTTCACCGCTATCGGAAACCAGCGCCCAAGCACCCGGTCCGATATTTTTGCGTTCGATTGTCCCTTTTACATTAATACTCATGCAATTTGTCCCTCATCCTTCATCGCGATCCGGGCAAGTGCCAAGCATAAGAAGGCATTCACCAGTAAAAAGGCCCGGGCACCGATGCCACTGCCAATCCATAATAAGGTTGGGGCCGGTGCTAACACGGCACTAATTCCCAGACAGGTTGCTACCCCAATCGTGGAACCGATCGCAAACCATTTCCATTGGGGATGTCCCAACAGCAGCAGAATCAGGACCACGGGAATCGCGACACTGGCAAATAGCGGATTGAAGGCGCTACTGCCGGAGATGGCGGTTCCCAATTCTGGAATTGAACTGCCCAGGATACGGAAGGGCCACTGGGGTAAGTCAAAGATATAGAATCCACGGAAGACGAATAATCCAGAACTGCCCGCAACCAGTCCCGTCGCCATACTCATCGTCCAACTGAAGGGGAAATACATCTTCAGTAACCAGGCAATCAGATAGGACCCGACGACCATTAAGACTTTGGGTAATAGGGCGTAGACGCCGCCATCAATCCAGAAACGGGGGTTGAGATAGCCGTTATCGCGCAACCAGCGGAAGAAGTCACTAAAGAAGTGACCAAAGTCGAATTGACCTCCCTTGGCAAGGGCTACTGCACTAGCGGCGTCCAAATGACCGGCCCCAAAGTGGTTGAGGGGGTCTTCTTTCACTTCCCGCGCTGATTCTTTGAGGATTGCGGTAATTTTTTCGGGGTCAGTGACGCCCGAGGCTTTAATTAAGGCTGCGACACCGGCCACATGAGGGGCCGCCATACTGGTGCCTTGATAGGCTTGAAAGGCAAAACCGGGAAGATTGGTATCCGGGTCAAAGGAGATGGTTTCCTGGAGGATTCCGCCTTCGTTTCCTTTGGTGGTGTCGCCACCGGGGGCGGAAATATCCACACCGGCCCCAAAGTTAGAGTAGGGGGCTTTTTGTCCGGTGGAATCGATCGCCGCTACGCCAATGACATTCGCATAGCGGGCGGGATAGGAGGCACTGTTGCGCTGTTCGTTGCCAGCGGCAGCAATGATCACCACACCTTTGTTATGGGCGTAGGTAATTGCCTCTTTCATGGCGTTACTTTCACCGCCACCACCCAAGCTCATGTTAATCACATCGGCCCCGTTATCTGCCGCAAATTTAATCGCTTCGGCGATATCGGCAACGTTGCCGCCCCCACTGGCGCTTAAGACTTTCAGGGGCATGATGCTGGCTTCATAAGCAATTCCAGCGACGCCATAGCCATTATTGGTGGTTTGGGCGATGGTTCCCGCAACGTGGGTGCCATGTCCGTTATCATCATCGGCGAGTTCGCGATTGTTAACGAAGTCGTATCCTTTGACAAATTTGGTATTTTTTAAGTCCGGAACGCGACTGACTCCGGTATCAATCACCGCGACGGTGATGCCACTGCCTTTGGTGTCACTCCAGGCTTTTTCCACGTTAATGCTGCGGAGATTCCACTGTTGGGCGTAGAATGGGTCGTTGGGAATATCGAGGGTTTGATATTCGTAAGCGGGCTCAATGTATTCTGTGTATCCAGAAACCTCAGATTTTTTGAGGGTCTTGAGCAGTTGGCGATCGCCGTTGACAATATAGAGGTGATCATCTCCAGAAAACTCGGAGTTGAGACGGGGGGTAACCCCATACTCCGAGGCGATCGCGTTGACTTGTTGCTTGAGTTCGACTAGGGGAATATCATCCCGAAAGTCGAGGACAATGGACTCGAAAGTGCCTTGATTGGCTAAACCCTTGAAGTTAAACAGGGCAAAGCTCAAACCCACTATAAATAAGGAAAGGAGCAGAAGTTTTTTCATAGAACTGTCCAGCGTAGCGCCAGTTATCTCACCACGATAACTCATCATTATCCGATTTTGGGGAAATGTTTCAGGATTTTAATAGAGGGCGAGGTCCAGGGGCAAGGGTTAAGGGGCGATCGCCAACCCTCTGGAACCCCCCAACCCTGGGGTTTCGTCCAGGCTAAAGATTTGACTTCGGACTCCCTAAATCCCAGGGGATTTTCCGGAAGAATCCTCCGCTGCCTGGGTTCATCTATGGCATTATGTAATACTGTTCCCTAACCTTTCTCCATATCATGCTCATGGCAAGTTACCCGGCTCAAAGTTTATTTCCTGGCTTTTTCCGACGGATAATTGCATCGGTAATTGATTTTATTTTGATTGCCCTGGTTTGGTTTGCGGTGGGATTAGGGCTGGATTTTTTACCCCGTACTGGGGTAAATACTATTACATTTATTGCTCCCGATTTTCCCAAACTTTTTATTGTATTTTTAGCTTTTATTACTTATTTTACGTTATTAGAAGCCACCTTGGGTTGGACTCTGGGTAAGTTAATTTTTCAAGAAGAAGTGGTCACCCTAAGGGGACGCCGCCCTAGTCTGCTGCAAGCGCTGATCCGGAATCTTTTTAAACCTGTGGATATGCTCTTGCTCCTAGCCCCATTATTAATGTCTCCGAAAACCCAAACTTTGGGCGATCGCTATGCCAGAACTCTCGTGATTAATCGAGATGCTGGGGTTCCGGGCATTATTGTTGAGGACCGATATATTTTTACCTTTAAAAAGATAATTGGCATTATTTTACTGTTGGTGAGTTTAGCGGGATTGGGGATAGGATTTTCGTTGATGAGAACTTATTTACCCGAAATTAGGTCCGTGAATCAAGCCGCAACGACTCATTTTATGCGCCTAGAAAAAGGCATTGCCATCAATCAAAATGTCCGGGCCGCTTATGAAAATGCCTCCAGTCAGCTTCGGGAACAGATGACCTTTGAGGACTATCAACAAAGACTCCAAGAAAATCCATTTCTGCCCATAGCATTAGAAAGACGCGCAGAGATTAAGTTTAATGAATGGACATTTCAAGAAGAAGAGGGTCAGCGGGTAGCGGCAGTGCTTAAGGGCAATCTGGATAGTCTGTTTGAGATTGAGGTTAATCTGGCGAAAGAACAGAATCAATGGAAATTTGTGTCCGGGAATTTTATCCCGACGGGTCAGTAAGGGGCAACAGTAACAGGGCGTGAAGCGAAGTTATCCCGACGGGAATCGCCTCTCGATGGAGTGGCGATCGCCCCTTTTAAGGCAATTTTGCGGCTAGAATGGCGCGAACTAACTCGCAAAACCCCTCGGATTCGGGTAAATCCGTGACGTAGGCGGGGTGATGGGTGAGGATATCCCCGTATTCAGCAATATTGGCGACCCCGACGGACAAGGGAAAGAGGGTGTTGTCGAATAAACTCTCATCGTTGGGACTATCCCCCACCGTCACGACGCGATCGCTGCTGTAGTCAGGGAAGCGATCGCCCAAAACCTGCATCAGGGCCCCCGCCTTATCCTGCGGGTAGGGTTTGATATGACAATGAACTGTACTAAAAGTAAATCCCCAACCCATTTGGGCACAGAGGGACCTCAATCGCTGCAAATGATCTGAAGTCAGTCCTGCCACCTCAAAGGTCCAATCTGTGACTCGAAATGCATTATCCTCAGTCTCTCGCAGGTGGGGAAATTCAGTCAACAAATGAGCAAAAGCTGCCGCCAGTTGCTGCCGATGACGCTTTAAATCGGCGATCGCAGTTAATAGGACCGGAGTCCCATTGCTGGGGTAGAAAATCCCGCCATTTTCGGCGATCGCCCCTACTACCGGCAGATAACTGACTAACCCACTCACCCATCCGCCTGATCGTCCCGTGACAATCACCACCGCGATTGATGCTGCCGCTAATGCCGCCAATGCTTGTAACAAATCCGGGGTAAATTTCCCTTGGTGAGTCAGGGTCCCATCCAGATCCGTTGCTACCACGGCCACTCGTTGCAGGCTATGATGGGTCTGAAGTTGAGATAAGGGTAAAGATTTCATAAATTTCTGAAGGTGCCATTCCATCATCGTGGGTTTTCCTTTACCATGAGACCAAGGGAAAGAAAAGGAGTCAACCCTTGGAGATGAATTCATTGGCATCGATTAACACAACCGAAAACAGGGTGAAAATCACCGTGATATTTCCGTTGATTCAAATGGGAATTCCCTAGAATTTACTGTCGTTAATTCCGGGCAATCATTGCCTTTAAATGACTTTAACCGCTTCAATTCAAGGGTCTAATCTGCCTCAAACCCGGTAGGGATTGTCAACCTTGAGTTCCATTTGTCACGTTAAAGCGACCCACTGCCGGACCTCAAGAGTTTGAGGCGATCGCGCAGAATCCCCGGTTTTGGACCTCCGCTTTTCATCCTGGAGCAATTGCCCTAAACTACAGTAGAGTTCGCCATCAGAATCAGGTATAGTCCTGTTTCGTCGGTCTGGGGCATCATACAGAAGTCGCGGCATCGTCCTAGAGTTGGGGTGGGGTGCTATCCGGGTTGTAGAGAGTCATGACGCCAGGGGTCGCTTTCTTTACCGAGTCGGGAGTCCGATGCTTGGGGAAAATTGCCGCCTTAGATCCACCCTGTAAGGGGATAGTTAAGATAAGGTAAGGGTGTTGCGATCGGTTCGGTTGATTTTGAGTCACCAGTAGTTGGCCCCAAAACGGACAAACATCTCCTACCCTTCTCTTAGAGTTCTCAAGAGACCGACCCAACATCCGACCTGACTTGACAACTCTCATTGGTGGCCTCTGATCCATGAGAGGACGGGAAAAACTTACGGGATGAATATCAAAGATGCCGTCAGGGGAACTCTATTAAAAAGTGCCGTTGTACCAGGGAAAGTCTATGTCAAGCCCTATTATCCTTGTCCAGCCTACCTTAGCTCAAGCGCCTGAAGCGAATGACTCCAAAATTCCCCTGTCATCGGATCAACTTTGGATGTCAGTATCCGGTGGCCTGTTGCTGTTACTGATAGCATCCTTAGTGTTTCACAAGGTGCAGATGGAGCAGTTCAAGAAAAAGGTTAAATTTGATGAATTTAAAAATAAAGAGCTACAAAAGAAGCTGAAAATGTCTCTCGAAACCATCACCAAGATGGAAAAAAATCCCGACTTGATTCACTCGCGGGAGTTTAACTTAGACTATCTGCGGATGAGGATGGAGGAAGAGAACTTCCACTTTGCCGTGGTGAATCAAATTAAAGTCAAGGTGAAAGAAAAAATCTCGGTGGCCCTGCGTCCGAATGCAGAAAACCGAGGTTCCGGACGACAAGTGGATGAAATATTTGACGTGGAATATCATCTGGGTGATGTTGCCAAGTCGAAAAAACGAGTCCTGTTTCGCATTCAAATCAAGTTAACCAAATTACCCACCCAAGCTACTTCAAAAACGATTAGCCAAATTATTGACTGTCTGGAAACCTATCTCAGTGCCCGGGATGATCACGATACCTGGCAACCGACGATTCAAGGTAGGGTGGCTTATATCCACTGGGATCAAAAAGCCAAACCGACCCCCTTGTTAGTGCTGGAACAATCGAATGAAGGGGTGAACGTGACGTTCCGAACCACAACTGCCCGACGAGTCTCCGCCTCAGACACCTCAGATACAGGCGCGATGACAGGGGCAACCTCGATCACGGGGGCAACCACGCGCCGGGGGAAAACGGGAACCAAGACGAAAATCCAAGGAAATGGGGGCAAAAAACCCCGTCGTTAAAGGGCAAGGAGGTCAGGATGCGGTTTATCCTGTTATGCAACACTCGGATCGGGGGATGATTTCCAGGGTTAGGTTATCAAAGCTATCAAAATCCCCCGTGCGATCGCCCGGTTTTGAGCGTGAGCAGAGGTCCGTCATCTTCCGGTTACCTCCCTATCCCTTCCCTTCTTTAAGTCGTCCATCTTCCATCTGAACGATGCGATCGGCAATGTCTAAAATCCGGGGGTCATGAGTCACCAGCAAGATGGTACAACCTTGTTCTTTTGCCAAACGTTGCATCAGTTCTACCACATCTCGACCGGATTTACTATCTAATGCAGCGGTGGGTTCATCGGCTAAAACCAGTTGAGGATGACTCGCCAGAGCTCGGGCGATCGCCACCCGTTGTTTTTGTCCCCCGGATAGGTTTTCCGGATAATAATCCACCCATTCCCTTAATCCAACCGATTCTAACATTGCCGTCGCTTTGGCTTTCATTTTGCTCTCGTCCCCGGGTTGAGAATGCAAATCCAGCGACATTTGAACATTTTGCCTTGCGGTTAAACAGTTTAACAAGTTATGGGCTTGAAAAATATACCCAATATTCCGCCGAACTTGCACCAATTGCTTGGGACTCGCCCCACAAAGTTGTTGATTGCAAACTTTCAGACTCCCTTCTTGGGTTGAGCGCAATCCTCCCATTAAGGTTAACAAGGTGGTTTTCCCTGAACCCGATGGTCCGGTCATTAAGACAATTTCTCCCGAATAAATTGTTAATTTAATATCAAATAATATCTGTTTGCGGAGAGACTTTTCCCCAAAATAATGATTGACGTTTTCAATTTCTACCACCGGAGAGGTCCGGGAAGAAACGGTTTTAGCGTTGAAACTAGAGGCGTGATGAGCATTCATAATCACTTGAATTGTTACCTGTCCCAAATTTAGGGGAAACTCTGACTAAAAAATATCTGCCGGGTCCGCATCACGCAATTTTCGCAAGGCGACTGCGCCAGAGATAGCACACATGATCAGGGTGAGAACGAGAACCAGAACTGCCCGTTCTGGGGTCATGGCAATGGGTAAACGGGTGGCATTGCGGGTTAAAGTATATAATAAAAATTTGGCGATCGCCAAGGCCGGAATATATCCCAAAATGGCTAAAATCACCGCTTCCTGTAATACAACCCCCACAAAATACCAATCCGCATATCCCATCGCCTTGAGGGTAGCATATTCCGCCAAATGACTGGCGACATCGGTATATAAAATCTGATAAACGATCGCAATTCCCACCATAAACCCCATAACTGTCCCCAGGGTAAACACGAAACCGATCGCCGTCCGAGTCTTCCAATAGTTCTGTTCACGTTCAACAAACCCTTGATGACTCAAAACCAGCACATCGGGAGGTAAGCGAGACTGAATCTGGGCAATTACGGCTTCCACATTGGCCCCGGGTTTCAGATAAATTAACCCCACATCCACCTCATGAATATTCCGCCGTTTAAACACGCTTAAAAATGTTAAATCACTGGTAATTAAACTGCCATCCGCCCCAAAAGAAGCGCCCAAACTAAATAATCCCATAACCTCAATTCTCCGCCCGCCTAATTCAGTCTTTACCCGCTGACCTTCTTGGAAAAGTTGCGGAATTGGCCCAAATTCTGGACGAGCATCCCGGTCAAATAGCGCCATATCTGAGCGTTTAATTTTATCAAGGTTCCCCTGAACCTCGGGCAGATTCAATGCGGATTGAGTCGGGTCAATACCCAAAACTAAAATTGAGCGATCGCTTTTATCTACGGGATTTTTCCAAGTCCCGATCGCCAGATATAAAGGACTGACCGATTGCACCTCCGGGACCGCCAAGGTTTGGTAGAGGCGGCGTCGGGAAAAAGACTGCATAGAAATCAACGCTTGCGATCGCGGACTGATTAACACGATATCTCCCGTCAAACTCCGGTGTAGACGAGTCGAACTATCAAACAGGGCATCTCGAAAACCCAACTGCATAAACATCAAAATATCTGCAAAAGCAATCCCGGCGATCGCCACCACCAGGCGACTTTTTTCCCGGGACAATTGTAACCAAGCTAAAGGAATTTTTCGGAACATCATGATTAGGCCAATTTACTCAGGAGTGCTGATGGGTGGATCTTGCGGACTGCTGGGAACCGTTGGCGATGACATGGTGGCAATAATCACCTCCACTTGTAAATTTGTTAACCCGGCAACCCGTTCACTATCCTCGGGGTCGAGGCGAATTTTCACCTCCACCACGCGGGCATCGGTATCCGCAGTCGGGTCCGTTTCTAACACATCTTTTTTGCCAATTTGTAACCCGATGCGATCGACAGTACCGGACAATTCTCCATCCACCGCATTACTTGTAATTGCTGCCCGTTGACCCAAACGCACATAGCGAATATCGGTTTCATAAACCTCAGCCACCACAAACATTCGGTCTGTTTGCCCGATCGCCACGATGCCTTGATCTGGAGCAATACTTTCCCCGGGTCGGCTGTCAATGGCAAGCACTCGACCCTCAATGGGTGAGCGCACAAAGGCTTCATCCAGACGCGCCTGGGCTTCTGCTTCTGCGGCGATCGCACTATCCACCTCCGCCTCCGCCAGTTGCACATCTACAGGTCGCACTTCGGAAATACTCTCTAAAATGGCTCGGGCTTCCTGGAGTTCCTGTTCCCCCGTCGTCCGAATCCGATCGCGAGTGACGACTGCCTCATTGAGTTGTTCCCGACCCACTTTTTGGAGTTGTTCCTGCTTCACTTCGGCCTCACTCAGTTCCGCTTGACCTGTGCGATCCAGTTGCCTTAATACCGCTTGTTCTTCCTGCAATTGTTCTACTGCGGTGGCTTGGACTCGTTGCAGATTGGTCCTAGCCTCTTCAATTTGCTTGCCCACGGTCCCCTCAATTTTAGTGAGAGTGGCCCGGGCTTCCTCCAGAAGTTTCGCCCCAGTTTCATTAATTTTCTCTAAAGTGGCGACGGCTTCTAACTGTTGCTGACGAGTAGTGCGATCAAGTTCTTCGAGTCTCGCCTGCGCCGCTTTCACCTCTTGCAGTGCAACTTCTACATCGAGGCGTTTTGTATCATAAACCGAGGCACTAATTCCCCCTTCTTGGTAAAGTTGCTCGTAGCGTCGGAACTCTATCCCCGCATTTTGGAGTTTCGCCTGCAATTGGGAAATGACCGCTTGTTGTGCGGCGAGTCTCTCATCGCGTTCCGCTTGTAAGCGGGCAATTGTGGCTTGTTGTGCGGTGCGATCGCCTTGAATCTGAGCTTCTAAGCGAGAAATCGTCGCTTGTTGGGCGGCCCTTTGGCCGGTGAGTTCCGCTTGCAAGCGGGCGATCGTCGCCTCTTGAGTCAAAATCTGACCTTGGAGTTCCGCCTGTAATCGCGAAATCCCGGCTTCCCTAGCGGTGACATTCCCTTCCAATTGGGCACTAAAACGGTCAATGGTCGCCCCTTGTGCGGCGATATCCCCTTCCACCTGAGCACGGAGGCGCGCAATGGTGGCATCCTGAACCGCCAAATCCCGGGGAATTTGGGCCTGTAATCGGGCGATCGCTGCTTCTTGGGCGGCAATATCACCCGTTTTGGCCCCGGCTTTGACTTGTGCTAATTTCGCTTGGGCGATTTTCACCTGTTGTTGCGCTTGTTCGAGTTGTGCGGCAAGGCGATCGCGACTGTCTAAAATGGCGATGGTTTGACCCACACGCACGCGATCGCCTTCCTCCACTAATAATGGTCCCAATCGGTCTCCCTGCATCGCGTTGGGTGCAGAGACTTGAATCACTTCGGAACCCGGTTCGACTCGTCCCAAGGCACTCACATATTGCAGAGTGGGAGGCGTTTCAATCGGGGTCGGTGTTCCCCGTTCCTGAGTTACAGGTCGCGTCTGTAATAAAATGTAAATCGAATATCCCCCAATGGCGATCGCCGCCATCACTAGGATAAAAGTCACCCAGGGGGGAAGGAAGCTCACTCGTTCTAATGGGGTCCTCCCCGCCTTGGTCCGAGTCTTCAAGGATGCATCAGCAACTGGAACAGAGGGCGCAGTAATTTGGCGATCGGGTTTTTTATCCTTGTCTTGGACAGACTCGTGACCCATGATGACTTAATAATACCGATTTAGGGCTTAGGGTTGAGAGGCAAACCGCTCTTTCTGGATTGATTGTATAGGATTTTGACTCGGCGCTGACAAGCAATCAATTAAAATCCCCAGTTTTCCTGTTGAGATTTAACCTCATCCGTTGCCATAACAACCCGGAAAACCCGGTTTCAGTCAGGAAACCGGGTGTGCGATCGCCCTCAATCCCATCCGGGGTTAGAATTAAGCGCTCAATTGCGCGATCGCCTTGCCAAGGGTTGCTAATGCTTCATCTATTTCTGACTCCGTAACAATCAAAGGCGGAACAAACCGCACCACTTTCGGTCCTGCCGGAACCAGTAATAATCCGGCTGCCATTGCCACTTTGACAATCTCAATCGAAGTCATTTCCGTCTCAGCAGACAACTCCAGACCATTAATCAGTCCCCAACCGCGCACTTCAGCAATTAGATGGGGATATTCAGTGGCGATCGCCTCTAATCCCTGGCGTAATTGTTCCCCCCGTTGTGCGGCATTGGCTAACAAATTGTCCTGTTCCAGGGTTTGACAGACTGTGAGGGCCACCCCACAAACAAAGGGATTCCCGCCATAAGTGCTGGCATGATCGCCCGGTTGGAAGACATTACAATGGGATTTACATAATGTTGCCCCAATCGGGATGCCACCGCCTAACCCTTTAGCTGAGGTAAAGATATCCGGTTCAATGCCGAGGTTTTCATATCCCCACAGCTTCCCAGACCGGCCCATTCCCACCTGTACTTCGTCTAAAATCAGTAAAATGCCTAAGTCATCGCAAATTTGTCGGACGGCTTGGAAGTAACTCACATCCCCGGGACGGACTCCGCCTTCTCCCTGTAGCGGTTCGAGGAGAATGGCCGCAACTCGACGCTTTT
Organism: Laspinema palackyanum D2a; assembly: GCA_025370845.1. GTDB lineage: Bacteria > Cyanobacteriota > Cyanobacteriia > Cyanobacteriales > Laspinemataceae > Laspinema. The sequence continues at coordinate 4,923 of JAMXFF010000072.1, read as the reverse complement.
CGCCTCCATCGAATTCGGCGATCGCGGTTTTGATGGCCTCAATATCATTAAACGGCACATAAGCAAACCCCGGTACTAACGGGTCGAAATTCTTCTGATATTTGGGTTGACCCGTGGCAGTAATTGTGGCGAGGGTGCGTCCGTGGAAACTGGCATGGGCGGTTAAAATCACCGGATCATCAATCTGTAATACGGTGTGAGCGTATTTGCGGGCGAGTTTGATGGCACCTTCGTTTGCTTCTGCACCGGAGTTACAGAAAAACACGCGATCGGCACAGGAATGCTCTACCAACCATTGGGCTAATGCCCCCTGTTCGGGAATATAATACAGGTTAGACACATGATGCAGTTTTTGGATTTGTGCCGTCACGGCCTGGACCATTGCCGGATGCGCGTGTCCCAGGGTACAGGTGGCAATCCCGGCGACAAAATCCAAGTATGCTCGCCCTTGCGTATCCCAAACGCGGCATCCCTGACCCCGTTCTAGGGCCAGGGGAAAGCGTCCGTAGGTGGTCATCACCGCTGCATCAAACTCCGCAGGGTCAAAAACAGACGGGTTCGTTTCGAGGGGGGGCTGGGAAATGAGGGTTTCTGGACTCACTACTTTCTCCTATGTTCCTGAGTTGTTATGCGGGTTGGGTGCGACCCGCCTAGAATTACATTTTATCCTAGCTAACTCTTCGTCCTTTTTCAGTTAAGAAGCTTAAACTTTTTCGCCTTTGGACCGCCTCAATTGGGGAACAGGCTTTTACCAAGTTTCCTCAAAATGGGCTTGACTTTTCCGGTAATTCCTGTTAATTTTATAGTGGGAAAATATGCCGTCCTATTATAGGCAATGGTGGGAAGAAAAGTCACAGAGAATCGAACGAGGAAGGCGGGAAGGGTTATCAGGAATCAACCGCATCCCTAGGGTTCTGATTCAGCAATATTTTTCATCAATTTAACGATCGCCTGGGCAATCCATGAGATGGCGGGGGGTCCCTATCAATGGGGGAAATTACCAAGGGCAGGGAAATGTCAGGGTTCCCTGACTCCCTGGGGCGCAGAGGGGAAGGGCGATGGGTCCAGAACATCACGATGGACCCACCTAGGGTCCCTTTTCTGGAGAGGCGATCGATCCATTGACCCTGATCCGCGATAATTCCTGACAACCGGAGGAGTTTTCAGGGATATGGTACAGTATTCAGGGTCCCTAACTCTAGGTTTCCATCGGGGTTTTTGTAGCGATCGCCACCTTAGACCAATTGTCCGTGAGTTTCATTCAAATCGTGATGGGATTAATGACTAGCCTCGCCCCTTTTCCACATCTGCTTTCCCAGATAGAATCCGGTACATCCGCTCAATCGGGACGAGTAGAAGAATTAGCGATTATCCTGATTATTTTGTTGTTAGTCGCTACTTTTGTCGCCATTTTTTCCCGACAATTTAAAATTCCTTATGTTGCCGGTTTGGTCTTAGCGGGTTTAGCGATTACGGAATTTTTACCGGGAAACATTGGTTTAGATTCTTCTCTAATTTTAAACCTCTTCTTGCCGATTTTAGTCTTTGAAGCCGCCATTAATACCGATATTAGTCGATTACGCAGCACAATCGTTCCCATTTCCTTGTTAGCCGGTCCGGGACTCATAGTTTCTTTTGGCGTAACCGGACTCGTCGTCAAATTCGGATTAGGATTAGACTGGATTCCGGCCTTATTAGTCGGTGTAATTTTAGCCGTTACCGATACCGTATCCGTCATTGCTGTCTTTAAAGAAGTTTCCGTTCCCAGTCGGTTATCGACCATTGTCAATGGCGAGAGTATGTTTAATGATGGGGTAGCTCTGGTGATATTTACCCTGTTAGTGAATGTCCAAATTATGGGGAGTTTTTCCTTCCTGAATGGACTTCAACAACTCTTGATTGTTATCATGGGCGGGACTATAATTGGGTTAATGGTGGGCTATTTAAGTAGTGGATTATTGACCCGTTATGATGATGGCTTGACCAGTATTTTACTCAGCGTTGCTGTAGCTTTAGGGACCTTTCAACTGGGGCAGTTACTGGGCGTCTCCGGGGTAGTTGCCGTTGTAGTTGCGGGTTTATTAGTGGGTAATATTGGCATAAAACAGACCGCTTCAGCCTCGAATCGGATTGCTTTATATAGTTTCTGGGAATATGCGGGATTTGGGGTAAATACCTTTATTTTTTTGCTGATTGGCTTAGAAATCAATCCCCTCACTCTCTGGAATACATTACCTGCGGTCCTGTTAGCCATTTTTGCTTACCAACTGGGGCGGTTACTGTCTGTTTATCCTTTATTAGCCATCCTGAAATGGTTTGACCGTCCCATTCCCCTGCGGTGGAAGCACGTTTTATTTTTGGGAAATATTAAAGGGTCTTTGTCAATGGTGATGGCGTTGACATTACCGGCGACATTAGAGGGAAGGTCCCAACTCATTGCTCTCTTGTTTGGAGCAGTTTTACTCTCTTTGGTGGGACAGGGATTGAGTTTACCCTGGTTGGTCAAACGGTTGAATATTCAGGAAGTTTCTGCCTTTCGCCAGAGAATTCAGGAATTACAAGCGCAATTAATGGCGGCTAAAGCGGCCCAAGAAGAGTTGAATAATCTCTTGAAATCAGGGGTATTGCCTAAGTCAATTTATGAAGAAATGCGGGCTTCCTATCAGGTCAAAATTGCCGGAGCGGAGAAGCAATTGCGGGATATTTATAATATCAGGCCCGAGAATGGAGAGGGGGGCGATCGCGGAAAATTGGATGCAGTCTGGCGGCAAGTCTTGCTGGCGGAGAAAAGCGCTTTAAATGACGCACTCCGCAAGCAAATTTTATCCGAAGAAATTGTTCAAAATCAAGTGAATAATTTGGACCAACAATTATTAAAGTTAGAAGATGATTAAACCGACCCTTTCATGAAATCAATCATTTTGTGGAGACAATTTTGTTTGGTGACAATCAGAATAGTCGAGTGCAATTCAATTACCGTACTCCCATTGGGAATGACTAAATCACTATGGGGATAAGGTTGATAACCAATAATCAGCGACCCTTGAGGAAAGCGGGGGTCTCGGGCAATATCCGCCAAACTGCGCCCGATCGCCTGGGAATTGTCCGGAATCGACAGTTTGAGCACTTCAATTTGCCCTTGTTCAAAATGCATCATCGATTCCACTTCCGGATACTCGATCGCATTCGCCATCGTCGTCACCGCCAGTTCCACTGTACTGATAATATGGGTCGCCCCGGCAATCCGATAAGGTTGTTCAAAATCTCGATGGCGCATTCGCACGAGAATTTCCGAAACCCCATAATATTTAGCCAAGGCAACCATTGCTAAATTCAGGGCATCATTCCGCAACATCGCCGCCACCGCATCTGCTTTCCGAATCCCCGCTTCTAATAGCAACTCCGTACTCACTGTACTCCCCTCAAAGGCCATCACTCCGAGTTGTTCGCGAGCATAATGACAGGCAGTTGGGTCAACATCTATCAGGGCGATCGTATGTCCAAGTTCTATTAATCTTTGGGCTAAATTGAGTCCAATTAATCCAGCTCCACCAATAATAATGTACATCCGTTTCTCTCCCCGGTTAGAATGTTATCCATGTTGAGTATGATCGGGATTTACCCCGGTTGTCAATGCTCAACCTTGCTTGTAACTTTATCCTACTTTAGCTATAAAAAATGCGGCTAGTTTTGTGAACTCAAAGCAACTGATTAATTTAAGCAACGAAGTCAATCAAAAATATCGACGAATTCGCCAAGAATTAATTGGGGGGGTACTCGCCCTAATTTCCGTCGTGTTAATCGGGATCCTCTGGTATCGACTGGTGGAGGGATGGCGATGGGTCGATAGCGCCTATATGACGGCGATTACCCTCTCTACCGTGGGATTTATGGAAATCCACCCCCTCGGCGATCGCGGGCGCTTATTTACTATTTCCTTAATTGCAATGGGATTGGTGAGCATTGGGTATATCGTCAACCGCTTTACAGAAGCTATCATTGAAGGATATTTCCAAGATGAAATCAAAAGTAGAAGACAGCGACGCTTGATAGAAACATTATCTGAACATTACATTATTTGTGGATTTGGGCGCACGGGTCGGCAGATTGCCTATGAGTTCAATGCCGAAAACATTCCCTTCTTGGTGATTGACGCATCAGCAGAGATTGTTCAACAGGCGCAACAACTGGGGTATATTGCCATTCAAGGGGACGCCACGGTGGATGCCACCTTGTTAGAGGTGGGAATTGAACGCGCCATCTGTTTGGTGACAGCGATGCCATCGGATGCGGAAAATCTCTATACCTTAATTTCTGCCAAAACCTTAAACCCGAAAATTCGCGCCATTTCTCGCGCCAATAGTGAGGAAGCGGTGCAAAAATTGCAGCGTAGTGGTGCCGATGCGGTGGTTTCTCCCTATATTACCGGGGGGAGGCGGATGGCAGCAGCAGCATTGCGACCCCAGGTGATGGATTTTGTGGATGGAATTATTGCCGGTGCCGATCGCACCTTTTATTTAGAAGAGTTTTTGATTGATTCCGAGAGTTGTCCCTTAGTCGGAGACAGTTTGCATGATGCCAAACTGCGATCGCGTTCCGGTGCCCTGGTCCTCGCCATTCGCCGCGCCGATGGACATCTCATTGGGGGACCCACTGCCGATACCGTCTTCATGGTAGGAGATACCCTTATCTGCATGGGAACCACGGAACAACTCCGCCTCCTCAACCAAATCCTCAGTCCCCTCAAGTTGAAATCACCTCGTGTTCGTAAGCAACCACCGATTTGGGAGTAGGGAGGGGTCAGTCGTACTCTGAGTTCGTAGTAACGACTTCAGTCGTACTCTTCAGTTCGTAGTAACGACTTCAGTCGTTATCCTAGTTCGTAGTAACGACTTCAGTCGTTATCCTAGTTCGTAGTAACGA
>JAMXFF010000071.1:24168-24268 GCA_025370845.1 Laspinema palackyanum D2a | reverse complement strand
CGTTCTTATCTTTGTTCGTAGTAACGACTTCAGTCGTTCTTATCTTTGTTCGTAGTAACGACTTCAGTCGTTCTCTTCCCAAAATGGGAATAACGAATGA
>JAMXFF010000071.1:0-24068 GCA_025370845.1 Laspinema palackyanum D2a | reverse complement strand
ATTCGTTACTACGAACTCGGAAACGAATGAATTCGTTACTACGAACTCGGAAACGAATGAATTCGTTACTACGAACTTGGAAACGAATGAATTCGTTACTACGAACTCGGAAACGAATGAATTCGTTACTACGAACTCGGAAACGAATGAATTCGTTACTACGAACTCGGAAATGTTTTTATAAATTATTTTTAATATTACTTTCAACTTGCATGAAGAAGCTCATAATTTTATTTTTTATAATTATTCTAACTTTAATCATTAACCCGATAACTTCTCTCCCCGCCAATGCAGAAACCACCCCCTTAAATCCTAACCCAGAGACCCTAGAACACCTCACCCTAGAGCAATTACAACAGCGAATTAACTCCCCGATTATCTCTGAAGGAGTGCGGACCATTGACTTGCGGGAGTTTTTAATTGATTTAACCCCCAGTAATACAGAATTTAGAGACCGATTTTACCCTTTGCTACAAAATCAACTGAATCGGTCCGGAACCCCCATCGCCTTGGATTTATCCTATTCTATTATTCAGGGAGACTTTGATGGAAATGAGTTGGGATTGAGGGCACCGCTTTATGGAGAGGCGTTTTTACCTTTATTCTCAGAACAAGAGCGATCGCAACTGCAACGCGATCGCACCCGTTTGGCAAGGTTGAGTCAACTTTCGCGATCGCTGCTGGGGGTTCCTCCGGAACAAGTAGAAATTACCCTCTTCCAAGAACCGATAAAACTGGTTCACACTCATTTCATGGGAGAGGTTCATTTTAATCATAGTTTCTTCCTCAATCGCGTTGAAGCAATGGGAGCAATTTTTGATAAATTAGCCGATTGGTCCGAAACTCGATTTAGTAAACTCAGCAATTTTGCCGGAGCAAATTTTGGATCAGAAGCACGATTTCAGGGAAGCATCTTTTTTCAAGACATAGGATTTAATCAAGGGTTATTTCAAGGGACGGCTAATTTTAAAGCGACGCGGTTTGAGGGAACGGGAAATTTTAATCAAGTCCAGTTTAAACAAGACTCAAATTTTACCCGATCGCAGTGGAATCGCAATGCAGACTTTAGTGGTTGCCGATGGGAAAATCCCGCTTTATTTGACCGCGCCAAGTTTGCTGAATCTCTATTTTTAACGGAAACAACGTTCCGCAATTTAGCCAGTTTTCGAGAAACTGCCTTTAATCAGTCTATCAATTTGCGGGAAGCGAGTCTGCGCGATCGCCTCGCCTTTAGTGACACAACTTTTGCAAATTCGGCTTCTATCAATGTTGCAGGATTGCGCTTTGATTCGGAATCCGCTAGGATTACCGGCGACCCCGGACAAATTGGTAAAAAACTCTCCCTCCCCAGTCTGCCGGGAAATGAAACACTTCTGCGTCAATTAGTCCGAAATTTTCGCCAGCAAGAACAAATTGCCGATGCCAATCAGATGGAATATCTAACAGAACACCTCCGTCAAGAGAATCTATTTCATCAATTAATCAAAATCAATATTAATACCGCCTCTCGACAACAATTAATCAAACTCGGATTGTCAGAACATCAATCCGATGCCATCGTTCGGAGTCAAGAAGAGCGCATTTTTGGCAGTCTGAGTGAAGTCTTAAATTTACCAGAAATTGACCTAGCAACTTATATCCAGTTACGCGATCGCGCTGTTGCTGGCGAACCCCTCTCCCTCCCGGGATGGATGCGAACCGCTATCCATTGGTTAGGATTAAGTGCATTGCTACTGCTGACGCGCTACGGGACCAGTTTTTGGCTGATTTTTGGCGTCGGATTAGTGGCGATCGCCTATTTCAGTGTCTTATTTTGGTTCGTCGATCGCTATCGGCGCATCCTTCCGAAACCCATCATTCCCACCGACTTTGAAACCCCTTGGATGCTATCCACTTGCCTAGGATTAGCGAGTATCGGACTCTTCGCCATTATTCGCACCAGTAGCGAACCCTTATTAACCCTCACCTGCTTAGGAATTCTAATTATCCCCATCCCCACTATTTTAATCATCATCCTCTACAAAAAAGGCCGCTATCATAACCTAATCGACTCCAGCTATTTCGTAGAAGATACCGGAATGCGCCAACTCCGCTTGGCGATCGGACGCTTACCCATTATTCCCCGCTTTCCCGCCATGAGAGAACGCTATCTCCCCCTCCTCTGGAACCGCCGCTGGAACTGGTTAAATTATTACGATTTCAGCCTCAATAACCTCCTAAAATTTGGCTTCAATGACATCCGCCTGAGAGACGAACATCTCCCCGGCATCATCTCCAGTTTAGTCTGGTATCAATGGACCCTCGGCCTCCTCTATCTCAGCCTCTTACTCTGGACCCTCTCCCGAACCATTCCCGGTTTAAACCTGCTAATTTATCTAAAATAATCTCCGTCCGAATCTCCTCTCTTCCTTCCGTGAAAATCAGTGAAATCAGTGGTTAACAAATGAACCTCTCTCCCCTCTCAGAACTCGCGCAAGTCTTCCTCAAACTCGGCATCATTGGATTTGGAGGTCCAGCAGCACATATTGCCATGATGGAAGATGAAGTGGTCCATCGGCGGCAATGGTTAACCCAAGAACAATTTCTGGACCTTGTAGGCGCCACAAACTTAATCCCCGGACCCAATTCAACAGAAATGGCGATTCATATTGGCTATATATATGCCGGGGGATTGGGATTAATTGTTGCCGGAACTTGTTTTGTGGTCCCGGCAGTTTTAATGACGGCAGCTTTGGCATGGGGATATGTCCAATTTGGAGAATTACCCCAAGTTTATCCCTTGTTATATGGCATCAAACCGGCGGTTTTAGCCGTGATTTTTACCGCATTGTGGCGCTTGGGGAAAAAGGCGGTGAAGTCTCGGGAACTGTTGATAATTGCGATCGCCACCGGAATTGCAGTCTGGTTTGGGGTGAATGAAGTATTTGCCTTGTTGTTAGGCGGACTGTTCGGTGCCGTTTGGCTGAATTTGCGTAATCAACCCACTTTAAGCGCATGGCTTTTCGGGTTATTTTTATCTCAAACTCCCAGCAATATATCTCCGGTTATCCCACTGACTGCCGAGTCCGTTCCTTTGTGGAAATTAGGGTTATTTTTCCTCAAAGTTGGGAGTGTTTTATATGGTAGTGGTTATGTGTTAATTGCTTTTTTACAAGGTCAATTAGTGGATGAATTTGGCTGGTTGACTCAGCAACAATTATTAGATGCAGTGGCAATGGGTCAAGTCACTCCGGGTCCTTTGCTAACTACGGCAACCTTTATCGGGTATGTGATTGGCGGATTTCCCGGTGCCATAGTCTCAACTTTGGGGATTACTTTGCCATCGTTTCTGTTTGTGTTAATTCTCAATCCCTGGATTCCGCGCTTGCGATCGAGCAAATGGACTTCCGCTTTTTTAGATGCGATTAATGTTAGTGCCGTAGCACTCATGGCGGTGGTGACGATTCAATTAGCCGTGAGCACTCTGCGGATTAATTTTATCGGCATACCTTTAGGGACTGCGCTGCTAGGGATAGATTGGATTGCGGCATTGATTGCGGTGATCTCGGCTATTTTTGCCTTAGTTTGGCGCATCAATGCTGCTTGGTTAGTCTTCGGAGGTGCGATCGCCGGTTGGCTGGTGAATAGTCTGTTGTAGGCGGACGGGGGACGGCAGGCGGACGGCAGGGGTTAAAACGATTGGCGGCCTAATAGCTAAAGTCGGTTAAAACCGACTAAAAACATCATCCCATAAGCCTGTAGAGGCGATTAAAACCGACTAAAAACATCACCCCATAAGACAAGATTTTCAGTCGGTTTCAACCGACTTGAGCTGTTAGGCGGGGGTTTTAACCCCCGCCGGGTCTGGTGTTACTTAAGACTTAAGACCGGCCAATTCCCACATAGCGGAACCCAGCTTTTTGCAGTTGTTCGCGATCGAGGAAATTACGACCATCAATCATCACCGCATGGTTCATCAATTGCGCCATTTTTTCATAATTTAAGCTGAGGAATTGTTGCCAATCCGTGACCAAAACTAAAGCATCGCAACCATCAGCCAAACGTTCGGGGTCGGTTTCGACCAACACCCCACTCAATCCCTGACCAATCCCTGTTTGGGAAACAATTGGGTCATAAGCTTTCACTTTTGCACCCAAACGATTGAGTTGTTCAATTAAATTCAAAGCCGGTGCATCGCGCATATCGTCCGTATCGGGTTTGAAAGTTAACCCTAACAATCCCACAGTTTTGCCTTTGAGAATTTTCAGTTCATGTTGCAATTTTTCAATGGCAATCTGACGCTGACGCTTGTTGACTTCGATCGCCGCTTTGAGCAATTGAGCATCATAGCCATAGTCATCGGCAGTATGCACCATTGCCGAGACATCTTTGGGGAAACAGGAACCCCCCCAACCGATGCCAGCTTGGAGGAATTTGGTGCCGATACGGGAGTCGAGACCCATGCCTTTAGCGACTTGGACGACATCAGCACCGACGCGATCGCAAACGTTGGCGATTTCGTTGATAAAGCTAATTTTTGTCGCTAAAAATGCATTCGCGGCATATTTAATCATTTCTGCCGAACTAATGTCCGTCAAAACCACCGGAACCGGCGGTAAAGAAGCATCTTCGGCAAACTTGCGCTGGATGATGGGTTGATAGAGTTCTTCCATCATTTTTAAGGCGCGGGGATTGTTGCTCCCCAGGACGATGCGATCGGGATTAAAGGTGTCATAAACCGCTGACCCTTCCCGCAGAAATTCGGGATTACTGACCACATCAAATTCCACCCCCAGTTTTTTGGCAGTTTCGTCTTTACTGCCTTCCTGTTGATGCCGTTCGGTGACGCCATCGAGGACAATCATTCGCACCCAGTCACCGGAACCGATGGGAACGGTGGATTTATTGACGATGACTTTATATCCTTTATCCAGATGAGCACCGATGCCGCGTGCTACGGCTTCTACATAGCGGGTATCACTTTCTCCGGTGGGGAGGGGAGGAGTACCCACAGCAATGAATAAAATCTCACCGTGGGAAACGCCATATTCTAAGTCCGTGGTGAATTCTAAGCGTCCGGCTTCCGAGGCTTCTTGCATAATTTCAGACAGTCCCGGTTCATAAATTGGGGACCGTCCGGATTTCATTAATTTGACTTTTTCTTCGTTATTGTCCACACAGATCACATGATGACCTGTATATGCTAAACAAGCTCCAGTCACTAAGCCAACGTATCCGGTACCAATAACACAAACGCGCATATAAGGTATCTCCTGCAAATTTATAGAAGTCTGTCCCATGAAGAGGGGGAAAATCTTTTGAAATCGATGGGGGGAGGAAGGCTAGGGAATCCCTAATTTTGTCCCCCTTTGATTTCATCCTAACTTTCAATTCTAGGCGATCGCTGATTTTGGCTTCCCTGCTCCTTCATTCTCTCCAATTTTTGTATGCTGCACCCTGAAGTAATCGCGATTATACTCTAGCCCATGCGGGGCAATATTTCCACTCCCGAGCGAGATGATTCTCCTCGGGAGAGATGACCCGTTTGGATTATTTAGAGATCAGGCGATCGCGAAAATCTTCTATGGTCAATCTTAATCCTTCATCCACATGAACTTGTGGCTCCCATCCCAGCCAAGTCTTCGCCAGGGTGATATCCGGTTGGCGTTGGCGCGGATCATCTTGGGGAAGGGGCTTAAATTGAATATCCGCATCCGGATTCACCATTTTCTGGATTTTTTCCGCCAGTTGTAAAATCGTGTATTCATCCGGATTCCCCAAATTAATGGGACCAATATGTTCTCCATTCATCAACCGCATTAACCCTTCTACTAAGTCAGAAACATAGCAGAAACTCCGGGTTTGGGAACCATTGCCATACACGGTTAAGGGAGTCCCCCGCAAAGCTTGTACGACAAAATTGCTGACCACTCGTCCATCATTTTCTAACATTCTGGAGCCGAACGTATTAAAAATTCGAGCGACCCGAATATCTACATTATTTTGACGATGGTAATCAAAACAAAGGGTTTCTGCCACTCGTTTTCCTTCGTCGTAACAACTCCGAATTCCAATCGTATTGACATTTCCCCGATAGTCTTCTGTTTGAGGATGCACGTCTGGGTCCCCATAAACTTCGGAGGTAGAAGCCATTAAAAGTCTCGCCTTAACTCGCTTGGCGAGTCCCAACATATTCATCGTGCCAATGACGTTGGTTTTAATGGTTTTTACTGGGTTGTACTGATAGTGAACCGGCGATGCAGGACAAGCTAAATGATAGATTTGCTCGACTTCTAACCGAATCGGTTCTGTCACATCGTGGCGAATCAGTTCAAAATAGGGGTTTCCCAACCACTTACTGATATTTCGCTTATCACCTGTAAAAAAGTTATCTAGGCATAGGACATCATGCCCTTGTTCCATTAACCGATCGATGAGATGGGAACCGATAAAACCAGCACCCCCCGTAACCAATATTCTCATACTTTTAAGCTACTTAGAGTTAGAAAGGACAAAGCCATCGGAGCAAAACCGGGCATCCCGTTAATTTCTTTCTTAAAATAACAAAAAAAGCGCCATTTTCGGCGCTTTTGAAGCAAAGTTAATTAAAACTTTACGTTTTGTTATAAAACTTTTAAAGCTCCCGGGTTTAACCCCGATCGAGCTTGAGGACAGCCATAAATGCTTCCTGGGGGACATCCACGGTCCCGATCGCCTTGAGGCGTTTCTTACCCTTGGCTTGTTTTTTCAGCAGTTTCTTCTTCCGGGAGATGTCTCCGCCATAACATTTTGCCAACACATCCTTCCGCAGGGCGGGAATATTTTCGCTGGCAATCACCCGAGACCCAATGGAGGCTTGGAGTGGGACCTTAAATTGATGGCGGGGGATCAATTCCTTGAGTTTTTCCACCAAGGCGCGGCCCATGACATAGGCTTTGTCCCGGTGAACAATCATCGCTAGGGCATCCACGAGGTCGTTTTTAATCAGAATATCCATCCGCACCAACGGATTCTCCCGGTAGCCGATGACGTGATATTCCATACTGGCATACCCGCGCGATCGCGACTTCATCTGGTCAAAAAAGTCCGTCACCACCTCCGCCAAAGGCAACTCATACACCAACGTGGTCCGGTCCGGGGTCAGGTACTTCATATCCGTAAAGTCCCCACGGCGAGTCTGGCAGAGTTCCATCAAAGCCCCCACGTAGGTTTCCGGGGTAATCATCTCCACCCGCACGTAAGGCTCCTCGATTTTTTCCCGTTCTTGAGGACCGGGCAAAAGACTGGGATTATCAACGTAAACCTTTTCCCCGTTGATTTTGGTAACCAGATAAACCACCGAGGGAGCAGTGGTGATTAAATCCAGGTCATACTCCCGTTCTAGGCGTTCCTGGACGATTTCCATGTGCAGCAGTCCCAGGAATCCGCAGCGGAACCCAAACCCCATCGCGCTGGAGGTTTCCGGTTCATAAGAGAGGGCGGCATCGTTGAGTTTGAGCCGTTGCAGGGCTTCGCGCAGGTCCTCGAACTGGTCTGCATCCGTGGGAAATAGGCCACAGAACACCATTGGATTGGCTTCGGTGTAGCCCGGTAGGGGGGTTTCTGCCGGTTCTTTAGCCAAGGTAATGGTATCCCCAACCCGGGCATCTTCCACGGTTTTGATGGCGGCAGCGAGATAACCCACTTCTCCGGCGTGGAGTTCATCTAGGGGTTGTTGGGTGGGGGAGAGCACGCCGATTTCATCGGCATCATATTCCTTACCGGCGACCATGAGGCGGACGCGATCGCCTTTTTTGAGGGTCCCATCCATCACCCGAAAATAGGCGATCGCCCCACGATAGGCATCGTAATAACTATCGAAAATCAACGCCCGCAGGGGAGCATTCACCGTATCTTGAGGCGCAGGGATCCGATTGACGATCGCCTCCAAAATCTCATCCACCCCGATCCCCTCTTTCGCGGAAGCGAGAATGGCATTGGAGCAATCCAGGCCAATGATTTGTTCAATTTCATTTTTAACCCGTTCCGGTTCGGCTCCGGGCAGGTCAATTTTATTCAAAACTGGAATAATCGTTAAATCATATTCCAGGGCCAGATAAAGATTAGCCAGGGTTTGGGCCTCGACCCCTTGGGACGCATCCACCACCAACAGCGCCCCTTCACAAGCGGCCAGGGACCGGGAGACTTCGTAGGAAAAATCCACATGACCCGGGGTATCGATTAAATTGAGGACGTATTTTTCCCCATCTTTTGCCTGATAGTTCATCCGGGCCGCTTGCAGCTTAATCGTAATGCCGCGCTCCCGTTCCAGTTCCATGTTATCGAGGAACTGTTGCTTCATGGCCCGTTTTTCCACTGTGCCAGTCACCTGGAGGAGACGGTCAGCCAAGGTGGATTTTCCGTGGTCGATATGAGCAATGATTGAAAAGTTACGAATACGAGATACAGGAACGTCGGTCATACGCTTTTGTCAGTTATCGGCGCGATAGGCGGAGGATGCAATGGGCAAGATGGGTTTAACAAGGGTCGTCACCCCCGGTCACTCAGACCCCGGCGATTCCCTTGCCCTCACCCTATTTCTTAACACATTTTAATACTTTTCGGGTGCAGACGGTCCCACGGTGAGCAGTTTCCCCATTCGCGATCGGACGATCGCATTTCCACCCTGATAATTGACCGGATTTGATTCTGTGATAGCATCGAGGCTCAAAACCCACTAACGCCCATTGCAAGCCGGTTTGCTGGAATAAACCACTCAATGGCTCAAGGATGAGCCCGCAAGCAGCAGGTTAGGGACTTGGAGAGAGCTTAAGCCTTGCTGAAGTTCGTTACAAACCCGATGCTAATGAGCCTGGAAAATCATCCGGTTATCCCACAAGATGGCTTAATTTCAGTAGATAGATTGGAAGCAGCATCGTACAATAGAAAGGATGACATCCCAGGGATTCTCCGGTCCTGATGCACCCGAGTTCTCCTGCGGTTGTTCACTGCCGACTCACCAGCGCCGTAGGGAGTGCGCGGAACTTGAATTTTGAACCCGCACTCTTTCACCAGAGCCATGTCACCTTATCCCCAAGTTTAGAAATTTACAACTGTATGAACGATCAGGCTGTGCAATATAGTCGCAACCCCGAAAAAGTAGAGATTTCGATCCATATCGATCCCGAACTGCTCGATCGCGTCAGTCATTTGACCAACGATCCGAGCAAAGTCATTGAAACAGCCCTGCGACAATGGTTACGCGGGGACACCAGTCGCGATGATGAATTGACCCGCAATTTGACCCGCAATCCCCCGGTTCCCCCCCGTGGAGAGTGGAATGATTGAGACTCCCTGCATCTTCCCATCTGGGCGGTGATCCATTGCCTTTCGGTTGTGGATCTGCAAAAGTAGTGGGTTTTGAAACCCTGTTGATGCCCTATTCGGTGATGACTTTTCCCGTGCTGTGAATGACTCTACACCCCCAGCTTATCCAGGGTCCAATGATTCTAGTTGGTTGCGATCGCTAGGAGCTCAACTGGCATTTACTCAAGATGCCTCGGGTTTATATCGAGGATTTTATTGGTCAAATGCTGAGAATTACGGGTTAAATCCCCAGGAAATCGTCGGCACTTTCGTCGGAGAGCATTTTAAACCCTTAAGCATCACCCCTTATTTAGAGCGGGTGGAGCGGGTGTTAACCTCCCGAATTCCTGAACGGTTTAGCTATCCGTTTCGCTATGGCGATCAATACTTTTTATTTGAACTGGCGATCAGTCCGATTTTTCCGCCTCAAGGAGAACCGAGCGAAGTGTTGGTGATCGGACGCTTACTGCCAAACGCCTTACTCTGGGGACCGGACGAGCGATCGCTCAATCCCCAGGCGATCGCCTCGAATCACTTAGATCTACATCAAAAATTCCTCAGTAGCATTGTCAGCAGTATTCGCCGGACTTTACCTCCGGGTTCGGAACTCTATCAAAAACTCCTCGGGGAAATGGCGCGCAAGATCCGGCGCACTCTGGATCTCAATACAATCTGGAACGAAACCGTTAACGGTTTGGGGTTGGCATTGGGGGTCAGCCGTTGTCTGATCTGTCCCTACCAGCCGGGAAACCCGAAAGTCCGGGTGGTGGCAGAGTTCATCACTCCACCATTACCGCCTCTCAAAGGTCGGGACCTCTATCTGGTGGAGCATCCTGATTTGAATCAAGTGTTGCTGACTCAAACGGCGGTGATTGTCGGTCCTTCCGAGGCGATCGCCTCGGAACCTGAGTCAATGTTAGTGGTGGCGACGAGCTACCAAGATCGCCCCAATGGTTTAATTTGTCTCGATCGCCCCGGCATCCTCCCGGACCCACAGCTTGATGCAAATGCGGATGAATCGGCACAACTGATGCTGTTGCGTCCCTGGAGTATGGCAGAAATTGAGTTAGTCCAGGAACTCGCCGAACAAGTCGGCACGGCGATCGCTCATGCCACCCTCTATCAAGAATTAGAAGAAGCACGTCAAAAAGCCGAGGAAATTTCCCGCATCAAAAGTCAGTTTCTCGCCAATACCTCCCATGAACTTCGGACCCCCCTCAATGGCATCATCGGGTTCCTCAAGTTAATCGTGGATGATATGGCAGAAGATGAAGAAGAAAAGCAGGAATTTATTAAAGAAGCCTATCGCAGTGCCGTCCATCTGCTCAATTTAATTAATGATGTTTTGGATATTGCCAAAATTGAAGCGGGCAAGATGGAACTCGATTTAGTTCCGGTGAAACTCGATGAACTATTAACCGGGATTGAAAATCATGCTCGCGCTCATGGAAAGCAAAAAAATTTAAGTTTCCAAGTTTATAAACCCCGCACGGAAGATGAAATTATTCTCTATGGCAACTATCAACGGTTGTTACAGGTTCTATTCAATTTAGTGGGAAATGCCATTAAGTTTACTCATGAAGGGGGAATTACAATTACCGCTGAAATTAGCGAATACCCGGTATTTTTTCAAGACCAAGAATTTCCCGGGATGGTCTCTATTGCCGTGGCTGACACCGGCATCGGCGTTTCTCTTGATCAACA
This sequence comes from Laspinema palackyanum D2a, assembly GCA_025370845.1. Taxonomy (GTDB): domain Bacteria; phylum Cyanobacteriota; class Cyanobacteriia; order Cyanobacteriales; family Laspinemataceae; genus Laspinema. The sequence goes on along the minus strand of JAMXFF010000071.1, from coordinate 13,040 downwards.
AGATAAACTGTTTCAATCCTTTTCTCAAGTGGATGGGGAACGCACCCGGCAATATGGGGGGACCGGATTAGGGCTGGCGATTTCCCAAAGGCTGATCGAAGCAATGGGAGGAGAGGTTAATTTCTATAGCATGGGTGAGGGACTCGGTTCGACGGTGACTTTTACCGTCTTGCTTTATCAAAAACCCGTGATGATTTTTACCCCAAACTCCGAGTCCCTGGATTTATTGCTTTAAGGGGTTGATGGCGAGATTCCCAGAAAAACAGGACTCTCAATTATTGCCCTGATTTCGGGGGATGGGGATGAAATTGGGTCCCGAAAGACGAATGGGTTTGTGGAGGGCGAGAGGGGCGATCGCGTAGGGTAAGAGGTTGGAGACTTCACGCTATCTTTACACCATCGCCGGGAGGTTGAGTCTCCTCAACCCTAATCACTTCCGTAATTATACGGTTGACAGAAGAGTATTATTAAATTATCTTTCCTAAAGATTTTATAAAGATACAGCAAGACACTGGTCAAGGAGAGAAAGATCGTGCAAGAATTCCAGTGGACTTGAATATATACCGCTTTCGGGTAGCCAGTTTGCAGGTTGACTCTCCGGCGCTTCTTTCTCATGGATTTGACTGAACAATCCTCCCAAAGCGATTAGGATCAATACTGACGAGTCTTTAATGATGATGAGAAATATCATGTAACGTTCGGCTAGTTCAGCCGATTAGGGGAAGGGTGCCATGTCTGAGAAACAATCCAAAAAATCACAACAGCTACTACTACAAATTGCTAAAAGTATCCATCGCACGTCGAATCTGGAACGAATTTGGCAGCAAACTGCCCGAGATTTAGGGAGTGGATTGGGTGCAAGCCGTTGTATTATTTATTCCTATCAGGAGGAGAATCAGCCTTTAAAGGTGGTGGCTGAGTATCAACAACAGGCAATGCCTTCGATGTTGGGATGGGAAGTCAGACTAGAGGAATGTCCAGAAATTGGCAGGGCGATCGCCACCCTCGAACCTGTCCTAGTGGATACCACCCTACCCCAAGAAAATGGTGAACGGTATTCAACATTGATTGTCCCCACCGCTTATGAAGATCGACCGAATGGGGCGATCGTCTTGTATCACCAACTCCCTAAATCGAAGCTTCATCGAGAGCATTGTCCCCTCCTGTGGAGAGAAGCCGAAATCGAATTAGTCCAAGAAGTCGCCAAACAAGCGGGCAGCGCGATCGCCTCCGCCACCCTCTATCACCAACTCCAAGAAGCCCGACAACAAGCCCAAGAAGCCGCCCGCCTCAAACATGATTTTTTGGGCAAAATTTCCCACGAATTCCGCACTCCCCTCAACCATATCATCGGATTTCTGCAACTGATTCTCGATGATATGGTAGACGATACCGAAGAACAACGGGAATTTATTCATGAAGCTCACCATAGTGCCCTCCATTTCCTCCACATGATTAATGACGTTTTGGATTTCAATAAACCCAAAACCCTTCCCCTCATCGAACTAGAACTCCCTCCCACTAACTTACATAAGCTTTTAAAAAATCTCGAACGCTGTGCCTTCAATCAAATTGAATCTAAACAGCTCACCTTTAAAATTACCCAACCCTCTAATTCCCGCAATCTTTTCTTACAAGGAAATGAAAAGCAGATCCTTCAAGTCATGTTAAATCTCCTGGGAAATGCCATTAAATTTACCCATCAAGGCGGCATTACCATAGAAGCCGAACCCATCACTCACAAAGTTACCGCCGAAGAGGGAGACTATCCCAATCGAGTAGAAATTCGCATTTCCGATACGGGAATTGGCGTTCCCCTAGAATATCAATCCCGACTCTTTGAACCGTTCTTTCGAGTTCATGAAGCCTATACCAGTCCCTACCCCGGAACAGGTCTAGGTCTAGCCCTATCCAAAAAAATTATCGAAGGAATCGGCGGTGAAATTCACTTTTATAGTATGGGGGAAGGACTCGGTTCAACCGTCACCGTGAATCTGCCCCTAGCCGCCCCCTGCTTAAGTTCTAAATCCGCCCCAGAGATTAGTCCCTGCCTGAACCACAAAATCATTCCTATCCGAGAAGATTGCGGATAGGGGAGGGGTGCAATCTTAGACCCCAGGAACCAGAAACCGGGTGTTTGGCCCAATTTGGGTATTCTCTAATGTTTGTAGTAACGACTTCAGTCGTTACCGCGTGACGAAAGCTTATGCTTTCGTCACGCCCGGTTTGAGATGGAAGATCCAGTCCCCAAACCAGCGATGAACCTGCTGATGAAGCGTGTCATGGCATCCGCCATGACACGCGGTAACGACTGAAGTCGTTACTACGAACAGGATCCGGAATCCGATTGTGATAGGTCTATAAAAACTACACAGCGGAAGTCTGGGAAGGCAGGCTCAAGAGAAAATCGACTTTAGACGAGGCAAACCCCAGAGGGCCAGTCCCTGGACAGCGATCCCACAACCCACCCAGTCAGCTTGTACCCTAAGAGGAGGACAACATTGAAAAACTAAGGGCAAACATGACAGAACAAACAAACCCCCGGGATTTATTTCGCGCCGCCTACGAAAACCGTTACACCTGGGACTCGAACTTTCCAGGCTATCGGGCCGAACTCCAAGTCAAACAGGCAGAAGAAACCTATACCGGCCAAATTCACATTAAAGGTGACCTCACGGTAGAAGTCAGCGGAATCGACAACGAAGAAGTGCAACAAAGCGTCTATACCCAATTGCGGGATATCGTCACCCACCGCAAACGGAGCAAATTTGAGGATGCTCACGGCAAAAACAGCTTTAGCGCCGGGGAATCCGACGACACCGATGCCATAGAAATCCTGGTCAAAGGGGATGCGATGGGGTCCAACTACAAAATCCGAGGGACCGAAATCTGCCAAGTCAGCCGAGTCATGGGACGCATGGCATTTACCATTGATACCGCTGAAAGTCTGGATACTGGCGAAGGTTACGTTGCCACCCGCTATCATGTGGTATTCCGCAACGCGCAAACCAATGACTTGATCCGAGAACTCGATTTTGAGGATACCTACGAAAAATTTGGAGACTATTACCTGATGACCCATCAAGTCATCCACTCCAAAGAAAATGACGCCGTAACTACCACCGAGTTTAAATTCTCCAGCATTAAACTCTTAGAACCGGCAATGGTTTAAATCCCAAAAACTCAGGGGTCTGGGGTGGCCCAGATTCTGGAGACCCCAGACTGGGTGAACCTCCCCCCTCGGTAAAAATCCGTGAAGTCTGTGGTTCACCCCCAAAATTCCGCTTCTTCCTAGACGCGATCGGCGATCGCCCTATCCCAGCCTTTCCCCAGAACCGTTAAAATTTGGACAGCACCGTAAACCTAAAACCAGGAGAATTTATGCCTCAAACATTGGCACTCACGTCGGAAAATGTCGAAACTGTCTTAGATGAACTGCGCCCCTACTTGATGGCGGATGGCGGAAATGTCGAACTCGTAGAACTGGAGGGTCCAATTGTCAAGCTGCGACTCCAAGGAGCCTGCGGGTCCTGCCCGAGTTCTGCCATGACTTTAAGAATGGGGATCGAACGCAAATTGCGCGAATCCATTCCTGAGATTGCTGAAGTGGAACAAGTGCTGTAAGTTCAGAAGGAATTGACGATCGCAGGTCGGCTAGGAATGTTCACCGCAAGCAGTCTGTGCGACGAACTCTTCCACCCTGACCGGCGATCGCCATCTCCTGTCCTCATCACTTCTTCTTACTATGCCTCACCCGCTCTATGTAGCCTTTATTTGGCATCAGCATCAGCCCCTCTATAAAAGCCGAATTGGGGGTCAGTATCGCTTGCCTTGGGTGCGTCTGCACGGCACGAAAGATTATTTAGACTTAGTGCTGATCTTGAATCGGTATCCTAAACTCCGTCAAACGGTGAATTTAGTACCGTCTTTGATATTACAGCTAGAAGACTATATCGAAGGCACGGCATTCGATCCCTACCTGACTGCCGCCCTCACTCCTGAAAACCAGCTCACCCTGGAACAAAAACATTTTATTGTCGAGCATTTCTTTGATGGGAATCATCGCACCTTAATCGATCCCCATCCCCGCTATGCTGAATTGTACGCTCAACGGCAGGACGAGGGCCGGGGATGGTGTTTGGAACATTGGGGCGATCGCGAGTATGGCGATTTGCTGGCATGGCACAATCTCGCCTGGATTGACCCGATTTTTTGGGATGACCCCGAGATTGAGGGGTGGTTGAAGCAAGGCCGGAATTTCACCTTGAGCGATCGCCAGCGCATCTATTCCAAGCAACGCGAGATTATCAGCAGAATTATCCCCCAACATCGACAGATGCAGGAATCGGGTCAGTTAGAGGTGATTACGTCCCCCTATACCCACCCGATTTTACCCTTACTGGCGGATACCAATGCCGGTCGAGTGGCAATTCCCAATATGGAATTACCCCAGCATCGCTTCCAATGGTCGGAAGATATTCCCCGGCACTTGAGCAAAGCTTGGACCATGTATCAAGAGCGTTTCGGACAGAATCCCCGGGGGTTATGGCCTTCGGAACAAGCGGTCAGTCCTGAAATTTTACCCTATATTGCCGAACAAGGGTTTAAATGGATTTGTTCTGATGAAGCGGTTTTAGGCTGGACTTTGCAGCACTTTTTCCATCGGGATGGCGCGGGGAATCTGTTTGAACCGGAGTATTTGTATCGTCCTTATCGGTTGGAAACACCTCAAGGGGATTTATCGATTGTATTCCGGGATCACCGTTTATCGGATTTGATTGGGTTTACTTATGGTGCGATGGAACCGAGGCGGGCGGCATCGGATTTGGTGGGACATTTAGAGGCGATCGGGTATTCCCTGAAACAGCGACAAGCAGCGGGTCCGGACAGTGGGTTAGAACAGCCTTGGTTAGTGACGATCGCCCTGGATGGAGAAAACTGCTGGGAATTTTATAACCGCGATGGCGAACCGTTCTTAAATTCCCTCTATGAGAAACTCAGTCATCATGGGGAAATTGAGTTAGTCACCGTGGCGGAGTTTATCGAGAAGTTTCCTCCCACCGCAACTCTGCCGAGTGCGCGTTTACATAGCGGGTCGTGGGTGGATGGCAGTCTCACAACCTGGATCGGCGACCCTGCCAAAAATAAAGCCTGGGATTTGTTAGAACCAGCGCGGCAGATGCTGGCCCAACATCCGGAAGCCACGGAAGAAGCCAATCCGGAAGCCTGGGAAGCGTTGTATGCTGCTGAAGGTTCGGATTGGTTTTGGTGGTTTGGGGAAGGTCATTCTTCTAACCAGGATGCGATGTTTGATCAGTTGTTCCGGGAACATATTGCGGCACTCTATCAGGCACTGGGTGAGCCAGTTCCCGAGACTGTCTTACGTCCGGTGGAAGACCATGAACAAGAAGGCGATCGGCGTCCTCAAAGTTTCATCCATCCGATTATTGATGGCATCGGAGACGAACAAGATTGGGATAAAGCGGGTCGCATCGAAGTGGGCGGTGCCCGAGGAACGATGCATCGCAGCAGCGCCATTCAACGGGTTTGGTATGGGGTAGATCACCTCCATTTCTATCTGCGAATTGATTTTAAAACCGGCACAGAAATCGGCAAAGATTGCCCTCCGGAACTGAATTTATTGTGGTACTATCCCGATCACCCGATGAGTATCAGTCCCATGCCTTTAGCACAAGGCCCCGATCGCGAACCTTTTAACCACCTGTTCCACCATCATCTCGGCATTAACTTAGTGAGTCAGTCCGTGTGGTTCCAGGAAGCCCGGGATCATCATCAATGGCATCCCCGCAAGGGTCGCGCCCAAGTTGCCTTAAATAAGTGCCTAGAAATCGCCATTCCCTGGGCCGATTTACCCACGGATCCGGATTGGACCCTCCATTTAATGCTGGTCTTATCTAACGGAGGTCGATTCCAGGATGGGGTCACAGAGGATCATTTAATTCCCATTCAAATGCCATAATTTCTATCGCGAGTCTTGCCGCAATTGGACAATTCTGGAGACAATTCCGGCAAGATATTCCCACTCCTTCCTTTTAAGGTTTGAATGATTTATGTCCCTCTTCTCCCCTGTACAGCAATAAAAAAAATTCCTGATTCTCCCTCTCTTCTATAGAGAGGGCCTCAGGAGAGGTGGGAAGGGGGTTGGGGGGTTAGGTCAATGGGGATGATCGACCTAACATGATATTAAACTCGCTCTTTACCTCAGAATCTTTAAATTCCTTAGAAGGGATTTAGTTGCTAGGAATTTCCTCAATATAAGCTTGAGCCTCTAAGTGAATTTGACCGGGAACAATCCTTAAACCGCGCAACCGGACCGACATTCCCGAAGATAGCTCAAAATTAGAAATATTGAGCAGATATTCGCATTTTTTTAATAACTCAGCAGTCATTTGCGGGGAGAGTTCATTGCCATCCAGGTACTCAATTTCCTCTAAACGTGCTCCGGTTCCATCGGCTTGCACCTTGGGGATAGCAGTAAATTCCACCTGACGAGTTTCTCCCGTTTCCCGAAACAATACGGCGATACTGAGTCGGATTTTCCCCTCACCGGGAAGGCTAAAATCAACCTGGTGAGCGTCCAAAGTCAGGGGTTTGCCATCCACGGTAACCGGAAAACTGTGGAGTTTTTCCTGAATATAATCCGAATCAAAAGCCCCGTTAATATCCTGTTCATTCAAAACCACCGCAACGGTGGCTTCGGTGGGTTCTTCTAATTTAATATTTCCAATGGCGGCCAAGAGAGGATTGACGGATATTTTTCCGGTTTTTATATCCAGTTTTTCCATTCTTAGCTCTTGTTTCATCACCATCCCTTCCCCGGAAATTTCCACGGCTTCTAATTCACCTTTCATCAAATTAGCAGATTCAGAATGAACGGAAACATCCAGGGTTTGAAACTCATCGAATTGACTGGAAATTGCTAACTTTGCTGCCGCATTAATTGCGCGGTCTTGCAGGGACTCTTCTTCGATCATGGGGTCGATCTCTCAGTAATTATTAAGGGTATATTCAATGTAGGCGATCGCCTCGCTTCTGAGTTCTCTCTATTGGGTTAATTTAACGCCTCTTTTAAATCTCTCCGGAGAGTTAGGTCAAATTTAGCTAAACCCACTCAGAATCACGCTCATTTCAAGAGACCTCTTGCAGAATTCTACAAGAGGTCTCTCTCAGATTTATTTCAGTTTAGTTAGAGGTGAGCTTACTCTTGTTCACCAATCTGATAAACGTTTTCAGCCAACATAACGGGACGGTTTCCAAACTCTTCAGCGAAGAGTCTTTGCATCTCGGGAGTCCACCCTCTGATATCCAAATCTCTCTCAATGTCTGCCATCACGAAGGGGCGAACTTCACCCGTCACGACGATATCCTCTCCGGCATTAATCCGGTTCGCTTCCAGGGGAAGTAACACCAGGATATCTCCGCCACCGATTAAGCTATCCTGTTGTAATAACATGGCATTGAAGTTAAAATATTCATCGAGTTCACCTTCGACAGCAATGGTCTCCCCGTAAAACTGTTCGGGATTGTCTGAAATTTGGCTCGGATCCGGGGATAAGGCAACGGATTCGGCGACAATCACAGGTCTCTGGTCATATTCGACATACATATCCGGATCCCAGAAATCCCAGCCAAAATCTTTCTCAAGTTCAGCAACTCGCATTTGTCGGACTTCACCTGTGACCTGAAGGGAGATATTGTCATTCTCAGGGGGGACAATCGGTTGTCCGGTATTGTTAACGACTAAGACTTCTGAACCGCCAAAGAATAAAAAGCCATCCCGAGTTAGTTTAAAAGCATTCTCATCGATACTTTCTTGGAAATCTCCTCGGATTGTCACTGTCTGTCCATAAAATTCTTCCGGGGAACCGGCAACATTTTCCAGGGTAATTACGGAAGAATTATCGGGAGAGGTTCCCATTTGAGCTTCCGCTTTTCTGGGTAAACCCGGAACCAAGGTGGCGGTCATCACGGCTAAGGCGATCGCCACTCCCATCGGGTTTCCCTTTCGGTTGTTCTTTGGGTTGGGGGTTAAATTCTTAAGCATATTGAGCGAACCTCATAGGTAGGTTTGGATATTTTTAAACGGGGCATTTTTTCTTTTTAAGTCAGTCAACTTCAGGGAGAAATCAGCCCTGTTTAATTAAAGTAGACTTCCCTCTAGCTTATCGATACAATTTTGATTTTCCCTCTATCTTTAGAGGCGTTCTTTGTGAGTGGAGGGGCAATTATATCAATTACCCCTGTCGCAGCTCATTCAGGATTGATTGAGACTGCCCGGATGGGGCGATCGCTCGCCCTGATTATCCCGATGATGCCTTATTAGACCTCTTGCAAAATTCTCGCTCATCCCCCCAGGAACTAAACATTCATTCCGCTGGCTTCCCCCTTCTTAAGGGGGACGGGAGGGGGATCTCCCGGGGGGTTGGGGGGATCAATCCTTTATTTTGCAAGAGGTCTATTCAACCGTGGGGTAGATTCCATCAGCAACTAACACGAGACTGTTGCTATACTGATCTTGCATCCGTTGTTGCAGCTCGGCATCCCAGTTTAAATTATACTCACTTTGCAACGCAGCCAGATCAAAGGGACGTATTTCACCCGTGACCACAATATCTTGATTCTCGGGGAGGATTTGCAGTTCGTCAGCATTGATCACCAGTACCTCGTCATTATTGAACGTAAAAGCATTGGGAGCTAACTGTTCATTAAATTGGCCCTCGATCGCAATGGGGCGATTGTAAAAGAGGTCGGGATTCTCAGAAACTTGCTCCGGGGTGGGAGACAGTGCCAGAGATTCCGCAACGATCGCAGGTTGATTCTCATACTCGCTATATAACTGCGGATCTAAGTTCAATCCGTACCCTGTATTGATGTCCCCCAGGTTGAATTGACGGACTTCTCCCGTTACTTGGACCTGCATCTCATCGGCATTGGGAATGGCAAAGACCTCGCCACTTGAATTGATAACCAGAATTCCCTCCCCCGTTAAAAAGCGGTCGTCATCCATTAAAAAGGTGTCACTAGAGGTATCGATTTCTTTCACATCTCCACGCACTGTCACCATTTGACCCATAAAGTTTTCGGGGTTAGAGGAGATATTTTCTGTAGTAGCTGCCATCTCTTGCCCCGGCATTGCCGTCGTTTCTTGACCCGGGGTCATTGTGACGGGTTCTCTTCCCGGTGCGGGGGCCGTGGTGGTGGGGGTTTGGTACTCGGTGGTGGTGGGGGTTTGGTACTCAGTCTCATCCAATGCTTGATTCTCTTGCTGACAAGCCGGTAACAAGAGGGCAAACAGTCCCAACGCGAGAGCACTGGTCCGAACGCCGCCTTTTTTTCCCTTAATAATCATAATTTTTTTTGCTCCTAATTTACTGAATGACCCTTTCATCGAAGAAATGACTGAATTAATTTCTGGCAATTCTCTCTTTGAGGGTCTGCACTGACTATTTATTTGTTATGTGACTTCATAATAAGAAGAATCACCCCGTAATGGCCTCTATCCATAGAGGAGTTTTACCCTCTATCCAATTAGGTACAAAACTGAGGAAAAATGAAACCGTGGCTTTCCCCGGAGGGAATTCCGCTTAAAACTATTCTCCCCCCAATAAGAAAATTGAGACATAACTCAGTTCGGAAAAGCAACCTTCAAAAAATTTTATAGAATAAAAGTTGGAATTTCAAATTAAATTAAGATGCCACAATATTTTGGAAAACTGCCGACGACAGAACAGCCTTGGACCAGCCTCCCGTCTGTCCAATCTGTCAAGGAACTTGAAAACCACATTTACTTCAATTGTGGAAGTCAAACCCTGGTGATTAACGCCGTCGCACCGAATCTAATTCGTGTGCGAATGTCCCCAACTGGAACACTATCTCACCCGCGATCGTGGGCCGTAACTCAGGAGGAGGACTGGCCTGCGGTGGAGTTAACGGTCCAGCAACATCCCGACTCTACAGAAATCATCACGGACCGGATGCGGGTGGCAGTCGCCCACCATCCTTGTCGCCTCACTTGTTTTGACCGCCAGGACCAACCCTTTGCCCAAGATATCGACCCGGGGATCAGTTGGCGGCAAGGGGCCGTCGCCAACTGGAAACAAATTGAAGCGGGGGAACATTTCTATGGGTTCGGAGAACGCACCGGACTCTTAGACCAGCGATCGCAAGTCCGGACCAACTGGACCACCGATGCCCTGGATTATGATATCCTCACCGATGAAATGTATCAGGCCATTCCCTTCTTCATGGCCCTGCGTCCCGGCCTCGGATATGGCATCTTTTTCAACACCACCTTTTGGAGTCAATTTGATTTAGGCGCATCCCAACCCGGCGTCTGGAGTATGGAAACCCGAGGCGGTGAGCTAGACTATTATATCATTTATGGTCCTGAACCCGCAGAAATTCTAGCAACTTATACTCAGCTTACGGGCCGGATGCCGATGCCGCCCAAATGGGCGCTGGGATATCACCAATGCCGCTGGAGTTACGACTCAGAAACCGAAGTGCGAGAGTTGGCCCAAACCTTTCGCGATCGCCGAATTCCCTGCGATGTCATTCACCTAGATATCGACTATATGCGCGGATATCGCGTCTTTACCTGGAGTCCGAAACGCTTCCCAGACGCTGCCCAACTGATTGCCGAATTGCGTGAGAATGGGTTCAAAACCGTCACCATTATCGACCCCGGGGTGAAATATGAACCCGAGGGAGATTACCCCGTTTTCGATGAAGGCAAAGACGGCGACTATTTCGTTCGCAACCCCGATGGATCAATCTTTCACGGGTATGTCTGGCCCGATAAGGCCGTGTTCCCGGATTTTTTAAAACCTGACGTGAGACAATGGTGGGGAGACTGGCACAAAACCCTCACAGATATCGGTGTCGCCGGAATTTGGAATGACATGAACGAACCGGCGATCGAAAATCGTCCCTTTGGAGATGAGGGCCATAAAATTTGGTTCCCCTTAGATGCACTCCAAGGACCGCCAGAAGACCGCGCCACCCATTTAGAAGTGCATAATCTCTATGGTCAGATGATGGCAAAGTCCTGCTACCAAGGATTGCGACAACATCGTTCCAATCAGCGATCGTTTGTGCTAACGCGATCGGGATTTGCCGGAATCCAACGCTGGTCCTCCGTCTGGATGGGGGATAATCAATCCCTCTGGGAACATCTGGAAATGTCCCTGCCGATGTTATGTAATATGGGCTTATCCGGCGTCGCCTTTGTCGGCTGTGATATCGGCGGATTTGCCGGAAATGCCACCGCAGAACTGTTTGCCCGGTGGATGCAAGTGGGAATGCTCTATCCCCTGATGCGGGCGCATTCAGCCTTACATACCGCCCGCCATGAACCCTGGGTATTCGGCGATCGCGTCGAACGCATCTGCCGCGACTACATCGAATTACGCTATCAATTGCTTCCTTACTTATATAGCTTATTCTGGGAATCAGCCACCACCGGAACCCCGATTTTACGGCCTTTGCTGTATCATTTCCCCAATGAACCCCAAACCTATCAAATTCAAGACCAAGTGATGCTCGGTCCGTCCCTCATGGCCGCCCCAGTGTATCGTCCCGGCGTCCAATGTCGGGCGGTTTATTTGCCTTCCGGGGTTTGGTATAATTGGTGGACCGGAGAGCAACACCAAGGACCGGGATATATTTTAGCCGATGCACCCTTGGAACGAATGCCCCTGTTTGTTCCTGCCGGGGCGATTATACCAATGGGTCCAGTGATGCAATATACCGACGAACGTCCCCTAGATTCTCTCACAGTGCGAGTCTGGCCAGTAACAGGTTTGGAAACCTTGCACAAAACCTTTGTCCTCTATGAAGATGATGGGCAGACTTTGGACTATGAAACCGGCAGTCAGGGGATGACCACCTATACATTGCAGCAGTCTGCACGAGAACTGGTATTCAATATCTCCCCCCGCACAGGAAATTGGACCCCACCCCCCCGAGAGGTAGTGATTGAAGTCCTAGGATTTGGAGAACAGCGCTTCATGGATGACGGAGGCGATCGGCAGTTACGATTCCTACTCTAACACCACCTCCGGTCCCCTCCCCTTGCCAAGGGGAGGGCTAGGGTGGGGTTCTTCCAATGCCAGGGGTTCTTCCAATGCCAGGGGGAAGACTAAAGTGAGCTTCTCCCCTCCGGTCCCCTCCCCTTGGCAAGGGGAGGGTTAGGGTGGGGTTCTTCCCGCAATCGGCAAATCATCTGACCGATCGCCTCAATCACACCATCCAACTCCTTATACACTTCCTGATTCGTAAACCTCAAAAAACAAACCCCTGTAGCTTCTAAAAAAGACTGTCGTTCAATGTCATAAATTCTCGCCTCATCCCCAAAATGACTCTCTCCATCAATCTCGATCGCCAACTTCAGTTCAGGTGCATAAAAATCAACAACAAATATACCAATACTATACTGCCGCCGAAATTTGCAGCCCTCAACCTGGCGATCGCGCAATCTACCCCAGACCAACTTTTCAGCAGGGGGCATATTATGACGCAGCGATCGCCGTTTTTCCTTCTCTGAGGTTTTGTTGTAGAGTTCGGTCATCAATCCACCGCCAATCACTTGACATTCTCCATTAGAATACCCAACAACAACGCCCCTCTTTCTCCGGTCCCCTCCCCTTGGCAAGGGGAGGGTTAGGGTGGGGTCCTCTTGAGTAGGGGATTTGGGTAAAAAGCCTCAATTTGTTGGCTGAATATTCGACGCGATCGGAACCCCCCCTAGCCCCCCCTTGCTAAGGGGGGGGACCGGAATTCCTCTTGTCCCCTCCCCTTGCCAAGGGGAGGGTTAGGGTGGGGTTCTTCCTGGGCGATCGCCACCTCACCCACTCCTAACTCCACCTCCGGTCCCCTCCCCTTGGCAAGGGGAGGGCTAGGGTGGGGTTCTTTTAGCGATCGCCACTTCACCCACCCTTAACTCCATACGCATCAAGCTAAGGCTAAAATGCTTATGGTTTAAAAGTTTTCAGGGATGGGGCCTCCCTGAAAACTATCCA
>JAMXFF010000070.1 GCA_025370845.1 Laspinema palackyanum D2a | reverse complement strand
GCGACTGAAGTTCGTTGCCTTTCCTCACCGCGCTTTACTACTTTAACTAACCCACCCGGGTTTGTCAAGCGTTTTTGGAAAAATTTTTAAACTTTTTTTGAAAAAAGTCTGGAAGCCTTTCACGGGGAGAGTTTTAGGCGAGAATAAATAATGAACTTGCTTGCAGAGGAAAGCGAACCGTGAATTTTCAGTCTGTGATTGCCACGTTAAATCAGTTTTGGGCCGATCGCGGTTGTCTGATTGCCCAGCCCTACGATATTGAAAAAGGCGCAGGCACCATGAATCCGCATACCTTCTTAAGGGCGATCGGTCCCGAACCTTGGTCTGTGGCTTATGTGGAACCTTGCCGTCGTCCTACTGATGGGCGGTATGGCGAGAACCCCAACCGCTACCAACACTATTATCAATACCAAGTCATCATCAAACCCTCCCCCAACAATATCCAGGATCTCTATTTGGATTCCCTGCGCGCTTTAGGGATCCGTCCAGAAGACCGGGATATTCGGTTTGTGGAGGATAACTGGGAATCTCCGACCCTAGGGGCCTGGGGCGTTGGCTGGGAAGTTTGGCTCGATGGCATGGAGATTACCCAATTTACCTATTTCCAACAATGTGGGGGCATCGATTGCCGTCCCGTCTCCATTGAGATTACTTATGGACTGGAGCGCTTAACCATGTATCTCCAGGAAAAAGATGCCTTTACCAAGATTAACTGGACTGATGAGGTGACTTATGGAGATGTTCACCTCCAGGGAGAAGTGGAGCAGTGCGTCTATAACTTTGAGGCATCCAATCCAGATTTACTGTTCAAGCTATTTGCTCTCTATGAAGAGGAGGCGGAACAGCTAACGGCCCGAGGATTGGTGGCCCCTAGCCTAGATTATGTCCTGAAGTGTTCTCATACCTTTAATCTATTAGATGCCAGAGGCGTAATTTCCGTAACCGAGCGGACTCGTTATATTGGGCGGATCCGCAATTTGGCGCGACGGGTGGCTCATCTGTATCTGGAGCAACGGGAGAAACTGGGGTTCCCGCTTCTGAAAGGGGACGCCTCGGATACAGCCTCCGCTGCTTAGTTGGTTTAACCCGTGATATTGAATTAAAGAGTCAAGAATAGGAGAAGGAATGATCGATCTGAGTGAAGCCCTCGAACCGATCGCCAGTCAATTTCGCAGTTTAGGACTGCCTGAGCCGATTGTGCATTGGGGACATCCCCTAATGATGGGAATTGTGATATTTGTAATGGGTAGCTATGTCGGCTGGTCCGGATGGCGCGGACGAGTTGCAGCGGATAAAGATGCCGCAATTAAGGCCCGCAGCGACCACCGCAAACTGGCCCCTTGGATGTTCCTATTTATGGCCCTCGGTTATACCGGAGGAGTTTTATCCCTGGTGATGCAACGACGGCCCATTTTAGAAAGCCCTCATTTCTGGACGGGTTCGATATTATTGGTGTTGTTAGCCCTGAATGGAACCCTGTCTTTGGGATTTCAGGCCGATCGCCTCACCCTGCGAGCCGCTCATGCCTATATAGGAACTGTGGCCCTTGGGTTAATGTTGCTTCATGCTCTGCTGGGATTAAAACTGGGTATATCTATATAGAAGAGGAAAGCGCAACCTGATGACTTCTGCCCCTTTAGTCGTTCTGTGTTTAGCCTACATTTTAGGATTGCTCTGCACCCGTTTTATCTGGGGAGGAGTGGTGGTCCTGACTTTGACGGGAGCGATCGCCGCCGTCCTGTTGCTGAAAGTGCCATTTCCCAAACGCCTGGAAGTCCTCAAAGCAGGCTTAAAACCGAGAATTTGGCTAATTGCAGGAGCAATCGGGTTTCTGGCGACCCTCTATTTACCCCTGCGGCAGCCACAAATCGGCGTTAATGATATCAGTCGGTTTGTGGCTGCCTCCGATGCCCCCTCTCAGCAGCAACTGGTGAATGTCTTCGGAAGAGTCGCCAGTGAACCCCGATTAACCCGCAGCAACCGTATTCAATTCTGGTTTGAACCCAACCAAGTAATAGAAATTGTTGGGACCTCTGGGCGGGGGGGAAGCGATACGGCAAAAACCCAAACCGTTACCGGCAAACTCTATGTCACCGTTCCCTTACTTCAAGGCACCGGCTTATATCCGGGTCAACGGGTGGAGGTAACGGGTCGATTGTACTTGCCTCAACCGGCAGCAAATCCCGGAGGGTTTGACTTTCAGGCTTATTTGGCTAGAGAAGGGACTTTTGCGGGGTTAGCGGGACGGCAGGTGAATTTTCCGTCCAGTGCAGGCTCCCCTCCTACCTGGGGAATGTGGCAACTGCGACGGCGGATTCTGCGTGCTCAAGTCCGGGGATTGGGAGTGCCAGAAGGTCCCGTCCTCAGTGCAATGGTTTTAGGCAGACGTGCGGTGGATCTGCCCCATGACATTCGCGAACGATTTATGCAGGTGGGTTTAGCCCATGTTCTAGCCGCTTCAGGATTTCATGTGGCGGTCATTTTAGGATTAGTGCGGGCTGTCACGCGCCGGTTTTCTGAGAAAGCCCAATTTGGGTATGGGGCGGCAGTTTTAATTATCTATGTGTTCGTAACTGGGGGTTCACCATCGGTTTTACGAGCGGCATTAATGGGTTCTGCGGCATTACTGGCTCCCTTAATGCAGCGTCAGGTCAATGCTTTGGGGTCTCTGCTACTGGCAGCGACCTTTTTGCTAATTTGGAATCCCTTGTGGATTTGGGATTTAGGATTTCAAATGAGTTTTTTGGCGACTCTGGGGTTGTTAGTCTCGACTCCAGCAGTTTTAAAGCGGTTGGATTGGTTACCCCCAGCGATCGCCTCTTTGATTGCGGTGCCGATCGCCGTGTCGGTGTGGGTGCTACCCCTGCAACTCTATACCTTTGGGGTATTAGCTCCTTATAGTATTAAATTAAATATTCTCTTATCGTTGCCTTTGGCGGGGATTACCCTGGGGGGATTTATCAGTGCGATCGCCGCTGCAATCTGGCCTCTAGCGGGAACGGCAGTCGCCTGGTTGCTGTATTATCCCCTGAAATTAACCATCGCCATTGTCGAATTTGTCAGCCAATTACCCGGGAATTCCATTGCCACAGGAACGCTCTCGATTGTGCAACTGGTGATCCTCTATGGAATTGTGGTGTCGGTGTGGCTGATTCCTTGGTTGCATCAAAAACGGCGATGGGTGTTGGGATTGCTGTTTGCCGTGGGGTTGGTGGTGGTGCCGGTGTTCTATGCTCAGACGACGGTATTTCAGATTACGGCCCTGGCAACGCGGGGAGATCCGGTTTTGGTGGTTCAAGATCGGGGGAAAGCGATTGTGATCAATAGTGGAGATGAGGCGACGGCACGATATGCGGTGTTGCCGTTTCTGCGACAACAGGGGGTGAATCAAATTGATTGGGCGATCGCCACAACGCCGGTGAATTACCGGAGTGGGTGGTATCAGGTGTTTGATAGTTTGCGCGTGCGGGTGTTTTCTTCCCCAGAAACTGGCCCCCATCAGACGGGCGATCGGCCCTTGTTGACGACTTTAAGCAATCGGAAAGGGTCTTATCATCCTTTACCAGTCGGGCAAACTTTGGCGGTGGGAACAACAGGAGTTCAGGTGGTGAGTCTGAAGCCCCCGGTGGTGCAGTTCCAGATTCGCAATCAGATATGGTTTTTATTGGGGGATTTGAATCCTTCGCAACAAAGCCATTTAGTGACAGCGGGTGCGTTGCTGGAGGGAGAGAATGGGGAGTCACCGTTGCGGGTGTTGTGGTGGTCCGGGGAACAGTTGGCTCCTTATTTAGTGGAGGCGCTGCAACCGTCTGTGGCGATCGCCTCCTCTGATGCGATCGACCCGGAGACAGAACGATTACTGCGGCAACGGAATACTCAAATTTATGCGATCGGTCGGGAGGGGGCGATTCAGTGGAATTCCCGGGATGGCTTTGGCTCAACCTTGGATCCTCGGGAAAATGAAAATCTTTTCCTCTAGGGCTTCCCAAAGCCAAAAATATGGAGTACGATGAGCAATTGGAGAGGTGGCAGAGCGGTTGAATGCGGCAGACTCGAAATCTGTTATGGTGTCACAGCCATCGGGGGTTCGAATCCCCCCCTCTCCGTTTGTGAATATTGTGGGCGATTTCAGGTTGATGAAGGCTGATTTTTGGGTCAGCCAAGAGTCTATAAAAACCCGCACCCTAAAGGGTGGGGCTACACGGACGAAGCCCGCCTGCGCGGGCTAAGACAGAAAATCGACTTGTTCCAACGGGATTTGGTATGATGCCAAATCCTGTTGTTAAAAACCTACCCAGGACTAACGCCTATTTTCCTCAGCCCGCCCTAAATGTAGGGGCGATTCGCGAATCGCCTCTACATTTAGGGTAGATTCTCAACATCTGCGTCAGTCCTGCTAACCAGACTCTTCAGAAAAGCGAAGACAGGCTGAGTCCGCTTTTTTCCCCACCCTTTCCTAGCGGAACGCTCCGCCAGGGGTTTTTACAAACCTAAACATCATGGCAAAATGTGCCGTCATATAATATTGGGTTGGGCATTAACCAACCTATAGGGATTGCTATAAATTGTTTTTATCGTGAAGAAAATTAGATTTGAGTGGGACGAACAAAAAGACAAAATCAATCAACAAAAGCATGGTATTTCTTTTGAAGAAGCTGAATCAGTGTTTTTGGATGATTATGCGGTGCAATTTTGGGACGAAGAACACTCTCAAGATGAAGAACGTTTTTTGCTGTTGGGTCTGAGTTCTAAAATGAGAATCTTACTGGTCGTCCATTGTTTTAGAGAAGAAGATGCTATCATTAGAATTATTTCAGCAAGAAAAGCCACCAAAAACGAAAGCAAAGAATATAGGAGATAAATTCATGGAACCGGAATACGACCTTTCCAAGATGAAAAGAAGACCCAATCCTTTTGCCAAATCGTTTAAAAAACAAGTCACCATTTCTCTGGAAATTGATGTCATTGAATATTTTGAAAAAATGGCTCAAGAAGAAGGATTGTCTTATCAGGAACTCATTAATCTTTATTTGCAAGATTGCGTCACCTCTCAGCGCAAATTATCTGTCAATTAGTTGATTTTCCTCCGATAAACTGGGGGTAAGAAACCCGGCTTCTCATGATTTATGAACTCTGCTGCCACCCTAACACCCAACCCTTACAACGGTAGGTTTTTACAATTAGGGAACTCCAAAAAATAAAATATCCAAAACCGCCACCCTCAAGGGTGGCGGTTTTTTTAACCATCGGATTTGGATGATTTATTTGTTGGAATACCCTAGAAGTTAGTAGGAAAAGAGGCTAAAGGCTTCTTGCTAATGATGCGTGAGCCTAGAGATAAACGCAGCATTCCCAAGGCAGTATTGCCCTTGATGCAATGTTCGAGATTCGCCCCGTCTAAGTTGGCTGCAGTCAGGTTCACACCCCGGAGATTCGCCTGATAGAGATTTGCGGCGCTGAGATTTGCCCAGGTTAAGTTGGCATTGCTGAGATTGGCGGCGCTAAAGTTGACCTGAGATGCATGACAATGGCTGAGGTTAGAACCCACTAAGCTGGCTTGGTAGAGATTAGCCCCGTCTAAGAAAACGCCAGTCAAGTTGGCGCGATCGAGGTTGGTGCCGCTTAAGTTGGCATTCAATAGGGAAGCATAACTTAAGTCGCAAGCCACTAAGCTACAGTCGGTTAAAACCAGATGGTTCAACTTTAGCCCGCGTAAATCTACATTGGATAACTGTAGACCATTGAACTGTCGCTTGCCTGCCTCCAAGCTTTGCCGGAAATCCTCTCCACTCATGGCAATTTTGGTAGAGTCTACAGGGCGGTTGAGACTGTTGCGATCGCCATTTAAGAATGCTTTCAAACGGTTTAACATAATCACTCCAGGTTGGTTAGAAGTTGAGTTTCAGGTTGGAAAATCCCGGGAGGGCGATCGCCCGATCGCCCTCCCCTGCTTACATCCCCAAGGAACCCCACAGTTGGGGGACTTTACGAGCAATGTTTTCCCGCAGTCGGGGAACCAGTACCATTGCGGTTTGATAGAGATCCTCAATGGCATCTGTGATGGAAACAATTTGCAAGTCAGGATTGGGATAACTATTGAGTTGGTGTCCCAGGCGTTGGGGGCGAAGGTGCTCACTCAGGTAGGCTAATCCATAGCGTAAATCGTTGATTCGCTTGACTGTATCCACATAGCAGGAAGCAACACCCTCCTCTACGCCCGGTTCTGGGGGGTCGGGATGGCTCCGAGCGATCGCAGTCAGGCTATCAAGGCACTCCACAGTTTCCTTGAAGCTGTCGAGTAGCTCGAAACGCTCCTCTGGACTGGGGATTTCCTCATTGCGAATCTTGTCCCCGAAGGTGGTCACTTGGGCGCTTAAACTCATAAGCAAAGGCGGCAAAGCGGACTCAATTTCATCTAAATCCTTGAACAAGGCTCGGGCTTGTTTCGGTGACATCAGTTGCTTCTGATGGGCGAGTCGAGCGATTTCCACTAGCTGAGGCAGGGACTCACAGCGCCCAGTCTTGCGGTATTCCGCTAGGAATCGTTCCAGGATCATGCGATCGCTCACAGGAGCTTGACGCGGAACATCAACGGGAGTGAGATTCGGAGGGTTTGAGTTCCAGTTGGGGTTGTAGGCTTTCATAGGAATTATTTTTCTGTTGCTCATGGTTTGGGGTAGGGGCGATCGCCTTGAATCCAGAGGGATAGTTCAGGGCGATCGCGCTTAAAGTTCAGAACTAAATGGCTGGTTAATTTGAGGGCAATGACTGATTCCTAAACATCGTCTTCCGATTCATCGGCAGCATCTGCCGCCCGAATCAACTCTTCTAGGGAAGCAATTATGGCCTCGCCCACTGCATCATTGCGGGAGATCTCAGTATCTTCTCGTTGGGCGTAGGCGAGGGTCATCCAGCAGGCACCGCCACTGCTGACAACGGATAAAACGAGGAAAAAGAGGGGAAATCCTAACCCAGCAATATCGCCCTGGATCAGCTTGTTATGGAGATTAACCATCGCCAGCCGAATGGTTTCCGTACCCGATCGCAGGTCGTAATTCTCATCAAAATGGCGGGCAAATAATTCGGGCATTTGCTGTTGTAAGAACAGCACATCATCGCCTAACTCATGGCGCTTGGCTAATTTTTCTGCCCACCGTTGTTGAGCTTGTTTTTTGGTTGCTGCTGCTTCTCGTTCCAGGCGCAACACCCGCTGTTCTAGGGGTAAGTTTTCTGTGGGTACCCCACTCCAATCCCGATCGCGATTTTCCCAGGTACCGAATAAGCGAGTATAGAAGGTATTCCAATTCGGATGGCTGCGAGACATTCCTTGAAACTCCTGGAAAGCGGCTTCATATTCCTGGCGGGCGCTTTCATAAGCGGTACTGGTGGCGGGCATATCCTCCAGATTTTTGGTTAGGCGATAAATCTGCTCGATCGCCTTAAGTCGGCTGAGTTCGGGACGATTATTCATCGCCTCGCTCCCTACAGCAGCGGCGAGTGATTGCAGAGTTGACATGGCAATCATTGCTGCTGCTGCTGCTTTTGCCCAGTTGTGGTTACCATATTTGCGTCCGGCGACAGCAGTGCCGTTGTCATTGGTAAACTTGATAATCAGCAGGTTAAGAGTCAGACTTGCCGTCATTGCCGGGAGATTGCCAAAATCTTTGAAGGCAAAGAATAATATGGGTTGATTGGTGATGGCATTCAGTAAGCTACCGATGCTAATGACACGAGCGGTTAGTTGGGAATGTTCTACTAGCTCGGCGGTAGCGATGTTTTTGCCATAAAACTCTTCTGGGTTGGCAAAAATGAGACTTACCAGAAATAACCCTATCTTCTGTCCGGTCCGTTGGAAAGCATTGGCTTTGGGGGGAGGTTCTAACAGTTCTGGATGCAGTTCCCGTAAGGTTTGGGCGGCTTTTTTTGCTTGCTCTTTAGCATTGGGAATGATGAAGGATTGGAAAGAGTGACTCATGGTTTTTTCTGGGTTAGTAAAGTTTGCCGGTGGTTTTAAAATTGAATTTCTGGGTTCTATCCCCGGAAATCCCCGTGATTAAGGGGGCTGGGGGAGTTGAACATCGCTCATCTTCTTATCGGTCCAATGAGCCTGAATTTATGCGCTCAAAAGTATCGCTCGCTCTGGGAGGGGTCACCCGGTTATTGAGGGAAATGACCTGTTTTGATTGGTGAATCTACCGAGAAACCCTCCTAGTTAGACTAGGAGGGTTTGGGGCCGATCGCCGTTAAGCCGTGGGGATAATGAGCATCATGTTATTGGTGAGGATTTCTAAGGCGATCGCCTGTTCTGCGAGTGCCCGACCCATGCGATAGGAATTTTGCAACATCGTGGGTAGGTGTCGCTGCAAAACATCACCAGTCATGGCTGATTTCACCAACACAATCGGTTCAGATACCCAATTTTTAGTTACTGGATTCCACCAACTGCCATTAGAAAGAGTCGCATTGTTGCCCCCAGCGGGTCCTGTTAATTCCTGGATAAAGGGTTGTGCTTGGGAGTATTTCTGTAATGGGATATGCCACTGGACGGCGTAGGGCAAGCTATCAATCCGGATTTGAGAAGAGGCGATCGCATTTTCGATGACTCCATGCAAGGAGGGGTTTTGGGGGGTAATGCCACCGGGGATAACAGGGGGGAGAAGGGTTTTGATATGTTGCATAATTTAATTTGCCAATTCGATAGTTATAGCTTGGCAAATTAACCCTGAAATGAACAGATGTTTTGTCTGGTATTTACAAGGGTTTGTCGCCTAATTTCTGAGTATGTCGCAGGATGTCGCAGGATGTCGCCTAACCTTGGGTCAAGCCTAGACATTCCCAGAAAAAAGAGTTTAAACTGGGCGCAGATGTAACCGAAATCAGGTACAATATGGAAACCTTCAATATCAAAGTGGTCGAAGCGATGGATATTCCCACAGAATATGAAGTAGCGTTTCTCCGTAAGATTGCAGAGCAACTCGATCTACAACCCCTGACCGTGGATATTTTTACCAATCGGCTATTGCAGGACAATCTCGATGCCGATTGGAATCAGATGGTAACAACGCTCAAATTGACAGTAACGGCGAACGCAGCGCGACAGCACTATTGGAGTCGAGAAATTCTTCCCAAACTGAAGGAATTGGGATTCTCTTATGAAGAGGGGGCAAAAAAACTCTGGGTAGAGGCGCGGCAGTGGTTGGCACAGACGCAATATGGGGCTTGGTTGTGGGAACAACTCTCCCAGCAGTCCCAACGGACGCAACAAATGGGATTTCTGGAGGCGTCCGAAACCCCTGGGGTAGCCGATTTGGGGGCGCGTCGGGAACCGTCTAAACACTATCAGGATAAAGTCAGGTTAGATAGCGAGATGATTTTAGAGATTAACCTGACAGCAGCATCACATTTGACCTTGTTGGAACGAGAACCCAACGGGACGGTGGTCTGTTTGTGTCCCTCGGAGTATGCACCGAACACCCTGTTATCCCGCAATATCGAGAAAATCCCCCAAGAGTCCGCCCCCTATCCGACGTTTGCCGCGACGGAATTAGGTCAGGAACAGTGGATAGCTTTGCTGACTCCTCAAAGTCCGCCTTTTGAATGGTTGAAACAGAGTCGTTGGGAGGCGTTGGAGTTGCAACCGTCGCATTTACAAGAGGTGTTCGAGTATGTGAAGACGAACCAAGCGCGGTTACTCTATACGGAATATGAGGTGGTTTGACTATTTTCTGTTTCGTGTTTTTGTGTCGAAGCTTTTGATTCATATAAAAGGTGAATTGCCATGTTAATAAACTTTTTGAGAGCTTTGTTTCTCGTATCTATATCAAGTGTATTAGGTAGGTTTGTTGCGCCTTTTTTTGTGGAATTCACAAAAGGAATTATTGCAGGAATTGCACTGTTAAAAATTACCAAAAAAGTTATGCACTTCTCCCAACAAGGGAACTATGCCGCTGCAATACCTCTTGCACAAAAAGCTATAAAAATTTCACGAAAAACACTGGGATCCCAAAACGCTCATGTCGCGACGTATCTCAACAACCTTGCGGAGTTATACCGTTGTCAAGGGCGATATGCCGAAGCCGAACCTCTCTATCTCGAAGCCCTGGGCCTTGACCGCATCGTCCTACCTCAAAACCACCCCAACCTCGCCAGAGATCTCAACAACCTGGCTGTGTTGTACCAGTCTCAAGGGCGATATGCCGAAACCGAACCCCTGTATCTCGAAGCCATGAACATTGACCGCATCGTCCTACCCCAAAACCATCCCGACCTCGCCAGAGATCTCAACAACCTGGCTACGTTGTACGAATCTCAAGGGCGATATGACGAAGCCGAACCTCTGTATCTCGAAGTTTTGGACATTATTCGCATCGCCTTACCCAAAAATCATCCCCACATTGCAACTGTCCTCAACAACCTCGCACTGTTGTACGAATCTCAAGGAAGATACCCAGAAGCCGAACCTCTGTGTCTCGAAGCTCTGAAAATCGACCGCATTACTTTACCCGAAAATCATCCCCAACTCGCCACCCACCTGAGTAAGCTGGCTTCGTTGTACTATGCTCAGGGCAGATACTCAGAAGCGGAACCTCTTCATAATGAAGCGGTAGCAATTGACCGCATAGCCTTACCCAAAAACCATCCCTCCCTTGCCACCCACCTCAATAACCTCGCCTTGTTGTACGAGTCTCAGGGCAGATACTCGGAAGCGGAACCTGTTTATAGTGAAGCGATCGCCATTGACCGCATAGCCTTACCCCAAAACCATCCCTCCCTTGCCACAGACCTCAACAACCTGGCGAGGTTGTACAAGTTGCAAGGACGATACTCGGAAGCCGAACCCCTGTATCTCGAAGCTCTGAAAATCATTCGCATAGCCTTACCCAAAAACCATCCCTCCCTAGCTGCCACTCTTAACAACCTAGGGCAGTTGTACAGTTCTCAAGGACGATACCCAGAAGCCGAACCTCTGTATCTCGAAGCTCTGAAAATTGACGGCATCGCTTTACCCGAAAACCACCCTTCCCTGGCAGGCATTCTTAACAACCTGGCGGAGTTGTACCGTTCTCAAGGACGATACGCACAAGCCGAACCCCTGTATCTCGAAGTCCTAGAAATCATTCGCATCGCTTTACCCAAAAATCATCCTCAACTTGCGACCTACCTCAACAACCTAGCCGGGTTATATTGTTCTCAGGGGCGATATGCCGAAGCGGAACCCTTGCTTCTCGAAGCTTTGGAAATTAACCGCATCGCTTTACCCGAAAACCACCCTTCCCTGGCAGGTACTCTTAACAACTTAGCGAGGTTGTACAAATATCAAGGGCGATATACGAAAGCGCGATACTTCTGTGAACAAGCTATCAAAATTGCTCGCATCGCCTTGCCGCAAAATCATCCGCATCTCGCTGTCATACATCTCAGTACCTTTGGACAATTGTGTCTTCTTCAAGGGCGATACCCAGAAGCGGAACCCTTGCTTCTCGAAGCTCTGGAAATCATTCGCATTGCCTTACCGAAAAATCATCCGGCTTTATCTGACAGTCTCAACAACCTTGCTTGTTTATATCACAAACAAAAAAGATACGCTGAAGCTGAAACTTTCGTTAAAGAATCTTTAGGAATCGACCGTATGGTTTTACGCGAAAATAATCCTAACTTCGCGCTCCACTGCAATACTCTAGCTGATATATACCGTTTGCAGGGCAGATATATAGAAGCCCAACCACTCTATATGAAAGCCATTGAGATCATCCGCATTGCCTTACCCAAAAATCATCCATACCTCAGTGCAACCCTCAACAACTTGAGCCTTTTATACCAAAGCCAGAAAAGCTATAGTCAATCTGAATCTCTCTATTTGGAAGCACTAGAAATTGATCGTGCTGCTTTACCAGAAAATCATCCTGACATCGCCCGTGATATACATAACTTAGCGTATTTATATGAAATTCAGCAAAAATATATTGAAGCAGAAAGCTATTATTTAGAAGCTATAAAAATTGATCGTATTGCTTTACCAGAAAATCATCCTGACCTCACTATAGATGTTAAAAATTTAGCTTTGTTGTACACCTTCCAAGGTCGCTATAAGAAAGCCTGGGAGCAGTTTCAAGCCGCTTTAGAGTCGGAAAATCTCCGCTTACAGTACATATTCAGCACCAGTTCAGACCGCGAACGTCGCGAATACCTGCAAAAAAATCCTGAAACATATTACTTATTCCTTAACCTAGTTTGGCAACATCTTCGAGATGACACCCAAGCCGTTGGCGATGCCTTAGATGCCGTGTTGGGACGTAAAGCGATCGCCACTGCCGCCCTTGCTGCCCAAAATGCTGCCATCTATAGCGGACGTTACTCAGCAGAAATTCAAACCCTATTTCGAGAATGGCAAAAATGCAATGAACGACTCCTCGAAGCCACCTATAACCCACCCCGTCCTGACCCTGAGCGTCCTGAAATCTACCCCACTCAGATAGCGGAACACCGTAAGCGCCTGAGCAAACTTCAACAGGATTCAGAAAACCTAGAAAAACAACTCGCCAAAGAAATCCCGGAACTGCAACTGAGCCAACAGGAAGTGAACCGCAATCTGGTTGCCGCCCAACTTCCCGACGGTTCAGCCCTAGTGGAGTTCGTCCGTTTCAAACGCTATGATTTCGGTGCACCGAAGGGAGAAAAATGGCAGGAAGACCGCTATATCGCTTTTGTGGTGATGGCGCATCAACCGGAACAGGTACGGTTGGTGGATTTAGGGGAAGCGGAACCCCTGGATAAGCTGATTAAAGCATTTCGCCGTGGGTTTGTGGGTTGGGAAGACAACCTCGGTGCGCGTCGTAACCCCGCTTCTGTTCCTACCCCGGTTTCACCGACTCAACAGCTACAGGAAACCCTCTGTCAACCCTTAATCGAGGCATTGCCCTCCGTCTCCCACTGCTTCCTGGCTCCAGATAGTAACCTGAATCTGCTGCCGTTCCAGATTTTGCCTCTGTCCCCTGCCAGCAACAGCCACTATATCGGGGACAAATACCGAATCAGTTATCTGAATAGCGGACGGGACTTGTTGCGCCAGGAAATTAGCGATCGCCCTCTGAAAATCTGTCCCGCCACCATTCTCGCTGACCCCGATTACGACTGGAATGGAACCGAACCCAGGCAGCAAGGCAGTGGGAAGCAGCAAAGCGAGGAGGATAGCAACAGTCAAC
The DNA here is from genome assembly GCA_025370845.1 of Laspinema palackyanum D2a. GTDB lineage: Bacteria > Cyanobacteriota > Cyanobacteriia > Cyanobacteriales > Laspinemataceae > Laspinema. Next base: position 12,673 of record JAMXFF010000070.1, on the reverse strand, counting down.
CCCTCCCCACCCTATCCGGCTTTTCTCGCGCAGTGGGAACCGACATTTTCGGGATTCGTGCCGGGGAACTCCTAGGCGTTGCCCCTTACCTCCGCGAAAATGCCCTCTCCCTCCATCTGACTCATGGCAACTGTCCCCGCATTTTAGCCGTTGCCACCCACGGGTTTTATCGCACTGCCGAAAAACCCTATCTGGAATTGATTCGTAAATTACTCAACACCAAAGCGGGAACCGAAACCCAATGCTTTGAACAACATCCCTCCCTCATCAGTTTGCAACTGGTGGAAGTGCTAGAACAGTTTGCCGAAGTCTGGGAATCGAAGCATCCCCCAGTTGCCCAACGGATGCGGGAATTTGTCCCCCTGATTCGGGACTATCTTGCCAAACATCCCATCGACAGTCGCCTGGATGCCGCAGATGCAGATAATCCCATGTATCGGGGAGGAATTGCCCTCGCGGGGGCGAATGTCTGGAACCAGGGAGGCGAACTCCCAGACGGAAACAAAGGGATTCTGTTTGCCCAAGACATTGCCGCTTTGGACCTATGGGGCAACGAACTCAGCGCCCTGATTGCCTGTCAGACGGGACTCGGTGAAGTGGCTTCTGGAGACAGTGTAGGGGGGCTAAGGCGGGCGTTTGTGGTGTCCGGTTCAAAAAGCCAGGTGATGAGTCTTTGGTCCGTTCCTGCCCGCGCTACGGTGTATCTGATGGAACGGTTTTTCCACCATTTAAACCGGGGACTAGGACGGGCTGAAGCCCTCAGCCACGCTCAGTTTGAGGTTCGCACGGTGACAGCAGGGGAACTGCGACAGTCGAAATTAGGAGGAGAGATTTTGCAGGAGTTAAACGGCGATTATGCCGATGAGGATTGTCCCTTGTCCAGTCCTTATTATTGGGGGGCATGGGTATGTCAGGGAGATATTTCACCGTTGTCGGTAGAGTTGAATGAGTCCAGGGTTTAAACCACAAAGACACCCAGAACACAACCAGGAGATTTCTTTGAGTTCTGAGTGTCTTTGTGTTGAAAAGGAATTACATCGCATCAGGGTCAATGCCTAATTCCCGAAGTTTTTCGGCGAGACGGTTAGCGCGTTCGGATTCGTGTTGGGCGCGTTCTATGGCTTGTTGGGTGCGTTCTCTGGCTTGTTGGGTGCGTTCTCTGGCGCGCTCGAATTCGTTGTACAATTCAACATAAGTGCAGAATTTTCGACCATCGGGACTGTACACTTCTAACCCGGACTCGGGCATTTCAAATCGCACGCCTAACCGAGGAGAAATCCATCCAATCATGGGTTCGATGCGGGTGAGTTGATTCTCGGTACGAATCCAACCTTCTAATTCAATTGTGTCTGGGTCATAGATATAGTATTCTTCGACGCCATAGCGTTGATAAAATTCATGTTTTTTTGTCATTTCCGGTAATGTACTATTCTGAGACAAGATTTCAAAGACGACTTGGGGAGGGATGTTGTCTTCTTGCCATTGCAGATAAGACCCTCGATCGCCTTTGGGAGGTCCAAAGGCGACCATCACATCTGGGGCAATTCGCAGTTGATTGTTGCCTTCGACGGGATACCAGAGTAAGTCTCCGGCGACAAATACGTTGGGGTCATCTTTAAACAGGGCATCTATTCCCCCTTGAAGGGTGACAATCCATTGGAATTGTTCGGTGTTATCTGCGATGGGTTGACCGTCGCTTTCGGGGTAAATGATTGGTTGTTTTGGAGTGGTTGTATTTTTTGGAAACATTGTGGCCTCCGTTGGATATTTTAGGTTTAATTAGATGCTAAAATTAGGAAAATTTGCACTATTTTTTGAGGGGTTTGTGATAAAATGATTATAGCAAAATCATTGCCTTTTGGGGTTTTGAGGAGGGGAGTAACTCCACGGATATAGCGGTTCGGTGGACTTATGCGGTACAGACACTTAAAGGAGTGCGAGCATCTTGCTCGCTATCGTCAAGAGCGAGCAAGATGCTCGCACTCCAAAAACGTACCTCATAACTGTGGGAACCGCTATATGAGGGGCTAGGGATTCTCTGATGTTCGTGAAGTCTTACAGGCGGCAGAGCCGCTGATTTTTCGTGACAGGGCAGAGCCCTGTCACGAGGAGTCCTGGAGAGGATGACGATTGAGAAAGGAAAAATTTTTTTGTCCCCGTTGTGATTTATAATCAAGGGTTGGGAGATTAGGGTCGGTTTGGTCATTGGTCCTTGGTCCGGGGACCGATCGCCCCTACAAATCCAATCCCTCCTGTGACTCTGGAGCGGACTAAACCTGTGACCGATCGCCGATTGATATCTCTGAATTTTGGGGCATCCCCTTTAAAATTGCCGTTGAAGCGGGCAAAAAGTGATGGGGATCACGGATAAGGCGGATGGGGATCACTTCGCAGAATGGGGTTTTACGGGATGATTTTAATGGAGGAAAGAGAATAACTTCTCTGGATTCTACCCGATGAGTTCCCGGTAACGCAATGGGTTTTTGCTGAAAAAGATTGTTTTTTTTGATGAGCTGTAGGCAGGAGGCGATCGCCCGTTGAATTTTCCACCAGTCAAGGATGCCAGTTCATCTTATTGACGGGTCAAAAGGCAAAACAGCGATTCCTAACGATTCTGACTCATTCTCCCTAATCCTTCAAAATTTTTCTGTTCTTTTAGTTTCTTGTTTTTTGATCGTCCAACCAGTTAACCGAGAGGGTTTAAAATGCAGACACTTCAAGCGATTCGATGCCCCAATTGTGGAAATCTCGCGGAACGTTATTACTTCTCAAACCGAGATTTTAGTCAGACTCAATGTCCAAGTTGTGACTATTTGATGGTGAGTTGTGTGAGCACGGGTCGCGTGGTGGAAGCTTATGCTCCAGGGTTGTCGATTCGTCGGTCCCATTAAGTTTCTGACTCAAATCAGTTACTTCTCTCTTCCTTACTAACATTCTTGCTGCTTAGGAAAGGGCGATCGCACTCTAAAGGCGATCGCCCCTTTTTTATGCTTTGGAGGCCCGCAGTTGACCACAGGCTGCATCGGCTTCTAACCCGCGAGAATAGCGGACACTGACTGCAATATGTCGCTTTTCTAACGCTTCCACAAAGGCTTGCACCCGCTGGCGATCGGGTCGTTTGAAGTCTACTTCCTCAATCGGATTATAGGGAATCAAGTTCACATGACTTTGGAACCCGCGCAATAAGCTGGCGAGTTCTTCGGCATTTTGGGTGCGATCGTTAAATTCGGCGAGTAAGATATATTCAAACGTCACCCGGCGTCCGGAAATTTTCACATATTCCCGACAATCGGCAATGATTTTTTCGATGGGATATCCTCCCGCATTAGGAATCAGTTGTTCCCGGAGTTTCTGATTCGAGGCATGGAGGCTGACGGCGAGGGTAAATTGACCGCGATGTTTGGCGAGTTGGGGGATGCGATCGCGAATGCCAACAGTAGAAATAGTGATGCAGCGTTGACCAATTCCGATATCTTCATTGATGGATCGCACTGCCGCTAACACATTCTCGGTATTGAGTAACGGTTCTCCCATTCCCATAAACACAATATGACTCACCCGGCGTCCAAAGTCTTCCTGCACGGTTAAGACTTGATCCACAATTTCATGGGTTTCCAAATTGCGAGTAAATCCGCCTTTTCCAGTCGCACAAAAATCACACCCCATTGGACATCCGACTTGAGAAGAAACGCAAACGGTGAGGCGTTTTTCCGTGGGAATTCCGACGGCTTCAATGATTTGACCATCGGTTAATTGCAGTAAATATTTAATCGTGCCATCGGAGGCAATGGATTTGTGGGAAATGGACGATCGCCCGAGGGGATAGTCGGCAACTTGTTCGCGCCACTGTTTAGAAAATACGGTAATGTCACTCAGCGATCGCGCACCTTTGTCATAAATCCAGTTATGCAGTTGTTTTCCCCGATAGGCGGGTTGTTGTTGCTGTTGCACCCATTCGGTTAACTCCGGTAATGAGAGTCCCAAGAGGGGTTTTTTCTCCTGGGAAGATTTTCCAGGTTTGGCTTGTTCCACTGTTTCTGTGGCGGGTTGTTCAGCGGTAGGTTGAGGGTTCGTCGTCATGATAGATACAACTCTAAAGGTAGGGGGTCTAGGCGATCGGGATTTGTGGCTTAACACAGTTGCAGAACAATCTCGGGCAGTTTCTAAAATACAGAAAGCACTCAAAATGGTCAGTTCCGTTAACCCCGGCTTTAGTTTAGCAACTCTGGGGGTTGAAAATCGCAGCCAATTTATCCCAATTTGGGGGTCCAGAGGGGATGAATGCAGGAAGGGAGTGAGATGCTTCCACTCCTTAATTTTATGACCCCAGGGACTGAAACTGGCGATATCAACCCGGTTAATTGTCCTATCGATCTAATCCAGTCCCCGTGCCATAACTGGGATTGTTACTCGGCTCAGGAAAGGGAAGTAACTTGCGTTCTCTGTCTGCTTTTTCAGGCGTTCTACCCAGGAGAAAATAAGTTTTCATTTCTCCTTTCCCTTTAATCATAATGGAACCGCGTTCTTCAAATTCATAGTATTTTTCTAACAATTGATAAGTATCGTCGCTGACTTGAATTGAACCGGGTAAACCGTGAGATTCCATCCGACTGGCAATATTAACCGCATCCCCCCAAAGGTCATAGATAAATTTTTTCTGCCCGATTACTCCCGCAACAACCGCGCCGGTATTAATCCCAATTCTAATGTTGATATTCTCCTGATGATTTTCATTAAACTGGAGAATTGCCTTCTGCATATCCAGGGCCATTTCTGCCACATCTTTGGCACAGTCGGCTTTGGGTTCAGGTAGTCCGCCTACGAGCATATAAGCATCGCCAATGGTTTTAATTTTTTCTAAGCCATGTATATCGGCGAGGCGGTCAAATTCTGAAAAAATTTCGTTGAGGAGGGTTACCAGTTCTGTGGGAGAAATCCGGGAGGAGAGATTGGTAAAGCCGACAATATCGGCAAATAAGACGGTGACATCGGTAAATTGGTCGGCAATGGTGGTGGTTTCTTCTTTGAGGCGATCGGCGATGGTTTTGGGTAATATATTCAGCAGGAGACTTTCGGATTTAGCTTGTTCGATTTCTAATTGCTTTAAGGCATAGATAAATTCCTGGGCGATCGCACTGGCAAAAACCAGGGCTAATAATAAGGCAGCCACCAGCAATCCGGTGGCTGCCTGACTGGTTTGATTAATCCGGTATTCCCCCTGCTGAATTTCTTGGCGGGCGATTTCCAGCAGTTGAGCTGAAAGTTCACTGGCTTGGCGATCGAACTGGGCAATTTGGCTGCGAATTTCCAGATCTAAGCGGATAATTTTTTGGGCCAAATCTTGATATTCATTCAGGGCATTGAGGGCGTTCAATTGCCGTTGTGAACTTAAGTTTGAAGACTGCTTAATTGCCGTTTTTAATTCTTCAATGGCTTGATACAGCGCAGCCCGTTTGGGATTTTGGCGATCAATGAGATACTCTTCTTCCCGAGCTTGGAGTTGCCTATATAACTCTATCAACTCCGGATCATCAGCCAGTTGGAGAAGATCCCCCACTCGTTGAGAATTTTGCTGTAAACGAGCCAGGATGCCTGTTTTATCCATCCCTAACTCCCCCACCAGTCCTACGGCTTCCCGAAAACTACTGGCGTACTGTTGCACCATTTCTTCATAAGAAACCACTGCTGGATTGCTCTGCCGTAAGGTGGCACTGACTTGATCCGTGGCGAGTAAGGATTGCAGGAGATCGCTAATCAACAGTACCATGTCAATCTGTTCCCCGTAAGCTCTCCCATATTCCTGTCGCGCATCTAAGAACCCGGTTTTTGACCACTGTTCAAAAAAGTCCCTTTCTAGGCGACGGGCTTGTTCTAAAGCATCATTCATTTCAAACACCAATCGTTGTAGTTTGATGCTACTAACAATGGTTGCTTGAGTTTCCCTTCGCACAAAGTTCAGAGACAGCCATCCCGTTGTAGCAACGCCTCCCAAAATTAACATTAACCCGATGAAAGCCGAGCTAAATTTTGCGGTGATATTTAGGCTGCGCCAGGATTGATTTAACCCGTGCCATTTCTTCATAAAATTTCCTGAAATTCCGGCTCAACACCAACAGATTTTTGAGTTTTTAGTAGATGCACTCAATAAGATTCCTGAGCGTCTGAGGGAAGATAGATGCACCGTGTTCTGATGAAGAAACGGCAAAGATTGTCAGCCAAATCGCTTAACTGTCGCAGTCGCCCCCGGATCCGTATTGCCAAGCTTGAATCCACCGATGACAATAATATTGTTGGGCGGGGGGTAACCGATTAACCCAGGTTTCACACCGTTGTCCGATGGGGGACAAGGCACTATAAATGCCCAGGTTAAGGTAATGCTGCATCCAGTCTACCAGAGCGGGGAGTCCGACTTGAGGAATGACTCGAAAAACAGAGGAAGTTTGGGCGATCGCAGTTTTAAATAAGGTTTGGGAGAGTCCCCCAAATTGGATGACATCTTGTAAAAACGGTTTAAGAACCGGATCGCCTAACTGTTCCATACAAGTGAAAACACCGGAGAGGAGTTCATTAATTTGATTGGGTGCCAGTTGTTGTTCTATCCCGACACTCATCGCCCGTTGAAACAACCAAGTGACGGAAATATTGGGCTGATAGGGTTGTAATCGGGCTAAGGCATTATGGGAGAGCATCTCTCGTTCTAATGCCTCATTAATGCCTTGAGTGAGGCGATTGAGGTGGCGCAGCATGGCTCCAAATCCCCCAAAACTGAGGGGAGATTGGATGCCGCTGCTATCACCAACCGCTAGAATCCGGTCCCAGGGCGATCGCACTGGACTGTCTCGATAGGCGGGAAAAAACCCAAACAGCGCCCGCACAAATTCTAACTGGGCTAAGTCCACATTTTGATATTCAGGTAACAACTTTAAGTAATCTTCAAATAATTCAGTTAAACTCAGGCGACTCGGATGGGTATCTAAATAAGTAAATAAATAAGTGGTTCGACCATCTCGGGCTGGAAAAGCTTCCCAAAAATACTGACATTGCTTTTGAATTGGGGTAAATGAGGTGATTAAATCCCCGGTTTCGTTCTGAGGAAATCCTTTCGCACAACTGCCGACAACTAGACAGACACTATCGGGTTTTTGTCCTTGACGAATTTGGCGGACAATGGGGGAAAAATGTCCCATTACATCAAGGAGTAAACGGGCTGTAAAGGATTTTCCCGTGGTACTTTTAACGATGATGCCGTTGGGGTGAACGCTGGCACTTTCAAAGGGGGTTTTTTCAAAGATTTGACCCCCAGCTTGTAAAAAGCGCGCTTTGAGGGTGTCGAGGAGATAGACTGGATCGACGCCGATGTTGAGAACGTCGCGGACCCAGAATTCGGGACCGCCATTAAATTGAATCCGGGCGGGATTGTATTGGGTGGCGATCGCCTGTTCTAACTCGGCTTCTGAAAGTAAATCCAGTTCTACAAATACCGTTAATTCTTCTCGGGAAATGTTCCATTCTTGATCTCGACCCCGCAAGATACCGCGCTCAATTAAAGCGACTCGCCAGCCTTTTATCGCTAAAGCCGCCCCGATAAAAATTCCTAATGTGCCACCACAGACTAAAATATCCCAGTCCAAGTGGTTGAGAGGTTGTGACTGTTCGCTAATCACCGAGGGAATCACTTGGGGATTTTTTTTAAGGGATTGCCAGAGGCGATCGCTGCGATGGAGTCCCGTGAGAGCATCACCGGGTAGTTGAGAGAGAATGCGTTCAGTCAGGGTCATGGTTTAAACTCAAATTGCGACTTAACAAAGGGGCAAGCGGATGTAAAATGTTGTTCCTTTTCCAGCTTGAGATTCAAAGGTAATATCGCCCCCATGTGCTTCCACAATCGAAAGAGCGATCGCCGTTCCCAGTCCCGTTCCCCCGCGCTTTCCGTAGGTGACAAAGGGATCAAATAATCGGCTTTGAATGGCTTCGGGAATGCCCGGTCCGCTGTCAGAAATTTTGATCAGGGCATCCCGGTCCAGCTTGGTGGCGACCAGGACAATTTGTCCCCCCTGCTCATCTAAGGCTTCTACCGCATTTCCGACTAAGTTCTGCCAGACGCGCATCAGTTTATTTTCATCACCATTCAAAATAATATTATCACATCGCAAAATAAAATTGATATTATGTTGATTCCAATAAATAAAGTTAAGCCGTTGAAATTTTTCGAGACTTTCCCCTAAATTAAATGTTTTTCGGTTTAAAGTGGCCTTGCCCCGCGTGAATTCTAAAATTTCCTCAGTCATAACTACCATTTGGGTAATTTGGGCTTGAATTAAATTGCACCATTCCTGAGTCTCTTCATCTTGATGCAAATCTTTTAACATGGAATTAGCGAGAGAAATTCCAGTGAAAGGACTTTTTAAATCATGAATAATAGTATTCGCCATCTCTCCCACGGCCATCATTTTATGTTTGTGAACCATTTGATTCACATATTGTTCGGTCGTCAGACGCAGATAATGGATAATATGGTGAAATAATTGCAATACCACCTTCCCCGGAGAGCGTTCCAAAATATCCATCAAGCGATCGCGCGGAATCTTAGCAATGGTTGCGGCAGTACAAGTCACCGCTCTAGCACTGCGCGGTTGTCCATCTAAAACACCAAACTCGCCAAAAAAGTCATTTTCCTCAGCCCAAGCGACATTCTGATATTGGCCTAATCCTCCTCGTTTGCTAAATTCAATTTTGCCGTCTAAAACGAGATATAAAGCATCAGGTTTTTCGTTTTCTTCAAAAATAACCGTACCTGATGGAAATTTTTCTATAGTCGCACTCTGGCACAATTCGGGTCTTTGGTCAGGGAGAAAATATGAAATAAATCGATGCGATTCCAAATCCATGTTAAGTTACCTGCATCGGGAATAGACTAGGGGGGTTGACTCTATCCTACGAAAGTTTAGGGATGGGGTAAATGGCTCTAAAAAAAGTTTTTAGGATGGTGCAGCGCTTTTTCCTTTTTCAAGAGGAACCCCGGGGGGACAAGAGAGACGATCGCGAAAGGTATTATTGTCCTAAAGCTAACACAGCATTTTGTCCGCCAAAGCCAAAACTAAAACAGAGGGTCTGTTCTACCGGGGTGGGACGCGATCGCCGCACGAAATCCAGTTCAAATTCCGGGACAGTCAACCCCACACAAGGGGGTAAACAGCGATCGCGCATCGCCAGGAGACAAAAAGCCGCACCCAAAGCCCCAGAAGCGCCTAAACTATGACCTGTAGATCCTTTGGTCGAACTCACGGGCACCGATTGGGGAAAGAGGGAGGCAATTAATTTGGCTTCCGTGCAGTCGTTGAGGTGGGTGCTGGTGCCATGAGCGTGAATATAGTCAATTTCTGAAGGGTGCAACTGCGATCGCCTCAGACACTGCTCGACAGCAGCGATCGCCGTTGTTGCATCCTCATCCGGCGCATTGGCATAGCGCGCATCATTAGTAATCCCAAATCCGAGAATTTTGCCATAAATTTTCTTAGCCCCACGCTGGTGAGCGAAATCCGCCGATTCTAGGACAAAAACGGCGGCGGCTTCACCCAAGACTAACCCTTCACGATGACGGTCAAACGGATAACAGCCGGTTTTGGCATAAGCACTCATTTGAGTAAATCCGGTGAGGGCCAGGGGGGTGATCGGGGCTTCTGCAGCACCGACCACAACCTGCTGACATTGACCTGTGCGGATCAGTTCAAACCCTTGGGCCAGGGCCCAAAGCCCCGTAGCACAAGCCGCCATCGGTGCCATCACGGGTCCAGTGGCCCCAATCTGTCGCGCCGTAGCCATCGCCGGAGTATGGGGTAACAGGTCCAACCAATTCACCCCCCAATTGCCGTCGCCACCTCGGGGATTTTGACAAAATTGCCTTGCCAGTTGCTCCAACTGGCCTTGGTGAGCGCGACTGGAGCCAATCACTACCCCACAATCCCGCAGGGGTGGAAGCAAACCGGCATCCTTGAGGGCGTGAGTCACCACGGGTTCGAGGAGTTGGTCCAGGCGAGCGGGATGGGGTCCAATTTGAGCGAGGGGACGGGGTGGCAGTTCGGGGAAAGGTTGGCCTAGGGCGATCGCCGACTCAGACCCGAGCAACCTCCCCCAAACCTGCTCCAAACTATCACCCAAGGCACAAACGAGACCCATTCCGGTGACCACAATTTGCACCCCTTGATGGCCGGTTCTCACGTTTAGGAGGGACCGTTAGAACGAAGATTTTCCAGGCCCTCAACAACCTGAGCCGAGTCAATGCGATCGCCCTGTTGAATCCCGTCTACCACATCCATCCCTTCAATGACCTGACCAAAAACGGCATAATTACCATCTAAAAACTCTAGATCGCTCAAGGCAAAGTAAAACTGAGCCGATGCGGAATTCGGTGCTTGCGATCGGGCCATCGCTACCGCGCCGCGCTTATGTTTCAAGACCGGAGGTTGATTAATTCCGGCGGATTGCAAGGGTGAACCATAGACCGGACTCGGCGCGCCTTCAGGAGTAATTTCTAACGGAATAGAGCGTTCTTGACCTGTTGTCGGGTCAATAAAACCTCCGGTGCCGAACGTTCGAGGATCAGCTTGGGGTTTCTTACTTTGCGGGTCTCCCCCTTGAGCCACAAAGGGTTGCGGGTCACGCACCACCCGGTGGAATACTACCCCGTCATAGACCTGACGCTGAACCAAATCCACAAAATTCCCCGCCGTAATCGGTGCCTTTGAGCCATCCACTTCAATGAGGACGTTTTTGCCCTTAATCACCATTTGCACCGTGGCTTTTCCCTCCAAACGGGGGAGATTGCTGAAGGCATCGGGGGCTTGTGCCGTTACCGGGGGTTCCGTTGGCAAGTTAGGCGCTTGGGATGTCGCGTCCTGTTGAGCGCAACCTCCCATCAGCAAAGCACCTAGAATCATCACCGATACGATCCACTGCCGGATGTTAATTTCCATGTTCAGTTTCCAATACAATATGCTAACCTCGCGAGTGATATGAGATCATGATGCCCATCTTACCTAAGCTAATTTTGTGGCTCCGGGTATCGCAGGAATTGGGACATAGTTTTAGGTTCACCTTTTCAGATTTCTGTGAGGATTTCAGGCGATCGGTGAGGAGAAGCAGTCTATGAATTGCCTCTCTTCACCGATAGAAGTGATGCCTAAGTCCTGATCTGGTTGTCCCAGGCCGAAGAGGACGATGCCGATTTTCACGGCTCAATTCCACTTTTTTCGTCAGAAATTGTGGACTCCACAGCAGAAAAAAATCTCAGGGTCTAAGAGGATTACCCGGGCTTACAACCCTTCGAGGGGAACCCCCAAAAACCGAGCTAATTCTGCACCTTCGTTTTCCAGTTCTGACAAGGGGATGGGTTGACCGACGCGACTCAACGGCAGGGGATTCCGACCTTTGGTTCGCATATACATGGCTCGTTTAGGATTGAGTCCTTCTTTGACTTCGACCCGAATGGATTGGACATCTTCCAGGGGGTAGGAAATATCAATTTTACGATTTTTGCCCGGAAATCCCCACCGGAAGATGTGAACTTTGCCGGTTTCTTTATTAAATTCGTTGTAGCCAGCCCCCACATTCCAGAGAATGGTCAGCCACAGATAAAGGGAGAGCAGCAAAGCGGCTACTCCGTAAAAACCCATGACTAAGCCTTGGGGGAGAAAGATGAGCTGGGTTGGGTCTGCAAACGGCAAAAAATTGACTTTCAGATAACTGGAAAGGCTGGCTAAGAGAAAGCCGATCCCTCCTAAGTTAACGATAACGACTAGAAGGTAGTTGCTGAACCGGCGAGAGCCGATAATTTCTTTGCGAAGTACGCGATCGCTAGTAGAGATGCTTTTTGCAGTCATCGAAAAATAAGCTGGGTAAGGGAGAAAACAGAACCTTTAATTAGAGATAGCTGGTCCAGAATTTCCAGACCGCTCTAATCGTAAGGGCAAGGCACCTAAGCAATAGGTCCTATCTTAGTATCCTTCTCTGAGGTGGACAATGGGCCAGAGTTTAGGGGAAATTCTAACTTTTTTGAAGCAGCCCCTGGGGGCCACCCGGTGACCGGCCTAGGGAATCTGGGGGGAAAGGGTAAGTTCTGACGGTTTGGATTTCGGATTGAGGCCACCTCTGCCTTAATCCCACGGGATTAATGATCTAGGGGTTATAGACAGACCATCGAGACGGGAGACATTCAGACGAGCTGAGAACAACAGGAAACCGACCCTCAAATAAACGAATTCTCGTTCTCATCTGAACCGGGAACTCCAGTCTGCTGCCGTAGGGAGAGCAGGCCACATCCCTTGTGATTACAGGGGTTGGGCTGATGGAGGCGAGGCAATGCCCCAGGGCACAGAGACTGGCCGGATTCAGGAAAACGGGTAGCCTTGGGCTAAGGGTTTTGCAAATTTTCCCCCATGTAATATATAGTTATGTTAACTTACTTAGAAAGCTTGCGATTCTTGTAAAGCAAGACGACTTAAAACCAGCACCCAACTCCCGCAAATTTTATGACAATAGCAGTTGGACGCGCACAGACAGAACGGGGATGGTTTGACGTCCTCGACGACTGGCTAAAACGCGATCGCTTCGTATTTATCGGTTGGTCTGGCCTATTACTCTTCCCCTGCGCCTATCTCGCAGTGGGCGGCTGGCT
>JAMXFF010000069.1 GCA_025370845.1 Laspinema palackyanum D2a | reverse complement strand
GAGAGGTAGCCACTCAAAAATGTTTAAATATCCACTAAATAATTAGAAAAACTTATCACCAAAAAGTCTGAAGAGCCCTTTAAACCCCCTCCATTGTCGCTTATCCCGTGGTATTTTCAGTCGGTTTTAACCGACTTTAGCTGTTAGGCGGGGGTTTTAACCCCCGCCGGTGTGGTGTGCCGACTTTCATGGGGTAATTTGTAAGTAATTTAACGCTAAAAACAGGGCAGCGACGCTTCCAGATACGCAGATTTCTCCCTGGATGATTTTCTCCAAAACGGCATCAATTGGGATTAAAAAAACTTCTATCTGTTCGGTAATATCTAAAATTTGCTGTCCTGATTCTTCCGCATCTTTGCCTAAAAAAATATGAATTGTATTGGTGTCTTTAACGGGATTATCATAGAGGGTGGCGAGTTTAATCAACTTCTGGCAATGATAACCTGTTTCTTCGGTCATTTCACGCGCTGCTGCTGCTTCTGCTTGCTCGTTTTCTGGATTGAAGGCACCGGCAGGTAATTCTAACAAGATTTCTCCGACTCCATGTCGATATTGTCGCACGAATACGATTTCTTGATGGGGGGTGACTGGAACGACTAAGGCAATATCTGGACGGACATTCACAAAGAAATCATCAATGATTTCGCCGGTTGGCAGTTGGATTTCATCTTGGCGAACTTTGCACCATTGGTTGTCGAAGACTAGGCGCGATCGCAACTGTTTCCATTTCTGCAATTCTTTCATACAATAAAAGTAGTTTCTCTATTTGACAACAACTTTACTACTATGACCGATAAAATCACAGTGATTCAAGGCGATATTACCAAACAACAGGTGGATGCGATCGTTAATGCTGCCAATACCAGTCTATTAGGCGGAGGCGGTGTTGATGGTGCCATCCACCGCGCAGCAGGTTCGGGTTTGTTGGCGGAATGTCGCACGCTGAAAGGCTGTAAAACCGGCGAAGCTAAAATAACCCTGGGCTACAATCTCCCGGCAAACTATGTGATTCATACGGTTGGCCCTGTATGGCAAGGGGGCAAGCATCATGAAGATGAATTGCTGGCAAGCTGTTATTATCAGAGTTTAATGTTAGCGGAAAAACAGGAGTTAAAAACTATTGCTTTTCCCGCAATTAGTACGGGAGTGTATGGTTTTCCAATGGAACGGGCGGCTAGAATAGCGGTGAAGACTGTGCAGCAATTTTTAACCCAAACGACTTTGATTTCTCTAGTTAGATTTGTCTGCTTTAGCAAAGAATCCTATCAGTGCCATTTAACAGCGATCGGCAGTCAGGACAAATAATAGACATCTTGCAAAATAACGGATTGATCCCCCCAACCCCCCTTAAGAAGGGGGGCTTTTTAGAATGATGTCTATTTTCTGTAACCCCGTTCCGCCGTCCAATGGCGGTCCGAAGACGCATAAACTTTAACCCCTTCTAATCCCGCCAATTCTATCATGTTTTGTACCTCTTCTAGGGTAAATGCAGCTATCAATGAATCTTGAAATAGCTGGGTTTGATAGTCATTATATTCGGGTCCAATTCGTGCGACAATTTTATATACAGTTTCTATATCGGAGGGTCGCATTAAATCTCGGAAAAATATCCCGCCATTGGGTTTTAAAACCCGTTTCAGTTCTTGGAAAAAGGGCATCGGGTCTGGGAGATGATGGATGATGCTATTGGAAATCACCATATCAAAGGTACTGTCATCATAAGGCATCTGTTTAGCATCAATATACTCTAAGTGAATTTGCTCTTGTAATCCAGCGGATTGCACGTTCTCCCTCCCGACTTGTAACATATTGTGCGAAAGGTCGATCGCCTTGATGTGCCAGTGGGGACGACGCTCCACGATTAAAATAGGAATCCTGGCGGTCCCGGTTCCTGCATCCAGTACCAACGCCGACTCGGGACCGACTGCGATCGCACTCTCGGCAAAGGCCGTATTCACCTCCAGAAAATCCATCGCGTCATACGCTGTCGCATCCTCCCATGTATCCATCACTTCCGGTTCTAATACTCGATCCATCATCTCACCTTTTGCTTAAGGATTCAGTTGCTATTTTAGGCGGGATTGGGCGGTCAAGCCAGGATAGTAACTAACTACTTAAATGCTGATTGTTAATTGTTAATTATGCAAATTGGTGACCGTCTGAAGTTAAGGCTTTAAAGTGATTTGGATCACTGATAATGATCAACAGGTTGATATAATAAACCTAAAGCGAAGTCGGTATGAGTTTGAATAAAGCGATGACAAATCCAGCAGTAGAAAACGTTGTGATTATCGGATCTGGCCCTGCCGGATTCACTGCCGCCATCTATGCGGGACGGGCGAATCTGAAACCCGTGGTATTTGAAGGGTTCCAGATGGGAGGCATTCCCGGCGGACAATTAATGACCACCACAGAAGTGGAGAACTTCCCCGGATTTCCCGAAGGGATTACAGGACCGAAACTCATGGAACGGATGAAACTCCAGGCGCAACGCTGGGGGGCCGAATTGTACACGGAAGACGTGCAATCGGTGGATTTGAGTCAGCGTCCCTTCGTGATTCGTTCGGATGAACGCGAAGTGAAGGCCCATACGGTGATTATTGCCACAGGGGCCACGGCGAAGCGATTGGGACTCTCCAGCGAGAACCTGTTTTGGAGTCGTGGGGTCTCTGCCTGTGCAATTTGCGATGGGGCCAGTCCCATTTTTAAAGGTGTCTCATTAGCGGTGGTTGGTGGTGGAGACACTGCGGCGGAAGAAGCAGTGTATTTGACCAAATATGGGACCCATGTTCACCTGTTAGTCCGTCGGGAGGAAATGCGGGCCTCAAAAGCGATGCAAGACCGGGTTTTGAAAAACCCCAAAATCACGGTTCATTGGAATACGGAGACGGTAGATATCTTCGGAAATGATGACCGGATGGAGGGGATTAAAGTTAGAAACATCAAAACCGGAGAAGAAACGGATTTGCAGGTTCGCGGATTGTTTTATGCGATCGGTCATACTCCAAATACCCAACTGTTTAAAGGTCAACTGGAACTGGATGACGTTGGATATATTGTCACGAAACCGGGCAGTGTTGAGACCAGTGTAGAAGGGGTTTATGCTACGGGAGATGTCCAGGACCATGAGTTTCGCCAAGCGATTACTGCAGCGGGAACGGGTTGTATGGGGGCGATGTTAGCGGAACGGTGGTTATCGGTAAATGGGTTAGTTCAAGAGTTCCATCAAACCGAAGCATCGGAGAAAGCGCCTGAACCGGAGAAAGAACAAATATCCGATACGGAAGAGAATTTTGACCCGGCGGCAACGCGCCATGTGGGAGGGTTTGCCTTGCGGAAGTTGTACCATGACAGCGATCGCCTGATTGTAGTCAAATATTCTGCCCCCACCTGCGGTCCTTGCCATACTCTTAAACCGATTCTCAGTAAGGTGATTGATGAGTTTGATGGGAAAGTTCACTATGTTGAAATTGACATTGAAGCAGACCCAGAAATTGCGGACAATGCGGGAGTAACCGGAACGCCTACGGTCCAGTTCTTTAAGGATAAGGGTTTAGTGGATCAAGTGCGGGGGGTTAAGCAAAAGAGTCTGTACCGAGAAATGATTGAGAACTATTTGTAAGGTTTGAATCGGAGGTTTGTTTGGAGTGGGGTGGTTGATTAACTGCCCCACTTTCTTTAACGCCTGAAGGCGTTACTACGAACAAAGATAACGACTGAAGTCGTTACTACGAACAGAAGAAACAACCAATGACAAATGACCAATGACCCATGACCCATCTATCGCATCAATAAGCGGCGTTGCCATGCTTTTAAAAAGAGCAATACTGGAAACTGATAATATTCAATTATCAGCCAGAGGACGATGGTGAGGTGAGCGACAAATGTGGCTACAGTCCAAAAGGCGGGAACCCAACTTAAGTTACTGCCGGGGACTGGGGGGAAAATATAGGCCCCGAGTCCGACTAGGAGGGTGGGGAGGGTGATGATGGCGATCGCAGCGATCGCAATTTCCCATCCGAATTCTACCCCGGCCCGAGGTAGCCCTTGCCATTGGCGACCATTCCAATGCCAGGTAATCGGTGGCAGACTATCGGCTAAACTCAGGGAATTTTGGTCTAAGTTGGCGGTAAAAATGCGGCTGCAAAAGTTACAGCCAAAGGCATCCATCATCGCCAGGTTAGAGAGTTCGCCATAGCGACAAACTGGGCAGCGATAAACGCCGAAATAGCTTAACGGAATCGGTCCGGGGAGTGCATTACGCCCCATTCTATCCTCTGGGTTGGTTCCGAAATTTTGCTGGGTCATGGCATCCCTGTGAACAGTTTATGTGAAGGCAGCTTTCTTGATTTTAAACATATTGAAGGGGGATATTTTATAGAGTAGCCCGCGCAGGCGGGCTTTGTCCGTGTAGCCCCACCCTTTCCTAGCGGAACGCTTCGCGAACAGTGTGCGGGTTTTGAACTATCCCGGAGGGAATCGCCACCCGGAGGACCCCACCCTAACCCTCCCCTTGCCAAGGGGAGGGGACCGGAGGTGCAGTTTTGAACTAGAAAGAGTTTTCAAAAACAAAAAAAGACGCGCACTGGGCACGTCTTTAAGGAATAATTCATGGAGAGAAAAGAGGATTCTCTCGCTTACCGACCGGCGTGATAATCTTTGAAGGATTTGTAACCGTTTTCAGCATCGTAGAGGTGACACTTATCGGTAATTTCCTTCATCAAAGACCAGGAAAACCGGCTTTTTTGAAGGTATTGTCCCCAATTTTGCTCCAGACTTTGATGGGCTTTCCGTAAGTTGTAAGACGGAATGGCGGTGGAGAGGTGATGGGGAATATGGACGTTAATATCGTGACAGAGGAATTCCACCCAGCGGGGATAATCACAATGAACTGTACCGCTTAATTGGGCTTTTGCTTCATACCAATCTTCTGGGAAAGCAAAGGAAATATTAGGGGTGGTATGGTGAACGATGGTGAAGGTGCTCATCCAGAAATGGTAGACCATCCAAGGCATCAGCCAAAATTTGACAAATCCCCAAATTCCAGTTGTGGCAATCAGGGTGGGGAAGGCGATCGCAGCAAAAGCGATGACGACTAAGGCCGAAAATTTAACTTGTTCCCGTTTTTTGCCTTCATAACGCCACCAATCAAAGTGCAATCCAGCCCAGTGGACAATGGAACCCATCCACCAGAAGCGTCCCCGTAGGAAGCGATAAAAGGTTTTCATAAAAGTGCTGAGATTTTCATAAACGTCCGGCAACCAAGGTTCCCAGGCATTATCTTCCAGCAGTTTATTCGTGTGTTTGTGGTGGTGATTGTGACCAATTCGCCAGCCATGAAACGGGTAAATTAAGGGCAGCATCATCACATGGCCGACCAAATCATTAACCCATTTGCGATTGGCAAAGGAACGGTGACCACAATCATGGGCAATCACAAAAAAACCCGTTAGGGCTGTCCCCGTATAGATCCACAGGATCGGCAACAAAAATGCGGGAGAAACGGCTAATGCCCAGTAGCCGAGGGCGACTAATAATACATTGATAATGACTCTAGTCCATGCTTTCCGCCGATTTTTGAGAAATACATCTTTCGGCAAGGTCCTCAAAATATCTCTCAGACGTAGAGAAGAGGGGAAGGAATCTGATTCCAGTGTTTGAGGGGTTACTTGAGGCTTTAATGTTGATGCTGTCATCTATTAAATCTAACTTCTTCGGTTGCTAATCGTATGAATCCCCCGATCGCCGCAGGATAAATTCCTGCTGACTCAAAGGGTGAGTAGCAGGGCCGTCTTGCGTGCAATCTGATGATTAATGAATGCCTGTTCAGGGCAAAATACAGACCACAAACTCCGTATCCCTGGGGTTTAGAAACCTGGCACGTCATAAAACTTTACCTTTTATAGCACATCTTGCGATGGCACAGCAGGAATTTTTAGATTCAGGATTTTTTCCTCACATTTTCGCCAGGAGGATTGACAAAAGAGTTTTATTATGCAACATCTCGGAATCGCTGAAAACAACGGGCAGGGGGTAGACTCACCGGGAACAGTGTGGAGGACACATAAGGGGGGTCCCACTGCCCCGGTCCGAGTGGGGCTGCCTTAATTTTGCGAAGAAGAAGCTGGAACGGAACTCTTTGGGTTGGATTGGTGCTGTTTCAGGGTTTGCAACTGTTGCAGCAGGTAGTCTGCTTCGGCGTGTAAGTGCAAGAACTTGACCTGCTGATCAGCCTGGTAGAGGGATTTGAGCATTTTAATCAGGCGATCGCCATTATTCTGGGAAGCATTAGAAGCGATCGCAACGCTAGAGGCACTCTGAACGGTTTCGGAGGTGGGTCGGCTCGAAATAACAGTGGGCATCAGTCGTTTTAAGTTTAGTAATTTTTACTTAGTCGAAGCACCTGGTTATTTTATCCCAACTCCAGAAAAAAAAAGCATCGAATTTATCAAAATTCCCAAATTTGGTCATGGGTCCTTGGTCAGGGGTCACTTGTCCTGGGTCCTGGGTCCTGGGTTCTTGGGAGGGTTGAATACTCACAACAAACCAACAGCCAATGACAAATGACCCATGACCAAGGACCCATGACCCACGAACTTTTGACGAGTGGGCTAGACTTAGATTAGACTGTAAGGCTACTTGAAGTCCACAAGAATTAACCACGGTGACCCTGAGTTATTCTCCCGTTCCCTCCCCAACTCCCGGTGCAACTCCAGCAGATGCCCCACTGCGGTCCTCATACTGGCCCGGTCTCATCGAGGCTTACCGGCAGTATCTGCCCGTCAGCGACCAGACTCCAGTTGTTACCCTCCAAGAAGGTAACACCCCCCTGATTCCCGCCCCAGCGATCGCCGAAATCATCGGTAGACAGGTGCAAGTTTACGTTAAATATGATGGTCTCAACCCCACCGGCAGCTTTAAAGACCGGGGGATGACGATGGCCATTTCCAAAGCCAAAGAAGAAGGGGCCAAAGCCGTCATCTGTGCCAGTACCGGCAACACCTCCGCCTCCGCTGCGGCCTATGCTAGACGCGCCGGAATGCGGGCATTTGTCCTGATTCCCGATGGCTATGTCGCCCTAGGCAAACTGGCCCAAGCCTTACTTTATGGTGCAGAAGTCTTAGCCATTAAAGGAAATTTCGACAAAGCCCTAGAAATTGTCCGGGATATGGCCGAACATTATCCCGTTACCTTGGTCAACTCCGTCAATCCCTATCGCCTCGAAGGGCAGAAAACCGGAGCATTTGAGGTGGTGGATGCCTTGGGTAACGCTCCCGATTGGCTGTGCATTCCTGTAGGCAATGCTGGCAATATTTCCGCCTATTGGATGGGATTTTGTCAGTATCATCAAGCGGGGAAATGCGATCGCCTCCCGCAAATGATGGGCTTTCAAGCCGCTGGTGCAGCCCCCCTCGTCAACGGTCAACCTGTCGCCAATCCCGAAACCCTCGCCACCGCCATCCGCATCGGAAATCCCGCCAGTTGGGATAAGGCGATCGCCGCCCAAGAGTCCTCCGGAGGCAGCTTTAATGCCGTCACCGATGACGAAATTCTCGATGCCTATCGTCTCCTCGCCTCCCAGGAAGGAGTCTTCTGCGAACCCGCCTCCGCTGCCTCTGTTGCTGGATTACTCAAGGTCAAAGACCAAGTACCCACCGGGGCCACCGTCGTTTGCGTCCTCACCGGCAATGGACTCAAAGACCCGGATACCGCGATTAAACATAGCAACAATCCCTTTAAACAAGGCATCGAACCGGAAATCGCAGCGGTAGCAAAAGTGATGGGATTTTAGGTCCCTCCACCGGAGTCCGGGGAGAAGTCCCTTATGACTTACGCATTACCTCTAAATAATGTAGAGGCGAGAAAGCGAATCGCCTCTACATTAGACCTCTTGCAAAAAAAAGGATTGATCCCCCCAACCCCCTGAGATCCCCCTCCCGTCCCCCTTAAGAAGGGGGAAGCCAGCGGAATGAATGTTTAGTTCCTGGGGGGCTTTAAAGAATTTTGCAAGAGGTCTATTATTATTTAGGGTAGTTTTTCAAAATATGTCTAAGTCCTATGGATGTTTCACTCTTCCGTCTTGGGATTTAATGGAGTGCCACTCACCAGACTTGCCAAGTCCAGATTAAGGCCAGATTTCGTTCCCGGTTGGGCTTTTTTCAGGAGTTCTACCGTATCTCCTAGGGCGCTGGTTAAACTCTGGCGGGTTTGTTCATGACTGGCTTTTTCCGCTTCTAGGCATTCGGTCATCCGAGACAGTTCTTGGGCGAGGCGATCGCGTTCCAGGAAGGCTTCAATCAATTTTCCCTTCACTTCATCCAGTCCCATTCCCGCCAACTCTTGCAACAGTTCCGAGGGGGCGATTGCCCGAGGCAAAGAGGCGGGTCCCGCTTGCAACTGTTCCAGTTCAGCCTTCAGGGTGGCGATCGCCTCCGTCAACTGCTCAAACTCGGCCCTGCGTTGCTGCGCTTCCGTCGTGTAAAGTCCCCGCCAGCGATCGGCACCCGCTTCCGCTGCATCCCGTTGTTGTTCCACACGGATGATTTCCTGTTTCAGGGATCTAATTTCTTCCAACCACTGCGAGACATTCTCCGACATGGGCAACTAATGATACATTTACGTGACATTTTTCCGGTTATTTCCGGACAATGCTACGATAGCACTATCACCTTCAAAGGTGATAGAGGCGTTATCCCGCAAAGCTTTTAGAAAGATTCCAAAAGCGCTCTTATGTTTAAGGTCGATGAGGATGATTAGACTCGTACCTTCTTAGACTCAAGAATCTGCCTTACCTCGGCAACCAAACGAGGAAGTCTCAAAGGTAGACAGAAAAATCTAAAGTCGGGGGCGAGTGGCTGATCCATTTTCAACTCTTGTCGAAATATTATACCCGATTATCCTCAGATGCCCAGCAAATCTCGGATTAAATCATTGTTCCCAATCAATTTTCCACCGACTGCCCCAGGAGAAACCCAGTTTCTAGGGTTCGGCTGAGCTCTCGAATCTTGACAAACTGACCCGGTTTGACAGAAACCCGGTTGATCTGCATCAGTCCCATTAAACTCTAGTTAAGCGTAAGAGTGTAAATTAAGATGGGTAGAGGTTTAGTGTTTTTCCAATCCAATCCCCTGGGATTTGCGATCGCCCACGCATAGCAATCAGCCGAACTCAGCCCAAACTGGGGTCAGGAATGGCATTTTAAGCGGCTAATCTAACACAGAGGGAGCCACAGCGTCGTGAAGTTGCCCAAATTATCTCTCAGAAGTTTCCTCGTCCGGTTGAGAAGGATTGGGACACAGATGGGTCCCTCCTTTCAACCCCTGGTTCGGTTTTTGCAGTTTTTTTCCTATCTAAAATTTTCGACCCTGTGCGAAGTTGCCGATCGCGCCAGTCAACAGCGCTTAACGGGTTTATCCGCAGAAATGGCCTATCATGCGATGTTATCCCTGTTTCCCGCTATTCTAGCAGTCGTTGCTTCCATTGCTTTATTTGAAGGCTTACAAGCCACTTTGTTTAATCTAGCTAATCAACTGGCTGAGGTGATTCCTGTTGAAGTTTGGAACACGATTCGCGGGTTGATTCGAGAAATTCTCCAAAGTCGGAATCAGGAAGTGTTTTCCCTGGGGTTTGTCGCGACTCTTTGGGTTTTTTCTGGGGTGATGGGTGCAGCAATGGCAGCTTTGGATCAAATTCACCAAATTCCCCACAAACAAAGGCGGCCTTTTTGGAAGGCGAAACTGGTGGCGATCGCTCTCGCGATGGGGAGCATTATTCTATTTATTGTCGCCTCGTTTTTAATTTTTATTAGTGATTGGGTCATTCAATTACTCGCCCGTCGCAGTTGTTTAATCGATTCGGGTCAAAATTGTTTATTTGAATCAGGGTTTCTCTGTCTGTTGCAACCCTTAGAGACTTGTCCTCTGGAAGGACGATTGTTAGAGGTGTGGCATTTTTGGAGTCGTCCCCTGACGTTACTGATTGTTTCCGTTGCCTTTGCCTTTATTTATCGGTTTGGTCCCTCCCACCGTCGGCGGGATACACCCCTGGTTCCCGGTGCTTTTATTGCAGCTATTTTATGGGCGATTATTTCCAGTTTATTTCGGCTTTATGTGGCGCATTTTGGAAATTATAACCGGACTTATGGGGCGGTGGGGACTATTATTATTTTGCTGTTATGGCTTTATTTAAGTTCGTTGGTGACCCTTTTAGGCGCTCAACTTAATGTGACAGTTGGGGCGGCTATGCGTCGCGATCGGGCCATTTACTATCGGTTGAAAAAGTCTGATTCGGGTCAATAATTGTTTGTGTTTTAGGGGGAGGGAAGGGGGGATTGGTGAATTTGAACAGGGGGAACGACTAAAGTCGTTACTACGAGCTAAGAGAACGACTAAAGTCGTTACTACGAACTAAGAAAGAGAACGACTGAAGTCGTTACTACGAACTAAGAAAGAGAACGACTGAAGGGTTTGGTTTTAGTCGGTTTTAACCGACTTTAGCTGTTAGGCGGGGGTTTGAACCCCCGCCGGTTGTCGCTGAAGGGGTGAGGATGAATAATCGGGTTGAGTTAATAGCGTCTGGGGGTTTGGAGGCGATAAAGGACCCCGAAGGTAATAGACAGAAAAATTAAGAGCCAGAGGACACCACTGGAAATTCCGGTCAAAATGCGGAGACCTCTGAGTACCCAGAGGGCTAGAGTAAGACCGGCAATGCTCCAAAATACCCCTAATGTGATCTGCTTTTGATTCAAAGGTTTAATCTGATGTCAAATTGTCATGTAAAATGAAATTATAGCAGATTTTAGGCGCAAAGGGATAAACGGATGAAATCTGAGAATTTTTGTAATTTGCCATAAGATTTGGGGTGGGGTGGCGATCGCCCCTAAGACATCCGTAGAATCCTCAATTGCCAATTTTTTACCGAAAATCTAAAATCTAAACTTTCCCCTCTAAAATCTACACCTGCGATGATGCCAACCCGTCACACCCTGAATTTCCCTGATTTCCAGCTTTCTTATCTGGAATGGAATCGAGGAAAAGAGCCGTTATTGTTGTTGCATGGGTTGGGAGACCATGGGCTGGTTTGGTCCAGTTTAGGGGAATACCTGAGCGATCGCTATCATATTATTGCACCGGATCTGCGAGGTCACGGTTATAGCAGTAAACCCGTGAAGGGTTACACCACATCGGATGTACTCAGGGATCTCGAAGGATTATTTGAGCATCTCAATTGGCGATCGGCTCATGTTTTGGCTCATTCTTGGAGTGCGAAAATTGCCCCGATTTGGGCGCGATCGCATCCTGAGCGTTTTAACAGCATGATTCTGGTGGACCCCATCTTTATCACCAAGATGCCATCGATCATGAAACTGAGTTTTCCCATCCTTTACCGGACTTTAGCTTGCTTGAAAATGATGGGTCCCTTTCCCAGCTATCAAGCAGCCCAGGTGCAGGCGCAGCAGTTGGATCAGTACAGCGGGTGGACTCCCTTGCAACAACAGGTTTTTCAAGAAGGGATTGAGGAAAAACCCAATGGAGAGTGGGGGAGTAAGTTTACGATCGCCGCCCGAGATGGCATTTTTGAGGATGTTCTGCGCGTGGATGGATTAACCGAACCCCTAAGTACCCCTACCCTATTCATTCAACCCGAACAGGGTGTTAATCGCGCCGAATGGCAAATGAAACCTTACAAAACTTATCTCAAAAATCTGACTCTCCATCGGATTGCGGGCAATCACTGGCCGTTTTTAGCCACTGCAGAGACTTTCAATGCGATCGTTGCCGATTTTTTAACTGGGGTTTCTACAAAAAAGTCCGGTGATTAGGGGCCTAGGCCCGATTGGAGAGTAGACAAATTCCCCTGATAGTTGTTATCACTTGAGGGGTTATACATCCGAGGGGTATTACCCCACATCTTGACGCTTTACACTTCTACATGAGAATCTGTTCCCCTAAAGCACGGAGAAAATACTAATGACTGGCTCGAATTTAACCTTTAATTTTACCGGACTGTCCAGACCCAAATCAGCAGAGGAAGAGACGCTGCTGAGTCGAACGCATTCAGAGAATGCGGTAGCAATCCGATCCACAGAAACAGAGCCCTTAATGGAGGGGATCAGCGATCAAACCGAACTCAACAGCGATCGCCTCTGGGAAGAGGCCCTGCGGCAACTGGGTCAAGAACTAGAACAACGCAGACAACAGCAAGGACTCTCTCGCGAAGAACTCTACAACCTGACCCATGTCCCCCACTATCAAATCCGCGCCCTCGAAACCGGGTCCATTGAGAAATTACCCCAAGATATCTACGTCCGAGGGTTTATCCGTCGCCTTGGAGATGCCTTGGGATTAGATGGGGCCGCCTTAGCCGATTCTTTACCGGAACGCAATCCCATCGAAACCGTCGTGGATTCGACAAGACCCTCAAAATTTGCCTTCAGCTTGTCACTGAGCCCGATCCATCTTTACCTCGTCTATGGCGTCATTTTGGTCAGTGCAATCCTGGGGTTGTCTTTCCAAAAATCCCATAACCCATCTATCTCTCCATCCAATCCATCCCTTTCCAATCCCGTGGATGTCAACCCCTAAAAAAACGGCTAAATCTGGCTAAATCTTGTCAAAGCAGGGATGATTAATTAAATAAGTGAACACCGCTGGGTTATTGAGCCCGAGGGGATGGTCTCAAATCGTCAATTCCAATGGCGCAATTCCCCCAAAATGGTCCCGTAGCCGTGGTTAATCCGATGGGTTTCCGTCATCTTGGGGATACCATCCGGCTGAATCCACAAGTGGAGGACCAGCCCGTACTTGGGACCCTGTTCAGACCAAACCCAAGCCGAGTGGACGCTCAAAATAGCTCCGGATGGGCAGATCAAGAATTGGAAACCTGATAAAGAGTCAGGCTGGGGTGCCTCTATATTGTACTCAAGAGGCCGAAGCCTCAACCTTGACCGATCGCGCAAGACGAATCTATCCCGAAGGAAACTTCTGGAGAATCGGAATTCGTCGTGGTTTTGGTGCGATCGCGCCGATATGCTCTAAAAATACTTCCCTAAACTTATCAAAGCTGATGAATAATATTTCCACCCCTGCTTTAACTTTACCTCAGATACTCCGAGCCATCTTATTATCCTGGGGGGCGATCGCCGCCTTAACTCCCTCTCCAGCAATGGCGATCGCCGAACCGGACGTTCAACCGGAAACCCCGACCCACAGAGACCTTCCCCAGGGAGGTCTCTCGTTTGTAGAAGACCCTTTATTTGTCCCCTCTGACAAGACCTTGGCCCTCGAAACCCAGGGGGAAGGCATCTCCGACTCCTTGACCCCCGCAGAAAGTGGCCCGGTCCCCGAAATTTTGCCAGAGCAACAGCTTCTCAGCGCCGACCTATTGGCGCAGACTGCCACGGGTTGTGCCGGAGGGATGAGAGTAGAATCGGTCCGAGGCAGCGTCACCTTTGAAGGCCGTCCCATTCAAGTTGGGGACTGCTTCCAACCGGCGATCGGCACCTGGATCGCCCCAGAGAACTCCAGCGCTCGTTTGCGATTTGACAACTTTCGGGGCAGCCTAGAAATGGATGAAATCAGCGAATTTGAGATCGAAAGTCTTGCCGAGGGTAATGTCGATCTATTTGTACGCCAGGGACAGGTCAGATTTTCCCTGGGACGGTTAACCCGTGATTTGGCCAGCGAACTGGATGGAGAGGCGATCGCCATGAAGACCCTCCCCTTCTCCCTAGAAGACCCCCTGTTAACCCAGGACCGCACTGGAGATTCCCCCTTCAGAGTCCGGACACCCACCGGCGTTGCTGGGGTGCGCGGCACCTCATTTGGAGTTGATGTCGGGCCCAACGGTCAAACCGGAGTCCGGACCGTTGATGGGAGCGTCAGCGCCACAGCACTCGGACAAGAAGTCTTGCTCGGTAATGGTCAATTTACCGTGATTGCCCCCGGTTTGGCTCCCACTGCGCCTCAACCGATTCCTGCGGAGTCCAAATTGGAATTACTCGTCACCCAACCCCGGGGTTCTAGTCGAGTTCTGATTCACGGTAAAATTGATAGTCCAGATATCTTGTTACTCAACGGTGAACCTGTTGTTACCAATCCCGATGGCAGTTTCTCCCTGTTGATACCCAGACCCGCCTCCCGACGACTCCGGTTCGTCGTGCGGGGACCGGCAGTGCGTGAGCGAGTGTATTCGATCCCCGTTCAATAAATCATCCGAAGACCTTAAATCTGAATTCCTTTCTATGGAGTGGTTAGGCATTTTGTGGGATTTCGACAGTGGCTACAAGGTTATTTGAAAACTCATAATCCTTTGTTCCCCGGCGCGATCGCCGCACTGATTTCCGTGACAATGGGGCTAGGGGGTGCATGGCAACCCCTAGAACGGTTGGGGTATGGGGTCTTGTTTAATCTTCGTCCCGAACTCAAATGGAATCCCCGGATTACGGTGATTGCCATTGATAGCAAGAGTTTACAGGATTACGGACAGTTCCCCTGGTCTCGCGATCGCTATGTCGAACTTCTGGATGCTCTCAACAATTCTTCCCCTGCGGCCATTGGTTTTGATATTCTGTTTCTGGACCCCAGTCCTCAAGATGAGTCTTTCGGGCGCGCAATTCAAGCCAATGGCAAAACGATTCTCGCCAGTGCGGGTCCGGAAGAAGAACCTTTACCCGTTTTAAAAGATGCAGCAGCGGCGATCGGGCATATTCTTCATGAACCCGATAGTGATGGCATTAGCCGTCAAGGAACCGTTTGGTTTAATGGGATACCGACCTTGAGTTTAGCTCTGCTGCAAGTTGCAGAAAATCAAACCCCTGAAACGTTATTCAATCAAATTCCACCCCAGGCTATTGTTAAGCCTTATCCCGAGTTTGACTTTCAAAATGTCTGGATTAATTGGCCGGGAAAAATACAGCAAGTCCCGACTTATTCATTCGTGGATGTGGTCGAGGGTCGCGTTCCTCCCGATGTCTTTGATAATCAAGTCGTCTTGGTCGGATTTGTGGCGACGGGGATTGATCGCAAAATTTCGCCCCTTCAGCCGATTACCGGGGTCTATGTCCATGCAGCGATTTTGGATAATGGGTTAGAGGGACGGTTTTTAAAACGGCTTTCCCCAGTCATGACTGGGGTGATTTTAATTGGGATTAGTTTATCGATGAGTTGGTTGTGGAGCGATCGCGGTCTGATGCGCTTCGGATTGGCCCAACTTCAGATTGCAGCGGCAGTGGGGTTTCCTTTGGCTTGGTTTGCCATCGCTTTAGCTGCTTTTACTTGGGGAAATTGGTGGATTCCCGTTGCTGCACCCATCGGCACCATGCTGTTAGCGGGAATCATCGTCCAACTGCGCGATCGCTACGAAAAACAACAGCTTATGCAGCTTTTTGCCAAACAAATTTCTCCCGAAATGGCTCGTGTAGTTTGGGACCGTCGGGATGAAATTTTTGACCAGGGAGACTTACCGCCTCAAGAACTGATTGCGACGGTTTTATTCATGGATATTCGGAGTTTTACGACTATCTCTGAAAGTTTACCTCCCCGGGAGTTACTCTCCTGGCTCAATGATTATTTGGATGCGATGTCTGAATGTATTATGGAGCATGGGGGAGTGATTGATAAATATATTGGGGATGCCATTATGGCAGTGTTTGGTCTACCCTTTCCTCGGCAAAATCCGGAGGAGATTCAGGCGGATGCTATGAATGCGATCGCTGCTTGTTTAGCAATGGATGCGAGGCTAAAAGAACTCAATCAACGGATGAAAGCGGAAGGAAAACCGTTGATTCAAGTCGGGATGGGGATTCATACAGGTCCGCTGATTGCCGGGAGTGTTGGGGGTAAACAACGGGCCAATTATTCCGCGATCGGCGATACGGTGAATGTGGCGGCACGAGTAGAGCCTCTGAATAAAGAGATTGTTGCTTATAATCTGTATCACCTCTTGGTTACTGAAGAAACCTATAATTACGTCTGCGATCGCTATCAAGGGGTTCGAGTTACTGAACTTCACCTGCGTGGTAAACAGCAGGAGACAATTATTTACTCCATTTTAGGGGAACGACCCGACGAAGATTCACTCAATTCCTCGGTTTAATGAGCGGGTTTAGCCCTCTTCCTCCATTCTACATTTAAAAACAATCCCACCGCTTACCACGGAACCGCTGTGTTATTGGGTCTACAATGACGGACCTCACAACTGAACAATGTACTTACCTTGATTCAGGAAAGAGAGGGTAAAGTTTGCCATTTCTTAATTGCAAACTCTATCCACGGGATTTAGGCGGAGGGGTTCCTGGAGGAGATTTTTGTGCCGTTTTAGGATGATTACCTTCTAAGTTAGGTTTTCGGTCTTGGATATTGTAGTTACAACAAGGTGTAGACTGATGTGAATTGGAAGGCTTTTTAGATTTTTTAGGATTTAAAACTTCCAGTGTAAAGAGAATAAACAAAAGCGAAAAAACCAGAATCGCCATAATAGTTGAACCCTTAAAAATAAGATTTCTTGAGAAATTAAGCCTTGAAATTGTCAAAATCTATCAAATAATAATCGAAATTATTCAACAACTCTTGACTGTTTCAGTCGAAAAATTTGCCGATTAAATCAGTGCACAATCTGATTTTTTGAGACTAGATTCAGGGTTTAGACGGGTTTGGAGTTGGACGAAGCGCTAGTTTTACAAAACTTGCAGAATCAGTCATTTCACAGAGGACCTGACAGGGGTACAGGCCCCAAAAAAGATAACCGAGGGGAGCATTGCTACATTTATACTCACTTTTTTTCACCAGAGATGGAGCATTTAATATCTTTCATGCTCAGTACGGATGATCCGGACAACCTGGTTTTGTTTGAGTTTGACCGCATCGGTGGGTTAATCCCAGAACCAGGGGCTCTGTGCATAACCGATGAATATCCACGCCGAATTTAGGGTAAAAACCCCGTTTCTGAGTGGAAAACTTTGCTGGAGTATGGATACCCTGGGGACTAGGGCCGAATTTGAGCCTATTGATGAAATTTGGGTAAAGTCCGAAGGAAACTTTAATCAAGTTTTATTCATTTTTATCGAAGATTTATGAGTATTTATGTAGAGATTACAGAGTTTTTTTAAAATTTCTAAATACCTAGAATGTTTGCCTGAGATTGCCGTCACTAAAAACCCGATTCAACCGGAAATAAATTGGGTGATTTTGCCCCATGTTCCGAGGACAGAGTTTTTGGCAAAACTGAGGCGGAGTCTGACCTTTTGGCGGCTTCCGGGGTTCGGTCCTGGTTGAAATTAATGTTATATAGGATACTGCGATGATGAAAACCCGATTAACGGAAGAAAATTCGGGACATTCAAAAATAATGGGCAATATTCCTGATAGAGAAACCCGGAAGCTGAACATTGATTGCACTCATACCTGAATAAGCTCTTAGTTTGGCTAGAAACCCCAGTCCCTTGGCAGTGAGCAGTTTCGCTGCTGATGAGTAGTGCATCCCCCATCGAAGGCATAGCGCGATCGCCCAACGGACCGATAGCATCGGATCGAACCTGGCTTGATTCAACTGGACCAAACGGTCAAGGGAACAGCGACAACCATTTGATGCCAGGGAGTTGGAGGGATTGTTGGGGCCTCTAACCAAGCGATCAGGTTGATTTTAAACCTCTGTGAAACTCAAGGTCAAGGTGGAAATTCTTTCTATGCAGAGAGTCGCGTCAATGCCCATATTAGAAACCTTATTAGCCGATCGCTATCAAATCGTTAAAGTTTTAAATGCCGATGGGGTCGGCAACACCTACATTGCTAAAGATACAAAAAACCCAAGCCATCCTAAATGTTTCGTCAAGCAGCTTAATCTAGCCACACCGCATCCCCATTGTCTCAAATCAGCGCAACATTTATTTGGGATTGAAGCCCAAACCCTGAAACAACTAGGAAATCACGATCGCATTCCCCAATTGTTGCACTGTTTCACCGACGCCGATTCCTCCTATTTAGTTCAGGAATGGATTGAAGGGGTTAAACTCCGTCACCTCCTGCCCATCGGTCAACGCTGTAGCAAGCGGTGGAGTGAGAGCGCTTGTTTGGAGTTTCTCAAAGAAGGCTTATCCCTTCTTCATTTCATCCATCAAAACGGGTTTATTCATGGCAATATCGCCCCGGATAAATTAATTAAACGCGCCGACGATGGGAAATTTGCCCTCGTAGACTTTGCCAGTGTCCAACGGATTCGGGACGAAAATATCCCAGGATATAGACAAGCTTCGATCGCCTTGCCGATCGCCACCTTTGGCTATTTACCCCCGGAACAACTCACGGGAAACTCCCGTCCCAATAGTGATATCTATGCCTTGGGCTTACTTGCAATTCAAGCCTTAACAGGACTACATCCAGCAGATTTAGAAGTGAACTCCCACACGGGAGAGATTGATTGGCATTCAGGCGCGATCGCGCCCGTGGGTTCGGCGTTGGTTGCCCTGTTAAGCAAAATGGTGCGCTATCACTGCAAACATCGTTACCAGTCTGCCACGGAAGCTCTGAATGAATTGCAGCTTCTACAGTTTCCCGGGTCCAACCCAATCCATCTCCAGCCGATCGAAATTCAACCTATACCAACCCCTGAGACAAGAGAAGAAACTCAGGACACTGCCGCCATCCCACAGACAGAAGTGGCGATCGCGGCTCAAATTCCCGCAACTTTAACCTGTGCAGCAACAGCCGATCTTCTTGAACAGCGTGATGCGATGGATAGAGTCTCCCCCATCTCCCCCATTTCCCCCATCTCCCCTGTGGACTCCTCGCCTGAAGCGATGACGGTTCCTCATGAACCATTACAAATGGAATCTATGTCGTCTACAGAATTGAATCTGACGCCAGATCCCGTAGTTGCTCCATCCTCACTCCCACCTCAACCGATCCCCTCGAAAAAAGGGAGTAGTGTTAAGGGTTCTAATATTCTGCTGCTGGGAATGTGGGGTGGGTTTGCGGTGAATTCCCTGGTGATTACAGGAGGTTTAACCTCGCTGTTCTCTTTTTCCACCGCCGATGATGGGCCGAAACTTTTAACCCAGGCGACTCTACAATATCATGCCGGGGAGTACGACACAGCGATCGCCCTGGCTGAGTCGATTCCCAACTTTAGTGAGGCTTATGGTGAAGCTCGCACTAACCTCGACCGTTGGCGGGTAGACTGGGAAAAAGCCCAGAGTCAATTCCCCATAGTAGAAAAAGCCTATCAGGAACAGCAGTGGGTCGAAGTGATCCAAGCTGCCACCCCAATTCCTGATATTACCTATTGGCAAGATAAAATTACTCCCTGGGTGCAGGAAGCCACAACTCAAGTGGCACCGCAAACCCCGGAATGGTTGGAAGCCGCCTACGCCAAAGGGCAAGAAAGAGATTTTAAGGGGGCCTTAGAATTACTGAAGAAGATTCCCCCAGGGACTCCGGCTTATGAGGAAGCGGTTGCGAAAATTCCCGAGTATGAGGAAAATTATCGGATCCGCCTAGAAGCCGAAGCGCATCAGTTATTAACCCAAGCTTACCAAGCGGCGATCGCGAAAGATTTTGCTAAGGCGATTCAGTTGCTCGAAAAGATTCCCTCGGGGACGCAGACTTATTCTAAGGTCCAAGAGAAGATTAGAGAATATCGCACGAAGCAGCGGATTAAGGGGAATTCACTGTTGCAGGAAGCTTATCAAAAAGCGCGAAAGCAGGATTTTGACGGGGCGATCGAGATTCTCAAACAGATTCCTCGGGATACCCCGGCTTATGCGATCGCCCAAACCAAGCAGGTGGAATATGCTCAAAAGCAGCGCACTCGGCGTCCACGGGCATCGGTGAATGGGGTAAATGTGGCGACGGATGCTCCGGTTCAATTGTTGGGGATGTCTGTGGATGGTCCACCGAGCGATCGCACCGCAGTCGGTTTTCCCGGGGGGGTGTCCCTAGGGTTCAATCCGGGGGATTTTTTACAAGAGATTTCTTGAAGAGGGTTTAACCCTTGAGGTAAAGTTTTAGTCAGGGGTTGAGTTTAGGTATTTTTGCCCATCTCAATCCCTAATTTTTTAGGGCATCGGGTTAGGAGTAAGGGATTAAGGAATGCCAGAAAAAGTAAATCTTGGGCCGGGGACCCTTGGATTTGGGTTCTGGAGTTGAGGGATGAAGACCGAGCATCTTTAAACAATCTTGACCGTTTCTTTACAAAATCATTAAATTTTTCTCATCATTATAGGGTATGAGATAGGGGAAAAGAGCGAATTTTCCAGTTCCGGTTTTCGGGGCCGCAGGGGTGGCTATTTGTGAGCGGAAATTGTTTTAGGCGGATTGGGGATAAAAATCGATTCAAAGGTTACATTTGATAAAGAATAATTAAGACTTGCTCATGAGATTTGCCCCCTTATATCCGCTGGTTTATCGAATTCTCCAACCGAGCTTTCCTAAGTGTCTGTGGTCGGGCCAGAATACGGAACGGGCGATCGCCTTAACCTTTGATGATGGACCCCATGCGGAATACACCCCACAGTTACTCAAGGTGTTAGACCACTATGGGATCATCGCCAGCTTTTTTTGGCTGGGGGTTTGCGTTGAGCGATCGCCCTCGGTTGCCAAGGCGGTGTATGAACGGGGACATTGGATCGGGTTGCATGGATATGAGCATCGGTCATTTCCGCGCCTGAGTCCGACTCAACTGCGGGAAAGTTTAGAGAAAAACCAAGCCGCGATCGCTCACGCCTGTGAATTGGATTTAGAACAGGTCAAAACCCAGATCCGAGACGTGCGACCCCCAAATGGGTTCTTTACGCCGGGGATATTGCGCCATTTGGAGCAGTGGAACTACCGTCCCGTGATGTGGAGTGTCGTAGTAGAGGACTGGTGGAGACCCGGGGTATCGGTGGTCGTGGACCGTGTTTTGAGGCAGGTCCAGAACGGGTCCCATATTGTTCTGCACGATGGATGGCATGGGGGGGAGGACGTGGCGGCGATCGCTGAAGAATTAATTCCCCAGTTATTGCGAGCCGGTTATCATTTCGTTACAATTGATCGCCTCTGGCAGTCGTGCAGCCCACTCTCCCCCGGATAAATTTGATAAAACGCGACAAGTTTCACAAAACTTAACAAAGGAGTTAGCAACCGCCATTGCCCTAGGGATAATCGGTTCCTTCACCTCGATCAATCTCCCAGAGAATACATGGAGCAGCACTGAAGTCAAGAGACGATCGCGATCGTCCGCGTAATCAGTGCCACAAAAAAAAGGATTGAGTCATCGATCTATTCTGTGGAACTTCAAGAAAACCTTTCCGTATCAAAGCCAACCGAGCCAGATGTGTCAGAATGAGAATGAAAAGAACAGCAATCCCGACTTCGACAAAAAAAAGCACAGATGTCGATCCGTTCGCAAATGGGGGAATGTTAATTTAAGATTCATCTCTACCTGTCAACTTTCTTGTTGATTGATTAGAATAACTCAGTAAACTACCGTCATTGAACCGGGTGATTATGGAACGACAACCCATAACAACCGCCTAACGGGGGTCAGTACGCTGGAACGAGTGGAGTTGAAAACGCAATCAGCGCAATTTCAACCCCCCTTGAGATGGGGAAGCATCAGCGACCTTCCGTGAGGTTCACTGTTGATCGTCTGAAAAAATCGGGCAGCTAGATTATAATTGTCCTAGCCTTGTCCCACTGAAGGGGTTGCACCGAAAAACTCATCTCATGAGGCACTGTAAACAGAACTCCCCAAAGGGGGAAAAACGAAGTGTGCTCTGATGCGGTTGGTGTTTGATCCCGTAGGGGGTACTCCCACAAACGCTCCTGTCATTTCCTGTCGAAACGAATTTTAATCCAATGGCAACAGCAGGGGTCCAACTTCTTCTCACCAATCATCAGTGGCAAGGGTGAAGCAAAAAAACCAAACTATGCCCAATCAATTGGGTGTAGGGAGGGGATCTAGTCTAAGCCAAACACGCTATCCCAGTCCTGATAATTTGAGAGGAGATCACCTCTGAGTCATCGGTTGCATCCAGATTTGATGGAGAGATGGATTTTGTGACTCGTTTCATTCAAAATAGTCGCCAATGACTGAACAGTTTGCTACAATTTCAAGCAACTAGGGGGTGATGGAGAAACCGGGTCTGACCGAATCTGACCACTCATCAATGCTGAAGGACCGTAAATGGAGTAACGGCGAAATCTGGGGATGTGAGTAAAGTTAAGGAAATCAAGTAAAAATGGGTGCAGTGACAGTTTTTAGATTATTTGGAAGTCATCGGGGAAAAGCTCCCGGGAATGAAGATCAGTACAACCGTCGGAGTGGATGGCAATCGTTCACCGAGAAGAGAATAGGGATTCAGTCATGATGCCTTCTAAAACAAGACGAACCTTGTTAAAGTGCCTAGATCAAGGTTATCATGTCAACCCGCAGCGAGATCGGGATACCCCTGATTTCGGGGCATGAGAACCCCAGAAACAAACGACAATGAAAACCAAGGTGCAATTTTTGTGAAAAAGGCTACAATCGGGAAGGTCTTATCGGGACCGCAGAGAATCTTGATTGATTTCCACTTCTAAATAGCCCTGAAGGTGTGTTTAGTAAGTGATGTATCGAACCCCCTTTCCTGATCAGCAACAGTTGAGTGAGGTGTTTCGTGACTAGCCATCGGATCCGTTCATCTCCTGAAGAGAAAAAATGGGGCGCGTGGTGACCATCATCACCGACGGGCGATCTCTCGCCGGAACCAATCGTCTCTTGATTTGGAGTCCAAGGCAGTTGCGTAATGATCCGCTTTTGACAGGTCTAAGGTTCGTAAAACTCAGTGATAGGCTAGGGTGTTAGCACATCCCCCAATCACGCAAATTTGTTAGTTGATTGTTTCGTGATAGAGCATGAGGAACGCGGCATGACCCAGGCTAATAACGTACTGGCACCTATTGAGACGACCGATATCCAATCCATCGGTGAATCTCAGCATGATTTAGAATTATTAATTGAGACTGATGACGAACCGATCCTATCCATCGATGACGATGAATTTTTAGAGGCGGTTTCAGAAGACGATGACCCGAAAGCGACCAAGGCACGATCAACTCGTCGTCGGGCGCAACCTAAGAAGAAGCATTATACGGAAGACTCTATTCGTCTTTATTTGCAAGAAATTGGTCGGATTAGACTGCTGCGTGCAGATGAAGAAATTGAACTCGCTCGCAAAATTGCCGATTTGCTCGAATTAGAGCGAATTCGCGAACACCTTTGTGATCACTTACATCGAGAACCCTACGATGCGGAGTGGGCAGATGCAGTGAAAATGACCGTGGGTCAATTTCGCCATCGACTTCATTGCGGCAGACGAGCGAAAGATAAAATGGTGCAATCGAACCTACGTCTCGTGGTGTCGATCGCTAAAAAATACATGAATCGAGGACTCTCATTCCAAGATTTAATTCAAGAAGGGAGTCTGGGTTTAATCCGGGCTGCGGAAAAGTTTGATCACGAAAAGGGTTATAAATTCTCCACCTATGCAACTTGGTGGATTCGGCAAGCGATTACCCGGGCGATCGCCGATCAATCCCGGACCATTCGTCTGCCGGTTCATTTGTATGAAACGATCTCTCGAATTAAAAAAACCACTAAACTGCTCTCCCAAGAAATGGGGCGTAAACCCACAGAAGAAGAAATCGCAACTCGGATGGAAATGACCATCGAAAAGTTGAGATTTATTGCTAAATCGGCTCAGTTACCCATTTCTTTAGAAACGCCGATTGGTAAGGAAGAAGATTCCAGATTGGGCGATTTTATTGAGTCCGATGGGGAAACTCCAGAAGATCAGGTGTCGAAAAATCTATTGCGCGAAGACCTCGAAAGTGTTTTGGATACCCTGAGTCCTCGGGAACGGGATGTTCTGCGCTTACGCTATGGGTTAGATGATGGCCGGATGAAAACGTTAGAAGAAATTGGTCAAATCTTTAATGTGACCCGCGAACGGATTCGACAAATAGAGGCGAAAGCGTTACGGAAATTACGCCATCCCAATCGCAACAGCATTCTGAAAGAATACATCCGGTAAGGGACTGTACTGAATTGGGTGATTGGTCATTGGTTGTTGGTGATTGGTTCTTGGTCATTGGTTGTCCTGAGTATTCAACAATCCAAAGGACAAAGGACAAATGACCAATCACCAATAAAAAAATAGGGGGTTCCCGTCGGAACTCCCCGCTTTTTTTTTTCATTTCCGGTCTGATTTGTGGGTCGTAAACCGGGTTAAATGATGCCTAAAAAGTGCAGAACACCTTGACCTGTGGTGAGTTCAAGAACGACTGCAGAAATAAACCCGATCATCGCGAAACGACCGTTCCAGTTTTCTGCACTCGGGGTAAATCCCCAATTCCATCGATTGCGCGGTTGTGGTTCTATCATGAGATGAAACTCCGATTTATAAAGGTTTGTTCGCTTTCATTAAAAATTGTAACAATTATTTGCTAAAGTGACAACTTTGTGAATTAGGGCGCTAAGGGCAAGGGGCGATCGCCTGAAGCTAGAGCTTTAGCCCACACTCGTCAACGGTGGGGCTACAGGGACAAAGCCCGCCTGCGCGGGCTCATAGAGAAAACCGACTTTTAACGACCGAATTGGGTATTGCCCACCAGTATCGGCCTTTAACGGTCAGTGGCAAAAATAGCCCGTCCCGTTTCGCGATCAAACAGGTGAATTTTTTCGAGCGCGATCGCCAACCAAATCTCCTCCCCCGGATGCACCATCCAATCCGGTTCAATTCGCGCCTGAATCGGTTTAGGCAGGTCATGGTTTGGCAATGTACCCACAATATAGGTCTCCGAACCCAACGCCTCAACCAAATCCACCTTCACCTTCATATTTTTAGTTGCTGCCGGACTCACACTCAGATGTTCGGGCCGAATTCCTAAAATTAGCGATCGCCCGTCATACCCTTGTAACGCATTGCCCCAATATTCCGGCAAGGTAAACCGAAATGAGTCATGGGTAATCGATAACGGGGCCTTAAACTGCACCGGAATAAAGTTCATGGGCGGGGATCCGATAAATTCCGCCACAAACAGATTCGCAGGTCGGTGATACAGTTCCAGTGGGGCAGCAATCTGTTGAATTTGTCCAGCATTCATCACCGCAATGCGATCGCCCATCGTCATCGCTTCGGTTTGATCATGGGTAACATAAATCGTCGTCGTCTCTAACTGTCGCTGCAACTTGACGATTTGACTGCGCGTTTCCGCCCGCAATTTAGCATCTAAATTAGACAGGGGTTCATCCATTAAAAACACCTGGGGATTTCGTGCCATTGCTCGTCCCAGGGCCACTCGTTGCTTTTGACCCCCAGAAAGTTGTTTCGGCAGGCGATCGAGTAACGCTTCGATTTGCAGTAACCCCGCCACAGTTCGGACTCGCTGATCCACTTCCCGTTCTTTTGGGGAAAGATAACGCAGGTATTTCGGCAGATTCCGCGTCATCGAAACTAAGGCATCTTCCGCCCAATTCGGAATCGAGGTGGCATCCTCTCGGAGTTCTGTTCCCCCGGATGTGGCCTCATCCATCACCAGAGTTCGCCGCAACCCAAAGGCAATATTGTCATAAACCTTGAGGTGGGGATAGAGGGCGTAGTTTTGAAAAACCATAGCGATATCGCGGTCCTTGGGGGGGAGGTCATTGAGGAGGCGATCGCCCACCCAAATATTCCCGGCAGTTAATTCTTCCAATCCCGCAATCAAGCGTAATAGGGTACTTTTGCCACATCCTGACGGTCCCACCAGGACCATAAACTCGCCATCTTCCACGGTAAGGTTAATCCGCCGTAAAATTTGGGCCGGTTTTAACCCAGGAGTGGAGGGGTCATCGGTCCCGGATATCCCGTCTGGTGGGACTGGCGTCAGTTTTTCCCGGCGATCGCCATAACTTTTGTAAACGTTTTCAATAAGAACTCTAGCCATAATCTGCTCAAATCTTTATTAACCCCGACGCCGATCGCGTCTGTTTTCATTCTCCCTTACTTTCTCTCTGGTTGTGGCATCAATATCCTCAGTTTTGGAGGAAGTAACGACTTCAGTCGTTCTTATCCATGTTCGTAGTAACGACTTCAGTCGTTCTTATCCATGTTCGTAGTAACGAC
>JAMXFF010000068.1:15558-27167 GCA_025370845.1 Laspinema palackyanum D2a | reverse complement strand
AGCCGCCAACAAGACTAAGAAGGCCCTTTGTACTAATCGATGTGGATTAGTTGCTTTGCGCGATATTTGTTCTAGTAACTGATGTTGCCTTGGAGATACTGTACAGACTTTGGCTTTTGGAGTAGGCATGATTGATTAAGTCGAGATAGAACGGGGATGCGTGGTCCCTGATAGGGGTCCCTCTGCCTCTTCCTCTTATTATAGCTGGTCATGTTCTTTTGCACTTCTGTACTAGAACGAGACCGGCACAGGTTCAATCTGAACATCAATCGCGATTATTCCAGGGCGAATCGTGGGCGGATCTCGGCTGTACCTCTATTTAAATGTTTTTCTCTAAATTCAGATTTTAAAGCGGCTTGGATTATTGGAAACCAGAGCAACTTGCTGCAGAGCTGGGTCCGTTTCAGAAATCGCTGGATACTTCGGATCCGACTCGGGTATTGAATCGGTTGTGGAAAAAAGTTGACGAGGATTGATAATCTAACTTGCCGTTCTTCTTTGAAGCATCAGAAACTTTGAGTTCTAAGGTAAGTGCTTGACTCTCGCTCAAATGGATTCGTAACAACGAGTGGTATAATGTCTTTAGCATTTTTTGTCAGGGTAGATCCAAGGGCCACCCCCTTTTTGACGACTTCTCAATTATCTCAAACACTTGCCCCATCTGGGTTTTCCCTTCGTTGTCACCCTCTGAGGCGATTGCCTCAGAAATATTGACATTTAAATAGCCAGCTCTAAACGAGGTCAAACATGGACATACAGCTTATTCCTTTGCGTGCTGCCGTTTGTTCCGAACGTTCAACGACTCTCGATGTTTTAGTCAGAATTACGCCGCCAGCACCCGAAAAACCTATGGAGCGACCCCAGCTTAATTTAGGTTTAGTAATCGATCGCTCTGGGTCTATGAGCGGACCAAACATTGAATATGCAAAGCAAGCCGCTAGTTACGCCGTCGAACAGTTGTTACCAAGCGATCGCGTTAGTATTACGATTTATGATGACGAGGTAGAAACCTTAGTCCCTAGCACCCTTGCTAATCATAAATCCCATCTGTTGCAGCAAATCAAAGGAATTCAAGTTAGAAACAGTACAGCACTGCACGCCGGATGGATGCAAGGGGGAAATCAAGTCAGCCAACACCTCAATTCAGAACACTTAAATCGAGTCATTCTCTTATCAGATGGACTAGCCAATGTCGGCGAAACAAATCCCGACGTAATTGCCTCCGATGTGAACAATTTAACAAAACGGGGTGTTAGCACTACCACAATGGGAATTGGTAATCATTATAACGAAGACTTGCTAGAAGCAATGGCACGGAGTGGGGATGGGAATTATTATTACATTCAATCTCCCGAACAATTACCCAGTATTTTTCAACAAGAATTACTGGGCTTAATGGCGACAGTGGGTATAAATGTCACCTTGGGAATTGAGCCGCAAGCTGGAGTAGAATTGGTTGAGGTACTCAATCAGCTTGAGGTCAACCAAAAGGGTCGGTTTCGCTTACCTAATTTAGTAATTGGTAATCCAGTTGATGTAGTTTTGCGGTTGAAAGTGCCTGCCCTGACAGAGGAAGTAGATTTATGTTATTTTCGCCTGACTTGGAACACGCCCGAACAACCAACTGAGCAAAAAATCCGCGTTTCTTTGCGCTTACCTGTTGTCAATGCTGCACAATTAGAGGAATTTCCCTTCAACTCTGAGGTACGACAGCAAGCGATTTTAATGATGACAGCACGCGCTAAGAAAGAAGCCGTGAAACTGGTAGATGGAGGGAATTACGATGGCGCTATCCTTGTATTGCAGCAGACAAAACAGCAGTTGCTCAATAATCCCGATCTGCCCATGAGTGCGCCAGAAGCCGAGGCACTAGATGACTTGGAAGTACAACTCAAACAGCGAGAGTATAGCACATATCGCAAAATGTCCACTCAGCAAAGCTACAGACGTGGTAGTCGTCGCAGTAGCGGTCATGTCAGCCTTTTGTACGCCTATCGCAAAGGCCCTGTCTTGGGGAATATTACTGAAGATTTAGGAGTCGATGCGATTGTTAACTCGTGCGATCGCTACCTCTCTAACTTTGGTGCCATATCCAGTGCGATTCACCAAGCTGCTGGGCCAGAACTTCTAGCAGAATGCCGTCGTTTAGGTGGTTGTGAGGAAGGGGATGCGAAAATTACTCCGGGCTATAATTTGCCGACACCGTGGGTGATTCATACGGTTTGTCCCCCTTGGCGCGGTGGCTCTCATGGAGAGGAAGACCTATTAGCAAAATGTTACCGCCGTTGTTTGGAATTAGCTTTACACCAGTCACTGCGGAGTATTGCTTTTCCGGCTATTGGAACGGGAGCAATGCGTTTTCCAGTCGAACTTGCAGCGAAAATTGCTTATGCAGAAACCAGTCGCTTTCTTATAAATTCTAGTGCGATTGGGGCAATTGTCTTTGTTTGTTTCGATGCAGATACTCATCGTTGTTTCCAAAAGGAATTCGTGAATTATTCTGGTTTGTAAGGGTTAAAAGCTGACGCGCTAACTTGTACTTTTTGGAGGCTGAATTACATAGGGTTTGCTGAAAAAGTTGTAAAAAGCAGGGGGGGGATGCGAGCGGTTGAGTGTTTTTGAGCCGGAACT
The DNA here is from genome assembly GCA_025370845.1 of Laspinema palackyanum D2a. Classification (GTDB taxonomy): domain Bacteria; phylum Cyanobacteriota; class Cyanobacteriia; order Cyanobacteriales; family Laspinemataceae; genus Laspinema. Next base: position 24,536 of record JAMXFF010000068.1, on the reverse strand, counting down.
CGCACAGAGCCGGATAATTCCGATGGAGCCTTGTCGAATTCTTGCTAAACGGTAAGGTGACCGTTGCCGGATTCAGCCTGTTCGGTTCCTACGATGCGATCGGCACCACCGGATTCAGTCCGTTGGATTCCGCAGATGCGATCGGCACTATCGGATTCAGCCTGTTCGATTCCTACAAAAGATGCGATCGCCACCACCGGACCCAGCCGGTTTCTTTCCTGGACTCGCCACCTCCGCCAGCCAATTCAACTCGCCATCAACTTAGGAAACCGTTCCCGCAAAGACTGACTGAAATAATACTGGGACCAAAATTCAGCAATATCGAGCAATTGGGGCCTAGACTTGGGGATTAGCCCAGTGCCACAACTGGAGTCATAATGTTCGGCATATTGTCTAGCGAGTTGATATGCGTAATACGGATAATCTGACTGGACAAAACATTGTATAGCATATTCCAGTTTGAGCAGGTTGCCGCTGGGGACGAAATGCACGGTCATTCCCCACTGGAAATTGCGGTAGTCGTCGCCCTGGAAGGAGTCAATCTGCTTGATGAGGGTTCGCAGGGATTCTTGAGTGCCGGGTTCATCGGCCATTGCTCGTGGCATCAAGATAATCGCTTCAGCCACTATCTGCTGATGCGCGTCCCATTCGGCTGGCTCGAAAGAATCGGGAGCGGGAGCCTCGTTCATGGATTGCTGCACCCGCCCAGCGATATGGAGGGCAAACTGTTGGGCTGTTTTGCGATTGCGGCATAAACTTTTAACGCTGGTCAGTCGCGTGATGGGAAAATATCGGCTCGTGCCTGCTTCGAGTTCGTTGGCCGTGTTCAGCCATCTTTTCAGGATGTTGGCAATTTTGGTGTCCTCGCTGGTGCTCATCAGGTTGTTGCTGGTGGGGTGCTTTTTTTCGGTAGATTAAGATGAGTTTAGCAGTTGCCTGATGCAACGGAAGTGGTCGCTAGGTTTTTGCTAGGATGAGTCACCGGGGATGCGAGTTGAGGAAAACCTCTAAACTCTCAAGCGATACGGTTGATGCCCGTTGGGATTGCCTGGTCCAAGTTAGCCCATACGGGACCCGCCGCCCAAACTGTAACGCTTTTCAGCTTGACCGCTAGGAACCCCACACTGTAACCGAAAGGTCAGTGTTGGGAGGAATAGCGGGTGCGTCGTTCGCGTAGCGTGCCGTAAGCATTGGGGTTCAATGCCCCTGAGACACATAAACTTCTGATGTATTGACGCAATACGTCAGTTTGATTGCCCTCTGTGAGTCGCCATACCTGTCTAGATACTGTTTTTCTAGATCTAAAATTCTAAGGTTTATCTGCTTTATAAATCGCAAATGTATGTATATATGTTACTATAGTGGCATGAATCTAGCCTACCAGTACAAGTTATTGCCAACTTACGAACAGCGATGCCGAATGGATCGTTGGCTCGATATGTTGCGCTGCCAGTACAACTATTTGCTGGCAGATCATTTTGACTGGTGGGAGATGAACCGCTGTCCGGTGAATGCGTGTCCGTTAGTCGTGAGTATTGCCGAACCCAGAGAAAAGCCGGAATATTACGGGCAAAAGCGTTCCTTGGTTCCGCTTAAACAAGAGCGTTCATGGTACGCCGATATTCATGCCGATGTCTTGCAGGATATGGTGAAGCGGGTAGACCTGGCCTTCGCTCGATTCGTTAAGGGAGACAAAAACGGCAAACGCAGCGGCAAACCCCGCTTCAAAGGAAAGAATCGTTATCGTACCTTTGCGTATCAACGAGTTAAGCCGGATTGTATCCAGGAGAATAAGGTCACATTGCCCAAGCTGGGTGAAATCAAATTCATCCAGCATCGCCCTGTGCCGTTCGGCTTCATAATTAAGCGCGCCCTAGTCAGCAAGAAGGCTGATGGCTGGTATGTCACCCTAACGCTTGAAGATAAGAGTGTTCCAGACTTGCCGATTGTCGAAATTCAGCCGACTGAAGCCAACAGCATTGGAGTAGATGCTGGATTAGAATACTTCATCGCCTGCTCTGACGGCTCAACCAAGCAGTCACCTAAGTTTTATAGGCAAGCTGAAGAGAAACTGGCTAGGCTCCAAGCAAAGCGAGAAGCTAGGGCCAAAGGTTCAAAGGCAAGACGCAAAATGAATGAACGAATTGCCAAGATTCATCAGCGTATTGCTAGGCAGCGGCGGCAATGGCATTTTGAAGTGGCAGGCGAACTGCTTGATAAAGCTGATGTTGTCTTTGTCGAGGATTTAAAAGTTTCCAACATGGCTCGACGCAATAAGCCGAAACAGGGAGAGGACGGAACGTTCCTACCTAACGGTCAATCGGCGAAGTCGGGCTTGAATAAAAGTTTTGCTGATGCTGGGATAGCGGGTTTCTTAAACGAAATACTGCCTTACAAAGCTGCAAAAGCTGGTAAGCGGGTCGTTAAAGTTAATCCGGCTGGGACATCTCAACATTGTGCAATTTGCCTGAATCGAGTTCCCAAAGAGTTGTCTGATCGCTGGCATAACTGCCCCCACTGTGGTGCATCCATGCCGCGAGATGTAAACTCTGGGGTTCTTATCAAAAAAGTGGGGTTGGGTGTTTGCCTCACTATAAAACGCGAATCTGGGTCAACCCGGAGGAGAAGCCCGCGCCGTACTGCTTAGGCGGTTGGCTTCGGGAGTACATCACTTATGGTCAAGCATAGATACGATTGCCTGCATTGCTAATGAACAACTTTAGAATTCGCCTGACCCTGGACCCTAACGATTTTTTACCGACTCAAGACGGAATATTTGACGACAAAGCCAGCGACAAAATCCGCATCAAATCCCCGGTTGACTCGCCCTGGGGTCAAACCTGGAAGCTCGTTCCCCTACCAGAGAAGGGCAGAAGCCGAAGTGGAGCGGTCTATCTCAAGCGCATCACATTCAAGCTATTTCCCCTAGAGGAAAACGAAGACTATGTGGATGTGCGGTTGGTGCGCGAACACTTAAAAGGCGAGATTTTTGATTCCCTCAAACCGACCATCCGCTGTTGGTGCGTCTGGGTCAAACCACCACAACAGCAGCTAGTTTACTCAATTTACCGCAAATAATGTGCTATACTTACACGAGTTGTATCTGTGTTGAGTGGGTTACAGGTGAATCCCCGCAGTTGCCGTAGGGCGAGGCATCGACAGGTTCACAATAGATGAGGTCTAGGTCAGTCAAAGGACGAAATGATGGCGAATCCAGAGCAGCTTAAACTAATCAGACAAGGCGTGGGAACCTGGAATCAGTGGTGCAACGAGAATCCCACCGTCGAAATCGACCTGAGTGCAGCCGACCTCAGTGGAGCCAGCCTCAGCCATGCCAACCTCGAAGAAGCCGAACTCATCGAAGCCAATCTCGTCGGGGCAAATTTAGTCGGGGCAAATTTAGTCAGAGCCAACCTCCGGGAAGCTGACTTGAGCCATGCCCACCTCACACAAGCCAATCTCAGCGAGGTCTATTTGTTGGCTGGATTCCTCAGAAGTGCCAACCTCCAACGCGCCAACCTTGTCAATGCCAATCTGATAGGGGCTAACTTGTTCCAGGCTGACTTGAGTGAAGCCGAACTGACTGCGGCTAACCTCAGTGGCGCTTTCTTCCGCAAAGCCAAGCTCAATGGGGCTAACCTGAGCAAAGCCCAACTGGTCCAAGCTAACCTTGATTACGCCGAACTGATTGGCGCTTGTTTGGTCGGGGCGAGACTGATAGAGGCAGACTTGAGTCATGCCAACCTCACCGACGCGAATGCCCTGGCTGCCAATTTCGAGAATGCCGTGATGACCGGCGCTTATTTGGACCGTTGGCAGACGAATTGCTACACCAACCTTAACTTTGCTTTCTCTTGATGGGATGCCCACAGTTTCCCCCCGCCGGTGATGGACTGAGCAGATGTGTCTCGGTAGCAGTACGATCGCGCTTGTCAAAACCCGGCGGACTGCTGCCTCGTAGTTTCTTCGCCGGTGATGCAGCAGGCTCCCGGGTCATCTCTAGCTTTTGTTGCTTCTGAGTGGATTCTGGTCCAAGGTCGAATAAACTTAGTTGGTCCATGATGCGATCGCTATTCCCTTAATCAGCAGTTGCAGGCTGCTGCAAGTGCTGCCAGAACTTGCCAAGCAAGAAACTCGCCATCTCCGAAGGGTGCGTCATGCCCTGAGTTTGCAAAGATTGAGTCAGTGGGTTTATCCCCCATAGTTCCCAGTTATTCCGAATCCACATTGCCAAGTTGAAATGCTGCGTATTCAGAAACTCCAATTGGGATATGGCCCGAGCTTCTGCGATAAACTCCGGATGCAGCATCTTCTCCAGTTCGGCTATCGCCTCCTCGATGCTGGACGGAATAAACAAGCCCGCCTCGGGTGAGTAGGTTGGGTTAATCTGCGTTTTTGGGTCTGTGGGTTCGGGGGGAACTTCAATCGGTAGGTCCATGTTCATGCGATCGCCGAAATACGAATAAGCCGAGTTCCTATTGTAGGTCCTCGGCTTCTAGCTAGATTAGCTGTACATGAAATCTCTGCCTTTGTCAGTAATTTCCCAGCCTCTGAACTCTGTTTTCTCAATCATTCCATTGTCTTTCAAGCGTTGTAGAGAGGCTTGAATGGCCGGAATTTTTTGATGGTCGGAGTAGACCCCGAGTTCATATTCATGAACTTCCCGCAGAAGGCTTTCCATCGTTAGCCTGCCTCCACGCATGGGAGGGCGATACCGTTCCATATCCCGGTAGCGATCCGAATATCGGTCTGGATACCGATTCGAGTATCGGTCGATATTATCGGTACTGGACATTAAGAAATCCAGATCCAAATTATGCATTCCCGAATGGCTCAATGCTCTTAATACAGCCTTGTCAGCCTGACTTTGTTTTTCACCCAGAATTTCCTCTTTAATGCTCAGAGTGCTATCCCCTTTATAGTCCTCTCCTTTGGGGGTAGCAGTCCACAGTGTTTCGGGGTAGTCTAGGTCAACTGTTTCAACCAGCCCGTTTTCTGCCAACTGCTTTAATGAGGTTTCAACTAGCGCCCGCGCGTTGCTGCCGAGTTCTGACTCTAGACATCGTGCGATATGTTCGGCTGGTAGCCGCATATCATATAGCTCTTTCAAAACCAGCCGGTCCACAACAGGGTTAACCGCAACTTCCTCGGGTGCAGGCGGCTCAATTACTGGACTATTGATAGGAGGTTTCTCAGGGACGGGCTGCTCAACTATTTGGCTATTGATAGGAGGTTTTTCCGGTGCAGACGGCTCAACTACCGGGCTATTGATAGGAGGTTTCTCCGGTGCAGGTGGCTCAACTACCGGGCTATTGCTGCTACTTGTTTGTGAAGGTTGCTCATTATTAATGGGCGACTCAGACCGAGTAATTCGATAGCGAACCGTATAATCCCAGGTAGACCAACCCATGCTGCTTTTCTTACTCATTCTCCAGATTTTCTCTTCATAGGAAGGGCCGGTAGTAGTAATTTCTAACTCAGTAGCGCCGAGTAAGTCATCTCTGTCATAGCCTTGCAAAATGCCTATTCCTCTAGTAGAAACTGAAAGAATTAACCCTGCTGATACAGCGTTTGAACCCGCTCCAGCTAACGCACTAGAAACTTCTTGCGTAATCTGTCTGATTGTATCTTGATACCTGCTCCAGTCTTTTGCATAATCTTCATCAAGAGCCTTTAAACCTCCTTTAATGGCTTGCCCAGATGGGACCTCTCCATCAAATAAAACGCAGTCTCCCGAAGGAAAAGTTTTCGTTTGCTTCTCATTAATTTTGATGGGGCAGGTCAGAATTCCTTTGATTTCGCTTCCTCCGACTAAAGCTCCAACGAGATAGAAGTCGTCTGCACCCGTTATATCCTCAGTATCAGCGCAATAAACGTCGGTTACTTCAATTTTTATCCTAGTCATCCAATTCTCCCATTGTTTAGGGTGAAGAGACTCCGCCTATTTCTAGCGGGTCTCTCTATTTACAAGGCGATTTCCCCTGAGAATTTTTCGACTTGTTCAGTGAGTCTGTTCTGCTTCTACTGGACCCCTGAACCCAAGTAGAAAGCGGACAACCCATGTAGCACAGTTTCAGCTAACTGTGTCCAAGATGAATTTGTTTAATGCCCTATGTACGACTTTACCAGAAAGCTACATTATTTTAGCAAAAAAATATGCTCTCAAACGTAGCTACGTTCTTTGGGTTCTAGCTGGCCCCAAACCGCCTCGAACTGCTGCCAATCTTCCTCGGTCTCTAGCGGCTTCTGAGCCAGTCCCACCAACCGGGTCAACACAACTGCATCCCTGGGCGATACAAGCGCCGCTCTCCAATGCCGTTCTAGGTTGGGGTCGTAGTCACTGGCGATTAGGTTGGCGTAGTCGGTGTCTAGGAGGTCGAGGGATTCCGGTTCGGGCATAAAATTATCTAAAGTTTTTTTATAATGTAGCCCAATATTATTAATGCCACACAATCAGCTAAGATTAACCAACTAACCAACTCTAAAATCCCTTGATTGCAAATACTCTGCATGAATCTACCTGAACAGTAAGGGGGACCGTTAAAATAATCTTGGATAATAGTTGATGCAAAGATTCCATAAAATATCAAAACAGGTGTTGAGACTACTAAGTACAAGGCACAGATAAACGAAATCAAGGCTTTTATAAAGACTTTCATTCTGTAATTTATCTTGGTAAGTTTTTATTTGAATCTTTGACGACCATAAATCAGCCTTACTTTACTCTCAAGAGTTTAATACGACCAGTAAGGTTTCTCAATACATTTACACAGTACGCGACGTACGCCACCCCCCAACGCAACAATCCCGCCAGAGCTAGTAAGTGCGGGATTGTCTGTTATATCAGTTTTTAAAAAGACCAGATGAGTCTGTGTTAACTTGGGTTCGTTTTTCTTATGCTCCTAATCTACCGGACTCCCCTGGTCTGGGAATCCATCCGGGGAGGTAACTTGAGCCGATAGTCTCTATTCCCCGTGGATTGGCGGCGCTTGTTGTTGGCCAGAATTGTGCCGGTGGGAAACGAGGTCACTCCAGGGTTTGGGAGTTGGCGGAGAACAAGCGGGGGAGAGAGGCGATCACCTAAAAGTAAAGGTTCGCGGGATAAGTGTCGGGACCCACAGTTATCGGGAGGCGATCGGCACTACTGTAAGGCTGTAAATTTATTTAAGCCCTTGCCACCCTGACAAATTCGAGTAAGTATGGGTTGTTGCTCAACTGTAGTGGGCGCGATTCCTCGGAGGTTGGATTTGCAATCGATAGAAGAGGAACTAAGCATGAACCTTTATAAATACAGTCTGCAAATCCTATGGAAGTCATTAGTGCCAGCCAAAAATAACCTGTTGCTATCCAAATACAAATTCCTACTCTACTAACAATAGCAGTCCGAAACCCTGGCTTAATAATATAAGCGCAAGCAACAGGGAGTAAAATGATTAAAAGAAAAGATGCGAATAAAAATCCTTCTGGAATCGGTAATACAGCAAAGGTTAATAAAGGACCTGTTAATGATGCAAACAATATGAAAAAGTAATGAAATAAAGTCAGAAAATCCTTTAAAACAACTAGGGCATGAAAACTAATAAACACCCACATTCCTAAAACACAAGGCAGAACCATAGATAGCCAATACTTACGCATCTCTGATGTCATAAAAGATTCGGGAGATTTATTTAAACTACTCAACTTCCAGATTGATTGAGTTTAAGCCTAAGCGCTGGCCGATCGCCCCGGTGGATTTGGGTCTCTCACCTGCAAAACTAGCCAGGTGGTCCCATCGGCAGAGCGATCACATCTAGTCGAGGTTCGCGGGATAAGTGTCAACTCTGACAGTTATCGGGAGATGCAGCGACAGTCCGATATCCGATTGCTCCGATAAGTGTCAACTCTGACAGTTATCGGGGGAGGCGATTTGCTCTAACCGTGGGAAGGTGCTGGGTTAGAGGCGGGTTAGGACGGAGGAGCGATCGCCTGGAGTGTCTTGAAAGATTGCACCTTTTTCGATGAGAGCAGCTTTTAGAGCTTCGTCTATGCCTGGATTGTTTCCAAATCTAGCTTCGAGAACGGTGGTATTTTCAAGTTTAGTCCGGCTCAGGTTAGCCCCTCTCAAGTCAGCCTCTCTCAGTTTAGCCCAACTCAGGCCAGCCTCACTCAGGTTAGCCCCTCTCAAGTCAGCCCCTCTCAGTTGAGTCCCATTCAGGTTAGCCCCTCTCAGGTCAGCGCAATTTAGGTTAGCCCAATTCAGGTTAGCTACAAGCAGGTTAGCCCCACTCAGGTCAGCCCCACTCAGGTCACACCTGCTCAGGTTAGCTACAAGCAGGTCAGCCCCACTCAGGTTAGTCCCACTTAGGTCAGACTTTCTCAGTTTAGCCCCACTTAGGTTAGTCCCGCTTAGGTCAGACTTTCTTAATTTAGCCCCTGTCAGGTTAGTCCCGTTTAGGTCAACCCCTCTCAGACTAGCTTCGCTCAGGTCAATCCCCCTCAAATCAAACCCTGTCAGATTTTTCTTGCCTTTTTTAATCTGTTCAATCAGAGCAATTTTCGATTTTTCTTCTGGTGTTTGGTCTGATTCCCTCATAGTGTTATCTCACTAGATTAAGGAAAAAGTCTCGATCGCCCCTAAGATGGCGACTTAATTCAACTGCCTCAGTCGGTCGGTCCGCAACGGGTTGGCGGTTTTTCTGAGTGGGCGATCGCATCTAGCATCTAGTGTCGTGGGCTGTAAATAAATTTCCGCTCTAGAGTAGGATGTTTGCCAGTTCGCTGTAACCGGGTGCTAGACTGCTTGCTGTAAAACGTGGGATTTTACTGTAAGCGCCACCTCTGATCTGTCGGCGAACCATTAGGATTACGTCCAGATGTTTGACAGTCCCAAAGTTGTAGTTGAGTTCCATTAGCTGTACCCGAAACATCGGATACATCAATACACTTGCCCGATAAAGTATTCCTGATAAATCCATCCCTAGTTAATGACCATCTCT
>JAMXFF010000068.1:0-15458 GCA_025370845.1 Laspinema palackyanum D2a | reverse complement strand
GGTCGGTTTGTGAGTCATTATCACGATTACGTCCAGATGTTTCACAGTCCCAAAGTAGTAGCTGAGATCCATTAGCTATACCCGGAGCACCTGCTACATCGATGCACTTGCCAGATAAAGTATTCCTGATAAATCCATCCCTAGTTAATGACCATCTCTGGTCGGTTTGTGAGTCATTATCACGATTACGTCCAGATGTTTCACAGTCCCAAAGTAGTAGCTGAGATCCATTAGCTGTACCCGGAGCACCTGCTACATCGATGCACTTGCCAGATAAAGTATTTACAATAAACTTACCATTGCTGTTAGGAGAGGTTCTGTTGCTAGGAAACCCTTGCTTATAAAGTGTTTGCTTGTATGGACTACCCCCTACGTCAGCGGATGCAATGTTAAAATAACTAACTGTACCTAGGGCGAAAAAAATACTACTTAAACTCACAAATTTACCAGCCCAGTGAATGTAGAAAAAGTGCTTTAGCATGACTGATGTACCTATAAATTAAAATGAAGAGTCTAGTATGATTTCCTAATAATTGCCAAATCTCAAACTGCACCCCCTCATTGATATTACGGTCTAAAACCGCGTTACAGGGTAAGAAACTGCAACTCCTTAATCGCTAAAATTATGCTTTTTCGCAGGCTACCCCTCAATCTTACAAAATCCTTGGGTAACTGGGATTCCCGCTCCTTTTCTGAACCAGATGAACTGGTTACCCAACACAACCCCTTTTTAAGGACCTACCCCGCTAAGGAGCGAACTTCTCCTGAGAGAGGTTCATGCGCTTGCGTAAGGCTCGGACGAGTTCAGGAATCTGCAAGGTGGATGGAGTCATTTCGTTACTATAACCTGAACAAGCGGTATAACATTCTGGATATTTTGTTAAGTTTCTGGGGTTCCCGGTTCTACCTGGTTTCAGCCGATTCAGTCCGGTGCAGGATGGCAGCGGCCTTATGAGAATTGGGGCGGTTGGTTCGACGGCGGACGGTTGGTTCGGATTTGTCGGATTTGTCCGGGGCTGGCTATTTGGGAGAGGCGATCGCATAAACCTCAAAGTTTTACTCAAGTCCCTAGGCGTGGTATTTTCAGAATCAAAAGCTGTAACAAAATAATGCTAACCGTTCACCATCTCAACGTTTCCCAGTCCGAGCGGATTATCTGGCTACTAGAAGAATTAGAATTGGAGTATGAATTACAGTTATACCAACGCGACCCAGTGACTCAGTTTGCTCCTCCCGAATTGCGAGAAGTTCATCCCGTGGGTACTGCGCCGGTGCTGGTTGATGACGAGGTGGTGCTGGGTGAATCGGGGGCCATCATTGAATATATCCTAGCTCGGTACGGAGAAGGGCGGCTGGCAGTTCCCGTCGCATCACCTCAATATCCCGATTACCTGTACTGGTTCCACTACGCGAATGCCAGCTTGGTGAGTTGGAGTATCGTAAGCTGGATTACAGGGACGGCCCTGGGACCCGATAGTAATTCTCCACTACTCCCCGTTTTGCGCCAACGACTCAATCGCCATCTGGAAATGGTCGAAAATCGCCTATCGCAAGCGGACTACTTTGCCGGTGCTGAGTTCACAGCCGCCGACATCATGATGCACTTTCCATTTGGCACGATGAAGGCGTTTTATGACTTGGGTATCGACAACCGGCCAAACATCAAAGCGTGGTTGGCTCGGATTAGCGATCACCCTGGATATCAGCGAGGGATGAAAGCTGCCGGACACGAACAAGACCCAGCTCTGGACGGGAACACAGGCCGCGCGATTGGGTTAGATTCCTCTACATGAGTTGGCCGAATCAGATAGTTTCGTAGGCTGCGGATGAGTTGAGCGGGACCGAGTGAAGTTGGGGGCGATCGCAAGTAACTGTTAAGGCTGGCAGTTTCGGAAGGGCGATCGCCTGTCGGGTTTCGGTTGGTTTGTCGGATAAGTGTCGAAGGTGACAGTTATCGGGAGGCGATCTCATCTGGGGTCTTGTTGGATAAGTAGGGTTTGCTGAAAAAGTTATAAAAAGCAGGGGGTGGCCAATGAACAAGAGGCCCCTCTTGCTGCACCCATAAATAGGGCTTTACTTCGATTTTTCAATTCATAGCTAAAATTAATGCTTCTGGATAAAATTATAATAGTTGGGAAAAATTGACACAAAAAAAGACAGTAAAACTGCCTGAGCAGTTTCACTGCTGTTGAGCACTAAAAACGTAAGAGTAATGGAAGTTTCGGAGGTATTAGATAGTTTAGACATAACTCGATTCAGACTGAATCTTCTTTTACCCTGTCCAAATTTCCCTTCAATTTCGTTGCGAATGCGCTCATCTTCTTGGGCTTGTTTTTTATCTTGAAGGCTGACTTGGGCCGGACGTCTCCCTAATGGAGGACCACTGAGTCTAATTCCTCTTTCTTTACACCAAGCTCGATTGACTCTGGTGCGATAAATTTTATCGGCGTGAACCGATTCTGGGTAACATCCTGTCAATTCTTTGTACGCCTCTACTTGACTAATAAAATCTCCACTTTCATTATAGTTTTCCCAGCTAATTTTTTCGAGCAATACATATCCTTCTACACAACTAACTGATAACTTCGCTCCGAATTCCGTAGGACTTCCTGCTTTACCTCGGACGATTGGACGGACATGAGGTTGTGTTAAACTGACAATCCGATTGTCGATTCTTTTTTGATTATTTGACCACATCAAATCCTGTTGACGATAAATTTCAGCCGAGACTAACAAATTCCTGTATCGCCTTCTGCTCATGAGTTCTAGGCTGGCTCCTTTCTCAATTAACTTGTCAATATGTCCCAAATTCCGTTTGATATATTGCAGTTGTTTTTTAACGGATTCTCTCCTTTGTTTTCCCGAGGGCTTTCTATTTTTAGAAAATTTTAAATAATCTTTTCTGGCATTTTTTCTGTAAGTTCTCGGTTTTTTGTCTAAGTTATCCTTCAGGGATTTATACAAAAGGTCTATGATGCTTTCGGTAGTTTTTCTCGCTTGATTTAATAGGTCTACATCCGTGGGGTATTTGATATCGGCAGGGGAAACGGTTGCATCCATTAATAGCCGACCTCTATTTTCTTTTGGCTTGGGGGCTTCTTCTAACTTTTTTGTGCTGGGTTCCTCCGGATTGAATCCTAGACTTTTTTGAACAATTCTTCGGTTAATTTTTTGAAGCAGAACCTGACTAATTCTTTTCCGAAAATGAACCATCGTTGAAGCGTCAAAGGGCGCTTCGTTCTGATAGCTATTTCCTCCAATAAAATACTGTAAGTATGGGTTTTCCTGGATTTGTTCAACAGTTTCCCGGTCACTTATTCCCAATTTTTCTTTAATGATTAAAGCGGCCAGTGCCATCCGAAAAGTTTTGGCTGGCGCTCCCATGTCTTCTGAGAAATTCTGGGCATATTCTGCCTCAAATTCGGACCACGGAATTAGCTTCGACAGAACAATCCACCGATTTTCTTCAGACAGCTGCCCCTCAAAGGGAAGTTCAAAAACTTCTTCTGGCCCCAGGGTGTTTTGTGATTTTCGATACATTTTCCTTTCACCGATGCACAACAATTTCCAATTTTACCTCTTTTTCCTGTCTTTTGTGTCCGGGCAATACTTCTTAAAGCCTTGTCCCATAAGAATTTCGCGTTTTTTCAGCAAGCCCTAAGTATCGGTTCCGGAAGTTTAGAGGCGATCGCACCGGCGCGAGTTCAGATAACTGTCAAGATTCAAATCTATTCAGACCTATTCAGAGGAACGCGCTCTGCTCTTATAGCCTTTTCTGGGGCTGCATTCGTAAATTTTAGGTTATAAGTTACTCCTCCTTCATTATCTGAAAGCTTTGCTTGAAAGACTTCACCTTTACCCGGGGAAACTTTCAGGTCAAAAGGATGAATTTTGCGGAGATTTGTTGGACCACAGCGCGTCCCTTCATAATATTTAGCAGTTCCCTGAAGGGCAAGAACACCTGTTTGCTTATCTAACTGCATTTGAACATCTAAGTACCCTTGAACTTCTCCTCCAACACAGTCCTCCCAGCGATAAGCTGTATTTCCACCACTTGAGACATCTACATAAGTATCTACAGTTATGTCTTTATTCTGGTCTGAAACAACGTATTCATCATCGTTCATATTAATAGTACCCGTAATACGGATACGACTTGAACTAAATTCTTCCTTCGGTGGTTTGGCAGATTCTTTAATGATAGCAATACTCTGTTCTTCTTGACTTGGAAACTCAAAAACAAATCGCTCGCTATCCTTACCTAATGGAACTCGGCTTAGGTTGACTGTCAACAAATAATGAGTAGGGTTATCTAGGGTATTGCTGACATCCAACTTATAACCTTGCTCATTGACTAAAAAAACTCGGACTGAATTTTTCGTTAGGTTATATCCGGCAATCTCAATTATTGGACGACGCTCAGGCGGAAGATTCATATCAATTGAGCTAGGAGTCGGGTTACAAAATACAGGTGTTAACTCAAAATTCTCTTTTGTAAGTTTTGCCCTAAGCCTAATTAAGTCTTCTTTGGTTCTATCCCGCAAAAAATCAGTATAGCATTTTGCTTCAATTCCAATAGCACTCGTTGCACGGGTCAGAACATTAGAGACTTCAGTAGCTATAGTTGATTGACCTTCCTTTATCAGTTTATCTCGTGTTTCTTCTAACACCTTTTGCCAGCTTTCTGAATTACTCTCAAGCCTACGAATCGCTGAATTTATTGTGTTAACAATTGTGTCCACAGGTGGGCCAGGTTCAGGAATGGTGCCGCAAGAAGAAATTGTCAGGAGTAGCAAAGGAACTAGAAAAAATAGTTTTTTCATGGCGTAAATCATAAAGTTATTCCGTTATTTCTCAGTCGTTCGAGTATTGGCAAGCTCATGCCACATCTAAACATTCACAGGTTTGCAAGTCTTGCAGAAAATAGAAATTACCTGAACCAAACAGGTGCAGAACATCTTGGGGGCGGGTCATCGCCACATAGAGTTCCCGTCTAGCCTCAACCGCATCCCCCACGCCAAACTGTTGCACCCACAACACAATCACGACCTTGAACTCTAGCCCTAGGGCAGACTTGACTGTGACAATTCGCACTCCCCGTTGAGCGGCGCTGTAATGTCGTTTTTCGTCATCACCTTTCGTAATCCAGCAATATCCCAATTCCAAGGTTTGCAGTTGTTCGCTCAGGTAAGTGAAGGAGTCTTGCTCATTATGGCCGAGATAGCGATAGATGATGGCAATATCCTCGGGCTGATACCCTTGAGCGACTAGCTGCTGAGTTTGTAAAAGTACCCCTTCGACTTCCGCCTGCCGGTTGTCCATCAGATGCAGGGTGGGACGTGGGCCGTGTCGGAGTGCAGCTTTCGGCTCGACAATCGGAAAGGTCTCGTCATCGTCCTGTTCGCACAACGATTGAATCATCTCCCAGGCGGCGGATAAAATCTGCTCGGTGTTGCGATAGTTTTGGTTGAGTTTTCGCATCCGACCTTGGGCGTTGATGCCGACAGATTTCCAGGTGAATTTTTGGCGGTTGTAGAAACTTTGGGAGCGGTCGGAGACGATAAGCAAGTCGCCATCTTCTGGGTCTTTGAGTGCGAGTCGGCAAGCGGGAAACCACGAGGGCGAGAACGTATGGGCCTCGTCAATCAGCACCGCGTCCCATTTATTTTCGAGGGGCATTTGCTCTAACATATTGACGAGCCGCTCACCCAGCAAGTCGTCGTAATTTTCTTTGTAGACCTGGGGATTCGGTAGCCCCCCTAGAATCGACCTGGCCCATTCGTGAAAGTGCATGACCTCGATGCGTTCTTGGTAGGTCGGGTTGTCGTCCTGTTCGATATGCGATCGCAACCAAGAAGCCAAGGTCATGTTGAAACACAGCAGCAGCACCCGTTTCTCGAACAACTCACTAGCGACAATTTTGGCCCGACTCAGCAGAATTAGCGTTTTCCCAGAACCAGCAACCCCAGAAAATAAACGATGCCCGGATTGTAGCGAAAAGGCCAGTTGTTCTTGTTTATGGTCGAGGGTGCGGATGAGTTTGGCGTTGGGGGAAACCTGTTGGCCTACCGGAACACTGGTGGGTTTGGCGGGTTCTTCCCGGATTTTGGCTTCGGGGTGGATGATGCCGCGAATGGTGCTAATCTGGTCTTCTTCTAGTCCTAAAAACTTGAACCGATGGGTGAAGAATTGCTCTAAGCGCTTGACGAGTCCCCGCTCTCCTAACTCTTCCCAATCTAGCAACTCATCACGATAGCAAACCTGGGGCTTTTCGAGGAGGGAATACAGATTAGACTCCCGCGCTTCGGCTTCGGTCATTCCCGTCATGATGGCTCCCACACCGATGGGGAATGTCAGTTTGCCTTGATGTTGCCCCTCATCCTGGCAGAGAATCGAATAGCCTTTGAGTTGATGCAGCAACGCATCTAAATAGCCTTTTCCTTGGCGAAGTGGAGACTGACACCGTTCAATTTGCTCCCCTTGGTTGATGTGAAAGAACTGGTTGTCCGCGCTTTCTATCTGCTTGGCACTCCAGCCTTTGACCTCCAAAACTAGCACCCCAAACGTAGGACCGACCACCACAAAATCGGGATATAGGCCATTCACGCTCGGCTCGTAGTAGACTAAAAAATCATCGGGCAGTTCATCTCGGAGCAGCTTGAAAACTTTTTTCTCGCCCTGACTAGCCTTTGCCGGGACAGCATCGGGAACAATCGCAGCCATGACACCCTCCTTAACTGGCTCACTGTTTGCAGCGCCGTCGCCACACCACAACCTGAATTTATTCGTAAGCTGATAATTGCCTCGGAATGGATGAGGCAAAAACCACTAAATTTGTCATTATTAAACTCTATTAACTGACCGTTGGTGTCTGTTTTGTGTATAACTTCACTAATCGTAATCTATTGTTTTGTAGCCGCGAAAATTTGAACAAAACAGGCACAACTTTGTCAACTGGTGGAATTACGGAATTTTTCAGTCAGTTTTAGGCAGTCACCGAGAATTCCTTGGTAATGCAATTTCGCCGGGGACCGACCCAGTGCGACTCCCCGAAACCCAACAAGAAGGTTTCCAACGGTAGCGAGCGCATCTCAAGCCAAATTCACCACGGGCGCAGTGTAACCCAGAGTTGTCAGACCTTGATGCGATCGCTACCGGACTACCACCGACTCAGCCAGAGCATTGACTGGGATAGTTCTGGGGATTGGGTCGGAACCAGACAAGTCCCTCAAACTGCATCATCTGAGCCATCCGACTGCAATGCAAACTTATCGTCCCCTTGAATGGTCACATAACCATCAGGGAATCGAACATAAACTGTTTTGGTGTTCAGCGCTCGTTCTACCTGTCCAATTGTGCCGGTATAGGGCCAGCCTTCTATCAAGCAAACTACACGGTCCCCAGGCTGGAACTTAGACTCGCCGTACCGTTTTTTGCCTTGGAAATCAGCGCGGATTTCTGCTAGTTCTTTCTCGCGCTCTTGCTCCTTCTTTTGGCGAATTTCTGCTTCTACTGATTGTGATAATTGATGATGAATTTGCCACCGGACCAGCTTGATAGCGGGTAAGCGTTGGCGCAATCTGTGCATTGACGAAGCTATGCCGTAGGTAATCCGCCTGCCGTTTAGTTCTACCCTTGTCAAATCCAGTATTTAAGGTCGAAAAGCACTGACTTCGTTGCGTTGGAACAAGGATATCACCATTCACAGGCATATTGTCAGATGAGTTCAAAGGAATCAGGGAAACGATTGACGTAACCAACGGTGCAAGGCATTATAGAGGGGGGAGCTTTTATTCACGGCGTTCTGGCTTTTGAGTAGTATCTAAACTTAGAACGCTGACTCCCCAGATTCCAACTCTATCGCTGAAAATTTCTGATTGCAAATTTTTCAGCCCTCATTTCTAACTTTTGTCAATCAACCAGTCGCCGTCTTCAGTTTTATTGCATCGGAAGAAATGCTGAAAGATGTAAACGCCAATTGGTGCCGTTTACATCGTCTTCCTGTCGAAATCCCGAACACATTCACCCCCGATGTATTATGCCCATAAACGACAAGTTGAAACTGATTACAACGGTAGATGAGTTGCATTACTATCTCAAACTAGCGCTAGTGCTAGAACACGCAACGATTCCCCCTTACATTACCGCACTCTATTCCATGCACCCCGGAAAAAATTTAGAGTCGTTTCATATTATCCGGGCAGTTGCGGTAGAGGAAATGCTCCATCTGACCCTGATCGCCAATCTTTATAATGCGGTGGGCGGAAAGATGAAAAAGACTCTGACCGATCCGGATTTTGTTCAGCCTTATCCGACCTATCTCCCCACGGACGCAATTGATTTTAAAGTCGGATTGAATAAATTTTCCCCCGAGACAATCGACACATTTATGAAGATTGAGCGGGCCGAAGAAGTCGAAGATGATAAACCCTTAGTCGTTTCTCGACCCGTTCAAGAACAGTATAACTTTCTGACCATTCTGGATGGTAAGCCGTCCGATACGTTCTACAGCATCGGATTATTCTATGCAGAGATTATTCGTGGCCTCTATGGACTCCATAAAGAAATGGGAGATGCCCTATTTTGTGGCGACCCCAGCCGACAAATTACGCCGGAATACTACTACAACGGTGGTGTAGATATTATCCCCGTGACCGATTTGCGTTCAGCCATTCGGGCTATAAAACTCATTCAAGAGCAGGGTGAAGGCGCAGAAGGTGGGACGATTTATGATTCCGAACGAGAACTGGGCCATTACTATCGCTTTCAACAAATCAAACTAGGACAATACTATGTGATTGACAAGGATGATCCGGAAAATTCGGATCGTCCCGATCATCCCACCGGGGAAAAATTTACGGTAGATTGGGATGCCGTGTATCCAATGAAGTCCAATCCCCACCTGAGTGATTACCCCGAAGACTCAGAAATCTATCCCGCAGCTAAAAAATTCTATGCGGATTACCGCCAATTCCTAGGGGATCTTGAAAAGGCTTTTGATGGAAATCCCAAAGAATTAATCCCTGCGGTGGGCGGAATGTTCAAGCTGAAAGAGTCTGCGACCGCTCTAATTCGGAATCCCATCCCCGGTATGCCCGGGGTTAATGCCGCTCCCATATTCCGATTAGATTAAGGGGTACAGGAGCATAAAAATGCCCCGGTTTCTGCACCGATTTTTTGACACTTTGGCAAAAATGGTTAACAGAAACTGGGTTAAATCGCTCCTGTATCCGCCCGGTTCCTTGGTTGTTCATCGATTGTTATTGATGGTGATCGACACTTATCGGGTTGGTTCAGTTGCCGCACAGCACAGCTATCCCATAGGGAATCGCCTCGTCCCAAACTGTCAGCGGCGGCACTTATCTGATTGGTCCAACCGGCAATCGGTTCTCCAAACTGTCAGAGGTGAGACTTATCTCAAACTCGACTCGACCAATCGCCAGCACGCAAACTGTCAGAACTGAGACTTATCTGCTTGGTCCAGCGGCGATCGCATCTCTCAAACTGCCAGAACTGGCACTTTAGCTTTGCGGCCACCGTTGAAATAAGCACAGCCATCCCCTTGGGGCTTATCGCATCTAAGAAAAACCCCCCAACAAGTTCCTATTCAGTTATCAGCCAGCTATGTCAAGCCATGAACCCCCTCAACCGGACCCGTTCCGATTCTGACAGCAGGGACCAGGCAGACTGGAAGAACTGCTCAAAATAGTCTTGGTAAATCTCGGAGAACAGATTGCGAATCTCAAGGAAGGTATCCGGATTATCAGCAAGGGCCAACCATTCGGCACACTCTTTAATATCTTGTTCCGTGGGGGACGCAATTGGCTCGGCTGACGCAGTTACGGGGGTGGCTGACGCAGTTGCTGACACAGTTGCTGACGCTGTATCGCTTTGCTGGCAAGGAACTGACGCAATAAGGTCAATTTCTTCAATCGATTTTTCAGTTGCCATTACATCAACGATGCAGGTAGAGGGATTATCTTTTTGTTCAACAGTTGGCAAAATTGCGTCAGTTGCGTCAGTCTGGCTCTGGGTGGGAGTTCCAGCGTCAGGCATTGCGTCAGGACTGACGCAGTTTGCGTCAGCGAATGCCAAATCCATCAGGTAGGTTCCCCCTTCATCGCGGCCCTTCTTGGCATTGGTGAAGATACTCATGATTCGAGCGGGGACCTGGTTGACGGCTTTGCAGAGCTTGTCGAAGTGGCTAGGTAGGTCGTACCACAGGAACTTTTCCTTGCCCTTGTCGGTGACCTCGCTTTCCAGGGTCCCGTTCTCCAGATACCACTGTTTCAGCGCCTCCCAGATTTCACCGGCGTACAGTTTGGACCCTTTGCAGAAAACTAGGCCCACATCTTTCGCAAACTGCCAGAGGTGGCTAGATTCGCATTGAATCGCTTCTAGGGCTTCGGCACAGGCTTGATAATCGATACCCTCTTGCATCAACGCAACCAAGGATTCTAGGACCCGGTTTAAGAACGCCGGGGCCACACTTTCCCGGACAAACTCGGGATGATACTTAAAGCGCGGGTCTGCAGCGAGCTCGTTCTTGGTGATGTCTGGGTTGGTCTTGAATGTTTTGTTAAACGCGATGACCGCATACCGAGTCTGGATGGCATCCAAGGCAGCGGTGAGTCGGGGTGAGTCGTTCACATTGAACAGGTGAACGCACTTCGGAGCAATTTGATACTCGTCCTGGCCCTTGCGTTCGATCGCAAACGAGTTATCCCCGGTGATGGCAATCTTCAAACTTTGGAGCCGGTCCAACTTCACCTTATCCGCATTCTCCGAGGGCCAGTTGACTCGGGACCGTTCGATGGCGGCCACCGGGAACTTCCGACCGTTATCGGCCTGGGCAAAATCACCAAAGCCCACACTCGTCAAACCTTGACCCCCATAGAGTAGCGAGACCACCTCGCGCAAGGAATCCTTGCCGTTGCTGCCGTTCCCTTTTAGTAGCAATGCCTTGACCTCGCGACCCCGATGCGATCGCACGGTCTCCAAATCTAGGGAAGCTGCAATGGTTTTGAGGAAGACAACTCGCTGGGCAGGGGCTAGGGCTTCAAGTAGGCGATCGCAATCGGTCGGGTCCGCATCCGGCTTGTACTCAACTTGGGGTGCATACAAATAAAGGTGCGTATTTGGGTCATGCTGCACCAGCTTCCAAGATGGCTGCGACCCATTCCAAAGCAGTTCGAGTACGCCATTGGTGCAGTTGAGTCCGGGCGGGTTCGTTTCGGAGGAGTCGATGCCCACCGAGAGCTTCACCCATTCGAGAATCTCAGCCACTTTGCGCGGATAGGCGTAAGGGAAGCGAATTGACCCGTTTTTCTGTATCACCGGATAGTTGTTGCAGAATTGGCGAATTCGACTCAATTCTTTGGTGTCCGTGGAAAGTTCATAGTGGGTTCCCACCCAGCAATAGAGTTTGTCTTCGACACAAATCCCGGGTTTGTCACCATAGAGCGATTCCAGGGCTTTTTGCGTGATTTCGACTGACTGTCCAGCATCAACAGGTTCGGCAACGGGTCGGCTGGCAGCTTCCTTGAGTTCGGCTTCTAGTTTGGGGACCAATTCCGCTCCCATCAAGGCCACCATCTCGCGTATGTCGCCTTTATTCGGCAGGTCAGGGCAAATTGCCAACGGGTCCAAGTGGATACATGGCACTTTTTGCCGTGAGGCTGCGGTTACGACTTTGGCGGCTTTGCTGAGTCCCGCTGCATCGTTGTCCGGCAAGATGGCGATGGCTGCATTCTCGTTGACCTCTTGCACCCGCCGCAGGAAACTTTCGAGTTCGACTTCGGTCCAGGCGCTGCCTTGAAGGGTGACCGCCGCTAACCCAAGACTCCGGGCAATCTCCACACAGCCTTCGCCTTCAACCAGCAACAGCACCGGAAATCCACTATTGACTGATGCAATCGCTTGGAACGCTTCTTCCTCGCGATAGGCTTTCCAGGATTTTTCCCCTTTGCTCCAAACCGGCAACCCATCCTCATTCAAATGGCATTGCCGGAAAGTTTTGCGGGGTTTTGGTTTGCTAGATTCTTCCCACTCAAACCGATACACCGCTTGGGTGCTGCTGTAGCGATAGACAATTTCAGTGGCGTGGGCTGGCACTCCCTTCGGCAAGAAACTCGCTTTCTGCGGCTGGGGTGCTTCTCCCGGATTGACTCGTACAACCACCGGCTCTCCCTCGGGCATCCGCACTGGCATTGGGGCGTCATGGCGATGGACGACTGGGGCCAAAATCTTAGTTTGCCAGGGGGCCACTGCCTGCCGGATGTCGCGAGATTCACAGCCGGACCAACAGCTATAAGCGCCATTTTTCAGGTTAACGGTCAAGTTGTTGCTCTTGCAAACCGGGCAGTAGTAACGGTTTTTGCCCTTTGCGGGAGTTAGAGTTCCGAGGAATCTGCGGATGTCGAAGGAAGAATTTTCTCCCAACACTGGCGAAATTGCACGAGAAATGCTATTCTGTTTGTAAAGCATAAAAAGTTGGCTCCTGGTTCTTGTCAGGGGTTGACTAGGGCCGAGGTGGTTGGAGTCACCTCGGCCCGCGCTTTTTATTATACCGATTTTTTCTTTGCTGCTACAAAAAATTAACGGGTGAGGGGTTTGGGTAGTGATAAGTCCCGCCCTATAATTTTCGATTTAGCGGAGGGGTACAAGGAATTCGCAAATCCATTGCATGGATCTCAAGACCTTTTTAAAGTGATAATCCTCTTAAATATTGTTCTATAGAAATCCTAAGCCGGTTGTAACAAAAATAGCAAGTAAGATGCTCGCACTAAAGCTTTTAGAATTCAATTAATACCACAGCTAATCTAGCGGTGGTATCGTTTATATTTCTTGTAAAACCTCGCAGGGTGTATTATTTTTATTTTATTAAAAGGCAAGATAGAGCCTATCAAGCTACTTTAGGAAAGTATCAGTGCGTAACTATTTAGGGGTTTGAAACACACTCATAGCAAGGCTTTCAAAATTCAGGTGACGTTTAAACTAACAGTTCATTCTCAAGAAGCAAGAAAAAATAAGGGCTTTGGATTTTCTTGTTGAGAATGGATAAGTAGGTAGAAATGGCTAGAACCCTTGCTAAATCAGGCTTGCAGCCAAATCATGACGACCTGAATGCTTACCTTTTGTCTAAGGGAACTCCAAAAAATAAAACCAGCAAAAGGTTCAACGTCCCCCCTTCAGGGGTTTCTTTAAAGATGACTCAGTAACGGAGTCACTATGAACGTTTGGAGGATTTATATTTTGCAATCCCCTAAAACTCAAACGATAGCTGACCGGGCGGAATATTCGACTGTTGGCGGGTGTGACAAGCCAGATGGCAGGTTGTGCAGAGTGCAATCAAATTTTCGGCGCGGTTGTCCTCGGGCATCCGGTTATGGTGGTGAACCGTCAGAGTGATTTTGGTCCGTTCGGATTTGGTCAGACCCGTTATATCGTCATCAGGGCGCAGACATTGCCGATCGCACTTTGCACAGCGCCATCTGGCTTGTTCCTTGACGGCGGTGGCGATTGCTTGCCAATCTTCGGAGTATCTGGAGTTTGACATCTGCGTAGCTCGGTTGTTAGATAGCAAGGAGTGGACGAAATTTCTGGGGTTTGCGCCGTCTCCATTATCTAACATTCTCGTGTTTAGATTGCCAACCAGACAAGCCCCATGACCGCTAGTCGCCTGGGTTGTAGTTGTAACGGCGATCGCATCTAGGGCTGACTTGAGTCACTGACCCATCAGAACAACCATGCCAGTCTTGGGTAAATTTGGCTGCACTGCAAGTTTTCCAGAAAAAGCTCGCTCGCATCTAGTCGTTAGGTAATTATAACAGTTGATTGGATTGTTAAGCACAATCTTTCATGAAAACGATTAGGTAGCGAAGTCTTAGAATATTTAACTCGTTCAAAATATAGAAATTATCGAGGGGTGACTTTTCAACTATGTGGGAAAAATTTAGCAAATCGCTTGGCTTATTTATGCAGAACTGGATGCTGTTTAGCATGATTGTTCTCACGGTATGGCTACCCGCTTCAATCTTGATAGTTTACCTGCGCTGGTATGTCTTTCCGGAAATGACTGGAGGCGATGAAATGCAAATGTTCGTTAAAGAGTACCGAGTTCAAGGTTTAATTGAAACCATATTTGGCCCATTCTGCATAGGCGCTTTAATTTATGCTCTAGCTCAAATCAAGCAAGACGCGATGCCCAGCTACGGTGATTGCATGGCTCATGCGGCTAGAAGAAGTTTTAAGCTAGTGGGTACTCGTATTGGTACTGGACTCATTGTTCTAGGGGGCTTTCTGCTTCTCGTTGTGCCAGGAATTATTTTAGCGTTGCGGTATGCTCTAACGGATATCGTTGTGACCTTAGACCGGATGGAGGGGAGTCAAGCTCGAAAATATAGTGCCCAACTTACAGAAGGAAAACGAGGAAAACTTTTAGGGACTCTGATTGTTAGTTTTTCTTTGGTATTGCTGGCTTCAACTTTCATCTCGTTATTATTTTCCCTGATCGTCTCAGAGTCCGGAAGTGGAATTTTTGTCCTAGATGTTATTTATGAGTGTCTCCTACAACTCGGAATCAATGTAATTCTAACTACTGTTTTATTCTTATTTTACTGGGAGTCAAAAGAACAAGAATCGTAACTTCTAATGCCAGATTAGTTCTTTTAGATTGCAAGCATTTACCCCTTGATAGCCAAAGTGAAAACGATTTCAGTTTGGGCTGAGGGAGCGGGTAGGGTTCGAGTTGAGGCAATCGTATTCCCAGGAGCGGGAGCCATTCTGCCTGATGGAATTAACCCACAGTGCGGTAAGCGCTAGCTATGCCGTAGGCTATCGCATCCCAAGCACAGAAACCAATCTGAACAAGAGATTGACCAACCGTGCGATAAGCGCAGCTATGCCGTTAGGCTGTCGCAACCCAAGACCCAAATCTAATTAGGGGTAGTGACTATCACTCGTGAGCGCCCATAAATCCTGAAAATTATTTACGGCGTGAGCGCTTTGATTTTCGGTGTTGTTCGTCGTTGATGCGGCTCAGTTCCTTAATTGCTTCCACTATCTCGGATTTACTCATAGTTTGACAGCCTTTGACCTTATATTGAGCCGCAAACGATCTAAGTTGCTCTAAGTCTAGGCGATACAGGATGCCATAATCGCGTGGGTCGGATGTGTCTTCTTTTTTGACCATTACTTTATGCAGTTGTGTTCAAGGGGGAATGCTTGAGATTCTTTAGGGTCAACGGGATAAACCCGTTGCTGCAAGCCCGATTATAGCCTATCGCGAAGTTACGATGCAAAATTTGGGGCTACAATCTTTGCTAAACAAGGCATTGAGGCTTTCACCCTTTCTGGCCGGTTCGCGCAACTACTGAAAGCTATATAGCGGTTCCCGGACTCATGAGGTACAATACATAGGAGAACTGACTCATCTTAACCATCCGAATCTATCATGA
>JAMXFF010000067.1 GCA_025370845.1 Laspinema palackyanum D2a | reverse complement strand
CTTCATTCTCGCTCTAGCTATTGATTTTACGGTCGTTACTCCCTCTATGTTTTGTTAGAATGAAACAGCCCTACCCCCTGGAGGGGGAACCCCGGAACCCATCACCGCCATTACCCGCAGCGATGAATCTCGGTTTGAGGAGGGAGAAAACGGAGCCCCGGCTCAACCCACCTATCTGACCATTGACATTCTCTGGGTTTTATTATGCTCCGGCTTGGTCTTCTTGATGCAAGCGGGATTTATGTGTCTGGAATCGGGACTGACTCGTTCTAAAAATAGTATTAACGTTGCGGTTAAAAACTTTACCGACTTCGGCTGTTCCGTGGCATTATATTGGGCCTTTGGATTTGCCCTAATGTTTGGAACGTCCTTCCAAGGCTGGATTGGCGGTAGCGGATTCTTTTTAAAAACCGATTTACCGGCCTTTGATTTGGCCTTCTTTTTATTCCAAGCGATGTTTTGTGGCACCGCCACCACCATTGTCTCTGGTGCCGTCGCTGAACGGATGAAATTTGGGTCTTACCTGTTAATTGCTTGCCTAATTTCTGGCCTCATTTATCCAATTTTTGGACATTGGGCCTGGAATGGGGTCAATCACGGGGCGCTGATGGGATGGTTAGGAAAACTGGGGTTTGTGGATTTCGCCGGTTCTACGGTGGTGCACAGTCTGGGGGGTTGGGTTTCTTTAGCCAGTTTACCCATTGTTGGGGCGCGGGCGGGTCGGTTTCCCAAGTTCGGGAAGGCGGAAAAAATCCACGGTTCTAACCTGCCGATTTCGGTGCTGGGGGCGTTAATTTTGTGGTTGGGTTGGTTTGGGTTTAATGGCGGCAGTACCCTCGCTTTAAATGAAGATGTGGCCCGGATTATTGTGAATACGGTCCTGGCGGGGGTTGCGGGAATGATGACTGCTTTGATTACGGGGTGGTGGTCCCGGGAGATTCCCGAGGTAGACCGGCTGATTAATGGGTCCCTGGCGGGGTTGGTGGCGATTACCGCCTGTTGTCATGGGGTAACGGCCATTTCAGCGGTGACGATTGGGGCGATCGCGGGGTTGGTGGCGATCGCAGTCGAGTCCCTGTTAATCCGATTCCAGTTGGATGATGCGGTGGGTGCGGTCCCTGTGCATCTCGGCGGCGGCATTTGGGGAACCTTAGCGGTGGCCTTATTTGGGGACCCGGAACTGTTGGGAACGGGGTTAAATCGCCTCGAACAGTTGGGAGTCCAGGTTTTAGGGATTGTGAGTTGTTTTATTCTCGCCTTTGGGATTGCTTTCTTGTTCCTCTCGGTGGTGAATCGATTTTCCCCGTTGCGAGTCTCGGAAGCGGATGAGTATATTGGATTGAATGTATCGGAACATCGTGCGAAAACGGAGATTTTGGATCTGTTTCGGGTGATGGATTCCCAGGCGAAAACCCAGGACCTAACTTTGCGAGTGCCGGTGGAACCGTTTACGGAGGTGGGTCAAATTGCCGATCGCTATAATCAGGTGATGAATGCCCTAGAAGAGGCGGTGACGCGGACGGATGCGATCGTTAGAACCGCTACCGATGCGATCGCTACCTTTAACGCCTTGAATTTTCAAATCATGAGCGTTAATCCTCGGGCAGAAGTGATTTTTGGCTATCAAAAATCTATCTTATTGGGAATGTCCCTCCCTCAATTGATTGAATTTGGCCTAGATATTTTATATTGGCAACCGGACAAACACCTCAAAATCGAAGAACTTTTATCGGAAATTGTCGCCTCGGGACATCCTCATGAACTCGTGGGAATTCGCGCTGATGGCTCTAAATTTCCCCTGGAGGTTTCCATTACAGAAGCCAAGTTCCGAGACACCGCCTTTTATACCGGAACCTTTCGAGATATTACCCATCGCAAACAAGCTCAAAAAGCCTTAGAAGAAAGTGAGGAACGGTTTCGCCGGTTATCCGGGGCAACCTTAGAAGCCATTATTGTTCATGAGCAGGGAAAGATTATCGATGTCAACCAAACCTGTGTCAAGATGTTTGGCTATTCCCTCTCGGATTTAATCGATCGCAATGGGTTAAGTTTGGTTGTCCCCGAACATCGGGATTTGCTCCTAAAACATATCGTAACGGGGTATGAAAAACCCTACGAAGTTACCGGATTAAAACAAGATGGTACTCGCTTTCCCATTGAAATAGAAGGGCGTGCACTTCCCTATGAAGGGCGAGAATTGCGCGTGGCGGCGATTCGAGATATTACCGAACGCAAACAAGCACAAGCGGCACTCCGAGACAGTGAAGAACGATTTCGGTCGGTGATGGAACAGGCGGCAGATGGGTTTATTATCCATGATTTAGAGGGGCAAATTATTGAGGTCAATCATGCAGTTTGTGACAGTTTAGGATATAGTCGTCAGGAATTGCTCGATCGCTCAATGGCAGATATTGAACAAAAGTTACCCTTTGCCACCCTCAAACAACGCTGGCGGGAGATGATTCGCGGGGTTCCCATTGCTTTAGAAGGGGTGCATCGTCGCCAGGATGGGAGTACCTTTCCCGTGGATGTGCGGGTCGGATTATTAGAGGCGGGAAACCGCAAATTGTTGTTAGCCCTTTGCCGAGATATTACGGAACGCAAACAAGCGGAAATTGCGTTAAGGAATGAGCAAGAAAAGTCGGAACGGTTGTTATTAAATATTTTACCCGAGGCAATTGCGACTCGACTGAAACAGGAACAAGGCACGATTGCCGATGGATTTTCCGAAGCAACGGTATTATTTGCCGATATTGTGGGGTTTACGAAGTTAGCATCTCGGGTTTCGCCGACGGAGTTAGTTCATTTACTCAATGATATTTTTTCAACCTTTGACTTACTGGCGGAACGACATGGGTTAGAAAAAATTAAGACCATTGGCGATGCTTATATGGTGGTGGGGGGATTGCCGTTACCCCGGGAAGATCATGCGGAAGCGATTGCTAGAATGGCCCTGGATATGCAGCAAGAAGTGATTGAGTTTAGCACGAAAATTCGCGAACCCTTTACGATTCGTATTGGCATTAATAGCGGTCCCGTAATTGCCGGTGTGATTGGGTTGAAAAAGTTTATTTATGATTTATGGGGGGATACGGTCAATATTGCCTCCCGCATGGAATCTCATGGGATTCCCGGTGCAATTCAAGTTACGGAATCGACTTACTTGCGCTTAGAAGGTAAGTTTGTATTAGAAAAACGCGGTCCGATTCAGGTGAAGGGAAAAGGTCAAATGACCACTTATTTACTCAAAAATGAAGTGAGAGGTAAGGGTTTGACATCTTCTTTGTAGTTGCTATAAGTGTGGACTGATGAGAACGACAAATTTAAGTACACTTCCGGTCCCCTCCCCTGTGTCTTGGGGAGGGTTAGGGTGGGGTTCTTTCCCCTTACCAAGGGGAGGGTCTTACAAGAGTAGGTCTTTTAAGTTTAGGGGGATTTGCCTCAAATTTAAGTGCACTTTTGGGGTTCCTTCCCCTGTGTCTTGGGGAGGGAACCCGGAACCCCACCCTAACCCTCCCCTTGCTAAGGGGAGGGGACCGGAGGAACTCCTTCTCCTTACGCCGATTTTGAGAATCTACCTTAAATGTAGAGGCGATTCGCGAATCGCCTCTACATTTAGGGGTTAATGTTAAAGATGGGGTTTACCAGGGACTGCCGATCGCGGTAAATCCGGACCAATAGTAGGGATGGGACAAGGGGTAAGATCCGACGTCTGACAATTCCGGTGGAAGCTCGATCGCCCCTTGGGAGTGGATCAGGCGATCGGATTCAATTCTCACTTCCCCGCGTAGCATGGCAAGTTGTGCTTGCCGCAGGGCATCGGCTTTTAGGGGAACTAAGTTAAGATGATGGTATAATTCGGTCATGAGTCCCAAGGTTGCTTCATCGTTGACAGACCACAGGGAGGCGATCGCCGTTTTTACGCCACTTTGAACCGCTAATCCCGCAAACCCTAATTCCGCCTCGCGATCGCCGAGGGCCGTTCGGCAAGCGGATAGCACTAATAATTCCACTTTCGGCATATCTAACTCTAATGTCGTCATTTCATCTAAATTCAGCCGACGGTCCCAGAGTTGAATATAAGAATTGGTGCGATCGCCTGTTTGAAATTCTGCATGAGTCGCCAGATGAATAATTTTAAAGTTGTCTTTTTGATGAGATGTCACCAAATTTTCTAGGGTAAACTCTTCATTTAAAAATGAGTGTTGGGACCCTGTTTGTTCCACAATATGGGTCAACTCTAAGGGCACTGCCGGTAAAGGAGAATGTTGGGTGAATTTTGAGGCTCCCATTGCCAAAACTGGAGAGTTTTGGATGGGCATATAACTCTGGGCAGTTAGGCTAAAACTAGGAATTAAACTTAAACTATAGTGTTCAATTAAAAATTGCTCCCCATCAAACAATGCGGCAACGGGTAAACTGCGTAATCCCGGATCTAAAGAAAATAGGAGAGTATCAATTTCCAGGTTTTTTAATTCTTCAGCCACGGGTCCAATTATCCAGTCATACAATTGTTTTCCCGAGGCCAAATAGTTATTCATATTTTTTCGTCTGGGGTCGGTAATTTCCCATCTAAATTCATTGACGACGGGAAACAAGACTTCCGGAGTCGCTTCCAAAATGGTCTTGCGAATGGGACTACCAACCGGGGGGACTAAGATGATTTCCAAGCGATCGCCCCGGGAAATGACATAAAGAATGGCGGCCTGTTTTCCGGTTTGCGCCTTTAAGTTTTTCAAGGTTGCTTGGAAACTACCCAGGGTTAAATGTTGGGAGGGTAAATTGGCAGTAATGCCGAGATAGTCTTGGAATTCTTGATTCCGAGACTCTTCGATCGCCCAGATCAGTTCTTCGGGATTCTGATTAGCAAATGCCAGTTCTAGGCGCGAGATTATCTGTTCGGCTTTTTCCCCCTCCAGAAAGGGTTGAGCAGGGGGATACGCCCCCATTACCCTGGAACTGATAGAGTGGTTTTCCTGTTGATGAGGAATCAGAAATAGCTCCCTGAGATTAGCATTAGGAATGAGGTTCCCCAGGGTAGATTTCATTTGTTTGAGGGATTCCAGCATTTTCTTCCCTTGGGCAATTTCGGTATCCGATAAGTTGGAATTTTCGCGGACTGCCCATTGATACCAAATTGAACTATCAATGCTCAAAATTTCATTAAAAATCCATCCCGGATCGCCGAGGGGTTCTAAGGGTTCTCCACCGGAGTAGTTGAGGGGAGAGACAGAAACCCGATCGCCCGTTGTACCGGAAGTGAGGGGTTCGGATAAGGGTGCGATCGCCCCTTGTCCCGATTCTGGCACAGTCTCCCCGCTTGCTTGGGATAAGGGTTCCGGCAAAGTCTCGGTGACTCCCGCTGGCAATTCCAATAATAGTAGGTTGTCGGTATCCGGTGCGATCGCAGGCAGTTCTCCCCCCGGATTGGCGAGGAATTCCCCCGCAGTTGTCTCGATGGGTTCCGTTACCCCCTCACTTGGAGATATCGGGGGCAATTCTGTGGACTCGCTGGGTTTTGGAGTGACCCAAATTGGCGATCGCTCACTTTCCGGACCGATGACTTGATCCGGTCCCGGGTCTAGGGATTGCTCACTGGGCGGTAATTCCATCGGGGATATCGGGGCGATCGCGACCCGGGGAATATTTCCTGCGGGTTGTGGTGTAGGCAGGGGTCGGGATGCCTCCGGTGGTGATTGAATCGGTACCGGGGTAGAGGATGCTACCGGCGCGGGTGTTGGTGTTGGTGTGGGTGCCGGTGTTGCTACCGGCGCGGGTGTCGGTGTTGGTGTTGGTGCAGAGGATTCTACCGGCGCTGGAGTTGGCGCTGGAGTTGGCGTAGAGGATTCTACCGGCGCTGGAGTTGGCGCTGGAGTTGGCGTAGAGGATTCTACCGGCGCTGGTGTTGGCGCTGGAGTTGGCGCGGGTGTTGGCGTAGAGGATTCTACCGGCGCTGGTGTTGGCGCTGGAGTTGGCGCGGGTGTGGGTTCGGGAACCGAGTAAATCCCGATATTGCCTTGGGTAAAGGTGTATAAAAACGAGTCATTCCTGATCTCACTGGTCCCCGTCGTCAAGGCATCGGCAGTCCCATTGATGCGGGCATCTCCCACGATAAACGGAACAATCCCATCGCCGCCATGACGAATAATAATCGCACCACTCCCGGTCCCTCCGATAGTGGAAATACTCGCCGCTTGTCCATTGGCAGCAGTAAATGTCCCCGTAGCGCGGAAATTGCTGCCGGTAGTGATATCAACGGTGCCGCCGATTGTGCCCCCTTGCGTATTAATCCAACTCACTTCGATATCCCCTTTCGGGTCGAGGGTGACATTCCCCCCGGCCCCTACCGTTCCTGTGGCGGCGATCGCCCCGGCAAAGATGGAGGTTTCAGCAAGGATTTGAATGCTGCCTCCATCCAATGTGCCAGAAGCATTCAAGTCTCCCGAGGTAATGATTCCCGGTGCCAGAGTGCCATTGCCTCCGGTTAAGGCAATGTTCCCCCCATTTCCCGCAGTTGCACCACTATTCACGGACCCAATTGTGATATTATTCCCGGTTTCAATGCTCACTGCACCCCCGGCAGTAACCCCGGATGTATTGATATTTCCCAGGGTAATATTCCCGGTAGTGGTATTAACGGTGAGATTTCCCCCAGTTCCGAGGTTGGCGCTACTATTAATGTTTCCCCCAGTGATGCCGGTATTGGCACTCAAGGCGATCGCCCCGCCATTGTCTCCCCGGGTCACTAAGGGTCCGACGGCGACAGTTCCGGATGTACTCTCTAGGGTAATGTTGCCCGCAGTGAGATCCCGGGTGGTGATATTCCCCACGGCGGTGACTTGGGTATTGCCCTCGGTGGCGATCGGGCGGTTGAGGCGAACGGTTCCCGTGGCATCAATGGTCATCCCGCCCAATTCTACGGCGATCGGTGCATCTACCGTAATATTCCCGGCCTGAATTTCTAACCCAATCAGGGGAATTATATTCCCGATCGCCTTGACAATTTCCAAGTTACCTGTACCGCTATTTAAGGTCAACTGCTGGGAACCATTCACCGTTCCCCCAAGGTTAATCGGTCCATTTGCTGCGGAGGTATCCAGGGTAATATCTCGATTCAGTTGAATATTGCCGCTTTGAAGGGTAATCCCATTACTCTGGGTGGTGACAATATCCCCATCCAGAATCGTTTCAACTGCTGTGGCATTCAGTTCCGCTAAATTAGCAGTTTGTAAGCGAACTGTCCCATTTTCGGCATTCAGGGTTAAGGCGCGATCGCCATGCAAGGTCCCGGCAAAAGTAATATCTCCCTGGCCCGTTTCCACTGCTGTATTATCCTCCAGGATAATGCTGTTGCCTTCAAAGGTAATTGAGGAATCATTTTCACCCCGAATTCCACCGGCGAGTTCTACGGTATTCCCTCGCAAAATCAGCGAATCTCTAAATTCCACCTCGGCCCGACCTGCTTCTAAGGTTGTGGTTCCGGTCCCGTCTGTCCGTCCGATGGTGATGGAATTAAACCCGGTTTGTAATAAATCCAGTTCCGTTGTACTCAGGGTTAATGCGGAATTCTTGTCCGGATTAATCCCCCCCAGTTTGATATCTAAACTGGGAGTAAAAGGTTGCAAAACCAAATTTCCTTCTCCCCGAATTGTCCCTCCAAAATTAATGTCATCAGCGGTTAATGTAATATCATTTAAAGAAGTGACGGCCCCAATGCTGGAATTAAAATTAATGCTGCTGTTCCCGGCAGTTACGGTTAAATCTTGATGGCCGTTGACAGTCCCATCAAAGGTAATGTCTCCGTTCGTTGTTTCTACGGTGACAGGATTGAGAATTTGAATTTCTCTGGTGGTCGAAAAGGTCACAGAAGCGTTATCCGTGCCTCGGACGGTATTATGCAGATTAATCATTCCCGTCTGCGATCGCACGGTCAGAGGGTCGCTGATTGCCACTTGATTCAAATCAATCGGTCCAGTCCCATCAGTCCGGCCAATGGTAAGCGAATTAAATCCATTTTGCAATTGATTTAATTCCGTTAAGGTCAAGTCTAAAGCGGGGGTATGATTCTCTGCATACCCCAGGGCGATGGGTTGATTCGCGGTGAAGGGTTCTAAAGTGAGGTCACCTGTCCCGGAAACCGGACCGCCAAAATCTATTTCTTCTCCCCGTAACCGGAGATTGCCCGTTAAGACTAAACTATCCCCGAAGTCGAGGAGGGTGGCGGTGGCATTTCCCGATAAGGTGGTGGGGGTATCGGTGGTTAAGAGAGTTAAGGGGGTGGTTTCTCCAATATTCCCCTCTAGGTTGATTGTACCCGTGGCGGTTTGCAGGGTTAAATTATGCCCGCCATCAATCTCGCCGATGATCTCAATGATACCGCCTCCGGCATCAACAGTGGTATGGCGATCCAAGATAACGGTTCCCTCAATGTGAATCGCATTGCGGTTGGTGATGATTGCATCTTCTGGGGTGATGATTCCGCCAGCAGTGAGAGCGATCGCACCTCCGGTCCCGGAACTGCCCAGGGCGGTTATATTGAGTGGGGTAATATTGTCCCCGGCGACAACCGTAATATCCCCGCCATCCCCAGCAGATGAGGCATTCAGGAGTCCGGTAGTAATATGTTCTCCGGCATTGAGTCCAATTCCGCCCGGGGCGATGATATCCCCGGTGATAATATGGGTCCCGGCATCCAGGGCGATCGCAGCATTTCCCACAATCCCATCCGGGGCGGAAATGGAACCGGCACCCTCGGGAGTTCTAATCAGCAAGGGGTCGTTAAAGGTGAGAGAATGGGTAACTGTGGCAATCCCGCTACTGTTACTCCGGCCAATCGTGAGGGAGGCAAACCCCGGTTGCAACCATCCCAAATCGGTCTCTGTGAGTTGGAAAATATTGGGATTTCCCGTACCCAGTCCCCCGATCGCCATGTCTTGGGCAGGGTTGAAGGGTTGTAAGGTGAGGTGAGTGGTCCCGGAAACCACATCCGTAAACTGAATCCGATTGGCGGTGAGTTCAACATCCCCGGTGACGTTAATCGGGGTATTATAGGTTTGAGTATTGGTAGTGGTGATATTCTTGGCGATCGCCGTCTGTGCCGCATTCACCGTTAAATCAACTAAAGGCGTCTCCTCCCCCACCACCGAATTAATGGTGACGGTCCCCAGTTCCGTCTGGAGGAACAAACTCGCATCCCCATTCACAGACCCTTCTAGGTTGATATCTCCCTGGTTCTGGTACTGTTCAATGGTCAAGTCTGGATTAACCTGCAAATCACCTTCAATGTTAATCGGATTAATATATCCTTGAATCGACTGCACCGAAATTGTCCCCGCCGGTGCAAATAAATCGATACTGCCGCCACGGGTCCCATTGGTGGTAGACCGGGACCAGATACTCTCGGTATCAATGTTCCCCTGAGAGGCGGTGAGACGAATGTTACCCCCATCCCCAGCACTATAGGACCGAGAATCGATATTTCCAGTCCGAATGGACCCACTAGCGCTATCTAAAGTGATTCCACCTCCTGCGGCCCCACTACTGCGGGTGGTGATATCGCCCGCTTGGATATCAGTTCCAGCGGCGATCGCAATGACACCCCCATCCCCTTTCACCAACCCATCCATATAGGCAGCGGTACTGAGAATCCCGGTTTCTACTTGTCCCAAAGGGGCGGACAGATTAATATCCCCACCCCCTTGCATAACCAAATCTCCCAGCAAATCATCATTCGCCTCGGCGATAATATTCCCCGTGAGAATATCTCCCCCGGTAGCGGTGAGGGTGACACTCCCGGCATTGCGGGCCATCAGTCCCACCACCAGGATACTCTTACTAATATCACTCACATCCACATTTCCCAGGGTAATATTCACCCCAGAAATGGTAAGACTCCGACCCTTGGCCATAATCGATTGGGTCGGGTCCATTCTAAAGTCGCCACTGCCGTTATTATTGGCATCCGCAATAAAGGTCAGTTGTAAGGGATTGGCCCCCACGAGGGTTCCTTCTGGATTGGCAAAGTTCAGCGAAACCCCATCGGCGATGATAATATCGTTACTCGCCTCAATGCGGATATCTGCAACAATCCCCTCTAACGTTCCCGCACTAATTGTATAGGTTATGCCTGGATCATCCGTTCCTAAAATTGTGCTATCAAACAGCAGTTTATTGTTGTGAACCCCGCCATTCGCAACAATTTCGATATTTTCTGGGTCCAGCAGCAAGTTCCCCACCGTTCCCCGGACTGCACTCAAGTCCACATTGCCTCGAAACAGGAGGGTTTCTTTCCCAGACACTTCCACAAAACCCCCATCCGATGAGGTTTCCTGACTGCCTCGGGCGGTGATACTTCCCGCAAACTCCGTTGTATCATCGGCCCATAAAATTACCGTCCCGCCATCCCCGCCATGAATCGCATCTGCGGCAATTTCTGACCCTTGACTCACCCTAGTTTGGGTGGCATTGGGAATATTTCCCCGTCCCTGAAAGTCTCCGCCAATTCTAATCGTCCCTCCCCCACTCCCCGAGGCATCCAGAGTTCCTTCAACGACCGCTACCCGGTTGCCGAGGAGGGCGATTTGTCCTCCGGTGGTTTCCTCGGCAGAGACATCCAGAGTCCCGGATGTCATGACATCTCCCGGTTGTGCAGCAACGGTGACTCCTGAACCCGTGAGGGCGATCGTGCCATCTTCCTGGACTTTAACCCCGGTGGCATGGGTGAGACTCCCTCCGACGAGCAACTCGGGTAAAGACAAGGGGGCGATCGCCTCCAAGGGTTGCGTCTCCTGTGGTCTCACCTCTAAACTCAGCAGATGATTTTCTTGGGAAATTCTCACGACACTTTCACCGGGAACCGCTGCGATCGTAATCGTTCCCCCAGGAGAGGCAACGGTTCCCGTATTGAGAATACTGCCGCCTAACAAGGTTAAATGATTCCCCGGTTGCAGGACTAACTCCCCAAAATTGGCAATACTTCCCGGTTGTTCTAACCCAAAGGCAAACTGAGAAGGAGTTCCCACTAAACTTGCCCAGTGATTTTCCCCGATCGCATTAAACCACCCGTCACCCAACCCGATTGCGGTGGCAGTCGTTGCTAAAAAGTCTCCGGGAACATTCAGTTGCGCGTTCGACCCGAAGACAATTCCTGCGGGATTCATTAAATAGAGATTGGAATTGCCCCCAGTGATTTGAATTAATCCATTAATATAAGAGGCATCGCCTCCAGTGATCCGCCCCAGAATGTTAGCGATCGCCGGGTTGGAGAGAAAATTCGCAACTTGTCCTACCTCTAAATTGAAGCGGTCAAAACTGTGGAACAAATTGGCCCCATCTGCCGACTGTTGTCCCCCCTGAATATTAAATTGTGTTCCATCGGTGGTAATCGTCGTCCCGGTCCCATCAGTTGCCGGGTCAATGCCTTGGGCCAACAAGGGGTGTTGATGCGCGCCAATCACGGTGGCAAGCAATCCAGTGATCATGAACTGAATTTGCTTTCCCATTAATTCTTTGACTGGAGCAATGCCATCACCCACAATTCCCCTTGACCTCCTGATCTGTTCATCTGTCCCCGTTTAACACCCTGATGTTCCTAAGACTGATTGCCTGATTCTGGAGAACCCCACCCCATTTTTTATGTGTTGGAGGGCTGTTAGTACCGGGTTTGAATTAAACAACAAGTCTATTTTAAAAGACTCTTCTTACAATTCTTTTACTCTACTGGATTATGACCCTTTTGACAAGTTAAGTATTGTTGCTCAAGTTTGCGCTTAAGTTCCGATGAACAGGTCGCTTAAAATTCCCTAAATTTGGAACAGATTGACGCAAGTCCTTGATACGCAGAGAGTCCCTGGGTTAATGGGTCCGTTCCGTTAAAATTCCGCTTAAAATTCTGCTAAAGTGGGGCCAGATTGAGGAGAGGGATCAGGGACAAAAAAAACCCGGTTTCATTACAGAAACCGGGTCCCAGTTAGATTATACCTGTTGCTTTCCTTCCGGAGTGATCCCCCCAACCCCCCGGGAGATCCCCCTCCCGTCCCCCTTCCCAAGGGGGAAGCCAGAGGAATAAATGTTTATTTCCCGGGGGCTTAAGAGATTTATGCAAGAGGTCTATTAAACGAACAGCCGATGAAGAATTAGGCCGGATTCGTTTGGCTAGATTTTTGTTTTTGCAGCTTTCGGACAATCTCACCTTTTTCCAGAAGTCCGACTAAGAGGCCATTGTCATTAATCACAGGTAACTCGGAGAGTTCGCGGTCTTCGAGAATGGCGATCGCTTCAAGTAAGGTGACATTGGATTTGATGGTAGTCGTGGATTCCACGGTTTTCATCAGTTCTTTCACCTGAGTGTTCGGCCATTCTGAGGTAGAAATCAGTTTCAAATCATCCACGGCGATCGACCCGATTAAATATCCCGCCTCATCGGTGACTAAAAACTTGCGCCACTGGGTTTTGCTACCGATAATATACTCGTTGGCAAACTCACGCAAAGAGAGTTCCGCAGAGACAATCGGACTGTTGGGGTTAACCGCATCCGCAGCGGTATAGTGAGAAAGGGTATCTTGGATTGAGGCAGATTGTGCGGCAGTGCCAGCATTCTGAATCAGGAAGAACCCGATTAACAAGGTCCAGAAGCTGCCAATGTTACTGATACCCAGGATCGACAACCCACCGAGGAGGACGGCAATCCAACCGAGTGCTTGGCCGACTCGTCCGGCAAAAATCACACCTTTATAAGGGTTGCCGGTAATTTTCCAGACGAGAGATTTGAGGATGTTCCCGCCATCGAGGGGTAAACCGGGAATGAGGTTAAACAGGGCTAACATTAAGTTGATTGAGGCCAACAGTCCCAGAATTGCAGCGACTGGACCTGTGACTGGAGTAGTCAAGGCGACGGCACTAAAGAGAGCAAACAACAGTAAGCTCACTGCCGGTCCGGCGATCGCCACCCAAAATGCCTCACCCGGGGTTTTGGATTCCCGTTCTAAACTCGCCAATCCCCCAAATAGGAACAAGGTGATAGATTTAACTTCAATTCCCTGACGAATTGCCACAAAACTATGTCCCAGTTCATGAGCTAAGACTGAAGCAAACAGCAACAACGCCGCAACCAATCCTAAAATCCAGGGGAATATTAACCCCATTGCCGGAAATTGAGAGGCCAGCGCTCCGCCATAACTAAAGGTCACTAAAGCCAGCACTAAAAACCACGAAGGGTTTACATAAAAAGGAATTCCGAATAAGTTGCCGATGCGAATGTTGCCGTTCATATTGGCTCCGTCATTTATTAACAATTGAGATGCAGTGTTTTGCCTCTCATTTCTTCTACTGTAACAAAATGTAACGAATCGGTCAATCTAGCTTGAGTCGTAGTAACCGTCCCTAGGGGTTCGGCTTAGAGAAACCAGATTTTAACTTGAGTAAATGTACCCAGTTGCGCGAGGAACAGTCTGAAGCGGAAGGGAGAGAAGCCTTAGAAATCAACCTGTCATGGCAGCCAGATTAACAATAGGCTGTGACATCTTCGCCACATTCATCGGCGAGGAAACATAACGCCCGAAACCGCAGAAATACCAGTTGGTCATAAAAGGGATTGAGCTTGCACAGTGGCGGAATGTGAAATAAAGTCCGTCCAAATAGCTGGATATCCCGTTCAAATGGACATTGCGCGGGAATCAGTTTGCACAAGTCTTTCGCCTGTTGAGGATTTTTAATTTCAATGCCATCGATCCAGTTGCGGATGGGAAGCAGGACATCATCAAACCGAAGTTTAGAAGTAGTTTTCGACTGGGTTAATAAGCTGGATAGAATAAACATCACGATTCTTCCTTGACATCAATCTCTGAACGTTTTTCTCTGATAGTCTTATTATTAACCCTCCAATCCCACTTTGTCCCATTCCCAAAGTAGTAAAATCCACCCCCATCCGATAGAAGTTTCTTATCTAAATTATACGAACAAGGGGAGAGGGAAACTCCTGTCGGTGCATTCCGGGCCACAGAAAAACGCTATAACCCTGGCTCCGTGGAGGATTTACTCTCTCTTACCAGAGATAGAGAGCCTTCGTCCGATTTAAAATGCTCCCTTCCAAACTAACTCCCCCCTGGGTAGAACCAGGGGAGGTCTATTGAAACGGAGGTTTTATCAGTGTTATAACTTGTGCAAATCTTCTGGTCAGGCACGGTAGCGCTGATACTATTTTAAAATGCTCACTTCCGGACTAACTCCCCCCTGGGTAGAACCAGGGGAGGTTTCTGGTAACTGGGTTTTTATCAGTGTTATAACTTTTGCAAATCTTCTTGTAAGGCACGGTAGCGGGAATACTTCTGCTGGAGGTCGTCGAGATAATCCTGCCACTGGAAGGGAGACTTCAGACTGGACAGATAAATCTCTCGGATCAGCTTCACATACTTGGTGGCCGTTTGATAGTTGGGTCGGGTTTTCTTTTGAATATAGTGATGTACCAGTTCGTTATATAAGGCGATCGCAACTTTTGGATGAGAGGATTTCACCTTGGAGGCGACTGCCTGTTTCACGGGGATCGGACAACCTGGTGCCTCGGCCAAGGAAATGGCCGCATCCCAATTTTTCTGCTTTAAGTATATTGTAGCGAGAACTTCGGCATCATCCCGGGCGAACAGATGCATTTGGCGTTGGCAGTCTTCCCAACAATTTAACGCCACTGCCACCGGCTTAATCTTCTCATATAATTCCGGGCAAAGACCGTCAATTCGCAGCCACAGCAGGAAAATTCGATATAGATTCGGGCGATCGCCTTGCTCATAATAATACTGCGTCAGGTCAGTTAACAGTTCATTAGTATAGGGGCAATCCTCAGTATATAAATCTGCCCAATCCTCTAGGTTATCTTCAGTTTTGGGCGTATGTTCCGCAATCCACCGTTCTAAAATCGCGATGGATCTAGGGATATCCCCCTGCACCTCCCCCATATAATTCGCCAGCATTAAATATTGTTCAACCCTTTCCAGATTTTCCTCATATAACCGGAGGAAGTTCTGCTCATCTCCTAATCTGCGATAAGCATCCATCACCCATTTTCCGCTATTCCTTTCTAGGCCACAACTTTCTAAGGTGGCGATCGCATAGCGTAACTCTTCCTCCGTGGAACAAAGAAGATCCATCGCTTCCTTCAAGGCAATATCCAGTTCCTCATTCATAAACATCGGCCAATCGAATGCCGCAATCAGGGAATTTAGATACACCTCTTTCTGCGGCATCTCCAGATCTAATCCCTGTACACGATGAGCAAATAACTCCAACGCTTCAGCAATCTCAATCTCCCCAAAAACCGTCCCCGTCCGACTAAAAATCAAGTTCCCCGAAGTCACAACATACCACAGCACCTCAATCTGTTCTTTCAAGGTGAGCTGCTTCACCTGGTTAAACAGCCTATTTAAGTCAGGCAATTCCAGTTCGCTCAGACCAAAAAAGCTATCATTAAAATCATCCCCAGCTTCCTCTTCCTCCCCTTGGACTGCCTCAAAAAACGCTTGAATTTCCTGTTTCAACTCCGCCACCGTCATCTTCTTGGAGTTGGGAAAGGGAATCACATTGTTGCGGCGTTCTTCTTGTGCGATTAATTCAAATATATCCTCAATATGCAATTCTCCCCTTAATAACTGTTGTAATATATTGGGCGCAATAGGAATCCCCTGATGAGGTACCACCATCATCGTCGGTTCTTCATACTCATCCTCATCCTCCTCCTCTGGATCGCCCAACAGAGAATAGAGCAAGACCGCCACAATATGCTCACAAACCTTTCCCGAATAAGCACAAGTACAATCCGGGGTTAGATTGCCCTTACCTGAGCGAATTTCTACGGAATATTGGCCGGTTTTCCCCTCAACCTTTGCCTTAATTCCTTTTCCCGACATAAAAAATTGATCTACGGCTCCGTTATCATAACAGTGTTGACCTTGTTGAAAAATAGCCGGACTATCGGCAAATTCTGTAATTTCTTCTATAGTCAAATCGTTTAACTTCATGAGTAGCTGCCTCCGGTATTTACATTTTTATTTTATTCACCACTGTGATCGTACCTTAGAAACTTGCAGGGCGATCGCCACCCTCTAGGAAAGGCCCTGAAAAAACCACTCCCGTAGTGGGGTATTGCCAGAAACGAACGCTTTCAACCGGAACACCCTACTTTGATTTTCCCCTACAACCCCTTAAATTCATCCTGCAACGCCGGATAACCGCGATAAGTCTGCCGTAGCTTATCGATATAATGGTGCCACCCGGAGGCATCTTTGAGGATATCCAGATAAATCGATTTGAGCATCTCGGCGTGCATCGCGGCAGTCTGGTAACTCGATCGCGTCTTACCCTTGATATACTGCATCACCACCTTCTCATAAATGGCGATCGCCCCTTGAGGGCGATGTTCCTTCACCCCCTTCGCAATGTTCAGATCCGTAAACTGCCCACAATTAGAGTTTTGAGATAAGGCGATCGCCTTGTCCCACTCTTCCTCCTCTAAATAGATTTCCGCTAACCAAGCCAGATTAGTGGACGCAAGTTCCAATAACCTTGGCTGTGCCAGTGACCACCGCTTTAACCCCGTAGCCACCTCCTTAATCTGCTGATACAAATCAAGAGAATAGCCATTTTCCTCCAACCTCAGCATCAAGACCCGATAATGGTTTTCCGAGTCCCCTTTCTCTTGATAAAAATCACTTAATTTAGACAAAATGAGCTGGTGATGGTTGCGGTCTGTATAATAATCTTGCAGTCTTACATAATCATCTGTATCAAGTTGGTCCAGGTTGTACATAGAAATCCATCGTTCTAACGTCGCTCTATATTTTTCAAGCTTCCCTTGTTCCTGCCAATAACTGGCTAACTCCAAATACTGATAGGGCCGGATTAAATTTGACTCACGCCACCGTAAATAATTTGCCTCATCCCCTAACCTGCGGTAACAGTCCGCAATCCAATCTAAAGCATCTTCATGATAGCAACCTTCTAACTGTTTAATCAGATAGTGATAATCTTCCTGGGTCGTGCAAAGGATATCCAGGGTATCTTTAATCACCCCATCCAGTTCATCGCGCTGGAACATCTCCCAATCGAGCAGAGCAACCACAGAATTAATATAAATTTGCTTCTGGGTTCCACTCTCTTCTAAAGCCAACACAACCCGAGCAAATCGCTCTAATGCTTGAGTAATTTCCTCATCCCCGATTAAATATTCTTCCTCTACAAAGTAGTGATTAGCCCAAGTCACAACCGACCAAAACACATCAAGCCGCTCTCGTAAATCAAGGGTTTCTGCTAACTCAAAAACCTCATCCAAGTCTAATTCATCCTCATCCTCATCATCCTCTTCATAATAATCATCATAATAATAACTGTCGTCATAGTAATCTTCTTCCTCGTCCTCCATCAACTTCTCATAAGTCCCCTCAAAAAAGTTTTTAATCTCTTGTTTGAGTTCTTTCGCCGTTACCTGAGTGGTCGATTTTTTCTGGATCAGGTCCGAGGAGAGGTTAACTTGAGACAGCAGCAGATGACGCACTTCGGGAAATTCCTCCACAAATTGCAATACCATCTTCACCAATGCATCAACCCCCATCCCTCGTAATGCCACTTCCAAAGCATCGGGAGTGTTTGTCGGGGAGGAAGAATCCTCTGCGATCGCCTCCATCTCATCCTCATCATTCTCCACTGGATCATCTG
Source organism: Laspinema palackyanum D2a (assembly GCA_025370845.1). GTDB lineage: Bacteria > Cyanobacteriota > Cyanobacteriia > Cyanobacteriales > Laspinemataceae > Laspinema. The sequence goes on along the minus strand of JAMXFF010000067.1, from coordinate 10,091 downwards.
GGTCACCGTAAATTGCATACCACAACACCGCCACGCCATGATCACAAACCGCATCCTCATAAGGACAAGTACAATTCATCGTGAGAGTTCCCCCACCCGTGCGAACTTCTACACTGTAGTTACCTTGTTTAGTCTGGACCTTCGCTGTAATCCCTTTGCCAGAGAGATAAAACTGATCAACCGACCTCCTTTTATAGCACAATTGACCTTGGTCAAAAATAGTCGGATTATCGGCCAATTCTTGAATATCTTCGACGGTTAACTGGTTTAAATTCATAAGGATCTGCTGCTTTTTTCAGGGGATTGACAATTCAGATATTACCTGAAAAAAACCCTCAGCGATCGCCCAGTTAATTTCCCAGGGTAGATGCGCCAGGAGTCACCCAATTCACCACTCCAGGGGACCCTTGACCCCCAAACCCAATCGATGGGGTTTATCATAAAAACATCACTTTAAAATAACAGACCCAGCAGCCAGATGGGGCAGTATCAAAAAAGCTCTACCTGCGCTGTGCTGAAGAGGACATATAATTTGTACTGCACTAATGGAGAGTATTGCTATGACATCCACCCAACCTCAAGCGATCGCCTCTCAGGTGAATCCCACTCCCGCCTTACCCCCCTTAGAAAATGGCGATCGCTTGATTCGTCCCGAATTCGAGCGCCGCTATCACGCCATGCCTGATATCAAAAAAGCTGAACTCATCGAAGGAGTCGTTTATATGGCATCTCCCTTACGCTTTCGGTCCCATGCCGAACCTCATGGTGACTTAATCGGGTGGTTGTGGACTTATAAAATTGCCACCCCCCAAGTTCAAATGGGAATTGAACCCACAGTGCGCCTAGATTTAGAAAACGAACTCCAACCCGATGGCGTCTTATTAATTCGCCCCGAAAACGGCGGACAATCCACCCTTGACGAACAGGGATACATCCAAGGCGCACCGGAACTCGTCGCCGAAATTGCCGCCAGTAGCGCCGCCATTGACCTCGGGGATAAAAAACGCGCCTATCGCCGCAATGGGGTGAAAGAATATATTATTTGGCAAGTTTTTGATAAAAAAATTGATTGGTTTCGCTTAGAAGACGGAGATTATGTATCCGTATTGCCGGATGAGCAAGGGATAATCCGTTCGCAAGTCTTCCCCGGATTGTGGTTGGATATTCCTAATATCATCCAAGGGAATATGCAGCAAGTTTTGACAGTTTTGCAACAAGGAATTAGTTCTCCCGAACATCAAGGATTTGTGCAAGCATCAACACCGGCGGGGGATTTATCCCCCGCCTCATAGCTAAAGTCGGTTAAAACCGACTAAAAACCCCACCGAATAAGACTTTCAGTCGGTTTCAACCGACTTAAGCTGTTAGGCGTGGGTTTTAACCCCCGCCGGTGTTGAGCATGGTGCTTTCCGATTCCTGTTGCTTTTCCCCCACCCCTTGGGCGATCGGCACCTGACGGGTCACCCGTTGCACCCTGTTGTATTGCTGCACCGGCATCGTGTTATCATAACGAATATGCCAGAATGCCAATCCAAAGGTGAGAGCAACTCCGGCCCCCGCATGAATCAATCCGATCGCCGTCGTTGCCGTTGCTTCCCCAATAATTAACAGAGTGCGCTTAGAAATCTGCATTACCTTATCCTAAAACTTGATAATGCAGTTGTAAAATTTCGGGCATCCCCGAAAGCAAGGAAGCACCGAAAGCACTATACTACAAACATTCGGGTAGGTTCGGGGAGGGGTTTCGGTATCGGGATCCCGAAACTTTCCCGAAACTTTTCATCGACTTTGGTCCCACTTGCGATGCCTAACTTCAGTTATGGTCCAGATCTGCAAACTCGGGTACAGCAACTCCTAGAGCTTTTGCTCGACTGTGCCAACCACAACTTAGACGAAAACCTCACCAGCATAAACCTTGATGCGCGGTGGGAAGACGGGGAGGAACTGCATCTAGCGGTAGAAACCACCCTGGAAGATTTGCGCCTGCTGATTTATGGCAACGCGAAAGTTCTGGACAAGGTAAAAAACTCCCAGCGCAAGGAAATTGGGGCATTCTTGACCCACTATTTGGGCGAATTTCTGGAAATTTGGTGCGATCGCCGCGTCAAAAAGAAGGGTTCCCCGCGATGGATTTTTAGCCTTAAACTCTGGAGTAAGGATAAAGACAAAAACCTGCAACAGTTTCAGCAGCAGTGGCGTACCCGACAACCGGAAAACTCCTCCACAGAAGGCGCACCCTCATTCAAAATTGAAATGAGCAGTTCCCCTCCACCACCCCCAAGCAAGGGGATCCAAACCGTGGGACTGGAAACCATCGCTGAAATCCCCGTGTGGGTGGGGCGCGATGCTTTGTTACAGGAGTTAAAAACCAAATTACTCGCCCCCGAAACTCCCCCGAAAGTGCTGACGATGACTGGACAAGGGGGCATCGGCAAAACCAGTTTAGCGGTGAAACTCCTGGAAACCTTGGGGGTGCAGTTGCAACCGCCTACCCTCACCGCCACCTGTCCCTATCAGAAAGCATTGTATTTAAAAACCTACCAAGGGACCAGTTTTGATGCCGTGGCAGAGTTTCTCCTGCGGGGATTAGACATCGAAACCCCAGAACCCCTGAAAACCGCAGGGGAAAAAATCACCAAAATTCTGGAGGGGTTGACAAAACAGCGCAGCCTAGTCGTGCTGGATAACCTGGAAGATATTTTACACCCCGCTCACCATCCCGACTGCGGTAAAGCGCTGTCTCCGGAATGGGGGGAGTTGCTTCATGCCTTTGCTTACGGCAATCATCGCTCAACCCTGATTCTCACCAGTCGAGAATTCCCCGTGGATTTAACCGATAGTCGTGCCCGGAACCCGAAACCCGACCCGAAATTAGTGGAAGTTCTCCCCTTGTCTGGGGTTGAGGATGCGGATGGAGTGGAAATCTTGCGTCAGCGCGGATCGGAAGATAGTGAGGAAGATTGGCGCTGGATTGCCGAACGAGTCAAAGGGAATGCCTTTATTTTGACCCAATTGGCGGCGATCGGGGCCGAAAGTCCTGGTTATCTGCGGAAACATCTGGAACTGGTAACAGAAGAGGCAGAACCGATTCTGCAAGCGCAACTCGGGCGGCAAAGTCAAGCAGGGTTAGACTTGTTACGGCGAATGTGCGTCTTGCGCGTCGGCATCGATATCCAGGGATTGACCTTTTTGCGTTTGTACACTGATGACAGAGAGAAAAACAAGCGCTTTGAGAGGGCAGCACTTTTAGAAGAACCGGCAGAATTGACCAAAGCGGAACTCAAAGATACCCAAGAAATTGTCATGCGCTTGGTGAATAGTTCCTTAGTGCAGCGTCGCTATGATAAGGAGCAGTGCGAGTGGTATTATGACCTGCATCGCTTGATGGTTGAATACTTGCAAGGGCAATATCAAGACGAATTACCCCAATTGATGGAAGGGGTTTATAAGTTCTACTGCAGCAGGAAGACGGTGGAAAATCCCAAAACCTTAGAAGATTTGCGCCCGCTTTTGGAGGCGCAGTATTTTGCCTTCATGTTGGGGAATTATGACGAAGCATTTAGCCTTTTAAACAATAATGTCCATAAATATCTTTATTTTTGGGGATACTGGAACTTATTACAAGAATTGTACGAGCAGATTATTTCATACATTACCGATGATACTGAACTCAGAATTTGCCTTGAAGTAATTGGTCGGATCCACCAAGAGACTGGCAACTGGGATGAAGCAGAAAAATATTTCCGAAAGTCTTTAGCGAATGCACAAAAGGTAAAGAGTAAAAGCGGCATGGCATCGTCTTGGGCAAGTTTGGGATATATCGAGCTACTTCGGGGCAACTGGGATGAGGCGGAGCGTCTGTATTGGCAATCTTGGGAATTGAGTACCGAATTGGGCGATCTCTCCGGCATGGCATTCTGTGCGGCAATTTTTGGATATATTCAGCAAAATCGGGGCAACTGGGATGAGGCAAAGCGTCTGTATCAGCATTTTTTGGACGTTAAAACCGAATTGGGCGATCGCTCCGGGATGGCATCCTCTTGGGAACTGTTGGGAACTATCGAGCGAGATCGGGGCAACTGGGATGAGGCGGAGCGTCTGTATCAGCAATCTTTGGAATTGAGAACCGAATTGGGCGGTCGCTCCAGGATGGCATCCTCTTGGGTATGCTTGGGATATATCGAGCTACGTCGGGGCAACTGGGATGAGGCGGAGCGTCTGTATCAGCAATCTTTGGAATTGAGAACCGAATTGGGCGATCGCGAGGGTATGGCAGCCTCTTGGGGAGGTTTGGGATATATCGAGCGACTTCGGGGCAACTGGGATGAGGCGGAGCGTCTGTTTCGGCAAGCTTTGCAATTGAGAACCGAATTGGGTGCTAGAGAAGGCATCGCTCTATCAACACGCTGTCTGGGAGAAAACGAACTCGGTAAAGGCAATCTCGATGCTGCTGAAAAATATTTAACCGAAGCATTGGCACAGATGGAAGCATTAAGAATGACTTGGCATATTGCGGAAGCAAATTTTGACCTCGCCCAACTCTGGCGTAAACGTGGGAATGAAGAAATTGCCCAGGAGCATTACCAAAAATCCCACCAAATCTTTCAACAATTAGGTGCAGCAAAGGATTTAGAACGGATTGAGCGGGAGTGGAATCAGGAAGTTTAGGGCTGTAGTAAAATAGGGGTTAGCGTTAGAAACCTGGTTGGCGCGATAATTGGGGAATTTTTTCCCAGATTGGCTCAAGCAACTGGGTTCTCATTTTATAAACTTTTATCGGACCATACAACTATGTCAATCCCCTCTCAAGTTCTCGCCAAATTGAAAATTTTAGAAACCCTTTATCAGCAAGGGAAATCTAATGAGGTCATCAACCAGACATTAGACAAGATTATCAGCCAAGAGTTGGCGGAGTCTCGGCAAAAAAATCAGGAACTCGAAGCCGAAATGCAAATTTTTGAACAACAGTATCAAATGTCATCGGCTGAATTCTTTCAACGATTTCACGCGGGAGAATTAGGAGATGAAATTGACTTTGTGGAATGGAACGCTTTTTATCAAATGTGGATGACATTGCAAGAGCAGATTCAACTTTTGCAATCTACGGAAAATCTATGATGATTGAAGAGTATTTGACCGCTATCAAAGTAAAACTATTGACGAGTCCTGCTATTCAATCTTTTGTCATTGTTAAAGAACGAGTCATTCTTAACCAAGGCTACTTTCGCGCCCGCTTAACTTTAACCAATGGTGACTTTTGTGAAATTGTTGAATTTTTTACCGTGCAGAATCAAACTTGTGTTACAGAAACTTATCGGTATCATGGATTCTACAAAGCAGCAACTCCGTAAAAGATGGGATAATGTTGAACATCACTCCCCTAATAATACAATGACAAATAACAAATGATAACAAACCCTTTTAATGTAATCATAATAGCCGGTCCTAATGGGGCAGGCAAATCCACTACCGCCCCTGATTTACTGCAAAAAACCCTTCAAGTGGTAGAATATGTCAACGCTGATACCATTGCTGCGGGATTATCCGCTTTTAAACCGGAAAAAGCGGCATTGCAGGCAGGGAGAATCATGCTGAATCGCTTGCGCCAATTAGCTGAAGAACGAGCGAATTTTGCCTTTGAAACCACCTTAGCGAGTCGCACTTTTGCCCCTTGGATTGCTGATTTACGTCAACAGGGTTATCGCTTTCATCTGGTCTTTTTGTGGTTGCCGAGTCCTGATTTTGCTAGGAGGAGGGTAAGTACACGAGTTCGCCAGGGGGGACATGATATCCCGGAGGCAACGATTCACCGTCGCTATCATCGCGGTTTGTCCAATTTCTTTCAGTTGTATCGTCCTTTAGCAGATGTTTGGCATTTTTATGACAATTCCAATCCTGCCGGTGCTAGAATTATCGCCAGTGGCATCCGGGATATTCAGGAAACCATTCATGATGCTGAAACCTGGGAGAGGATTACAGGAGAATTTAACCGATGAACGAACAACCGTCAAAATCCATCTCTGAAATCTTTGAGGAGAGAACCCTCATCGATCGCGCTTTAAAAGTTGCCGCCAATCGTGCCTTTTTGCGTCACAAACAATTGGGACATCCGATTATAGTCTGGCAGGATGGAAAAATTGTCGAAATTCCCCCGGAAGAGATTTGCGTAGATGAAGAATATTTGTAAACCCATCGGTCCCACCCGGAATTACCGATAGTGGTCCAATTTCAAGGGTTAGAAACCGGGTTTCTTAATCAGATGTTGGCAATTCGCATAAGATGCGGTGAGAAACCCGGTTTCGGGTTCAGTTTTAAGGGTTAGAAACTGGGTGTTCTCATGAGGGAGCTTCAGCCGCGTCACGAGTAAAAAAAGGGTAAATTTGCTAAACTGAACCCATGAACCTATAAAAAAGCGGTTTGAGTGACAGCCTAACACACAATTTGAGGTCAAGCAATGAAAGCAGTTGAAGTCATGGGCAAAGTCGATGATAAGGGCCAACTTTTGTTAGATGAACCTTTAGATATTAAATCCGAGAGCCGAGTCAAAGTGATTCTCTTGATATCCGATGAAGATGATTTGGATCCGGATGATACTCCCGCCGAGGAAATTAAAGCTAGTTTAATCCGAGCTTTGCAAGAAGTCAAAGCAGGGAAAACCAGACCCATTTCTGAACTCTGGGAGAGAATTGAGCATGAATAATATACCAATTTCGGTGAGATTTGCCGATGAATTTGAAAGAAGATTATATCGGCTCTCCAAAAAATACCGGAGTATTCGACAGGATGTTGAGCCGATTCTTGAACAACTCCAGCAAAAAATATTATTAGGCGATCGCCTTTCTGGTTTTGGCTCTAACCTTTATGTTTACAAGGTTAGAGCCAAAAATAGTAATATCCAGAAAGGAAAAAGTGGCGGCTATCGCATTATTTATTTGCTGGAATCAGAAACCAGTATTTTGTTGTTGACGATTTATAGCAAATCTGAGCAAGAAGATATGACAACGGAGCAAATTCAAACGATTTTAGAGGATCTGTCTCAATCAGAATGAATAGGGAGCATCTCAATCACGAACAGTTCTTCCCCCTCCCCAAGACATCGGGGAGGGGGGCCGGGGGATGGGGTCTTTCTCGTGACGCGGCTGAAGCCCCCTCACGAGGAAATTTTGCCACAAAAAAGCAGCCTCCGAAAAGGCTGCTTTCTCTCACTTGAGGCTTGTTCCTATTTACTCCACCGTGACTGACTTCGCCAAATTACGGGGTTGGTCCACATCTAAACCGCGTCGGGCTGCTATGTGATAGGCGAGTAACTGTAACGGAATGACCGCTAAAATAGGTGAGAGCAACTCGTCTACAACGGGGACTTGTAAGACATCGTTGAAAATCTCCGCTGCGTCAAATCCATTTTGCGGCGTGACCCCAATCAGGCGGGCATCCCGCGCTTTTGCTTCTTGGGCGTTGGAAATCACTTTCTCGTAGACGGTTCCCGGCATGGCGATCGCCACTACCGGCACTTTCGCATCCAACAGGGCGATCGGTCCATGTTTCATCTCCCCGGCGGGATATCCTTCCGCATGGATATAGCTGATTTCCTTCAGTTTTAACGCCCCTTCCAAGGCGATCGGGAAATTAATCCCTCGTCCTAAGAAGATAAAATCCTGAGTCTCGGCAAATTCATGGGCCAATTCCTCAATACTACCCTCTTGAGAACTCAGCACCTGTTCAATTTGTACCGGAAGTTGGCGCAATCCTTGGATAATCTCCTCAATGCGCGCTTCTGGGAGGGTTTTGCGTCGATAGGCTAAGTCTAAGGCTAAACTATAAAATGCCATCAACTGCGCCACAAAGGTCTTCGTTGCCGCCACCCCGATTTCAATTCCGGCATGGGTATTAATAATGTCCGCCACCAGATTCCCCAAGGAAGACTCGGGACGATTGGTAATCCCCAACAGTCGCGCTTGATAGGCAGCAGAAAGTCCAGTTCGGCGCTGGTTTTCCATTGCTAGGGCCGCCAGAGTATCCGCCGTTTCTCCGGACTGACTGATGCCGATCGCCAGGGTGTAGGGGCGTAAGGGAGCCGGTGCATAGCGATATTCTGAGGCATAGTTGACTGAAGTGGGAATTCCCGCCAACTGTTCTAGCAAGTATTTCCCAACTAACCCAGCGTGCCAACTGGTCCCACAAGCGAGGATTTCAATCTGTTGCAAATCGGTGTACAGTTCTGGATTAATTCCCAAATTAATCGGCGCAACTTGATTATCCCCCGGTTGCCACTCCCGGTTAAAATAGGCTTCCAAACAAGTGCGGACCACTGCCGGTTGTTCGTAAATCTCCTTATGCATGAAGTGGCGGAATCCTTGTTTTTCCACCAAGACCGGGTTCAGGTTGAGGACTCGGGGAGTTTTTTTGAGGCGATCGCCGGCAAAGTTATAAACCTCCACCCCTAACGGTGTCAACCGCGCCATTTCTTCATTTTCCAAAGACAAAATCGCCCGGGTATAGGGCACGATCGCCGGAGTATCCGAGGCACAGAAAAATTCCCCCTGTCCAAATCCCACCACTAAAGGGGCCTGCTGTCGGGCGACAATCAGTTCATCGGGGTAGTCAGCAGAAATCACCGCGATCGCAAATGCCCCTTCTAATCTATTCACCGCCTTGCGTACCGCCTCGAAAAACTGGGAGATTAACGGCATAAACCCCGGTGCATCCACCATCGGTTCCGTCATAAACTCCGCAATTAAATGGGGAATAACCTCCGTATCCGTATCGGACCGAAATTCATGACCTCTACTTTTGAGTTCCTCGCGCAACTCCCGATAATTTTCAATAATCCCATTTTGGACCACCGCAACTTTGGCATGGTTGTCTGTATGGGGATGGGCGTTGTATTCCTCCGGTTTACCGTGAGTCGCCCAACGGGTATGTCCGATGCCGATTTGAGCGGGATTGTCGATGCCTTGGATTTTTTCTCGCAGATTGTGGAGTTTGCCTTTTGCGCGGACACAATTAAGTTTACCGTCCCAAATCGTTGCCACACCTGCTGAGTCGTAACCGCGATATTCTAGTTTTTCCAATCCGGCGAGTAAAACATCTTTCGCCGCTTGAGTGCCAATATAGCCAACAATTCCGCACATTTATCCGTTAACTCCTCTCGATACGGTGCAATGGATAGAATTTTAGTTTTTCCGTGCTGGTTCTGCTATAATTGCATCCCTTTATAGTTTCCTAACGTCTCAAGTGGCGATCGCCCGGTATGAGCAGAAATCGACAGCGCGATCGTGGATGCAAATAACCCCTACAGCAAGTTGATAGTCTCTTCCCCCGTGCAGTCTCTGATTCCGGAAATGAGTTCCCCTGGCCTCAAGCACAGGGACGCGAAAAAAGAGGGGCGCAAAGCTCCCTCTTTCTATTTCAATTCTAAATGTTTTAAAAGCACTCTTGAACCCAAAGTGCCTTCAAATCATCCAACTCTAGTAAGCCAGACCCATACTGCGAGTCGTTTCAGCGCCGAGATAGACTCGGATGCTCAAAAAGTCTGTCGGACAGGCAGTTTCGCAACGCTTGCAACCTACACAGTCTTCAGTCCGGGGAGAAGAGGCAATCTGACCAGCTTTACAGCCATCCCAGGGGACCATCTCCAGAACGTCTAAGGGACAAGCCCGAACGCATTGTGTACAACCGATGCAGGTGTCATAGATTTTTACAGCATGAGACATGGATTATAAGCTCCCAACGTGTTCTCAACAAATTTTTGGATCTGGTAATAGCCGCTTTAACCGCTAGAGTAAGCGTTAAAGCTGTCGAAATCTTGGCTTAGTTTATCGTAGTCCTACCTATTCCTCTCAGAAAAGGAACGAGAACTTAAAAGATCGTAATATATTGCCCGGTCCTTTTACTAGAGGGGGAGGGTGGCGATCGGGCTTAAGTGGTTTCCAACCCGCCTAGGTTCATCCTTTTGTCATAAATCTTTACAAGTTCCCAGGGACCTGCCATCAAGAACTCTCAATCCATTCCCCCGTTCGTAGTAACGACTTCAGTCGTTCTTATCTTTGTTCGTAGTAACGACTTCAGTCGTTCTTATCTTTGTTCGTAGT
>JAMXFF010000066.1 GCA_025370845.1 Laspinema palackyanum D2a | reverse complement strand
TGCGTGGCCCCTCATAGGGACCTCGCTGCCTCTTCCTCTTATTATAGCTGGTTATGTTCTTTTGCACCTCAGTACTAAGGTATTGGTTTAAGCACAAGTTTCTCTGACAATGACTCAACCGGGCGTGCCGGTTGAGGGGGAAACACCTTAAAATTAAGATATGCCAGAAATTATCCACCCTGGGACCTTGAAGGTGCAATCCCGAAATTTAGATAAAATCCCCGCTACAATCGGGAATCGCCGAATACAGTAGAGTTATAAATACTCATCCCAGGAAAACTTCAGCAACACCTCTGTAGAACTGTATGCCCCATCAGAATTTGGCTGACTCGACACCGCACTCGAATCCAACTGCTGTACTGCCGATGCTTAATGTCGCACCCGCCCAAGTGATTCGATCTCGGGGCTGTTTGGAACAATCCGGCGCGGTGATCGCCAGATTAGGGCATCGTCCCTTAATTGTGGGGGGCGACTCCTCTAATCAACTGCTGACGGAACGGTTACAACCTGCTATTGCCCAATATCAACTGGCGATCGCCTCTGCCTCCTATAGTCCCGACTGTAGCGAAGCTAGTCTCACCCGACTGCAAGAAGCCGTTGCCACCCATCAAGCGGATCTGATTATCGGAACTGGGGGCGGTAAATCCCTCGATGCAGCCAAACTACTAGCCTATCGCTGTGGATTGCCCATTATCACCATTCCCACCTCTGCTGCTACCTGTGCCGCTTGGACTGCCTTATCCAATATTTATTCTGATCAGGGTGCATTTCTCTACGATGTCCCCCTCCCCAAATGTCCCGATGTCCTGATTCTCGATTACGACTTGATTCAAACTGCGCCGCAGCGCACCTTAGTCGCTGGCATTGGGGATGCGATCGCCAAATGGTATGAAGCCTCAGTCAGTAGCGGACATTCCGAACAAACCCTCATTATCGCTGCTGTCCAACAAGCGCGAGTGTTGCGGGACCTGTTATTCCAAAAATCGGCCCAGGCAGTCGCCAGTCCCGGAGGGGAAGTTTGGCAACAAGTCGTCGATGCCACGGTGTTACTCGCCGGAGTCATCGGGGGACTCGGAGGCGCGCAATGCCGCACCGTTGCCGCCCATGCGGTTCATAATGGCTTAACCCACCTGTTAGCCGCTCATGATACCCTGCATGGGGAAAAAGTCGCCTATGGTATTTTGGTGCAACTGCGCTTGGAAGAAATGCTCCAAGGGAACCAATTAGCCGCCAGCGCCAGACAGCAACTCTTAAAGTTCTATTCAGAGATTGGCTTACCCCAAAGCTTACAAGATTTAGGCTTAGAAACGGTCACTTTGGCCGAACTGCACCATGCGGCTGAAATTGCTTGTGCACCCAATTCTGACATTCATCGGCTGCCTTTTACCGTAGTACCGGAACAATTGATGGCAGCGATGGTTTCCACAACGGCACCCGTAGAATCTCGGCGTTCCGGGGTAGATATTGGGGGAGTTGTCAAAGAAACCTCAGAAGTCCTTGATACAACCACTGCCTAAGTGAATTGAATGGAGAGAAGCGCCAAGCCTCAACCTAGGTCCATCGGGATAGACGATTTATTTTTTAAATTCTGTATCCTTCGTGACCTTTTGGCGATTAAATGTCTATTTGTAGTTTTTTTTTGCAACAAAAGGAGATCGCGGTTTTTCCGCGCACAACGCCCATGACTTTAGATTGGATCCAACCGGCTCAACGTTTGCAACAACTTCCGGCTTATGTGTTTGCGCGTCTTGACGAATTGAAAGCCGGGGCGCGATCGCAAGGAATTGACTTAATCGACTTAGGCATGGGCAACCCCGATGGACCCACCCCCGTTGCTGTGGTGGAAACCGCGATCGCTGCCTTGCAAGATAGCAAAACCCACGGCTATCCTCCTGTAGGCGGCACTGATAGCTTTCGTCAAGCCATCTGTGAATGGTATAACCGTCGCTACAATGTCTCCCTTGACCCCGAAACTGAAGCGTTGCCGGTTCTCGGTTCCAAAGAGGGATTAACTCATTTTGCCCTCGCTTATGTCAATCCGGGGGACTTGATTTTAGTCCCGAGTCCCGGTTACCCCGCCCATTTCCGGGGTCCCTTAATTGCCGGGGGTGAGATTCATGAAATTGTTCTTTCCGAGAAAAACGATTGGTTGATTGATCTGGCAACCATTCCCGACGAGGTGGCAAAACGGGCAAAAATTCTCTATTTCAACTATCCCAACAACCCCACGACTGCCACGGCACCTCGGGAATTTTTCGAGGAAGTGGTTGCCTTTGCTCGTCGCCATGAAATTTTGCTAGTCCATGATATGTGCTATGCGGAATTAGCCTACGATGGTTATCATCCCACGAGCTTGTTAGAAATTCCCGGTGCGAAAGAGATTGGGGTTGAGTTCCATACGCTTTCTAAAACCTACAATATGGCAGGATGGCGGGTGGGTTTTGCAGTAGGTAATTCTGGCGTTATTAAGAATTTACGCCGGTTAAAAACCAATATGGATTATGGGATGTTTGCCGTAGTCCAATCTGCGGCAGCAGCGGCGCTACATTTGCCGGATGTTTATATCCATGAAGTGCAGGCGCGGTATCGGGCGCGGCGCGATTTCTTGGTGCAAGGATTGCGCGAACTGGGATGGAGTGTGAAGAATCCGGAAGCAACATTTTATGTTTGGGCGAAATGTCCCTTTGGCAATAGTTCCGAAGAGTTTATCGAGTCAGTCTTGAATAAAACTGGGGTGGTTTTAACACCAGGGAATGCCTTTGGATCCGGCGGTGAAGGGTATGTGCGGATTAGTTTAATTCAGGAGTGCGATCGCCTCGGTGTTGCTCTCGATCGCCTCAAACAAGCAGGGATTTGTGGGGAAATGCCTGCGTTGGTAACCGGAAGTTAATCACCCATCACTAGAGCGAGTCTACCTGAATTAGACAATTTTTATGCAGGAGTGGGAGCATCTTGCTCCCGACTGCTGAAAGAGAGCAAGATGCTCCCACTCCTTAAGTCTATTTTCTAAATGATGGAGACTTTCTCTATCGGATTGATTATCCCCAAACAAACTAAAAGGGTCTCGTCGGCGGCGACTAGACCCTTTTAATCTGTAAATTGACGAAATTAATTTTCAGTTTGATGTACGGTGGAGTTAACGATTACTAAGGTTTACAAACAACACGCAGTTAGTTTTCGGTGTTGGCATCCACTCAGTCTATACCAGACTCAAAGTTTTGGCTTCTAGTTCTAAGTTTTCTTAGACAGAAGCACCACCTTTTTGTTGGGATGCTCGCCGCAGCTTTACTACGGGCAGATTAGAGCGGGATGACGCAGAACTCTAATCTAAAGAATTCGTTTGGCGTTGAAGTTTTCTTTCCTGCTCGCGTCATATTTATAAACTAGCACAATTTTTTGAGAGTGCAACCCTTTGTTAAACAAACTTTACAGAGATTTACTTCTTGCAATATTTGCTGTTACATTTGTTAGCAATTAGCCAAAAATCTGCGTTTTAATCAGCATAATTACCTGAATAGAGAGCCTTCAGAAAGCCCTCACCTCGGTAAGGCAAGGGCTTTCAAAGATGAAATTAAGGAAACAGAATCGCCCAAGTGGAAGGGCCGACGATGCCATCGGGTTCTAAATTGTAGCGGCGTTGCAAGGCTCGAACCGAGGCATCGGTTCGAGGGCCGAAGACGCCGGTGGGGGACCCTTCAAAAAACCCCAGTTGATTGAGACGCTGTTGGAGTTGCGCCACTAAATCACTTTCCATGCCTTGTCGCAGGATGGGACGGGAGGATTGCATAAACGGAACGGATCCGGGATTAACGACACCGGAGGCAACGGCCCCGGGGGAGGGCGGAAATAGGCGATTCCAGGTTCCTTCTCCGACAATTCCATCGGGGGTTAACCCTGCCGCCTGCTGAAACGCGGAAACGCCTCTTACTGTGCCTTCGTTATAAATGCCATCCACGGGTCCCGTGTAATATCCCATCAGTTTGAGGACCGCTTGCAGTTCGGTGACTTCTTGACCTCGGGTGCCCTGTTGCAAGGTCGATCGCTGCACAAACGGGGTCGGTTGGGCGATCGCCGCGATCGGCACCGAAGTCAAAACCAGCGATAAACTGCATCCCACTACCTTGGCAGTGGACCGGATCCAGCCTATTGGATTAAATACGACCTCTGTCAATGTCTCTAACCTCCTACTCGACTAATTTAGTGCTGATTTTAGCCGGTGATCCGGGGGGAATTATGACGGTTTTCAGTGCTTTTCCTAAAGTTTGGGGTCATTTCTGTGACATTAATAGGCAACGGATTCACATAAGGGCGCGATCGCCTCGGAAGGTCCAACGAGAGAGACATAAGCTTGAGTCAGATAGCGACTGGCCGCTTCCTGGGCCTCTGCTGGCGAAATTCCGGCAACCTCTTCGGTGAAGCGGGTATCAAAATCAATCCCAAGACCTAAAATTTCATACCAGCCAAAGACTTGAGCGATTTGAGCGTTGGTTTGCTTGCCGAGAGCATATTGACCGAGGAGCTTATTTTTGGCCGATTGTAACTCGTCCTCACCCAAGATAGTATTGCTCAGACGCTCGACTTCAGTTTGGAGACATTTTAGGGCGATCGCTGTATTTTCATGAGCCGTCCCCATATAAACCACAAACGCCGCTTCCCGCAAACGAGTCGGGTAGAATGCTGACACATCATAAGCTAAACCCCGTTTTTCCCTCAGTTCCACAAATAACCGACTGGATAACCCATTTCCCAAATAGGTATTTAGTAACTTGAGGATGGCATAATCCCTCGGGTTGGGATTCAAGGGGTCATTTCCCAAGACTGAAGGACCCAAATACCCCGCCATCACGATGGACTGTTGCGTATCCTGGATGGAACTGAGAAAGCGGGGATTGGGTTTTAACCGGGGTAATTCCAACGGGGGAACCGAAACAGAAGGGGCCTGCCAATCGCCAAAGACTGATTCAACCAACGCCGTTGCTTCTAAGGGGGAAATGCGACCCGTGAGACTAATCACGATGCGATCGGGGCGAAAATAGGTCTGATGATAGGTTTGTAAATCTTCGCGAGTCAACTCAGAGACAGTCGCTTCCGTTCCCAGAACCGAACTAGCGTAGGGGTGATCCGGGTACATCGCTCGCCGCATCTGGTCATAACCAATGGTAAACGGTTGTTCCTGCTGAGAGCGAATTCCTTGCAGGGTCAGACGGCGTTCCAGTTCCACTTCAGACTCGGGAAAGGTGGGCGATCGCAACAGTTCCGAAGACAGACGCAACAACTCCGGGAAATCCCCCGAAACCGTCTTCAAACTCAGCAAAAAATAATCCGGCGTCGTATCGGTACTCAGGGTGGCCCCCACCGACTCCACCAATTCAGCAATTTCTAGGGACGATCGCCCTTCGGTCCCCTTCGTCAACACCGCAGACAGCAGATGCGACAATCCCGCCTGTGTTGGGGACTCCCAAGAACTTCCGGCATTGATAAAAATTCGGGCAGCAATGATATCAGCGGCGGGATTTTCCACGGCAATCACCACCATGCCATTGTCCAAAACCGTGCGATGGATTGTTTTCTGTAGCGATTGCGTCACGTTCTGTGTCACGAAAATTAGGTTCCTTGTAGTCGGCTGAGGTGGATTAATCAGGGGTTTCACTCAGTCCAGAGGTTTGAGTTCTGTGACTGCGTAATATTTGGGGCATAAATAGTTATTAGCTACCCGTTGCAAGTCTGCCGCATTATAGGATTGAATGCAATCCGGATAGGCCACGGCTGCCGATGCCTCGGCAATGGTTTGATAGTAACCATATAACCCGGCCAGTTGAGACGGGGTTTCCGTCGAAAAGGCATAATCGTTACAGAGCAGGCGTTGAGCCCGGGCCAGTTCTGCCCCATTAATGGGTTGAGCCTGTAACTCATCGATGCGCTCGAGAATCACATTTTCCACCAGATCCAGATGTTTGGGATCGAGCCATGCCCCAATTGTAAACAAGCTGGAATCCCGTTGGAGGGAAAAATCACTGCCGATGCCGTGAACCAGTCCCCGGATCTCCCGCAATTCTCGGACTAAACGCGAATTTCGCCCCTCTGCCAAAACGACGGCAAGCAAGTCTAAACCATAAGCATCCTGCAACTGTTCGACCCCGGGTCCTGTCCAAGCGAGAGTTAGTCTTGCCACTTCCAAACGAGGTAAGAAGAGTTCCCGACGGCGAATTTCCGTCATGGGGGGTTCGGCTTCTTGTTTGAGGTCCTCCCACTCCAGGGGGGTGGGAAAGCTGTTGAAGGAGTCCTGTACTAAGTCGAGAGTTTCAGCTAAGGTGACGTTGCCAACGATCGCCACAGTCATGTTTTCCGGTTGGTAGTGGCAGCGATGGAACCTCCGCATTTCTTCAGGCGATCGCTCCATCAAAATCTCCGCCTCGCCAAAGACTGGACGTCGATAAGGATGCTGGTGATAAATCGTCTCCATCATCGCTTGAAACCCCAACCAATCGGGATTATCCACCGATTGGCGTATTTCTTCCAGTACCACATCCCGTTCCCGCAGAAACTCATCATCGGGAATTGCCGGATGCAGCAACAGATCCGCCAAGGCAGGCAGACTTTCTTTTAAATAGGGGGCCGCAACGGTAATGAAAAAGTGGGCATAGTCATGACTCGTGGCGGCATTGGTCATCCCACCCCGATTTTCAATCAGACAGTCAAAGGCACCCGGCGGCTGGTTGAGGGTGCCTTTGAAAATCATGTGTTCCAGGAAATGAGCCATTCCTGACCAGGTGTCAGGTTCGCGGATTGCACCTGCTTTAACCCACACATCAACCACAACCACGGGTGTAGCCCTGATATGTTGGTGAATCACGGTTAATCCATTTGCCAGCCTTACGATATTTCCTGGAAACTCCGATTTCTTGAGCAGTGCAGACAAACTTTCTAATCTCAAACCTGAATTTGGTGATAAATTATCTCATGCTAACGCTTCATTTCACACTATGCTGCATGAATTGATACAGACTTTCTCTGGAACGGGCCAAAGGGGATAGGGGACCGGGAAAATTCTCGGAGGACTTACGCAATCTGTAACATCGAACCCTAAATGGAGAGGCATCAGCAGCAAATCGCCGCTACATTTAGGGTTTTCCCTCCAAAAATGCCTGAGTCCTGTCGGTGCAATTTCCTCTTTAGAGAGACCCCATCGAACCGGATAGGGGTCTGTGCTACCTTGCCCACAGTCTGATGATGGTGGGTTGGATTTTCGTTCCACTTTCCTTTTGCTTTGGGTCTCAAGTATTGGACGGTACCCCCATTGAAACTCCCGGGGGTTCTTATCTCTTGCCTGATTTTTATCCGGATGGAATCATTTTCAGTCGGTGTTGTTTAGCAGCCGCTTTACATCGGTTGGGGTGAGGAATTGCCGGAATTTCTACAAGCTGGAACTCGAAGGGTCAGAGGCGCTAACCCTGCACTTTAATCCTAGACTCTACCCTCGCGCGATCGCCTTGACCTAGGTTAGTTCATTAAATTTCCCCTCTCACATTGTGTCCGTTGAGGGTTTGATTTAGATATTTAACCGTTTTCAACAAATTCTCGGGAAATGAGTGCTTTTTTAATTGTTTAAAATATTTTTTTATTACTATTAAGAATTCTGGGTTATGAAAACCAGCGATCGGGATGGAGCTTGGGGAGAAAATCTCTCTTAGAAAAATTTGTCATTGGATTGGGGGCGGTCACTTTGTCTTTATCATCCCCCAAAGAATATTTTTGTACCCGGATGGGTAACTGAGGCACTTTCGTATCCCTCTTTACAAACTTAGCGAAACGAGATTAGAAGCCTAGCAGATTGGGGCGAAATCAGAGCCAGAAGGATGGACCTATAAAGAATAGGACGCATTTAATTTGGAAATGTTCCGGATTTTAGAGCCTTAGCGATGAGAAGGTTCTACCCTAAATAATTTAAAAAACTAGCCGGATGTTTTGGGGAGATTGCGTAGAAAGAAATAACAGTCAAAAAAAGGAATTTATCTATGAGCATCTACAAATGCTTGGTGTTATCTGGCTTGCTCTTATTAGGGATGAATGCCAACTTTTCAGGCAGTGAATATTTTACTTCAAGAGAAAATAACTCCGATGCAAATGGCCAAATTGCCAGTGCTGATGTATCTCGTGGAACCGAACCGGATCATCGGGGAAGTGGAAGATAAGAACTCAACTGAGCGCCCAATTGACGATCGCGCGGATCATTCTCAGGTCAAGATCGACACAGACCCGAACCGAAACAAGTTTGAAGCCAAAAGTCCCTATAGTCTATGGGATTGGCGCTCATCCGTCAGGGCAACTGAGCCATTAATTCCAGGGTGCATTCTTCCTTTTTTACAGTCATTCCCATTCCTGATGACCCAATCCATGATAGAAGTCAGGAGAGCGCGTGAAAGTGGCTCCTGTTCAAGGAGCGATCGCCATTAAACCCGATGGCAGGCGATCGAGTCCAGACAAAAAACCGTACCTGATCAAGGTACTATCCGGTCGGAGTGTGGTGTTCGTCCCCACGAGAGAATTAATCAGTACAATGAGCGTCAACGGCTCAATTAGACAGCGGAGGGCTAACCGAACGGTTTGCCCAATTTTCCATATTTAGGTCAAGGGTCTGAGGGACTGCCTCATCGGCTGGATACATCAACTTCAGTGATCAGAACCGTTGACCCGAGGAGTTTAAACCAGGGCCGAGAGTAGAAACATCCAGACAACCTGGGAGGATGCTTGCTGATTTAGGTAAAATTTAAGAAACGTAACGTAAACAGGCAAGCTAGATGATCCCTACCGTAATCGAACAATCTGGGCGTGGTGAACGCGCCTTTGATATCTACTCCCGCCTCCTGCGCGATCGCATCGTCTTTTTGGGACAACAGGTGGACGCAGACCTAGCGAACCTGATTGTTGCCCAGCTGCTGTTCCTAGAAGCTGAAGACGCGGAAAAAGATATCTACCTCTATATCAACTCCCCCGGTGGATCGGTGACGGCAGGCATGGGAATTTTCGACACCATGAACCACATCCGCCCCGATGTTTCTACGATATGTCTGGGATTAGCCGCCAGCATGGGTGCTTTCTTATTAAGTGCCGGTGCCAAAGGCAAGCGGATGAGCTTACCCCATTCTCGGATCATGATTCACCAACCCCTCGGAGGCGCTCAAGGGCAGGCGACGGATATTGAAATCCAAGCCAAAGAAATTTTATACCACAAAAAACGCCTGAATACTTTGCTTGCGGAGCATACAGGCCAACCCCTTGAGCGGATTGAACAAGATACGGAACGGGACTTTTTCATGTCCGCCAAAGAGTCTGTAGACTATGGACTCATCGATCAGGTCATCGATCGCCGCCCCTCTGCCAGCCGTCCGGTAGCGGTGAGTTAAATCCCGGTTCGGTTCCCGGGGGAACAGACTTTTATCCCTCGGGCGACTCCTGGGACCTAACCTTAAATTTTTTGGCTCCCACCCTGCTCAGGATGGGAGCCAAATCTGACTCTTGTCAGGAGCCCAAAGGGGGCATTTGGAGAGTTAAAGTGGGAAAAAATTCCAGTTTTCTCTCCCTAACTCCTCAACTCTTGGGGCTACAGTGCCTAAGAAGGGCTCGGTTGGTTTTTGAGATAGGTTAAGAAGTCGAACAATTGGTCTTCGGAAAGCAGAGAACGGGAAGGGACCCCATAGGTCTGTTTCAGATGGTTGCGCCCTTGGTCGTTGGTCCAACCTAGGCGTTTAATCTCAATGGTGGTTTGGGCGATCGCATCGGATAAATCCACTGAACCTGATTGAGTGGCGTTAGCCTGGGTCTGTGCGGAAGCTGGGGAACTGGAACTCGGGACCCCGTAATCAGTTGGGAGACTGGACTTGGGTTCATCCCCGGATTGGTACCCAGAGAACGGATCAGCATCGGCCCGAGTGGGACTGTCTGGAAACCCAGAAGTTTCGGGTAAACTCTCGGGTGCGAATTCGCTCGGGGTAGAATGACTCTGGGAATATCCCCCGCCCGATAGCCATTGATCTGGAGTCGGACCGGACTTTTCAATCTCTGGGAATGCGGGGGCTGTTTCAGGAGGAGTCGAGAGTTGAGATTCGCTTAACCCGGGGGAACTCATGGGGGTTGAGGTGGGCCTAGCACGGGTTTTGCCTTGTCCCAAATGTAGCGTATTAAAAGCCGGAGCCGATGCTGGTGCAGTTAAGGGCGACTCGGATACGTTGCGCGAGGGGGTAGCCTCAGCCAGAGAGACCGATGTCCCTAAAACTGCGATCGCCCGAACTCGGGCGCGATCTTCGGCTTGTTCGACGGTCGGTTCTGCCGCCATCCCCGTTGCGAGAGTCACCCCATCCATTTGTACCAAGGTCCGCACCACATAGAGTCCTTGATGAAGGGTGAGTAATTCAGAAATTAAACTGGCGGTTGGATAGCGAGAGCGAAATTCAGTCAACATGATGGGTGAGGGTAGTATCAATACCGAACATTTTAAGGGAGCAGATTCAGCCCGGGGAATTTTAACGAGATACTGGCCATTTTAATGAGGGAAATTGGCTTCGGGGAATTTTAATGCCATTCAATGCTACAATGCCAGAAAACAGGTCACTTGTGAAAGACCCGAGGGCAAAAACCGTCGCCTTTGAGTCAAGCCCTCGCGATTGATCGCGAGAGATCGACGAAGAGGGCACCGATCAATTGCCTAGGGAGAAAATCCAGAAACCATGCCGATCAAACAAGCAACAGCTCGTTTTTATGAGTTGGATATCTAACAGATACGGCAGCAACTCGTTAGAGTTTTCCAGTGTCTTTAGACTCTAACTCGGTTAAATTCCCAGGCATGGTAAGCCCGGTTGAGGGGGTTCTACACCTAACAACTGCCCCTTCGCTTTGGCGGGTGTCCCTTGGATATAGCGGGTTGATGAATCACCGGCTCCTCTGGCAGCGCATCTGGTCTGTGGTCTTGATTGTCGTTAGGGATGTAAGCGCGATCGCCTTCAAATGCATTTCGCGTGGGTCAACCCTCCTGTTTTCCTGTGGAAGGAGTCCGTCAGTGACCCAAGCATTGGCCAACTGTTGGCTCGCATTGCTGGGAAACTGGACGCTGATGCTGAAAAAGTCGCACGATGCGCGTCGCCTTCCGATGCTGTAAGTTCTGATTCGGATGGGTCGATCGGGGAGTATGATACGATCACGACCTCCGTTGAAAACTCACAGGGGATTGACGCGATGCAACTGTTTTGGCTTGAAAGTTGGCATCACTATAGCTTGAAGGAAGTCAACCGAGTTCAATAAGGGGATATTCGTCATTTGCGTCACCTTTGAGGCTCGGCTGGATTGAGAACAAGCAGCAACACCAGACATTTGATGCCTGGAAAGAGAACCGAATGGATAAAAGAAGGATCGATCTCTGAATGGACTTTTCAATCGCTACACTACTGGCAAATTTTACCGATGATAAATCGGTCGCTCCCAAGATCTTAGAGAAGAAATTGGGGTGTCAGGATGAAAAAAGCACGCGCTACTTACAAATTGCGCTCGATGCGTTGGAAAAAATCGGCGTGCTTGTTAAGGATAAAGGTCGATATCGGCGGGTTTGGGAAGAAAGTCTCGTAGAAGCAAAACTGCGCTGCTCTAGCAAGGGGTTTTGCTTTGCGATTCAGGATACGGAGGGGACGGAGGATATTTACATCCGCGAATGCCATTTGAGTAATGCTTGGAATGGCGATCGCGTGTTGGTGAATATTATTAAAGAAGGCTCTCGTCGTCGTTCTCCTGAAGGCGAGGTGAAGTTAATCCTCGAACGGGCTAACCCGTCGGTACTGGCAAGAGTCAAGCAAACGGGAAATCGCTATTTAGCGGTTCCTTTAGACGATCGCTTGTTATTTGAACTGGACCTCAAACAAAATGGGGTGTCCCTCGCCGATGCCGTCGAACATCTAGTTCATGTCGAAGTGTTGCGTTATGCTCTCGGCAGCAATCCCCCCCTCGGGCGCGTCGCACAAATCCTGGGATCCGATGCAGAAGATGCCAATGATCTGGATATTGTTTGCTGTAAGCATGACTTGCCTCGCGCTTGGACCCAAGTCGTTCTGGATGCGATCGCCGATTTACCCAAACCCCTGCGAAAGGCTGAGATTAAAGGGCGCTTAGACCTCAGAGGTCTCCAAACCATTGCTTTGATGCCCGCATCCCGACTCCGCAGTTCCATTCCAACGGTGGAACAAGCTTTTAGTCTGGAAATGCTCAAAAGTGGCGAGTGGCGTCTATCTATTCACGTATCAGATGTCGCCCACTATGTCAAGCCAGATACGGCGTTGGATCGGGAAGCTCGCAAGCGATCGGTGTCGGCACATCTAGGGGATATGGTATTGCCGATTATTCCCGAACAGTTGGCTTTGGATTCCTGCTCGTTGCTGACGGGGGAAGACCGCCTCGCGGTTTCGGTGTTAGTCATTTTAGATGATGATGGGGTGGTGGATTTTGAAATTAAACCCAGTGTCATCAAGGTTGATTATCAAGTGAGCGATCGCCAAGCGCAACCGATTCTGGATAAATTGCAAGAAAAACACCTTGATCCAGAAATCATCCCCGCCTGGTGGTTGGAGTTTCGAGAACGTCAAAAATCTCTGGAAGAGCCTGAACCCTTACCGGAGGCGATCGCTCAAACTCTGGAAAAAATGTTCCAACTCAGCTATGCCATGCAAAACTGGCGGCGCGCGCGCGGGGGATTTGACCTGAATCTGCCCCCCAACCAATATGGCATTTGCCCCTCGGTTTATAACGATGAAGGTGCAGAGGGAGCGATTTCTCTGTCTTCTCACATGACCGCCCAAGGGATGCTCTGTGAATTTACAATTCTGGCTAACCAACTGGTCGCCACTCACTTGCAGCAATTAGGAGTCCCGGGAATTTACCGCATCCAAGCGGCACCGGACCTGGAACAAGTCGATGAGCTGATCAAACTCGCCAGTAATATGGGGGTAGAAGTCCTGCTTGATGACCCCGAAGAAGTGACTCCCATTGACTTCCAAGACTTTACTGAGGTCTTTGCCGCCTCTGGGTGCGAGCGAGTTCTCACTTATCTCTTGGAAGATACCTTAAAACCTGCCAGCTATAGTACAACCCCCGGTTCTCACTTTGGACTGGCTTTAAGCACAGGTTATACTCACTTCTGCTCCCCAGTACAGCGGTATGCTGATCTGTTGGTCCAACGCTTGTTGAAAACCGTCTTTGAAGAAGGACGCGATCGCAAATCTGCTCGTTCTAAAGAATACGTTGATTTGCACAGCAGTCACAGTCATGGCGAAATCTCGTGGAACGTTCTGCCTCCCACGACTCACAGCGACTTTGAGAGTCATTTTGCCACCATCGTCGGTCACCTGAGCGATCGCGAAAAGCTCACCCACGAAGCAGAAGCGGACCTCCAAGGACTCAAAAAAGCCGGACTGATGAAGGCACGCACGGGGGAAACCTTCAGCGGATTAATCACCGGCGTTCAATCCTACGGATTCTTCGTCGAAATCGAAGTGGAAGGACCCGAAGGAATTCCCCTGCGTCTGGAAGGACTCGTCCATGTTTCCTCCCTCAAAGATGACTGGTACGAATATCGTTCTCGCCTGCAAACTCTCGTCGGTCGGAAAAATCGCAAGCAATACAGCTTAGGCGATATCGTCGAAGTTCAAGTTAAAAGTGTGGATTACTACCGTCAACAAATCGACCTTGTGGCAGTCGGTGGCGGCAGTGAAGCCAGTGGCGAAGATTATACCGAATATCGTGAGCGCGAACGCAATTACTATGATTACGAGGAAGATATTTAATCTGCCTTGAATCCTCTCATGATTAGCACTGGGTCCGACAGCAAAAACTCGGACAGACAATGGATAAAGCCCGCCTGATCGCGGGCTTAATTTTTTAATCCCATCCAGGATAAAATATCTCGTCGCCCCCCTCCCTCACCTGACTAGACAATCGAGATTTGTAGGCGGGATTGGCTATTCATGGATTCATTGAAAGGATTTATTTACCCCACTCCTCATCTATTTACAAACTTTGCCGAGGATGATAAAATAATATATTATAGTCAAGGTTATTCTCAAACTTGGCCTAAACCACTTTAATCGTTAAATCCTCCCTGAATGAATCAACAAAGGAGACTATTATCAACGATAAAAACAGACCTTTAATCCTTGGCATATCGGGCGCATCTGGGTTAATTTATGCCGTGCGAACCGTTAAATTTTTGTTAGAGGCAGACTATCGCGTTGAACTGGTTGCATCCAAATCAACCTATATGGTTTGGCAAGCCGAAGAGAATGTTAGAATGCCTGCGGAACCCGCACAACAAGAGATGTTTTGGCGCGATCGCGCCGGAAGTGTCACCGAGGGTAAACTGACTTGTCATCCCTGGCAAGATGTTGGTGCAACCATTGCCAGCGGTTCCTTCCGAACCTTGGGAATGTTGGTGATTCCTTGCAGTATGAGCACCGTTGCTAAAATAGCCACCGGATTGAGTTCAAGCTTATTAGAACGGGCGGCAGATGTTCAACTCAAGGAAGGCCGAAAACTGGTGATTGTCCCTCGGGAAACGCCCTTTAGTTTGATTCATTTGCGGAATTTAACCACCTTAGCAGAAGCCGGTGCCCGAATTGTCCCGGCGATTCCAGCTTGGTATCACAAACCCCAAACCATTGAGGATTTAGTTGATTTTATCATCGCCCGGGCATTGGATCAATTTGACATTGACTGCGTACCGATTCGACGTTGGGAAGGACATTAGCAAACAGGCAGGAGGCCCAAAGACGAATCTCCGATGCTAAAATAGGTCCGGAGGAAGCGGGGAAACTGTGGGAATCCCTGACCGGGATTAATGAATCAAAAAATAAAATATGCGTGAATTTCGGAATGTACTGCTGTTGGTTGTCTTGGGGGGATTGACAATTTTTGCTCTGCAAAATACGTCGCCATCCCTGTCTTTGGTGTTTTTAGGCATGAGGTCTATTCCCCTGCCTCTCTCTGTCTGGATTCTAGCAGCGATCGCCCTGGGGGTGGTAACCGCTTGGGCGATCGCTATTTTATTCGGGATCTATCGTTATTGGGATACCCGCGACCCCAGACCCCGCAGAACCCAACGCCCCCTAGAACCCGTAGCACCCCCACAGCCCCCTGGAACCCGTCGCAGCGAACCCCCCTTATCACGGAATAACGCCACAGTGATTCAGGATGATGTCCCGAATCGGTTCAACCGAACTGGGGAAACCGGCAGTCGCATCCCCGTTCCCAACTCCAGCGAATTGGAAGAAGAAAACTGGATTGATGAAGATGAGGACTTCATCGATGAACCCAACGCCCAATCCTTTCCAGAATCAGTGGAGGGCTACAATTATGAAGTGGTCCGGGAACCCGTCGCCGAGTCTTGGGTGGGATCGAGCTATTCCTACAGTTATGACCAGAATCGAGAATCTGGCGGAGATAAAGGCAATTCTTCCTACGATGCAGACTACCGACTTGTCACCCCACCTCCACCAGCGGAAAACCCCCCGGAGGAAACACCACCGGAGGAAGTCTCTTCAGAGGCGATCGCAGAACCCACTCTGGAGGAATTCCCCAACCCCGAACCCCCAAACAGTACCGGTTCTAGTGATGATTGGACCACTATTCGCCGTCGCCGTGACGAGTGGTAAGCATTAACCGTTTGTAGTAACGACTTCAGTCGTTCTCTTCGTTTGTAGTAACGACTTTAGTCGTTCTCTTCGTTCGTAGTAACGACTTTAGTCGTTCTCTTCGTTCGTCATCAATCCCACCCCCCAACCGGATTTCGCTACCTCTGGTCCCCTTGGCAAAGTAAGGCGATCGCCCTTTCCCCGTTCAAAGAGGGACCCCACCCTAACCCTCCCCTTGCCAAGGGGAGGGGACCGGAGGTGCAATAGACCTCTTGCATAAATCTCTTAAGCCCCCCTTGTTAAGGGGGGTTGGGG
This sequence comes from Laspinema palackyanum D2a, assembly GCA_025370845.1. Taxonomy (GTDB): domain Bacteria; phylum Cyanobacteriota; class Cyanobacteriia; order Cyanobacteriales; family Laspinemataceae; genus Laspinema. The sequence goes on along the minus strand of JAMXFF010000066.1, from coordinate 13,815 downwards.
GGATCAATCCGGTATTTTGCAAGAACTCTAATGAATGGGACGGCAAATTATTATTCAAAGAGGGACCCCACCCTAACCCTCCCCTTGCCAAGGGGAGGGGACCGGAGGTGCAATGAATGGGACAGCAAATCACTATCAGCACACTTGCTTTTGATGAAAGTGAGATGAAAGCCCGATCGCCAGGGTGGAGATCCCAGAGAAAAGGACCCCCGGCAGAGAGCGATCGCATTGCAGATTCGGGATTACCGATCGATGCCTGCTGAGTTCCAGAGATAGGGATTGCAGAGTCCAGAACGTAAGGGGAGAGGGTCCTGAGAGGGCCTCGATTTGGCTAGGAAAAAGGACCGAGACTTTATCTTATTTTTATGGTGGAGACTCGGACAAAAATGGTATTATTTTTTCCCGTGGTACTGGAGAACCGATCAGGAGAGACCCCCTTGTAATCTTTGCAATTATCTTATGTTCGATTGCGATTATGCAATCCTGGAGCATTTGACGCAGAACCTGTAAGACAAAGGGGCTTGAGACGGACCCTTACCTTGAAATAGTCCCCATGCAACACCCTAAACGATAAGGGCGCGTTGGGAGGGTATCCCCTGTATTTACCCGTAAGACAGTTCGCTATTGCCAGTCTGGGTCAGACGGGCGATCGCCCTGTTCATTCAATTTGACCATTCCCTGAAAATACCAGTTTAGGCGTGGAACGCCCTGGTATCTTGTAAACCCTCAGTTAAAGGAGCCAATCGTGTTCAATTCTACCCGTGATGCCAGCATCAACGCTGAATTCCTGTCTGCATCTGTCAAAGTTGCCGGTGGGAGTCCATTTAATATGCTCAACTGGGTAGAAACCTTAGAACCCGTGGCTGGTAAGAAAAATCGCTATATTTGCCCAGTCTGCGAAGGACAGAATCTAACGGTTGATCCCCAAAGCGGGGCCTATCAATGTTGGAATGGTTGCGAATGTAAAGACATTCGCGCCGCTTTAGGCGATCGCCCCACTTCGGTCATTTCCCTGGGATCACCCCGACAAAAAACTGTCCAAAAATCCTTTAAACCCGCCCCCTTCCCCGAGGGACAGCCGGTTTTAGCAAGGTTGCGCCAACCGGGGATTCCCCCTAAATCCCAAAAACTCTCCTTCCAGCCGAAAGGGGTCCCGAATCATGCCGTGGAAATCCGTTACAACTACAGCGATAACCAGGTGGTGTATCGGTTTGAATGGCTGGACCCCAAACAGCGCAAAGGTCATAAAAAAACCTTTCGTCAATGTCACCTGAATGAGGATGGATTGCCGATTTGGAGTAAAGGGAATGACCCCTGGAAAGCCTATCGAGAAACGGAAGCATTAGCAGCCAGCGCCCGCGTGGTGGAAGGGTTTCCAGTGTTGTTATTGCTGGAAGGGGAGGGCTGTGTAGAAATTGCCCGAACTTTGGGGTTAGCTGCGGTGACGTTTCAAGGCAGCGCCTGGACGGATGTGGAAATTGAGAGTTTTTTGATTCGCTTGCGCCATGCCAATGAGAAGGCAACGATCGCCATCCTCCCCGATCGCGATGAAACTGGGCGGAAAAAGGCGGCGAAGGTGGCGGCAGCAGCAGCGAAAGTGGGGGTTCCCTGTTTGGAGTTGGACCCGACGCAGATTGATCCCGACTTGCCGGAAAAGGGAGATATTCGGGAAATGCTGGAAAATTCGGCAATTCCCTCGGACTTGATTCAACGGTTAGAGGGGGTGATTCGCCAAGGGACTCATCGGAACTCGCAGCAGTTGGAAAGCGAGAGTTACGATAGCTTTTTCCCGGTGGTGGAGTTTAACCAGGCGATCGTCAAGTTCCTCTATGGCGATCGCCCCTGGATTTGCGTCAACAATACCCTCTATGCATGGCAGGGGACCTACTACGAAGCCTCACCGAATGCGGTAGAACTCTATCGGATTACCCAATTTTGCAATTCCTTTCCCATTGATGTTAAAGGGCAGATTCGCTATCCTTACGCCAGTTCCAGCAGTGTGAAAAAAGCCCTGGAATGGGTGAAACTGATGTTTGCGATCGCCCCGGGACGGGTGAATCCCCCGGGACTGAACTGCACCAATGGGGTTTTACAAATCTCGTTTACTCGCAAGGGACAGCCATCCTGGAAACTGGTCCCCCATGACCCCCGCCAGCATTTTTATCTCTATCAACCCTTGGTGACGTATGACCCCGAGGCGGATCCGACGGATTGCGATCGCCTCCTGGAATGTCTGGAACCCCAATATCGGGATATTTTCCTAAAAACCATTGCCGCATCCTTGGATTTAGAATCGGTCCGTCGTTTGAAAGGACGAATGGTTAAAGCATTACTTGCCAAAGGGGATGGCAACAATGGGAAGGATAGTTTGCGGGAAGTGACGGCGATGCTGTATGGGTATCAGGGACTCACCTCGGTTTCTGTGGAAGCCTTTGAACAAGCCGATCGCGGACGGTTGTTTCCCGTTGCCCGATTGGAAGGGTCTCGGGTGAATTGGCCCTCAGAAAATCGCAACGCCGAGGCCCTGGATCGTCTCCAATGCTTGAAAATTGCCATTACCGGCGATCGGTCTTTTGTGATTGAACGCAAAGGCAAGGATGATTATGAAACGGCGATTAATGCGGTGTTTATCTTTAATTGGAACGATATCCCGGAACTAGCGGGAGTCATGGAAGCGATTCGCAGTCGCTATGCGGTCCTACCTTTTACCAAAACCTTTGCCGTCAACCCCAACCCCCGACGCGGGGAGTTGCCAGCGGATCCTCGATTCAAATATGACCCAGAGTTTTTAAAATCCAAAGTGCTGCCTGCTTATTTGAACCGACTCTTGGATGCGTTGCAAGGATTGATGCGCGATGGGATTGACTATAGTCCCACCCAGGAAGCGATGACCCAGATCCAATGCGCTTCGGAACATTTGTGGCAATTTGTCAAGGATGCGGGGTTGGTGGAGGACCCAGATTCCCGAGTCTATGTCCAGGAGATTTGGCAAAAGTTGCGGCAATGGTATCAGGATACGGGGATTTTACAGGTGGAAGTCAGCCAGCAGGGTCGAGAGAAGCTGCTGTGGTACGATTTACCCTCTGCCAGCGATCGGCATTGCAAAACCCTAAATCAGGTCCCGGTTCGTCTGCTATCCATGTTTCCAAAAGCGAAAAAAGGTGGGGATGAACAAGGCACATTTTTGAGGGGTTTAAAATGGCATAATCCTTAATTTTAGGGATAATTTTAGATTAGACTTCTTGCCAAATACTGAAGAGATCCCCCCAACCCCCCTTAAGAAGGGGGGCTTTTTAGAATTTTGCAAGAAGTCTATTAAAATTGGATTGCTGACTCAGCCACAAATGGAGTCAGAAACCCAATTTTTAGGTTAATATTTGACAGTTCAGTTAATGCTTGGCTGCTTCGGTTTCATAACATTTGAGCAGCAGAGGTGCGAGTTTGTCTAAGTCGCTGATATCAGAAATAACCACTCGGGATGCTGCGCCTCCTAATGATGCAGAGACTTCCTGGACTTCAAACCCAGCAGCCAAGGGTTGAATTTCCTCTAGGGGGAGTCGGGTAATAAAACTCTTTTTCTTCGGGGTTAGATAGAAGCGTAAGAACCACCAAGTTGTTTTACCCAGATTGATGCCGAAGTAGGAAACAGTATCTCTATGATTAAGTTCAAATTTATAGGCGGGGGAAGTTGCTGTGATTGCTTTTAATTTTTCAAACGCTGCTAGTTCTTCTTCAGTGGTAACAATTTCTAATGCCGATCCATTAGGTCCCGAATCATCATCGTCCAGTGTGGAATCTGGTGGGGTCGGTAGGGTCGCCAAGGAACTGGGTTGCTGCATTTCTTGAGTAAGCGATCGAGTCATCAATTCTAACAGACAGGTTTGAATTGCTTTTTTGGTGATCGGTTTAAACTGCTGAATTTTTTTACTCGTTATTTTTCCTACAATGGCATATCCCCCATCGAACTGGCTAAATTCACCAATCAAAAAGCGAATCAAATCGTCTGAAGGATCCTTTAACAGATTTCCGATTAAAATCGCCATTCGCTTTACAAAAACCATTTCCTCGGCTTCGATTTTAATGGCAAAGGTATCGAAGTTATCACGATGAAATAGCTTTAAACTTTCTAAATCTTTAGGCTGATAGTCAAAGAGGTTAAAGATAAAAAATGGCTCTTTGTCCATCATATTTTCATGGCCGAGATCCGTGAAAAATCGATATTCGACCCCATTCGTACAAATGCCGACTTTAGCGGAAAGCTTCGCATTAAAATATCGACATAACTGCCCACTATGAGGTTCTGGTTTTTCGTTGCGGGCTTTGGCTTCAAGCAACATGACGATCGTATCATTAATGGCGATCGCATAGTCTACTTTCTCTAGTTGCCCTGCCTTTTTCTTGGTGGCAGCATCAGAAATCGATTCTGGTATTACCTCCGATGGGTCCCAGATATCATATCCCAGGGCCTGCAAAAATGGTAAAATGAGCTGTAGTTTTGTGGCTTGTTCTCCAACAACCAAATCGGCATTTTTGCGAACTTGTACAGCAACCTTGGTGATATCTTCCACGAATCCCATATTGTACTCCAGTGGTTTGGCTTGTCTTTTTTTCTTATATTACCACTTTAGGTAGATGCGGGTCGCGACATCTTGATATTAAGAGATATTTTTTTACTTATCTTTACAATGTTCGGTTCCGGCTCTAAAATTGACATGAACCGGCGGCAATGTCCATCACGATTCACTGAAGCCGTTAACTGTAAAATCTTTTATCGGAACCTAATATTTTAAAGAGTGTCCCAGGGTCGGAGTAGGACCCGAACCTGACCCAAATGTTAACCGCCAGAGGTTATCCCAGGGAAGAGAGGCAGGTTCTATCGGTAGATGGATAAACATTCTAAAAAAGTCGGATACAGTAAAAACATAAGAAACCGCACCGACGATTTTGGTGTTCATAACATAGACCTAACGGTCTTTTTAGTAAATGTAAATTAAGAGACAATCCCACCTGTGGCAACATTGGTGGGATTGTTGGTATTTATGGTTTCCTTTCGGGGTATGCCATACAGATTGAAAAATCTCAAATCGAGCTGTAGCAAGCTTTTTCGATGAGGAGAATCCTTCTCTACCCCAAGAGGTAGAAGCAGGTTCTACCTGTAGGTAGATAACCTTCCCCTCAGATGCGAGTAAATTAAGATTATTAAGAAACCGCACCGAGATAGGTGTTCATAACACAGACCTAAAAGGTCTTTTTAGTAAACCGAAATCTAAACCGATATAACAGACAATCCCTCTAGTAAGAATACTAGCGGGATTGTTGATTTTGAAGGGGCCATCATTCGGGGAAATTCTTCTCGACTCAAAGGGGTAGAAGCAGGTTCTATCTGTAGATGGATAAACTTTCCCTTCAAATGAGGGTAAAGTAAGAACATAAGAAACCGCACCGAGAGATTGGTGTTCATAACACAGGCCCTTAGCCTTTTTAACAAGCCCAGATTATAAATCAAGATAAGAGACAGTCCCGCTAGAAATCTTCTAGCGGGATTGTTGGTTTTGAGGAGGTGATTATTTCTTTTTCGCAAAAGCAATCTATGTGTGCATTGCTACCTATAAAAATCTATGGAGTAGGCATCGCTACCAAGACGCTGCCAGAAGGGGTAGAAGCAGGTTCTATCTTTAGATGGATAAACTTTCCCGTCAGATGGGGGTAAAGTAAGAACATAAGAAACCGCACCGAGAGATTGGTGTTCATAACACAGGCCCTTGGCCTTTTTAACAAGCCCAGATTATAAATCAAGATAAGAGACAATCCCGCTAGAAGATTTCTAGCGGGATTGTTGGTTTAGAGGAGGTGATTATTTCTTTTTCGCAAAAGCAATCTAGGACTTGGGGCGTTGCTACCAAGAGGCTGCCGGAAGGAGTAGAAACAGGTTCTATCTGTAGATGGATAAACTTTGCCCTAGAGTTCGGGTACATTAAGAACATAAGAAAGCGCACCGCGATAGGTGCTGATAAGACAGGCCGAAAGGTCTTTTTAATAAATCAAAATAAAAGACAATCCCGCTAGAATCCCTCTGGCGGGATTGTTGATTTTCAGTGAGGGATTCCCCCGTTAATCAGAGTAAAAGCGGCCAAATTAAAAGGTGCAGCGACAGGAACAAAGCCCCCGGACTAGGCTGAAGGAAACAGGGACTTTAAAACCCTGAATGTCTGATGAAGGAGTGCCTAAACGGGTGATTGCTTATCCCTAGAGGTAGCAACAGGTTCTATCTTCAGAGGGATAAACTTTCTGGGACAATTCAGCTATATTAAAAACATAAGAAAGCGCACCGAGGTTAGGTGCTGATAAGACAGGCCGCGAGGTCTTTTTAATAAAGCAAAATAACAGACAATCCCGCTGGTAGAAATACCGGCGGGATTGTTGGTTTTGAGTCTGGGATTAGAAACGGTGGCTTGTCCTGATGCCGTGGGGGTCGGTTGGTTTGGAATCCTTCACCGGGTTAGGGCAAGGATTGGTTTGTTTCCGAGGGTTGACTTACTTTAGTCCCGAGACGGCTAAACAGTTTAAAGTAAACTGAGTTCAACAGTTCTTTTATGGGAAAGGTAATAAAAGTCAGGGGATTAATGGTGACGATGATGTTCCGATTATCCGCCTTGGCTTGTTTGACGATTTGTTTGGCAACCCAATCGGCAGACATGACCCCAATGGGATTGAGATTGCTTTTAAAGGGGCCCAGAATCAATTTGCGGACGATGCAAGGTGCATCTAATCGGCGCAAGGTGACTAAATCGCCGAGGGTGCGTTTGGTGAGTTCGTACAGGGGACTAAAGGCGGGATTGGATTCTGCTTCGGAAGTGTTAACCCAGACTTCTTTGCGGGCGATATCTTGATTGGTACGAACGGTGGTGAAAAACAGTTCCATCAACCGCCAGGAGGAAAAGGCGTTGACTTGATAGGAATTGGCGATCGCCTCTGGAGTGCGATCGCCATTCACATTCATCCCATGATTCAAGATGAGAATATCGACCTTTTCAAATAACGCCGCCAACTCGTTTTCTTGACCAATTTGCCAGGTAACGGTATTAATTTCCAGGGTTTCGGACTCTAGGGTTAAGGCGACTGCCTCGTTGCCAGAGGTGAGGGCGATAACTTTGGCCCCTGCTTCATGGAGATGCAACAACAGCGATCGCCCCAGGGTTCCAGAGGCCCCAGTCACCGCTACGGTTTTGCCTTTGAGGGAAAGTGCAGTTCCCATAAGTTTGTCTATAAAAGTAAACGTCCCGCAAAAGTAAGCATTTTGGTTATCAAAGTGGTGTCGCCAATGGTAGGGACGATTCACAAACCATCGCGAGGGTGGAGTGGCAAAAGGACCCGGTTGGTGAGTCAAATCCGTGAGGCGATCGGCCCCTGGAATTCCCGAACCCCGGGCGATCGCACTGCCTAAAAAGCAGAGGGTATAAAGACAACCAATCCCAGCAACCCAATGGTAACTAGGGAGAAACAGATAGGCCCCTAACCACCACAACAGCCCAAACCCTAGCATGACGAGGGCCTCGGGTACGTCATTGCGCCAATGCGCTTGTTGATAAATCTCTTCACTCGCTGGGGTGAGATTCGGACGAAAAACGCGATGATGCCAAACGTGCAAGCGATAGAGAGGTTGCCAAACATGGGCAAAAGCATGATACAAATCTCGTACCAGTTCCGCCCACAGAATGGAACCGAGTCCCCACGCTACTGTTGCAATCCAAATTGGGAGCATAGTCAGTTTAATACACCTTTTTTCTGTAATCTATCTGTAATCTCAGGGAATGACCCCCGATCGCCACCATTGTCAGGGCTAGTCCTAGTCAGGACTCGGGCGGGATGGGAGGGGAATCTCCGATCGCCGATCGCCTGCAAATGCCTAAGTTTGCTGTTACACAACTTTACATGAAATCTTAATGCATTGACTCCGGATTTCCGAATCCCGAGGGAGGAATTCACCCAATTTCCGGGGAATTATCGCCTCCATCTCTATCTGTGGGCGGTTTCAGAACCACAGAACCACCTCCTAAACTAAAGCAGAATTTAATAGCTTCAAATATCGTTTCGCATTGGGAGAATAGCCGATGAGTGGAAAAATTTTAGAAAATCAAGTCGTTTTAGTCACCGGGTCAAGTTCAGGAATTGGTGCCGGAATTGCCGTGGGAATGGGAAAGGCTGGGGCGAAAGTAGTCGTGAACTATCGTAGCAGTCCGGAAGGGGCTCAGAAAGTGGTTGACGAAATTAAATCCCAGGGCGGTGAGGCGATCGCCATTCAAGGGGATATCAGCAAAGAAGAGGATGTGCAGAAAATGTTCTCTCAACTTTGTGAGCATTTTGGTACAATTGATATATTAATCAATAATGCAGGACTTCAGCAAGATGCGAATCTCGTAGATATGACCCTAGCCCAATGGCAAAAAGTTATAGATGTTAACCTCACGGGACAATTTCTCTGTACCCGAGAAGCGGTGAAAGAATTTATGCGTCGGGGTCTGGTTGAGGAGCGATCGCGCGCTGCCGGTAAAATTATCTTTATCAGTTCCGTCCATGAAGTGATACCTTGGGCCGGTCACTCCAACTATGCCGCATCTAAAGGTGGAATCAAACTTTTTATGCAAAGTATCGCCCAGGAAGTTGCCCGCCACCGCATTCGCGTCAATGGCATTGCCCCCGGTGCGATTAAAACTCCCATTAATGAAGATGCCTGGGATACCCCCGAAGACGAAGCCGAACTGCTCAAATTGATTCCCTACAAACGGATTGGCGTTCCCGAAGATGTCGCCAAAGTCGCCGTCTGGTTAGCCTCGGATGATTCAGACTATGTACATGGAGAAACCATTTTCGTCGATGGCGGTATGACATTATATCCCGCCTTTGCCGAAGGTCAAGGGTAAATCAAACCCCTCCCCCCAAACCCCGCTGCGGCAATTCCTCCAACCCATGATGCGGCATGATGACAAATTCATCTCATTCACCAGGGGGGAAAGGGGTGGGAATTTTATGGCACCAGGGGAATAATCATCACGCGATCGGATAGGTTGGCGAGGGTGAATGTTTGAAGTATATTTTATCGGGGTGATTTGAGAATGAGGGCAGGAATTGCCGAGGTGAGAAGCTATTTTATATGACATACAAATTGTGAGAGCAAAAAATTTTTCCCCTAGGAGAATCTTTCCAATCGAAGGAAATGCACCCGCCCCAAATCATCCCCCGCCACCACCGTCACCCCATCGGGTGCAATGGCACAGCATCTTAACGCAGCATCAGCCGTAAAACTGGCGATTTCCTCTCCTGTGGCCAAATTCCACACCTTCAGAGTGGTATCCCCTGAACCGGACACCACCCATTGCCCATCGGGGCTGAGGGCGACAGCATATACCGACCCATCATGCCCTCTAAGGGTGCGTTCCTCCTCCCCTGTGGCCAGATTCCACACCTTCAGAGTTTTATCCCCTGAACCGGAAACCACCCGATGCCCATCGGGGCTGATGGCGACAGCCAATACGCTCCCCCGATGCCCTTTAAGGCTGCGTTCATATTTCCCTGTGAGCAGATTCCACACCTTCAGGGTGTTATCCCGTGAATCAGAAACCACCCGATGCCCATCTGGGCTGATGGCCACGGCATATACCGAACCACCATACACGGTGCGTTCCTCCTCCCCTGTGACCAAAGTCCAGACCTTCACAGAGTTGTCTGATGAACCGGAAACCACCCGATGCCCATCGGGGCTGAAGGCCACGGCATTTACATCGCTCCAATGACCTATGAGAGTGCGTTCCTTCCTGCCCTTTGCCAGATTCCGTACCTTCAGGGTGTTGTCTGATGAACCGGAAACCATCCGTTGTCCATCGGCGCTGATTGCTACGGCAACTACTGATGTCCTATACTCAGAGAAGGTGCGTTCCTCCTCCCCTGTGACCAAAGTCCAGACCTTCAGGGTGTTGTCTGATGAACCGGAAACCACCCGTTGCCCATCGGGACTGATGGCGATGCCAGTTACCGAGTCACCATGCCCGATGAGGGTGCGTTCCTCCTCCCCCGTGGCCAGATTCCAGACTTTCAGGGTTTTATTTGAAGCAGAAACCACCCGCTGCCCATCGCGGCTGAGGGCCACGGCAGTTACCGAACTACTATCGGTGAGAGTGCGTTCTTCCTCCCCTGTGGCCAGATTCCAGACTTTCAGGGTTTTATCCCTTGAACCAGAAACCACCCGTTGACCATCGGGACTGATGGCCACGGCATTTACTTGGTCATTATGCCCGGTGAGAGTGCGTTCTTCCTCCCCTGTGGCCAGGTTCCAGACTTTCAGGGTGCTATCCTCTGATGACATGGTTAGATTCTCGCCCAACTTCACTTTTATCTCCCATGAACCAGAAACCACCCGTTGCCCATCGGGGCTGATGGCGACAGCATATACCGAGCCACTATGCCCGGTGAGGGTGCGTTCCTCCTCCCCTGTGGCCAGATTCCACACCTTCAGGGTGTTATCCGATGAACCAGAAACCACCCGTTGACCATCGGGACTGATGGCCACGGCATTTACCGATTTACCATGCCCGGTGAGAGTGCGTTCCTCCTCCCCTGTGAGTAGGTTCCAAACTTTCAGAGTGTTATCGTCTGAACCGGAAACCACCCGTTGCCCATCTGGGCTGATGGCGACGGCAACTACCGATTCACTATGCCCGGTGAGGATGCGTTCCTCCTCCCCTGTGGCCAGATTCCACACCTTCAGGGTGTTATCCCATGAACCGGAAACCACCCGTTGCCCATCGCGGCTGATGGCCACGGCAACTACCGATTCACTATGCCCGGTGAGAGTGCGTTCCTCCTCCCCTGTGGCCAGATTCCACACCTTCAGAGTGTTATCCAATGAACCGGAAACCACCCGTTGCCCATCGCGGCTGATGGCCACGGCATTTACTTGGTCATCATGCCCTGTGAGGGTGCGAATTAAGGGACCGCCGGGGGGCGTCAAGTTAGGAAACAGAGGACGAATCCAAGGTTTTCTGTGACATTGTTGCGCCTGGGTCAGCAGTTGGGTGATGGCAGGGAACGTCTCCCTTTGAGGAGTCGCCGGATACTTGGGTAAATGCTGACCAATGCCCGGAATCTGCTCCCAGAAATAGCGATAGGGAGGTTTAGGGGGGGTTATCTCCGCAAAAGACAACAACCGCCCCCAGAGTTGCCCCGCCAGTTGGCTGGTATCCTGCTGCAACACATGGGCGGACAAGCGCACCGCCTCCCCCACTAGCTCCAGGGTCCGACTTGCCACCGCCTCTGGAACTGCCTCAAAATCCGCCAACACCGCCCCCACCCCCAGGCACTCTATCTTCCCCTGCAACCAGGGAAAATCCAGTAACAGGGGTGGGATGTGGTGTGGGCAAACTTGGAGATGGTGACGAATGGCGTAGCGAGCAAAATACTCATCCGCCGTCGCCTCGTGATAGCCTTCGGGATAGCGTTGACCATAAGCGGCGAAAAACTGCTCCTGACGCGCCGTCAAATCCCCCGCCTGTTGGCGCACATAATCCACCTGCAAATCGTGCAGACTCAGCCGATCCAACTCATCGCGCAACAGCAACGACTTCGCCACCAAATCATTCACCACATCCGACACCGCCAAGGCATCCAGCCTGATCGCCCCCCAGAAAATTTCCAGCACCCCCTCGGGAATCGGCGTATCCTCCGGAAAAATCGCCAAATCCAGATACCGAGTCGCCATATCTGACGGCAACGCATCCACACTCACTTGCAGCACCTTCAGCAAATCGGGATGGGGATAATTCGGGAACTCGTAGGCAATCCGGGCTAAATCCGCTGCTCTCAATTTTTCCAGCACATTCCGCCAACGGTTTGGCCCGTTCCCACAGACCATTGCCCCGGCGATCGCCACCGCCAAGGGCAAATAGCCACATTCCCGCACCACCTCCACCGCCTCCAGTGGCAATCCTTCCCGGTGTTCCCCCGCCCACTCCGCCACCAACCCTAACCCCTGCTCCTCGGACAACAGCCCCACCTCATGACCTTGGGCCGCCAATCCCGTCACTAACTTCCCATCCCGGGTCGTCAACAACAATTGACAATGTGGCCCCAACCCATCAAACACCGCCGCGTGGGACATCTCCCAAACATCATCCAACACCAACAAACAAGCGCGCCCCTCCAACTGTTGCGCCAGTGCCGCTTTCCCCTGGGGCAAATCCTCAAAATAGGGAAGCGTCCCGGTAAAATAGCCCACACAGTCCACCAATCGCGCTTTCACGTTCGGTTCTTGCCCCAAAGTCACCCACAGCACCCCATCGGGAAACCGTTCTCCCACCGCCTTATCCCGCGCCACCGCCGCCGCCAGCACCGACTTCCCAATGCCCCCCATCCCCTGCACACCCACCCGCTGCGCCACCCCCGTCATCACCAAAGTTTGGGACTCCGTTCCCAGCAGCTTGGCTTTGATCGCCTCAACTTCTTCTGAGCGGTGCAACAACTTCAGAGGCAAGGACGGCACATTAAACAACCGGGAACGGGGTGCAGCGGTTGCCCCTTCCCCCCCTGCCAGTCGGTCAATCTTGCCTTCCATGCGCTCTAACTGTCGCGTCTGGCGCAAGAAATTCTCATCTAAGCTACTCAGCACCCGCTCCACATCTTCCCGGTGCGCCAACTTCGGCAAATACTGCTGAATTTCCTGAAGCTGCGCCAAAGTTGCCCCATGCAAATCCAACACCATCCCGGCAAACGCTTTCGGGTCATCCTTCAACACCTGCCGCAAATACTTGCCAAAATTCGCCGCCAACTCCCCCGCCAACGCCGCCACCACATCCTCATACTTCGCCCTTTCCCCAGGCAAAATCCCCCGCCCAAAGCCCCACGCCACCAAATCCTCACTCAACTCCTGCCACTCGTCCGCCTTCAAAATCGGGTAGTTGCTGAACCCTTCCGGAGCTTGGCTAAACAGGCGATAAAGCTGCTCCTCCTGCAAGGTTTCAAACACATTCATGCCCTGCACCCGTTCCAACCAATAGACTTCCACCCCATCCGCCAACCCCTGCAAAGCGGCGCGCAACTCCGGAAACTGGGGGATGATGCGCTCCTCTAAAGTTTTCCCCACCGTCCGTCCCGCCGCCTTCGCTAAATCCTCATTCCGCAACACTTCCCCATGATTGCGAAACCGCTCCACCAACTCCCCTAACTTATTCGCCTCCATCCCCGCCAAAAAATTGCCCAACATCCCCCAATACGTCCCACCAGCCGCCACCGTCAGCATAGCCAGCAACCCCAGCAGCGCCGTTTCCCCCAATAGGCTTCGATTCACCTTGAGCCACCGATTCGCATCCATACCCTGTCCCTCCACCACTGCACCTATTTTACTGAAGGTTCATCAACTTGGACAGGATTTGTCAGCAAGAAGTGGGTACGAACAGCGCTATTTCGATTTATAAATTTCACCGCAACGGACTGGAGCCATTAAAATAGAAACGTGAATCTGGCTTAACCGGAATGTGTGACAGGGTGTCATCGGAATTAATCTCGACCTTGAAAGCGCTGAGTCGTTCAGATCAGTTCTATATCATGCCGATTCTGCTCTCAGAATTAGCCCAGCAGGAAACCAGTCTGATTCAGTCTGAGCAATCTTATCCAGTGTGGTCGCCTTATGGTGCGAATGAGGCAGCAGATACCCTTTTGAAAGTGCTACAGGAGTCTCAATCTCAAGCCGTATAGCGGTTCCCGGACTCATGAGGTACAGTAGCAACAATGAGCAAACCAATTGCGAATATCTTGTTGAGTGACTTG
>JAMXFF010000065.1 GCA_025370845.1 Laspinema palackyanum D2a | reverse complement strand
TTGCCCCCTTCTTTTCATCCCTGCCAGTCATCCCTGAGTGTTGCTACTCATTTCGACTGAACGAATCGCACCAATAATCAACTTTGAACCATAGCGTTCTGCCTTGTAACCGAGTTGCCGACGGAACTCATAAAATGAAGCATCCGCGATAGAACCGGCCAAACAATGATTTTTCAACATACCTGACACATTCAAATCTTCAATGACTACTTGGCTGTGGTTCTTAGCCAAAAAAGTCGTTATTTTATGAATTGTGTCCCGGCGAATATTGGCTACCCTTTGATGTAGCCTTTGGACTTTTAAGAGGCATTTGGCCCGATTTTTTGACCCTTTGACTTTGCGACTTAAATGGCGTTGTAATCGAGCCAGTTTTTTGCGGGCTGCTTTATATGCCTTGGGATTAGAGAATGTTGTCCCATCGCTAGCCGTCGCCAAAGTATTAATTCCTAGGTCAACCCCGATTTTATCTCGACATTTAGGTGTAATTTCTTGGGAAATTTCCACAAAAAAGCTCATATACCAGTCACCAGCTTGGCGCGTTATGGTGATTTTCTTAACCCAACTTTCGGGTAGAGCCTCAAATGTAGAAACCCAGCCCACAAAAGGCAGCTTATGGCGAGTTCCTGACAGCTTAAATGGTTTTCCAGAATTGTCAAGCGTAAAACTATTATGGTGGCCTTTCTTCTTAAATTTAGGATAACTGCTTATTCCCTTAAAGAAGCGCTTAAAGGCATCCCCTAGATTAATAAAGGCATATTGATAAACCCTAGAAGACAATTCAGACATCCAAGAATATTGAGGTTTTACATAATTAGTAAAAACCTTTTTGATAGAGTTAACGTTAGGCTTGAGTCCTTCTTCATAAGCTGACCTCCATAAGTGTAATCCCCAATTAAACACGAACCGAGCATACCCCGCGTGTTTGGCCATCAAGGTAGCTTGACGGTCATTGAGTTTTAGTTTGGTACGAAAGGCTTTGTAAGGCATGATTTCATCTTACCATAAATCCGAATTTCTTGAGTTTGTGGGAATGTGAAATTTGGCATGGTTTGGGGTTTAATTGTATAGCGTTTCTCCAGAAGGGTAGGGTACCGCGATGGCAGCCCCAAACCGTCGGCGGCCCAGAACATCCGAGGGCTTTGAAACGTACCTCATCAGTCCACAGAACCGTTGTTATATATCCATTATTGAGTGGCAAATCTTCTTGAGTATTATACTTTATTGTCCTAAGATGTCCAGCAAATCTCCGACTAAATCATTGCTCTATCAACTATTCCAGCCACCACCATGAGCCAAAAGAACACCCGAAAAGTTTATTTTTCTCTTACCCTGCTCATCAGTGCGATTGTTGCTACCGCTATCAGCCCTATTATGGCTCAATCACAGGGTCCTACAATCTCTGAGTCACTAATCCCAAAAAACATAACTGATTGTTGTAACACTCGACCCTTGGAGGAAAGCATCTATGAGAGTAGTGTTCAACTAGCTGTGTTTCACGGGCATGAGGATAGGGTCCTCAGTGCCACTTTCAGCCCTGATGGCAGCCAAATCTTTACTTCTACTTCGGAGGGAACTGCCCGATTATGGGATACCCAAGGCAATCTCCTTGCCTTATTTGGGGGGCATGAGGGTTACGTCAAAAGTGCCATCTTCAGCCCAGAGGGTAGCCAAATTGTCACGGCTGGGGGCTACGGAGTCACCCCGTTATGGGATACTCAAGGCAATCTCATCGCCGTGTTTCGGGGGCATAAAGATAGCATCACCAGTGCAACATTCAGCCCCGATGGCCGCCAAATTCTCACAGCTAGTTGGGATGGAACGATTGAGTTGTGGGATACCCAAGGCGATCTTGTTGCCACTTGGAGGGGGCCTGAGAATTTTGTCCACAGTGCAACATTCAGTCCCGATGGCCGCCAAATTCTTATAGCTAGTGACTTTGGGACCGCCTGGTTGTGGGATACCGAAGGTAATCTCATCGCCGTCTTCCCGGGGCATGAAAGTTTTATTAACACTGCCTCTTTTAGTCCCGATGGCCGCCAAATTCTCACGGCTAGTGAGGATAGAACTGCCCGGTTGTGGGATACCCGAGGTAATCTTCTCACCGTATTCCGAGGACGTGAGAGTATCGTCACCCATGCCTCTTTTAGCCCCGATGGCCGACAAATTCTGGCGGGCGGTTGGAATGGAAGCACCTGGTTATGGGATACCCAAGGCAATCTCATCGCCGTCTTTCCGGGGAATCGGTCGAGTGTCACCAGTGTCATCTTCAGTCCTGATGGTCATCAAATTCTCACGGCTAGTCAGGATGGAACCCCCCGATTGTGGGATACCCAAGGTAATCTCCTTGCCCTGTTACGGGGACATGGGTATGGGATCAACAGTGTCTCCTTTAGCCCCGATGGTCGCTACATCCTTACGGCTAGTGAGGATAGAACTGCACGGTTGTGGGATGTACCAGCAGCATTAGCAACGCAATCAGAGTAAATGTTGCATACAATTCTTTAATCTGGAAGAAATCAGTACAAAATTGATTTTCTAGAGTCCGCTAATTCGAGTGAATCAAAAGTGACATTACCCAGATGCGGTTGGCTGATTGACCGATCGCTACAGATAGAGGACCCCCCCAATTTCAGGCATGATTCACGGAGGAATGGCGGTTGGGTGCTAATGAGGCGGTGATGTCCGACTGATTCTGGCTACTTGGCAATTGCCATCAAAAATTGGTGTAGAAGTTGATTGGGTTGTGGCCATCGGCTTAAGAATAAGAGATGTGATGGCCTCATTCGAGGGAATCAGCGAATAGTTGTCAATGCTGACAACTATTAGATAGCATAGAGAAGCCCATTCGCATTTCGGTTGCCTATTTGACCCGGAGTTAGGATATAACTAGATTGGACCAGTGGTAAAATTTTGCCTGATTAGGTTAATCGATGAATAAAGTCACACTAGAAGAAGTGAGTCAAAATTTAATGAACTATCTTCAACGTGCCCAAGCTGGAGAAAGTTTCGTAATTTTTCAAGCAAACCAACCGATCGCCAAAATTAGTTCGGCTAAATCTGAGGGGGCAATAGAAGCTTTCGATGCTTTTCGTGCCAAAATTCTTTCAGAAGAAATTGACTTAGATAGCGACGAAATCTTTGCAGATGTGCGCGATCGCACCCCGACTCCCGAACAACCTTGCTGGTGATGAGCGTAAAATTTCTCCTGGATACCAACATCATCTCGGAAAGCATAAAACTACAGCCGAGCGATATTTTTCTGGCGCATTTTCGACAAAACTTGGAAGAATCTGCCATTGCATCGGTAACATGGCATGAGCTTCTGTATGGGTTATACCGATTGCCGGAGTCTCGGCGAAAAAGGACTTTGTTTGATTACTCACCACCGTCTTCTGGGCAACCCCCAAACCCGACGGTGAAAACCAATAGCCCAAAAAATCAAAGCCCCGCGATCGCCGCCCGATAAACGCCTTATCCAAGTGCTTTTCCATCAGCAGATCCGCCATCACCTGATTCACCGCCTTAATCGCCTTTGAAGAGCCGATCGCTCTTAAAGTAAAGCCAACCGAGGCTCCACCGATTTTGCCAAGCCTTAAGAGCGCTATCCAACGCCTACATTGCTTAAGCGATCGCTAATTTTTCCCTCAACTGCCGAAATAGCTACCACTCGGGGGGACGCCAAATAGTTCTTTGCCGTAGGATCGCCACTTCGTCCCTTGAAATTGCGGTTGGTTGCATAAACTCCTGTCTCTTCTTTACCAAGTATCCCAAGTCCCGCATTAATACAAGCCCCGCAGCCTGATTTGAGAACGGTGGCTCCCGCCGCCTCAAATATTTGCATATATCCTAACTTCTCAGCCTTTTGGCGCACCTCAAAAGAAGCTGGCACGATAAAAAGGCTAACACCCCGAGCTATGCGGCGGTTTTCAAGCACTTCCGCAGCTTGAGCGAGATCGAACAGTTTCCCCCCAGTGCAAGAACCAATAAAAGCTTTAGTTATCGGAATTTCTCCTAACTGGCTAATACCAATTACGCAATCGGGTTTGGGAGGCCGAGCAACCTGCGGTTCTAAATCGCTCAAATCGAACTGATAGATTTCTTCATAAGAGGCATCGGGGTCGCTGCCAATTTCTTCAAATAAATCCTGACCGGAGTTTTGCACGTATTGGCGAGTGGTTTCATCAGGAGCAATTAACCCACACATCGCACCACACTCAATCGCCATATTCGAGAGTGTCATGCGCTCTTCCATTGGCATTTTATCGATAATACTGCCTCGAAATTCCATAACTTTCCCGGCAGCGCCGTCACAGCCAATTTTGCCGAGAATAAACAGAATGATGTCTTTGGCAGTAATATATTTGGGCAAAGTTCCTTCCAGTTTAAAAAGTAGAGTCGGAGGAACCCGCACCCACATATCCCCCATTGCAAAAATATTTGCCATATCCGTCGTTCCCACTCCAGTGGAAAAACATCCAAAAGCACCGTAAGTGCAAGTGTGGGAGTCTGTCCCCGCCACAATCATACCTGGATGAATGAAGCCCTTTTCTGGCAGTAAAACGTGACAAATCCCCGCAGCTTCTCCGGGGGACACCACATCCAAGAGATGGCAGCCTTGCGAATCAGCGAACTCAACCATCTTTGAGTATAGTGAAGTGGCTTTGGGGTCTACTCGTACCTCGTTGACTTGGATAAAGTGATCGGCTACTAAAACAACGCGATTGGGATCCCAAACTTTTGCTACTTCTCCAAAATTCTGGTAAAATACTTCAGCAACGGGTGCGGCTACGGCATCGTGAGACATGGCTAAATCGACTTTAACAAAAACAGTCTCTCCAGGCTGAACGTAAGCATTACCAGAACCGCGTGCCAAAAGTTTTTCTGCCATAGTCATTGCTCTAGCAGAAGTTGAACTTTCGGGGACGGAAATTTCACCTTTCTGCCGCTTGTGGTTAAACGGAATTAAGCCGCCTGCCCTTACAATCGTTTCGATGACTGGATTATTCACAGGCTGAGAGAGAATTTCTAAAGGCAGACCAATATTGATGCTATTGCGGTAAAAGATTTCGGCAAAAGACTGGGCGCAGACTTTTTTAATGCCCGCAGCTTTGATGGCAATGGGCGCATTTTCCCGACTAGACCCACAGCCGAAGTTGCGTCCTGCTTTAATTTCTTCATAGCCTAAAAGAGTGCCTTCTCCAATGAGATGTTCAAAAGCATACTGCTTTAAATACTCAGGGTCGGCAGTAGTACATCGTTTCGCGGGAATAATATCGTCTGTGTTGATATCATCGCCAATTATTAATACTTTTGCATTGCTTTCCATAATTATTCCTCTATTTTTTATTGACTAAAGTTTGTTCAGAAAGTTGTTTGACAATTAGCCCGGTTAAAGTTTCCGCATTCGCTAAAATTTCTTGACCTTGGGGGGCTAAATCTGCCGTGCGGTAGCCTTGGGCTAACACTCTTTCTATGGCTTGAAGTAGGCTGGTAGCCGCCTGAATTTCACCCCACTGCTGGAGCATTAAGATAACTGCACCAATTGTCCCTAAAGGATTTGCAATACCCTTACCGGCAATATCTGGTGCTGTACCATGTATGGCTTCATACAGGCCAAACCCATGCTCGTTCAGACTAACAGAGGGCAATAGCCCAATGGAACCGACTAATGCCCCTCCGATATCGCTAAGGATATCTCCAAATAAATTTCCTGCTAGAATCACATCAAATCGCTTAGGCTCTCGCACGAGTTGCATAGCTAAATTATCTACTAGCATTGGCTCTACTGTAACATCAGGGAAATGTTGGGCCTCCTCCTGTACTAAACGGCTCCAAGGAATTTGGGGCAGAGCGTTTTCTTTGTGGGCGACGGTCAGAAAGCCTCGGCGTTCTTGAGCTTTGCATAGAGCTACTTTAGCGATGCGGCGAATTTGCCAGTCGTAGTATTTCATTGTATGATAGCCATAAGCGCCATCATCGTCTTCTATTCGTCCCGATGGACCAAAATAGATGCCACTGATTAGCTCCCGAACAAATAATATATCCACTCCTTGAATTTTATGGGGCTGAAGGCTGGATTTATTTAATAAAATTTCAAACGGACGCACGGGGCGAAGGTTGATAAAAAAATTGAAGTGCTGGCGCAGTTCGAGAATCCCGCCTTTCGTAACGGCTCCGAACAAAATTCCGTCAGCCCCTTCGCATACTTGCGCGGTTTGAGTGGGAAAAAAGTTTCCAAATTCATTGAAGGCGGGCTGTCCAATTAAAGCATAGTCGATAGTTAGAGAAAATCCTTCTAATTTGGCTAAATGCTGGAGGATTTTTACCGAAGCATCTACCACTTCTGGCCCAATGCCTTCGCCAGGAAGTGCTACTACGCGATACACTTTAGTCATTGAAAAATCCTCCCTCAAATAAATTGACAATCTCTTGTGGAGAAAAGCACCGCTGCTCTTGAATGGATAAAGATTTGATTTGGTCTCGCATTCGATTGTATTGTTCAGGAGTGAGCGGTTGGTTGAGTTGCTTCTCAAATAGGTACTGAAAATTGCTAGAACCGCTGCATTTGCCAAACCAGATTTCTGGGTCGGCGTGAGGGAAAATATGGTAGCTCTCTGGGTCGCGTAAGAAGCCGTTAACGTGAATGCCGCTTTCGTGACGAAGGGCTGCTTTGGAGTAAGGAGGCGCGGGACGAACTCCTAGTGAATCTAGGTAATCGGTAACTTGGGAGAGAGCTTCATAATTAATGCCTTCTACTTCTATCCCAAAGCGCCACTTAAGTCCAGTTAAGACTTGCTCTAGTGGAATATTACCTGCCCGTTCGCCAATGCCTCGGAATGTGCCTGAAATCATTGAAGCTCCAGCTAAGACGGCTTGAATAGTATTTTCCAAAGCCATGCCTAAGTCATTGTGAAAATGTACTCCTAATGGTTCATTCTGGGTTAATTCTAACAGGTCGCGAATCCATACATAAGTTTTCTCTGGAGTAAGGACACCCATTGTGTCGCAAAGAATAAAGTGTTCGATGTAGGGTTGAAATTCGCGAATGCACTGCACTAAAAAGTTAAA
This sequence comes from Laspinema palackyanum D2a, assembly GCA_025370845.1. GTDB lineage: Bacteria > Cyanobacteriota > Cyanobacteriia > Cyanobacteriales > Laspinemataceae > Laspinema. The sequence goes on along the minus strand of JAMXFF010000065.1, from coordinate 22,817 downwards.
GTCTGCGCGGCTGGCATCTTCGGCAGCAAACTCTACTTTTAACCCAACTTCCGCACTGGTAGCATAGCGCAGATTTTCCAAAACTTTATTAATCATGTTTTGGCGGACGCGGTGGACAAGTGCATCTTCTGGCGGCGATGTAAAATTGCGGGCTTCTGCATCTCTTAACAGCAAAAGGCGATCTGAAACGGCATAGAAGAGAATGATTTGCTTGATTCCGCAGGCTTTAGCTCGATCTATAAATTCTTTGCCCAGCATTGTGGAAGCCGTCATTATGCTGTCTAAGCCTTCTGCTACCAAGGTTTTGAGTAAATGTTCCTCGGTTTCGTGAACGGCTGGCATTATGGCTATGTGGTGGATTCCAGCTTGGCTGATGAGTTGGGCTAAGGTTTTTTTTGTTTCATAAGGAAAGAAAAGCCCCGCTTGCTGTTCGCCATCCCGGAGGGTTTCGTCAGAAATGATTAACGGAAGTCTTTGCATAAGGAATATCTCAAAAATAAGGTAAGATTTTCTTTGAGGAGAATTAAGGTTTTTATGCCGGATTAAATCACATCGGGCAATTCCTTTTCCACAAACCACAAGCGAGGATAGCGGTAAATGGAAACTGTTACCAATATGGCGATAATTTCCATCGTAATAAATAGGAGACCAATCCCGCGACCTGGCCCCACGCCCAGGATTTGTCCGATGCTTCCTGCGAGTAACCCGTCAGCCGCCATGAGAGGTTCAAAGATGCGATCGGCTAGGGGGCCTGCTATAACATAAGCCAGAGGGATACAGGAGAGTGCGATCGCCTGCATTGTAGCGAAGACTCGGCCTTGAATAGCCGGAGGCACTTTTCTCAGCAAGATGGTAAAAACAGAGCTATTGATAATAGGTACGCTGAAAAAAAATAAAAACATAACTAATGAGAAAAGTGTGGCGTCAGTACGCCATCCCAATGCTAGGATGCACAAATGAGCGAGAATATCGAAAACAAAAATGCCCCGGATGAGCGGTTTAGTTCCCCCCCAAATACTGATAGCCACACTGCCAACTAGCATCCCCGCACCTCCCATAGATTGGATGGTTCCGAGAACGGTGACAGAGGTGAATGATAGTACCAAGGGGGTGAGCAAAGCTTCAACCGTTCCGGCAACAAAATTGCCTAGCGCGAATACAATTAGCAAGGCTAAAAGTCCGGGGCAACCAAAAATATAAGTCGCGCCTTTGATTGCCTCTTGCCAGAGAGAAGTTTTTTCTTCTTTTGGAATGGCATCAGTTTTAGTATCAGGAAAGCGAACCAACAATAAGGTGGTGAGGGCAAATAGGAAAGTTGCAAAGTCAACTAAAATCACACCTTCTAGCTGGATAATTCCAAGCAAGACCCCTGCCAACAGGGGCGAGAGTAGTTGGGCGCAAGCTTGTGCTGATTGCACCATGCCATTGGCGCGAGGTAACTGTTCTTTCGGTACTAATAAAGAGGTCGAAGCAGTGTAGGCAGGTAACTGGAAGGCTTTGAAGACTGAACTAAGACCAACAGCAAGATAGATGTGCCAAAGCTGAAGGTTGCCAGCAACGAGTAATAGGGCGATCGCCACTGTGGTTACACCAGCGCCCGAGTCCGATAGAATCATGCACCATCGGCGGTTCCAGCGGTCAACCATTGCCCCAGCGATCGGGGAAACTACGATACTGGGTAGCAGACCAAATAGCAAAATTAGCGAAAATTGGGTGACTGAACCCGTGCGCTGGTACACCCACACTCCCAATGCGAAGTTAGTCAGACCCGACCCAATTAGGGATATTAGTTGTCCAAACCAGACTATAAGGAAAACGCGCATTCCGCCTGGAAAGGATTGGAGATTTTTAAGACGACGCATCATGGCTAATTTCTGCTATTTGGCGCTTGATTCGGCTTGACGGTTTAACCCTCTTCTTCCAGTGGGTCAGAAAATCCGTATTCTTCAAGTTTACCCTCGCGGCGCACATCACAAGTCACGCAATGGAATGAACCACCGAAAGTGTAGAGGTGGCGCAAATCAACGGGAATCACTTTGAAGCCTAAATCCTTTAATAGTTTTTGCATCGGTTCTTCCTGCTTTTCCACAACAATTGTTTCAGGATCTAAGCTCAAAATATTCATGCACACCCAACTACTGCACATATACATAGGCCAGTTGTCAGGAAGGGTAGAGGGAGCCGCATCTACTAAATCCCATCCGGCTTTTTTGAAAAGCTCCTTTTCAAGGCAGGGTCTGGCGGGATTAATTAATGCTAATCCAGGGCGGAGGGGAACAAGGGAAGCATCAATGTGCATGGGATTGTAGTCAGGAAAATTAACCACATGAACCCGGAATGTGTCGCCTAGATGCCGTTTGAGCCAGGTAATGCCGATGTTGTTAGTCACATGGCTGCGCTGGACAAACAAATCTCGCCCAAAGCGGACAATATCAGCCGCATCGAAACTGGGTTCAGTATCTCGGATTACAAAGTGTCCTTTTTTGGTGAGAGCATAACGTTCTTCCACAGGTTTTTGGGCAAATTCAAAATCATAGAATTCGTCTGACATAGAAGGTTTTGGAGCCGTTGTCCACTTAGCCCCCCGCCGGAAGTATTCTAGCATTAAAGAACGGTAGGCACGATATTCAAAGAAGCGCGATCGCCATGCCATTGGAGCCTCAATAATTTCATTGCCAACGACGATGAGGACATCTCGGGGCATAGCAGCATAGAAACCGGAGGCTTCAAAATCTAGAGTTTTGTAAGTTTTGGAAAAATCGATGATATCCGGTCGGCGAACAGTGACACCGAAAGCTTCTAAAATATGGCAAAAATCATTTAATTCTTTAGCCGCTATTTCTACAAGTTCTTGAGGGAAGGGTTGACCCGCATATTTTTGGAAAAACCCCAAATTATTGGGATATGAGTTAGTGAGGAGGGCGGGTTCCAAATGGGGAACGGCTGCGCCCTCAACGCGACCCACAATGACTTCTTTGAGAGGGTCCCATTCGTTGTAGCTGTTAACGACGGGGAGTGTCTGATTAGATAATAGGCTGGGGTTGGGTTCCAGTTTCAACAAGTTTTCCATTTTTTTGTTTGGGTTAGAAATGAAAGTTTTGAGATTCGTGACAAGGTTGAAGGTATCGGTTATCGATTGCTGTGGGGACAAATTTTGCCTTGGAATGACACCTATTTCGCCTCAATTTGCAATACATAGCCTTCACAATGAAGGTCGGCTGCCTGAAAGCCCAATCGTTCTAAACCTTGATAATGCTGCACGCAAGTTTTCAGATCGAGCAATCCTACAGTGGGTTGCATATCGTCAAAACGAGAAGAGAGAAGACTGGACATCACGCAACCCATAATATTTAGGGGATTGGTTGGCTCAAAATAAGCTGACCATACATTTTCAGTCATATTATTTTTTACCCATTCGGGTAGGTAGATGACCGTTTCTATCGGATCCGGTGCGTGAAGCGCTCCACCTTCAGTAAACAGAATATCTTTCTGTTCTTCAAAGCGCTGAATCGCCTGTTCTGGAGAAAAGCAGTGTGGGCCAGAATCATCGACAATTAAAGTGCCTGGTTTCACTTGCTGGATGTCAAGAATATCTGGGACGTTGGTAGCCCCGATAATTAAGGTAGCATCGTAGATTTCCGGTGGGAGTTCCGATGAAGATAAAGAGGTAGCGATTTGAACAGAACCTCGAAATCCTAAATCATCGCTCAGTTCGCGTTGAAGATTTTGGAGCGATTCCAGTTTACTGTAAATATCGCACAGTATAATCGATTGAGGATGCGGCAAGCATTTTAACATCAGGCGCAGAGTATTAATCCCAATTGACCCCAATCCGAGAAAAGCGACTTTTTCCCCTTCTAAAGAACGATTGCTAACTTGCAAAACTTTCTTAATAGTCAGAACAACAGTAGAGCAGGTAGTAGCGTGTCCCGTAGTAATTTTCGGCAAGTCGGTACGCCCCTCAATCGCTTGGGCAATGGCACGACCGTAATCTGTTGCCGAGGGAATCAAACCCGTTAAAGAAACAGTTTTGGCACCGAGTCGTCCCGCCATTTCTAAAGCTTCAACAACCATTTCTACAAGGTTTTGCTGGTCTGTGTATAGTTCATCCTCGAATATAGGGAGGAGTAGACCCGCTATTCGACCCCATTTAGTCTGCATAACAGCATCCCACAGAGGAAGGTTGCTCAACCAATTTTTGATTTCTTGCCGAGTTAAACTGGTTCCTTTTAAGAAAGAAATGGGAAGATAACCCAGAGTGGCTGAATCAACTGGTGCTATCTTGCCGACAGTGAACAACGACAGTAAGGCTCGATGTTCGTGCCGAAAAAATTGAGGGGGTTTTGAGATGGGGGCAAAAGATAATGGCAATGCTTTCTCAATTTTTAATTCAACTCGTTCTTGTAAGAAAGAGCGCTCTGGTGTGAGTGGAGTCAGTGAACTTGGGAAAGCTTCGGCTAATTCTGCGATAGTGGGATGCTGAAACAGAAGTTTGACTGAAATTTTTAGGTTCATCTCTACTGAAATCTTGGATACCAGGAATGCAGCTTGCAGAGAATGTCCCCCCAGTTCAAAGAAATTATCATGGATGCCTACTTTTTCTAATCCCAGGACTTCAGCCCAAATAGCAGCCAGTTTTGTTTCACTCGGGGTGCGAGGGGCCACAAATTTATCTTGAAGTTCGTAGTGGAAGCTATCTGGCGCAGGTAAGGCGCGACGGTCTATTTTGCCGTTGGGGGTCAGTGGTAGTGCTGGTATGGTAACGAAGGCGCTCGGTATCATATAGTCGGGCAGCTTTTGTTTGAGATAGTCGCGCAGGTTGCGAGTCAGAGTGCGTTGCAAAGTTTTCCACAACTCTTGAGTGTCTAACAGATAGGCTACGCTTCGAGCGACTTGAGCCTGTTCGTTCGGTGTAAGCTGAAAGCGAATCCCGGCTTGTGGGGGATGCGACCAAACGACTGTGCCAGAAAACCAGTGCGGTTCGTCCTCTCCAGGCAATTGCAGGTGCAGGCGGACACTGCTACCTTTACCAAGAACTGGTACACCTATCAGACCGACGCCGCCGGTGGAGATATCCTGGGTTTCAATTTTGAGCGCGTTACCGTTGATTTCTAGTTGGCATTGAGTGTGATAGGGGATGCGATCCGGGATGAGGTTAGACACCAGATAAGCCACGAGACGCTTGTTTCCGGGTGTATCTTCTCGGTCAATGACTGCCGTAGCGAGTACATCTGGATGTTGTGTAAGTATTGCCTCAATTTCCCCTAATTCGATGCGAAAACCACGAATCTTTACCTGATTATCAATGCGACCAAGATATTCGATGTTGCCGTCTGGTAAGTAGCGAACCAAATCTCCAGTTTTGTACAGGAGCTCGGTGGGAGAGTCACTAAAGGGGTTGCGTATGAACCGTTCATCGGTCAACTCAAGACGATTGAGATATCCCCTTGCCAAACCAGCGCCGCCGATGTGCAACTCTCCGGGAATGCTTATGGGTACGGGTTGCTGGTTCTCATCTAAGATGTAAGTCTGGACATTCCCGATAGGACGACCGATCGGTAACTCTTTTAATGTGGTGTCGGCTGTCGATAACTCGCACATCGTGGCTCCCACAGTTGTTTCTGTCGGGCCATAAACATTGACAAGACGAACTTGTTGCCCCACGCACTTAAGCCAAGTTGTCGCTAGGTCAGGCAGTGCTTTTTCACCGCCAATACTTATTAAACGCAATGATGGAGGGAACGCACACATTTTTTGGCTCAAGAATGCGGTGAGTTCGTGCCAGTAGGCTGTAGGCAGCGCCAGAACGGTTAATTTCCAATTTCCGCACTTTTGCAGAAATTCCTCAACTGAGTCCAGCATGGAATGGGTACGCAAAACCAGTGTTGCACCCGATGTCAGACTGGTGTAGATTTCTTCAGCACTAGCATCAAAACTAATTGAGGAAAATTGTAGAATGCGATCGCATTCTGAAAGGGCATACTCAGCACTCATAGCTGTTATGTAGTTAACGAGCGACCTATGTTCGATTAAAACGCCTTTGGGTTTGCCTGTAGAGCCTGATGTGTAGATAACATAGGCAAGGTTTTCTGCCTTCACTCCACTCAAAGGGTTTTTCTCACGGTAAGCAGCAATTTCTTCCCAGTCAGAGTCTAAGCAGGCAACATAAGCCGAATTTGGAGGAAGTTTCTCGACTAGCTTTTCTTGAGTCAGCAGCACGGGAACGGACGAGTCTTCTAGCATGAAAGCCAAGCGCTCGGAGGGATAATTCGGGTCAAGTGGCACATAAGCACCACCAGCTTTGAGGATACCCAATAAACCGATTACCATTTCCAAAGAGCGCTCTACACAGATGCCCACTAATACTTCTGGCCCTACCCCCAAACCTTGCAAATAGTACGCTAACTGATTTGCCTTTGCATTTAACTCTCGATAGGTCAGTTGCTCCCATTCAAATACCACTGCTACAGCGTCCGGTGAATGCTCAACCTGCGCCTCAAACAACTCATGAATGCACTTATCCTGGCGGTACTCAGCCCCAGTGTTATTCCACTGCACTAATAGCTGGTGGCGTTCTGTTTCTGTCAGCAGGGGTAATTCTGAAATTGGGTGGTTGGGATTGGCTATGATTCCTTCGAGTAAAGTCTGGTAATGTCGCGCCATCCCAGCGATGGTGGCTTCATCAAACAAGTCAGTATTGTATTCCCATACTCCTATTAATCCACAGGTGGTATTCTCTATTGATAAGCCCAAGTCACACTTCGCCGTGCCGATTTCCACTGGATAAGAGCTTATCGATAATTGAGACAGTTCCATTACAGGTACTAAATCGTCGTCGAGGGAAAACATCACCTGAAACAAAGGTGTGTAGCTTAAGTCTCGTGTTGGGTGTAATGCCTCTACCAACTGCTCGAAGGGCAGATCTTGATGGGTGTAGGCTCCCAAAGTCACTTCCCGGACTCTACCGAGTAACTGCTCAAAGCTAGGGTTGCCTGACAAGTCTATCCGTAGCACTAAGGTGTTGACAAAAAAGCCAATTAGCCCTTCGATTTCCTGCCGGTTACGACCTGCTACGGGCGTACCGACTACGATATCATCTTGCCGGGATAAGCGGTAGAGCCAGGTCTGAAACGCTGCCAAAAGCGTTATAAACAGAGTGACTCCCACTCGCTTACTCAATGCGGTAAGTTCCGCGCTCAATTCCTGGGGAAGAACTGCATGGTAATACCCCCCCCGGAAAGTTTGAACTGCCGGTCTCGGTCGGTCAGTCGGCAATTCTAATAAAGTCGGAGCGTCTGATAGTTTTTCTTTCCAGTAACGAAGCTGGGTTTCTAGTATTTCTCCAGATAGCCACTGCCGTTGCCAAACCGCAAAATCGGCATATTGTACTGGCAACGAAGGTAAAACTGGATGCTTTCCAGTGCAAAACCCTTTGTAAATTTCTCTTAGTTCTTTCAGCAATACGCCCAATGACCACCCATCAGCAATAATGTGGTGCATGGTAAACAACAAGACGTATTCGGTGTGGTTTAGCTGTAGCAAAGTGGCTCGAAATAAAGGCTCTTGCTTCAGGTTAAAAGGTCGATTCGCTTCTTCATTTACGCATCGTTGCACCTCGATTTCTCGATCAGTTTCAGGCAGGTGCAACAGGTTGAATACTTGTAGCTGGCAGTTGAAAGTTGAGGCAATAACTTGAACGGGTTGACCTTCTAACATCGCGAAATTGGTGCGTAAGGTTTCGTGCCGCCTTATAATTTCGTTGATGCTGCTCTGTAGCGCCGCAATATTGAGCATTCCGCTCAGACGCAACGCCAGCGGGATATTGTAAAACGCACTGTCTGGCTGTAACTGGTCGAGGAACCACAACCTTGCTTGAGCAAAGGATAGTGGGATGTCCCCTGACCGTGGAATTGGCACAAGAGGCAGAGCTTGTACCGATTGTCCTTTGGCGAGCGCTATCTCAACCCGCGCAGCGAATTCGGCAATTGTGGGGGCTTCAAACAAACTCCGCAGCGGTAATTCGACGGCCAAGGTATCCCGCACCCTCGAAATCACTTGAGTGGCTAATAAGGAATGTCCGCCCAATTCAAAGAAATTGTCGTGAATGCCCACCGACTCAATGGAGAGAATGTTACTCCAAATGCTGGCTAACATTTCCTCAATTGGAGTGCGAGGGGCAACAAAAGACTCTTCCAGTTCGTTCCGCTTATCGGGGATGGGTAGAGCGCGACGGTCTACTTTACCATTGGGTGTTAGGGGGAGTGCTTCCAGTACGACAAAAGCACCTGGCAGCATATAATCGGGCAGTTTTTCTTTCAGGAAGCGGCGCAGGTCACTACTGACTGGCGCTGATTCCTGAACCGGGACAACATAAGCCACTAATTGCTTGCTACCAGCCACATTCTCTGTGGCGATAACCGCCGCTTCTCTTACACTGGGATGCAGGCTCAGTACCGCTTCAATTTCGCCGAGTTCGATGCGGAAGCCCCGCACCTTGACTTGGTTGTCAATACGACCGAGGTATTCGATGTTGCCGTCTGGAAGGTAACGGGCTAAGTCGCCAGTTTTGTAGAGGCGCTCCCCTGGTTCATTGCTAAAGGGGTTGCCGATAAATTTCGCTTCACTCAGATCGGGACGGTTGAGATAACCTTTTGCGAGTCCCACACCAGCAATGTGAAGTTCTCCGGAAAGACCGATAGGAACGGGTTGGTTGTGAGGGTCGAGAATATAGATTTGGGTGTTGGCGATCGGACGCCCAATGGGAGGTTTTTGACTGCCGTCACTGCAAAGGGCAACAGTGGCGCAGACGGTGGCTTCTGTTGGCCCATAAGCATTGAAAAACTGACGCCCTAGTGCCCAACGCGCCACGAGGTCAGGAGGGCAAGCTTCTCCCCCAACAACGATTGTTTGCAACGCCGGAAGCTCTTCAAATGGAAGCACGCTGAGAACGGACACTGGCAGTTCAACGTGCGTGATAGCTTTGTCGCGCAACACTTCAATCAAACCAGCTCCAGGCAAAATAGAATCTTTGGTGGCTAGATACAGAGCCGCTCCAGAACTAAGAGCGATAACCACATCTGAAGTTGCCACATCGAAGCTAAAGGAGGCAAACTGAAGAATTCGACTGTCCGAGTGTACGTTGAATAGCTGAATCTGTGCGGTGGCCAGGTTGCACAGCCCAGACTGCGCCAATAAGACGCCTTTAGGTTTTCCTGTAGACCCTGACGTGTAAATAACGTAGGCTAGGTTATCCGGGGTGATGATAGTGAGGGGGTTCTCTTGGCCACAGGAAGCAATTTCTTCCCAATCAGAATCTAAGCAAACAACACGCGCTCTGTGTGGGGGAAGCGTCTCTACGAGCTTTGACTGAGTAAGTAGCACTGGTGCAGAAGAATCTTCCAGCATGAAGCCCAGCCGTTCCAAAGGATAAGTAGGATCGAGAGGGACATAAGCACCACCTGCTTTGAGGACGCCTAAGATTCCCACGATCGTATCAAAGGAACGCTCTACGCATATCCCCACCAGCACTTCTGGCCCTACTCCTAGCGATCGCAGGTAGTGTGCCAACTGATTCGCTTTTGCATTCAATTCGCGATAGGTAAGCTGTTCCCCTTCAAAAACCACTGCCACGGCATCGGGCGATCGCTCAACTTGCTCCTCAAATAACTGGTGGATGCACCTCTCTTGGGGGTACTCAGCCCAAGTATTGTTCCATTCGATTAATAGCTGATGTCGTTCTGTTTCTGTCAGCAGGGGCAATTCTGAAATCTTTTGTTTGGAATTGACGACAATACTTTCGAGCAAGGTCTGGAAATGTCTGGTCATCCGAGCGATGGTAGACTCATCAAACAGATCCGTACTGTATTCCCACTCGGCTACCAATCCAGAAACGGTATTCTCCATTGATAAACCCAAGTCAAACTTCGCCGTGCCCATTTCAACTGGATAAGAGCTTATCGATAATTCAGGCAGCTCCATTACAGGCACTAAATCGTCGTCGAGGGAAAACATGGCCTGGAACAGTGGCGTATAGCTTAAGTCTCGTGTTGGGTGTAATGCCTCTACTAACTGCTCAAAGGGCAGGTCTTGATGGGTGTACGCTTGCAGCGCCACTTCCCTAACTTTACCGAGTAACTGCTCAAAGCTAGGGTTGCCTGATAAGTCGGTACGCAGCACTAAGCTATTGACAAAAAAGCCAATTAGCCCTTCGATTTCCTGCCGGTTGCGACCCCCTACGGGCGTACCCACTACGATATCATCTTGCCCGGATAAGCGGTAGAGCAGTGTTTGAAACGCGGCCAAAAGCGTCATAAACAACGTAACACCGACTCGCTTAGTCAATGCAGTAAGTTCCGCATTCAATTCCTGGGGAAGAACTGCATGGTAATATCCTCCCCGGAAGGTTTGAACTGCCGGTCTTGGTCTGTCTGTGGGCAATTCTAATAAAGTTGGAGCGTCTGATAGTTTTTCTTTCCAGTAACGAAGCTGGGTTTCTAGTATTTCTCCAGATAGCCACTGCCGTTGCCAAACCGCAAAATCGGCATATTGTACTGGCAATGAGGGCAAATTTACAGGTTTTCCAGTGCAAAAGCCTTTGTAAAGTTCTCTTAGTTCTTTCAGCAATATGCCCAATGACCACCCATCAGAAATAATGTGGTGCATGGTAAACAGCAAGACATATTCAGTCTGGTCTAGCTGTAGCAAAGTGACTCGAAATAAAGGCTCTCGCTCCAGGTTAAAAGGCCGATTTGCTTCAACCGTAGCCAATTGTTGCGCTTCGATTTTTCGCTCGGTTTCAGGCAGGTGCAACAGATTTACAGATTGCACCTGAAAATTGAAAGTTGAGGTAATAACTTGGACGGGTTGACCTTCTACCGCTACGAAGTTGGTGCGTAAGGCTTCATGCCGCTGAATAATTTCGTTGATGCTGCTTTCTAAAGCCGCAATATTAAGCTGACCGCTCAGATGTAACGCCAGGGGGATGTTGTAAAAGGAACTGTTGGGTTGTAGCTCGTCGAGAAACCACAACCTTGCTTGAGCGAAGGATAATGGGATGGATTCTGACCTTGAAATTGGTACGAGGGGCAGAGCTTCTACCGATTGTCCGTTTTTCAGCGAATTCTCAACTCGCTCGGCTAATCCAGCAACAGTGGGTGCTTCAAACAAGGTGCGGAGGGGTATTTCAACCGTCAAGGTATCGCGCACTCGGGAAATTACTTGAGTGGCTAATAAGGAATGTCCGCCCAGTTCAAAGAAATTGTCGTGAATGCCCACCGAGTCAATTGAGAGGATGTTACTCCAAATGCTGGCTAATATTTCCTCAATCGGAGTGCTAGGGGCAACAAACGACTCTTCCAGTTCCTTCGGCTTTTCGGGGGCTGGTAGGGCGCGGCGGTCTACTTTTCCATTGGGAGTCAGGGGTAGTGACTCCAGCACAACAAAAGCACTGGGCACCATGTAATCGGGCAGTTGCTGTTTGAGGAAGTGGCGCAAATCAGTAATGGTAGGTTCCGGTGCGTTATGCGGAACCATATAAGCGATTAGTTGCTTATTACCAGCCTCGAAATCTCTGGCAATAACCACAGTTTCTCTGACACCGGGATGCTGTCTCAATGCTGCCTCGATTTCGCCGAGTTCGATGCGGAAACCGCGAACCTTCACTTGGTCATCTATTCGACCGACATATTCGATGTTGCCGTCGCTCAGGTAGCGGGCTAAATCTCCAGTTTTATAGAGGCGCGAACCGGGTTCATTGCTAAAGGGGTTGGGAATGAATTTTTCATCAGTCAACTCGGGACGGTTGAGGTAACCTTTTGCGAGTCCTACACCCGCAATGTGGATCTCTCCGGGAACACCGATGGGAACGGGTTGGTTGTGAGGGTCGAGAATATAGATTTGGGTGTTGCTAATTGGTCGGCCAATATGAGGTTTTTGACTACCATCACTGCAAAGGGCAACGGTGGCGCAGACGGTGGCTTCTGTTGGCCCATAAGCATTGAAAAACTGACGCCTTGGTGCCCAACGGGCTAGGAGGTCTGCACTACAGGCTTCTCCTGCGACGATAACTGTCTGCAATGCCGGAAACTCTTCGGGAGGCAGTACCGCCAGAACTGACGGGGGCAGAGTGGCAGTCGTGATGGCATAGTCTCGCAACAGCCCAATCAAAGCAGGCCCCGGCATTAAAGACTCCCGCAAAGCCAATACCAGTGTTGCTCCCGATATCAAAGCCATGACAATTTCCCAAATCGAAGCATCAAAGCTGAGAGAGGCAAACTGAAGAATTCGACTGTCGGAGTGTACGTCGAATAGCTGAATCTGTGCCGTGACTAGATTGCACAGCCCTTGGTGTGCCAATAACACGCCTTTAGGTTTTCCTGTAGAGCCTGAAGTGTAGATAACGTAAGCCAGGTTATCCGCTGTTACTGTGCTGTTGGGGTTCTCTGAACTGTGGAAAGCAATTTTTTCTACGTCCCCATCCACACAGACAACACGCGCTGAGGAAGGAGGAAGCAATTCAACCAGTTGCGTCTGGGTAAGCAACACAGACACAGAAGAGTCTTCTAGCATGAAGCCCAAGCGTTCTTGTGGATAATTGGGGTCAAGTGGCACATAAGCACCGCCAGCTTTGAGGATGCCCAGAATTCCCACAACCGTGTCAAAGGAAGGCTTTACACAGATGCCCACCAATACTTCTGGCCCTACACCCAAGTTTTGCAGGTAGTGCGCCAACTGATTCGCTTTTGCATTCAACTCTCGATAGGTGAGTTGCTCCCCTTCAAACACTAAAGCAACAGCATCGGGGGATTGTTCCACTTGCGCTTCAAACAACTGATGGATGCACTTATCCTGAGGATATTCAGCCCAAGTGTTGTTCCACTCCACGTGGATCTGCTGGCGTTCTGTTTCTGTCAGCAGGGACAATTCTGAAATCTTTTGTTTGGAATTGACGACAATACCTTCGAGCAAGGTCTGGAAATGTCTGGTCATCCGAGCGATGGTAGCCTCATCAAACAAGTCGGTATTGTATTCCCATTCTCCAATTAACCCACAGGCTGTTTTCTCTACACATAAAGCTAAATCAGTCCGCGCTATTCCAGTTTCTACTGCTAATGGACTTACCCTTAAGCCTCCTATTTGAATTTCGGGTAATTCATCGAGGATTACCAACATCACCTGTACCAGTGGCGTGTAGCTCACAGAGCGTTCTGGCTGCAATATCTCTACTAATTTTTCAAACGGTAGGTCTCGATGAGCGTATGCTCCCAGGGTTACCTTCCGAACTTTAGAGAGTAAGTCCTCAAAGCTGGGGTTTCCTGAGAAACAAGTGCGTAGCACTAGCGTGTTGACAAAAAATCCAATTAACCCTTCAAATTCGGGGCGATCGCGATTCGCAATGGGCGAACCGACTACAACATCATCTTGCCCAGTATAACGGTAGAGTAATGTTTGAAACGCCGATAAGAGCGTCATAAAAATAGTAACTTTTTGCCGCCGACTTAAATCGATTAGAGCCTCACTGAGCGGCTTGGCGATGACAAATTTATAATGTTTTCCTCGAAACGTTTGTGTAATTCCTCGCGCTCGGTCAGTGGGCAGTTCTAATAGAGGAGGTGCATCTAATAGTTGGTTTTTCCAATAGGTTTGTAGGGAATCTAATACCTCACCCGTCAAGTATTGCCTCTGCCAAACCGCAAATTCGGGATACTGAGCCGGAAGTGGAGGTAGTTCTTGGGATAAGTCATTGTAGAAAGCTGCTAACTCCCGCCACATAACACCTAATGACCAACCATCCCAGACAATGTGGTGAGTTCTCAGCAAAATTATATGTTCTGTGTCTGTTAGCTTAAATACAGTCGCTTGAATTAAGGGGTCGCTAACTAAGTTAAAGGGTTTTTGGGCTTGTTCCGTTGCTAATCGTTGGACTTCGTTTTCTGTGTCACAAGCAGGCAGATTGCTTAACTCTATGACTGGCACTGTCAAAGTTAATCTTTCGGCAATGACTTGAACCGGCTGTCCGTTAACAGTCGTAAAGTTGGTTCGTAAAGCTGCATGGCGAGCGACAATCTTGTTCAGGCTTTGCTCTAATGCAACGATGTCCAGTACACCCAAAAATCGGAGAGCAAAGAGTTCGTTGTAAGAAACGTTATTTGCGTCTAACTCGCTCAAAAACCACAGTTGTTCTTGAGGAAAAGATAGAGGTATCTCCCGTTGTTCTGAGGTGGTTACAATTGTTTTTTCAGTATCGTTCGCGCTTGTATTGTTCTGGGACAGCAACGAGATAATTTTTGCTTTATGCAATACCAGCAAGTCCCGCTTTTCTGGTGTCACTACCCCCTTGGGAGCGCGAAAACGCAACGTTTCACCCTCTAGCCACAATTTGACACCGCGTTGGGCAAGTTCAGCTAAAAATTGGTTCAGATTCATAGAGCGCCCTCCTCCATTTCATAGGAACGTAGTACACCACGTCTGCGGACATCCAGTGTCGCGCAATGAAAAGAACCCATGAAAGGATAGTAACTTTCAAACTCGCAGGGAATGGGTTTGAAACCCCAGTCTTTTAAGGCTGTAATCATAGATTCCTGTGATTTTTCGACAACTACTCGCTCTTCATCGAGACTGAGTACATTCATATTCACCCACTGACTGATTACTTTTGTGTCATAGAGTGTCATCGGCGTTCGGTTGGGTTTCGGTGCGAGCAATATATCCCAAGATTTGAAGTAATCAGGCAGATTATCAACATCTATAAAAAGGGGATTGACTAACACCTTTCCTGGAGCAAGAGGAACTAGAGTGGTGTCAATATGCAAAGCTTGTGGGCAGAGGGACTGAACTTCGTGAACTCGATATTCATCACCCAGATGTCGCCGCACCCATTCAATCCCAAGGCTATTGGTAACATGACTCTTCTGTACAAAAATATCCCGTCCAAAGCGCACGAAGTCTGCCGCATCAAACGTCGGCTCGAACTCAGTAATGACATAGCGCATTTTCTCACCATTAGTGGGAGTTTTGTAGTCTGGGTCGTATTGTGCATCGAGCAACTGTGGTTTAGGGGCAGCGACCCACTTGGCTCCTCCCTTTAGGTACTCTTTGAGTAGGGAGCGATAAGCCCACGACTCGAAATAACGACTGCGATCGGCCATTGGAGCTTCTATAATTTCATTCCCAATAACTAAGAAAACGTCCCGGGGATTGGCTGAACAAAAGCCATTCATTACTTCCCAATCCGGTGTGCGGAAAGAGGCAGAGTAATCAACAACATCGGGGCGACGAACAATAACTCCTTCGGATTCAAGAATATGAGCAAATTCCTCGACGCACTTGCTTGCAGCCTGAACGAGCCACTCTGGATAGGGAAGCGGTTGTTTCTGCGTCCGCTTGGCTAGGCTCTCCATTTGTTTTTCTTGACCGGGAAGCACCGTAGCGCGATGGATGGTATGCCAGGATGGAATCATTGCTCCATCGACAATGCCAACAATCACTTCTTCCAGTGGGTCCCATTCATTGTAAGAACACACTGGACATTCACTGCTAACGGTGTTTGTTCCCTCAAATGACTTAGGGGAGGCGAATTCAGAGAAGGTAGTTTTTTCCTGATGCGATCGCTCCGTTGAACCCTGTTCTCTCCGTAAAAGCTCTAGCTGTTGAGACATTAATTGAAGCTGCTGCGAGACAATCTTTTCTACACTTGTCTGAGGCTCCACATTTTCATTGGGTATGTTCATTGATTTATTTGTCGGAACCGCTAGTGGTACTTGTAAAGGTTGAGCTAAGTTTTGGCTGGGTTTTACAGGCTTTACATTAGCCATTAAACCGGCAATGGTCTTTGTTGAATCAATCTTCTGATATCTTTTTGGCTCTTCTTCCAAGCGAGAATTCTGCTCGATGTAGGTGGCTAAAGCGTCTATAGTTTCCAGCTCTTCAAAAAACTGTTGAGCTTCCACCTGAACTCCAAAAGTATTTTGAATGCTTCGCATAGCTTCCAAAATAAGTAGCGAATCAATGCCCAGGTCTAAAAAAGTGGCAGATACATCTATTTCATCGACCTCTATGCGTAGCAAATTCGCCACCAAAGAAAGTAATCTTGGGCCGATGCTATCCGTAGGTGTGGATTTCAACTCTGTAATTTCCCGTTTATTATTTTCGACACTAATGTCTATATTAGATAACTCTACCTCTGATTCGTCTATATCCCTCTTTTTAGAATATTCATGTAGCGTTCGGCGATCTACCTTACCATTAGGTGTTAATGGCAAGGCATCTAACATAACAAACACTCCGGGAACCATGTAATCGGGCAGCTTCTCTTTAAGAAAAGCGCGCAGGTCGTTGCGCGAAATCGCCCTGGAATTTTGCGAGACAATATAAGCCGCTAAATATTGGCGATCTGAAACATCTTGCTGCACCACGACAGCAGCTTCTAAAACTGCTGGATGTTGAGACAAGACTGCCTCTATTTCGCCCAATTCGATGCGAAAACCGCGAATCTTTACCTGATTGTCTATCCGCCCCAAAAATTCGATATTGCCGTCTGGTAGATAACGGGCTAAATCTCCTGTTTTATATAGGCGAGAACCAGATCCGTTGCTAAAGGGATTAGGGATGAACTTTTGCTCAGTTAAATCGGGGCGGTTAAGGTAGCCTCGTGCTAACCCCACGCCCCCAATATGAAGTTCTCCTGGTACTCCAATGGGGACGGGTTGGTTCTCAGTGTCGAGAATATAGATTTTAGTGTTAGCGATCGGTCGTCCAATTGGCACCACATCCATGCCTTGAGAGCATTGTGCAATGGTAGCACAGACGGTGAATTCAGTTGGGCCATACAGATTAAAAAAACGCCTTTTATTTGACCATTTTTCGACCAAATAAGAAGGGCACGGTTCTCCCCCTACGACCATATTTTGTAAAGTAGGTAACTCCTCATCAGGGAGAGTCGCCAGCACAGATGGCACAAGGTTAGCGTGGGTAATTTTTTGCTCTTGTAATAGCTCTAACAACGCTCGTCCTGGCATTAAAGACTCCCGTTTTGCTAATACCAGTGTCGCTCCTGGTACTAAAGCCATAACAACCTCCCAAACCGAGGCATCAAAACTAAAGGAGGCAAACTGAAGAATTCGACTCTCTGAGTGTAGGTCAAATAGCTTGCTTTGTGCTGTAGCTAAGTTACACACTCCCCGGTGCGCCACTAAGACACCTTTGGGTTGTCCTGTAGAACCTGATGTGTAGATAACGTAAGCTAGGTTATCCGGGGTGACGATGGTGCTGGGGTTCTCCTTGTTATGGAAAGCAATTTCTTCCCAGTCCGAGTCCAAACAAATGACCCGGGCAGAGTGTAGAGGCAGGTTCTCGGCCAGTTTGGACTGAGTGAGCAGCACCGGCACCGAGGAGTCTTGCAGCGTGAAACTCAGCCGTTCCAAAGGATAAGCTGGGTCGAGAGGAACGTATGCGCCACCGGCTTTGAGAACACCCAGGAGTCCCACTATCATCTCGAACGAGCGTTCAACACAAATTCCTACCAAAACTTCTGGCTTCACACCGATTTCTTGCAGGTAATGCGCCAGTTGGTTTGCCCTAGCGTTTAATTGTTGATACGTCAGTTGCTCCTCTTCAAAAACTACTGCCACAGCGTTAGGTGTCCGTTCTACCTGTTCCTCAAATAAGTGGTGAATGCAGCGATCGTAGGGATATTCTGTGGTTGTATTATTCCACTCATTTAATATTTTATGCCGTTCGGCTTCTGTCAAAGGCTGGTGGGCATAAAATTTATCTTTAGCATTAACATCCGAAGTTTCAGGGTTTATAATTCGGTCACTCATAAAATTATTATACAAGAATAGATTTTTGGGGGTTTTTAACTTAGTGCCAGCTTCTAGCGGTTCGTGAATATTTTGAAAATAGTTACTTTTGAAAGTATTATAAATGTAGTGGCTTGCACGATGATTTCACCTAGTCAATGGATTAAAGCTAAGATGCACTGTTTGTTGTTGTCGGGGCGATTTGTACATCACCCCGCTTCAAGCTAATTAAGCAAAGGGAATGGAGAACAGATTACCCCCCTCGGTATAAGGAGCCGCAGTAGCCTCATCAAAAGGAATCCCTGGAAAGTTTCGGTTAGTAATTTCAATCACGTTCCCGACGGCAGAAATTGCATTTAGGGCGAAATCGTTGGACAAACCCAAACTTTCTCCCACATTTCCTTCCCCTCCCAAAAAGCGGCGGATGACTGGATCTGAACTATTGACGGATTCAGCCACATTTTCTGAAGTCAAACCTAGTTCTAACGCTTCCGTAACCGCATAAGTCACGCCAGAAACCACATCTTTCCACTGGGATTGATTCTCGTCCACCACCATTGCTAAAGGTTCCTCTCCCAGAACTTCCGGAAAGGGCTGATGTTGGTCTCGCTGTTCTACAGGTAAGGTTAGAATACTGGAGATAATCAGCCCCCCATCTCCGGTGATAGCATCCAATTCGCCATTGATATACTGCTGGAAGATGGTCTGGAAATTATTCAAAGCTACGACTTCTGCATTAATGCCTGCCGCACTCAACTTTTCTCGCAATCGAGTTTCAGAAGTCGTCCCGGCACTGACCCCAATTCGACCTCCAGCAAGCTGTTCCAAAGTGGTAATCCCGCTGGCAGTTGGAGTAACGACAAATTGAGCGTCGTAATTATTAATCGGGGCATAATCTACGCCCAAAAGTGCATCCCGTCTCAGGTTGTGGGTGGCATTCCGGCTGGTGACATCGACAATGCCATTGGCGACATCACTGAAGCGCTGGGCACCGGATGTCTGAATCACGAATTCTACGGCGTTGGGGTCGCCAAATAGAGAAGCTGCCAATGCTCGACCAAAATCCACATCAAACCCGGTTAAGTTGCCGTTTTCATCAGCAAAACCCAGTCCTTGAGCGTCATTTCTCACCCCGACGCGCACGAAACCTCGGTCTAAGACTTCCTGCAAAACATTGCGGTCATTGTTATCAACCAAGGGTACAGTCACTCGATCGCTACCGCCAAAGGGTGGATAATAAACCAGTCCCCCTGGCTCCACAAACATCAGTTCGTTGAGATTGCGGGGTAGCGCGGTTTCATCGAAGTTGCGATTGTAAATCTCTTCGTAGTTGCCGATTTGTTGGATAATTTTCAGGGCAAAGTCATTGGAGACTCCCAGGGATGCGCCTAAATTTCCTTCCACTCCCAAAAAGCGTTTGATGTCGCTATTCCCATCCAGAAATTCATTGACATTCTGAGAGTTAATCCCAAAAAATTCGGCTTGAATGGGAGCGTTGACGGCCCAGCGCACTACATCGGCCCATTCGGACTCGTTTTCTGGCACGATGAGTCCTAACGGTTCTTTACCCAGATTCTCCTCCAGGATGACATGATTCCCGGGATTGGATAGGGTCGCAATTCGATTGCTGAGGACTCCGCGATTGATGGAAACTGCACCCAAGCGCCCTGCATCATAGGCGGCAAATAGGGCATCTTGAGAGGGGTAAATTTGAAAATTCAGGGTGATTCCCGCACGACGGACGGCATCTTGTAAGTTTTGCCGGGACCGCGTTCCTTCTAACACCCCGATGGTGATTCCTTGCAACTGCTCAATGGAATTAATCCCACTGTTCCCCCGCACCATTACCCCTTGAGTATCGAAGAAAACTGTGGGGGAATAGTCCACTCCCAAGGTGGCATCGCGCAGGACGCTATGAGTCGGCAAGGTGGCCGCGATATCTACGGCACCATTGGCAACCCGAGTAAATTCTTGTCCAGGGGCTACCACCACATACTGAACTGCCTCTGGGTCCCCGAATAAGGCGGTGGCGATCGCCCGACTAAAATCAACCCCCATCCCGCTAAAAGAACCATCGGCTTCCCGTTGGCTAAACCCGATCGCATCTTCGTTAACCGCCACCCTTACAAATCCGCGCTCGATAATCTCTTGCAACTGAGAACCGGGACGAGTATCACTGGCAACGGAGGCTCGACCTTCCGCCGCACCAAACTGGGCATAATGCTCTAATCCGCTGGAGAATCCACCATTAGTAATGGCATTGGCTACATCGGGGTAATAGTCCCGATAAAAGTTCTCTGAAAACGCAATTTGCGGCGTTCTGCCTTCCTTAAATCCAAATGTTGTCCAATGATGTAACCCACTGTTAAATGAGCCATTCGTAACGGCGCGGGCCACGTCAGAGTTTTGTTGCAGGTAGGCGTTTTCGTCAAAATTTAGGGCGGTCATAATTCGGTAACTAGATAACTTTTGTGGGCAATTAGCTGGCGTTACGAGCAATGTCCATCTTGCTATATATGTAGCAATATTGGGACTAAATGCTTGGATTGATTAGATGCTTGGCAAAGCCGAATACTCAATTTTAGCTCGTTCTATTTTCGCTAATTAAATATAGAAGGTCTTTCGGTAAATGTTCAATCTACTAATGAAAATGCTAGATTTTCACTCCTATTTCTGGATCCCAAAACTACCACCCTGCTGCACACCCTGATTATTGTATTCCTTCTATACTAGCTCTTCTAGCTATCTTTTCGGCGACAGAATCAACATAATTGCCCTATATCCATTAAACTTCACTAATGTTTGAGATAGTGTTCAACTTGTGTATATTTTAATCAAAAAATGATGAATTTATAGTAAAGTTTTGTAAATAAAATCCCGGTATTTTTGTCAATCCGTGAAATTACTGCTTTTTTAAAATAAAAAATAAGACTCTGTAAAAATTTTGTTTATTTGCTTAGGATTGTCATTCAGGCGATCGCGCAGCAAAAGGAACCCGCCAAACTACCGTTGACCACAGATAGGGTAGAAGCCCATCAGAGTTGCGAAGAGCCGATCCCACTCAAGTGGGTCAAGGTGCAAATTGCGCGCTATGCGTGGAATGCGCTGGCTGTTCGGCTGATTAGGAAAAAACTGGACCAGTCCAACCAACAACGAGTGCGGTAAGCGCAGCTATGTCGCAGGCTATCGTCAACTGCTCAGAAACCAAACATCGGGATAGGCCCAGAAATAGCGAAGCTGACACCAGAAAAAGCCCATGCCGGATTTCCCAGGATATCGATGCGTCCAAACTTGTCCAGGACCGTTTGCACCATTGCTTGAACTTGTTGGCAATTAGTGATATCCAAGGGAATTGCAATGGCTGTCCCGCCCCCAGCGAAAATCTGGTCTGCGAGTTGTTGCAGTTGCTCACCCCTCCGAGAAACGAGAACGAACTGAACGCCCGCCTCAGCTAGTAGCAGAGCAGTGGCCTGTCCGATGCCGGAGGATGCTAGGAGTGATGATGGCACTTTTTCGAGCGGGGGTAGTTGGCATGGTTGGCTCCTAGGTGCTGGTTAAAATTATGAGCGATCGCCACTGCAATGGTGGATACCGGCAAAAGTAGAAGAATGACTTGGGATGCGGTAAGCGTTGGCGGAGCCTGTGCGTCAGCACTTAGCTATGCCGTAGGCGATCGCCTCAATATCCGCTCAAACTCGTTGTATCCTTGAGCATCAAGAACTTGGGTTCAGTTTTGAGTGAGCCATCCTGTTGCCGATACTCTGGTCGCTGTTCGAGTCCGGGTATCCTCGCAAATCCTAGTTTCAGGTAGAGGGCGATCGCATCACTCTTGCAAGCACTCACGCGCAACAGCATCGGTTTGTCAGGATACTGTTGACATCCGAGGCGCACCAACTCACTTGCAATTCCCTGTCGCCGGTGACTGGCAGCCACGGCTAAATCCGCCAAGTAACCACAATCGGGAACCAACCCGAACTCATCTAGCAATTGCCAATCGAGCAGCCGCCATTTTTGTTCGGGTTCAATCCAAGTCTGTTGACTGATGATGGAAGCGGAGGCCAACGGCTGGACGACAGCAAAACCCACCAAGCCCTCGCCACTAAATGCACCCAGCACGGAGCCAGTCTGGAAATAGCGATCGAACATAGCTATGACTGATTCTTTTGACCACCATTGAGACGAAGGCGGCTCGGCGAAGACGGTGCGATAGAGCGCGACCAACTCATCTAAGCGATTGCCTCCGGCATAGCTGTGCTTACCGCACTCTATCGAACTCAATTGAATCACACCCCGGCCCATTAGACTGCCAGGGCTTCTTTGACGATTTCAAAGCGGCAGACGCGACCCAAAAAGTTGACCTCAGCGTAATCCACCGTGAAATCGTGCTTTTTGCGGAGCCAGACCTCAGAACCCGGTTCTTTGTGCCAGCGGTAGCCCCGGTTAGTGTGGTCGCGTACCAGACTATCCCGGTGAACTAATTCCGTTAGTTCTCGCAGTGGTTCTTCGTCCCATAATGCGGAAATATCTTTCGCCAAAACTTCACGAGGTGGTTTGCAGTTAGCATCGAGGGCGACCCGGTTGGCTAAGAGCACTTCTTGGCTGGCCTGGTCGATAATCCAAGTGGCCTGGTTCTTTTCGCCCAAGGCTAAGGCAGCCAGTTCCGCATCCCGGTCATCTGAAGCATTAATGAACGTGGCAACTTCTTGTAAAGACAACATAGGTTCTGGCCCTCCAGTTTGATTTTGATTTTGATGAGTTTTTTCTAGGTTTAATGTGGGTTTAAAATTTTGCCAATCTCTAGTGTGGGTCTGGGTTGGTGGATTTTTTCCGGCTGTCGTCCCGGTCGTTTGAACCATTTCCACCCAAATCGGAATAAACGGTTTGTTGGGCGTGTTATGTACCAATTCCACCACGTTCTTGCCAAAATATCGCCCCAGACTCGCCGGGAGCATCCCAATTTTGTAAAAGGGGAAAAGTATGCTAAAATTTCCCTTTTATTTTAGCTGATCCCTATATTAT
>JAMXFF010000005.1:190078-194216 GCA_025370845.1 Laspinema palackyanum D2a | reverse complement strand
GGCTTCATTCTCGCTCTAGCTATTGATTTTACGGTCGTTACTCCCTCTATGTTTTGTTAGAATGAAACAGCCCTACCTTCTTAAGGGGGGTTGGGGGGATCTCTACCCCATGAAAGTAAGAATTCTAATAAAAATCCCTCAGTTCAGAACCGGCCTAATTCTATGCGACTGACTTCTTTGGATGTATTTCGCGGCATGGCGATCGCCAGTATGATTCTCGTCAACAACCCCGGTAGCTGGCAGCAGGTTTATCCCCCGCTTCTCCATGCACCCTGGCATGGGTTCACCCCCACAGACCTGATTTTCCCCGCATTCCTATTCATCTCTGGGGTGGCAATGGCCTTTTCCTTTGCCAAATATACCGACTCCCCCAGTTCTCCCCCTGACACTCCTGTTTACGTCAAAATCCTCCGTCGTGCGCTGATTCTCTTCGGTTTAGGCTTATTTTTGAACGGATCAACCCTGGTCCTAAAAACCTTACTTCAGGGTCAACCCCTGGATTTTGGCACCCTGCGGATTATGGGAGTGTTGCAGCGGATTAGTTTAGCTTATTTATTGGGGGCGATCGCCATCCTCAACCTCTCCCGTCGTCGTCTGGGATTCCTCTGCCTTGCCATTCTCCTCGGATATTGGTTCGCACTCACCCAAATTCCCGTACCCGGTTACGGTCCCGGGGATTTATCCCCCAAAGGTGCCGGGACCCTCGTCGCTTATCTCGATCGCCTGATTTTGACACCCCCCCATATTTTGGGCGATGGCAGCTTTGAACCTGAAGGATTACTCAGCACCCTCCCCTCGGTGGTGACCCTCCTTTTAGGCTTTTTTATCGGGGATTGGTTGCAGAAACAACCCGTCACCTCCCACACCAGTTTGCAAATGGCGGGAGTTGCCCTGGTCACCATCGTTACCGGCTCACTCTGGGGCCTAATTTTCCCGATTAACAAACAACTCTGGACCAGTTCCTATGTGGTATTGAGTGCTGGTTGGTCCCTCCTATTATTGGCCGCCTGTTACGAAATGATAGAGGTCCGCCAATGGCGAAGCTGGGCCTTTCCCTTTAAGGTGATGGGACTCAATGCCATTTTTGTCTTTGTTGCCTCGGGGTTTTTGGCCCGAATTTTGCTCTTTACCCCCGTCAGTACCGCCACCGATGCGCCTAGTCTCTACACCTGGCTATATCGCAATGGATTTGTCCCGATTTTGGGTGAACTCAACGGGTCCTTGGCGATCGCCCTCGTGACCCTGCTCTTTTGGACCTGGATTCTCTGGGGCCTCTACCGTCGTCGCTGGTTCTTCAAGCTGTAAAGGCAATACCCGGCGAGGAATAAATCCTTGCAAGAGTAAGGTTTTTACCTCCGGTCCCCTCCCCTTGGCAAGGTCCGGGTTAGGGTGGGGTTCTTCAAAAGGCAATAACCTGGGAGGGATAAATTCCTGACAAGAGTAGGTTTTTTACCTCCGGTCCCCTCCCCTTGGCAAGGTCCGGGTTAGGGTGGGGTTCTTCTTGGGAGATCCCCACGTCAAGCACTCTTCCAAGCGATCTCGACTTTATGGAAGCGGAGGAAACCTCTTTCTTTCTTTGTGAGGTGGCTTTGCTACGTCACCGCCGACACCCTCGACCCACTCATTCCTCCTGACGTGGTTTTGCCACGCCAGGAGGACCCCACCCTAACCCTCCCCTTGCCAAGGGGAGGGGACCGGAAATTATCCTAAACCCTTCGGAAATGCGATCGCCCCAGGGAAAGATTCACAATTATTAACACAAATCTCCCAGATGGCGATCGCCCCCGGAATTTCCTCTGGATCCAGCACCTGATCCACCCCTTCAATCTACAAATGAAACCTGCGATCCCTCTAGTCCACAGTTAAACCTAAGCCCATCCTCAATCCCCACCGGGTAAAATCATCCCGAGGAATAATCCTAAGCCGATATACTCATTTTTGTTATTGTCACTCTTTTTATAACTAACTCACTGTAAAACTTAATTTAAAATAATTTATAGCCTTGAGAGCTGTTCAGAACCGATTAAAAACAAAAATACTCTGTTTAAAGTCGAATATCTTCCCTTATCATCCCCATTGATTCCTAAACCCCCTTTACCTTTGTGGGGAAAGTGAACAATAATTGCCATCAACAGGGAAAAAACCCATTAGAGGGCCAACTCATCGGATCCAACCGGAAAGAAGGCCCAAGCAGAATAAGACACAAACATTTAAGGAGAGCACAAGCGTGAAACTTGCAGTTTATGGAAAAGGTGGGATCGGTAAATCGACGACAAGCTGTAATATCTCCGTGGCCCTCGCCAAGCGCGGTAAAAAAGTTTTACAAATTGGCTGTGACCCGAAACATGACAGCACCTTTACCCTCACCGGGTATCTGATTCCCACCATCATTGACACCCTGCAAGAAAAGGACTTCCACTACGAAGACGTTTGGCCGGAAGATGTCATTTACAAAGGCTATGGCGGCGTAGACTGTGTAGAAGCCGGTGGCCCTCCTGCTGGGGCCGGTTGCGGTGGCTATGTCGTGGGAGAAACCGTCAAACTGCTCAAAGAACTCAACGCCTTTGACGAATATGATGTGATTCTGTTTGACGTGCTCGGGGACGTGGTTTGTGGTGGATTTGCCGCACCGCTCAACTATGCCGACTACTGCGTAATCGTGACTGATAATGGCTTTGATGCCTTATTTGCCGCCAACCGCATTGCCGCATCGGTTCGCGAAAAAGCGCGCACCCATTCCTTGCGCCTTGCTGGGTTAATCGGTAATCGGACCTCCAAACGGGACCTGATTGATAAATACATCGATACCGTCCCCATGCCGGTTTTAGAGATTTTGCCCCTGATTGAAGATATTCGCGTGTCGCGGGTGAAAGGCAAAACCTTGTTTGAAATGGCCGAGAGTGACCCTTCCCTCAACTATGTCTGTGACTATTACTTAAATATCGCGGACCAGTTGCTCTCTTCTCCCGAAGGCGTGGTCCCGAATGATACTCCCGATCGCGAGCTATTCTCCCTGCTGTCTGACTTCTACCTCAATCCCGTCAAGGCTCCTACCCATAGCCCTGAAGGCGAACTGGACCTGATGATGGTTTAGAAATCTGCACGAATCATGACGAGAATGGAGGGGGTGTTGAGAAAGTGGGTATGATTCAGTACGAGACAATCGATCTATAAAGAATACAACCTACTTGTTTTCAGCAACCCAGAGGGATAGGCGTTATGGCATTTTTTGAAGAATTCTCTGCCACTTTAAAGAATCAGTGGTTGAAATATTTTGAAGACAACCGTGACTGGCTCCACCTGCATACAAAGTTGGCAGCGGTGAACACTCCTGACGGCGGCAAACGGCCTCCCTCTTACTTCATTCTGGGCGTGATGAATGCTTTAGAACCGAAGTTAGCGCAACTGATGTTGCCTTTTTCGCAGCTTAATCCCGATCCAGATACCTTGATTGAGGTCATTGGTCTCAATTTTGACCCGGATATTGCCCTCGGTAGAGGTCCCGCCACTCCGGCATCGGCAACGACGGGAGGTCATAAAGCTCCCCCGGTGGTTCCTCCGACTCCTGTGGCCCCCCCGCCATTTGTAACCTCTCCAGAGGCAGCGGTTGCTCATGCTGCTGCGGTGGAACAGTCTCCAGAACCGGCTGTCACTCAAACACCCGCCTCCAGCGATCGCGACTATGACGATCCCGCTCTTTCTGTTGCGGCATCGGTGTTTGGTGACGAGGCGATCGCGGAAGAACAATCTTTCAATCCCCTCGGGGACATGGAATCCCCAGACCTGGAATCTGATGATTTATCCGGCTTTGGCGAGACCCTCTCCCCGCAAGTTCAGATAGAAGTCACGGAAGTTTCTGTGACGATCGCCGAAGATCTCAATCTGAGTGATCTCTCTTCAGAATCCTCCAGTGATGATGACTTGGGAGATATGGATTTAGGCGGTCTGGATTCAGACTCCTCCAGTGATGATGACTTGGGAGATATGGATTTAGGCGGTTTGGATACAGAATCTTCCGGTGATGATGACTTGGGAGATATGGATTTAGGCGGTCTGGATTTAGACTCCTCCAGTGATGATGACTTGGGAGATATGGATTTAGGCGGTCTGGATACAGACTCCTCTGAGGATTTAGGGG
>JAMXFF010000005.1:181348-189978 GCA_025370845.1 Laspinema palackyanum D2a | reverse complement strand
ATATGGATTTAGGCGGACTGGATACCGAATCCTCCAGTGATGATGACTTTGGGGATATGGATTTAGGCGGACTGGATACCGAATCCTCCACGGATGATGACTTTGGGGATATGGATTTAGGCGGACTGGATACCGAATCCTCCAGTGATGATGACTTTGGGGATATGGATTTAGGCGGACTGGATTCCGAATCCTCCAGTGATGATGACTTTGGGGATATGGATTTAGGCGGTTTGGATTCCGATGCCTCTGAGGATTTAGGGGATATGGACCTCGGCGGATTTGATGAAGAGACCGACGAGAATGCGATCGCTATGCCAAATCCGTTTGGGGAATCCGTCGGGGATGACCTGGGAGACCTAGATTTAGGCGGGTTGGATTCAGACTCCACCGCCAACGATGACCTCGGGGATTTGGATTTAGAAGGATTTGGAGACACAAGTTCTAACGATGACCTTGGGGATTTGGATTTAGAGGGATTTGGAGACACCAGTTCTGACGATGACCTCGGGGATTTAGACCTCGATTCGTTAGGAGATGATGACTCAGAAGATGCGTTTGGGGATGTCGATTTAGATGCGTTAGCCGATGAGATGGACTCTGAAGATGATTCAGAAATGTCCGATCTTTTGAATGACTTGTAAGGGAACTCCAAAAAATAAAACCTCCAAAATGTTCGTAGTGACTCCTTCAGCGAGTCATCTTGAAAGAAACCCCTAAAGGGGTTACTACGAACGTTTGAATGATTTATATTTTGCAATCCCCTAAGTGACTAATTCAGCACCAACAATTACGAGAGGAGAATCAATTCCATGACTGTTGCTCCATCTGAATCACTCACCTTTGAGTGTGAAACCGGCAACTATCATACCTTTTGCCCCATTAGCTGCGTCGCGTGGCTTTACCAGAAGATAGAAGATAGTTTCTTTTTAGTGATTGGCACGAAAACCTGTGGCTATTTCCTCCAAAATGCGATGGGGGTGATGATTTTCGCTGAACCGCGTTATGCGATGGCGGAGTTGGAAGAGGCAGATATTTCGGCTCAGTTGAACGATTATGAAGAGTTGAAACGGTTGTGCTTACAAATTAAGCGCGATCGCAACCCGAGCGTAATCGTCTGGATCGGCACCTGCACCACCGAAATCATCAAAACCGACCTAGAGGGTCTCGCACCCAAACTAGAAGCGGACCTCGGCGTTCCCATCGTCGTAGCGCGTGCCAACGGGTTAGATTATGCCTTCACCCAAGGGGAAGATACCGTCTTAGCGGCAATGGTCCAACGTTGTCCCGAGAAGGTGGAAAAAGAGGAAGAAAAACAAGAACGCAACGCCATTCAGAAACTGCTCAACTTCGGTAAACAAAAAGAAGAAGTGGTGGCAGAAGAAGCGGAATATGCGAATCATCCTCCGTTGGTGCTGTTTGGGTCCTTACCCGACCCCGTAGTAACGCAACTCACCTTAGAACTGAAGAAACAAGGGATTAAAGTGTCAGGGTGGTTGCCATCCAAGCGCTATACCGAACTCCCTGCGATCGCCGAAGGGGACTATGCCTGTGGCGTTAACCCCTTCCTCAGTCGCACCGCTACGGCATTCATGCGCCGCCGGAAAGCCAAACTGATTGGCGCACCCTTCCCGATCGGTCCCGACGGCACCCGCGCCTGGATCGAAAAAATCTGTTCCGTCTTCGGCATCGAACCCGTCGGATTAGAAGAACGGGAAGCCCAAATCTGGGCCAGCTTGGAAGATTATATCCAACTGATTCGCGGTAAATCCGTCTTCTTCATGGGAGATAACTTGCTAGAAATCTCCCTAGCGCGGTTCCTAATCCGCTGCGGCATGACTTGCGCGGAAATTGGCATTCCCTATCTGGATAAACGCTACCAAGGACCGGAACTCGCCTTGTTAGAAAAAACCTGCCACGAGATGGGAGTTCCCTTGCCGAAAATTATCGAAAAGCCCGATAATTACAACCAATTGCAACGGATTCACGAAGTGAGACCGGATCTCGTCATCACCGGAATGGCCCACGCCAATCCCCTAGAAGCACGAGGAATCAGCACCAAATGGTCAGTCGAATTTACCTTCGCCCAAATTCACGGATTCACCAACGCCCGGGATATCTTAGAGTTAGTCACTCGTCCCATGCGTCGGAATAATTCCATGAAAGACCTAGGTTGGGACCGCTTAGTGAAAGAAGAAGCCCAAGTATAATTTCGGGTATCATTCATCACTTAAAAACAAGGGTGGGCATCAGTCCACCCTTTTTGTTATCTTTCTTAGTTCGTAGTAACGACTTCAGTCGTTCTCTTTCCCCCGTTCGTAGTAACAACTTCAGTCGTTCCCTCCCCTGTCGTTTTTTACATCAATACAAAAATCATTAGCCCCTTAATTTAAGGCTCAAATTTATCATCAAACAACCAAGTTTGTTCCCGATTATCCCAAACCAAATTAATCCGACTTTTCTGGTCATAAATCAGTTCTCCATCCTTCATCAAATACTGTAACTGCACATCCACGATCGCCTCTCGTTCCGTCTGGGCGATCGACCGCACATTTCCCCCCCGAATCTCCGCCACACTCTCCCACCAGTCCACATAATCCGCAAAGGTACTCGCCTTGCTTTTAAAATTAGGAGACAGATTACTCCAAGTCGGATTATACTGCCGTTGATTCAGATGGGTATAATGAGTTCTAATAAATTGTTTCGGGTCAAGTTGGCTGGATGATTTGGAACGATGAGGTTTCAGTTCTACCCCTTATAAAGGCCGGAGGAGTCTCGGAGGAAGATTTTTGCTGTTTTGGGTTCATCGAACCAGGTGCTGAGACAATATTCACAGGGGTTTAAGTTAAAAATAATCTAGCCAAGTTCATATTTTATTGCTACAATAAACCTTGATAATCTGGCTTTATTGGTTATGACAAAAAGTCGCAACAAGGATTTAGGGGTACCCCAAGACCTACCCGGTCATTCGGGTACTTTAAGGCTCCGTAATAGTTCTCGAACCCTGAAACGCAAACAGCAGTTAGCTAAAAGACGGTTTGTTTTTTCTTTTCTGACTTCTTTGATTTTGACCTTTATCATTTTGTTGGCTGGAATCAATCTAATCAAAATGATAGCAGGCTCCCCGGTGGCCATGCAAAAATGGGACGTAGCCTTTATTAAAGTTGATACCCCAGAAATTGCTGAGAATAGCCAGGGTTATTTTAGTGAACCTGTTGCTAATGTGGTTGCCCTCATTCCTCAGACTGAGGAAGGTTTGTTACTCCGATTTTACGCCGACTCGAAATCGAAGAATTTTATCCCAAGGCAAGTACAGCAAAAGACTTTTGCTCTAAGGGCTTCTACTCAAACCCAACTAAAAGCAAAAGAAATTTACACAGTTGAAAATAAATCGACAGGTTTGGTAGAGTTGGAAATCAAAAATACTGAAACGGGTGCATCTAATCCTTATTTAATTTGGGACGGGGGACAAAAACGCGATCGCTTCCTTGAACCTGATAGAAAATTCTTCTTTGAGGTGCAGGATTCAGGGTTATATGACATCAGTTTTTATTATTTTCCGTCTCCAGATTTAGCTCGGATTGATATTACCCTAGAAAATCCTCCTATTCCTGATAATTATGACGAATTGTACCGATATTATGGAGACCCCCTCGATCCAGAGTTTGGTAAAAATTATATTGTAACAATCGGCTTAAAGAATCCGAATGGGGGAGAATGGAAAGTTGATTGTCATAAAGCGATCGCTCAACGTCTCCGCCAAGTCTGGGAAGAGTTAATCAAAGATAATAACTTGCACTTGATTGAGACCTATAATGGGTGCTTTAACATTCGCATGAAACGAGGCAAAAATGAGCCGTCAGTTCACAGTTGGGGATTGGCGATCGATGTCAATGCCGAGGAATACCCAATGGGGTCGCCGAAACAGCAACCCGAAGTAATAACCCAAGCTTTCAAAAATCAAGGGTTGTCATGGGGAGGGTACTGGAAAAGTAGAAAAGACCCCATGCACTATGAATTTTCAGTGTCAGGAATTTAGACTCCTTTAATTTTGCTGATATTTGACCTCCAGAGGTTCGGGGTGATTTCATAAATTGCCCCGATGCTTGATATCAGTTGTTTAGCATCTAAATTTCTGAAAAACATCCATCAACTGTCCTGTAGTCCGTTCGCGGACTGTGCCGTAGGCTTCACTAATATCCTCAAATTAAATCCTCAACAGCGTCTAATATTCAAAGATTTATAAATTAGGGTAAACCAACTTCCGCCCACACTTTTGTTTCTGGTGATGGGGACAAAGGATCGACAAAGGTTTTAAGATTCAAAATAGTAACCTCTTGTCCCGCCATCAAAACGCTGATTTCCTCTTGAAGCGTGTAATCCGGCGGCTGCGGATGGTTGCGTCTCAAGTTTACACCGTTTGAAATAGTGACTTTAGATCCAATTGCCGGGACAACAGGAGGAGAAATCATGACAGGTTGATTAGTCGGAATTAACGGCTCATTGACTGAAGCCGTATCGTCTGTATTGTTCACTGAACCAAGTCGGATCCACCCTAGAGATTGTTTAGATGTAGTGCGTCCCGGCTGTGAAACTCTACTGGGTTTGTCCGACAAAATCACATTGCGATCGCTGAAAAATAACCCAGGGATTGCAGATGCGGCAATGATAATGACACCCACGACCCCACCCATAATTGCCGCCTTTTGCCAATCTCCCGTTCCACGGGATTTATCCACGGGTTGCACGGTAGAAGGAGAGACAACCCCCGGCGGTTGATAATTGGGAGTTGGTGGGGAAACCGCAGTCACAGGAACTCCATTGGCAACTGGGGGCACCGATGCGATTCCGACTGCTGGAAAACTAGAATTCCTTCCTTCTAAGGCATCCAACATTTCTCGGGCGCTATGAAAGCGATCGCGGGGATGGGACATAATCGCCTTATCCAAAACCGTTGCCAAACTTGGACTAATTCGCGGCGCATATTGTCGCCAAACTATCTCACCCGTCCGGGAATCAGATTGCAATTCCTGGGGCCATTTTTCCGTTAGCAAAAAAATTGCTGTCAACCCCAAACTATACAAATCACTGGAATACACCGGACGCCCTGCTGCCTGTTCTGATGGCATAAATCCGGGAGTACCAATCACAATGGAACGGGTCCCGTTTCCCGAGGAATTCATGACGGTTCCCATTGCTTCTTTCACTGCGCCAAAGTCAATCAAAACCGGGATTCCATCGGAGTTCTTCAAAATGATATTATCCGGTTTAATATCCCGATGAACAATTTTTTGACCATGAACGAATTCTAAAACCCGCAACAGACTGACGAGGATTTCTCGGACTGAACTTTCGCTGAGTTTGCCGCTATTTTGAACCCGATGAGTCAGGGTTTCTCCTTCTATCCATTCTTGCACCAGATAGAACTGCCCATCTTCTTCAAAATAGGCATATAACCGGGGAATTTGGGTATTTCCTTCTCCCAATTCTTCTAGGATAGCTGCTTCTCGGGCAAAGCGGTCTTGCAGCAGTTGAAAGATTTGGGGATTGGTCGTAACGGGTTTGAGTTGTTTGGCAACGCAGCGCCGTTGGGTCGGCATTTGGGTATCTTCTACCAGAAAAGTTTGCCCAAATCCACCCTCGCCGATGTCTCGAATCACTTGATAGCGGTTGTTCAGCCTTGTTGGGGTCATCATAAAGCGGCTCGCCTCGTCAGACTTTTTCTGAGCATATCACGACTGTTTGGTTCGGGTAAATTTTGTTAATTAATCTTTAAGAATGGTCATTGGTCCTGGGTCATTTGTCAGGGTTTCTTAATTAAAAGTATTGCCGGATAAAATTACGGACAGCAGCTAGAAAGATTTATAGGATTAAGTTACAGCGATTTGGTCCTATTTTTCGGGTTACGGACAGCAGAGAAATAGGGGGGTGGTCATTGGTCATTTGTCATTGGTCCTTAGTCCTTGGGGGTTGGTCCTTGGGGGGTTGGTCTTTGGTCCTTTAGGGAAGGTGGTTACTTGCTGCTTTGATAGTTGACAGTGGAGAGTGAACAGTGGATAGTTAACAGTGGACAGTGGACAGTGGACCATATTTATCCAATAACAAATGACAAATGACTAATGACTAATGACAAATGACCAATAACAAATGACCAATAACAAATGACCCATGACAAACCCTTCACGACCAAGGACCAATGACAAATGACCAACACCCCAGGACAAAAAACGGTTTTCAATCTCAATCCCTATCTGGAACTGAATAATCATGGTAAGGTGATGCGTCTGGAGTTAACCGGCAGTCGCCATGTGTTTGGACGCGATCGCGGTTCAGGGGCGGATTTGCTGGTTCCCTCGGATTGGCAAATTATTGGGCGTGCTCATGCGGTTTTGACTAAGGTGGGGAGTGAATATCACATCTATGATGGCGATGGACAGCGCCCGAGTACCAATGGGTTATTTATCGATCGCACTCGGATTACCCCGAAGGAAGGGTTTCTGTTGCGCGATGGGACGCAAATTCGCATCGGTCAAAATCCTAAAGACCAAATCTTACTCACTTATATTAATCCGGCCAGTGCGGGTGCGCCTCCGACGGTGCGATCGCTCACCTTAGCTGGGCGATCGGTGGTGTTGGGACGAGACCCGGCCTGTAATCTCCAACTGGATGCGCCGATTGTTTCCCGTCGTCATGCGGTAATTGATAATTATACGATAACCGATTATAGCACAAATGGGGTATTTGTCAATGATCAACGGGTGAAAACTTCCCAACGTCTCACTGATGGCGCAACGATTCGGATTGGTCCGTTTACGTTGTTACTCCGGGGAGATGAGTTACAGGTTCTCGATCGCGGTAGTCAGATTCGCTTGGATGCGGAGGGGTTGGTGCGTGAGGTGTGGGTGTATGAGGAGATAAATAAGAAAAAAGTCAAAGTCCTCAAGGGGTTGTTAAAGCAAGTCACCCTGGCGATCGAACCGGGACAGTTTGTGGCGTTGGTGGGGGGGAGTGGTACAGGAAAATCTACTCTGATGCGAACTTTGTTAGGAATTGACCCGACAGATAAAGGTCGGGTGTATATTAATGGGGATGATTTACGAACCACGTTTAATATTTATCGCACTCAAATCGGGTATGTCCCCCAGGATGACATTATTCACGATCAGTTAACGGTGAGAGAAGTGCTGACTTATGCGGCGAAATTACGCTTGCCACCGGATACGGATGTGGAGTCGGTGGTGGAAAAGACCCTGACGGAAATTGAAATGGGCGATCGCGAAACGGTATTGGTGAGTAAACTGAGTGGGGGTCAGCGCAAACGGGTGAGTATCGGGGTGGAATTACTCGCGGACCCGAAATTATTCTTTTTAGATGAACCCACTTCGGGACTTGACCCGGGGTTGGATAAAAAAATGATGCAATTGTTGCGGAAGTTGGCGGATCAAGGGCGAACGATTGTGTTAGTCACCCATGCGACGGCGAATATTAAATTGTGCGATCGGGTCGTCTTTATGGGACGCGGTGGACATCCCTGCTATTTTGGTCCTCCGGATGAAGCGTTCCAATTTTTCCGCATCAATTCCGGTGATTTTGCCGATATTTACAACGAACTGGAACAAGGGGAAGAACACGCAGCACAATGGGCTAATATCTTTCGCCAGTCCCCCTATTATCGCACTTATGTAGATAATCATTTAAGTACGGGCAAAGGGTCATCAATCGCCCCTCCCAGTCAAGTCAAACCCTCCGGTTTGCAGCAACTTTCTCTGTTGACTCAACGCTATTTTAAATTAGTGCAACGGGACCAAATTAACTTAGGGTTGGTGTTATTAACCGCCCCCATTGGCATTAGTTTAATTACGTTAGCAATTCGAGACCAAGACCCGTTAATCGGGGAACCGGAAGCGACTTTAGCCCCTTTAGCCCTCCGGGTTTTATTTGTGTTTACCTGTGCCGCCATTTGGATTGGACTCTCCACTTCTTTACAAGAAATTGTCAAAGAATGGGCGATTTATATGCGGGAACGGTTGGTCAATTTAGGGCTATTTCCCTATTTGGGTTCTAAGTTGCTGATTTTAGGGGGATTAGCCCTGCTGCAAACGGTGTTAATGGTAGCGGCAATTTTAATTGGATTTAAAAGCCCCCAACCGGAGTTAATTCCCTGGGCGATCGGTGTGGCAATTAGTACCATTTTGACCTTATTTACCAGTATGAGTCTGGGATTGCTGGTTTCTGCCTTGGTGAAAAATAGTTCTCAGGCGAATAGTTCTTTACCCCTGTTATTGCTGCCGCAAATTATTTTTGCGGGGGTATTATTTAGCATGGAAGGGGTGGGACGAGTGATTTCCTGGGTGATGCTGAGTCGATGGTCTGTGGGGGCTTATGGGTCGTTGGTGAATGTGAATGCAATGGTTCCGGAAGCGACGGTGTTGCCTGATGGGAGTATGATGCCGTTGCCTTTTGAACCCTCGGCAATTTATGAGCCAACTTGGGCCAATTTGGGGTTAAATTGGGGGATGTTGTTATTGCACGCCACGGTGTATTTAGGATTGACTTTGTGGGTGCAAAAGCGTAAAGATATTTTTTGATAACGACTGAAGTCGTTTCTTTTGTTTGTAGTAACGACTTCA
>JAMXFF010000005.1:41133-181248 GCA_025370845.1 Laspinema palackyanum D2a | reverse complement strand
GTCGTTCTCTTAATGTTCGTAGTAACGACTTCAGTCGTTCTCTTAATGTTCGTAGTAACGACTTCAGTCGTTCTCTTAATGTTCGTAGTAACGACTTCAGTCGTTCTCTTCGTTCGTAGTAAATTAGACAAATTCCCCATTCTCAATAACGCCCGTGGGTTATCGCTACGGTTGGAAGATGTCAGTTACTACAAATTTAAGAAGATAACGACTGAAGTCGTTACTACGAACTAAGAGAACGAGTGAAGTCGTTACTACGAACTTATGGAAGATAACGAGTGAAGTCGTTACTACGAACTTATGGAAGATAACGACTGAAGTCGTTACTACGAACATTGCGACTTTATAGGCGACTGGTTTGTTCGATCGCCCATGTGCCGCTTTCCTCATCCCAGACTAAGGACATTCGGAGGGTTTCGGAACTTTCGCCATCTTGCATGGTATAGGTTAAGGAGGTGTCTACAATGGCAGAAAAGGGGGTACTAGCGACGACATTAATATTATTCACATTGACATTTTGCACAGTATCCCACCAGTTCGTATAAGTATCATAATCCCCGGATTGATTGGTTTGAAATCGCGGATCGAGTTGATTCCAGGATTGGGAATAGTTGCGGTTATTAATATTAGCATAGTAGTCGCTGATAGACTCTTCAGGAGTCGGGCGATCGCCTACAGGTTCTGTAGGTTCAGGGGTACTATCGGGCAGTTCCGGTTCCGAGGGCGGCATCCCATCCACAGGCGTTTGTGGTTCCTCCGGGGTAAGAACAACCACTGGAGGTGTTTCCGGTTCCTCCGGAACAACCACTGGGGGTGTTTCCGGTTCCTCCGGTGGTATCTCATCCACAGGCGTCTCGGGTTCCGAGGGAGGGGTAACCACTGGGGGTGTTCCCGGTTCCCTCGGAGGAACAACCTCTGGGGGTCTTTCCGGCGTAGTGGGTTGGGAAATAATGGGTGGAGTTTGTGTGGGTGGTGGGGTATAAGAGGGAGGAGAATCGGGAGGGGGATTGTTCGTAGGGGGTGTGGCGATCGGGGTATCCGATGAGGTTCTGTCTTGGGCGATGCCAAATCCGATCAGAAAGGATACCGCTAATACTGCCGCAGCAATGCCGAGTGCCCTGGGGGAAATTCCCGAGGGTTGAGGGGATGATTGTCGGTAGGGTGGAGGGGAGGAAGGGGGTACAGGGGCACGATTTGCGGGGGCGACGGGGACCGTAGCGACTTGAGAAGGGGGTACGGGGGCGCGATTTGGCGGCGCGACGGCGACTGTAGCAAAGTGAGAGTTGACATCGGGTTTTAAGGCATCCAACATATCTTGTGCGGTGGGAAAGCGATCGCGGGGATTAAAGCGAATGGCGCGATCGAGAACCATTGCTAAACTAGGACTCACCGTGGGCGCATAGGACCGCCACAGGATCTCACCCGTTGCCGGATCCGTGGGAAATTCCTGGGGAATTTTCCGAGTGAGCATATAAATCGCCGTCAGTCCTAAACTATACAAGTCGCTGGAATACAAAGGTCTACCAGCAGCTTGTTCCGCAGACATAAATCCAGGACTGCCAATGGCGATCGAGTTGGTTACCCCTCCCGAAGAACTCATCGCCGTTGCCATTGTTTCTTTCACTGCCCCAAAGTCGATCAGGACGGGTATATCCTCACCGGGGGAAAAACTGCCCGGGTTCGAGGGCCGCAACATAATATTATCCGGTTTAATATCCCGATGGACGATGCGGAAACTATGGACATAGGTGAGGACCGGGAGAATTTTTGTTAAGAGCGATCGCACCTGTGCCTCACTCAGGGTCCCCAAGGTTTGGACCTTTTTCGTTAAAGTCCCCCCCTCGATCCATTCTTGAACCAGATAAAACTGCCCGTCTAATTCAAAATAGGCAAACAACTTAGGGATTTGAGCATTTCCATCCCCCAATTGTTCTAAAACGGCTGCTTCGCGAGCAAATCGTTCTTGTACCATCTGATAAATGGCGGGATTACCCGTCACGGGTTTGAGCTGTTTAATGACACATCGGCGTTTCGAGGGCATCTGAGTATCTTCCGCCAAAAAAGTTTGGCCGAATCCACCCATCCCTAATTCTTGCAGGATACGATAGCGATTATTAAGCAGTACCGGGTTCATGGAATTTAACCGAGTTGGGGTGAGAACGACAATCACAGAGTCGGTGTAAATAATACCGCACAACCCTGGATTATTTTAAGTCTAGCAAACCACTTTCTTTGAGTTTGGGATTAAAGCGAATCGCCTCTTTAAGTCCCCGGGACTCCAGGACCGCTAACAAATCCGCTTCTACACGCCGTGACACCTGTTTTAAGAGTTTCATCTGGGTGAGTTCGTCGATGGATTTTTCATATTTTTCCCGTTCCTCATCAGTCATCAGGGGTTTAACGTCGATCGCCTGGGTCCATTGGGCTTCATCAGGGCCGTTCCCTGGCGGTATCTGCCCATTTTCTGCAATCCATGCGGCGCGGATTTCTTCTAAAATTGTCCGACTAGGGCGCTCAATCGTTTGGGCTTTAATCCAATAGCAAAAATCCGGTTTTCTCATCAGGTGTTGTTTCAAACTCAAGGCAATATCTCGGGAATATCCAATATAGTGGAGAGTTTTTTGGTCATCAAAAATGGCATAGACTCCGACTTGGCCCGTGAAATCGCTGTTGCAGTTTCCCGGCTCATCCAGATAGGGTAAAAATTCGAGAGTAGAGAGGGATGAAATATCGGTCATAGGTGATAATATCCAGAAAAAAGTTCTTTGATTTGGACGAGGGGGAACACCGGCGATCGGTGCTGTGGCGTTCCTCCTAGGGATGCTCCCCAATGTACAGGGATGATTTTAACGGAGTTTACGATAGACCACACATATCCGGCTCGGGTTAAAAATTTTGGCTTTAAACATAAAGTTGGGAGGGACATTAATTATAAGGTAATCGTCCGATTCGTGATAGGGTTCAAACTCCCGAGGCATTCCCTTGGGAGTCTGTTCGCTATAGGGAACAGGTTGAAACATTAACTCGGTAAACTCAACGTGATGGCACTGTGCCGCTTCCGCAATCTGATGACCAAATTCAGGACTTTTTAATAACTCAAATAGAACCGATTTGGCTTCCGGGTTGAGGGTAAAGCTGCCCCCAAAGTTTTGAACAATTTTAAGACCCATAAGAACGGCTGATAATAACAACAACTGAATCGGGGTTGAGGGAAACGCCGGGATGCTCCAGGACCCTTGAAAGGGACTCGATGCCCTTAACCCTTAACCTATCTTATGGCAAGAGTTCCCCTTTGGACCCCACTTTGGGAACCTTGGGGGAGATTGATTGCGGAGTAGGGGGGGATTTTGGTGATTCTAACTTTTAGAATAAGAACAGAGATTGAGAGTAGAGAGGTTGTCTAAGGTGAGTGCACCAAAAAGTTGGATCTGTGATGGAGTCCCAAAGAATGGGCAGCATTATCCGAATTGTTCTGGCCCCCACCCCCCCCAGGAAAACTACACCCCAGACTGTATGATCTGTGGGTTACCTCGGGAGGCGATGACGGGGAAAAAGTCTCCCCAGGGCAGTAAAACGGTCCTATCTGGCGGCAGGGGGTCGAATCTGCCTGGATTGGTAGCGATCGCCTTGGTGGTGTTGTTACTGGGTGCAAGTGCCTGGTATCTGTTCGGACGAACTCGTGATCCCGAAGTGGTAGAGAGCACTTCTGAGACTGTTGCCGTCTCCCCCGGCGCAGCTGACCCTTTAGCAAAGGTGAGTCAAACGGCAGTCAATGCCGAATTGATTAGTCAAGGAGAAAAGATTCTGTTTAATCCCGGGATTAATTTTAACCAGAAAGCAGCCGGGGCGACTGCATTTAGTCAGGATAATTGGACCGAAGCGATCGTTCAATATCAGCAAGCAGCACAAACCGACCCCAACGACCCGGAAGCCAAAATTTATTTTAATAATTCTAAGGCTAAACAAGCCGGAAATCCCCTAACAATCGCGGTGGTTGTTCCCATTTCTGCCAGTGAAAATTCCGCAAAAGAAGTATTGCGGGGAGTGGCATTACAACAAGAACGGTATAACAATTCTCCGCAATTGC
This sequence comes from Laspinema palackyanum D2a, assembly GCA_025370845.1. Lineage (GTDB taxonomy): Bacteria > Cyanobacteriota > Cyanobacteriia > Cyanobacteriales > Laspinemataceae > Laspinema. The sequence goes on along the minus strand of JAMXFF010000005.1, from coordinate 177,161 downwards.
CAGGACGATTGTTAGAGGTGGTGATTGTCAACGAATCCGAACCGGGGAAAGCCCCCTCTCTAGCGGAAGATTTGATTCAATCTCCCAATGTTTTAGGGGTGATGGGACATGGCGTGGATGCGGCATCTCGGGAGGCGATCGCCCGCTATGAACGCGCCCAATTAGCGGTTTTATCCCCCATTAGTACCAGTATTTTCAGTACCGTTCCGGGTCAATCTATCTTGCAAACTATCTCTATAGCTCAAAAAGCAAATGAGTTGTTTGCTAACTATTTAGAAGGAGTCGGCAAAACCCTTGCCACCTACGCGGCGCAAAATGTTTCTCCCCCTTCCGTCGTCGTGTTTTATAACTCGGATAGTCCCTACAGTCAGCAATTAAAAGATGCCTTCAAAGCCGCCTTGGTGCAAACCCAGGGTCAAGTCGTCAAAGAGGTTGATATTACCCAAGGGGGATTTAATCCGACAACCGAAGTGAGTGATGCAGCGCAACTCGGGGCCAATGTGGGGGTTTTAGCCCTGAGTAAGAACAAAGTAGAAACTGCCGTTGCGATCGCCCAAGCCAACGCCAACGCCGGAACCCCTCTCACTCTGCTGGGGGGAGACGAACTGTATAATCCGAATATCCTCAAAGATGGAGATGCCGCCATCAACGGCTTAGTCCTGGCTGTACCCTGGCGCTGGCAAGAAGGAGACGCCTTCGCCTCACAAGCGACCAATATTTGGCAAGGGAGAGTCAGTTGGCGGACTGCCACCGCTTATGATACCACCCAAGCCCTAGCCAATGCTATCACCCAACAACCCACAAGGGCCGAAACCTCACAACTGCTGCAAAACGGCATTGCGATCGCCGGAACTGCCACCGATTTTAGCCTCTTTGACCGCATTCCCCTAGTCCAAGCCGTCCCCGGGACCAGTGCCGGATATCGCTATCAATTTGAACCCATTTAAAACAGCAATTTTGCTAATTTGTGGCTCAAATTATCACTCAATTACCCGCTAATAATACCATGATTCGTTCCCGTCGTCAAATTTGGCAGTATCCTTTATTTCAAATTCCCTTAATCTTCATGGTAGGCTGTGCCATTGTTGCGGCTTTATCCTGGCTATTAGGATTTGGAAGACCTCCTGTTGCCGTGGCGATCGCGATCGACTTTAGCGACAGTACCTCCGGCATCGTCCGTCAACAAGAAATTCAAGCCGTCCAATCCTATATCAATCAAAACCAAACCCTCAAAAAACCCAACGCCATCCAAATTTTCGGCTTTGCCAGTGAGAGTCAAGCCCTCACCACGGACTTTACCGCCAATAACGACCAAACTGAAACTCAATTCAACACCTCCATACAACAACCGACCCTCGAACAAAAACTCGGAGGCGGAACCAACTTAAACCTAGCGATTCAAGAGACAACCCGTGCCCTAAGTAACATTACAAATCGCTGCCGAGAACTCCTCCTCGTCACCGATGGAATTGCCCCGATTAATGGGACCGTTATCGAAAATGCTCAAACAGAAAATGTTAAAATCAACGCCGTCATTGTCGGCGGTTCCCACTCCGATGAACTGCAACAAGCCACCCGCTTAACCGATGGACTATATCTATCAGCAGAAGCGAGTAACCTTGAGCTTTTATTTACCCAAACCTTTTTTCGAGATTTTAACAGTAACTTGCGGTGGATCATGTTTTGGTTAGCCGGGGCCTTCATCTTTTTAATGTGGACCCTCACCCTCCCCTTAGATCGCTGGCTGTTCCAGGGAATCATGGGATTAGACATGACCCTAGCCGGTCAAATTGCCCTCGCTAACGCCTTATTTTGGACCGTAGTCACCCTGATTGCCATTTGGAAAGGATTTGGTATCCCCTTTGGAAACTCCTGCTAATCGGGGCTATGAATGGGTGTAGGGATGCCAATCTGCCGGTTTTAGAAGGGTGTCTGTGAGGGGGATAAGCTCAAGGTGCGATCGCGATCGCCTCTCCCGTTTACTCCCATCACCCCACCCCCTCCATTCCACCCATACTATAAATATAGAACCAATCAAGAGGTCATTCATCATGGCAACCCAAACCAAACAACTGCGGAAAAACACCTATAGCACCTATCGCGACCCCATCACCGGCCAATGGTTAGTATTGAAAGAAGAACAACAAGCCGCATAAGAGGCGATCGGTCTGAGTTATTTCCTCTAATAACCCTAAAAAATAGACCCAATCAATCTCATGATTTCTTTAATAAATCCATAAAAAACAAAAATTAACCATCACCCCCCAAACTCGTTCCTAGGCTCTGCCTAGGAATGCCTCTTAGGAGGCTCTGCCTCCTTTTCATCCTTAAAAAAAATCTCGAAAGAGTCACCCCCCGAGAGTCATTAATCAACCCAAACAGTTAATTTTCATTCCGCACTCGCGCCAATAGTTCCTCCCGAGAAAGTTGGAGAATTAACTGACCCATTTCCAAAGGTGGAATCAACAGCAAGGGTTCAATGATTGCAGATAATTCCGCATCAACCTCCCCAAACTTGGCTTGGAGCATCCCTTCAACCATCAGGCGTTTACCCTGTACTATGCCCTCTTGGAAACCCTGTTGAAAACCCTGTTGGAAAGCCTGTTGGAAAGCCTGTTGACGGGCCTTTTCCCGTTCTAAATACAGTGGGGACAGTTCCATAATTAACGATTGGTCCTCCGTCTCTAAATCTTGACGAACTTCTAAAATCAACTCGTTCCTAGGCTCTGCCTAGGAATGCCTCTGGGGAGGCTCTGCCTCCTTCTTCATCTTTAAAAAACTCTCGGGAGAGTAACCCCCCGAGAGTTTTTAATCAACCCAAACTATTAATTTTCATTCCGCACTCGCGCCAATAGTTCCTCCCAAGAAAGTTGGTAAATTAACTGCATCATGTCCAAAGTTGGAATCAGCAGCAAGGCGTCGATGATGGGGGATAATTCTCCATCAACCTCCCCAAACTTGGCTTTGAGCATCTTTTCAACCATCCGGCGTTCACCCTGTTGGATACCCCGTTGATTGGCATTTTCTAACCGTTCTAAATACAGTGGTGAAAGTTCCATAATTAATGATTGGTCCTCCGTCTCTAAATCTTGACGAACTTCTAAAATCGTGAGCAGATTATAGAGTAATTCTAGCGTCTGCACTCGAAAGGGATTGTCTTCGGGGAGTTCCCGCAGTTCAGTAATGGCTTGTTTTTGAACCTTTCCTTTCCCTAACATCCTCAACCACAGGGTTTCGGGGGTCTTGGGTAGTTGGTGAATGACGACTATGCCGGTTTTGAAGGACTTCCCTAGAAAATAGATGCCTTCCCCCCAGTTTTCCACATCCAGTTCGGCTTTAAAACCGCTTAAAACTGCTGTAGAAACCGTGGGAGATAGGATCCAGAGGTGGGGGAGTTGCGCTTCATTGAGTCGGGTATTTTCCCGGTTGGCTTGTCGCTCAAATTCGTTGTAAAGTTCAAAGAGTTTGCTCAGACAACTGCGAATCTCTCCGGGCTGAACTGCATTGCGAAAGGGTTCAAAGATAGCAGCAGTGGTGGCGAGTCTTCCCAGTAGTCCTAGGATAGCGACTTCGGGGGGATGGTCCGATGCCGGAGAAAAAATGACATCGACTTCCCGCACTTCCGCTGCGATCGCCCGACTGGCTTCGACTTCTCCAAATGGACTTAACAGTTCAGTTAGATATTGTTTTGCAAATTGGTCGTAAACGAAACGGGTCATTTTTGAGCGGGTTTAACTGATTTTATTGTATCCGTAATTGGCCGGTTTTTGTGCTGAGTTGGTGGGATGTGTGGGTGTTGGGTGGAATGTGGGGTGGCGATCGCGTGCGCCTCCCCACTTTCCTCCCATCACCCCACCCCGTGAATCCCCCCGATAGGATAAATACAAACCCAATCAGGAGCTTATACAAATGGCAACTCAACGGAAACAACTCCGGCAAAATCCCTACATCACCTATCGCGACCCGATCACCGGACAATGGGTGGTTATCAAACAACAACAGCAGGCAGCATGAGGGGAATGATCTCTATTCATTCTGTATTATCAATAACAATTTTGACTTTCCCTCAAGCCTGGATAGGAATAAACAATCAAGACCTGTGCCATAATTGCAAATGGTAGTGTACCCAAAGCGGCGATCGATGGCGATAAAACTCTGGAAATTTCTCAAGACCGATATTCGAGAGTTGAACTGGGGCGAAACTCTCGAAGATGTGAAAACCGGATCGGAAGCGGGTAAGGCATTTTTTGACTTAGCCAACGTGATTCAGGAACAAGGTAGCAACCTGGAAACCCTGAAACCTTACCTTGACCCACTCTCCTCATTGCTAGATGCGTTGAATTCGCCCTTGGGTGAACTGGCTGGGGCGGTGATTCCCTTAGCCACTATCCCCATCGCCCTGCTCAAAATCATCGCCAACGCGACGAAAAAAGAGCCGACTCTGGTGCAGTCAGTTGCCTTAGTTAGTCAAGTTGTCTATCTCCAAAGTTTGCAGAAGATTCTCCAGGAAGATGAGGCCCTGCTGCAACAAATCGGGGATTCTCCCGTTTCCAAATCCGTCGCGAGTAAGATTCAGAAATTGGGTGACTTAGAATTCGATGAACGGGATGCCAGAGTTGCCGTTCTGTGTTTTCATGAATCAAAACTAGCCCAGGCATTTAATGAGGTTTTAGCACAGCGATTACAGGAGGCGGGATTAGGCGAGGACCGGGCCAAAACTCTCACGGAACAAGTGGCGCGACAGACCCAGGAATTGCTAATTCCTGCCTTAGCCGAAGCGGGAGGGGAGGCGATAGACCGCTTGGTGAAATGGTATCAACTGGGAGGGGCGGACAAACTGGAAAAATACCTCAGTATTGAGGAGTATTTAGACCAGCAGATTAAACCCAATCCCGAGGAACTCATTTTTGATGAAACTGAAATTACTTTTAGGGATTTGTATGTCTCGTTGAATGTCCAACTCCTGGATAGTGAGGGTAACCGGATTAAGGACAAAGACCCGATACAACTGGAAGACTGGGTGAAAATGATGCTCCAGGACTCCAACAAAGATAAGCAAGTGTTGTTTATCCAGGGCGAAGCCGGACGAGGGAAAAGCGTTTTTTGTCGGATGTTTGCGGACTGGGTGCGGCAGAACTTGCACCCCAACTTTACCCCGATTTTGATTCGGTTACGGGAGTTGCGCGCTTTAGCCGAAAATCTCACGGAGACTTTAAAGACTTACCTGCAAACTGTAGATTTTGTAACGAGCGACTCGGGTTGGCTAACGGATAAAAATACGCGATTTTTGTTCTTGCTGGATGGGTTGGATGAATTGCTGCTCCAAGGACTTGCCAGCGGTGGACTAAAAGATTTTTTGGTGCAAGTTCAGGACTTTCAACGGCGTAGCCACCATCGTTTTTTAATCACTGGGCGTCCTCTGGCACTGCAAGGAATTGAGCGGCAACTCTCCCAAACTCAACAGTTAGAACGAGTGGCAATTTTGCCGATGGATGATGAGATTCGTCAGAGTTGGTTAGAGAACTGGGGGAATAAAGTCGGAACCCAAGAAGCGGATAACTTCCAGCAGTTTTTACAGGCTTGTCACACAAAAATTAAGGATAACCTGGCCCGAGAACCGTTACTTTTATATCTCCTGGGGCGAATGCACCGGGAACAGGCACTGAATGCAACGATGTTTGCCGGAACCTCGGACAAAATTATCGCAAAAACCCGCATCTATGATGGAGCAGTCACCTGGGTCATTGAGAAACAGCGTCAGGATGAAAACCTGCGGTTGACGGGACTGGAACCGGAAGATTTGCGGCGATTTCTGGCAGAGGCGGCGTTATGTGTGGTGCAGTCGGGGAATGAATGTGCCAGAGTCGCCATGTTGGAAGCGCGACTCAAGGATACTCATAACCCAGTGGCTGAGTTACTTGCGAACGCCCGAAAAGAAACCGAGGTAGAAGAACAGAAAGCGCTGAATAATCTCTTGGCCGCATTCTACATCAAACCGGCCTCCGGGGACCGAGGCGGATCGGTGGAATTTACTCACAAGAGTTTTGGGGAATTTTTATTTGCAGAACGACTCATCGAAAGCTGTATCGATTGGACTCGGACCGTAACCCGACGTCGCGGAGAGGAAGACGATGTAAAGACAGAGGAAATGGATAAGGAAATTTATGATTTGCTCGGGTATGGACCGTTAACCCCAGAAATCGTGCAGTATCTGCCCGGATTATGGGCAAAGAACCCGGAGGTAAAGCCGATTCGCTTGTTTGAACGATTGCAGGACTTTTATCTGCGCTGGTGTGAGGGCGAGTTTATCGATGCACCACCGGAAACCTTGCCTCAATTTAAAATGCGTGTGTTCAAGGAGCAGTTGGGAGAGGTAGAGACTAAATTGGGACAGCGAGAGGTGGATCTCTATACCGGACTGAATGTGATGATTCTCCTGCTAAAGTTGCACCCTTACGCACGAACTCCGGAGGAACTGAAAGATAAAATCTATTTTCATCCCTGTGGTAAAACCAACACAAACCAGTTTGAGCCAAAGCGCTTGCTTCAGATTATCGGCTACAGTCATTGTCTGGGTGTGTCTACTTTTAGCAAAATCATAGGATTCTACCTCAACGGTGCCGACCTCAACGGTGCCGACCTCAACGGTGCCGACCTCAACGGTGCCGACCTCAGCGGTGCCAACCTCAGCCCTGCCGACCTCAGCGGTGCCAACCTCAGCCGTGCCGACCTGCGCGGTGCCAACCTCAGCCGTGCCAACCTCAGCGGTGCGGACCTGCGCGGTGCCAACCTCAGCGGTGCCCACCTCCTCAGCCGTGCCAACCTCCGTGATGCCGACCTCAGCCGTGCGGACCTGCGCGGTGCCAACCTCAGCGGTGCCGACCTGCCCGGTGCGGACCTCAGCGGTGCCAACCTCAGCGGTGCCGACCTGCGCGGTGCCAACCTCAGCGGTGCCAACCTCAGCGGTGCCAACCTCAGCCGTGCGGACCTCCGCAGTGCCGGCCTCAGCCGTGCGGACCTCAGCCGTGCGGACCTTAGCGGTGCCAACCTCAGCCGTGCCAACCTCAGCCATGCCAACCTCAGCAGCGCCAATCTTACAGAAATTGTCTGGGATACTGGCAGAAGGTGGGAAAATGCTATCGGATTGCATGAAGCGGTGGGGGTATCGCCAGAATTAGCACAGCAACCCAAATTTTCGGCTGCGGTTGTTTTGAGTCAGGGTCGCAGTTGGGTGAAGGAAGGCAAAGTTAAAGAAGCAATTGCAGCTTACCAGAATGCTCAACAGATTGACCCAAATTTGCAGGTTTCTGTTAACTTTTGGAGCGTTCTGTGCTGGTATGGCTGTTTATATGGGAATGCTGATGATGTCCTTCACGCAGGTGAAAAAGCGGTGAGTCTAGCGCCACATAACATAGGATCTTACCGAATCCGTGGACTTGCTAAGGCATTGACTGGGGATATAGTTGGGGCTTTAGCCGATTTTCAGAGCGCTTTAGATAAGGACTACTTTGGATTTTATCTTTACGATCGCAAAGAACAACTACAGCGATGGGTAGAGGCACTTAAGGCGGGTGAAAATCCCTTTACTCCCGAGGAATTGGAGGCTTTGCAGAAGGCCAGCAGGTAGGCGGGATAGGCCAACAGATAGGCCCGATCGCAAAACTAAAAACCCCTTCTTGTAGCCGCATCATTCACGGTGTCGGCATCGCTACCTCCTGCCTTTCTTCTGATTCTTCCGCGCTACTTCTAACAGATTCTGCTTCAACAAATACCCAAACCCTGCCTTCTCCAACCGCAAGACTAATTCATCCTTACTCTGTCCCAATTCCCGGGCGGTTATTTCTAAATTCCAGTCATGTTTCGCTAACTGACTTAACAAATAGACCCGGCGGGTTTGGGCGGCAGATAAGCGATAGCTTTTTAAATATTGAATCTCTCCGTCTTCTGAAATAATCGCCTCTCCGATATGATTCTCTCCCTTGGGTTCGAGTTCGGTGATAAACCGCTGTAGTCCAAAGGTTTCTAAAGTGTAAACTCGCTGACTCTTTAACGATCGCCCTAATAAATCCACTGCCATAAATCCGTGGAATTTTCCCCAGTGCGATCGCATCTCAGCCACCGACGTTAAAGCAGTCCTGTTTTAAAATAGGCTAACAAAGTGACTCATAGCACAATTTGTATAATCTAACTTTACAGGTTATTTCCGGCAGTCGCACCAAAGTCTCGCTTGTTAGCTGATTTGAGATTAAGATGATGAATGGGGAGTCGTTATCGGGAGTAAATACCCAATTCCAGATAACTGTCAGTGCGCCAGGTACCCAAAATGTGCGATCGCAATCATATCTTGGGGGCGGTTTCATCACGGTTCCCTCGTTATTTCCAGAATAATATAAATATAGAGCCAACTGAGGGAGGTTTTTGCAATGGCAAACCAAACCAAACCACTCCGACAGAATCCGTTTATGACCTATCGCGACCCTGACACGGGGAAATGGTTGGTTGTAAAGCAACAACAACAACAGGCAGCATAAGGCGCAATCGGTTATGACTGTTCCTTGAGGCGGGATGATTCACAGGTGCGCCTTGAGGTGTTACCCAATTTTTTGAGTTGATTTAGAGAAAAAAATTTAGCGATCGCCTTCAACTAAACAGGCGATCGCCCCAAGAGTGGGTGATTGAAATCCGTGCAACAGGCACAGGTTCCATCAACCCACTGGTTTTTTTGTCCGATTCCGATGAATTTCCGGCACCAGCATTAAGAAATAGGAAACATTTTCGCTTCCAAAGACTTGAGAAACTCCGTATTCACCCCGGATTCGCGAGTGAGGGCAATTTTACCTGTGCGGGCAATTTCGCGGATACCGAACTTGGCGAGGACCTGGACGATCGCCACCATTTTACCCGGATCTCCCACCACTTCAATAATCAGAGAATCTTCCGCCACGTCTACCACTCGCGCCCGGAAAATTTGAGCCAGTTCCACAATTTCGGCGCGGTTATTGCTGTTCGCATTCACCTTGAGCAGCATCAACTCCCGTTCCACACAGGGAGTCTCAGTGATATCCTGCACCTTAATCACGTTAATCAGCTTATATAGTTGTTTCGTAAGCTGTTCAATCACGCGATCGTCCCCGGGTACCACCATCGTAATCCGAGAAATGCCTAATTGTTCTGCTGGACCCACCGCCAGACTTTCAATATTGAAACCGCGACGAGCAAACAGTCCGGCGATCCGGCTCAAAACACCGGCTTCATCTTCCACCAAAACAGACAGAGTATGTTTCATAGGACATCAGCGACCCCACCAGGGCGATCGCTATTATTTTGTGTATTCCATTCAGTCTATGCCAGCTAATTTTATCCTGCCCTGCCAGGGTAACCCCAATTTTTTAACAAAATCCTCAACTCTGGTCATTTATCCTGGGGGCCGATGACCTTTCATCCTTAACTAGAAAAGCACACCCCGTAAGGGTTACAGAGTCATAAATCCCCAACCCTGACCCCGTTCTAAAATTAGTCCGCCTCGGCAGTTTTCCTTGGAGGCCCTTGCGGACTTGAATTTGGGGGCGGTCATTTTTCCGGATCCCCAGCATCTCCCGCGAAAAATGCCTCAGTCCCCCCACCTAGGGACCTGATTCCCCACCCCTGCCCTCGTCGGTGCTAGGGTGCTGGGGAGCTAACGACGCTACAATGATAGCGACTATCAAACGATAGGATGGAGGCGAACCCGGATTTCTAACAGATTCCCCTGACGGTGGACTGAGAAATCCTCCTAGAGATGGAATGGAACCACTCTCAAGTTCGCATAAAATCTGGAAACCCTTGAAAATTTAGGAGTCAATGACAAATGGGTTTGTTACAAAAATTATTCAATATCGGAAAACCGGACAAATCTAAAGAAACAACGGTTCAAGCACCCCCAGCCTCGAATCCTTCTGCTCCGGCACAGAGCTATTCCGTTCCTGCCGCACCCCAAAAGCCGGACATTCCCCCAGAACGGTTAGGATTAAATGGGGAATACGATGATAGCGGCCTCGCCAAGCGTGTTGCCCTGGCCCTGGATGAAAATCCCAGTACCACCAATTTTGACCGTCTCTGGATCGCCCAAACTAGCAGTACCGTAGTATTTAAAGGAGAAATTCCTTCCCAAGCCGATTTGGATCGAGTGGTGGGAATTGCTCGTGGGGTTTATGGTGCTAAGGATGTTAAGACAACTGAAGTAAAAGTTGGCTAATTTTTCCCGTTCGGGAACTCTAAAATAGAACGAATTTCAAAAGCGAAGGGGTATAGCATTGCTATACCCCTATCTTGTTTGTATTGCTACAATATTGGTCCATTGATAATTTCCCAAAGCAGGTTTCTCTAAAACATGATTTAGATAGCCATCTAAAATTAATGCTCACCCTTCAGATGGGGTGGATAGGGTGCGTCAGAACGCTTCAATTACCAGGGGTAAGGGTTTGCTCTGACGCACCCGACAATCCCGATTCAGAGTGAAAATTGGTCGCTCATTTAGGAGCAGATCCAGCACTTTCTGTTTCGGGTAATGGATCTTTAAACGCCACGCGCAACAACGGGGGTGCTACAAACGTTGTTAGAATCACCATCATAATAATCGCCGCTTCTAGGGACGGAGAGAGTGCGCCACTGGCGACTCCAACCCCAGCAAAGACTAATCCAACTTCCCCTCGGGGAATCATGCCAATGCCGATCGCCAGTCGGTTGATGCCCGGTTGACCAAAAACGGCAAACCCCGCCAGCACCTTCCCGATAATCGCCACCACAATCAAAAAGGCTGCAATAATCAGCCCTTCCCGATTGCTGGGAATTGCCGGATTGAGAACCCCCAGATTAGTTTTAGCACCGACAACCACGAAGAAAATCGGGACAAAGAAATCCGCCAGGGGAACCACCTGTTCCTCCAGTTCCTGCTGTGTTTCCGTTTCTCCTAAAACTAACCCGGCAGCAAATGCCCCGAGAATGGCTTCTAATCGAATTGCCGCACCCACATAAGAGAGGACAAAGGCAATAATTAGAGCCGTAATTAGCAAAGGTCCACGAGTCTTGAGTTCTTTGACAAAGGCCACATAATAGGGGCTAAGAAAGCGTCCCAAGATAATCACGCCGATCAGGAACGCGCCTGCACTGACAATTAGATAGGCAATATTGGTGATTTCAACTTCACCCGTTTTGACTAGACTGGCAACAACGGCCAAGACGATAATCCCGAGGATATCATCGAGTACGGCTGCGCCAATAATAATCTGGCCTTCTTTGTCACCCAGACGGCCAATTTCTGCCAGAACCTTGGCGGTAATCCCGATACTGGTCGCAGTCAGGGCCGCCCCGGCAAAAATAGCCGGGATGGTGGCGACATGAAACAGGCTAATTAAGCCAAGAGTCCCCGCGCCAAAGGGTAAAACCACCCCAACCACGGCCACCACTGCTGCTTGAGGTCCATATTTAATCAGTTCTTTGAGTTCTGATTCCAGACCAATTTCAAACAGCAAAATAATCACCCCAAGTTCTGCCAAAATTGCAATGACTTCACTCTGGGCGGCAAAGGTGGCCGCAAGGGCTTCCGGTTCTAAACTGGTGGTCCTTTGCAGCAAGTTCATGAGCACCGAACTGCTGGCATCTTCCCCGCCTTCAGGGAAAACAACTAGCTTGAGGACGGAAACCCCAATGATCACACCGCCCACAAGGTCACCTAAAACCGGAGGCAGGTTAATCCGCGCACAGATCTCGCCCCCTATTTTGCTGGCGAGGTAAATGACAACTAAACTCAGTAGCACTCCCGCTACGACGATCGCTTCGTCTACCTTCACCGAGTGAGCGGCTGGGGCCACTTCGGTTCCTGCTGTTGCCAGTAGAGGTAGAGTTTGGTCAAGGAAGGAATTAAAAAGTGTTGTGGTGAGGGAATTCACCCATGTAAGGCTCTCTGCCATTTATTTTGCAGAACTCGTCCTGTCTAATGTACCTGGTTTGTTTACCAGACTGACGCCTTTGACCCTAGAAATCAAGTTTCCCCGTCATGATCAGAATCTTGATCGCGGTGGTGAGCCGAAAGGGTCAGTCCTGCTTTATTGTCTTCCCATAAGGAGCGAGTCCGATCGCAAAATATCTTATGGTTACTATAATCACCGAGGGTTGTTAGGCCACCAGCAGCGGGGTAAAATCGGTCAGATGTCTTCTGCACCGAGGGTTACAGGTCCAAAGAACCGAACGGCTCAGTTAAATAAAGACTCGGTGTTGCAACGAGGGCATTTGCCGACGGACTTGTTCGAGGCGCGAGGGGCTGATTTCGGCGATCGCCACTCCGGGTTTATCTCCAGCATCGGCTAAAATTGCCCCCCAAGGGTCGATAATTAAGGCGTGACCGTGGGTATGTCTCATGCCATAGTGTCGCCCGGTTTGCGCTGGGGCGATCGCATAACAGGTATTTTCAATGGCCCGCGCTTGGAGCAAAATCTGCCAATGATCTTTGCCGGTATAAGCAGTAAAGGCAGCCGGGATAAATAAAACTTCTGCCCCTTTATAAGAAAGATGGCGATACAGTTCGGGGAAGCGGACGTCATAGCAGACGGATAATCCTAGAGTGCCGAGTTTCTCGGAGTGATAAATCGGGGGGAGGACCTCTCCTGCTTTAACCGTACTGGATTCTTGGTAGGTGTTCCCATCGGGAACGTTGACATCAAATAGATGGACTTTTTGATACCGTGCCACTTCCTGTCCATTGGGTTCTACCAAGATGGCGGTGTTGTAGACTTGACCTTGATTCACCGGCACTGGAAAGCCACCCCCGAGGATGGTGACTTGATACCGCTGGGCCATTGTTTTGATAAATTTTTCGCTTTCAACGGCGATCGCTTCAGCTTGGTGAACCTTGTCCGATTCCTCTCCCAAAAACGAAAAATTCTCCGGTAACCCGATTAACTCGGCACCCCGGCGCACAGCCAGATCGATCAGTTCTTCTGCCTGAGCCAAGTTTTTGGCAAGGTCCGGCACGCTGGTCATTTGAATCGCGGCAGCTAGGTAAGATTTCATCTATGCAACTCGAAATTTTTAGCAGGCTAGGAGGGTCTGGCTCTAGTGGGTTGGGTCGGTGGTGCGATCGTCGGGCTGCCTAAGTACCGATGGGCTGGCGATCGCCGGACAATCCCCAAAAGGGCGATCGCGCCGACTAGATAGACTTCCTATTTGATCCCCAATTTTATCAGAGATTTATCCCACCGAAACAAGCTCTCCTCACCGCCTAAACCCTCCTCTCCCCCACCGGGAAGAAGCACCCCTCTTTTTTCTCACAGGTTCCCAATTTGTTGCCACTTTTAATCATAAAACTGTCTGAATGTCAATAACCTTGTCTCTCCCCTGGGGCAAATGAGTTAAAGCCGCGAAATTCCCCTGTAATCTCAACCCGTCGAACTCACCGAACTGGGGTAAAAAATTATTCAATTAACCCATTTATTGTCAATTTAATACATTAAATTCACAAGGCTTTTTCCCCTCTTGTTTTTACTGAATACCGCCAATAATTTATATTAATTATTATAATATAATACCCGAATCTTGGGGGGATGATAAAATATTTTTAATTCTTCAATTTATCCCAATAATTTAAAGGTGATTTGTGGCGTCAATAGTCGCACTATTAATCCAAAACACCTCTACCTAGAGGAGTATAATGCGACCCCATTCTCTCTCAAGATAGATTTTCTCCGGGTTTATTTACCGTTGTGAAACAAGAAAGGAACTGTGGGGGTCAGGGATTTTCAGCAGCGGATTTTTTATAAAACGATGTAATTAGGAGGACATTTTCATGAATGTAATTAGCCAAATCGCACGGCAGGCATTAGTGACAGGTTATCTGACCCTTGAAGCAGAAGAACACCTTCGTTTGTTGTTACAACAGACGCAATATAACCTCGAAGATTTTCAGGCGTTTATGACCTTGCAAAAGGAGGCGAGGAAAGGTCGAGTTAGGCAAGAGTCCCGGGAGTTATGGCAATCTCATCAGCACATAACCGCAGCGGTTTAACCTCAACCGAAGCCGTCTGGATGTCTAGGTTATTGATTTTTTTCGCACTGGATGGGGTTGGAGAAGCAACTGGAGTCTAGTCTTGATTTTAATTTGTTGCTACCATCCCCGGGTTAGATAGGCTTGTGAATCCGTGGAAGGGGCGATTTCCAACGTTTCATTCCCTTGAGTTTAGCCCCTACCTGCCCCCTCGAACCCGGATTTTAGGGAGAGCGGCCCCTATTAGAGGTTTATCCACTGCATCCTTCCCCCTCTCGAAAATAAAGTCTTGACTTTTACCCAGAGGATGATGCTATAATTAAAACCAACTGTCCGGGATGTAGCGCAGCTTGGTAGCGCGCCTGCTTTGGGAGCAGGATGTCGCAGGTTCAAATCCTGTCATCCCGATTGCATCTACTTCGTCAATAAAATAAATGATCCAGGGGTTTAGAGTCTTCCTCACGAGAGGGCGAATGTCGTAGCATTGGTGCGATCGCCCTCCAACGGCCAGAAAGAGGGGGATATCTAAAACTACCCCTGGTTTTTTTTGCTAATTTGTCGCCACAGGAAAATAAAACCCTCAGGATCAGTATCCCGAAGAGGATGATAAGACATAGCGAGGCTGCTATAATAAACTGCTATTATCAAGGGCTAGATCGCTCAGGCTACAGCAGCCGGGAAAGCAGAGCAACAGGGTTAAAGTCGGTATTTATGATAATTGGGCGATCGGCAAATTCAGAATAGGTCTATCTGTTCCACGCAGATTCGAGAAGAATCTCAGGAGAGGGGGCGATCGCATATCTTAACGGATAACGGAACTCTTCCAGATTCACAATAGTCCTCGAAACTACCCCGTGGGTTGCTCATAGAAACGCTACAGATAATAAACCGGATCCTTTCCAATTCTGTAATTAAGGGAAAATCTGTTGTAGATTGAGCCAGGAGCAACCGATCTCGCAAGATCTTTCATCCAAAGCTTACCGATCGCTCGCAAAAACTGCGAAAGAACAAACCAAATCCTTCAAAAAATTAACCTAAAACCAATTGAGGTTTGATGTGGTGAATCAAGTAAATCAACGGGTATCGCTATCAGGTGTCAAAATGAAATCATTAGTACGCTGGAGTGCAACTCTCGGTTTAATGGGAAGCGTTCTTCTGGGACAATTCCTACCCGGAATGAATCGGGCGATCGCATTGCCTGCCCAAGAAATCATGAAAAAACTAGAATCCGTCCTAGTTTTTACAATTACGAACGCAGAAGGCACTCCCTTAATCGCATCGGTCACCAATAATAACGAAGAAGCTTCCATCGCCAGCTTCTTTATGAGTCAACGGGATGCCGAGGAGTTTATTCAAAAAATACAACAACAAAATCCAGAGTTAGCGGGCAACACCCAAGTTGTCCCCGTTTCTTTGGCCAAGGTTTATGAATTAGAACAAGCCAATGCCGATAATCCCGATCGCGTAGAATTTGCATTCATTCCCGTCCAACAACAGGTGCAATTTGCCGCTGAGGAATTGCAGCAGGAAGGTCAGGAAATTCCGCAATCCAATGGGATGCCTTTATTTAATGGCGTACCGCTCTTCTATGCGACAATTGGCCCACAACAAGGCTATTTGACCATCGAACAAAACGGCGAGCAACTGATTCCCATCTTTTTCAATCGAGAGCAGTTGGAATCCATGTTAACCCGGGTGCGGGAACAACAACCAGATTTAGCGCCCAGCATTGATGTTCGGGTGAGTAATCTGGATAAAGTCATCGCCGAGTTAGAAAACAATAATGACCCAGCGGTGACAAAGATTGTCCTAGTTCCTTCCACGGAAACCTTGGAATATCTCCAGTCCATCCCCCAACCCGAACCGGCAGAACCGTAACTCAGGGATGTGGCCCCTTGACGAAAACACCCAGAACGATTGATGCTAGGGGAAACGATCGCGGATAAAGGACCCAACTATCGATGACCCGTTCATCTGATCCGGCGGTTTCTGGGTTAGAACTATGGCAGTGGCGTCAGGAAGCGCGCGCCGCTGCCCTAGCGGCCAATGTGCCAGTGGAGGAGCTCGATTGGCTCCTGCTATCGGTGAGCGATTTGGATAAATTAGCCCTGCGTCTGGACTCCTACAAAGGGCGGCTGCAAATTCCCCTCAACCGCCCCTTCGCCCAACTCACGCAACAGTGGCAACAACGGATTCAAGACCGAGTTCCGGTCCAATATCTCGCCGGGGTCACCCCCTGGCGAAATTTTTCTTTAGGGGTCAGTCCCGGGGTCCTGATCCCCCGACCGGAAACGGAATGGGCTATTGATTTAGCCTTGAAAGCGACCCAATCTGAGTCGCGCCCACACCCGCAGACCCCCTTAAATCAGGGCGACTGGGCAGATTTGGGGACCGGCAGTGGGGCGATCGCCCTGGGTTTGGCGGAAGTCTTGCCAAACGTCACCCTTCATGCTGTGGAGCGTTCAGAAGCGGCCCTGGAGATCGCCCGAGAGAATGCTTTAAATCTGGGATACGGCGATCGCATTCAGTTTTATTGCGGGTCCTGGTTTGAACCCTTACATCCCTTCCAGGGACTCAACCAACTCCGAGGGATAGTCTCCAACCCCCCCTATATCCCCACCGCCATGCTTGGGGAGTTAGAACCGGAAGTCGCCAACCATGAACCGGCGATCGCCCTCGATGGTGGACCCGATGGATTAGACTGCATTCGCCATCTGATTGCCACTGCACCGACTTATTTATGTCCCGGTGGGCTTTTGCTCTTGGAAATGATGGCGGGACAGGCCCCTGCTATCACCGAGTTACTACAAGACCAAGGCAGTTATACTCAAATTGAGATATTCTCAGATTTAGCAGGGATTGAACGATTTGCCCGAGCTTACCGCAGTTAACGTTGAGGGTCCCAAACGCCACGATGACAGCAGTTTCAGAACAAGTCTTGATTGAGGCGGCCCTGGCGGGCCAGGTGGTGAGTTTTCCCACAGATACAGTCCCCGCATTAGCGGTCCTGCCGAGTCTCGCTGAGTCCATCTTTGCGGTGAAACAGCGCAGTCTGGATAAACCCCTAATTTTGATGGGAGCCACAGAAGCGGACCTTTGGCCTTTTGTGCTCAGTACCCAGAGGGAGTTGCAAATTTGGCAAGGGGTGGCGAATCGACATTGGCCCGGTGCGTTAACATTGGTTTTACCCGCTTCTGCTGCGGTCCCTTCGGTGATGAATCCCGTTGACCCGAGTACCATTGGGATTCGAGTTCCCAATCAGGCGATCGCCCGCCGGATTTTGGCTCAAACTGGCCCTTTAGCCACGACGAGCGCCAATCTCAGTGGGCAACCCCCGCTGGAAACTATGGCAGAGATTGATTTGCGCTTTCCCCAAGTGGTGACTCTGGAATGGGATCAGTCGGAACCGAACCCAACGGCCAGTGGGGTCCCTTCGACCGTGGCCAAATGGACGGGTCAAGCTTGGGAAATTCTCCGGCAAGGTGTCGTTCAGTTAGACTCAAACAGCGAGGAACGGGGAAAATGAACGGGGATATCCTGTCTGTGCTCACTGCCATCAGCGTTCAGGAATTAGGTTCGATTGGGGGACAAACGATGGACTGGAACGGTTGGATTTATGGAATCACTGCCTTGGGAATTGGTTTTGGCAGTGGTTGGCTTTGGCGATCGCGCTGGACTCCCAAAGCGAGTCCCCCTTTGCCCCTAAATCCTCGGAAAAACTTCGGGGACCCAAACCTCTCAACTCGCCTCAAACAAACCCAGCTCAATTATCTACTGACTCGTCAAATGTGTCAGTTCAAAGCGGGGTTCTTGTCGCGAATTTCCCACGAGTTGCGATCGCCTCTCAATAGTTTAATCGGCGTTCATCAATTAATTTTAAGCGATTTGTGTGATAATCCGGCAGAAGAACGCGAGTTTTTGGTTCAGGCCAATAACTCGGTTCACAAGATGATTCAAATGCTCGATCGCATTATCGAAGTCTCTCGGATTGAAGAAGGTCGCAACCCCCTAAAACAGGAAATTTTACATCTAGCCGATGTGTTTGAAGAAGTTCATTATTTGACCGAACTTCAAGCGGCCAACCGCAATATCACCTTGCAGATTTCCCAACCGGACCCCAAAATTGCGGTTCGTGCGGACCAACGATGTCTGACTCAGGTTCTCGTCACCTTTATTGAGCTGGCCATTAATCCCGTCGGGAATGGTCGCATTGGTATTTCTGCCAAAGTCTTCCCCGAATCTGGCTCAACCTCTTCACTCACCCAGTCAAACCCAGGTAAAACCCCGGGGGATTATGTGAGCATCTCCATTGACCTCCCCCTGCCTCCTCATTGTTTTTCTGAACCCCTGGATTTCCTGCAACTCCAACAGAACCGCAAAGAAAATACCCCAGAAACTGAGGTGGATCTGTCTCCGGGTACAATTTTGATGATGAATCAGAGCATTTTGGAACTCATGGGCGGCCATTTAGAAATTGTGGAAGCTCCCCCAGGGTCGGAGGAGCTACGCTTAGAAGAAAACTCTAAAATGACTAGACTTCAATGCTTGCTTCCACGAGCACTTCGCGAGTCTTCAGTTCTTCCGTGAAGTTTTGGTTATTGTAGAGGACCATTGTCGTCGTGGAGTTTTCCTCGAACCCAATCCGCTCATAGAATCGCTGCTGATGGGTGGTCATCAGGTAAACTCGCTCGACTCGATTCATCCGGGGATGACTTAAGAGGGTTTCGACTAATTTGCGTCCTAATCCCACCCCTTGATATTCCGGGTGAATGATCACATCCCAAATCGTAGCTCGATAAATGCCGTCGGAGGTGGCACGCGCTAACCCAATCAGGCGCTCTCCTTCCCAAACGGTAATCACGGGATCGCTGTTGGCGATCGCGATGGCTAAATCCTCAACTTTTCGCTCTCGCGCCCAAAATGCGGTGAGTTCAAATAGTCTTTTAAGCTGTTGGATATCTACATCTTCTTTGCGATCGCGAAATTGAATGTGGCTGCAATCCATCGTCCTTTTCCTACTCACTTGATATCTAGGTTTATTGACAAATCGCTCTGGAGTCGAGTGCTTTGTAGTCTGTAACCCTCTCTCGCTTAAATTGACCCCAACTCGGGGTATTAATTCGGAGGTATAAGCTTTTGGGAATGAGCGGGTCGTATAGTTCCGCTCCTGCACTCCACAGAGGTTTCCTTGTTTTGAGGAAATCTGAGAATAAATTTCCCACTCCAACAACCAGGACGGGCTGTTTTCTGTTTCCCCCGGCAGTCGCGTTCTAAAGTCGAAGCCAAAGGGTTCTGCTGTTTATTCCTAAAATCCGATTAAGTTTTAATCCTATAACTATTCTTATAACATAACTGATAAATTGACTACCTTAATTCTAATTTTTTATATCATAATTTCTTGACATTTTGCACCATAAGCGGTAACAAATAGCCCCACAGTTTTCTGGGGTGATGAACCCGTCTTGTTCAGTAAATATCCGGGCTTGCCCAGGGGTGACGATGGGGTAGAGGACTGCTACAGCAACACCAGCAACAACCGGCGGGGGTTAAAACTAATAGCTAAAGTGGCAACAAGCAACAAGGGGGATAAATCGATTGGCGGCCTCATAGCTAAAGTCGTCTAAAGACGACTAAAAATATGACCGCATAAGACTTTCAGTCGGTTGAAACTGACATCTTGCACCATTCTCAACAACCGGCGGGGGATAAATCGATTGGCGGCCTCATAGAATCAAGTCGTCTAAAGACGACTGCAAGTCTTATCCCGTGGTGTTTTTAGTCGGTTTCAACCGACTTTAGCTGTTAGGCGGGGGTTTAAACCCCCGCCGTAGAGGCGCTTTTAAAAGCACCTCTACAGGCTAAAAGGTTCAAACCCCCGCCGGTTGTCGCCACTGCTGCAAGATGTCGGTTAAAACCGACATCAGCTATTAGGCCGCCAATCGTTTAAACGATTGGCGGCCGGGTGTTGCCACTGTTAGGCCGCCAATCGTTTAAACCCCCGCAGGTTGTCGCCTAGGACTGGTTTGCCAACCAACGGGCCGCATCTTTGGCATGGTAGGTGAGAATCAGGTCCGCACCAGCGCGCTTGAAGCCGGTTAGGGTTTCTAGGACCACTCGTTCCTCGTCAATCCAGCCATTGAGGGCAGCGGCTTTGACCATCGCATATTCCCCCGAGACGTTATAAGCGGCAACCGGCAGGTTACTCGCCTGTTTGACGCGCCAAATAATATCCATATAGGCGAGGGCTGGTTTGACCATCAGCATATCCGCCCCTTCCTGGATATCCAGTTCAATTTCAGTCAGGGCCTCCCGACCATTGGCCGGATCCATCTGATAGGTGCGCCGATCGCCAAATTGTGGAGAGGAATCTGCGGCATCTCGGAACGGGCCATAATAGGCGGAGGCATATTTCGCCGCATAAGACAGAATGGGGATATCTTCAAATCCCGCCCCATCTAATCCAGACCGAATCGCCTGAACAAAGCCATCCATCATCCCGGACGGTGCGATGATATCTGCACCGGCTTTTGCTTGGGCGATCGCCGTTTTCTTCAGCAACTCCAGGGTGGGATCGTTGAGCACCCGACCCATTAAGTCTCCTACTTCTAAATAGCCGCAATGTCCATGACTGGTGTACTCACACAGACAGGTATCCACGATGACTAGAAGTTCGGGAACCGCTGCTTTCACCGCAGCGGTTGCTTTCTGGACAATTCCGCAATCATGCCATGCGCCGGTTGCCTCAATATCTTTGTTTTCGGGAATGCCAAAGAGGATAATGGCAGGAATGCCCAAATCATAGACTTCTTTAGCTTCTTCGACAATTTTATCCACCGAGAGTTGATAGACTCCGGGCATGGATGAGACTTCCTTCGCGACGGATTCCCCTGGGACTGCAAACAGGGGATAGATTAAGTCGCTGGTGGTGAGGAGATTTTCCCGCACCATTCGGCGGAGTTGGGGGTGCTGACGCAAACGGCGAGGGCGATGAGTTGGAAACATATCTGAATTAAGGAAGGAATACGCGACAGTTTCAAGACTTTAGTCTAAAGTTATCTGGCGATCGCTGGCGCATTTAGTTACGTTTTGTAACATCTTGTTTCCTGGGCGATCGACGAGTGGTTGGGGGCTTACAAGAGTAAGTTTTTCACGCTCATGGTGATTTGCCTTTTTATTAACTGAACCTCCGGTCCCCTCCCCTTGGCAAGGGGAGGGTTAGGGTGGGGTTCTTCTTGGGCGATCGCCACATAACGCACTCTTTTGGGTTTAAGCGCCTGTATGGAGCCGGGTGCCAACCTATTTCTTCGTGATGTGCTTAACCAGTCACCCGGACCCTCCACCCACTCATTCTTCCTGACGTGGCTTACGCCACGTCAGGAGGACCCCACCCTAACCCTCCCCTTGCCAAGGGGAGGGGACCGGAAGTGTACTTAAATTTTAGGTAAATCCCGCTGAACGTAAAAACCTACTTTTGTAAGGGTGTTGGGGGTGTGGTTTAGCCATGAGGGTCTCCTGTGATGGGCCAGAAAAAAGCCGGAAAAAAAGGGCAGACGCGATCGCATCTGCCCTTTTTTTAATCCCCTGGACTGGATTAACCCATTTATGCTTCAACTGCCACGGGTTCTGCCGTTGCTGCCACTGCATAAACGCTGATTTTTTTACCACTCTTGCCCTTGCGTTCAAAAGTGACAACCCCATCAATCAGGGCAAACAAAGTATCATCACTGCCGCGCCCGACATTTTGTCCAGGGTGAAACTTGGTGCCACGCTGACGGACTAGGATATTTCCGGCGCGGACGACTTGACCCCCGTAGCGCTTGACGCCAAGACGCTGAGCATTAGAGTCACGTCCGTTGCGTGTACTACCCGTACCTTTCTTATGAGCCATAGTTCCTCTGTGTTACTTCAGTCATTTCAGGATTGAATCTTGGGAAAGGGTAGCACCGGGAAGGGCTGAATGGGAGGGTCCGTTGTCCGGACTGCGCCATCGCTTCATGCCCCTCCAACTGACTCCTCGATTCCCGCTGTTCTTATTCTGCCTCAGTTGAGGGGGTAGATGAGGCTGGAGTGTTATTTTCAGCCGATGCTAACACCGCCCCATTCAAACTGATGGAGTCGATCATCAGCCGAGTGATTTCTTGGCGATGTCCGCGTTTTTTGCGGGTTTTCTTTTTGGGTTTCATCTTATAGACGATCACCTTGCGACCCCGGTAATGCTGCATGACGGTCGCTTGGAGGGTCGCGCCTTCTACAAAGGGTTGACCGATATGAACCTGATCCTCATGCTGAATCAGTAAGAGATTTTCCAGGGTAATGCTTTCTTCGGCATCTACGGGAAGTAACTCGATGTCGTAGAAACGACCGGGTTCTACTCGTAGTTGTTTGCCGCCGGTTTCGATAATTGCGTAAGTCATAGAATTCTGGTGGAGTGTGCCGTACAGGTAGCGGGTTGATCGGTCTATAAATGAGCGATCGCCCCTGCTTTTATCAGGGCTGAACCTGATCCGAGCTTAATATAGATAGCCAATCTTTTATGGTTGCACGATCGCCGAGCGCCTGTCAATCCATTGGCCCAAGGGATGGATGCAACCGCCTCAGCAGGTCGGGTTGAGTCCGGATTAAGCCGTTGCCTCAACCTCTTCTTCCGCCTCGACTTCCCGAACGGTTTGCTTGATGGTGAGATAGCGAATCACGTCTTCACTCAACCGCATGGCTCGTTCTAAGGGGGCCACTTGGCTGCCATCACATTCATAGTTCATTTGAATGTAGATGCCATCGCGATGCTTGCCGATTTCATAAGCAAGGCGACGCTTACCCCGGTGTTGAGTCTCCACTGTGGTGACCCCATTCTCTTGTAAGATGCCTTGATATTTGGCGATCGCCCCATCGGTGAGTTCCTCTCCGAGGTCGGGGCGCAGGATGTACATGGTTTCGTAAATATACCGCATTCTGGGAATCTCCTTATGGACTAAATGGCTTCTTCGCTCAGGGCCCGATTCTCCTGCAAAGACGCTGCTCTGTAGCCGGTTGCTCTGGTCAACCGGGCAGGGGTTCGGCCATTCTGGTGAAGAAGCAAGGCATGGCAAGGGTTAGGGAGTCTCTCCACTTTCGCCTTGATTTTACACGCAATTTTTTATCGTATCATACCCGGTTCCGATTTCTACAGCCTCGACCAAAAAAGTCCAGTGGCGTTCAGGACCATCACCGCTCTCCCGAATTGGCGACTTTACTCTTGTAGTCACAACAACCCCCCAGGGAGAATAATCGTTTTTTTATTTAAACGGAGTGAAGTGATGAGATATTTTTTTCAGATGTGATGGCAAAAGGAGATCTTTTTAACCCAAGGACAGGATACCATTTGGGGCGATGAAGAGGGTGCAAACGAAATTCTAAAGACTAATTCTAAAACTTCTAAGACTAGGGTCAGAAGAGCCAAACATCACACTACGACAGAGGGCATAAATCAACGTTATGGCACAGCGCTACGTCCGAATCCAAACCCCAGAGGGACGGATTTACTATGGATTACTTCAATTGAGTAGAGGCGTTCAGTTGCTTGATGCGCCCCCCTGGTTAAAGGGAAAACCAACCGAACGATTCCTCGAACCCGAAACGTACAGGATCCTCGCGCCTTGCGTTCCGTCAAAAATTGTCGCCGTCGGCAAAAATTATGCAGATCATGCCGCTGAGATGGGAACGCCAGTTCCTAGAGAACCCCTACTCTTTTTGAAACCCCCGACTGCCGTGATTGCTGATGGAGACGAGATTGCCTATCCCCCTCAGTCTGAGCGGGTCGATTATGAGGGAGAATTGGCCCTTGTGATTGGAGAACGGTGCGTGGATTGTACGCCGGAGGAGGCAACGGGGAAAATTTGGGGATATACTATCGCCAATGATGTGACGGCGAGAGACTTACAGAAAAAAGATGGTCAATGGACCCGAGGCAAGGGATTTGATACCTTTTGTCCCTTGGGGCCTTGGATTGTCCGAGAACTCAGTCCAGGAGCGGGTTTACAGACTTTTTTGAATGACGCCCCCGAACCTGTGCAATCGAGCATCATTGATAATATGGTGTTTCCCCCGGATGTCCTGGTTTCCTATATTTCTCAAGTGATGACCCTACTCCCAGGAGATGTGGTATTGACGGGAACCCCGGAAGGGATAGGGCCATTGCAGGTGGGCGATCGCGTCCGGGTGGAAATTGAAGGCATTGGCAGCTTAGAAAATACCGTCAGGCAACGCCTGACCCCAGCGGATCTATAGTTAGTCGTCAATCTGCCTAAATTGCTGCACCAGCAGCCAATGGCTGCTGGTCCGTTCTAGCGTACCTGCATATGCACCGCTTCAGAGATCGTCGGAATTTCGGCATAGCGCCCCAACAATGACTGCACCACAGAGTAAACCACCGCTGCGATCGTTCCTAAAAACAGCATATTAAACAGCGTCTGCACTGCCAAGGCCGGAAGGCCCTTCCCGAGCAGTTCCACCACTAAACCTGTGATGGATAACACAATATTTAGCAAAATTGCCTGCATGGTATTAAACCGAATGAAGCGACTGATATTGTCGTTTCTAACCACAGCAAACAACAGGACGAAAAAGATAATCAGACCGGCAAATGGAATGCCATAATACAGGCTCATTAAAGGTTGTAGGGGGACAAAGAAGATGGAGAGAAAGGGAAACTCTTTGAACAAAAAAATGCCAAACTGCACCCCCACAATCAGGGGCATTAGGTAGGGCAAACTGGCAAAAATGCGATCGGTTACTGGGGTAGAACTGTTCCAACTCATCGCTTTAATCTCCTGAGTGTCAATGATTCATACTTAAATGGCCTCTAAGCTCAGGATAGCGCAGTCAGAGGAGTTGAGGGTTTAGATTTTAGAGTGGAGATCCGCTGTGCCTGGATAACAATATCAACTCCAGTCGCAGCATCTGGGGTGGGATAAGGACAGAAACGGGAGGGCGATCGCACCCTCCCGTTCCTAAATTTTACCCTTGATAGGGCATCCGTATCCTAGATTGGCGGTTGTTCAGACCTACTTCTGAATCGAATGGATCCAAACATTGCCATCAGGACCGCAAACCCGGTCCATATAGCTGTAGGGATACATCAACCGGCGTCCTTCCAAATGGCTGTAACCCGTCAGTGCATCTCCCCAAGGGTCTTGAACAATAAAACCTTGCCGGTTATAGCCGATAATCGTGATAATATGCCCGGTGGCCGTAAAGTATCCCGCAATCACCACCGGACGGCGATTAATCAGCTCATTCTTCACCTCAGACCAGGTACTGGTGGTGATAAAACTATGCTTGAACCCATAAGCGCGGACCATCGCCGATAGGACACTATGATCCGTTTGGGACCCGACTCCGGCATAGTTGAAACACCATTGCAGCAGTTCATCCTCCAACTGACCCCCGCGCTTGGACCGGATGCCATAGTAATGAAACACCATCGCGATCGAGGTCACATTGCAGGTAGACCAATAGTAGCGAGGATTATCCCGTTGGGAAAAATACGGCACATTCAGTTCAATTTGATTCGGGACTGGATCAAAGGTGCGACCCCCACGCTGCATCCGCAGATGTCCCGGAAACAAAAAACCCGTATTCCCAAACCCGGGAAACTCTTCCGTTAACGATGCCTTCAAATGTCCCGATTCGATCGCATAACTCGCCACGCCATACACCCGTCCCAGAGGCAAAGTCACCTTATCTGTAGCACTCAACCGCGCTGCATCCACGGGTTGTTTCTTCAACGCCGTCGTCTCCCGAATCGTTGCCGTTAAAGCATCGGAATCATACGACACCACCTGATTCCGGTTCTTAATTTGAACGTGCTGCCAATACACATACCCCACATTGCCAAAACCAGGAATCGACTCACTCAAAGTGACCCGGAAATGTCCAGAGGTACAGGCATATCCAGTAATTCCCAAGGTTTTACCCAGCAGCAACTCGGCTTTTTGACTCGCAGAAAGATTCGCCGAATCCACAGGTTGCGCCTTAATTAATGTGGTTTTTGTGACCAACATTTGAGCAGGAGTTCCAGCAATCTGGACATCCTCAATATTAAAGTTGAAGACTTTACTGCCTTTGCTTAGTTGCACATGGCCTTCATAAACATAGCCAAACTCACCGATGGGTTGAATCGGACTATTGAGAGTGACCTTGAGATGACCATCTAACAATCCATAACGGCTAACTTGAACCGTCATCCCTGCCTTAATTAGAACTTTTTGCTGGTTGTTCAGACTGGCAGAATCCACGGGAGAAACCTTAAAAAAGGTGTCCTGCTGAATTTTTAAAGTTAAAGCTTCTCCAACCGTTGCCGGATCTGTGGTGACCGTAATATTAATCACGTCAGACCCAATCAATTGACTTTTGGCATCGGTTCCTTTGAGGCGTAACCAGCGAGCACCCGCCCCACTAAATCCGTTGTTAAGATTCACTTGCCAAGTGCCTGCACTGGGATTTAATTGCACCGGCAGGGAAAATTTATCTTCGGCGGATAAGGTGACCGTGGCAATTTTCTGGGGGTCATAAGTGCCTTGGAGAATCACAGGTTTTTCGACTAAAACCTCCGTCGGACCTTGATAGGTCAGGCCAAACCCGGTACTAATTGGCGTATTGTCCCGATTTAATTGAACAAAATCGGGGAAAAGATAGCCGGTATTGCCAAATTGTGGGAGGTTTTCCGTTAGGGAAATTTTCAAATGTCCCGCTTCCATTGCATAGCTGGCTACGCCATAAATCTCGCCGGATTTGAGGGAATAGAGTTGTTCCGGAGGGAGTTGGCTAGAGTCAATGGGTTGTTTTTTGAAGGGGTTGGTTTGGAGAATGGTCAGGGTAATGGCGTTGGCATCGTAGTCGATCGCCAAGCCATCTTTTTTGAGGCTAACATGGGGATGATAAAGATAACCCCGGTTACCAAATCCCGGAATTTCTTCGGAAAGGGAAACTAGAAAATGGCCGGGAACGCAAGCATGGCCGGTGATTAAAAAGGTTTGACCCGCTTGCAGTTGGGCTTGTTCGCGATCGCTCAGTTCCGAGGAGTCTTCCGGTTTGGCTTTGATTTTGGTGGTTTCCCGGATGGTTAGCAACCCAAAACCGGGCGGGGGTTCGACGGAGTTACCGCTGTTGAAGGTAGAGTTAACGAGGTTTGGAATGAGTTCGATATGTTTGTCATAAAAGTAGCCGGTTTCACCCACCGGAGTGATTCCTTTGGCTAATTGAACTCGGAAATGACCTTCGCTCAATTCGTAGCTTTTAATCTCAAGGGTCTGTCCCGCTTTTATTGCTACTTTTTGAGTGGCACTTAAGGTAGAAGATGATGCAGTGGACACTTTGAAAAAAGTGTCATGGAGAATCTTAAAAGTGAAGGAATTGCCTAAACTCATCGGTTCTGCTCACAGTAATATCAACAGGAGGAAGACTTCCTGCCTACCCCATAAGACCCTGTTACCTGTGAGCCTAGATTCTATCCGGAATAATCTTTTTTGCTCAGTTATCCTGATGAATTTAGGGGATTAATTGTTACGACCCTAAAAAACCTCCAGGGGACTCCTTGGAGGTTGCATCGGTTACTCAAGTCACCATGTCCTAATGTCCTGATTTTTGGGCAGTTTCACCCCGAAGATGTTGCTACAGCCTTGAATCCCAGAGACCAGAAACCGGGTTTTTGCCCAAATTTGCTGCAATTTGGCAAAAATTTTGTCAAAAAACCCGGTTTTTAAGCTGAACTTTACCCCCGAGGGAGTTAGAAATTAGGACACTGCTGGGAGATTATCTTGAGCGTGGCTGCTGGTGTTGACTGGATCGTAAACTTGAGCGATTTTGCCCTCGCTGTCGATCCAGTAGGTGACCCGCTTAGAACCGTTGCCACGAGAACAGGGCGATCGCCCTTGTTCGTCACTTCTAATGGATGGCAGCCAGAATATCGGGACCGTGGGTTTCAGTATTGAGATTGTCCCCTTCATAAACTTGGGAGATCTTACCGATCGCATCAATGGTGTAGGTGACCCGCTTAGAATAGTCGCCCTTTTCTACGTCATAAGCTTTGGTAATGGCACCATCCGTATCCGCTAAGAGGGGAAAGGGAAGATTAAACTTTTGGGTAAATTGTTGATGGGAAGCTTCATCATCTCGGCTGACTCCTAATACGGCGATATCTTTGTTTCTAAATTCCGAATAAGAGTCGCGGAAACTACAGGCTTCTTTGGTACAGCCCGGAGTATCATCTTTGGGGTAAAAGTACAATACTAGGGTTTTTCCAGCAAAATCAGAGAGTTTGACGACGTTGCCATTGGTATCTCTGGCGGTAAATTCCGGGGCTGCTGTGCCAACAGGTAAGGTCATAAATGCAGATTTTTCCTAAATTTGATGTCTTGTAATTGTATCATCCCCGATGGATTTTGACAAGGGAATAAAGACTGGATTAATGGGGAGATTTCCGTACTGAATTGTGTGGAGAAGATGAAATCAATCATCAAAATGGGAAAGGGTGGCCGAGGCGATCGCCTCGGAGGGAAGCCACTTCCTAGGGAATTTTGGCAAAAGGCTGTCACAAGTCGTCGGGGGGATTTTGCAGAATTTTACATATCAGTTTCGGGCCCTTTTGTCAATCGTAATTATCCCAAATCCGGCTGTCAAAGACCTGTTTTATCGAGTAGCCGGAGGAGGCAGCCTTTGTCCGCTTTCCTCCCCACCCTTCAGGCTGTGGGTTTTAAGTAATCAGGCAAATCAGGGAATCTTGTGGACATTTTATGTCCACCGAGGCTCAACTCCACGGCGGGAGAGGTTAAGATCGGAGTTAATCTAAAACTATCCAGGCTCTAGTCTTAGGATCGCCATGACTGCCGTTCAACCCCAGAAAACCAACAGAATTGCATATCCCGAAGGCACCTTAAAACGGGCGGCCAGGGGAATGAAGTGTTTGCCCTTTAAACTAGAATTATTTGTAACCATGCGCGATCGCAGTGTGCCGTTATTGGCAATCGTCGATTCAGCCGGAGTCGAGAATAACTATACGCGATCGCCGATCAACGAACGCAGGGTAGAAAATAGCCTGTTGTGGCTGATTCAACTGGGTGTATTGCGTCGAGAAGTGGATGGTCAAGGGATTACCGATAGTTTCCGCCTCACTCCCTTGGGACGGCAACTGGTGGCTCTATGGGAACAGTCCCCGGGCGAAATTCCACCCCCATCCTGGGGCGATCGCCTTTATAATTTCCTCAATCGTTGGGTGCGATTTCCAACCTTTTAACAAAACCACTGAGAAATTTCTGCCATTATGAAAGCCATTATGGTCGTTGGGACCACCTCCCACGCCGGGAAATCCGCGATCGCTACGGCCATCTGCCGAATCCTCTATCGCCGAGGGATGCGCGTTGCCCCTTTTAAAGGACAAAACATGGCCTTAAACGCCTACGTTACCCTCAAAGGTGGAGAAATTGGCTACGCCCAAGCAGTCCAAGCCTGGGCTGCCGGAATTGCCCCAGAAGTGGAAATGAACCCAATTTTATTAAAACCTCAAGGAGATATGACTTCCCAAGTCATCCTCCGAGGAAAACCCGAGGGCAAAGTTGGCGCAGCGGAATATTATGAACAATTTTTTGATCGGGGTTGGAGTGCGATCGTTGAGTCATTGAATTCCCTTGCTAAAGAATTTGATATCATCGTCTGCGAAGGGGCGGGAAGTCCCGCAGAAATCAACCTCAAACATCGAGATTTGACGAATATGCGCGTTGCCAAACATCTCAACGCGCCCACTCTCCTGGTGGTCGATATTGACCGAGGCGGTGCCTTTGCTCATGTGGTTGGCACCTTAGCATTATTAGACCCCGAAGAACGCGCCTTAATTCGGGGGGTTGTCATTAATAAATTTAGAGGACAGCGATCGCTCCTTGACTCGGGCATTACCTGGTTAGAGGAATACACCGGCATTCCCGTACTCGGGGTAATTCCTTGGATCTCAGAAATGTTTCCCGCAGAAGACTCCCTCAGTTTATTAAATCCTCCCACTCACAAAGAAGAGAGCGAAATTACCATTGCGGTGATTCGTTTACCGAGAATTTCTAACTTTACAGATTTCGACCCCTTAGAAGCCGAACCGAGTGTCACACTCAAATATATCAATCCCAAGCAATCTTTGGGCTATCCCGATGCAGTGATTATCCCCGGTTCTAAAACAACAATCGCGGATTTGCTCGTTCTGAAACAAACGGGGATGGCGGCGGAACTGCAAAACTATGTGGCTGGAGGTGGAACAGTTTTAGGCATTTGTGGCGGATACCAGATGTTAGGCCAAGTCGTAGCGGACCCGGAAGGCGTTGAAGGCATAGAAGGACGATTTGAAGGGTTGAATCTCTTGCCGATTAAAACCGTAATTACTAACCATAAAGTTTCGCGACAACGGGTGGTTAATTCTAATTATCCCACCCCCGGTTTACCCGTTACGGGTTATGAAATTCATCAGGGTCGGACGCAACCGAGCGAACGGTTCAATGGCGCGTTATCTCCAGATATTAAACCCCTATTTGATGATTTGAATTTGGGGCTGGTGGATAAAGAGCAAGCCGTTTGGGGTTGCTATTTGCATGGTCTGTTTGATAATGGACCTTGGCGGCGGGCTTGGTTAAATCGCCTCCGCAATCAAAGAGGGTTAAAATCTTTACCCACAGGGATTGCTAACTACCGAGACCAACGAGAAGAAATTATTGATGCTTTGGCAACGATTGTCGAAGCCCATTTAGATTTAACTCCCTTGTTATGAAGACCGGATCCCTGGGTGATCAACGGGATAAAGAGAGCATGAGTCCGAGGCTGATCGACCGGGGAACAATCAAGAGTCACCCTTCACCCAAGCTAAAATTATGAGCGTAGATGTTATTTTTTTACCCGATCGCATTACGGTAAAAGCGGAGGTTGGAGAACCTTTACTAGAGGTGGCGAAACGGGCGGAAATAACGATTCCCACCGGATGTTTGATGGGGTCTTGTCATGCTTGCGAAGTCGAAATTGATGGCGATCGCACCGTTTGTTCCTGTATTTCTGGCGTGCCTGGGGGTCAAGAACGGGTTACTATTAATATCTATATTGATCCGACCTGGTAAAGGGTAAATTTCACCCGGTGCCATCCTCATCCTCAATCCCTTTCCCACAATGGGAGAGGGACTTTGATTTTGCTCTTTTTCCCACCCAAGAGCAGAAGGGTTGGTAGCATGAGAACAGAATTGTGGTAAATTGACTGAAAATCCCCGCTCTTTGGTTAACGGGTTCAAGATTTTAAATTTCTGAAAATTCTAGCTTATCTTATAAAGAAGCACCCCAGGCGATTCCGATGCCTTGGAGGTCGTTACACTCCGATCGCCCTTCTGTGGGTCCCCTTCAGCCTTGTGTTAAGTTACTATGCTGCAACCTAATCCTTTACCCTTCTATTCCCCAGACTTAGAACAAGCGATCAACCGATCGCCGATGGTCGTTTCTCCCGATACCCCCCTGATTGAGGTCATTACCCAAATGGCTCAAGCTAGAGCGAGTTGTGCCCTCACCGATGTGACCGCATCAATGGCATTCAGTCCCCTGGATGACGTGGGAGACGGCTGTGTCTTGATTATGGAGGGTGAGCAATTACGGGGAATTTTTAGCGAACGGGATGTGGTGCATCTGTGTGCAGCAGGGGTCAAAATTATAGATATCACCATTGCCGAAGTCATGACGACTGCGGTAATTACCCTAGTTCAGTCGGAGTTTCGGGACCTGTTTCAAGTCCTCTCCCTGATGCAGAAACATGGCATTCGTCACTTGCCTCTGGTTGATGCCACGGGTCATGTCTTAGGACTTTTGAGTCATGGCAGTATCCGAAAAGTGCTACAGCCGGTCAATCTCCTCAAGGCGCGATCGGTCTTAGAAGTGATGATTCGCGGGGTGGTGACGGCATCCCCAACCGCATCCTTGCTATCCCTGGCGGAATTGATGTCTCGGAACAAGGTTAGCTGCGTGGTGATTACCCAGATGCCAGAAACCCTGAACCCTGACCTCACCGAGGGTCCCATTCACGGCGTCCCCATTTCTCCCCCAGCATCGCACCCTCAATCCCAGAGTCGTCGGGAGAGCGGAGCGATCGCTGTCGGAATTGTCACGGAACGGGACCTCGTACAATTTCATGCTCTGGATCTGGATTTGAGTGCCACGGCAGCAGAGGCGGTGATGAGTCAGCCCTTATTTTCACTCACACCCCACGACTCCCTGTGGAATGCTCATCAGATCATGAAACAATGGTCTGTACGCCGGTTGGTTGTCGTCTCTGAACAGGGGGAACTCTTGGGGATTGTCACCCAATCTACCCTCCTGCAAGCCTTTGATCCAATGGAAATGTATCGGGTGATTGAGATATTGCAGCAATCGGTTGAAGAACAGCTCGTTGAACTGACTGAAACCAATGAACTGTTGCAAAAAGAGATTGTAGAACGGCAACAAGCCCAAGAAGAATTAAATCGGGCTTTAGCCAAAGAAAAAGAACTGAATGCACTGAAATCTAGTTTTTCGTCAATGGTGACTCACGAATTCAGAAATCCCCTGACTTCGATTTTATGTGCCTCTCAATTATTGGAAAGATTTGCCGACAAGATAACCGAAGAACAGCGAGTGAATTATCTGAAAATGATTCAAAACACCGCTGAATATATGGACCAAATGATTGATGATTTGCTGGTTCTAGGTCGGGTAGAAAACCGCAGGTTAAAGTATGAGCCGCAATCCTTAGATTTAGTCAAATTATGCCAGGATTTAGTTGAAGAACGGCAATTTAGCGATCCGGAACAGCATTCAATTAGGTTCCAGGCGATCGGGGCGACTGAGCAAGCCTGTCTCGATGAAAAGCTTCTGCGCTACATTCTCGGAAATTTACTCACCAATGCTTGCAAATATTCCCCTCCTAATAGCCCCATTTATTTTGATTTAATTTGTCAAGACAATCAAGCCATTTTTAAAGTTCGCGATGGCGGGATTGGCATTCCAGCAGAGGACCTCAAACAATTGTTTCAGTCCTTTTACCGGGCCCGAAATGTCGGTAAAATACCGGGAACGGGATTGGGATTGACTATCGTGAAAAACTGCGTAGAAGCACATCACGGTCAGATTGCAGTCGAGAGTGAGGTCAATTTGGGGACGACTTTTACGGTAACTTTACCCTTAACTCCAGAAGCGACGATGGATTCAACAGTACAGCCCTTGATTTAGGGTGAGGTTACGGTTGAGAATAGTCCGCGATCGCATACTCCCGAAATCGTTCTAAATCCGCTTGAATCGTGGATTCTACAACACGACCCAAAAATAAATTATCCATAATCTGTCCCAAAATTCCAGGAATGGCATAGGCAACGGTGAGCTTAACCATACTGCCTTCTTGATGGCGATCGTAAAAACGAATTGCTCCTCGATTCGGCAATCCATCCACCGATTCCCATTGAATAATCTGATTGGGAACAATTTTTAAAATCCGAGACAGCCAACTAAATTCAAATCCCCCCGAGGCTAACTTCCACCGCGATAATTCCGGGTCTTCCTCTAAAATATGCACCGATTCAATCCATTTCATCCAGCGCGGCATTTGTTCTAAATCAGACCAGAGCCCCCACACATGATCAATGGGGGTATTAACTTCTACTAAAACGCTATGTTCTAACCAGTTTGTCATCAGAATTTAAAGGTTTAAATTAATAGTTTATCGGTTGAGGGAGTTTTCTAAAATCAGTAGGGTGGACCCAAGCCCACCCTACTTCTAAAGTTTAGCCTTTACTTCCCTTAACCGATCGCCAAGGGTTTAGGATTCGCCGTTAATTCATTCACTCGCCCTAAAATCGCTTTTGCCGCTTGCCGTCCCGAAAGGGTCGCCCCTTCCATACTGTCAATATAATCCTGTTGGGTATAGCTTCCAGCCAGGAAGAAATTCCCCACGGGAGTCTGTTGCGCGGGGCGATAGGGGTCCATCCCTGGGGCTTCCCGATAGAGGGATTGCGCCAACTTGACCACACTGTACCAGGTCATATTCAAGTCGCGGGACGAGGGGAACAGTTCATGCACTTGATTGAGCACATGATTGGCGATCGCCTCGTTACTCTGCTTGATAAACGGATCTCCCGGCGTTAACACCAACTGCATTAACGAACCCTCCCCTTGGCGATAATAATCCGAGGGGGAAGTCAAGGCTAAATCTGCAAAACAAGAAAAGTCTGCATCCGGGGTATAAAGCAGATTGTCAATGCCTGCCGCTTCCTCCACCTGCTGACGCTTCGCTGCATCATGCATTTCCGTCACCCAGCCATCAAAGCGCAATTGCACCGTGGCAACGGGCACCGCGTCGAGTTTGTAGATATTATCGAACTCCGGCCATTTGCGCCATGCCGGGGGTAGGACTTTCTGAATGCCGGGGATATCACAGGCGAAGACATACGCATCGGCGGTGATGGGTTCTTCTGTTTCCCCTTGCGCCACAATCAATCCCGTGACTGCCGTTTCCCCAGTCTCTTCAGAAAAGAGAATTTCCCGAACCCTGCGTCGGGTATGGATTTTAGCGCCTCTAGCTTCTAAATATTTGAGAATCGGTTGATGGAGGTAGGTATCGGGGGACCCTTCTAACATCCGCAGGACCGAAGCTTCCGTTTTTGCAGCAAAAAACTGGAAAATGGTCAGCATACAGCGGGCGGAAATGTTTTCCGTGTCGATAAAACCCAAGGCGTAGGCGATCGGGTTCCACATCCGCTTGAGACTACCATTAGAACCGCCATGTTTGCGGAACCAGTCGGCGAAACTGATGTGATCAAGCTTGCGAATGGTCTTCATCGCCCCATCGAAATCCACTAAACCCCGGACAATCGGGCTAGTGCCGAGGGCGATCGCATTGGTGAGTTTATCTTGGACTGAGAGTTGAGAGGTGGTGAAAAAGGCTTTTAAACCGTTGAAGGGTGCCCCGGTAATAAACCGAAAATCCAGTTCCCCGGTTTTGCCTCCCTCGTTAACAAAGATATGAGTATGGTCTTTCAGGCGCAAACTGTCGATTGCACCTACTTTTTTCATTAAGTCGAAGAGGTTGTAATAGCAGCCGAAAAAGACGTGCAACCCCATTTCGAGGTGATTGCCTTCGGCATCTACCCAACTGCCGACTTTCCCGCCGACAAAGGGACGAGACTCGAAAATTTCTACTTCGTGACCCGCATCAACTAACTCTATGGCGGTGGACATTCCGGCTAGTCCCGCCCCTGCGATCGCTACCCGCATTCTGCCTATCCTGTAATGGTTCTTTACAGATTGTAATATAAGTGGCGATCGCAGCACCATCCTCGCTCAGGTTGCGAGGGGGAGATGGGGAGGATGGGGGAGATTGTTCGTAGTAACGACTTCAGTCGTTACCGCGTTACTTGGCTTCAGCCAAGTAACGCACCCATTTCCGGATCCTCCAGCTCCCAAACAGGCCATTAAGCCCCTCCTGGTGAGTGTCACGCCTTCAACGATGAAACGACTGAAGTCGTTACTACGAACATCAAGAGAACGACTGAAGTCGTTACTACGAACATCAAGAGAACGACTGAAGTCGTTACTACGAACATCAACCCCATCCACCGCATCTCCCGCATCTCCCCCATCCTTACAAGAGTAGGTTTTTCACGCTTAAGAACACCTCCGGTCCCCTCCCCTTGGCAAGGGGAGGGTTAGGGTGGGGTTCTTCTGACGTAGAGATCGTCACTTGCGCGTCACTCTTAACGGTTTAAGCACCTGTATGGAGGCTGCTGTTCAAACCTTTTTTCTCGTGAGGTGGCGGTAAGCGGAGCTATCCCGTAGGGAATCGCTGCTCACTATGACCCTCTTCTGCTCACTAATTCTTCGCGTTATGTGGTGCAAGCCACATCAAGAGGACCCCACCCTAACCCTCCCCTTGGCAAGGGGAGGGGACCGGAAGTAAAAAACCTACTCTTGTAAGTCTCCCCCATCTCCCCCATCTCCCCCATCTTTCCTAGCGGTGCGGGGTTTTATTGTGAAAACTTAATGGCGGGCGGAACCTTCTTGACGCGCTGCCTGTTGCACTGCTGCCGAGACTGCGGTGACTACGCGATCGTCGAACACCGAGGGAATGATATTTTCCCGGCTGAGATCCGAGGGTTTTACCAAGGAGGCGATCGCCTTAGCGGCTTCCAAATACATGGTTTCGGTAATTGTATGGGCCCGACAATCGAGCGCCCCCCGGAAGATGCCAGGAAATGCCAAAACGTTGTTAATTTGGTTAGGATAATCGCTGCGCCCCGTGGCAATCACGGCAACATCATCCATGATTAATTCCGGTTGAATTTCCGGGATGGGATTTGCCATCGCAAAGACAATCGGATCCGGTGCCATCGATCGCACCATTTCTGGAGTTAATACTCCTGGGGCACTGACGCCGATAAACATATCTGTTCCTTTAATCGCATCCGTTAAACTGCCGCCTTTTTCTACAGCAAATTCGCGTTTTTCCTCGTTTAAATCGGTGCGATCGTGACTGAGGATGCCTTTGGAATCACATAAGGTCATATAGCGTGCACCAGATTGGCGTAATAAACGGGCGATCGCCACCCCAGCAGCCCCGGCCCCATTCATGACAATCCGGATATCTTCCATCGCTTTACCCACCACTTTCAAGGCATTGATAGAGGCAGCTAAGGTAACGATCGCCGTTCCATGTTGGTCATCATGAAACACCGGAATATCCAATTCCCGGCGCAATCTCGCTTCAATCTCGAAACAGCGAGGAGAACTAATATCTTCTAAATTCACCCCACCAAATACCGTAGCAATTCGTTTAACCGTTTCTACAATTTCATCACTATCTTGGGTATTCAAACAGATGGGAAACGCATCAATTCCCGCAAAGGCTTTAAATAACATCGCCTTGCCTTCCATGACGGGGAGTGCGCCGCCGGGACCGAGATTGCCTAAGCCTAAAACTGCCGAACCATCGGTGACGATCGCCACGGTATTTTGCTTGATGGTCAGATTGTAGAGTTGTTCGGGATTGTTGGCGATTTCCATACAAATTCGCCCCACGCCGGGGGTGTATGCCATCGCTAAATCGGCTTGAGTTTTGAGGGCAATTTTATTTTCGATGCTAATTTTTCCCCCGCGATGCAGGTTAAAGGTGCGATCGTAAACGTTGAGCACTTTAATGTCTGAGATGCCCTTGATTTTTTGGACAATCTCTTCGGCGTGTTCGGTACTAGAAGCATCGACGGTAATATCCCGAGTTGTATGAGCACGGGTTTGTTCAATCAAGTCGATTTGGCCGAGATTACCCCCAACGGAGGCGATCGCCTGGGTCACAGTAGCCAGGGTTCCGGCTCGGTTGAGAAGTTGCAAGCGAATCGTTACACTAAAGCTAGAATTCGGTGTTAATGCTACCATCTTACTGCTGTTGTCCTCCAACAATTCTGAAACCTATTAGACGCTTGGACGCGCCTGCTGTGGTTTTTTCCATCAAGGCTAATATTTTACCCTGATTTGCTCCTCGATTACGTCAGCAAAACTCTAAATTATGGGCTAATTTTGATAATTCCCAACTCTCTTATTTTCTCAGGTTTTAATATAAAATATTAAGTAGTTCTAAGGAGCCATAATAAATGTTAAATTTTTGAGGAGATTTTTCAGGTTAATCGCGGGTGCCATCCCTAAAAAAAATCCGCCCGGACATAAGGAGTCAGAACCTGTCATTGATACGCTCTCAGGCTCAGGCTTTCTTCACGGCAAATTTTATCTGCCGCCGCTTCCCGAATCAACCCGTCTCCTGGGTCACACCCCTAACGGATCATCCCCCCCAGCTATGGCTTCTTCATCTTCCTGGGATACAACCGGAGCAACGACCGTCGCCGGTAGCCACAGAGTAAATTGGGAACCCTGACCTAACTCACTTTCGACCTTAATATCTCCCCCCATCATTTGACAAAATTTCTGGGTAATGGTCAAACCCAAACCCGTCCCTCCATATTTGCGAGTCGTCGAGGCATCCGCTTGGGTAAATGGTTTAAACACTTGCTCCAACTGTTCCCGAGTCATCCCAATTCCGGTATCTTTGACGCGGAAGAAAATCCACTCTTGACCTTCCACTTCATGAGGGGAAGGGGATTTTAGAGAGGGATTTTCGCCTTTTAATGGTTTTTCTAGGGTGCGCCTCACTCGGAGTTCAATCTGGCCTTGTTTCGTAAATTTAGCCGCATTGCTCATTAAATTGAGAAGCATTTGCCGCACCTTGGTGATATCAGCATGAAAGTGTCCGATATCTTCCGGACATTGAATCGTCAACTGATTGCCATTTTTATCAATTAGAGGTTGAATGGTCGTGACCACTTCCCAAATGAGCGTATCAATGGCAAAGGTTTCTAACTCCAAACTCATGCGACCGGCTTCAATTTTGGAGAGGTCGAGAATATCACTAATTAAGGAGAGTAATTGTTTTCCGGCCCCGTGAATTTTTTGCAGGTCGGGAATGAAATCGGCTTGACCCAAATCTTCGGCATCTTCCTGGAGAATTTCGCTGTAGCCGATGATGGCATTCAGGGGGGTTCGCAGTTCATGACTCATATTGGCGAGAAAGGCGCTTTTAGCGAGGTTTGCTGCTTCTGCGGCTTCTTTCGCCTTGCGGAATTCGTCGGCGCGTTTGCGTTCGGTGTTGTCACTGACCATTGTCAGCAGACAGGGTTCTCCTTCCAGATCAATCGGTTCAATGGATAGCAGGGCATCGCGAATTTCTCCGGATTTGGTGCGAAACTGGAGTTCAAGGTCGCGGATTGAGCCAAATTGCTCGATTTTACTGAGCATTTGGTTGAAGTAATCTCCTTGATGTATCCAGACATCGAGTTCTTCCCAGGTTTTGCCGATCACTTCTGCTGGAGCATAACCCAGCAGGTGCAAAAAACTGTGATTCACATCCACAAACCGCCCTTGAGCCCGGGTACTGATGCTGATTCCCAGGGGGCTGGCTTGAAAGGCTTTCGAGAATCGTTCTTCACTGGCGCGTAAGGCGGCTTCGGCCCGAATCCGAGGGGTGATATCTTGAACTGTAGCGGTAATCCGAAACGGACTAATTTCGCACTGTTCATGAACGATGCGATCTTCCCCATCCCCGCGTAAGAGTCGATATTCCAGGGAGTAGGGTTGATTCTGAGTGATAGCTTGTTTAAAGGCTTTGCGGACTTCGGTGCGATCGTGGGGATGCACATATTTCAAAAACTGTTCGTGACTTGGGGTGAAGCTGTGGGGTTCTTCTCCCAGGATCCGATAAATTTCATCGGACCAATGGAGTGCTTTGCGATCGCGGTCTAAATCCCAGTTGCCCACCTGGGCGATCCGTTGAGCATTATTCAGCCTTTCTTCCCCTTGGCGGAGTAACTCTTCCGCCTGTCGCCTTCTAGCCATGACTGCGGCAAAGATCAGGGCTGTGGCAGCCACCACTCCCATAAAGATTTGCAGGGAGAAAATGGCTTGTTCGGGGTTAATGGCGTGTTTGAGAAAGGGTCCACTTTTTCGGGCTATCCCCCAAATTGCCATACTCGCCACTAACAGGTTCGCCAGGACCGTCCCGCGCAATTCAAAGCGCAGGGCCACCCACATCACCAGGGGAAAGGGTAAATATTCCAGGGGATAGTCTGCGATATAAACGCGAGTTCGCGAACAAAACACCACCCAACTGATGGTCAGCAGCAAGATTGAGAGGAGGATGATTTCTAGGATTTTGGCAACTAATCCCCACCGCCTAGATTTGATAGTGCTCGGGCGGAATCGGCTCCAGGTCAAGAGGATTGGGGCAATTAACAACACTCCCATTGCATCTTCTAACCACCATATTTCCCACTTGGCCGATGCCTCGGGCCAGGTTTGCAGTCCGGCGATTGTGACGAGCAAGACAGACAAACTGGCGTGAATTAGGGTCGAGAGGATTGCGCCGATGCCGATTAAGGATCCCACATCCCGCAGCCGTTCCAGGGCCGGATCAAACTCAACTTGTCGCAGGAGGCGCGTCCCTACTATGGCTTGAACCACGCAGGCGATCGCCCCAACACCCGCTACCCAGTAGGGTACTCCCTGGGATTGTGCATAGAAAAACGCCCCCAGTGCCACCCCGGGCCAAATTTTCATCCCATATAACACCAGTCCAGCCAAGGCAACTCCCGCAGGTGGCCCAAACGGTAATAAATTTTGATCCAATCCTGGAATCCATATCGCTAACACAGCCGCGATCAAGTAACTTGCAGCCAGTATGCATATTCGGGTCAAGTATTGCCAGAACCGTCCCTGGGTCGGAATCATAAGTTTTCGATTCAAGGGGTGAGTGGGGAGTTGAAAAAACAAACGCTAACTGACGAGAACTAGCGATGAAAGCCGCCAGACTGGAGTGGGCGGATAGTCAAGTGCATCGCCGGGTTTAAACCGCCCCCTTCAAGCTTATGATAGCCGATTTAGGTAATAGAATTCCGATCATTCTATAGCACTTCTTGCCGCAGTCTGACCCGAGAATTGATCCGTGGGAGCATCTTGCTCTCTACTGTTGATCCGGTGCAAGATGCTCCCACTCCGTTGGGGAATTGTTCAATTCATTGAGACTCCCTCTATTCAGGTTAACAAACTTGAATTCTCCCTCGCAGAAAATTTCCCCCCTTCTCGACTCCGGGTGAATCCTCGATTTGACTGACTCATTCTGCCCGTTACTCCCAGGCTTTAATAGGGTCCCGATCGCGGCTCTGTTTTGCTCCAGGCCAACTTGATGCTAATATTCCATCACTTCGTTACTTTACTTTGGGCACTGTGCCTTTTTACTTTTTAAGGGTTCTCGGGTTCATAGTTAACCGGCGATCGCTCACTATTTGGCCTGAATTTCTCCTGTACAATTTAATTATTAAAATTTTACCCCCTCTCAAATTCTCCCTCTAATCTCTACTCCTGAAAAATTTGAGCCAAATTGAGGGGGGCAGAAAATCCCCGCTGATAGTTTTGCTCCGAATCTGTTCCCGGGGAGCATCGGATGCAAATCACCCAATAGACCGATCCATATCACTTAATCATCAGGGATGCGATCGCAGTCAAAGCCCTAAAAAAGGGTCATCTTAGAATAGACCATCCCTAATTTAACCTCTTCAATTATGAATACTCTCTCCTTAATTCATCCGGGCAATCTTTCCGAACTATTCTTTCAAATTTATTGGTCAGGACGACTCACCCAGGAACACCGACAATATCTTAGAACCCTCCTCTTACAAGAGAGTCTCAGCGAAGAAGAACAAAGCTCAATTAATCGCCTCATTTACGCGGTCCGCCGAGGATGGTTAAAATTAACGGATTAAATGGCCTTGACCCATTTCCGCTTGTTCTGTTTCTGCTTTTTTCAGGGCATCTGCTCAGGTTGAAAACAAAATATAAAATCTCAATAGAGAAGGACCCGTTTGGGTCACCGGGGATCAGTTTTTCTGGGAATGTCACCACTCACCCCTCACCGGATTTGGATCGGAGTATCCTAGGACGGGGTAAAGTTTTAGATCTCAGGGATGGGAAACCCAATTTCTGGCCCATAGAAAGTTATTCCCAAGCAGAGATTTTTCAAGAAACCCGGTTGATAACCTGTAGGGGACCGATGGGCTAAGGAACTACATCTGTGACCACATCACCCCCGGTTACCACAATAGTTTGCTGCTGAAGTTTGCCTACTGCCTTGGGTCCAGTGACGGTAAACGGGGGGTTCACTTGGCGATAAAAGACATTGCCTTCGGCTTGGAACTCTTCAGTGGGAATCACCCAAGTCATGCGATCGGCTTTGAACTCGGTTGAGGGGACCTGGCGGACCCCAGAGACATTCCCGAATAAAGAGATGATGGAAGATGCGAGTTCCAGGGTGCCGCGATCGCCCATTAAGGTCAAGGTTTGCTTCGGATGGACGATAGTAACCCGACGTTCACTGGTCACGCTTTGAGCGTCAATATTCCAGCGCATCAAGTCGCTGTTGATGGTGAGTGGGGGTTCACTCAAGGTAATCTGGACTTGTTGTTCCAGGGTGACCACATTGGTTTCCAGGTTCAGTTCCCCGCGATCGCCAATGGCTTTGTCACTGGCGGGACAATCTTGGGGCTTTTCACATAGATGACGGTCGATTTGGACCGGGCGATCGCTGATGATTTGGTCCGTCTCCATCTGCCATACCACCGACTCAGAACGCATCTGTAAGGCGGGATTTTTCTGCGTTGTGGCAACGACACTCCCTACCAGTTCCATGCGCTGGGCTTTGCTTTTTAGCCTTGCTTCATTGGCGGTAATTTCCAGATCTGGATGGGTGCCTTTCACGTTATTGCGAACGAGCAGCAAATCTTCTGCGGGTAACCATTCTAATTCCTGAGCACGGATTACGGCTTGATTTTGGAGTGCGGTGGCAACAATCTCATCCTGGAGCACAATTTTCGAGCCGTCACCATGCACCTGGCCCTGTTTGGACTGGATCTTATAAACCAGTTGACCTTCCTGGAACAGTTCTCCGGTTGGTGTCTCTAAATAGGTAATTTTCTGTTCATCATTATACCGAGCGGAGGGCGATCGCACCTTCCATACGATTTCCCCCTCAGCATTGGCCTGTTCCAGGGTGACATCGTTAAATGTTAACGCTTGCTCCTGGCCTTCGTCTGGCTCGGTGACAACTGGAGTATTGCCCTTTTTAAAAAAGGCACAACTGGGTAAACCCAGTCCTACTAAGGCGTATAAAAGCAAAAGGAAAAAACCCGAATTTTTCACTTTTAAATAGGTAGTGTTGATGTCTGAATCCCCAAGGATTTAGCGGTCTTCTACATCATCCATCATACCAATACTGGAAAGGGGGCGGTAGGTATAGTTCGGTTGCCTTGGAGTTTTTTGGATATCTTCCTTGATGGATTCTAGGTCAATATAGCGATCGGCCACGTTAATTAAACTATCGCTGGTCATGGAACGGAGGCTCACCACTTCCACTCTTACCCCGCGATAGCTGACCGCATCTACGGAATAAGCGAGGTCTCCATCCCCACTGACTAACACAGCCGTGTCATAAGAGCCGACTAATGCCATCATATCCACGGCGATTTCTACATCCAAGTTAGCTTTTTTAGAGCCATCTGGAAGCTGAACTAAATCTTTCGAGATCACCCGATAACCATTGCGACGCATCCATAATAAAAATCCCTGTTGTTTTTCATTGGTGCGATCGACGCCGGTATAGAAAAAAGAACGCAGGAGTCGGGAACCGGCTGTTAAGCGACACAGCAGCTTGGTATAGTCAATTTCGATTCCCAACTGCAAAGCGGCATAAAACAAATTGGAGCCATCAATAAAAATGGCAACTCGACCGCGATTTTCTAAAACCTGTTCGGGGGTAAATATGTTGTTGTTTTCTGGATGATGATGCAACATGGTTGTTATTCCTCAGTTTTTTTTATCGGAAAATTGATTTTTCATATTATCTATGATAGAGGGAATCGCCCGGTTGTCACCTGACTCAGGTGAACATCAGGCCATTGATGATATACCGGAACGGTGCCCTAACGCCCCGATCATCCTTTTGTTGGCAATGGGGTGGGGACCCCTCTGTAACCCCACCCCCGATACTCGATAATTCTACTCGCTGTTTTTGGATCAACATTGCCGATCGCCTGACTATGAAGATGCCTGATTGCTCAACTCCAGGCGAGCAAAGACGGGTTTGGCTTCTCCCAGGACGCGATCGCTCTCCAGAATCCCCCAACTCGAATGAGTCGGAAAGTTCAGCGCACTGGCGATCGCGGTTTGGTCATTAAAATCAATCGAATACCCCAGTTGCTGATAAATCGCAGTGCTGATATTCGGAATGATGGGAGAAAGTAAGTACGCCGAGAGTCTGACCGATTCTAAAACAGCATAGAGCACTTGCTCAACCGCCTGCTGTTCCCCCTGCTTATAGAGTTTCCAGGGTGCCTGCTCGTCGATGTACTTGTTACAGCCTCGCACCAAGGAGAGAATCTCTTCGCATCCTTGGCTAAATTGCAGGCCCTCATAAGCACAGGTGACCCGATCGCCTAAAGTTACCCCCGCTGCTTTTAAACCATTCTTATCGCCAATTTCCTCGGGATTGACCTTCGGCACCTGACCTTGACAATATTTTTTCACCATGCCCAGGGTCCTATTCAATAAATTCCCCAAGTCGTTGGCCAGATCGGCATTGAGAATATTAATAAATCGAGTTTCGTTAAAATCCCCGTCCCGTCCAAATTCAATTTCTTTCAGAAAGTAGTAACGCAGCGCATCGGATCCGTACCGTTCCACTAAATCCAATGGGTCGATAATATTACCCAAAGTTTTGCTAATTTTCTGTCCGTCTTTCGTTAAAAACCCATGTCCAAACACTCCCCCGGAAACGGGAACCCCTGCCGACATGAGCATGGCAGGCCAATACACTGCATGAAAGCGCAAAATATCTTTACCAATCAAGTGCAGATTAATCGGCGACCATTTCGATAAGGCATTCTCCAGGGTCGGTTCTTGCTCCGGGTCTAGCAGGGCCGTCACATATCCTAACAGGGCATCAAACCACACATAAAGGGTCTGTTTTGGATCCACCGGCACCGGGAACCCCCAAGCCACATTCACCCGAGAAATGGAGAAATCTTGCAGTCCTTGTTGGACAAAGCTCAAAACTTCGTTGCGTCGAATTTCGGGCCGAATAAAATCAGGACGGTC
The DNA here is from genome assembly GCA_025370845.1 of Laspinema palackyanum D2a. GTDB lineage: Bacteria > Cyanobacteriota > Cyanobacteriia > Cyanobacteriales > Laspinemataceae > Laspinema. Next base: position 132,394 of record JAMXFF010000005.1, on the reverse strand, counting down.
TTGATAAAGGGCCTCTAGTTGGGGTTGGTATTTGGACAGGCGAAAAAAGTAATTCTGCTCATCGCGCCATTCCACTTCCCGGTTGGGATGCATCGGACAGTGATTGTTTTCTAGCAACTCCCGTTTGTCTTTAAATTCTTCGCAAGCCACACAGTACCACCCTGTTTGCTGGCTTAAATAAATGTCATCATTGTCCCAGACGCGCTGGAAAAATTCCTTGACGATCGCTCCATGACGGGGATTGGTGGTCCGGCTAAACCTGTCGTAGGCAATGTTCATTTTTTGCCATAATTGGTCAAATCCGGCGGCAATTGTATCGCAGTGTTCTTGGGGCGATCGCCCCGATGCTTCTGCGGTCCGCTCTATTTTTTGCCCATGTTCATCGGTTCCGGTAATCAGCAGGACTGATTTCCCCCGAAGTCGCTCAAACCTCGCCACAACATCGGCAGCAATCGTGGTATAGGCGCTGCCAATGTGAGGCAAATCGTTCACATAGTAAAGCGGTGTTGTAATAGCAAATGTATTCTTACTGGTCTGGTTAGAGTTCATGGATTCGGTTAAAAACGACCCCCATTCTTTTATTTCGATGGTAACATGAGGGACAGCAAACTTCCATTCTACTCGACATTTCACAAAATTTTTACTAGGATTCCTGGGTTTTCCAGGGAGGTATGCCTCTAAGATATAAAGATTTTATAAAAATTGTTTCCCTTTCTTGCTGAGATTTTTTAAGATTTTCTATAGATTATCCAGGAACGTCACCCCCACGCAGGACGATTCGGCAATAGGTTCTGTGGCGATCGCCGGTTTTGAACTGCCACCGTCCCCTCCCTTTTTTTATCAAAAAAGGAGAAAGATTGATCCCGCCAAACCCTAGGGTGATAACGTCTTTCACTCAAGTTTTAGAACACCGGACCCAACTAGCTTGACCCCCGGTAATGACCTCGTTCTCCAGTCCCACCCTGTTGAGCCACCGGAGACATTTCCCGGGCGTCCTGACCCCAAACCCTGAGCGTTTTGTTTCCCCTTCACTCTGACACAGCGGGTTACTTCAGAACCCAGAATGGCTGGTTCAGGCTCCGAATACTGGCGGCCTGGAAACCAATCAAACTGATTTTTACTTTATAATTGTTTACAAAACCTCTTAGAAAGGTAAAGCTGCTGGGAAGTTGTGAAATTTCCCAAGGCTGTTCATCGATCGCGCCTGTAAAAATGTCCTTAGAAGATAGGCCACTGCAAATTTCCCACGGGTTTCTCACCGCCTTTGGCACCCGCACCTTCATCTACTACCGGGATCGCATTCCCGCTGAAGGTGCCGCGCTGATCGTGAGCAATCATCGCAGCTTTATGGATGCCCCCTTACTGATGGCCGGAACAGGACGCTCGATCCACTTTGCCTGCCATCATTATATGGGCCAAGTCCCTCTGTTACGAGAATTTGTGACAGAGTTGGGCTGCTTGGTCTTAGAATCATACGGCCCCCAACAGCATCGCTTTTTTCGTCAAGGGAGCAAGTTGCTACAACAACAAGCGGCGATCGGGGTCTTTCCCGAAGGCGCAACCCCAATGGTCCGGTTAACCCCACCGTCAGAAGTTGGGGAGTTTCATCGCGGGTTCGCCCATTTAGCCCTCAGTGCCAAGGTGTCGGAATTGGCGATCGTGCCGGTGGCGATCGCCTCGATGGAAGAACAAGTGCTTTCCGGTCTCCCCGTTCGGTTGTTGAGTCTCTTTGACCCCATCGAACCTCATTTCCAACAAGACGGATTCCACCCTCTGGTGATTTATCGGCGCGTTAATCTCCTCATCGGTCGCCCCTATTGGATTACTCCGGCACAAAAACAGGGCTATCCTGGTAAATCGGGAAAACGATTGGTGAATGAAATTACCGATCGCTGCCGGGAAGAAATTGCCGGTTTACTCCGCCAAGGCTGTTATTAAACGGGGTTTAAAATGCAGAATTTTAGGGAAGAAAGATATGGGTTCACTGATACACAATTTTAACGAGCGGTTTCATTTTTCAACCCCCGCGACTCTCCAACCTGACTTACCGTTGTTTGTTTATTTACCGGGCATGGATGGGACCGGACAACTCCTGCGCTCGCAACTTAATAAAGGTCTCTCTAATGCCTTTAATATCCAATGTCTAGCCATGCCTGCCCATGATTTATCCTCTTGGGACCAATTAACGGAAAAAGTTGTGGGTTTATTGCGATCGCAATTTCGTCGCAGTCGGCCCGATACGGTTTATCTCTGTGGCGAGTCCTTTGGCGGTTGCTTGGCCCTGAAAATTGCCATTGATGCCCCAGAACTGTTTGATCGCCTGATTTTAATCAATCCCGCCTCTTGTTTTATGGGCCAAGCTTGGCTGCATTTTGGCTCCCACCTGACCGGATGGTTACCCCCCCCAATCTACGCCTTATCGGTCATGGGTTTATTACCCTTTTTAGCCGCCCTCGGTCGCATTGCCCGTTCGGAACGCAATGATTTGTTAGCGGCGATGCAGTCCGTTCCCCAGCCGACTAGCACTTGGCGGGTCAATTTACTCCGAGAGTTTGAAATGGACTCCCATGAGTTAAGTCGCATCCGTCACCCTGTCTTGGCGATCGCCAGTACCGGCGATCGGCTATTACCCTCCGCTGCCGAAGCGACCCGCTTAACCTATTCCATTCCCAACGCCAAACAAGTCTTATTACCCGATAGCGGTCATGCTTGTTTACTCGAAACCGATGTCAATCTTTACAAACTCCTCAAAGACCATGATTTTTTAACCCATCCCAAACCCATCAGTGCAGTCGCCTAAGATGGGAATTGGCCTCTTGACTTCACCCATAAAACTATGTTATTCTGATTAATCTGGGTCACTAGCTCAATGGTAGAGCATCGGACTCTTAATCCGTTGGTTCGGGGTTCGAGCCCCCGGTGACCCATTTTTAATCGCCATATCCACCCGGAGAGTCTCTAAACCTGAAACGGGTGGATCTCAAGGCTGTACTTCTCACGCGAAACTGCTTGTAAAAAACCGGCATCCTCAAGGGTGCCGGTTTTTTAATCAATAGACCTCTTGCAAAATTCTAAAAAGCCCCCCTTTTTTAAAGCCCCCCTTTTTAAGGGGGGTTGGGGGGATCAATCCTTTTTTGGCGAGAGGTTTAATTTTCCAGTTCATTGCCGTAACTTGACCTCAAACGGTAAAAAATCCCACCAATAAACAGGAGAGTTTGACCTACAATAAATCGAAAAAAATCTGAAGCCAGGGTTTTACTAAAACCGCACAAACCGAAAGGGCTTAGTCACTTTTGAAGTATTATAAAATACCCCATTTAACTAAACCGTTTAAGAATTAATCAATAACTTCCAGCCATCCCCGCTTAATCGCATGAGATAGGCGATGGAGGGCCGCCCGGTCTTCTTCATTCAGTCGCGTTACTAATCCAACGTTAATGAGTTGGGTGTGTTCATACCGGGTAATGTAACCGGCTTTCCAGGCTTGAAAAAAAACGTCTGAAATTCGGGATTGATAAAGCATAGCGTGAACGGGTATCACGAGAAATAAAAAATGATACTCTAAGTATCAACTACAACTCAGGAATATTTAGTGATCTAAAGAAAAATAGGCGGTGATATTCATCGGGATTTGCCGTGATTTATATCACAAGCCAACTCAACCTGTCCAGGGGAAAAGAGGCGCGATCGCCGCCACCTCTTTTGACTGATAAAATTCACCAATTTAGTGCATGATTAATCACCCTAAATGAGAGACCAAAGCGTTGATCCCCGACTCAGCGAGACTGAATTGTGAGGACTTGGGGTGGGGTGGCGTCGGGGGGATAAATCAAATCCACCTCCACCAGACGGCGACTGCCGGGTGGCATTTCCAAGGTTGCCAACGCTTCCCCAATTTGTCCCCGACGCTGCACCAAATGCCAATAGCGCGTCGTTGGTACTCCCAAATCATTGGTATAGCGAACCCGCACTGTTCCTCGGAAAAATACCTGGGGTCCTGGGGGTTCTAAAAACCGTAACCCGGGTTGTGTTAAAGTCTCTTCTTTCAAGGCCGTCTGTAAACTCACCGTCACGGTTTCTGTGGCATTTGTTTCATTGATTAGGGGTAAACGCAAACGGTATTCTAGGGCATAGTTCCCATGAGCAGAATAGGCCGTATCTGGGTAACGGACCAACATGGGCGCACTTTGGGATTGATCGGTTCCCAATCGTCCTCCGGGTAAAGTACCGATCGCATAAGAAAACCCTTGTCCCGACGGAGGAATACTTAACCCTTGAATATTGGGGCGATCGACCAATTGACCCATCCAGGTAGACCCCTGAGACACACCGGAAACTCGACCGTAGATTCTTTGGCCCTCGGTTTGGTCTGGGGGAGTGGGAGTGCGATCGCGCGGCGTTGCCACATCTGCGGTTTCTAAAAGCTGTTGCCATTCTTCCAAAGTCGGCGATCGCTCATTCCCATTAGCATCCTGCTTCGCATACATCGCCAAACTCGCCACATAGACTCGTCCACTACTAGACAACCGCAGTAAGGTCGAACGACCATTTAGGGGCGGTTCTAAGGTGCGAACCGGAATGGGAAGATTCTTCAACATTTGACTCGATTGGGGGGGAATCACCAGTTGCGCGGGCCAGATATCTTGGCGCTGTCCCCGCAAGATTTCACTGGTGACCCGCCCCCCAGGTCCCGCGAAAACCTCTCCCAGAGGATTGGCGACAACGGGTGGTAATTGAACAAATGGCGCATCGGGTTGGGAGAGATAACTTGCTCCCTGGAGGATATTCAAGGTAACAGGTTCATTGGTGGGATTATGGACAAGAATTCCCACATACATGGGGGTTAAATCATCCAGTTGGCGGTCCCCAAAGACATGATGAGCAAAGATGTCAAAGCGACCTTCAAAGGGGAAGTTGAGGTGGGCCGAGGGAAATGCCTTGCGATCGGGGGGGAAGGTGGAGAGTAAAATGCCTTCGCTGCCGATTTTTTCAGGACTGTTGCTATTAAACATCGGCACATTATCCAGGCCGCCGGGTAAGGGGCGAACTTCCTGGGGTTGGACAATTTCCTGGGGTTCCGGTGCCGGTTGAGCTTGAGCAATTAAGATACTTGACAAGAGAGCGAGGATAGGCATGGAGTGAATATTAGGGGGATGCGATCGGTTTTCTATTGTACGGGAGAACTATGGTACACAGGCACATCGCCCATTGTTCTCGGGTTGATCCATTGGGTTTCTTTAAAAAAACCATGCCTACTGTCCCAAATGGGGGATTTAAACCCAATCCGGGTATCAGGACTTTGGTAGCCACTCAAACCCGTTAGAGAAGCTCTGCTAACCTGATTGGAACGTCAAGAGGAGGGCATGAAAACTTACTTTACGGCAAAATAGAAGCAGCGATTTGGGAAAATTGACCAGCATTGAAAATGTATGAAAAATCAGATTGGATTAAGCATTCAAGAGTTGTTGAAACAGCAGCGATCGCAAATTATCGCCCTAGCTGAAAAGCATGGAGCCTATAACGTGCGAGTATTTGGTTCAGTAGCGCGAGGTGAAGCGACGGAAGATAGCGATATTGATTTTTTAGTGGACTATGATTTAGAAAAAATCACCCCTTGGTTTCCAGGGGGGCTATTGCTTGATTTAGAAAAGCTATTGAATTGCAAGGTTGATATCGTTACCGTGGATATGTTGAAAGAGCGGATTCGCGATCGCATTTTGCTTGAGGCTGTCAGGCTATGAGACGAGAGACTGAACGTCTACAAGATATTTTGGAGGCGATAATTATCAAAATTTTTTTTAAGAAACCAGGTTTCTAACCTTTACTGTAGTATCGATGCGCTGCAAATTTTTGAGAAAAAAAGAGTCAGGAGTCAAAGGTTTTTAAAACTTTTGACTCCTGATGCTTGCAGAATTTATCCTGATTTTTTCTAACCCATTGGTTCCGACTTAGAAATCATCGATGAAGGAACTGAGTCGTTGGAGTAAGGGGTCCACGGGTTTGGGGGGGGCGACGGGTTCGGGTTCTGGTTCCGGTTCCGGTTGGGGTTCCGGGATATGTTCCAGATAGGGTTGTTGAGGCGGTTGATAATTTCCCCGTTGATTATTGAGGGCGATCGCCAACTGTCCCACCTGCAAGCTCAATTGTTGCAACTGCTTTTCCATTGCATCCAATCGACTCGCCTCCCTCGCCGCTACCCGTTCCTCTAAGGACCTCAATTGCCCTTGTAACTCCGCAATGGTGTCCGAGGCATCACTTGATTTCCGCGTCGGTTTCACCGATTCGGGGACATACAAATAATGCCATAGGGCTTCTTTACACAAGTCGCCGAAACTCTTGTGCGGTTGGTTTTGTAACTCTTTCTGCACAACCGCTAACAAGGTTTGGTCGGCTACCTCATCGGTAAATCCGACCCGTTTCTTTGTCTTGCTTAACCAAAAAACCATTAACTTCCAGCCTTAGAGGAGCGAGTGTACGAAGAGGAGGCAAGTTGAGCCTCTCCATACAAATATTGTCCCACAGCATTCGCCGGACGGGACGGTTGGGCCAGATGAACTTTCAAACCGGCTTGTTCAACTAACGGTTTGAGAGCATCGGAGAAAAATTCCCCGCCACCGCCGGTCAAAATCACGTCAGTGACCCGTTCCGGTAACCACTTAATCAACAAATCCGACAGTTCCCGGGCAAATAATTCTCGCAAGTTGGGCAGAAAATCATCCAAATTCGTCGGTTTGGATGCGCCACGAGGACGGAAGAACCGTTGACCCCTGGGTTTATTCACGGCATCGATTAAGGACAAGGATTGACTATCCACGCTAATCGGTGCTTGGCTATATGCCTTTTCTACTTCAGTGCCGACGCGCTTGTAAAACTCGCTCATGGCAAAGGGTTCGCTCTTGGAGGCCCCCCGTGCGAACCGGAAATTATCGACCATTAAAAAGTCAGCGGTTTGATGTCCGATATCCACGATCGCCACCGATGTCTTCGCAAAATCGGGGGCTACACCTTTTTTATCCACTTTCTCTTGAGCTTCGCACCAGATCAAGCTGCCATATCCTTCCGGCATCACCCAAACTTTGGTGATATTCAGGGGCACTTGCTCACCGCGATAGCTCATCACATGAGGCGAAGTCAGCAAATTGGTAATTTCCTCTTTTTCCCGCTCAAACTCTTCTTGAGAATGATAGGGCAGACCCAGGACAACCACTACATCATCTTTCAATCCAAAGTAAGCGGCGCTGGCAAGGACTTTCACCAGGGCATTTTCCACTTTCCGTTCGCCAACCCCGAGACTTGCGCCAAAGTCAGCCGCCAACTGACCGATCGCATAACCCCGCCCTTGATACTCCAACCACATATCCAATAACGGATCCGTAGGCCGAGATTCAAATTCCCCACCGCGCACTTTTTCTACAGGGACTTGGGCCACATTAGACGGAATAAATACCACTTGGTTGGGATCCCGGCTGACACAAGCTTTGGTCGCCGTCCGGCCCAAATCAACGCTCAGAATGGAAGTTCTAAAGGAATTACTAGACGCTTTGCTAGTAACTACCGTATTTGTAGGCTGTTGGATCGTCATTAAATTTTATAACCTCCCCTAAATTTACCAGTATCTTGCCACCAAACCCCTAAGATATCAGGATTTTGCTGTTTTTAAATCTTAAGACTATCTAGGATTTCCTTCAATCACCGCGATACAGTCAATCTCAACGAGTACATCTTTAGGTAAACGTGACACTTGGACTGTGGCGCGCGCCGGTGCCGTAGCTTCATCGAAATATTTAGCATAAACGGCATTCATGGCAGCAAAATCATTCATATCTGCCAAAAAAACGGTGGTTTTTACCACATCGTGAAAGGTGGCACCGGCAGCGGTGAGGATAGCATTTAGATTAGCCATCACTTGGATAGTCTGTTTGACCACATCACCCTCTCCAATTAGGGTCCCGGTATTGGGGTCAAGGCAGATTTGACCCGCAACAAAGACGAACTGACCCGTGGCGACGATCGCCTGATTGTAAGGTCCAACGGGTGCGGGTGCTTGCTCTGTCTGAATGATTGTTTTAGTCATTGAGATTGGATTTTCAAGAACGGGTGATACCCGGACGGTTGATCGGGCTTGTGAATTGGCATGGAAAACACATTTTTAATCCCGTGTTCAGGGATATTTTACCTAGATTAATGCTCGTATTCTCCCTGAGTTTGGCGCTTGTTCTGCCGGTTCACTTAAACCTCTTCAGGAATGAACATTAACGGTGAAGGAACGGCGCGATCGCGTCGATCATCCTGACCCCTAATTCCACTGGGCTATTTTTTGCGCCCCCTGGCGATCGCCATCCAAGGCCCTCGAAGCTGTTCGCCATCACCGAGGGACTTCAAAAAAAACAGCCTTTCATAGTTTACTCCAAGGGGCACCGGTGGAATCGCCATCTATTTTAGCAGGAGCGGCTTTCAATCTGAGCATAATGAACCGAACAATCGCGGCCCTGGTCCTTCGCTCGATACAAGGCGCGATCGGCTTCTTGAATCAGGGTTTCCAAAGATGACTCAACTCCAGGCATCACCGTCGCAATTCCCACACTCAAAGTAATGTATCCACAGGTGGGAGATGCCCGATGGGGAACTTGTAATGCCTTCACCGCCTCGCGGATGGTTTCCCCGACGCAGATGGCCCCATTCGCATCGGTATCGGGTAAAATCACCGCAAATTCTTCTCCCCCATAGCGCGCCACAAAATCTAAGGGCCTTTTGCTGGCTTTTTGAATGGCAACTGCCACTTGTTTGAGAGATTCATCCCCCGCTTGATGACCGTAGGTGTCATTATAGGGTTTAAAAAAATCGATATCGCACAGAATCAACGAGAGTGGGGTGCGATCGCGCTCCATCTGTCGCCATTCTCGTTCTAAATATTCATTAAAATGACGCCGATTTGATAACAGGGTTAATCCATCCCGAGTTGCCAGTTGCTGTAACTGTTGATTCGCTTCTTTGAGCTGTTCATACAGTTGAGATTGTTGGGTAGCAATTCCCACCTGGGTTGCCAATTGACTGAGCAACTTAATTTCTGACTGCTGCCATCGTCGAGGTGCCGCACAGTGGTGAGCAATCAGTAATCCCCATAACCCACTACTTTGGACAATGGGCACCATTAACATCGCCTTGACTTCCACCTCAGTTAAAAAATTAACCTGAAACTCGCTCACCCAAGCTTGAGTAATATCCTCAACCTGATAAATTCCCCCCAACTTTTGCAGAGATAAATCCAGTTCTCCTAATAAGGGATCGCGAATGCTTAGCCCTAAAATGGAGCAGTATTCTGAATTAACCGATTCCGCTACCATCTCCCCAGTGCAATCGGACCCTAAGCGACAAATTGCCACGCGATCGCACTGTAAAAATTGCCTCACCTGGACCACCGTCGTTTGTAAAATCTCTTTCAAATTCAAAGACTGTCGGATCCGCTCTTGCATCGCAGATATCAACCGTTCTCGGTCCGCTTGTTCTCTTAAAGAGGCTTCAATATGAACCCGATAAGTAATATCCCGCAGGATCGCCTGCTGAACTTTCAGACCCTCTCCCCATTGGACTACACTACAACTAATATCCGCCCAGAGAGTTTCCCCATCTTTTTGGCGGACTTGGGTATTCGGCAACCATCCGCCTCCGATTTTTGCCGTTAATGCGAACATAGCGCTCACCCTTTCCCGTTCTTGCGGGGGCAAAATTTGACTGGCGTCGAGGGTGACTAATTCTTCTTTGGTATAGCCTAATAGTTCCTCGGCTTTTTTGTTGGATTCTAAAAAATTACCCTCCAAATCCATGAGTAATATTGCATCTCCAGCATCATTCATTAAGGAGCGATATTTGGCTTCGGATTCGGCAAGAGCAGATTGGGCTTTTTTCTGTTCGGTAATATCTAAGGCAGTTCCAAAGAGCCTCATAGGTTTTCCGGTTTCACTAAATACCACCTCGGCCCTTGCTTCAATATGACGGAGGGTGCGATCGCTTTGCCAAATTCTTAGTTCAACTTCATTGGCGCTCCCTTGTGCCAGGGCTTCTCGAATCAGATTCCTCCAACTTTTTCTATCGTTTCGGTGTAGCTGATTCACCAGGTGAAAATAGCTTACCTCGGAATTCAAAGGGGAGTCAAAAATTCTTAAAAATTCTTCAGAAACGGTTATCTTTTTAGACTCAACCTCATATTCCCAGCTTCCCACATGAGCGACTCTTTGTGCTCGGGCGAGATTCGCTTCACTCTTCTGGAGGGATTCAATCAATTGATTTTTTTCTATATCGGCATTTTTACGCGCCGTAATGTCTCGCACAATAGCCACCACTTCATCATCTCCACTGGCAATCAGTCTAGCTTCATAGACCGAAACTTCACCGCCGATTTCTAGTTGATATTCAAACACTTGTATCTCTCCTGTTTCCAAGGTCTGTTGGATATATCTCATGGATTTTTCGGCAATATTGGGGGGCATGACATCCACCACTTTTAAGCCTTGAAAAATTTGCGGTTTGATTAAATTGCTAAAATTAGCCGGTTTAAAATCTAAGTAGGTTCCATCTCCTTTCACTCTAAACATTAAATCGGGGATGGTATTGAGTAAGGCTCGATTGGTGGTTTCACTTTTAATTAAAGATTCTTCGGTCCGCTTGCGTTCGGTGATATCATGAGTAATTCCTAAAATTTGATAAATTTCTCCCCGGTCATTCAGCAAGGGAATGTAAGCGATCGCTGCGCTCCATTGGGTATTATTTAAAGCAATGTTACATTCTCCTTTTTGAGGACTTCTTGTCTCAATAGCTTCCTGAAGTAGGGGAAGATAGTTATCAGTGACTGCTGGGGGAAATAATTCTTCATCCCGGCGATTGATAATCTGTTCTTCGGTATAGCCACTCACTTGGATCCCATTAGTGTTAATAAATTGAATGCGGCGATCGGCATCATAAATTACAAAGGTATCTGGGAAGTGGTCCAGGGCTTTTCTAAACCTCATTTCACTTTCTTTTAACGCTATTTCTGTTTTTTTGCCTTCGTTAATCTCGATATAGGCGATGACAAATCCATAGGTTGACAACGGAATCGGTACCGCTATAATATTCAGCCAGTCTACATCTCCCTCCCCGGAGGCAATTCCCACTTGTAAACTTTGGATCACTCCATTTTTAGCATTTTCTGTTAAAACCAGTCTTCGGGAAAATTCTTGGAGATTCAGCGGAGTCCCTTCCCTAAAAATGAGCCGGTAATCTCTATCCCGTTGGACCTCTTCTTGTGAGCTGATAACCAGCGCATCTAAATAATCTAATGAAGCCGGATTTGATTCTATAATATTCCCTTCAGAGTCTGTAACGGAAATTCCTAGGGGGAAAATATCAAAGATTGTTTGGTATTTTTCTGCCAGTTCTTGAGTCGGTTTCTCGCGGGAGGGGACTGGGGAAAGAGTCTCAAGGGTTGCCACCGCAAATAGTGGATTTTCTGCCCCATCTAGCCTCATGGATAGGTTCTGTTTGACCCAGATTTCTTTTCCATCTTTCCCGATTAATCTTTTTTCTATTTCATATCCCTTTCTCTTTCTGGCAATACACTCTTCCATGAGAGCCTCCTCTACTGCCAAGTCTTCGGGATGAGTAATCTGACTATATTCCAGATGGAATAGTTCTTCTGCCTCATACCCCAGCATGGTTTGTAAAAAAGGGTTGGTTTGCAATAATTTTCCAGTCAAATCCCAAAGCGCTAACCCAATCGCCGCTCGTTCCACTATGATTTGGAAGTATCTATCGTGAATGGTTCCACCGGGGTTGACGGAATCAGGGGTTTGACTAATTTGGCGTTCAACATTCATAACCCTACCTTTTTTACTGCGAATTTTATTACCCTTTAATCGGCTATTTTTTAAAATTGAGTTTTGTGGTTATGCGAATTAGCAAGATTTGATAATAATGGGTTAGCAATAGTTTTATATATTTTCATGGTATTTATAAATTGCAAAGGGAGTTTTGATTAAAATTTTAAAAAGCAAAAATATTTTCACACCATAAAAGTTTAAGGGAATTTCAAGGGGGTTTGATAACCCATTTTAAAGAGGGGATGGGTGATCAACAAGGGGTTTATCATTTGCAAAGACCACCTATTAATTGCGAATAAACAACCGGGGATGGTTGGGGGGTGGGAAGGGTTGACGGTGAGCTTGATCCCGACTATTTTCTCTAGGATTCTAGTCGGGTGTTCTCGTGGCAAGGGAGCAGGAAACTGGAATGGAAGGAAACCACCCTGTTCCTCGGGTGAAACCGGCTGTCCTTAAGTATCATGCCATTCCGGTTGAGCGGGGATTAGAAACTCTATTCTAAGTCAAGGTTGAGGGCGCATTGGCAGTGGGGAGTGGCACAGGGTAGTGCAAATTGAGGAAGGGGAATTGCCCGATGGTTGAGGATGACCTTAATAAAAATCTGAATCCCTTGGATTGATAGGGCTTTGGGAGTTTGGAAATATTTCGTCTTTAAAGAAAAATAGCAACAGAGCGATCGCAGCGTTAAGATTTTTAATCGCCCCAAACCGAAGGGATAGGGCAGTTCTGGTTAATCGAGTACCGCCCTATCCCCGATCTAGTCGGACTGACGATGAACGGGGGACGGCAAGGCGATCGCATCGGTTTCCCAGGACCCAGTGGAGTGGGAAACGAAGTCTGATACTCCCTCCAATCTTCAAAAGTCTGTAAAAACCGCACCCTTGAAGGTGCGGGTTTGAGCTATTTTATTTTGGGGAGTTCCCTTCCAGATGGAATGGCGATCGCCTTAAATCCGGGGTCTAATCCCATAGTGTCGATATCGCCAATAATCCTTGAGGATGCGATCGTGGTCAAAACACAGATTGGTGGGAATGCGCCAAGACTCAAAACAGTCTAAATTTTTGGCATCATCTGCCGCTTGGGGTTCCCCCGTCGCCGTGGCTAAAAAAACCACACTCAGGGTATGCTGACGCGGGTCCCGATTCGGGTCAGAATACACATGAAATTGTTCCAAGAGTTCCACCTCTAAGCCAATTTCTTCTTTCGCCTCACGGATTGCCGCCGTTTCCACCGATTCCCCATAATCCACAAAACCACCGGGAAGCGCCCAACCCAACGGGTCATTGCGACGCTCAATCAGGATAATGGGACGTCCGGGGCGATCGCCTAACTCAATAATGATGTCAACAGTCGGAGTGGGATTGCGATAGGTCATGGTTAAATTTTAAAATTGATAGGTTTAGAATCGCTGTGAGCAGGGATAGGGGCTGATTTGTCATCAAGTTTTGATGGGGCGATCGCCGCTCTCTAGTGCCCCGTCCCATGATAAAGTTGAGACTTGTTGGCCCAGTAAACGATTGGGCAACCACGCTTAAGTTATTTTCCAATGGTAAATACACCATGCCCTTCCCCAGATCTAGCGGTATTCTACTCCACCCCACCTCGTTTCCCAGTCGGTTTGGTATCGGTGACCTTGGCGAAGCGGCTTATCGCTTCGTGGACTTCTTAGCAGAGAGTTACCAACTTTACTGGCAGATTTTGCCGCTAGGACCTACGGGATTTGGCAATTCTCCCTATTTGTCCTATTCCGCGATGGCGGGAAACCCGATGTTGATCAGTCCCGATCGCCTACGGGATGACCAACTGCTGGCGGACTGGGACTTTAATCACCTGCCCGAATTTCCAGCCGATTGGGTTGATTTTGACCAGGCGATCGCCATCAAAATGCCCCTGCTACAACAAGCCTGCCAAACCTTCAAAGCCCAGGCTTCTGTCGAGCAACAACAGGAATTTCAAGACTTTTGCCATGAAAAAGCCTATTGGCTTGATGATTATGCCTTATTCATGGCAATTAAAGGCGCAATGGATGGCAAAAGCTGGTATCAGTGGGAACCTGACATCGCCAATCGGCAAACCGAGGCCCTCGACAAATGGCGGCGACAGTTAACCGCAGAAATCTTTTTCCAAAAATTCCTGCAATACCAATTTTTCCGGCAATGGTCCGACCTCAAACGCTACGCCAACGAACGAAAGATCCAAATTATCGGCGATATTCCCATCTATGTCGCTCACGATAGTGCCGATGTTTGGGCCAATCCCAACATCTTTTGTCTGGATGTCAAAACCGGAGAACCGGCAGGAATGGCCGGAGTCCCGCCCGATTATTTCAGCGCCACGGGGCAATTATGGGGTAACCCGGTTTACCTGTGGAAGCGATTGGAAAAACAGAATTTTGATTGGTGGGTCAAGCGCTTCCAATCCATGTTGAGTTATGTGGATATCATTCGCATTGACCATTTCCGGGGCCTAGAGTCCTTCTGGTGCGTGCGCCAAGGGGAAACCACCGCCATGAATGGAAAGTGGATTGCGGCACCGGGTTCGGCTTTGCTGAAAACGGTGAAAGAACAGTTAGGCAGTCTGCCGATTATTGCCGAAGATTTAGGGGTGATTACCCCGGAAGTGGAAGCCCTGCGAGACGAGTTTGAGTTTCCGGGGATGAAGATTTTACACTTTGCCTTTGGATCCGGACCCGGGAATCCCTATTTGCCGCTTAACTATTACTCGCGCAACTGTGTGGTTTATACCGGGACTCACGATAATGATACGACGGTGGGATGGTTTGAAAAACTGTCGGACCATGAACGGTGGTGTTTGTTAGCCTATTTGGGACCCGTTTCTGAGGAAGGGATTCACTGGCAACTGATTCGCGTGGCATTGTCCTCCGTGGCAAATCAAGCCCTGATTCCCTTGCAAGATTTGTTGGGACTCGGCAGCGATGCGCGGATGAATACGCCCGGATTGGCAGAAGGGAATTGGGGATGGCGTTATCGCGGGGAAGTGCTGACTTGGGACCTGCGCGATCGCCTGAAACTCCTCACGGAAACATATCGTCGCCGGTGCTACTAAGCAGCTCACCTAAACTCTCAAGGTCAGAACTGACGAATTATCCCACGTCATACCCCATCCGGTTTTGAAAGGTCTATAAAAACCCCCACCCTCAAGGGTGGGGGTTTTTGCTCCAAAAGACCAGAAACCCGGTTTCTCATCCCTACGGTACCGATTCTCTAGGGTTCGGCGCGAACAATCACCTCTTCAGCAACGCCCGGTTTACCCATGAGTTTAGCTTGCTGGTCATTGACCGCCATGAGAACCCCACCGGCATTGCCCGCTAGGATAACCAGTTGTTGTTTCGCTTCCCAAGTGCGTTCCGTTCCTTGTTGTAATGTGCCTTCAAATTCGATTTTGTCATCGGCGGTAATTTGCACCCAGGAACTGTCCTGAAGAATCAATCCAACCCTAACTGGGGCATTAGAATTGGACTGAGTGGCCCCCAGGGTTTGAGAGGCGGTTGTTGGGGGGGTGGATTTTTCAGGCGTAGTTGTCTGAGCACTGGCTACAGTCTCAGCAGTTTCCGTTTGTTCTCCATTGGATTCCTGCATCGCCGTAGTTTCGACAAATCCCGCTAACCCTTTGACTGCACCAATAATCAGCAGGATATAAATCAGGTACAGATGAATCGGTCGCAGTCTAGGGATGGGTAAATAAAACCACTGAGCGATTTTCTGCTTGCGCCAGGTGGAAATGATGGGAAAGGTTTTAGCAAACTCAACGCCATTTAAACCCAGGGCCTCAGCATACCGCAAGAGAAAACCTTGAACATAAATGGGTTCGGGGAGCTTAGAAAGTTGCCCTTCTTCAATGGATCGCAGCAGACTAATTCTAATCATCGTTTTGGCTGCGACTTCTTCAAGGGTCATGGATTGAGACTCCCGCACTTGCCGTAAGTAAGCACCCATTTCGGCCAGTTTGACCGATGGATCCTGCTGTGGTTTCAGGATAGCTTTAGGTTTATGCTTCTTCATCGGGTCGGTTCCTGAGTATCTGCTGGCCAATTTACGGAGTTTAGGGAGACTTGACTTTGTAAGAAACATATCTCAGAGGGGTTCAAGGGGCGGTAGTAGCCTTGGGGTAAAGGAGCTTCCCCGGGGGGGTTGAGATGAATTGAGCCGATCGCCGTGCGGTGTAAGTGAATGACCGGGTATCCTAACAACTCAGCAACCCGGCGAATTTGGCGATTTCTGCCTTCCCAGAGAATCACTTCGAGCAGGGTTTGGGAGGGACCCAGGCGATCGAGGATGCGAACCTCAGCCGGTCGGGTTTTTTTGCCATCGAGGATGACACCGCGACGCCATGCTTCCAAGGTTGATTCCTGGGGTTCTCCGGCAACGGTCACCTGGTAGGTTTTGGGGATGCTATGGCGAGGATGGGTGAGTTGGAAGGTGAGTTCTCCGTCATTGGTTAGCAGTAATGCTCCGGTAGAGTCAAAATCTAAGCGTCCCACGGGATGGATGCCGTTCTGCTGCCGTAAATCAGCAGGCAGGAGGTCAAGCACCGTGGTCCGACCTTGGGGATCGGCGCAGGTGGACACAACTCCGGTGGGTTTGTTTAACAGCAAGTACAGGGGACTAGGCCGATCGCCAGGGTTGACGGGGATGCCATCAACTTGGATGCGATCGCTTTCAGGGTCGGCTTTCTGCCCGAGGCGGGCAATTTCGCCATTCAGTTGGACCCGTCCCTGTTGAATCATTTTTTCAGCCTGACGGCGTGAGGCAATACCCCACTCGGATAGGATTTTTTGCAGTCTAGCATCCATGTTTTGGACGGCTGCGCGTTTTCGCTTTTTTCTAAAAGTTTTTAGGGGGTGAGTCCACCTGACAAGTTGCCAGACTGAACTATGTACAAATATTACAGGATCAGGGAGAATACAAGCGGTCAGAACCGAAGAGTAGGGGTTAGAAGCACTCAAATGTCCCGTTTGCCCGGTTGTGGGCGGTCCTAAATGCTCCCACATTTCACGGATACTCCCTGACCTCCCTGATTCTAGGGCCTTGTGCCGGGGGAATTGCATTGAGAATATTTATGCGCGAAAAAGAAATTATAAAATTAACTTCTGTGTCAAGCGATCGCCTAGAATTATCCCCACCCGAAAAGGATTTACCCCTGACTCCACCCATCCCCCCCTCTCGGTCTCGCATCGGTTGGGTGCTCTCCCATGCGGTGCAATTGTGGTTGCGATCGCAGGTGGAATCGGTCAAGGAACTAGAGGTGCAGATTCAGGGAGGCGATCGTCAAATCCTCCAAGGGGTGATTCCCCAGGTTTCTCTGTGCGGGTCCGGTGCCCTCTACCAAGGTCTGCATCTGAGTACCCTGGAGGTTCAGGGGACTGGCATTCAGGTCAATCTCCGAGACATTCTGCGCGGGAAATCCTTGCACCTGCAAAACCCGGTTCCCGTGGTGGCGCGCTTACATCTGACGGAAGCTGACCTCAATGCCTCCATGCGATCGCCCTTGATTGCCGATGCCTTCACTCCCTTATTCTTCCCCCAATTCGCCTCGGCCCTCTCCTGGAACTCAGAACCCACCCTCACCTGGGAAGGCGCTGCCCTCCTCTTTTCGGAAGAAACCCTCACCTTGCGCGGGCGCTTCCACACCCCCTCCCAATCGGCCCAACCCTTTCTCCTCCGAACTGGGTTGCAACTGGGTAACCCCTCAGAATTGCACTTTCTCAATCCAACGATTCAAATTCTTTCAGACTCAGCGGTAATCCCATTAGAAACCGTTATCTTACCCCTCGGGTCCGATGTGGCTATTTCAGAACTCTCGTTTACCGAAAGCGGCCTAATCTGTCAGGGACAACTGACAGTTCTGCCTTAACGGGTTCGGCATCAGGAAGACCCGCTTACTGCCGAAGACAACTGGACCCATTGCGAGAGCAATGGCAACAAGAGGGTAATAAAGTAATAAACAAAAGGGGCCGTAAAAATATAACTATCTACCCGGTCTAGGATTCCCCCATGCCCGGGAATCAGCTTACCGGAATCTTTCACTCCCGCATCGCGCTTCATCAGGGATTCGATTAAATCTCCCATCAAACTGGCAATCCCGAGTAGTAACCCGAATGCCACCCCAGTCCCCCCCCAGAAGGGCCAATTGAGATACTTTGCCCCGAGGGTTGCCAAAATGACACTGCCCAGGATTCCAAATACTGCCCCTTCCACGGTCTTTTTCGGACTGATATCGGAAAAATGAGTCCGTCCCAACCACTTGCCACCGACATAAGCGGCAGAATCCGCCATAGAAATACAAATAAACGAAAGCAAGGTCACACTCAACCCTGTGGGTAGGTCTGAAAAATTAGGCCAGGTTTGGGGCCAATAACCACCCAAGGGGAGATTACTGGCCGCCTCAGACCCTAACGTGCGTAAGCGTAGCCAAAAACTGGGTAAATAACCGATATAAAATAGGCCGAGAATGGAGGCGGCTAAATCCGCGATCGTTGCCATTTTCGGCTTAAACAGCAGATAGAAACAAATACAGGTTCCGGCGATCGGCAAGAGGGCATCGGTCAACTGGGAATTTTGGGTCGAAAGCACGACCAAGGCCAGACTTAGAAATAAACTCGTTTTTGCGGCGGGGTAAATCCCTTTCGCCCGGACAAGTTCCAAGTATTCCCAATGAGCAAGATAGACCAGAATGGAGAAACCGACCGTAAAGTACCAACCTCCTAGGAAGGTCGTACCTAGCGCTAGGATTAGAGCAACAATGGTACTGAGAATTCGAGACAAAGGCATAGAACAATTTTATAGTTAATCTAGTATTAGCAAAATAGATTTCTTGCATCATTTAAGAACACCTCCGTCTGGTCAGCGTTTCCTGATATTACGGAACCCACCCACCAAACTGTGCCGATGATTAAGGGGGATGGGGCATCTGTTTGTCATGCTGCAAGAGTTCTAATTCCAGAGAATCCGGTAAACCGGGCTGAATTTTAATCAAGCTTTTCTCCACTGAGGATAAAGATCGGGTCAACTGCCACAAAACTTTGATGAGTTCCCCTTCCTTCTAAGCGGTTGAAGGAGGACTGGACCACCTCCACATTGCGGACTTGTAATTCAGCAAAGCTTTCGGAAATGGCATACAAATTTTCCAAACTGGCGGCAGTGGCAACGACTCTTCCTTCTGGGAGTAAGTAGGACCAGACTTTTTCTAAGATGGTTTTAATGGGACGGCCTCCTTCAATACAGACGCGATTCGGGGGGTATGGTAGCTGGGACAGACATTCCGGTGCACTGCCTTCGATGACTTCTACATTTTCAACGCCGAAGCGATCGCAGTTGGCCCGAATTAAGGCGGCCACTTCCTCATCGCGTTCTACTGCTAAAATCCGCCCATTCGGACAGAGTAATCCCGCTTCTACAGGGATGGTTCCCGTTCCCGCCCCAATATCCCATAAGACGGATTCGGATTGCAGTCGCAGGTGGGAGAGTAAGAGTAATCTCGTTTCCCGTTTGCTCATGGGAATTCCCGGCAACCGCTCAAATAACTCATCCGCAATACCCGGGGTAATATAAGGCCAAATTCCAGATTTCATAATAATATTTATAGATAATTTTTTATGGATAATTTTAAGGAATTATTAGAATTTATTTAATTTAATTTTAAATTAATCTGACCTCGGGACTCATTCATAAAAAAATAAGCCATTTATAAATTCTAAAAAACTTAGGCAAGGTTAATCCAATAAATTGAAATCAAATAATCCGGTGAGCCGGATGAATTGAGAAATTAGAGGATTAAATGAGAGATTAAATCGTCATATTTTTAACCGATTCCTGGATTATTTTTAGCCCGGTTATCCCGTTCTAACCACTTTGAGGGTGGTTAAAGTCGGATCGCTACATCCGGTTAGGATACCTCCCTGGGCGAGCACTTGTTGCAAATAGGCGACTGCCTCTAAGGTAATCGCCTCTCCGGGCATCAAAATGGGGATTCCCGGGGGATATGGACATACTAACTCAGCACTGACCCTCGCGATCGCCTCGGTAATGGGGATTGCTTCCACAAGAGCAAAAAACGCATCCCTCGGGCATAAGGAAAGGGCGGGAGAGGGAGGTATCCGGTGAAGGGAACGCGATCGCCGCTTGTGGCAATTATCGTGGGAGAGGGTCGAAAACCCTTGGATGAGTTGGTCAATATCTGCCGAGGTGTTCCCCAAGCTGATAATAAAGGTTAAATGGTCCGGGGAGGGTAATTCACAGGTGACCCCGAACCGTTCCTGAAGCATTTCATCGACTTCATACCCACTCAGTCCCCACTCCCACACCCCCACCGTCAGACGGGTGCGATCGCCTACTACAAATCCCGGGATTCTCGGTTCAGGTGGCGTTAACACCGACAATCCAGGGATTTGGGCAATCTCCTCCCGGGCACGACTGCTTAGGGCCAGGGTTTGGGTCATCAATTCTTGACCTTGTAGCGCCATTTGTTGCCGCGCTGCATCTAAGGAAGCCAAGAGCAAATAACTGGGACTCGTAGATTGCATCAACTGCAAACTTTGACTCAGGCGATTGACATCAATGCGATCGCCTTGGATATGTAGCATCGATGCCTGAGTCATGGCCCCGAGGACTTTGTGAATGGATTGCACGGATAGGTCCGCCCCAGCAACTAGGGCGGGAGTCGGCAAATCGGGATGAAACGCGAAATGAGGGCCATGCGCTTCATCCACCAATAGGGGAATCCCGAATTCGTGAGTCACCTGGGCGATCGCCTGAATATCCCCGCATACCCCCTGATAGGTGGGATACACCATCATCACCGCTTTGGCATCTGGATGGGCCGCTAATGCCTCGGCAACGGATGCGGGAGTGATACTCAGGGCTAAACCCCAGATTGGATCAAATTCAGGGGCGATAAAAACCGGCAATGCCCCGGATAAAATTAAGCCAGAAATCACCGATTGATGGACATTTCTAGGCAGGATAATTTTCTCGCCTGGGCGAACCGTTGCCAGAATTGCTGCAATAATTCCAGCGGTGGAACCATTGACTAAAAACCAGGTTTGGGATGCACAAAAGGCATCGGCAGCAAGTTCTTGGGCCGATGCGATCGCCCCAGTTGGGGCAAATAAATTATCTAGGTCCGGTAGTTCGGGTAAATCAGCTAAAAACACCGAGGTTCCTAACAGATTGCTCAGAGATTGGGGAATTCCTCGCCCCCGTTTGTGCCCCGGGGCATAGAATGGCGCATCCGGTTTTTTGGCACAGCGGGCGAGGGTTTCTAATAGGGGGGCTTGACGGTGGTCTTGTAACATGGATTAGAATAATGGACGCGATCGGCGAACAAGTCGATCAATTTGTTCAGTGAAATATGTCTCTTGATATTTGAGTTGTTGGGCTATCTCCAAACCATTTTGGAAGGCTTGGATGGCCTGGGGATAGGCATTTTGTCCCTGATGAATTTGACCGATGCGATCATAAGTATGCATTATCCCATATAAGTTGTAGGCGCGACGCTCAACGATTAATAAAGCTTCATAAACTTCTAAGGCGGCATCGAATTGTTCGAGGGTGGTATAGAGGCGGGCGAGGCGTTCTAGGGCATCGCTGGCGATGTAAAATTGTTGTTGAGTCCAGGCGAAGGTATAGGCTTCTTCATAGGAGGCGATCGCCGTTTGCAGTTGCCCGAGACGTTCATAATCCGTGGCGATCGCCAGTTTGAGTTGTGGGATTTTGCTAATATCTTCGGGGTTACTATAAAGGGTGACCAGTCGTTCCCTTGTAGCGACTGCCCCTTGGGAATCATTCGCCTGGGTGTAGATAAAAGCCAGTTGTTCGAGATAGGACAATTCTTGGAGGCGATCGCGTCGTTGTACCGCAAAGGAGAGTAATCCTTGATAAGGGGTTGACGCATTGACATAATCCAGTTTTTCCAGATAGAGGCGACCCATATTGGTGAGGATGGATTCTTCTGCGGCGGCATCGTTGCGATCGCGCGCATCGGTGAGTAATTGCTGATAAACCGTTAAGGCTAAATCCCGCGATCGCACGGTTTCAAATCCCATCACTAAGGCTTGTAACAGGGGCAATTCACAAACTTGAGGACTCAGACAATACTCTTGATGAATCACCTTGAGTCTAGCATCAATCGCTTGCAGTGCCGTAATTTCTTGTTGTTCCCAGGCAGTCGCCCCCACCCGAGTTAAAGCGCGCACCTCCGGCAAGGGTCCGAAATAACGCCATAACCGCAATTCTCGATACCAAATCGTAAACGCTGCGGGCTTATTTCCAGCCGCTAACTCGGCCGAGGCTTCTGCATCTAAAATATTTAAAGCCAATTCTAACTCCCGCAGTTGTTCCGGGGTTAAAGATTGATTTTTCTTGGGGGGATTCGGCACTAACGGGTCAGGGATCAACACTTCCAACGGATTTGGAGGCAGCAGGGGTGGTGCAGAATTTTCCAGTTGTCCCAAGGCACTTGAAGCATTAAACCCGGAAAAAGTCAAGCCTAAAATCCACAAAAACAACCCAAAATAAGCCCGGTTTCGGTGTAGTCGAATTGGGGCGATTCGGTAAGGATTTCCTCCAGGTTTTACTCCGGTTATAATTTTCATCTCGTTTATTTTTGAATTCACGCAACGGGTTAACGGTTTAATTTAATCGCTCGACATAACCGGGGTTCGGGACTGATGAAAGAGATAGGCACTCTGCCAATAGAGCCATCAATTTGTTAAATTGAAAATTGAACTGTTTAGATTTTCAAGGGTTGGAGGCGATCGTGAACTGGCGCAAATTTCAAATTTTCCCCTGGGTGACGGCATTGGCACTGGTGCTATCGACGGTATTAACCGCCTGTGCCTTGCCCCAAGTCAATGCACAAGAGCGCATATTTCTGGGGTTGTCCGTAGAATTTTTAGACGAGTATGAACTGCCGAAACGTCCATTTCAGGATACCCCCGTTGGTGGATTATCCGGCATCACCTACGATCGCCAACGCGATCGCTTCTACGTCATCTCCGACGATCGCGGACATTATGCCCCCGCCCGCTTCTATACCCTTAAACTGAATTTGGATTCTAACAGTTCCGATCCGCCTAAAATCGCCAGCGTTGACATCGAATCTGTCACCTTTCTCAAAGGAGAAGACGGCAACCCTTATCCCATTGGTGAAATTGATGCAGAAGGCATCGCCTTTGCCTCCCCCAACAGTGTTTATATTGCCAGCGAAGGGATTGCGCGCAAAGGGTTGGCACCCTTTATCCACGAAATCAACCTAGAAACCGGCCAATTTGTCCGGGATATCACCCTTCCCAAACGCTACATCCCCGATACTGCTGAGAATCAAACCCAAGGCATCCAAGATAATTTCGGATTAGAGTCCCTCACCCTCAATCCCCGAGGATTTGGGGATGCCACTGTCGATCCCTATCGCCTGTTTACCGCCACGGAAGCACCCCTCGTACAAGATTTAGATGAACTCGATGCCGAACTCCCCCCTAAAAACCGCTTACTTCATTATCTAATCTCCGATGGTCCCCCCATCTTAATTTCTGAAAATCTTTACACCCTGGATGAGAGTATTCGCTGGAGTCTGTACAAGGGGTTACCAGAATTATTAGCCTTAGAACAGGGAGGGCATTTGCTCAGTTTAGAGCGCCATTTTGGGTTTCTCGGTTTCGGTGCAAAACTCTTTGAAATTCAAACCGGCAGCGCCACCGACACTTCCCGAATTGCCAGTTTAAAAGGGGAATTGAAGAAGGTTGAACCCATTAAGAAGCGGTTGCTTTTAAACTTACAAGATTTAGGAATTGAGTTAGACAATCTGGAAGGGATGACCCTTGGGCCCCGTTTTTCCGACGGCAGTCAAAGTTTAATCCTGATCAGTGATGATAATTTTAATCCGGACCAAGTGAATCAGATTTTATTGTTCCGGTTAAAACTCTAGGGTTTTTCCCTGGAGTTTCAGTCAGGTGTGTCCCATCTATCGGTTATTGCTTAAAGATAGAATTGATGAATCAGATGCACCTTCCCCCCGGGAATTCCTAACCCTTGAACTAAAAAAATTAATGCCTTCAGACCCCTGAAGGCATTAATCGTCAATTGATTTATATTCAATTTTCACCGGATCTATAAAAATTCAACCCGTCACCGCCACTGTTCTGCGGATATCCCGGATAAGCCTGCAAAGGTAGGGTCAGAAAAATCAGTTTGTTTTATTGAGTTCTCGGTGAACTTAGTCTATTATTTTAATCCATCCGCGTTTTACCGCGTGCAAGAGGCGATCGAGTAGTCGATAGTCCGATTCGTTCAGTTCATGATAACTTAATAAGGCAAATTTTAACCTTTGACGATTTGTCTCAGTCATTTCATGATGTTGCCAAACCGAGAAAAACAACTCAGCAATATCGGATTTAGGTAAAGTATCAGAGCTGTAAACTTTCTGCTTTTTTTCAGTATAATTGAAACTGCTTTTAACTGAACAGTTAGGGAAGGAAGATTTAGAAAAAGTTAGAGGACTTTTAAGAGCTTGCATAGAAGATTCCTTATGGTTATGAGTATTAAGATGCCCTTTTTTTCATTTGTTAATCATTTGAGAAAGGGCTAATTTAGGGAATAAAATTTAAGGGATCAAGTCTTTGTTAAATCAAATTAAATCGGCTCTAAAGTTTGGGTGATTTGGCTAAAATTTCCGCCAGACTACGCCATTTTAAGTTGATCCCGGCCCAGAGCATGATTGACACTGCTCAACTCTATCTAGGATAGTCTGATGGGTTTAAAGCGTGTCTCTATCTAAAGAGGTAACTCCAGGAACTGTTGATCCCTGCCACCTGGATGATTGACATGGGTCCAGTCTAGCGAGCATTGTCTGATGGGTCTAAAGCCTCTCTCTCATCTCTATCTAAAGAGGTACTCAAGGGAATGTGGAGAGGATCGGCTGGGCAGAGTGGGTAGGGAGGGTATGAAAAACTGGACTCGGGATTTAGAGGGATTTTTTAAAGTTTTGTAGGCCGGACTGAGGCGACTTCAGTTATTCCGAAAATCCTTATCTATCAGTCTTTCAATCTTTTAAATTTTTTGAATACTCGTAGATTAGAGGCTCTCAGGGAGGAACGGAGGGAATCCCCCTAGGCGAGGACAATATTGCGATCGGGATAAGTTGGGGCCGGAAGGAAGAATCGCCGGGGGGAGAGTGGATTGGCGATCGCCCTTGGATTAAAAGATTACAAGATGTAACGATTTCGGGGATTGTAGCGTAAGTCACTTCGGAAATTTGGTGAATCTTTGTTAAGTTGATAGAGCAAAAACCTTCTCCTATTTTTTTCCGATATGCAAAGCTGTGAAACTTGTAAGCATCGAGGCACTAAGCACTGTCCAGTTCAGAGCAAAGCGCTGATTGTTGGAGAAACCAGCCAACTGACCACCCAGGGATTCTGCGATCGCTATTCCCCGATCTTGGGTAACTAAACCCTCCTGTTCATGAGTTGGTTGGTCAATCTCCCGTGGAACCAGCACTCAAGGTCTAAACTATCCGATCAAGCGTCGCCATAGCCGGACAGTCCATCGCCGCATCCAACGGATCACACGCCCCACTGGACTCGACGATCGCCGCACTGGGGTGGGGTTTGGGACTATCTCGGGCAAGGGAGCCTCCACCGGAGACGGAGGGACCCTATCTGGAGAAGAAACCTCCACAGATGCCTCCGCAGGTTCTGGCGTGATGGTAGGGGCCGGAGGTTGCAATTCTAACGCCCGCTCATAACTTGTGAGGGCTTCTTGCGATCGCCCTAACTGTTTCAGGGCGACTCCCCGATCTTTCCACCCCTGCCAATTATCCGGATCCAGGGAAAGGGCGCGATCATAGCTGGTAACCGCTTCCTCATAGCATCCTAATTCCGCTAAAGCACTGCCCCGATCCACCCAAGCTTCGGGATCATCAGGATAGCGTTTCACCATGCGATCGCAGGCGGCTAGTTTGGGATGGTCCAGGGGAACCACCGGCTGACTGGGGACTGATTTGGGTACAATTTCCTCCTGTTTCTGAGCAACAGGGATTTCCACTGGTTCTGGCGTCGCCGGTTTGGGACTAGGGGGCCTCTCTTGCAACTTCGCCATCGCCGTTCGTCGCAACCGTTTCGTTTCCCGCCAGGTAGGTTTGAGGACTAAAACGCGATCGTAACAAGCAACTGCTTCTTCATAGCGTTCTAACGCCGCTAACGCTTCCCCTTGGTTATGCCACCCTTGACAATACTCCGGAGAAATCGCGATCGCCCGTTGGTAACTTGCCACTGCCTCCTCATAGCGTCCTAACTCCACCAGAGCATTCCCGAGGTTGTTCCACCCTTGGTAATAATCCGCCTGGAGGGCGATCGCCTTCTCATAACTCGTCACCGCCTCTTCATGACGTCCCAAACACTTCAGGGTCATCCCCCGATTATTCCAGGCATCGGCATAGTTCTCATCAAGGGCGATCGCCTTCTCATAGCTCTCTAGCGCCTCTTCATAGCGTCCTAACTGATAAAGAGAACCGGCGCGATCGTACCAGGCTTTCGGATTATTCATCTGGATGACAATCAGACCCTCTTCCTCATTCTCCTCTGATGAGTGAATAGAAGAATTAAAATTGTTTTGTGCTTCTTGCCCTGTCATTAACTCACTCTCTCCCTTCGTAAACCCTATCCAGTTGAAACACCCTGATGAGAGCAATTCTGCTCACCGACCCCCTTTAATTAATCACCTGATAATCGGCAATTTTCCACTGACCGTTGACCCGTTGTAAATTGTACCGGATTAAATTCGTGCCAAAACTAGCGCGATCGCGATCGGCTCGTCCATTTTCATATAAGGTGTAATCTTCCGTCACCCTAGCTTCTAATGTCGCCCGATTTCCTTCGGTCACAAACCGCTCTATTGATTCTACTCGCTGCACCCCATATTGATAGAACGCATTATTATTTTCTAACCAAGTCACGGAATTGAGAGAATCTGCATATAAAATTCCCGTCGTCAAATTCCCCAATAATTCCCGATCAAATGGAGGCGCAAAAATGTTAGCTTTAGCCGTTAACCAGTCCCGCAGCAATGCGGCTGCTTGCCTCTGGGGAAGTACCCCTGTCTCTGGTGTCGGATTCGGTGCCGGATTCGGTGCCGGATTCGGTGCCGGTGCCGGGGTAGGACGGATGCACCCCGCCTCCTGCAAATTGACCCCTTGTAACCGAGCATCTTGTCGCTGCCAACCACAAGTATTTGCTCCTGTCAACACAGCATCCTTGAGATTGGCGCCTCGGATATCAACCTCCTGTAAATTCGCCTGACTAAAATTTGCCGCTTCTAAGTCTGAGGCAATCAGAATCGCTTCGGATAAATTCGCCCTGCGAAAATTGGCATACCGCAAATCCGCATTTCGGAGATTGGCCCCCTGTAAATTGGCTTCCGACAAATCGGCACCGCGCAAGCTCGCCCCTTCTAATTGAGCATCCCGCAAATCGCATCCCGGACAACGATTGGTGTCCAAGAGTTGCTGTAGGTGTGCTGGGTTAGCTGCAGCAACAGGTAACGCCAACCCCAAGGGGACTAACAGAACTGTGATTCTTCCTACATTTTTGATCAGCATAGACGGGTGATAACAGTAGCAACAGTTACCAGGGTTGACGGAATGAGGGTTCCCGTATCAATGGGAGCCGGTAACATTTCCCCGCGAAAATCAAGCAACTGAACAACAATCAGGTAGGCGATCGCCAGCAAAATGGAAATCGCACCCGTAATAATAGCTATAACTTTAGACCGATCCATTGGATTTTTTCCTCTTGCTCCCTAAAACCATTCTATTTCGCAGTCGCAGCAGGATCAGCAAAAGCATTAAAGCAACAGTTCGTAGTAACAACGTCAGTCGTTATCCCCCAAGTCGAAGAAAAAACGCCCCAAACCCCTATAATCGAGACCCTCATCCCCAGTTCGTAGTAACGACTTCAGTCGTTATCCCCCAAGTCGAAGAAAAACCGCCCCAAACCCAGCTAAATCAGGCTCCCATCCTCAGTTCGTAGTAACGACTTCAGTCGTTATCCCCCAAGAAGAAAAAACACCCCAAACCCCTCTAATCAAGGCCCCATCCGTCCTAAAATCCCTTGGAATCCAGAGAATCTTGCCCCTGAAACGATGTAAAATGAGGCAAACTTGGGTAAATTCGGGACAAGATAGAACAAGATTAGGTTGCACGAAATTGGGAAACGGACATGGATTCTGTCGTTGATTGGCCTACCGAACCGATAACCACTGAGCGAGTGCCAGCGATCGAGACCTTTCAATTGAGAAAGGCTTACCGCACTGGGTTTTGGATGAACAAACAAGTCGAAACCCTCAAAAACTGCACCCTAACCGTGTATGAGGGAGAAACCTTTGGGTTGCTGGGCCCAAATGGGGCCGGGAAAACAACCATCCTGAAAATTTTATTGGGCATTTTGCGTCCGAGTGGGGGTCGCGGGTTATTACTTGGAAAGCCTTTGGGCGATCGCGCTGTTCGAGAACGCATTGGTTATCTCCCAGAAAATCCCTATTTTTATAAATATCTAACCGGCTGGGAATTTTTGGTCTTTACTGCGAACTTATTCCAAATTCCCGCCACTGAGCAGCGTCAGCGCATTCCCGATCTATTGGATCTAGTTGGCCTCGCCAAAGCCACCGCTCGGAATAAGATTCTGCGTAACTATTCTAAAGGGATGTTACAGCGAATTGGCATGGCCCAGGCACTGATTAATAATCCGGATGTGGTGTTTTTAGATGAACCGATGTCGGGATTAGACCCCTTGGGACGCTATCAGATGCGGGAAATTATTATTTCTCTGAAAGAACAAGGGAAAACGATTTTCTTTAACAGTCACATCCTCGCCGATGTGGAAAAAATTTGCGATCGCGTCGCCATCCTCGCTCAAGGGGAATTAATTTGTTCCGGTTCCCTCAAGGAATTACTGGGGACTTCTGACCTGTATTTTGTCAAAGGAGTCGGAGGGAATTTAGAAGTGCTTAAACAGTGGTTACCCGACTTGGACTTAGAAGACGATCGCTGGCAAGGGCATTTAAAAGGGTCGCCCCAGGATTTCCTCGCCAGCTTGCAACTCATGGGAGGTAAGCTGATTACAATTGACCTAACAGGTGCTTCGCTAGAAGAGTTTTTTGTCCAACAACTGCGCGATCGGGGGATTACCGTCAGCCAATAAATTCACCCAGAAGTTCATCCCTGTGAAAGAGGGCTTGGGCTGATTTCTCATGTTATTTCTAAACAGAAATCAACAAAAATCCTATTTTTAGGGAGAAATCACTCATGGCTGACTTAATAGAAACCGCCCAGGAACTCGGGCAATTCAACACCCTGATGACTTTAGTCGAATCCGCAGATCTCCTCGATCTGCTCAAGAGTCCCGGACCCTATACCGTTTTTGCACCGACAGACGAAGCCTTTGCGGCACTGCCTTCTAATACCATTGCCAATTTGATGGAAGATATTCCCAAGCTCAAGAAAATCCTCTGCTATCACGTTCTCAACGGAGATGTGCGGACGGATAATTTGGATGAGTTAGCTTCAGCAGAAACCGTGGAAGGCTCAGTGGTGGGGGTTGATACCTCCGATGGAATCAAAATCAACGATGCTAAAGTGCTGAGTGCCGATCGCCTGACGGACAATGGGGTGATTCATGCGATCGACAAGGTACTGATTCCTAGTCTGGTTTCGGTATAAGTCTCTAAAAACTTACACCCTAAAGGGTTGAGCTATACGGACAAAGCCCGCCTGCGCGGGCTACTCTATAAAAACGACTTTTCATACCTAGATTTGGTATCACAGGCGATCGCCAAGATGCCCATCCCCTAAACTCTCTCCATCAGCTAGAGGGGCGATGACTGCCGGGCTCTGGCTACACCAACAGCAGCCTCTCAAGCGCAAGTCTCATGGGCGGCGTGAGCAGAGGTTGTTTCGCCTTGGTTTGGATTTCATCCGCCGCCTCTGCCTTGATTTCTACCTCCACCACTCCGAGTTTTGTCAGGCTCTACAATTTTTGTCCCCGTACTGAGGTTTACAGATCAATTGTTGAGAGTAGGCATTTGCCCTGGATGGTGTATGATGTTAACTGTTTATATATTTGAAATCTAAGAGTATGGAAGAAGTTGCTCTAAATCGTGCTGAGAGTGTTTTAGTTCTGGTTTCAAAAATTATTAAGACTATTCCTTTTTCCAGCAATCTTCAAGAGAGCATTGATAATATACGTTCAAGCATACAATCACTCCGTGCACCTCGCATTATGGTTATGGGAAGATCGAGGTCGGGAAAATCTGCTTTAATTAATGCTATTTGTGGATTGAAGGTGGCTCAATCAAGTGATATAAAACCAGAAACGGGTGAAGCAGAATGGAAAACCTACCGACATAATGGTGTTGAGTTGGTTTATATTTTGGATACTAGAGGATTACAAGAAGCACAAGCTCCACGACAAAAAGATAAAGCAAAAAATCCTTTTGAGAGTATAAAAATAGCTATTGCAGACAAATATCCCGATATTATTTTGGTGGTTTGCAAAGCTACCGAAGTTCATGCTGCTCTTCAAGAAGATTTAAGGATTTGTGAGTCTATTATTCAAGAAATCCAAAAAATCCATGCCCACGAGAAATTATCGATCATTGGAGTTTTAACACAGTGCGATCAAGTAGCACCTCCCAGGGCTGATCTATTTGGCGATCAAGAAAAAGATAAAAGAAAAAGGAAAAATATTGAAGAATGTGTGCGTGATTTTTATAAGTATATTCAAGAGAAAGAAGGGTTACGCAATTATCTTAAGGATGTCGTAGGAACTTGTGCTGATGCTGAATATGAAGAAGGATATTTTGGCTTAATTTTGCCCGATGAAGACTATCGCTGGAATATTGATAAATTGATTGAAATAATGATGGAATATACCCCTCAAAATAGACGCGGAAGTTTAGCAAGAATGGCACCGGTTAAAGCCACTCAACGTGGTGTTGCTGAAACAATTAAAAGTGCTTGTGTGGTCCTTGCTGGTGTAGTATCCGCCAATCCTATTCCAGGTATGTCAATTGCTCCCGTTTTGGTTATTCAGACTTTTATGGTGATGTATATTGGTTGGTTAAGTGGTCGTGATTTTTCTCAAGAAACTATCAAAGATTTTTTAGTAACCGGAGGAGTAGCTGTTGGTTCAAATGCAGCAGCAATAGGATTGGCAGATGTTGCTCTTAAATTCTTACCCGGAGCAGGTAGTTTAGCTTCTTCGGCTGCTTCTGTTGCTGCAACTCAAGGTTTAGGAGATGCAGCAATTGCTTATTTTTTAACAGAAAAAAGATAGGTAGATCCTCAGTACAGGGACAAAAATCTGTGATGAATAGCTGAAACCTTGCCAGGGAGGTGAATTGACAGATTAGAGAAAGAGGAGGTTGAGTGGAATAACCACAAACAACCCAACCCCCTCATGAAAGAGCAATCCCTAATCGTGAGGTTGGGAAGCCCTCGGTGTAATCTTTAGATTCACCGAGGGAGGATGTCACCCCAAAATGCACCCACTGCGAGGGGGAACCGTTAAACTGAGCTTGTCATCCTGCCAAGACACTTGAGCTTTGCCATATAACAACTTCTCAGGATGATAGTTCAACCCAGAGACATCCACAGTCTGCTCACAGGGATTTGTGCCGACATTAACGGCGACAATCAGTTCTTCCCCCGGTAACTGCCTTGCGAAGACATAGAGGGTTCCCTGAGCGGATAACACCTTGTAAGTACCCGTCCGCAAAGCGGGATGAGCATGACGCAGCGCAATCAGTTCGCGGTGATAGTTGAGCACTTCCCGGTCCCAATCCTCGTCCTTGGGAAAACCGCGCCGAGAGTCGGGGTCCAGACGACCCGCTAAACCGACTTCATCCCCATAGTAGATACTCGGAGCACCGGGGAAGGTCATTAATAACAGCGTTGCCAACTCGACAGAAGGTTTATCATCTCCGGCGATCGAAAGCAGACGTGCCGTATCATGAGAAGCCAAAAGGTTAAGCTGAGTCAGTTGGATTTCCCAGGGGTACATTTCCAACAACTGCTGCATTTTTTCCGCATACTCACCCGCAAACATGGGAGGGGAGGTTTGGTAGTCCCTGTCCTTGACTTGACTCAAATCAACGCGATCGCCCGCAGTAAAGGCAATGGTGGGTCCGGTAAACAGATAGTTCATCACCCCATCGAACTGAGTGCCATCCAACCAGGGACGAGCATCATGCCAGACTTCGCCGACAATGTAGGCATCAGGATTAATTGCTTTGACGCGATCGCGAAACTCCTGCCAAAACCCTTCCGTTTTCACCTCAAAGGGCACATCCAGCCGCCACCCATCAATCCCAAACTTAATCCAATATTCCGCAATCTCCATAATGTATTCCCGCACCTCGGGATTATCATGGTTGAACACCGGCAAAGCCCGATTATCCGCCCAGCCATCATAATTAGCGGGAAAATCCCCATTGTAGGGAGACAGGGGCCAGCCATGAATTTTAAACCAATCGACCCAGGGAGAATAAGGGCCATTTTCCAAAACATCATGAAAAAAGAAAAAGCCCCGGCTAGAATGGTTAAAGACCCCATCTAGCACCACTTTAATGTTGCGTTGATGCGCCTCTAACAACAATTCTCGAAACGCCCCAGTTTTCCCCAACATCGGGTCCACCTGATAGTAATCATGGGTGTGATAACGGTGGTTACTCGCCGATTGAAAAATGGGAGTAAAATAAATTGCATTAATCCCCAACTCTTGTAAATAGTCCAGTTTGTCTACAACGCCCCAAAGATTTCCTCCTTTATACCCTTGCAGGGTAGGAATAGCGTGCCAATCTTCCCAACGACTGTGCTTCAAGAGTAGCTCACGAGGCTGAGTCCCTCGGGCAAATCGGTCCGGAAAGATTTGATAAAAAACCGCGTGTTTAACCCAATCGGGTGTCTGAATTTCCATAAATTTTCTTATGCCTCCACCGCTAATGCTACAATCGTGGGCGGACAAAGGGATCTAACCTCCGGTAGAAAATCTCCGCCTCAATATTGCGGAAGGTTAAGAAAAGTAAAGTTTCCTTAAAATTCCCCTAAATCATCCGGTTCTTCGGCTAGAACCTTGTATGGAGGATTTAACTCTGAGAATAGGAATTTTAAATCAATGGTTACACTTCGCATTCAAGAACTAGCCGAAGCCAAAGGAATCACCCTGGAACAACTCAGCGAAGATTGCTGCATTTCAGTAGAAAAGCTTCAGAAATATGCTTCAGAGTCTATTGAAATTCAAGAGGAAACGGCTGCAGACATCCAAGCTATGGCAACCCAACTTAATGTTACTGTCTTTGAAGTGCTAAAACCTGTAGATCACCCCGTGGCTTTTAAACTAAAAATTCAGGAAATCGCTTACAAAAAAGGCATAACCTTAGAAGAATTGAGCGAAAAATCAGGAGTGCATTTTGCCATTATTTTATTTTATAGTACGCAAGCTATTGCAAAAGCACAATTTGAAAAAAAAGAATTTCAAGAATCACTGTCTAGAATCAGTCAGGTATTAGGAGGTAGGAGCGAAGATTTAAAGGTTTCCGCCGAACTACCGTTGACTTCCCTTCGCTTAAAAGAAGGTGCTCAAGAAAAAGGAATTACTTTAAAACAATTAAGTGAAATAACACAAGTTCCTTATGAGCTGATAGAATTAATGGACAATCAACCAATAAACATTAGTATGTTGTCACTAGATTCAGTAATTTGTCAAATTCTTGGTAGTTGTGTCAAGTAAAATAAATGAAGGAATGACAATAAATAGCTTGAAAATTAATATTAAAGGACAAAAATCTTTATCTGAAAAAAGTCACAAATTACAGGCTAGTTATAAAAATTATAAAGCTAGTCATACAAAGCGGGCTAGTCTAGCACTTGCCATATCAGGAATCCTCGTAGCATCTTTGTCGGGGATTATTACGGTAGTCTCAGCAGAATCTATCACCTGGTTAATCTTTAGTTTGTCTAAAGATGGCTTATCAACATTTCCCATCATACTAATAATAGCAATTGGATATATAATTAATACTATTAGTCCTGTTTTTAACAAATTAAAGTTTAGTAATTCGATTTTATTGGTAGGGTTGTCCATTGCAATTATTAGTTTAATGGCAATTACTTGTGCAACAAAAATAACGCCAATCGCTATAATTTTATTGTTTTCACTTAGTATTACCAGTTCCTGGATTGGAGCCATTCTTTTGGGGTTTTCCGGAATTTTTAATTCTATATTCTGCGGAAAATCAGGCCAATATTTAGGTTTTTCAGGTGCTGGGCTTATCACAATTTCATTTATAAAGTTTATTCCTCTCAGCGTCGAAGACCCGGAACCTCCTCAAATAATAATGGCTCTAATTAACGCATTATTGGTCTTGTTTTCTGGTGTCTTTATTAGCCACAAAGCCCTCAAAGGTGACCCTGAATTTGTGTCGATTCGAGAACAATCTGTGTTTTGGGCAGCAACTGGGGGAACGTCTTTCTATGGATGTGACCTTACTGATGCTTGTTTTGATGGGGCGGACTTGCCTCATACTGACTTTAGACAATCTAAATTGACTCGTGCTAGTTTTGAAGGCGTAACTCGACTAGATTTGTCTCGACTCCAAGGCACGATTCTTGAACAACCCAAAGTAAGAAAATTACTGACTTCTAAAATCGGGGTTGAGGAAGATTATACGGGTGCAAACTTCAACGGAGCAAATTTGCGGGGTGCAAATCTGACTGGGGCAATTTTAGCTTCTGTTCAGGCATTAGATGCGGATTTTTCGGGCGCTACTCTCACCGATGCTTGCATTCAAGAATGGAATATTAATAAGAATACTCGGTTTGAGAATGTCCTCTGCGAAAAGGTTTATCTGAAATGTACGCGAAAAGGAAATGGAACCTTCATTCTCTCGGAACCTAAGCCTGATAATGGCACGTTTCAACCTGGGGAATTTGAAAAATGGATCAGGGAAATTCAAGATACGGTAGATTTAATTTTCCAAAAGGGTTTAAATTGGAAAGCGTTTGCCTTTGCCATGACCCAAACCGCTATCGATAACGAGGGCTTAGATTTATCTCGATATCGCGTTGAACATAAAGGGGAAGGGGTGATGTCGGTGAAAGTTGGGGTTACTGCGGAGGCCAATAAATCTGAAATCCATCAGGGAATTGTTAACAACTATGACTCGGCGGTTGAACTGCTCGATCGCGGTGCGCCTTTGTTTTTACAGGCGAAAAATAACCAAATTGAAGAAATCCGCGACTTGCTACGATCGCAATGGCAAGAATTTAGAGAATTTGTGAATGTCTTCTCCGAGGCCAATCGGTCTATCTCCATCCACGGTGAAGGCAATCGAGTTTATATTTTAAAACAAGCAGGAGACATCATGGAAACCAAAAGTGAAGGATTCAACGTCGGCGGTAATTTTGCGATCGGTGGAGATAACATGACTATGACCGGCGCTCAACTTACATTAGGGGACCTCACAGGTCAAGTGACCAATACCATTCAGGAACTCCACGACGTTAAGTCCGAAAATGGTCAAGATTTAGTCAATATTTTGACGAATTTGCAACAATCGATTACCACGGATCCGGCCCTGGCGGAAAATCAGCAGAAACGGGCGCTCAAAGCGGTGGAAACCCTCGCCAAAGAAGGGAAAAAGCCGCCAGAAGAACGGGACCAGGATATTGCGGGAATGGCTTTAGATGCGCTGCAAGGAATCTCCGCCACTGTGGGTCATGCCAGCAAGTTGGCCGAATTTGCCGAAAAATACTTACCGACCCTGAGTAAGCTGTTTGGTCTGGTGGGCTAGTTTTGGGGCCTCAGTAGAGAGCTTAAAAACCGGGTTTCTGCACCAAATCTCTGGCTATTCGCAACAAATTAGGGGAAGAAACCCGGTTTCTGGTCCAGTTGAGGCAAGATTGGCCCGGGCGTCTTAGGTAAGGAAGGGGTAGAGGACCGATCGCCCTGCTCAAAACCACCGCGCAGTTCCAGGCAGAACCGGGTCCGAAGTGTTCTACAATACTCCGTGCGGGTTTAAACCGCCATCTGTTTAGCGGTCTGGCTAGAACTTGTCCTCATCCCATAAATTTAGGAGAAATTATAACGATGACTGGTGAAATTTTCACGACAGCCTTTTTATCCTTTGCCTTAGTCATGGTCGGTTTAGTCCTCGGGTTCGCCTTACTCAAAATTCAAGGCTCAGAAGAATAAGCCCCCAACACCCAACCCCATCCATAAAATAAGCGATCGCCTTCCTGAATCCTCAAGAAGGCGATCGCTTGTTTTATTCTTTAGAAAAAACCCGCACATAAGCAGGGTGGGGCT
Organism: Laspinema palackyanum D2a; assembly: GCA_025370845.1. Taxonomy (GTDB): domain Bacteria; phylum Cyanobacteriota; class Cyanobacteriia; order Cyanobacteriales; family Laspinemataceae; genus Laspinema. The sequence continues at coordinate 96,166 of JAMXFF010000005.1, read as the reverse complement.
ATAACGGACGAAGCCCGAGAAGCGCGGACTACTCTATAAATCAGTGAGCACTGGAGACTTCAACCGGCTGCGGACTGTCTGCCACCTCCGATCGCAAACTGTCTGCCGTGCTTTTGATAAAACTAGCCAGAGGCACTGCAATCAGAACCCCCAAGACTCCTCCCAACTTCGCACCGATCAACAGGGAAATTAGCACCCAGACTGGGTTCAGACCCGTAAATCCTCCCAACAATCGCGGTGCCACTCCACTTTCGATACTTTGCTCGATCGCCACCGACACAATTAAAACTTTCACCCCCAGCCAAAAATTATTAAACGCAACTAAGATACTCACCAAACTAATACTTAAACCGGCCCCAAACGGAATAAGGCTCAACACGCCAACCACTAAACCGAATAACAGACCAAACGGAACCCGCAACACCAAAAACGCCAAAGTCATCGAAACTCCCATTAAAGAAGCCACCGTGACTTGACCCACAAAATAATTATGGAAATTTTTGCCGAGAGAGAACCGCATCTCTTTTGCCAGACGGGGAGGCAACCATTGCAATAAGCCCTCCCAAAGGCTACGTCCGCGCCAGAGCATATAGAACGTCAAGATAACAGTCACCACCACATCAAAGATGCGACTGACCGTATCCACGGCAAAACTCAGGACTTGACCCGTGAGGTTTTGCAACTGACTCGACAAGCGTTCCGTCAGTTGAGTGCTCAATCCACTGAGATCTACCGGCCAATTTCGGGCGATCGCCATTTCCTGCAAGGTCTGGAGTTGCGCCGCACCGGATTTAATCCAAACCGGCAAGCGATTGGCTAACTCCGTCAATTGTTCTAAGGCGATCGGCACCAACGTGATCCCCAACCCCACCAACGTCAGTAAGGTCAACAGAAACACGAGAATCACCGCAGGGGTATGTTTGGCCCCATATCGCTCTAGGAGATTCACCGGATAATCCAAAATAAACGCCAGCAACGAGGCTGCAAGCAGGATACTGATGATCTTGTCAAAATAATCAAACGCCACCAGCAACAGCCAACTGTTGAGGAAAATTAAGGGGAAGGCGAATCCCAAAGTCAACCATCGAGGCATTGTTTCGCTGATTTTCATAATGAGAACATTGAACGGGGGATACTGAAACCCCAAAGAAGGCATCTTTTTAGTATCGTAGATGTGTGACCAGAGGTTTCGCTGAAAACTCCCAGAGGCGTCCATAGCGCCCACCCTATTCTGGAATTCTACCGAATCCTCCCAGACTGGTTGTAAAGTATCCTAAATTTCTACAATAGAGATGCCATATCCTAAATCGCTCGGAGTTTCCACCCCAGGCGATCGCAATTGACATCAGGACCCCTAAAGCGTGAACATAGACACCATCCAAGATATTTTTCAGAAAGGCGGCGTATCCATGTGGCCCTTGTGGCCCTTGTTGATTTTATCCATCTTAGCCGTCGCCACCATCTTAGAGCGCAGTTGGTTTTGGGCCACCGTCGTCAGTAAAGAAAAAGAAACCGCCAACCGCGTCCTCGAAGCGGCGCGATATGATTGGCGAGTCGCCCAGGAAGTTGCCCGACAAGCCAGCAAACGCCCGATCGGACGCTTTCTCCATGCCCCCTTGCGCTTACAAAATGCCGATCCCGAAGTCTTTCGGTTAGCATTAGAAGCCGGGGCAGAAGAAGAAATCACCACCATGCGTCGGGGTGATAAAGTATTAGAAGCCGTGATTGCCTTAGCACCGTTACTCGGATTACTCGGGACGGTTCTGGGGTTAATTGAATCCCTCGGGTCCATCCGCCTGGGAGATATCGGCACAGGAGCCACCGCTGGAGTGACCACCGGCATCGGTGCAGCCCTAGTCAGTACCGCATTTGGGCTGATTGTGGCGATTACGAGTTTAGCCTTCTATCGTCTATTTCAAGGTTTGCTCGTCAACCAGGTTAAGATTTTCCGCAAATGCGGCAATGAACTGGAGTTGCTGTATCGCCAATATTGGAGTCAAGTCCACCACAATCGCAGTGGTGCACCAGAAACTTCCGCCTCTTGGGCAACCCGAACAGTGCCAGACAGTGGGTTCACGGTTAAACCAGAAGGGCCTGTGAATCATAGTAAAGGCTACCCAGAAATCGGGGATCAGCCCCAGGATAGAGCCAACAAGATTGATGGTTTGAATTCCTCGGACCAGTCGAATTAAGTTAGATGAAGCGGGGGGTGTTCCTACCGCTTGCCACTCACCCCTTTGGAATTTCTGGGAGGCGATCGCCGGATGAAGATTAACGGGTATGATTCACAAACTGAAGAAGCTCGGATTGAGTTGATTCCACTGATTGATGTCATCTTTTGTATTTTGACCTTTTTCCTGCTTGCGGCATTGCAACTGACCCGCCAACAGGCGGTGAATGTAGATTTGCCGCAGGCGGAGACCGGGACAGTGCAGATGGAAGAGTTGAAACTGTTTGTCAGCGTGGACCAACTGGGACAAACTTATGTGGATAAACAGCCGGTCACTCGGGAGCAACTGTATCAGTTATTGTTGACTTATAAAAGAGCGAGGCCCGAGGGGTTGATTGTCCTTTCGGCGTCGAAGATGGCCAGTTATAATGACGTGATGCAGGTGCTGGATTTGCTCAGGTCCGTCGGAGGCGATCGGGTTGCCCTAGCCACTATCCCCAGTTCCGGTGACCTATTGCTACCTGGCGCGAATCAACCCGATAATGGTTTGAGCGCGCCCAATCTGCTAGTTCCTGAAACCGGCGGGGACAATGCGCCAGGGATGGGCGGCACCGGAGAAGGGAATTAACCCATCAGGGGTGACTTTCCTTTTAATCATCTCAGTTCGGGAAGTAGAATCATCCCATATAAAATCATCCAACCTATCTGGAATATAGGGGTCTAGGCTAAATGGAAGAGCAAAATTCAGAATTGCTAGAAAAAATTCGTCATCAATTTGATACAGGGCCTTATCCTCGCCACCCGATAGAAGCCTCTCCTCAAGGGAATAATAATTTTTTATTTATTCACAACATCGTTACTCCGTTTTATCTTCGTAATAAATCGGTGGTCAATCCTCAAGGAAAAGTTATTTTAGATGCAGGATGTGGAAGTGGTTATAAAGCTTTAGCATTAGCTGCCGCCAATCCGGGCGCGAAAATTGTCGGGATAGATCTATCAGAAGAATCGGTCAAGCTCGCTCGAAAACGACTGGCTCATCATGGAATTGAAAATTCCGAATTTCACTGCTTAAGTATCGAAGAACTTCCGAAATTAGGCCAGACATTTGACTACATCAATTGCGATGATGTCCTCTATCTTCTTCCCGATTTAGTATTAGGCTTGCAATCTTTAAAATTAGTGCTCAAGCCCCAGGGAATTATCCGAGGAAATCTTCATAGCTTATTTCAGAGGGGGGTGTATTATCGCGCTCAAGATGTTTTTAAAATGATGGGTTTAATGGAAAGCAATCCTGGAGACATAGAGATTGCTATCGTCCAAGAGGTGATGAAGTCTTTAAAAGATGATATTTATTTGAAACAAACGACCTGGAAGACTTCGCGAGAAAACGATCCAGAATTTTATTTAGCCAATTATTTGTTACAGGGAGATAAAGGGTACACTATTCCGGAACTTTTCGCCAGTTTGAGTGCAGCTAATTTAGAATTCATCAACATGGTGAACTGGCGGCATTGGGAATTGACCGAGCTATTTCAATCTCCCGATGATTTGCCAACCTTCCTGGCGATGAGTTTACCCGGGCTGGAAATAGAAGACCAGTTGCATTTATTTGAATTGTTACAACCGATTCATAGGTTATTAGACTTTTGGTGTGGTCATCCCAACGCGGCTGAACCGTTTCTGCCGGTGGAGGAATGGACCGAATCGGACTGGCACACTACAAGGGTGCATCTCCATCCCCAGCTAAAATCTGCCCAAGTTAAGGAGAACTTGATCGACTGTATTGGGTATCAAAGACCTTTTGAGGTGAGCCGCTATCTCTCGGCTCCAACGGTGATGCCGCTGAAAGTGGGCAGTGGGATAGCCTCCTGTCTCCTCCCTTTATGGGAAGGCCCCCAATCCGTCTCCTCCTTAGTGGAACGCTGGCTGAAAATCAGACCCCTAGATCCGGTAACCTTAGAACCCGTCAGCCAGAATCAGGCATTTCAAGAGGTGGTGGGATTTTTGAGTAACCTAGAAGTGTTTCTGTACGTGCTTTTGGAACGTTTGGCTTGAGGGAGAAAAATTTTTTCCCATGAGGGTGATATCAAATGCTCTGAAGCTGGGTAAGTTATCTCCAGGAGTTAGAAATCAAGCATCCCACACATCCAGGAGACTTACTGTTATGAAGACCGAATTTAAAACGAAATTCCTGCAACATCTCAATATCAAAAAGCAGGAAGAAGGCTTCACCTTAATCGAACTGCTCGTCGTTGTTATCATCATCGGTATTTTAGCGGCTGTGGCGTTACCTTCTTTACTCAGCCAAGCCAACAAAGCCAAGCAAGTAGAAGCTCGTAACAACGTTGGTGCAATGAACCGTGCACAGCAAGCTTTCTTCTTAGAAAAAGGTCAATTTGGCGCTTATAATGACCTCGGCGTAGGGATCCAGACTGAAACAACTAATTATAAATATGAGTTCAGTCCAGCAGCTCCCACTACTGCGAATTCCGGAATTGCTATTTTGGCGTCAACTCTAACTAAGGGACTCAAGCCCTATACGGGTTTGGTCTGGGCAGAAGTAGATGCTACTACTTCTCAATCCACTACTCGTGCTTTATTGTGCGAAGAAAAATTACCGAAAGCAGACGCCGGTGGTCCAACTGTAGCTGCTCCTGCTGTAGCCTGTGGTGCTATGGTCAACCTGGGTGAGTAATTTTCCATCGGCGGGGCTATACCTGTCGTCGATAATTCTTCCAAGGTTTAGATAGCCAATCGTCAGATTGGATCTGATGGGGGAGGGGTAATAAAATACCCTCCCCATCTTTATGTCTAATCATCATCACAACTGATAACAACGGCTCATGGCTGACCGGAGGCTTAAGAGCTACTAAGCTAGAAATCATTAAAGTTAATATAAAATTACCGTTAATTCGATAAACATATCACCGATGGGTGAGTTGCTTCAACCCTAGATTAAATCAAAAATGCAGTCAAATCAGTTCCATCAATGGGCTCCACATATTTTATTCATAATGCGATGAGGTTTTTCACAAAGCATCATCATTTATTTTTCTACTTAATTGGCTCTTTTCCTGTAGCCCTCTTAAACGAGCTGGAATCAACCCAGCGCTTCAGAGGTGGAAAATTAGGTAAATGAAGTTTGGTCCCGATTAAAACCACACCCCATATTCTACAATACAATAGAAAATGCTAACGCAGGGGCAATCTCATTGATACCCCTCAACCCGTCAAGACAACTGGGTTGTTTTACGAGAAAAGCCGCGAGATTTAAAATTTTTGAGGGGTGATTTTTATCATGACATTTTTTTCTAGTGAACCCCGGGATAAAAATTTATTCCGGGAACAAGTTGAGCAATACAGGCGAACCGGAGACTATAGCAAAGCCGCGACTCTCTATGAAGAGGCTATAGAAGCAGAACCGGATGTGAAATCCCACTACTGGCATTTGGGATTGATGTTGCTATTGCAACGAGAAGAAGAAGAGGCAACTAGCACCTGGCTCTTGGGAATGCTGGATGGAGAAGCCGAGCAGGTGGACTCATGGACGGCAGAGTTATTAGACATTCTCGAACAAGAAGCGCAATATCAAGAAACGGAAGCAGACCCGTTACGAGCGTGGTTGATTCGGGGGCATATCAGAGAAATTAACCCCGAGGACCTGAATAACCTTTTGTCCTTAATTCACCTGGGGATTTCTATTGACAATTTTGGGGGAGAAGAACTGATAGACTGGGGTGTAATCGACTTGCTACAACAGCCAGAAGAGGGACTGTTGGATCGAGACAAGTTACTGCAAGTCTTCCGAGAAATTTTATCACACCATCCCATACAACCGTCATCCCTAGACTTTATAGAAGCTGCTCTACCCCATCTCCAGGAGCATTACGATGTGATTGGGATTTTATTGCCCGCTTCTTTGGAAATTGGTTACTCTCTGAGACAAATTAGAATAGCGACCTCTATTTTGGAGATGGCTTTGCAAATCGATGAACACAATCTGGAAGTTTTAAGACATTTAGCGGCTTTTTATCAATATGGAATTGATTACTCCAAAGGAATAGAATTAGCGAAAAAATGCTATTCCCTGGTGAAGACACTCCCTGAAAAAATTTTTGCAAATCACTTATTAATGAGGGGCCTAATGAGTGCAGGGGGTCACTGGGAAACCGTTTGTTCAACTATCGAAGAACAGGAACGGTTGCTCGCGTCTTTGATTGCACAAGAACCGACTCCACTTCCGCAAGCAACGGTTGCCCGTTTACTGACTTCCGGCTATTTTTTCCCCTACTTTCGAGATCAACCCCGAGAGAACCGAGAGATTATGAATCAGTTATTGGAACGATGCCAGTGGCATTTCCAATTTTTGAAGCAGCAATTTGAACAGGTAAAACCCTATTATCACCCATCAAATGGCAATCCTAAACCCAAGTCTAATGTTCTCCCCAAAAGACTAAACATTGGCTATATTTCTCATTGTTTGAAGGTTCATTCCGTTGGGTGGTTGGTGCGATGGTTAATCCAGCATCACAATCGCGAACGGTTTAAAATTCACGGTTATCTTGTCACTAATCCGGAGGTGGGAGACCCATTAAATGAGTGGTATATCCATGAAATAGAATGTCCTCGAAAGCTGGGAGGCAACAATTGGGAAATAGCGGAGCAAATTTATCAGGATGACATTGATATATTAATCGACCTCGATAGTATTACGATGGATGTTACCTGTGAGGTCATGGCACTGAAACCTGCTCCTATACAAGTCACTTGGCTCGGCTGGGATGCTTCGGGGATTCCGATGATCGATTATTTTATTGCCGATCCTTACGTGTTGCCCGACTCGGCTCAGGATTATTACCGGGAAAAAATCTGGCGATTACCGGACACTTATATTGCTGTAGACGGTTTTGAGGTGGGAGTCCCAACGCTTCGTCGTGATGAGTTGAATATTCCTCATGATGCCATTGTGTATTTCAGTGGCCAGAAAGGTTATAAACGTCATCCAGATACGGCACGACTGCAAATGAAAATTATTAAACAAGTGCCAAATAGTTACTTTTTGATTAAAGGTTTTGCGGATAACCAATCCATCCAAACGTTCTTTATTAACCTGGCAGAAGAAGAAGGAGTTGAGTGCGATCGCCTCCGATTTTTGCCCCCTACTCCCTCGGAGGCGGTTCATCGTGCAAACTTAGGCATCGCGGATGTGGTTCTGGATACTTATCCCTACAACGGCGCAACCACCACATTAGAAACCCTGTGGATGGGGATTCCCCTCGTCACCCGGGTTGGGGAGCAATTTGCAGCCAGGAACAGTTATACGATGATGATGAACGTCGGTGTCACTGAGGGGATTGCTTGGACGGATGAGGAGTATGTAGAATGGGGGGTTCGCCTAGGCACCGATTCATCTTTGCGGCAAGATATCTCCTGGCGACTGGGGCGATCGCGACAAACTGCTCCGCTTTGGAATGCCCAAAAATTTACCCGAGAGATGGAAAATGCATATACCCAAATGTGGGAAACTTATGTCCGTGGTCTTTCGTAAATCTTGTTAACTCCAAACCCCAACCCGATAGGCTTGATCTTCCCTAAAATCTGAAACCCTTTACCATTAATGGGTTCTCCGAGAATGTCACCGGGGTGGGGTTTCATAAAACTTGATTCATTTATCCCCACACCAGACCTATTATGATAGGATCACAGGATGACTAGCCTCATAAATTGATAATTGCAATTTATGAGGCTATAGCCATCCTAAATCAGTTGTAACCCAGCTAGTGAGAGAACTGCTCAGACTACAACGGTGGCAATTCTCACTGATACCTCTGATTTGGGGTCACAATAGGTCACCTTATTTATATATCGTTCAGGACTTAACTCCAAATGACTCCTATTAGATTGCATATCGGAGGGAAAGAACCTCACCCGGATTGGAAAATATTAGATATTGAACAGCGTCCCGAAGTAGATTATGTCGGTGATGCGGCTGACTTGAGTCAGTTTGAAACCAATTCCATTGAAGCCATTTATGCCAGCCATGTGCTAGAACATTTTTACTATGGCTTGAATAATGAACTGATTAATACCTTAAAAGAATGGCATCGGGTCTTAAAGCCTGGGGGAAAGCTCTTGGTTAGCGTTCCAGATTTGAAAGTTTTATGTTGGCTTTATCTTAATCCTAATTTACTTCCTTTAGAACGCCATCACTTGATGAGGATTATGTTTGGAGGCCAGATAGACCAGTATGATGTTCATAAAGTAGGGTTTGATAGTGAAACTTTAGCAATGTATCTCGGCGAAGTTGGGTTTGAAGACTATGAGCAAGTCTCAGAATTTAATCTATTCGACGACTGTAGTAGTTTACGCCTTATAAATACCTTGATTAGTTTAAATGTGATTGCTACAAAATCATCCCCTACAGTTTCGGGAGACTAATATCAAGCGACTGATTTAACACCCGGTGGATAGTTCTTGAAGATTACGCTTAAACCTCACCTCGTGTCATGTTCTTCTACAACGGCAATCTGCACGACTCTAGCACCATCGAACTCTCGATCGCTGACCCGGCTCTCCTCTACGGTGCCACTGTTTTCACCACTCTACGGGTTTATGAACAATCCTTGGATTCTCCCTTGACTGCATGGCAGGCGCACTGTCGGCGGTTGAAATCCTCTCTGGAACCCTTTCAGTGGCCTGAACCGGATTGGGAGCGGGTGCGGGAGGGGGCGGAGTTGATGATGGCTTCGTGGCCGGTTTTGCGGATTTCGATTTTCCCGGATGGGAGAGAATTAATTATAGGGCGAATTTTACCACAGGAGTTGGCGATTCGTCAAGAAGTTGGGGTGAAGGCTTGGGTGGCGGGGGATTCTTTGTTTAGGCGATCGCTCCCGACCCATAAAACCGGCAACTATCTCTCCGCTTGGTTAGCGTTGCAAGCGGCTCAACGGCAGGGTTGTCAGGAAGCTATCCTCATTGATGGTCAGGGGAATTGGTTGGAAACCAGTACGGGAAATCTGTGGGGATGGCGGGAGGGGCGGTGGTGGACTCCGCCTATCGAGGTAGGGATTTTACCCGGGGTGATGCGATCGCAACTTATCAACTGCCTCAACACTCAAGATCATCCTGCCATCCTCGAACCCTGGACAGCCGAAGTGGTGAGCGGGTTTGAAGCCTTAGCCTATAGTAATAGTGTGGTAGAAGTCATCCCTCTAGCTGAAGTCTTCTCAGAAAACCAAACTCGCCTTTATCCCTCATCCCATAAAGGGTTCAGCCAATTGCGTCAGATTTTCCTGGGGTAGTTGCCCCGCAAATTCTGATAATACGTTAACATTAGTTAACAGAGTAGAATAAAAATACCCCAAACACCCCCCAATCCAGAACTAGGAGGACCGCTGGTGAATAAAAAATGGAGAAACGCCGGACTATACGCAATGCTGGCGATCGTTGTCATCTTCTTGGCAACCACATTTTTTGAAAATCAAACATCAACTGAGGAAACCTGGCGCTACAGTCAGTTTATCCAGGAAGTTCAAAACAACCGCATTGATAAAGTTGTCATTAGCTCCGATCGCTCCCGAGCCAGAGTCACCGCTCAGGATGGCAAAAAGGTCGTAGTCAATTTACCCAATGACCCGGAACTTCTCAACATCCTCACGGACCACCGGGTCAATATTGAAGTCTCCCCCCAAGGCGATGAAGGCTTCTGGTTCAAAGCACTCAGTAGCTTATTCTTCCCTGTTCTCCTCTTAGTGGGCTTAGTCTTCTTGCTCCGTCGTGCTCAAAATGGACCGGGTTCTCAAGCGATGAACTTTGGTAAATCGAAAGCACGGGTGCAAATGGAACCCCAAACCCAAGTCACCTTCGGGGATGTCGCCGGGATTGAGCAAGCCAAGCTAGAACTGAGCGAAGTGGTAGACTTCCTGAAAAATGCCGATCGCTTTACTGCCGTTGGCGCCAAGATTCCCAAAGGTGTTTTATTAGTCGGCCCTCCGGGAACCGGCAAAACCCTCCTGGCAAAAGCCGTCGCGGGTGAAGCAGGCGTCCCCTTCTTCTCCATCTCTGGCTCAGAATTTGTGGAAATGTTTGTGGGGGTCGGTGCCTCTCGCGTGCGTGATTTGTTTGAACAAGCCAAATCCAACGCTCCTTGTATCGTCTTTATCGATGAAATTGACGCCGTGGGTCGTCAACGGGGTGCCGGTTTAGGCGGTGGCAACGATGAGCGCGAACAAACCCTCAACCAACTCCTGACGGAAATGGATGGGTTTGAAGGCAACACCGGGATCATTATTATTGCTGCTACCAACCGTCCTGATGTCCTCGATGCCGCTTTATTGCGTCCGGGTCGTTTCGATCGCCAAGTTGTGGTCGATCGCCCTGACTATGCGGGTCGTCGGGAAATCCTCAACGTCCATGCTCGTGGTAAAACCCTAGCAAAGGATGTGGACCTAGACAAAATCGCCCGTCGGACTCCCGGTTTCACAGGTGCTGACCTGTCTAACCTGCTCAATGAAGCCGCAATTCTGGCTGCGCGACGCAATTTGACCGAAATTTCGATGGATGAAATCAATGATGCCATCGATCGCGTCCTTGCCGGACCGGAGAAAAAAGACCGGGTGATGAGCGAAAAACGCAAAACCCTGGTTGCTTACCATGAAGCGGGTCATGCTTTAGTCGGTGCCTTAATGCCGGATTATGACCCAGTGCAAAAAATCAGCATTATTCCTCGGGGACGTGCTGGTGGGTTAACCTGGTTTACCCCCAGTGAAGAACGCATGGATTCCGGTCTCTACAGCCGGTCCTATCTGCAAAATCAGATGGCAGTGGCCCTTGGCGGTCGGATTGCGGAAGAAATTGTCTTCGGTGAGGAAGAAGTCACCACGGGTGCTTCCAATGACTTGCAACAGGTGGCACGAGTCGCACGGCAGATGGTGACTCGCTTTGGGATGAGCGATCGCCTGGGTCCCGTGGCCCTCGGTCGTCAGCAAGGCAATATGTTCCTCGGTCGCGATATCATGGCGGAACGTGATTTCTCTGAAGAAACCGCTGCAGCAATTGATGATGAAGTCCGCAACCTGGTGGAACAAGCCTACGGACGCGCTAAAGAGGTGCTCGTTTCCAACCGTGAGGTTTTGGATAAACTGTCTCAACTCTTGATTGAGAAAGAAACCGTTGATGCCGATGAATTGCAAGATTTGTTAGCCAACAACGATGTGAAGATGGCGGCGATCGCCTAATTGACTATCGAGCAATTGAGGGTTGATGATTAATTAAAAACACAGCCTTGATTGAGCTTGAGCAATAAAAAAGTCGGGGAATTCCTGGGATAAGGTCCAGAATCTCCCCGACTTTTTTTATTGGAGAAGTTTGAAATGGGTTTTCCCACACTTGTTGTTATTGTTACCGATGAAAAAGCATCTGCGGATTCCCTTGAAATCGTGATCCGAACCGTGGAAGAATCCATTCCATCTCCAGGCGATCGGCATTAGGCGGTTTGCATCACCTTTTGCAGATGTTGGCGGAGCTCTTGGACTTGCTGCATTTCCGATTCCTTGAGCTTTTGCAACAGTTCCACGCAAGGCTGTGATCCGGCGGCTTGAGCATCTTCAATGTAAGTATCGTAAGCATTCACCGCTTCACACTTGTTTTGCATGACGGTCAGCAAATCGTACTCCAGATTGGCGATGCCATGTCCATTTCCATTTCCAGACATAAACTCATCCTCTTGTAATGTTTTCTAACACTTTAGTCTGGCTCCTGCTCCCCGGATGAGTCATCTACCAAAAAGAGGAAGCACCCCTAAGTCAAAAGGAAGGTGTCTCTCGTTACAGAATGAGAGTTCCGGTATTGCTCGCTACTGGGGACATCAGCAGAATCAACAACCAGTTGTCCAGATGGCACAGTCCTTTTCCGATGGGGAGAGATTATCCGCCTAGAACCTGGGTTGCGGGTGGGTAGACGCTCTTGAAAGTGACACCACAGTAGGAGACGCCACAGGGTGGGTCTCGCTATTCTCCGTTATAGAAAGTCAATCTAAAACGGAAGGAAGTCAATCATGCGTTTATCTACCTCGGTCTTACTGTTCGGTCTGTTGGTTTCTACGGCTGCTGTGCAATTCGCTGGATTTGCTTCTACTTCGCTGCAAGGGGTGGAGTCCGATCGCACTGCTGAGATTTTAATGTCCAATGAGTCCCGCTGTGGTCTTCATGATGGCCGTCGCTGCGACGATCGCTCGTAGTCTGATTGTTAGAATTGATGTCCGGTCTATTTTCAAGAGCAACTCTTTTTCCTTTATGGGTCTGGCTGTCCTAAAGGGTGCAATACAAACATCGCCGAATACTTAACAACAAAACGTTAATCTACTGGCTCAATTGAATACAGTTTATCGAATTCCCCAGATCCGAATGGTGCGATCGCCACTGCCGGAAGCGAGTCTACCCCCATCGGGACTGAACACAATGGATTCAACCCATCGCGAATGTCCGGATAAAGTTTCTACCAATTCTCCACTGGCTAAATTCCAGAGTTTAATTCGACCCGTTAACGTACCTCCCGCGATCGTGTTACCATCGGGACTAAATGCCACAGAAAACATCGTTCCAGCATGACCCGAGAATGAACTAATTTCTTGACCTTTACTCAAATCCCATAATTTAATCGTATTGTCTGCACTCCCTGACGCCAGCATTTTGCCATTGGGACTAAACGCCACCGAAAACACGGTCCCCACATGGCCGGAGAGATGCCGGTTTTCCGTTTGTGCTAATCCAGATTCCGTGGGTTGATTGGCAACGGGCCATAATTTAATCGAACCATCCTCAGAAGCACTGGCTAGGGTTTGACCATCGGGACTGAACACTACAGAAAAGACGGTTCCTAAATGACCGTTTAAGGTTCCAATGGCTTCCCCGGAGTCCAGATTCCACAGGTAAATATTCCCCTCTTCCGAACCACTGGCTAGAAGTTTACTATCGGGACTAATGGCAATGGAAGAAATTCCCAAAGATGTCCCAGGAATGGTAGATAATAATTCTCCAGTAGCTAAATTCCAAATTTTAATCGTTCCGCCGTACCCATTGCTACTACTAACCAAGAGCGTTCCATTGGGGGCGATCGCCACCGATGAAACCATTTCTCCGGCATCGGAATGTCCAGTTAAGGTGCGAATTAAAGCGCCGGTTTCTAAATTCCAAATTTTAATCGTGCCATCAAAACTCCCCGAGGCGATCGCCCGTCCATCGGGACTCACCGCTACCGATCGCACGTCTTGAGAATGTCCCGTTAAAGTATTTGACAACTTGATATCATTAACCGCAATTGTTCGGGATAACTCTCGGTTGCCCGACGGTGAAGAAGGGGATATTTTCCCTGAACCTGCTTTAACTGGGGCCGAATTTTCTGGGAAATTAACCGAGGCGACAGCAGTTTCTCCCCCATTCTCGGGAACGGGCAAAACCTCCTGAGTCACCTCCAAAGCAGATTGCTCTGCCACGGCCCCCGCATTCCCGATGCTAGAGAGTCCAAGCCGATACACATTCACCTGAGTGACGGCAACCACCCCAAACAGGACCACCCCGCCTCCTAAGACCAATTGCATTTTCCACTGTTCCAGCTTATCTAGCAGTCGATTTGGGGGCTTCAACACCATGAACTGGCCCCGAGATTTCCTCCTCTGATGCAACATCACATCAAGTTCCCCTAACCGTTGCAAAATCACCTCGGTACTTTGGGGGCGTTTTCCCGGTAACCGCGCCATCAATTCATCGATAAAATCTGCTAATTTTGGGGAAATATGAGGGGCCGCCTGTCGCCAGCGCAATTCATCATTGAGCGGGTCATAAAAATCTAGGGGATGTTTCCCCGTGAGTAGCTGCACAAATGTCCGTCCCAACCCAAAGAAATCCGACTGGGGAACGGGTTTACCATTTTCCTGTTCCGGCGGTGCATATCCTTTAGAAGAAATCACCGTTCCCTGTTTTCCTACGGCCATTTTTGCCAGATAGGTGCCGCTGACTTCCCGGGCGGAACCAAAGTCTATTAAGGTTAATTGTTCAGTTCCGAACGCTTTGATTTGCGCGGGGTCGCGCAGCATAATATTGGCCGGTTTAATATCGCGATGAAAATACTGCTGATTGTGAACTTGATGCAAGATTTCTGTTAGTTGTAATAACCATCCGACTGCCTGTTGTTGGGTAATCGGTTCATGGTTACGACTGGCTAACCATTCCTCCAAATTCTGACCCTGAATTTTTTCCATCACCAGGCAATGGACTGGGGTCTTGCTATATCGAGGGGTAAAGGTAAAATAACCGCCCGGTTCCACTGCTGGAATGCCGGGGTGTCTGAGGCGCTGTAAAACTGCGGCTTCTTGTTGAAATAAGGTAATCGCCTTGGGATTTTGTTCCGTGAGGACTTTCAAGACCTTGGGAAACCCGCGATCGTCTACTTCAAAGGTTTGTCCAAACCCGCCAGTCCCTAGGAGTTTGACGATGCGATAGCGTCCTGCCACAACAAGTTCCGAACCGCATTGGCGACAAATGCGATTCTTGGCATTTAAGGGGTCTGTGGGTCTGGGACAGGAGGGGTTGATACAGTAGCTCATGCATGGCTACGGGCTTGCAATATCCCGGCGATAATAGGCTGGTCAGGGATGCCTGGACTTTTTAATATTAGACTTAATTCTAAGGTGTTGATATCATCCCGATGAATTAATTAAGCGGGAATCTTGACAACTGAGGGTAACAGTCACAGGTCCGTAAATTGTGTTATCGGGTACAGACGAACTGGGCAGAGTGGGGGAAGGGGGTTGAACGGCGACGGCCAGAAAATCTTCGCGATCGCCTCTTGATGATCTCTTCGGTACGCTCCTTCCATTACGATAACAAGGAGTGCTGACGAAAGGGGGGAAGCGTCTGACGAAGCCTGAATCACAGGTGGAGGCCAGCAATGGTTGAGATATTAAGGGGTCTGAATGCTCCCAAGAGGCCAGATTGTAGAAACGTCAAAGGATGATGTCTGAAAAGTCTTGGTTAAAATTGTTACAACAACACCGTGCGATCGCGGTGATTCGTGCTGCCACCTTTGAATTGGGGTATGAAATGGCCCGGGCGGTTGCCAGAGGCGGGATTCACCTGATTGAAATTACCTGGAATAGCGATCGCCCTGAGGACCTGATTGATATCCTGCGATCGGATTTACCCCAATGTACGATTGGCACTGGCACTCTGTTAAATCAGGTGGATTTGCATCGGGCGATCGCTGCCGGAGCTCAATTCCTGTTTACCCCCCACACTGAACCGGCCCTGATTCAAGTCGCTGCTGCTTCTGGAATTCCCATCATCCCTGGGGCCCTTTCTCCGACGGAAATCGTCACTGCTTGGCACGCCGGGGCCAATTGCGTTAAAGTCTTTCCTATCTCAGCAGTGGGTGGCCCGCACTATATCCAAAGTCTTCACGGCCCCCTCGGTCATATTCCCTTAATTCCCACCGGCGGGGTCAATCTCCAGAATGCCATCCATTTTCTCAAAGCCGGGGCGATCGCTGTCGGACTCTCTGGGGATTTATTTCCCAAAAAACTGATTGCCGACCAAGATTGGGACGCTATCTCGGACCAGGCCCGAATCTTGACCTTTTCTATCCAAAACTTTAATAATAATGAGATCAGCTCCTTTGGAAATTAACCCGTTCGGGATTGTAGCTAACTCTCAAATCACAGTCCCAATCCCCCAACTTACGCCTTTTTAACACAAAACCCCGTTTTCAACAAGTCTGTAGGAGATATCAATTGTCATGAAAAAAAACATCAGCTGCATCCGTCTGAGTCCCGTTCGTTTGTTGGGCGCAATCACTGCCGTGACCCTCTCTGCTTTCTGTGGGTTTTCTCAACCCCAAGTTGCTCAAGCAGTAGAACATGACCGGATTGCCCGAATGATGCTCGATCTGCAATCCTCTCCGGATCGCTGGATTCAAATTGACCTCACGGAACAAAAATTAATGGCATGGGAAGGCAATAAAGTCGTCTATGCCGTCAGTGTTTCTACAGGGAAAGAAGGGCATTTGACTCCTCCAGGTACCTTTGCCGTTCAAACCAAGTATGAAGTCACCCGGATGCAAGGAGACACATACGATGTTCCGGACGTTCCGTTTACGATGTACTACTATGGCGGTTATGCCATTCATGGTACCTATTGGCATAACAATTTTGGCACGCCCATGAGTCACGGTTGTACCAATGTCGCGGTTAATCACGCTGAATGGTTATTTAATTGGGCCGAAGTGGGAACGCCAATTGTGGTTCATTATTAAGGGAAGATTTAGCTGTAATTAATCCGGAAACGACTAAAGTCGTTACTACAAACTAAGAAAATCCTTCTTCTGTTCGTAGTAACGACTTTAGTCGTTAATCCGGAAACGACTAAAGTCGTTACTACAAACTAAGAAAATCCTTCTTCCGTTCGTAGTAACGACTTCAGTCGTTAATCCGGAAACGACTAAAGTCGTTACTACAAACTAAGAAAATCCTTCTTCTGTTTGTAGTAACGACTTCAATCGTTAATCCGGAAACGACTAAAGTCGTTACTACAAACTAAGAAAATCCTTCTTCCGTTCGTAGTAACGACTTTAGTCGTTAATCCGGAAACGACTAAAGTCGTTACTACAAACTAAGAAAATCCTTCTTCTGTTCGTAGTAACGACTTCAATCGTTAATCCGGAAACGACTAAAGTCGTTACTACAAACTAAGAAAATCCTTCTTCTGTTCGTAGTAACGACTTTAGTCGTTATTCTGGAGTGCGAGCAAGATGCTCGCACTCCACACCGTTGCTATCAACCCACTCCTGAGTGCAATCTGTACCTCATGAGTTCGAGAACCGCTCTATTATTTAACTCAATTGAACCACCGCTTGGTCCTCCAATAAGATTTGATTAGTAAATAAATCTTCCACCGTAATTCGCAAAAAGCGCTGTTCATCGACTTGAAATAAAACCTTGACCCGATCGCTTCCCGGATGTCCCGGAGGATTGAGCTTGGCAATACTTCTGGCCCCCTCTTTATCATTCAGGGGTTGCACCGCTATTTTGCCAGTTTCCAGTCGCTTAGTTACTAGGCGATCGCCATCAAAATACACCTCCGTCCCTCCCGTCTCTACTCCTAATTCCCCAATAATTAACTCAATACTCGGCTGATTCTCCAAGGATGCACCGAGCATTAATTCCACGGGTTCACTCATGGGATAGGGTTGTCCTTCCCGGACTAAGGGATGCCAATTATGGCATTGATTGCGTCGGTCCCAGTAGCGGATGCCATAACTATGATAGAGGAAATCTTTGATTTCTATGCCTTGACTCAGTTGCAGGGCACCTTGAGCAACCGCTTCAAACGGGCGATCGCACCGAATCTTGCTCTCATCAAAATATTGCTTCACCCAGTCCTGAACCGCTGGAATCAGTGCTGTTCCCCCTACCAACAACACCGCATCAATATCAGCAAAATCCAATCCCTGACGCCGCGCTTGTTGACTCACCTGATTCATGGCATCATCCAAAGATTCAAAAAACTGATGACTCGCCAGAATTTCCTCAAAACCACTGCGGTCTAATTCTAAGGAATAAGTCTCCAAAGTTTCATCATTAAAATAAACCTCTTTCGCTTGTTTTTGTAAAGAAAGTTGAATTTTCAATCGTTCTGCCAAGCGCGTTGTTAGCGGCGTTTTGGCCATGCCTTGAGTTTCGGCAAAATAATCCACTAACCAATTATCTAAATCAGTTCCCCCTAAGTTCTTCCCCGCTTTGGCTAAAACCCGAGCAGTTTTGACTTTTTGTCCGGAACTTTCCGCAAATAGTTTATCCCCCCATTTGAGCAGAAATCCTAGGGGTTGTTTCCCGGCAGTTTTATCCAGTTGAACTAAGGATAAATCCAGGGTTCCACCGCCAAAGTCTACAACGAGCAAGTTTTCGCCATCGGTGAGTCCATATCCCAAGGCAGCAGCGGTGGGTTCATCGATGATGCGGACTTGTTCGACTTGCAGGGATTGGCAGACTTGTCCCAACCAGTGGCGATAGGCTTCAAAGCTATCCACGGGAACGGTTAAGATTAAGGAGTCTACGGGAAGCGGGATTTGGCGCAGGGAGTCCACGAGTCCGGTGAGGAACCATTCGCCGACTTTTTCAAAGGTGACGATTTCGCCATCGAGTTCCGGAAGGAACCCCTGGATATCGGTGCCGATGCCGCGTTTAAAGCTGCGGAAGAACCGGGGGTCCGTTTTGAGGTCCAGGCCCTTATCGCGGACTTGTTGCGCGATCGCCACTTGTTGTTTTGTGGCGTTCTCGACATAGAGTAAGCTAGGAATTAAGGGTGGATTTTGACCCAACTGCCAGGATAATCCCGGTAGTTTCAGGGTTTCCGGTTGCTGGGTTGCACTATTCCAGCGCGAGATGACGGTGTTGCTTGTGCCAAAATCAATTGCGATCGCCATTGGGCTATAGGGTTCAAAGACAGTTAGAAATGCTTTAGCTAATATCCTATCCAACCACAGGAGAAGGTGATTCACTCCACGAGTTGAGATGGGGTTGATTCCCGAGGGAGTCAGAGTCAGTCATGGAGTCTCAACAATAGACCTCTTGCAAAATTCTTTAAAGCCCCCCAGAAATTAAACATTTATTCCTCTGGCTTCCCCCTTCTTAAGGGGGACGGGAGGGGGAACTAAGGGGGGTTGGGGGGATCAATCCTTTTTTTTGTAAGAGGTCTAATCCTTAATCATTTATCTCCAATCAGGGATCAATGATCTGAAGAACTCAACCCGTTCTTCAGAATATGGAGCAGTTTAGGGCATAAACCCGGGTTTGGGAAAACATGATTTAGGCGGCCTACAATCAGGGGCCTTGAAGCTTGGGTCTCCGGGAAAACCCTGACTGTCACAAGGTTTTAGTGGATAGAAACAAAAAACTCTCTCAAAAATTGTTAAAAGATAATGCGAATTGTAAACTATCCTGAATGCTTGGGATGTTTGTCCCCATTTGGGGCGATAATAATAGAGAGTGTAAATGTGGGTTAAATCGGAAAATTAAGGCGGATTGAGTTAAAATTCTATCCCTAATCGGGCTGGGGTTTTATAGTCGGCTGACTGCTGTAAAATGAGGAGGTTCAAATCGAATCATGAGCGGCAGGAACATTATCAAACCTTCAGGGAGATGGCTGACCGAAGGATTCACTCTTCATCAGGGAGTGATTTTAAGCCTGAAAGGACTGAAGACCGGGGATGTAGCTGCACTTCACTCGACTCAGCACAGATCTAAACCTATTTAGCTAGTGCATTTTTACTTTTTAGGTCAATGCAGCAATGACTAAAAGATTGACATTAAGTCATTATTTTGTTGTATTAAAAAAGGAAAATCACCGACTATGTTTGCTAATTTAAAGCTCCGAAATCAGATGGTATTGGGATATGGCATCCCCATCGCGATCGCCATCGCCGGATTTATGGTTGTCACCTATCAATCCGCCCAAAAAGTCAGTCGGTCTTTTGAAAAGGTTGAAGTGATTCAAGCCCGGCTCCTGACCTTAAATGATATCACCCATACTGCATTAGGGCTAGTCAGAGAGGCCCGGGGGTATCTTGTCAATGGAAATCCAGAATATCTCAACCGATATTATAGCGCAGTCAGCGACTTTGAAAACCTGATGGAGGAAGCAAAAGAACTGTATGTGCTTCCCGAAGATCGAGAAGTGATTCTGGAGATGATTGACCTAACTAAAAACTACATCATGTTCTTTACCGAGGTTAGAACGCTGTACGATGCCGGGAAAAAGGAGGAGGCAATCACGGTGTGGACTGAAAAAAATGGCACCCGGTTAGTGACTCGATTTAAAGAGCTTACCAATGAGTTTGAAACTAAGCAAAAAACCTTACTTTTAGAAGAAAATGAACAATCAATTCATACCTTACAAGTCTTACTGTTCTGGATCACCCTGGGCTGTTTCTTCTTAGTGGGCATTGCAGTCATCGTGGCCCTGATTATTTCCTCCAGCATTGCCCGAGTTATCCGCCAAGAAACCAATGCGATCGCCTCCGCATCCACCCAAATTGCCTCCACCGTTGAGCAACATGAACGCACCCTCTCTCAACAAGCCACCTCAGTCAACGAAACCAGTGCCACAATGACCGAATTAGGCTCCTCCTCCACCCTCACCGCAGAACAAGCCCAATTCTCTGAAAACAACGCCAATCAAGTCTTGCAGCTTGCAGAATCTTCAGTGCAAGGCGCTCAAGACGTCTTAACCCTTGCCGATCGCGGCATCCAAGCAGTGGAGCGCACTCAGGAAGGAATGCAAGTTTTAACCGACAAAGTAGAAGCCATTGCCCTCCAAATTCTCCGATTGAGTGAGCAAACCAACCAAATTAGTAACATTACCAGTCTCGTCAGTGACCTCGCCGGACAAACTAATATGTTGGCCCTCAATGCCGCCGTAGAAGCCGTTCGGGCCGGAGAAAATGGCAAGGGATTTAGCGTTATTGCTACAGAAATTCGCAAACTGGCCGACCAAAGTAAAACCTCAGCCCAAAAAATTAGTACCCTGATCATTAATATAGAATCTGCCATTAATTCAACGGTCACCGTCACGGAAGATGGCAAAAGAAAAGCCCAGGAAAGCATCATCCTCTCTCGGGAAACCGCCGAAGCCTTCTCCAAGGTCACCGAAGCGATTAATGACGTGATTTTGACCAATCAACAAGCCTCCCTGAATGCCATTAATGATGTCGTTCTCAACTCTCGGCAAATTTCCCTGACCACCAAACAGCAAGCGGTCGCCATTAACCAGGTGGTCACCGCCATGAACGACCTCAACCAAGGTGCCGTAGAAACCGTCAACGGCATTAACCAAACCAAAATCGGCATTCATAAATTAAATGAAACGGCCCAAAATTTGAATGCCTTGGTCTAAGTAATATTTCCGATAATTTCCGGGATTTTCTCCCTCGGAATAACGGCACTTTTTTGGAGGTAGACAGTCGGCATTCAAAATATTTCCCCCTAAGTACGTCCACCTATTGGGTTAAATTTATGCTTCTTCCTCTTTCCTTCAAAAGGATCCGAATCCCTGTCTAAACTCTGGGGGGTTAGCTACAATATTTTTAGGACCAGAGATAGGAGCCATTGGCTGAAGGAGACTGCCCCCATGTTCAAAGATTTGAAGTTAAGAGGCCGCATTTTTTTGGGCTTTTCAATTCCGGTCTTCTTAATTGTGGTATTTAGTGGGTTGGTATATTCCGTAATGAGTGAAATATCGGGAAAATTCAAGGAGGTGAGTAGAGCGCAAAGAATTTTATCTTACACCGATGAGATGGTGTTGAGCACCGCGATGATGGCGCGGCAAGTTCGCGGATATTTACTAATACAGAGCGAAGAGGCTTTATTAGAATTTCAGAACCAAAAAGAACGGTATGATACTGCCGCTAGGATAGTAGAACCTCTAATCCAAGAGCCGGAACAACAAGAAATTTATAGATCCATGATTCTGGCCGGTCAAGAGTATTATCAGATGTCTCAAAGAACCATTGAATTAAAAAATGGAAATAGACATGATGAAGCCGTCAATCTCTACTTGCGAGAGTCCAAAACACTGGTGGGAAGGCTGGATAACCTAGGGGGAATTTTTAATGATAATGAGCAGAAGATCCTGGATGACTATACAGACCAAGCCCAGGAAAGTATCCGATTTTTAATTGGGGCGGCAATCGTCACTACCTTATTATCTTTGTTCTTAGGGACTGTGGCTGCTTCTTTGATTTGGTCAACGATCGCCAAAACCAATCTAACCATTAATGAAACGGTGAATGCGATCGTCACCTCTTCCAGCGAAATCTCCGCTACGGTGGAACAACAAGAACGCAGTGCCAGCTATCAAGCTTCTTCTGCTAATCAAACCACGAGCACCATGCATCAACTGGGGGTTTCTTCCGCGCAAACCGTGGAACAAGCAGAGTCTGCCGCAGAGAATGCCCGTCAAATTTTAGGATTAGCGGAATCATCCGTGGTGGGTGCGCGAGATGTCTTATCCTTAGCGGAGTCTTCCGCCCAAGGGTCCCGCCAGGTCCTGACTTTAGCCGAAGGTGGCAACAAAACCGTGGGTCGGACTTTAGAGGGAATGTCTATTTTAAAGGAAAAAGTCGGGGCGATCGCCGAGCAAATCTTGCGGTTGAGTGAACAAACCAATCAAATTGGCTCGATTACGAATCTCGTCAGTGATTTGGCAAATCAAACCAATATGCTCTCTCTCAATGCTGCTGTAGAAGCCGTCCGCGCCGGAGAACATGGCAAAGGATTTGGCGTGGTTGCAACGGAAATTAGAAAGCTGGCAGACCAAAGTAAAAAATCTGCTGAGAAGATTAATCAACTGGTGTTTGCGATTCAGAGTGCGATTAATTCTACGGTGATGGTAACTGATGAAGGGCGCAAAACTGCCGAAACAGGCATCGAATTGTCCCGCGATACGGCAGATGCTTTTATTAAGGTCACCGAGGCGATCGAGGAAATCGTTTTAAAATCCTCGGAAGGGGTTGTTCAAGCGATTAACGAGGTGGTGTTACAAAATCAACAAAATTCCCTAGCAGCGGTCAATGAGGTTGTGGTCAACAATCAACAAATTTCATTAACGGCTAAACAGCAAGCGATCGCCATTCAAGAGGTGGTTGAAGCGATGAATAATCTCAATCAAGGCGCAGTCCAAACCGCGAGTGGGATTACCCAAACGAAAGTCGGGATTCAAAAGCTCAATGAAGCGGCCCATAGTCTCAAAACCATTGTCTAGGGCCCGGGGCAATGGGTCAATTGCCCCGAGAATTGAGCAAAATCTACCGTTGCCTCATCCGGGAGGCCACCCGAGGGACCGTCCGGCGAGTATATGCAGGTGTAAATGATTCACTGTTTGACCCCCATCCTCACCGCAGTTAATCACTACGCGATAGCCATTTTTGAGTTCCAGTTGTTCGGCGACGCGCTTAACGGTTAAGAGCAAATGACCCATCAAGGCATGATGGTTGGACTCGGCATCGGATAATTTGGCGATCGGTTCCTTGGGAATTACCAAGACATGAACCGGCGCTTGAGGATTGACATCTCGGAAGGCCAGGCACAAGTTATCCTCATAAACGATATCAGCCGGAATTTCCCGGCGGATGATTTTACTAAAAATTGTGTCAGTCATAAAGGGTGGATTGTTGTCAGTGCCGCTAGTTGCCATCTTACGGGAACAGGCGATCGCTGACAATTTCCCCAAACCAAAAAAAAAGGCCCCTAACCAGTAGGGACGCTTTATAGAGGAGAGTTGAATCGAAACTTGAGGATTAGCTGATGGCGACTGCGGTAAAAATCGTCAGGGCCACAAGCAATAGAGATGCCGCACCGTAAGCAATGTAGCGCTTTTGTTGCTCCGGGGAGGGATACTCGGCAGGATAAATTTTCGGCTCAGTTGCAAAGTTGTTTAAGAGTCCTTTTTCGTCAGTGCTGGTGTACATTTCGTTTTTCCTCGCGGGCTTATGTAAATAAATGTAACTGAATGTTAAGAAGTATTGCAGTGACTTGACGCGGGATAGTCCGTGATGGTAATCACATCCGACGAAAGTCAGCCGGTTTAAATTAGCTGATGGCGACTGCGGTAAAAATCGTCAGGGCTACAAGTAAAGCAGAGGCCGCACCGTAAGCGATGTAGCGCTTTTGTTGCTCAGGAGAGGGATACTCAGCGTGGTAGAGCTTGGGTTCGGTGGCAAAGTTGTTTAAGATTCCCTTTTCGTCAGTGCTGGTGTACATTTCGTTTTTCCTCGGTGTGCTTATGTAAATAAATGTAACGCAATGTTAAGAAGTGTTGCAGTGACTTGACACACGAGGTTAGGTGATGCTGGTCACAACGGGCAGGAGATGGGGTGCAGAGCTCTAAATAGGGACTCTTTCCCGGAAGTGACACTTGACGCCCTGATGGAGCGGGGCCTATATTTAAGGGGCCATTCTCTCGGGAGAAGCTGGATGTCCGTATCACTCAAATTCGATGATGAACTGCTGCAAGATTTCATGCAGAGATTTTATGGGTATGGCACCTACACGGGGGATTATTGGTTTGTCGGTATGGAAGAAGGCGGGGGGAATTCATTTACTGATATTTGCCAACGGCTTCATGACTGGAATCGGCGAGGCAGGCTTGAGCTGGAAGATATCGTGGCTTATCACGCTCAAATCGGTGCAGAGCGATATTTTGGTCCAAAACCAAGACTGCAACCGACTTGGAACCGGCTAATTCGGATGGAATTAAGTGCAAAAGGGCTGGATACTCATCGAGAAAACGTCCGCCAATATCAACAAAAAAACTGGGGACGACATACCAGCACGAATTGCTTGGTTGAGTTACTGCCGCTGCCCTCCCCTTCAATAAGTCACTGGCTGTACGCTCAACATTCCCAGTTATTGGAATTAGTTAACCGACAGACTTACACGGGTTATTACGCTCCTCGTCGGGCGGAACATTTGCGCCAGCGAATTGCAGAGTACCAACCCAAAGCGGTTGTATTTTATAGTGTTAATCCGGTTTATATGGACTGGTGGCGCTTTGTTGCCGGAGTTGACTTTATAAAAGTGGCGGAATGCGATCGCCTCTATATTGGAAAAAATGAACATACTGTGTTTGCGATCGCCCTCCATCCCGTCACCACAGGAGTCAGGAACGAATACTTTCATCAAGTCGGTAAGATAATTTCATCAACGGCGATGGGATAGATGAAAGAAACCCGGTTTCTTTAGCTTACGGGACCAAAAACCGGAACCCAATCTTGGGAATTTTCGCTTATATTTGTTGAAGAAATCCAGTTTCTGCTCTATACCACAGCATGACAGGAGAATGTATGAATATTAAATTAGTGGAATCTTTAGCCCAAGTTGTTCAATCTCTTTCTCCAGAGGAGCGATCGCTTTTAGAGGAGAAGCTCAAAGCACAGCAAGAGCAAACTTCATCGGAGGGAAAAGAGCGTCCTTTTTATGAAACCGCCACTCCAGCAGAAAGGGCCAACGCATTTCGGGAATGGGCCCAGAGTCACCAGGGCGATCGGTCATCTTTATCCGATGAAGCGATTAGCCGAGAAAGTATTTATGGAGAAAGGAGCTAATGTCATTGCGGAGAAGGTTAGGGTTATCAGCAGATGATATAATAGATAGAGGATCATCTGGTGTTGATTCCAGGGATAGCAGTAGTCACTCAGTAAAATACCAGAAAATCCTCATCAGTGTATTTAGTTAGAGGTCGTCAATATGTTATCAAACGATGTTATCCCTCAATCCATGAGGCAGAGAATTGAGCAAATCGTTACGGGTTTAATGGAAGAATACCCATTTTTCAAAGAAGATATTGACTATTCAGAAATGGTTAAATATTTAACCCTTGTTTTTGGGCAAAATTTGCCAGTTGCCGAATTTAATAGGATACCGGATGGGCAGCTCAAAGAACAGTGCAGCTTGATTATGGCCACAGAAATGTTGTCAAAAATAGGGGATGAACTTAGCCCAGCTCAAATGGCCATATTTGATGAAGCGGTGCAGGGTGGTTAATAAATCATGCTTGATGGATTACTTATTGGATACTAACATTATTTCTGGGATGATTAAGCGCAATCCTAAAATCCTCTCAAGAGTTGCGGCGGTTACCTCTCAAAATCGAGAAATATTTATTAGCTGTATTACTTATTTTGAAGTAGAGCGAGGGTTGTTAGCTGTGGATTCTCCCCAACAACGACAAAGGTTTAATAATATTTGTCAAATTTATCCAATTATTTTATTGGATGATTTGGCAATTTTACAGAAAGCCGCAGAAATTCATGCAAACCTGAGAGTGCGGGGTTTACCCATTCAAACTGAAGATATTTTGATTGCCGCAACCGCTATTATTAAAGGTTTAACCCTGGTTTCTAATGATAGTGACTTGTTGAGAGTTGAGGGATTGAATTTAGAGAATTGGCTGAATTTATAAACCAGATGGATGCAACGGTAGTGGCAATTGCTAAACTATAGGTAACGAGTTAGAAAAATATCAGGAGGTTGGAGTTATGAGTCCGTTATTAGCGCAAGTGTTACGGGAAATTGAGCAACTGAACCCAGAGGAACAATTGGAGGTGATTAGCCATGCAACGGAGCAATTGAAGCGGCAAACGGTTAAACCGAAAAAACACAAGCTGAGTGAGTTTAGGGGGATAGCGCCCAATTTACTAGAGGGGCGGGATGCTCAAGATTGGGTTAATGAGGTAAGGGGGGAAGCACAACAACATGGCGATCGCCTGTTGGAAAGCAAAAATGAAGATTGAAGATGCTTTGACAGGGGTGACCCGCATCTACTTTGGTAGCTGGCTGTGAGGCGTTTTTAACCAATGATGGGCAACTGAGGCGGGTAACAGAAATGACAATTATCCTGGTGAGTGAATTAGAGGTTTAATCAGCCGATGAATGTCAGGGAATTAATTAATATTTTATCGCAGTTTGACCCAGAAACGCGAGTCGTGGTGGCGGGATATGAAGGGGGATTTAATGACATTACGGAGATTCACCCTCAAAGGCTCCGGCTGAATGTAAATCCAGAGTGGTATTATGGCAGTCATGGGTTAGCAGCGGATGAGGAAAGCGGGAAATTATGGCCGGATGCACCTGTGGTGGAGGCTGTTTACCTCATCGGCGAAAATCAAAATTCCCAATAGTGGAACAGTTGTGTTCAGCGCATGGGCTCGTTGGAATTTTTGCTTAGATTGGTTTAAAAAACCCAGTTTCTGGAGGCAAAAGAAACCGGGTTTTTGCGATAATTTTGACAACAACAGCCAAGATTTATGGGAGAAACCCGGTTTCTGAACCCTCACTAAATCACATCGGGCAACTCGCGTTCTATAAACCACAAGCGAGGATAGCGGTAAATGGAAACTGTTACCAATATGGCGATAATTTCCATCGTAATAAATAGGAGGCCTATGCCGCGACCTGGACCCACGCCCAGGATTTGTCCGATGCTGCCTGCGAGTAAACCGTCAGCCGCCATGAGAGGTTCAAAGATGCGATCGGCTAGAGGGCCTGCTATAACATAAGCCAGAGGGATACAGGACAGAGCGAGCGCTTGCATTGTAGCGAAGACCCGGCCTTGAATAGCCGGAGGCACTTTTCTCAGCAAAATGGTAAAAACCGAGCTATTGATGATAGGTACGCTGAAAAAAAATAAAAACATAGCTAATGAGAAAAGTGTGGCGTCAGTACGCCATCCCAATGCTAGGATGCACAAATGAGCGAGAATATCGAAAGCAAAGATGCCCCGGATGAGCGGTTTAGTTCCCCCCCAAATACTGATAGCCACACTGCCAATTAGCATCCCCGCACCACCCATAGATTGAATAGTTCCGAGAACGGTGACAGAGGTGAATGATAGTACCAAGGGGGTGAGCAAAGCTTCAACCGTTCCGGCAACAAAATTGTCCAGGGCGAATACAATTAGCAAGGCTAAAAGTCCGGGGCAACCAAAAATATAAGTCGAGCCTTCCATCGCCTCTTGCCAGAGAGAAGTTTTTTCCTCTTTTGGAACGACATCAGTTTTAGTATCAGGAAAGCGAACTAACAATAACGTGGTGAGGGCAAATAGGAAAGTTGCAAAGTCAACTAAAATCACACCTTCAAGCTGGATAATTCCCAGCAAGACCCCTGCCAACAGGGGCGAGAGTAGTTGGGCGCAGGCTTGTGCTGATTGCACCATGCCATTGGCCCGAGGTAACTGTTCTTTCGGTACTAATAAAGAGGTCGAAGCAGTGTAGGCGGGTAACTGAAAGGCTTTGAAGACGGAACTAAGACCAACAGCAAGATAGATGTGCCAAAGCTGAAGGTTGCCAGCAACGAGTAATAGGGCGATCGCCACTGTGGTCACACCAGCGCCCGAGTCCGATAGAATCATGCACCATCGCCGGTTCCAGCGGTCAACCATTGCCCCAGCGATCGGAGAAACTACGATACTGGGGAGCAGACCAAATAGCAAAATTAGCGAAAATTGGGTGACTGAACCCGTGCGCTGGTACACCCACACTCCCAATGCGAAGTTAGTCAGACCCGACCCAATTAGGGATATTAGTTGTCCGAACCAGACTATAAGGAAAACGCGCATTCCGCCTGGAAAGGGTCGGAGATTTTTAAGACTACGCATCATGGCTAATTTCTGCTATTTGGGGTGATTTCGGCTCTACCTCCAACACATAGCCTTCACAATGCAGGTCGGCTGCCTGAAAGCCCAATCGTTCTAAACCTTGATAATGCTGCACGCAAGTTTCCAGATCCAGCAATCCTACAGTCGGTTGCATATCGTCAAAACGAGAAGAGAGGAGACTGGACATAACACAGCCCATGATGTTTAGGGGATTGGTTGGCTCAAAATAAGCTGACCATACATTTTCAGTCATGTTATTTTTTACCCATTCAGGTAGGTAGATGACCGTTTCTATCGGGTCAGGTGCGTGAAGCGCTCCACCTTCGGTAAACAGAATATCTTTCTGTTCTTCAAAGCGCTGAATCGCCTGTTCTGGAGAAAAGCAGTGTGGGCCAGAATCATCGACAATTAAAGTGCCCGGTTTCACTCGCTTGATGTCGAGAATATCTGGGACGTTGGTAGCCCCAATAATTAAGGTAGCATCGTAGATTTCTGGTGGGAGTTCCGATGAAGATGAAGAGGTAGCGATTTGAACATAACCTTGAAATCCTAAATCACCGCTCAGTTCGCGTTGAAGATTTTGGAGCGATTCCAGCTTACTGTAAATATCGCACAGTATAATCGATTGAGGATGCGGCAAGCATTTTAACATCAAGCGCAGGGTATTAATCCCAATAGACCCCAATCCGAGGAAAGCGACTTTCTCCCCTTCTAGAGAACGATTGCTAATTTGCAAAATTTTCTTAATAGTCAGAACAACAGTAGAGCAGGTAGTAGCGTGTCCCGTAGTGATTTTGGGTAAGTCGGTACGCCCCTCAATCGCTTGGGCAATGGCACAACCGTAATCCGTTGCCGAGGGAATCAAACCCGTTAAAGAAACAGTTTTTGCACCGAGTCGCCCCGCCATTTCTAAAGATTCAACAACCATTTCTACAAGAGTTTGCTGGTCTGTGTATAGTTCATCCTCGAATATAGGGAGGAGTAGACCTGCTATTCGGCCCCATTTAGTTTCCATAACCGCATCCCACATCGGAAGGTTGCTCAACCAATTTTTGATTTCCTGGCGAGTCAACGTAGTTTCTTTTAGGAGAGAAAGAGGAAGATAACCCAGAGCGGCTGAATCAACTGGGGTCACCTTTCCTACAGCAAACAAGGAGAGCAAGGAGCGCTGCTCTCGTTTAAAAAATGGAGAGGAGTCTGTGGTTTGGGGCAAAGAGGCGATCACGGCGTTTTCAACCTTTGCTTGAAGGGTTTCTCGATTGACAGATGGCTCTGTGACGAGCAGTGGCTCGATGGCTTCGGCTAATTTTGCTATAGTGGGATGCTGAAACAGAAGCTTGACTGAAATTTTCAGATTTATCTCTACTGACAGCTTGGATACCAGGAAGGCAGCTTGCAGGGAGTGTCCCCCCAATTCAAAGAAATTATCATTGATGCCAACCCTTTTTAATCCCAGAACTTCAGCCCAAATAGCTGCCAGTTTTGCTTCAGTCGGGGTGCGAGGGGCAACAAATTTATCTTCCTGTTCGTTGTGGAAGCTATCGGGTGCGGGTAGAGCGCGACGGTCTATTTTGCCATTCGGTGTCAGCGGCAGCGCTTTCATCAGTACAAAGGCGCTCGGTATCATACAGTCGGGCAGTTTTTGTTTCAAGTACCCGCGTAGGTTGCGAGTCACAGTGCGCTGCAAAATTTTCCACAACTCTTGATTGTCCAACTGATAGCCTACACTTCGATGGATTTGAGCCTGTTCGTTCGGTGTAAGCTGAAGGCGAATTCCGGCCTGTGGGGGATGCGACCAAACAACTGTTCCAGAAAGCCAGCGCGGTTCGTCTTCTCCAGGCAATTGCAGGTGCAGGCGGACGCTACTACCTTTATCAAGAACTGGCACACCCATCAGACCGACGCCGCCGGTGGAGATATCCTGTGTCTCAATTTTGAGCGCGTTACCGTTGATTTCTAGTTGGCATTCAGTGTGATATGGGATGCGCTCGGGGATGAGGTTGGAAACCATATAAGCCACGAGACGCTTGTTTCCAGGTGTATCTTCTCGGTCAATGACTGCCACTTCCCGCACATTAGGATGCTGTGCGAGTACAGTTTCAACCTCACCGAGCTCGATGCGAAAACCTCGAATTTTTACCTGATTGTCAATCCGACCGAGGTATTCGATATTGCCATCTGGTAGATAACGGGCTAAGTCCCCGGTTTTATAGAGGCGCGAATCGGGTTTATTGCTAAAGGGGTTGGGAACGAATTTTTCATCAGTCAGATCGGGACGGTTGAGATAACCTTTGGCGAGTCCCACACCCGCAATGTGGAGTTCTCCGGGAACACCGATGGTAACGGGTTGGTTGTGAGGGTCGAGAATATAGATTTGGGTGTTGGCAATGGGACGCCCAATGGGAGGTTTTCGACTGCCGTCACTGCAAAGGCCAACAGTGGCGCAGACGGTGGCTTCTGTTGGCCCGTAAGCGTTGAAAAACTGACGCCCTGATGCCCAACGTCCCACGAGGTCAGGAAGACAGGCTTCTCCCGCGACGATAATTGTCTGCAATGCTGGAAACTCTTCGGGAGGCAGTACCGCCAAAACTGACGGGGGTAGGGTAATAGTGGTGATGGCCTCCTCGCGCAGCAGCCCAGTCAAAGCAGGCCCCGGCATTAAAGAATCCCGCAAAGCCAATACGAGTATTGCTCCCGATATCAAAGCCATGACAACTTCCGAAACCGAGGCATCAAAGCTAAACGAGGCAAACTGAAGAATTCGACTGTTTGAGCTTACGTTGAATAGCTTGCTTTGTGCTGTGGCTAAATTGCACAGCCCAGAGTGTGCTAATAACACGCCTTTAGGTTTTCCTGTAGAGCCTGAAGTGTAGATAACGTAAGCCAGGTTATCCGGCATTACTGTGCTGCTGGGGTTTTCCTTGCTATGAAAGCCCATTTCTTCCCAGTCAGAGTCTAAACTGATAACACGAGCCGAATTTGGAGGCAGATTCTCAACCAGTTTCTTTTGAGTGAGCAGAACCGGCACCGAGGAGTCCTCCAGCATAAAAGCCAAGCGCTCTTGAGGATACGCGGGGTCGAGCGGAACGTAAGCACCACCGGCTTTAAAGACGCTCAGAATTCCCACAACTGTGTCAAAGGAAGGTTCTACACAGATGCCCCCCAATACTTCTGGCCCTACGCCCAAACCTTGCAGGTAGTACGCTAACTGATTTGCCTTTGCATTTAACTCTCGATAGGTAAGTTGCTCCCCTTCAAATACCACTGCTACAGCGTCCGGTGAATGCTCAACCTGCGCCTCAAATAACTGATGGATGCACTTATCCTGCGGATACTCAGTCAAAGTGTTGTTCCACTCGACGTAGAGCTGGTGGTGCTCTGTGGGTGTCAGCAGGGGCAATTCTGAAATTTTCTGCTGTGGATTGGCTGCGATTCCTTCCAGCAAAGTCTGGTAATGTCCCGCCATCCGAGCGATGGTGGCCTCATCAAACAGGTCAGTATTGTATTCCCACACTCCTATCAATCCAGAGGCGGTATTCTCGATTGATAGGCTCAAATCAAACTTAGCCGTGCCGATTTCCACGGGATAAGAACTTACTGATAACTCAGGCAGTTCTACGGCAGGTACTAAAGCGTCTTCGAGGGAAAACATCACCTGAAACAGGGGCGAATAGCTTAAATCTCGCGTTGGTTGCAATGCCTCTACCAACTGCTCAAATGGCAGTTCTTGATGGGCGTAGGCTTGCAGTGCCACTTCCCGGACTCGATTAAGTAACTGCTCAAAAGTAGGGGTACCTGATAAGTCGTTACGCAGCACTAAGGTATTGACAAAAAAGCCAATTAGTCCTTCGAGTTCCTCTCGGTTACGACCCGCTACGGGCGTACCGACTACGATATCATCTTGCCCGGAGTATCGGTAGAGCAATGTCTGAAACGCCGCTAAAAGAGCTATAAACAACGTAACTCCCACTCGCTTACTCAAGGCGGTAAGTTCCGCGCTCAATTCCTGGGGAAGAACTGCATGGTGATACCCTCCCCGGAAGGTTTGAACTGCCGGTCTCGGTCGGTCTCTCGGCAATTCTAATAAAGTCGGGGCATTTGAGACTTGTTCTTTCCAGTAGCTAAGTTGGGTTTCGAGTATTTCTCCCGTTAACCACTGCCGCTGCCAAACGGCAAAATCCGCATATTGTATTGGCAACAAGGGTAAATTTGTAGGGTTTCCAGTGCAAAATCCTTTGTAAAGTTCTATAAGTTCTTTCACAAATACACCCAGTGACCACCCATCAGAAATAATGTGGTGCATGGTGAACAGCAAGACGTATTCTGTTTGGTCTAACTGTAGCAAAGTAACTCGAAATAAAGGCTCTCGCTCCAGGTTAAAAGGCCGATTCGCTTCTTGATTTACGCATCGTTGCGCCTCGCTTTCTCGTTCACTTTCAGGCAGGTGTAACAGGTTGACTACTTGCACCTGACAATTGAGACTTGAGGCAATAACTTGGACGGGTTGACTTTCTACCGTCGCGAAGTTGGTACGTAAGGCTTCATGCCTCTGGATAATTTCGTTGATGCTGCTTTCTAAAGCCCCTATATTAAGCTGACCGCTCAGACGCAAGGTGAACGGGATATTGTAAAACGCACTGTTTGGCTGTAATTGGTCGAGGAACCAGAGTCCCTGTTGGGCAAAGGAAAGAGGAAAGCTGTTTTGTTCTGTTCTGGATATTGGCGCGATCGCCGTGGTAGTGGTTTGAATATTGGCTTGTTGTAAAAAGGCAATTATTTCAGATTTCCTTCCGCTCATTTCTGATTTCAGTTCAGCGGTGATAGCACCTTGAGGAGCGTTGCAGCGCAGGCGATCGCCTTCGAGAAACAGGTTAATATCCAGCTTGCGTAGATAATTGACAAACTCAACTATATCCATTACAGTTCAAACTCCTCTCGTTCGTCACTTGTATTAATATTTTCGATGTTTTCGCTTGTCCAAAGTGTGGCATCAATATAGCTAGAAAGGCTGCCTACCGTTGGCAACTCAAACAGCTTAGACAGAGGGAGATGCAGCCCTAAACTAGAATTCAATTGGGAAACGACTTGAGTCGCGAGTAACGAATGCCCACCTAATTCAAAAAAATTATCGTTGACGCTTGCTTGCTCTACTCCCAAAACCTTTTTCCAGATAGATGCTACTAATTCTTCTGTTGGAGTCTGAGGAGCGACAAACTCTAATGTTTGAATCAAACTCTTGATATCTGGTGCTGGCAACACCCGGCGATCTACTTTGCCATTGGGTGTTATTGGCAGTGCCGGTAGGCTAACGAAAACGTTGGGAATCATGTAATCAGGCAACTGCTGTTTGAGAAAGTCGCGCAGTTCGCTAACAGTGGGTGCTGACTCCTGAACGGGGACAATGTAGGCGACTAGGCTCTTTTGGCCGGGAATATCTTCTCGAAGCGCAACTGCGACAGAGAGCAAGTTGGGATGTTGACTGAGTGCTGCCTCGATTTCTCCTATTTCGACTCGGAAACCGCGTATTTTTACCTGGTCATCTATCCGACCCACATATTCAATATTGCCGTCGCTCAGGTAACGAACCAAATCTCCAGTTTTGTACAGCCGATCGGTGGGAGAGTCACTAAAGGGGTTGGGAATGAACCGCTCATCGGTCAACTCGGGACGATTGAGATATCCCCGTGCCAAACCAGCGCCGCCGATGTGCAACTCTCCCGGAACGCCTATGGGTAAGGGCTGCCGGTTCTCATTTAAGATGTAGGTCTGGACATTCCCAATGGGACGACCGATTGGCAACTCCCTCAATGTGGCGTCGGCTACCGATAACTCGCAGATTGTGGCTCCTATGGTGGTTTCTGTTGGGCCATAATTATTTACCAGACGAACTTGCTGCCCCACACACTCAAACCAAGTTTTCAGTCGTTCCGGTAATGCTTTTTCTCCACCTATGATGATTAATCGCAATGATGGAGGAAGGGCAACTTTTTCTTGACTCAAGAAGCTGGTGAGTTCTTGCCAGTAAGCTGTAGGAAGTGCCAGAATAGTTATTTCCCAACTGTTACACTTCTGCAAAAATCCCTCAAGGGAGTCCAGCATCGTATCAGTACGCAAGACCAACATTGCACCAGAAATCAGGCTGGTATAGATTTCTTCGGCACTAACATCAAAACTAATTGAGGAAAATTGTAGAATGCGATCGCGCTCTTAGATGCCATATTCAGCACGGGCAACTGTTGTGTAGTTGACGAGTGCTCTGTGTTCGATTACAACGCCTTTGGGTTTGCCTGTAGAACCAGATGTGTAGATAACGTAAGCCAAGTTGTTTGACTTGACGCCACTCGAAGGGTTTTCCTCGCTGTAAGTAGCAATTTCTTCCCAGTCAGAGTCTAAACTGATAACACGAGCCGAATTTGGAGGAAGTTTCTCGACTAGCTTCTGTTGAGTCAGCAGCACTGGCACTGAGGAATCTTCTAGCATGAAAGCCAAGCGCTCTGAGGGATAATTTGGGTCAAGTGGCACATAAGCACCGCCAGCTTTGAGGATGCCTAATAAACCGATTACCATTTCCACAGAGCGCTCTACATAAATCCCTACCAGCACCTCTGTAGCAACACCTATTCTTTGCAGGTAGTGCGCCAACTGATTCGCTTTTGCATTCAACTCTCGATAAGTCAGTTGCTCCCCTTCAAACACGACAGCTACAGCATTGGGGAATTGTTCCACTTGTGCTTCAAATAACTGATGGATGCACTTATCCTGTGGATATTCAGCCCCAGTGTTATTCCACTCTACTAATAGCTGGTGGCGATCGGCTGGTGTCAGGAGAGGCAATTCTGAAATTTTCTGCTGTGGATTGGCGACGATTCCTTCCAGCAAAGTCTGGTAATGTCTCGCCATCCGAGCGATAGTAGCCTCATCAAACAAGTCAGTATTGTATTGCCAGCCTGCTAGGAGAACTTCTCCCATTTCCATCATCATCACATCCAAGTCAGAACTTGCTCCTCGTTGATGACCGAGTGGATATGGCTCCATTTTCAAGCCTAACTCTTTTCCTGACTCGCACCACCGTTGCTTTTGCCAAGTAAAGCTGACTTGAAACAGTGGAGAACGACTGGGGTCTCGCTGAGGCTGAAGTTGCTCGACTAAAAGGGGAAATGGATAATCCTGATGCTTTTGGGCTGCCTTGACTTGAGTGCTGACCTGAGCTAATAAATCTTGGAATGTCAGGTTTCCCGAAATAGAAGCCCGCAAAACAGCAGGGTTGACGAAATAACCCACAACTCCTTTAAATTCTCGCCCAGACCTTCCCAGCATCGGACTTCCTACAAGAATATCTTCTTGATTTGTGTAGCGGTAAAGCAACACAAAAAAAGCCGTCAGCATCAGCTTATAAAGAGTTGTACCTGTTGTTCTAGTTACCTCTTTTAGTCCCTTAATTAGGGCTTGCTGAAAAAACGCGAAATTCTTATGGGACAAGGTTTTAAGAAGTCTTGCCCGGACACAAAAGACAGGAAAACGAGGTAAAATGGGAAATTGTTGTGCATCGGCGAAAGGAAAATGTATCGAAAATCACAAAGTGCCTTGGGGCCAGAAGAAGTTTTTGAACTTCCCTCATTGGGGCAGCTGTCTGAAGAAAATCGGTGGATTGTTCTGTCGAAGCTAATTCCGTGGTCAGAATTTGAGGCAGAATATGCCCAGAATTTTTCTGAAGACATGGGGGCAACAGCCAAATCTTTTCGGATAGCACTGGGCGCTTTAATCATCAAAGAAAAATTGGGTATTAGTGACCGAGAAACCGTTGAACAAATCCAAGAAAATCCGTATTTACAGTATTTTATTGGACGAAACAGTTATCAAAATGAAGCGCCCTTTGACCCGTCAATGATGGTTCATTTTCGTTCAAGAATTAGTCCGGCTCTGCTTCAAAAAATTAATCGCAGAATTGTCCAACAAAGTCTAGGATTCAATCCGGAGGAACCCAGCACAAAAAAGTTAGAAGAAGCCCCAAAGCCAAAAGAAAATAGAGGCCGGCTATTAATGGATGCAACGGTTGCCCCTGCCGATATCAAATACCCCACGGATGTGGATCTGTTAAATCAAGCGAGAAAAACCACCGAACTGATCATAGACCTCTTATATAAGTCCCTGAAGGATAACCTAGACAAAAAACCAAGAACTTACAGAAAAAAGGCTAGAAAAGATTATTTGAATTTTGCCAAAAAGAGGAAGTCCTCTGGAAAACAAAGGAAAGAAGCCGTTAAAAAACAACTGCAATATATCAAACGTAATTTGGGACATATTGACAAGTTAATTGAGAAAGGACCCAGCCTAGAAATCTTAAGCAGAAGGCGATACAGGAATTTATTAGTCTCCGCCGAAATTTATCGTCAACAGGATTTGATGTGGTCAAATAATCAAAAAAGAATCGACAATCGGATTGTCAGTTTAACACAACCTCATGTCCGTCCAATCGTCCGAGGTAAAGCAGGAAGTCCTACGGAATTCGGAGCGAAGTTATCAGTTAGTTGTGTAGAAGGATATGTATTGCTCGAAAAAATTAGCTGGGAAAACTATAATGAAAGTGGAGATTTTATTAGTCAAGTAGAGGCGTATAAAGAATTGACGGAATTTTACCCGGAATCGGTTCACGCCGATAAAATTTATCGAACCAGAGTCAATCGAGCTTGGTGTAAAGAAAGAGGAATTAGACTCAGTGGTCCTCCATTAGGGAGACGTCCGGCCCAAGTCAGCCTTCAAGATAAAAAACCAGCCCAAGAAGATGAGCGCATTCGCAACGAAATTGAAGGGAAATTTGGACAGGGTAAAAGAAGATTCAGTCTGAATCGAGTCATGTCTAAACTATCTAATACCTCCCAAACTTCCATTACTCTTACGTTTTTAGTGCTCAACAGCAGTGAAACTGCTCAGGCAGTTTTACTGTCTTTTTTTGTGTCAATTTTTCCAAACTATTATAATTTTATCCAGAAGCATTAATTTTAGCTATGAATTGAAGAATCGAAGTAAAGCCCTATTTATGGGTGCAGCAAGAGGGGCCTCTTGTTCATTGGCCACCCCCTGCTTTTTATAACTTTTTCAGCAAACCCTAATTAATTTTTCATCTAGCTGAAAAACATGGGTTCCTCCCCGAAAGCTCTGTATCGGCGGTCTGGGGCGGTCTGTGGGTACATTCAGGATAGGCAACTCACCCGATAGTTGCTTTTGCCAGTATTCCCAATGTTTTTCTACCTTTGGACTCGATAGCATTTCTGATTGCCAATTTACAAAGTCGGTATAGGGCAGATTTTTAGGAAGAGAATCCTCTACCTGCTGAGGGCTAAGTTGTTCCGTTCCCGCAGCATACCAGAGTTGCAGTTCAGTAAAGAGTAAATCATAAGACCACAAATCGGTGGCAATGTGGTGCATGGTCACCAATAAAATGTGTTCTTGTTTAGAGCGTGTAAATAAGGTGACGCGCCATGCTGGTTCTTTTTCTAAATTGAAGATACGGTCGGTTTCTAATAAAATTTTCTCTATTAATTCATCTTCAGCCCACTGAGAAGCATCTATTTCTTGTGCTGGAAGTTTTATTTGCTGGTGAATAATTTGAAATGGTTGTCCTTGGTTTATCGTATAAGTAGTTCGGAGAATCGGATGACGACTTACAATCTTTTTCCACGCACGACGCCAAGCTTTAATATCTAATTTCGAGTAAATGAGCGCTGTATTAAAAGTATTATATGCCACGCTTTCTGATGCCATCTGGTAGAGAAACCATAAAGCGTGCTGACCCAACGAGAGGGGATGAAAGGATGCTGGTGTTTCGGGTTTCATGGAAGCGATGGTATCATTCAGGACTGGCATACTTTTTGAGGCTTTCAAAGTCTGGTCAATTTCCAGAAGGATGGAGGGGCAAAGGAGCGATCGCACTCTAGTGAAAATGGTTTTGATTCAAGATGAGAGGCGATCGCACTCTCTAGTGTTTCAAAGTCTGCTCAATTTCAAGGAAGATAGAAGGGCGATTCATGTCTCGCCCCAACTCAGACCAATTAAGCAAAGGGAATGGAGAATAGGAAACCCCCCTCTGTATAAGGAACCGAACTAGGATCGAGAGAAATCCCTGGAAAGTTTCGGTTAGTCATTTCAATCACGTTTCCAATAGCCGAAATAGCATTCAGTGCGAAATCGTTCCCCAAACCCAAACTTTCTCCCACATTTCCTTCCACTCCCAAAAAGCGACGGACAACTGGATCTGAACTATTGAGGGCTTCAGCCACATTTTCTGACGTTAAACCCAGTTCTAACGCTTCGTAAACTGCATAAGTAACACCAGAAACCACATTTTTCCACTGGGATTGATTCTCGTCCACCACCATTGCTAAAGGTTCCTCACCTAAGACTTCCGGAAACGGCTGATGTTGGTCTCTTTGCTCTGGGGGTAAGGTCAGAAGACTGGAGACAATCAGACTCCCATCTCCGGTAATGGCATCCAGTTCACCATTGATATACTGCTGGAAGATGGTCTGAAAGTTATCCAAAGCTACGACTTCCGCATTAATGCCTGCCGCACTCAATTTTTCTCGCAATCGAGTTTCAGAAGTCGTCCCGGCACTGACCCCAATTCGACCTCCAGCAAGCTGTTCCAAACTGGTAATCCTGCTGGCAGTTGGAGTGAATACAAATTGAGCGTCGTAAGTATTAATCGGGGCAAAATCTACGCCCAAAAGTGCATCCCGTCTTAGGTTGTGGGTGGCATTCCGACTGGTGACATCCACAATGCCATTGGCAACATCACTAAAGCGCTGGGCACCGGATGTCTGAATCACGAATTCTACAGCATTGGGGTCGCCAAATAGAGAAGCCGCCAATGCCCGCCCCAAATCCACATCAAAACCGCTTAAGTTCCCGTTTTCATCAGCAAAACCCAATCCTTGGGCATCATTTCTGACCCCGACGCGCACGAAACCTCGGTCTAAGACTTCCTGCAAAACATTGCGGTCATTGTTATCAATTAAGGGAACAGTCACTCTGTCGCTACCGCTAAACGGGGGATAATAAACCAGTCCCCCTGGCTCCACAAACATCAGTTCGTTGAGATTGCGGGGTAGCGCAGTTTCATCAAAGTTGCGATTGTAAATTTCTTCGTAGTTGCCGATTTGTTGGATAATTTTCAGGGCGAAGTCATCGGAGACTCCCAGGGATGCTCCTAAATTTCCTTCCACTCCCAAAAAGCGTTTGATGTCGCTATTTCCATCCAGAAATTCATTGACGTTCTGGGAGTTGATGCCGAAAAATTCGGCTTGAATGGGAGCGTTGACGGCCCAGCGCACTACATCCGCCCATTCGGACTCGTTTTCTGGCACGATGAGTCCTAACGGTTCTTTCCCCAGATTCTCTTCCAGGATGACATGATTCCCCGGATTGGATAGGGTCGGAATTCGATTGCTGAGAACTCCACGATTGATGGAAACCGCACCCAATCGCCCTGCATCATAGGCGGCAAATAGGGCATCTTGAGAGGGGTAAATTTGAAAATTGAGGGTAATTCCCGCACGACTGGCGGCATCTTGTAAGTTTTGCCGGGACCGCGTTCCTTCTAACACCCCGATGGTGATTCCTTGCAACTGCTCAATGGAATTAATCCCACTGTTCCCCCGCACCATTACCCCTTGAGTATCGAAGAAAACTGTGGGGGAATAGTCCACTCCCAAGGTGGCATCGCGCAGGAGACTATGAGTCGGCAAGGTGGCAGCGATATCTACGGCACCATTGGCAACCCGAGTAAATTCTTGTCCAGGGGCTACTACCACATACTGAACCGCCTCTGGGTCCCCGAATAAGGCAGTGGCGATCGCCCGACTAAAATCAACCCCCATCCCGCTAAAAGAACCATCGGCTTCCCGTTGGCTAAATCCGATCGCATCCTCGTTAACCGCAACCCTTACAAATCCGCGATCGATAATCTCTTGCAACTGAGAACCGGGGCGAGTATCACTGGCAACGGATGCTCGACCTTCCGCCGCACCAAACCGGGCATAATGCTCCAATCCGCTGGAGAATCCACCATTAGTAATGGCATTGGCTACATCAGGGTAATAGTCCCGATAAAAGTTCTCTGAAAACGCAATTTGCGGCGTTCTGCCTTCCTTAAATCCAAATGTTGTCCAATGATGTAACCCACTGGTAAATGAGCCATTCGCCACGGCGCGGGCCACGTCAGCGTTTTGTTGGAGATAGGTATTTTCGTTAAAGTTAGGCAGGGCCATAATTTCGAGGGAGTTAGAGATTTTTGTAGTCAATGGGCTGAGGTGCAGAAAGATGCACCTGTCAGGTAAAAACTTGGTTCCCTTCAGAGCTTAACCCTGGGGTCACTGTTCTACCCTTCGTTTAGATAGACGTTTTAGGTAGGCTAACTGTGAGCAAATTTTTGTAAATAGATGAAGGAGATGAAATGAGTCAATTCTCTCAGGACTTACGGAAATTTTGAGAATCTATCTTAAATGTAGAGGCGATTCGCGATTCGCCTCTACATTTGGGGGTTAATGGTAGAGATTGTGTAAGTCATAGCTAGGCAGCTAGGTTGAAGATTTGCCCTGTTTTTTATTTTTATGTATGGCAAAATTTGCGATGTTTTATCCTGTAAAAATCGCAGTTATAGGGCTTCCGGTAATTATGCGGAGCAGATATTTAAAGCCGTGCGAGGAAGATGTACGGGAATAAGGGGATTGCAAAATATAAATCACTCAAACGTTTGTAGTAACCCCTTCAGGGGGTTCTTGAAAGATGACTCCTGAAGGAGTCACTACGAACGCTTTGGAGGTTTTATTTTTTGGGGTTCCGTAACGATGGGGAACGCTATAATTCCCGGTTTAATCCCGATACAAATGGCAATAGCCCCCACTATCCATCCAGACTCGCCACAACAGTTCAAACCGTTTTTGGAAGGAGTTTAGGAGAGAGCGAGTTAAGGTGTGATAATTTATCTCGGGCTGACTCACCGGACTTACGCCGAGGTGGAAAATCGACCCTAAATGGAGAGGCGATTCGCGAATCGCCCCTACATTTAGGACGGGTACCGTTGTGAAACTGAATCTAATGGGTAAAACTGGGTTAGGGTGAATTTGGGTGAGAAGTTTATACTGTAGTCCTCCTCCCTTTGTGGAATCAGGACCGATCGCATCGGGTAAAACTAAGGAACAGGACTTACCCATCAATCCTAAATCTGTCGGGTTGATTCGCGAATCAACTCTCCATTTAAACCCGCTTTCTGTAGGGTTGATTCGTGAATCAACCTTACATTTAGACTGGGATCTTAAATCATGGGTAAGTTTTAAGGGAATTTGAGGAACTGCCCCTTGCCCTGCGGTGACCGATAAGGGTGGACTGGAGATATTGTCTGCTCCCTCAACTTCTGCTAAAATCGGCGGAGGTTGCTCCCTGGGCCCATTTACGGATGGAGGGGGCTGGTGAACCGGGGGTGCGGGTTCGGATTGAATGGGGGTGGGCGGCGTCTTTTGCGGCGGTGGACTTGGATTGAGACTCCCGAGACTGGGATTTTCTTTCGCTCCGAAATAATCATTCCACTGGTGACGCAAAATTTTCCGGGCATCGGAAATCCGTTTGCGGGCAGTTGAGTAAGAAATCTGTAGGGGTTCGAGGATGGCTTGATAGGATTCGTCGTTCTGATAGTAGAGAACAAAGGTTTCCCGTAATTTGGGGGGTAGGCCCTCTATGGCATTTTCAAAAAAATTTTCCTGTTCACGATGCTATGCATCGTGAACAGGGTTTTGTCCTTGGTTAGCCCATTCCCCTTGCGGGGCGATCGCCTCGATATCCTGAACCGCTATTTTCTTTCTCTGGCGAAGGCGATCGAGGCACAGATTTTTCGTAAGTTGTTTGACCCAGGCCCTGAAGTTTTGAATGGCAGTTGCACGGGTTGTTACCTGTTTCCACGCTTTGAGCATTGCCTGAGAAAGCAGGTCCTCTGCCTCCGTGGGGTTTCGGAGATACTGGAGGCAGTCGCGATAAAGCTCATCTTGATAACAAATCCATTGCTGCCAAAATGCTGCATCCTGCTGTCTCTCAGGATTCGGGCAGATTGAGTGGGTAAGTCTCTCAACGGCTGAAGTCATAGATTGTATTGGGTACTCTAGTGGGAGGTATGAATCTGGGATTGATGCCTCTAAAACCAGGAGTGGTGGTTACACTCGCTGATGTCTGCAATCTCGGTGGTTCAGAAACTCTCGTTGCTTAGGACCCATCGTTCTATCCCGAGGGTTTTTGGCCGTCATTAACAAAACCTCATAAGCTTGTCCTCTACCTTCAGATAGATTTATCCTAACTTTTCAGCGAGAGAAACGTCAAATGCCCAGGGTTAAAGTTTTTGTAAAGGGGCAACAACCGGTTTTGGGATTCGACCCACTCTGAGTATTCCCCCCCTATTCCCTTTTTAACCCGCCTTTCTTATAATGCTTCCAGCAGTCATCAGGGTATCAGCCGTGCTTGCTACAGTTTGGAGTGCATCGTTAGTTGGGATTAATGCGGTCAAGGTCGGAGTCGAAATCGATGTCTCCGGCGGAATGCCGGGAATTGTCGTGGTGGGATTGCCCGATACCGCCGTGCAAGAATCTAAGGAACGGGTGAAAGCGGCCCTGAAAAATTCCAGTTACGCCTTCCCCTTGCGTCGGATTGTGATTAACTTGACTCCGGCAGATTTACGCAAAGAAGGTCCCTGTTTTGACTTACCGATCGCCATCGGGATTCTCGCCGCCTCAGAACAAGTCAGTGCCCAACTCCTCGGAGATTTTCTCTTCCTCGGGGAACTCTCCCTCGATGGCACCTTACGTCCCGTTGCTGGAGTTCTCCCCATTGCTGCTGCTGCCCAAGAAATGGGCATTACTGCCTTAGTCGTCCCGGAAGGGAATGTGGGGGAAGCGGCTGTGGTGAAAGGCTTACAAGTTTATGGATGTGGACATTTGTGCGATGCGATCGCCTTACTGAATAACCCCAGTCAGTACCAACCCACCCAACTCGATGGCAATGTCCCCTTTGCACCCCATCCCTTCGGGGGTTTAGACTTGCAAGATGTCAAGGGTCAAGCTCATGGACGCCGCGCCTTAGAAATTGCGGCTGCCGGAGGACATAATTTAATCTTTGTCGGTCCCCCAGGTAGCGGAAAAACCATGCTGGCTAAACGGTTACCCGGTATTTTACCCCCTCTGAGTTTTGAAGAAGCCTTAGAAGTTACCCAAATTTATTCCGTGGTGGGGTTACTGAAAAATCGCGGCGCGTTAATTGGCGATCGCCCGTTTCGCAGTCCCCATCACTCCGCCTCCGGTCCCTCTCTCGTCGGCGGTGGCAGCTATCCCAAACCGGGAGAAATTTCCCTCGCGCACCGAGGCATCTTATTCTTAGATGAACTCACAGAATTTAAGCGGGATGTGCTAGAGTTCTTGCGCCAACCTTTAGAAGATGGGCGTGTCACCATTTCTCGCACGAAACAAAGTGTGGAGTTCCCCGCCCAATTTACCTTAGTTGCCAGTACCAATCCTTGTCCCTGTGGCTACTTTGGTGACCCAATTCAACCCTGTACCTGTTCCCCCCGTCACCGCGAACAATATTGGGCGAAACTTTCAGGACCCCTGATGGATCGGATTGACTTGCAAGTGGCGGTGAATCGCTTAAAACCCGAAGAAATTACTCGTCAAACCACGGGAGAGCCATCGGAACCTGTCAGAAAGCGGGTTCAGGCGGCGCGCGATCGCGCCCGAGAACGATTTAAAGCCGAACCCAATATTCGCTGCAATGCCGAAATGCAAACCGCCCAACTCCGCAAATGGTGTCCTCTGGATGACGCCACCCGCAATCTCCTAGAAGGGGCGATTCGCAAACTGGGACTCTCGGCAAGGGCAACCGATCGCATTT
Organism: Laspinema palackyanum D2a; assembly: GCA_025370845.1. GTDB lineage: Bacteria > Cyanobacteriota > Cyanobacteriia > Cyanobacteriales > Laspinemataceae > Laspinema. Next base: position 51,874 of record JAMXFF010000005.1, on the reverse strand, counting down.
TAAAGGTAGCCCGTACCATTGCGGACCTCGCTGGGGATGACCCCATTAATATCTCCCATGTGGCAGAAGCCATTCAATATAGAACCATTGATAGAATGCAGTAAATAGCATTTTTTATTGGCTATTTAAGGAGCTAACTCTCATGAAAACGATTCTTTCTCTGGTTTTACTAGCCACCGTTGCGGTCATTGATACTTTACCGGCTCAAGCTCAAAGTTTCCAACCCCTCCAGGGGGTTGAAACGATTGCTCAAGCCACTCCAATGGTCTCCCAAGCGGAAGAATTTGTCTCTTTACTCGCCGATGGAGAGTTTAACCAAGCTTTGCAGAAATACGATACTGTGGCTCGGGAAAATATTACCACCGCAACTTTGGAAACAACTTGGCAAGATTTAGTGGATAAATCGGGGGATTTTCAAGAAATTGTTTCGACGGAGATGGTTCCGGGTGAGGAGCAAGACGTGGTGCTGTTAACGACTCGGTTTGAACAGGATACGGTGGTGTTATTCGTTATTTTTGATGGAGAGCAACAAATCAACAGTTTCACCTATTAATAAACCAGGCGATCGCCTAACCCCTTCTTGGAGTTAGCGTTGCCGGGATTGCAGAAGTATAGTTGCAATCGCTCCGGGGATTGAGGGAGCGAGGGGGAGATCAGGGTGCGTCCCTTTGGGTCAGGTTTTGAGTGGGGAGAAGAAGCGGGTAGAAAGAGGCGAATTTAGGGGGTCATGAGGAGCAGATTTCGGGAGAAATTGCTCATATTTCATCAAGGGCAAAACCGAGGGGAATGAACTCGGGAAAAATCCAGTAAAACTACGGAGAAAATTGAGGTTTTTCTGGATAGGGTTCATAAAACATCATGTTAAATTTCTCTAATTTGAGTGATAAAATAAAAACAGAAGAATTCAGTGGCTTTTAGAGTAAAGCCAACGGCTATGAGTCGAGTACAAAGGAATTTAGGTTCTGACTTCCATCGCTTAGAGGCCAGGTTGATGAAAATCAAGCTATTCCGCTTCGTGGCGAACGGCTGGCTGACCTTTGTGAATGTGTCTCGGGACTTTTATCTGGCGCGGATGATTCTGCTGGGCGATCGCGTCCCGTCACCCCACGGACATCACCAGGCCCCAACCGAGGGAGTCTGACCTCTTGAATGGAAAGATGGGGGTCAAGGAAATGAGAGTCTCGGACCCCCTGCACAATTAACCGGCAGGCGATCGCAGCCCGGGATAAAATGGGCTCCAGACCCCCGAATCCTCATTAATCTTCAGGACTCCAGGGGCCAAAATTAAGGGCGTAAATACCCCAGAATAAAGATTGAGAGAACTACGGAAAGAATATGCAGACAGAGGGGGTAAAATGAGACAGTTGTATTCTGTGCCGGACGTTGATCGAGCGCTATACCTTGCCCGAAATGGGCGCACTGTGGACTGAGACCTATAAATTTAAAACCTGGCTCGAAGTCGAGCTGGCAGTTTGTGACGCTCAAGCCGAACTGGGTTATATTCCCGCCTCGGCAGTGGAAGAGATTAAAGCTAAGGCTAATTTTGACCCGAAGCGCATCCTGGAAATTGAGGCGGAAGTTCGCCATGATGTGATTGCCTTTTTGACCAATGTGAATGAGTATGTCGGGGAAGCCGGACGGTACATTCATTTGGGATTAACCAGTTCCGATGTGTTGGACACGGCTTTAGCATTGCAGATGGTGGCGAGTCTGGATCTGTTGCTGTCGGAATTGGAAACGGCGATCGCAGCGATTCGCTATCAAGCGCAGCAACACCGGGATACGGTGCAAATCGGGCGATCGCATGGAATTCATGCCGAACCGATTACCTTTGGGTTTAAACTGGCTGGATGGTTAGCGGAAATGTTGCGCCATCGCGATCGCCTAGTGCGGGTGCGATCGGAAATTGCTGTGGGTAAAATCTCCGGTGCCGTGGGAACCTACGCCAACATCGAACCCCGGATTGAAGAGATTGCCTGTCAGAAACTCGGACTGGAACCGGATACCGCCTCCACTCAGGTGATATCGCGCGATCGCCATGCCGATTATGTGCAGCATCTGGCTCTCCTGGCAGCTTCTATCGAACGCTTTGCCGTCGAAATTCGCAACCTCCAGCGCAGCGATGTCCTGGAAGTGGAGGAATTCTTCTCCAAAGGGCAGAAAGGCTCCTCTGCCATGCCCCATAAGCGTAACCCGATTCGGTCCGAACGTTTAACTGGGATGGCGAGAATCGTCCGGGGTCATGCGGGAACTGCTTTGGAAAATGTGGCCCTTTGGCATGAACGGGATATTTCCCATAGTTCTGTCGAACGAGTGATTCTGCCCGATGCTTGTATTTTGACTCACTTTATGTTAAGGGAAATTTCAGAATTGGTGAAAAATCTCCAAGTCTATCCCGAGAACATGAAGCGGAATATGAACGTTTACGGCGGTGTGATTTTCAGTCAGCGTGTGATGCTGGCGTTAGTGGAAAAAGGCATGAATCGGGAAGCGGCGTATAAAGTTGTACAATCCTGTGCCCATCAAGCCTGGAATCAACCCGATGGGGATTTTCATGGGGCGATCGTCAAAGATGCTGCCGTCACCGAGAAACTGTCACCGCAGGAAATCGAAGACTGTTTCGACCCGAAATACCAGCTAAGACACCTAGATACAGTTTACCAACGCTTAAACATTTAAAACCCGCCTCAAGGAAGCGAAGGGATGAATAGAAGACTGAAGAGTTCTGTTCATCCTTCGTCCTTGATGGGGAGTGCTTTTGGTCATGGGTTATTTGTCGTTGGTGGTTTGTTATTAAGTATTATCATCGGATAGAGGTCGCATCATGAAAGTCCGTTCCTTCCTCGCATATATTCTGGTGATGGTGGCGATCGTCTTCGCGATCGCCACCACAAGTACCGCCACCACTCCAGAACCCCCTCGCAGCGAGTCCGCAACAGAATCCCTGCGATCGCTGGCAGCAAAGCGGGACTTTTTAATTGGAACTGCCGTCAGACCTCGCCCCTTAAAAAACGAGCCGATCTATCGAGAGGTCCTGGCCCGTGAATATAATATCATCATGCCCGAGCATCATCTGAAATTTGCTCCAGTGCATCCAGAGCGCGATCGCTATGATTTTAGCGTAGCCGATGAGATTGTCAATTTTGCTAAAGAACACGATATAAAGGTCATTGGTCATGCACTGGTGTGGTTTCACGCCCTCCCCAGTTGGGTTGTGGAGGGTAATTTTTCCCGGGAAGAACTCCTGTCCATTCTCCATGATCACATTCAGACGGTAGTCGGTCACTATCGGGGTCAGATTTATGCTTGGGATGTGGTCAATGAACCTGTAGAAGCCGATGGAACCTTTAGAGAAACCATCTGGTATAAAACCATTGGACCGGAATATATTGACATAGCCCTGCGTTGGACTCATGAAGCCGATCCCGATGCCCTTTTATATATTAATGACTATGGGGAAGGACTCAACTCTAAATCGGATTCCTTTTATCTGTTAGCAAAATCACTCCTGGAAGGTGGTGCACCCCTAGATGCGATCGGGTTCCAAACCCACATCGGCTTTTTATCGGCAAAAGACTCCCAAGAAGTGGCTGAGAATATGAAGCGCTATGCCGAATTGGGTTTAGATGTGATGTTTACGGAGATGGATGTGCCGATTAATCAGTTTAGCGGTACCCAAGAGGAGCAATTAGCCGCACAAGGTGAAATGTACCGGGATTTTCTAAATATTTGCCTAGAGGCATCGAACTGTAAAGCCCTGCTGACATGGGGATTTACCGATCGCCATACTTGGTTGACCGGGTTTACGGGAGGGAAAGCCCCCTTAATTTTTGACGAGTCCTATCGTCCTAAGCCCGCCTATTCTGCGATGTTGGAAGAATTGAAAAGGAAATAATCCTCTCTTAAAGTGAGCCAATTATGATCGGTAAAGCCTTATCTTTAGTAAGAGCGAATTCCTGAGAAACTCTTGACAATTCTGTTTAGGGATTTCCATAAAAAACTTCTAATGCAGAACTTTTGCCGAATTGGAAAAGCCCCCCTTAAGAAGGTAGGGCTGTTTCATTCTAAAGGGCAATCGAGAAAAGGAAAGGCGTTCTCTCTGATGTAAAATGGAAGAGAACGCCTTATTTTTTTAAATCATGTCTATTTTAATCGATTTACTAAAACAAGTCAAGGACTTTCGACGGCCCCAAGGCACAAGACATCCACTCTGGTTCATTCTACTCATCATTATCTTGGGACTTATGAACGGCCATAGGGGCTATCGCGCTTTGGGGGATTTTGCTAAATTTAATCGGTCAAGTCTGACAAAATATTACTCTTTAGCCAAAAAAAGAGTGCCATCTTACTCCACAATCAGAAGAGTAATGGAAGGTATTAATAATGCTTGTTTGATAGCCATTTTTAATCAATGGGCTGCTCAACTTCCCCCGGAAAATATTTTGGAAAATTGGGTGGCAATTGATGGAAAAAGTATCCGCTCTACTGTTCAAGAATACCAAAACAATCAGCAAAATTTTGTCTCTATTGTCTCCGCTTTTTGTCAAGAGCAAAAATTGGTATTTTCCCTAAATAAACTGGAAAGCAAAAAAGAATCTGAAATTCATTGCGCTAGAGAAATCGTCAAAAACCTGCCTTTTGATAGCCAGGTTTTGACCTTAGACGCTCTCCATTGCCAAAAACAAACCCTGAAAATAATTCGAGACAAGGGGCATGATTACCTGGTCTCAGTCAAGAAAAATCAGCCTAAACTATATCAGGAACTTGAGAATATAGCAGGTCAGTCAAAGCCCTTGAGTATAAATCAGACTAGAGAACAAAGTCATGGTCGTCATATTACCCGAACTCTGTCTGTATTTCCGGTGAATAAATTCATCAAATCGAACTGGCCAGACCCTCTAGTATTTGTTCAGGTAGAACGAAAGGGCACCCGAGGTCATGATGAACCTTATTACAATCTGGCTTATTACTTGTGTAGTCGGCAAGAGAATGCCCAAGTTTTTACCGAAAAAATTCAAGGTCATTGGTGCATTGAAAACCAGTTGCATTGGCCAAAAGATGTAGTTTTACAGGAAGATTCATCGCCCATTCATCAGAATCAAGCCGCCACCAACTTGTCGGTCCTCAAAACTATAGGGATGAATCTTTTCCGATTTTTAGGTTTTGACTCAATTACTGAGGGGCAACGCTGGCTGGCTCATCGCCATGAGCGATTGTTAGTTCTTGTGTAATATTTACGGACCTATTATCCATTCTACCTGCTCTTTCCTCTAAAGCTATAGCGAAGAACTCGTTTTTAGCTAGGGTTACTTTGTGAAATTTTCTATTCTTCTGGGCTTCATTCTCGCTCTAGCTATTGATTTTACGGTCGTTACTCCCTCTATGTTTTGTTAGAATGAAACAGCCCTACCTTGGCAAGGGGAGGGTTAGGGTGGGGTCCTCTTGACGTGGCGATTCCCTACGGGATAGCTCCGCTTACCGCCACGTCATGCACTCTTTCCAGCGATTACGCCTGTATGGAGGCTAGTCCTACCATTTCTATCGTGACGTGCGATCGCACGTCAGAAGAACCCCACCCTAACCCTCCCCTTGCCAAGGGGAGGGGACTGGAGATGAATAAAACCTACCCTGGTATCGCACGTCAGAAGAACCCCACCCTAACCCTCCCCTTGCTAAGGGGAGGGGACCGGAGATGCTGTTCCCGTAAGGAAAAGGAAATCACCATGAGTGTAAAAACCCTACCTTTGTAAGGTTTCCGGTTTCTTGTCCTAACTCTGTCCTTCCCTTACAAATAGGGTTTGAGAAAAACTAGGCTGCTATACAAGTGAAAAGCCGGGTCCCAGGGACTCGGTTGCACTCTGAACAGATGAATGTGAGAGGGGATGCGCTCTAGCATATCCACTTCGGCAAGGGTGGTTTCGGCGAAGGGGGTAAAGTCGGTCCAGGTGGGGACTTCTGACAGGTGTTGTTTGAGGACTTTAATCAGGGTTTGCCATTTTAAGTGCATACTCATGCTGTCAATGCTGTATTTTTGCTTTTTCCCCGAGTTGTCTTGTCCCGGAATGAAGGCATATCCTTTATCAAATTGATAATGTTCTTCGCACAGACGCAGGATGCAGCCTCTCCCGGGTATGTGCAAGTCTTTCATGCCGACATATTCGTGCATTTCTTGTTTATAAGTGACTTCCGTGCGGCGATGGTTTTCCACGGCAACTTGTTTGAAAATGGGGAGGTTGCCTTCAACTTGTTGGCTGACTTCGGACCAATTAAAGGCGATTTGACCCACGCGATCGCTCTCGTCTTTGCAAATCACTACCGCCTGGGGCGAAATTGCTTCAAAATGACTGATGCGAAACACCCGCACTTGCTTAATTTCCTCTAAAGTGGCACAAAAACAATGGATTCCCGCTTGTCGCAGTTCCGAGACAAACACGCGCAATTCCCCGATCGCCCCTGTTCGGTACATCCGCCAGGTTCTCGTTGGCAGCAACAGTTTAGCGTTATAGGGTTGTAGCTGCATAATCCGGGCAAACTTGACCACCAGTTCGCTTCTTAGTGCCACATCAATCGGTTCTATCACCAGCAACCCGGGTTTAAGCTGGGATGGATCACTTTTGACTTGGGCGATCGCCTCCTTAACTCGTTCTTTAGGTCGGGTTTCAAGGCGCTTTAACCCCTGCCGCGCCTGAGAAACAATCTTGGGATTGGTAATGTCTCGCAATACCCGTCGATAGGCTTTCTCTGCCTGATCCAGTTTCCCGGTTTCTTCATAATAGCGCCCCACATAAAACCCCACCCAAGGATTCTGGGGTGATTCGTCACGGAGGGCTTTGAGTAATTTTGCCGCTTCTCGATACTCTTGGCGATCAAGCGCATTCACGACTTCTTCAATGGCAATCATAAATCGCGGGGGGATAAAACCAGGGGTTAATCTCAGGTTTCCCGATTTTACCGGGTTTGATGTCACCGGAGGGGCACTTCCGGTCCCCTCCCCTTGGCAAGGGGAGGGTTAGGGTGGGGTTCTTCTTGGGCGATTCCCTTTTACCCGGTTTGATGTCACCGGAGGGGCGATCGCAATACCTCCGGTCCCCTCCCCTTGGCAAGGGGAGGGTTAGGGTGGGGTTTTCGTGAAGTGGCGATCGCCACCTCACGCAGTCTTTCGGGTTTAAGCGCCTGTATGGAGGGTGTGGAAACCTCTTTCTTCGTGACTTGCTTACGCCAGTCACCGCCGACACCCTCTACCCACACATTGCTCTTGACTTGCTTGCGCCAGTCAAGAGGACCCCACCCTAACCCTCCCCTTGCCAAGGGGAGGGGACCGGAGGTGCATTTCTTTGTTCGTGACTTGCTTGCGCCAGTCAAGAGGACCCCACCCTAACCCTCCCCTTGCCAAGGGGAGGGGACCGGAGGTGCTGTTAAATGGTAGGCAAATCCCCTCTCAGGTAAAAAACCTACTCCTGGTTTCCCCTCCACTCCTACCCCTGCCTAATTTTAGACAAAAAAAAACGCCCAAAAGCTTGGGCGCTTGCCATCAGGGTGCATCTACAGAATTAAATATAACACGGTCGATGGGGGGTGTCACCCCTCACCCCCTAGTTTTTTTGAAAGAATTTTCAGATTGAGGATTTTTGTATATTTAATTTGCATTATTTTTTGGCAAAAGAACCCGCACCCTAAAGGGTGGGGCTACACGGACGAAGCCTGCCTCCGCAGGCTGAAGAGAAACCAGCACCCTTGAGGGTGCTGGTTTGGTTTATAGCGATTCCCACTGTTCTCAGGTAAAGCCTTTTGGAGTGCGAGCATCTTGCTCGCTATTTCAGAAAGCGAGCAAGATGCTCGCACTCCTTCATAATTAATGACATCTGTAGCTCATGACTTCTGGAACCGCTATATCTTGTAAATTTTGTCTGAAAAAATGTAAATTAAATGAATGTAAAGTTTTGTATTAATTCCCAAATTCCCAAAAAAATCGGGAGACTGACCCGACTGAGGTCAATCTCCCGATTTCCAAATAACTTTTAACTATCCCAAATTATTGGGCAAAAGTCAAGACCCGACCATCGGGTTCGAGGACTACGCGAATTTGTAGAGACTGGGCCTCGGGTAAGGGCGAGACAAAGGGAGTCCCTTGCAACGGTACCCCACTAATATCGATGTGGGTTCCCGAGGCAATTCCCAGGGGGACGATTTGCTGAATCGAACCGTCGGGATTGAGGGTGAGGACATATTCCAACTTGTCCTTAAACCCTTCGGGAGGTTGCCAGGTGTCTTGGAAATAACTCTTGGCTTCTGCGAGTTGGGGCGGGTCCTCAAAGATGGATTGAGTGCGGGTGGCACTTTCTTGGGGGACATCCCCAGCACTTGATTCCGACTCGGGTAACTCAGTCGGAGGTGCTTTTAGGGCGATCGCATCAATCCCTTCGGCTTCCGATACCAGACTCTCCTCCGCTGCTTGCGGGACCCCTGCCAACGAATCTAGGCGCACATTGGGCAGGGGAGGCGGTGCATCATCCAGGGGGGACCGATTGGGTGATGCTCCTGGGGCGGGATTGCCTTCTTGGCGGGTTTCTGGAGGAGAAGCGGGTTGGGTTTCTGCCGGAGTTGTGACCCGTTCCGGTGTCGTTGGCATAGGTGCGAAACTCGGTTCCGGTGCAGCAGTAGAATTTCCCCTTTGTGCCATCAGTGCATCCCAATCCGGGGGTTCTGGGATGGGCTCGTCTGCGAGGGAGGGCATCGGACGCATGGGGGGAATCGGATCGGAATCGTCGGGAGTAATTTCCAACTCGACTTGGGGGCGTTGGGGGGCTGATCCAGCCGGTGGCATCTGCAAACCACTCTGCCGCCCTTCACCCATGAGGGGTCTCGGTGTGGAGGCAACCGGAGGTGATGTCACGGGAGGTGATGCCGGTGGGGGACTGGTGGGTGCTGCTTGGGGTGCAGGTGGAGGAGTTGTTTGACCCACGGGAGGCGCTGTCGGAGGCACTGGAGGCGAAGTTGGGGCCGTGGGGGGTAAGGCGGAAGGCTGTTGACCGTTCGGGGGGGGCTGGACGCCATTTTGGGCCGGATTTGCCCCGGGGGGAACTGTCGGAGGGGCGACGACAGGGGGAGGAACGGGCTCCACATTCTGCTCAGGGAAGGGTTCGGCTGGACTTTGAGCCACGGTGGGCGTGTCCACTTCTGTAGCGGGATTGAGCAGTTTGAATAGGGAGGCACTGACGCCGACGGTAAACAGGGCCATTGCCGCGATCGCCAGCCAAGGGGGAGTCTTGGATAATCCTGCGACTCCGCCTAAGTTCGGTAAGGCGATCGCCTCCGCTGCCGCAGAATCTAGGGCCGTGGCTAAGTCAAATAATTGCAACGTTCCTAAATTCACCAGGGGACCGGATTCTGGGGTGGCGAGTTCACCGAAATGTAACTGATGCGCCAGCAACCCCCGAGGTTTTAAATAAATACCCAGAATGGGTTCAGGGGTTTGAGAATTCCAGGAAACTTGATCCGGTGGGGGAGTGGGGAAACCCGCCAACGGTTTTTCCTCTAGGGTTGGGTGAGGAGATTGTAAGCGTGTGGTGGGTTCGGTAATCTCCGTTTGGATTTCCGACGGTGTAGCGGTGGCGTCAGCTTCTGTAGCAAAATAAGTGGCATTGAGGCGTTGGGGCGACTCCTGCAAAAAGCCCTGGACATAATTGGTGACGGCATGAGACAAGGCATCCAGTGCTCGGGCGTCGCCGCGAATGGTCACTTGTTGTTCCTCGGGCAATTGCGGCGCATCAAAACTGAGTTGAAAGCGCAATTGTTTAAGGACAGGTTTGCCCATCCACTTGGCGAGAGGGGAGCTTTTTGCCACAATCTCTAGGGTGCAAGTGGGGGGCGTGTACCTTCGCATAACAGAATTGAACGATGGCATGAGAAAATTTTGAGGGGGTATAGTGCTAAATGAATGGTTAACGACTGACTGAGCGATCGAGCAAAGCCAACCATAGCCGCCGATGACCGCTGGGACCGCTATAGAAGAGTAAATCAATCAGCAGTTTGAGGGCTAAGTGAGTCAGCAAGTCCGGGGAGGTGGTGTCTCCATCTTCCATGCGTTCTTGGTAGGTGTTGCAAAAGGTATCAATAAAGTCGCCTAATATAGACGCTTCATGAGGGGGGCGGTTTTGTTCTGTAAGCTGTTCCAGCAGGGCCACTGCACGCCGGATTAGTTCGTGGTGGGTTTTAGCCAAGTGACAAATAATCATCACCAGCGATCGCGCTTCCTCCACATCCAGCTTTTTGCGGCCCCCCTGACTCTTGCGGATGGGATTGGACTGGCGCAGTCGCCACAATGAGACGCGATCGGCCACCACCGATTCGAGTCCCAACTCTTCTGCTGTTCGCAGAATGGCTTCAGAACCAATGTCCGCCAAGCATTCCAGGGCCAGCAAGACTAAATCTAACTGAGTTTTGATGTTATCCAACTGTGCCGGGGTCGGTGCATTCACACCCACTACTTCCTCCCAGGGTGGAGAAGCAGCGATCGGTGCCGCTTTGTTCGCAACACCGTTAGGTTGACCCGGGGGAGCTAATTTTAGGGTCTGGCGCATCGTGAACCTCTGTGGGTGGGGTTGGGAAGGGTGGGGGAGATTGTTCGTAGTAACGACTTCAGTCGTTATCCCAGTGTCATGGCAATTGTTCGTAGTAACGACTTCAGTCGTTATCCCAGTGTCATGGCAATTGTTCGTAGTAACGACTTCAGTCGTTATCC
>JAMXFF010000005.1:40656-41033 GCA_025370845.1 Laspinema palackyanum D2a | reverse complement strand
CAGTGTCATGGCGTCCGCCATGACACTTCCCCTTCTGGGATTAAGTACCTATTTGGGGACAGGGGCGATCGCCTGCGATGGGCGTGACTTGGCTGGGGCCAACTCACGCGGTAACGACTGAAGTCGTTACTACAAACGGGGAAGGATTGCCTGCGATGGGCGTGACTTGGCATCCGCCAACTCACGCGGTAACGACTGAAGTCGTTACTACAAACGGGGAAGTATCGCCTGAGATGGGCGTGACTTGGCATCCGCCAACTCACGCGGTAACGACTGAAGTCGTTACTACAAACGGGGGACGTATCGCCTGAGATGGGCGTGACTTGGCATCCGCCAACTCACGCGGTAACGACTGAAGTCGTTACTACAAACGGGGG
>JAMXFF010000005.1:4280-40556 GCA_025370845.1 Laspinema palackyanum D2a | reverse complement strand
AAGTTACGAACATTTCCCCTATCTCCCCCATCTCCCCTATCTTCACCCATCTCTCATCCCATTCCCTATTTAAGATACGCAATTGTAACACCGGAACCGCCCTCATTTTGAGGGGCGAGTTCGTAGTGACTAATTTGGGGATGTTGTTTCAAGAACTCCTGCACCCCTTGGCGCAACTTACCCGTGCCTTTGCCATGAACAATCCATAACGCACCGCCTAGGGGAATTTGTTGGCCGATCGCCTGTTCGAGTTCCATCTCCGCATCGGCAACTCTGGCCCCTCGGATATCCAGGTTATTTCGAGAGGTGCGGACGATGGGGGCTTGGGTTGCCACTTTTTCAGTGGCTGCTTCTGCTGCTGGGGAGACTTTCGTGGTTTGGGTGGATGCCGGTTTTTTGGGTGGGAGTTCCACTTTTTGTCCATCCAGGGATTCAATTTCTGTAATCCCGATGGTCATTTTCATCAGTCCAAACCGCACAGTTACTTCCATATCTCCTTCCCCGACTGCCAGCACTTCGCCGGTTTGCCCAATTTGGGGAATCCGCACCCGATCGCCTGCTTTAGGACGAAATCCCGGTTTCGGTTTGGCGGCTTTTTGCTGTCTGGACGGCAGATGTTTTTCGGCAATTCCCTGTAAGTCCTGGGTTGCTTGATTGGCATCCTGTCCCGTCACGTTGCCTTGTTGCAAGCGCCGAATCACTTGGGCAATTTCTTGCTTGGCAACAGCGATCGCCTCGGCTACAGCCCGTTCTTGGGACTGCTGGAGTTGCCGTTCCCGTTCTTTCAAAGACTGCGCTTTATCCGCGACTTCCCGATACAGGCGTTCGGTTTCTCCCAGCAATTGACCCGCTTCTTGGGCCTTGGTTTCCTGCTGTTTGCGTTGACTTTCCAATCCAGCAATCACCCGATCCACGTCTTGATTGCCGGTGGGTGCGACTAAGTTGGCTGCCTGATCCACAATTTCCGACTTTAACCCCAGACGGCGAGCAATGGTTAATGCATTAGAACGTCCCGGAATCCCCCAGAGTAAGCGATAGGTGGGTTGTAAGCTGGCTTCATCAAACTCTACTGAGGCATTTTCAAAGCGGTCATCTTCATATTTGAGGGCCTTGAGTTCGCCATAGTGGGTGGTGGCGATGGTTAACTGGGAGCAATCTGCCAGATGATGCAACAGGGCGATCGCCAAGGCACTGCCTTCGGTGGGGTCGGTTCCGGCCCCCACTTCATCCAGTAACACCAGGGAGTCTGGGGTACAACTTCCTAAAATCCTGCTAATCCGGCGAATATGACCGGAAAAGGTGGAAAGGCTTTGTTCTAGGGACTGTTCGTCTCCGATATCTGCCAATACAAAGTCAAACCAAGGCAGTTCCACAGGGACTTTGGCGGGGATGAATAACCCGACTTTCGCCATGAGTACCCCTAACCCCAAGGTTTTCAGGGTGACGGTTTTTCCCCCAGTGTTGGGCCCGGTGATGGCAACGACCTTAATTTGAGGTTGGACAATTAAATCAATGGGAACGACGGCAGTTCCATCTTCATGCTGTTGTTGCCAAATCAGCAGGGGATGGCGCAGTTGCCGCAAGGTAATGGTTTGGCCCTCTTCCCCTCGGTTAATAAAGGTGGGGGGGTTGGCATTTAACCAGTAACTGTACCGGGCCCGGGCGGTTGCCAAGTCGAGGATGGTGACGATCGCCAATAATCGTTCTAAGTCTTCGACGACTTCGGTAATTTTGGCGGTTAATGCCCGCAAAATTGCCTCTTCTTCGGCTTTTTCCTCCCGCAGCAGGACCCTGGCTTTGTTGTTGAGTTCAACGACGCTATGGGGTTCTACATAGAGGGTAGCGCCACTCATGGAACTATCGTGAACGATGCCGGGAATGGCATCTTTTTGGGGAGATTTCACGGGGATCACAAAGCGATCGCTCCGTTTGGTAATGAGTTGTTCCTGGACGGCGTTGCTATGCCGTTGCAAGATACTCTGCAATTTCTGATAAATCTGGTCGCGGACGGTGCGCTGACGCTGGCGAATTTCCCCTAACCGGGTGCTGGCGCGATCGGCGACTTGAGCGCGATCGTCGATGCAGCGATGGATTTCTTGTTCGATTTCGGGATAGGTTCGCAGATCGCCAACCAGACGGTTGAGAACGGACAATTGGGGGTGATCGTCGATGGTGCGTCGCAGTTGTCTGGCACCGGAGAGGGTAGTGGCGATCGCCAGCAGTTCCTCGGCAGATAAGATGCCATGCAAGTCCGCCCGTTCTAAGGAGTCCCCAATATCATGGATGCCATCAAAGGACAGGGTCGTGAGTCCCTGATTTTCTAATTCATAAACTTCTTGGGTTTGAGCAAGCAGCACCAGTGTCTGCTCCAACGTATCAGGAATTTGGAGGTCACCGGCAGCCATTGCTCCCAGCTTGGTCCCAGCAAATGTTGCTAGGTGCTGGCACAGGCGCGGCCATTCTAGGAGTTCTAAGGTCTCAGACTGAATCAATGCTTCAAAGCTAAATAGGAACGTCGGGGATTTATATCCTAATCGTAGCTTAGGGAGGATGGGGAGATGGGGAGATGGGGAGATGGGGAGGATGGGGAGGATGGGGAGGATGGGGAAATTGCTGCTGTTTGTAGTAACGACTTCAGTCGTTACTGTAGAGGCGATTCGCGAATCGCCTCTACATGGAGTATGGATTCTCAAAATCTGCGTAAGTCCTGGCTGATAGGAGTGCGAGCATCTTGCTCGCTATTGTCAATAATTATAGCGAGCAAGATGCTCGCACTCCCAAGAATGTAAGCGAGTAACTGTGGCAATCGCTATATGAACCCGTGCAGGCACTGCTTCACCTGAGTAGGGAGGCATGGACCCGAAAGGGTTCCCGGACTCTGCTGCTTTTTTGGGGTCTAGCGCCAAAGGATTCGTTTAAGACGGTTTCAAGCTCGGCTAGGGGGTCGCCTTCGATGCCTTCAAACATGGAGTTGAGGGCTTGTTGATCGCGATCGCTCAAGGGGAGGAAGGAGGGGTTGAAACCGTAGCTTAAGGTTGCCATTACTATATCTCCGCTAGTTACTGTTTAAATTTTTCATGAATTCTTTCATCTCATTTATAAAGATATGATAAAGTTGCCCTATAATGCTTCCGTGAAACCACCCAACTTTAATTAGGAAAAATTTCTTAGGGACTTTGTAAAACTTCATAACAGCCAAATCATCGGGGATTCGTCCAAAAACAGGACAAATCACCGATAACTCCTCCATAAATTCACTGAAAAATGTCACTCAGGCGTTGCTGTAGCAGTTGGGGAAATTGGGCGTAGTATCTCTGGTTGAGGGGGGAGGGATGAGGGAGTGGCAGTAAGGTGATGGGACGCTGATGGAGATTACCTTGAGAATCTTTAGCGCTAAGGGTAAGGGGTTGGCTGGAACTGTAGCGATCGCCACGTTGAAAAAATTCTTTCAAGGTCCCTTTTGGGGCGTAGGGAGTAAACCAGTCAAAGGCATCATTTCCGAGGGTGATGATGCGATCGCCTTGCCAGTGGCAGACGAGGAAACGCTCAATATAGGGCCGAAAACGCTGTTTAACCGCTGTACTATAAGCTTTATTCCCCGGGGGTTTATAGGGGACTGTATTGGTCAGTAAAACTTGGTCCAGCACTTTTTCTAGTTCCGTTTTATCCCCGGCTTCGCTGTTAAAAAGAGTCCGATACAGTCCTTTACGAACTAGGGAACCCGCTGCACCATATAACGGTTGCCGATTGGCGACTTCATCTTTACCCAAATCTCGGCCAAAAACGCATAACTGACTTTGCAAATTCCCGGCATAGAGAATCGGTTGAGTCGGTTCTGCACCGGCTTTTTGATAAATGGGTTCATCAAGGGGAAATTCAGCCCGTTTTGCTTCTTCCTGAATTTCATCAATTAATGTTTGAATTTCTAACATGACAGTAACGCCGGACTGGATTAACACCGCTTACATTACCGCATTTTGCCAACCTTGACTCATTCCCGGGTGAAGTTTAGTTGTTTGGGGACAACGGAACCCTTGGGGAATTTTTTTTAGATTAATTGATAGGCTAAATCCGGGGTATTCACTGAGTCATTCATCATTTGAAACCGAATGGTAGAGGCGGCCCAATTTTTGAAATCCGGGGCTAGTCGAACTATTTTTTGCATGATTTCATCATTCACCCACAAGATGACGGGAAAGGCGAAATCTTTACGAAAATCATCCCGGACAAAGTTGGTGGCTGTGAGTAATTGTTCAATAGAAATAACGGATTCTAATCCCAAAATCATTAAAGCATTGGGCTGTCTATTTTGTAGGGCTTGCTGCACGGTTGTGTAAAGGGTTTTGACCGAGGGCTGCAACGATAACTGGTAAATATCTGAGGACAAATTCACCGGCAATTGCTTAACGAGTTGCGATCGCAGGGAAACGGAGTTACAACAAGCCAAAATTAGGGAAAATTGCCCTTGTGACAGAGAAATTGCTCGGTCTAGTCGTTTCAGGGATAGGGAGTGAGGATGAGCGGTTTCATCAGAGGAATACAGGTCTATCATGGTCTATATCCTAAATTTTTTATGTTATTAAGAGGGTTTCCTCGGTTACTATCAGTGTGGGTCTCGGTAGGGTCGGTTGCGATGGACCTCTGTGCGATCGCCTCATTGATCGTGACCCCACCCCTCTAACGGGGTGAGCAGGATTGCAACGCCGGGACTGATGGCAACGATCGCTGCCTGGAAGAGGCAGTTGCTCGTGCCCAGGCGTTCTTCCGGGAAAATCCCTTCGGCAAATTGACTGGATTGCACCTTAGCCTGAAGCCCCAGGGGAATAGCTAATCATACTAAAGTTTCTATAGAAGTATATTCCATTTTTCTTCAAAAAAGGTTAAATTTTTATAACAATTTGCTGATTTGGGTTGCCATTTCACTCTCTGGGTCAATCTAAACGCGCCCCAGACGCAGCTACTCTGTCTAAAGTTCCATCCTACTAGGGGTCGGAAGGTTGGATTTGCGATAACATTGAGAGAATTGAGGCGACTTAACCCCCGGCAAGGGGAAACTTCTCCCCTGAGATGGTTTCCTGGGAAAGATTTAATATACAAGGTTTTCAGGGATTTGTAGCGCCGCTCAAAACCGAAGTTCGGATAAGGACGAAATATTAACAATTCATCATATTCGGGTGAGCAATTGCTCCGAGCATCCACCGTTGAGCAGACGCGGATGGGGTGGGTGAATAACAGACCCCTCCCCCTATTTTTCAGGGTTGGGGTTCCGACAGCCCTCCCCTACCGCTGTTTAGGCCCTCATTTAAGAGCACAGAGAGAATCCCGGATCCAAGGGCCAAGCACAAATGACCAATGACCCATGACCAAGGAAGCAAAATCAGCCTACAATTAACTGCTCGATCGCCTTGACGAGGACTTCAGGTTCTATCGGCTTGGACAGGTGCAGTTGAAATCCGGCTTGGAGTGCTTTTTGCTGATTGGACTCTCCGGCGTAAGCAGTCAAGGCGATCGCCGGAATCGCGCCCCCCTGTTCTGAAGGCCGGTTTCTCACCTGCTGAATCAGCATATATCCATCAATATCGGGCATTCCAAGGTCGCTGACGAGAACATCAAATCGGTGGCGATCGAGACAGTTAAGCGCCTCGACTGCCGAGGCTGCCACCTCTACTTTTGCACCGGCTTGGGCTAAAATCGTTGTGGCTAATTCTCTCATATCCGCCTCATCATCTACCAAGAGAATTTGAACTCCCGTCAGAGGTGAGGCGTCTGGTTCCAACACCGAATCACATTCAAGACTAACCCCCGGTGTTCCCCGGTCCTGAGTGAGGGGCAAACAGAGGGTAAAGGTCGCACCTTGTCCTTCTCCGGGACTGGTTACGGCAACGGTTCCTCCATGCAATTCAGTGAGATAGCGCACGATCGCCAGTCCCAATCCCAGACCCCCAAATTGTCGCGTGGTTTTCCCATCCTGCTGGCGGAACAAGTCAAAGACATAAGGCAAAAACTCGCGATCAATCCCTTTTCCGGTATCCTTGACCCTAATTTCAGCACAACTGCCTTGCCGTTGGAGGTAAACATCCACTTGTCCCCCAGCCGGGGTAAATTTAACGGCATTGGATAACAAGTTCCACATAATCTGCTGAATCCGATCGCGATCGCCAGACACGAGCCCAATATTCGATTCAAAATGGGTGGCAATCTGAATCTCTTTGGAACTGGCGGCTAATTGAACGGTTTCCAAGGCTGATTCTAGGGTGGAAACTAACTCAACGGGACCGACATGGAGGGCAATTTTACCCTGGAGGATGCGGGATACATCTAATAAATCCTCAATCAGTTTAGAGAGCAAACGAGCATTGCGCTCAATCGTTTCCAAGGCGCGATCGCGAGATGCGTTGTCAAATTGGCGAGTTCTTAACAATCTCGACCAGCCCAAAATCGGATTAAGGGGCGATCGCAACTCATGAGAAAGGACGGCCAAAAATTCATCTTTGATCCGGTTAGCGGCTTCTGATTCCTCTCGGGCCGCACGTTCCCGGGCCAGCAGTTGTTCCCGCTCTTCCTCCGCCTGTTTACGATCAGTGATATCGGTATTACACCCGACATAGCCGACAAAGCGAGTGCCTTCAAACCGGGGCAGCCCTAGCACTTCCATCCACCGATAAACCCCATCGTGCCGACGCATTCTCACGACGGACCGATGCTCACTCCGATTGGCGATCGCCAAGCTATACTCTCTAATATAATCGGCCCAATCATCCGGATGCAAACTTTCGGTCCAATCCTGGGTGATATCCGATTGACACAACCCGGTAAACTCACGATACCGCTCATTGACAAAGTGACAGCAGGCTTGTTCATCCTGCATCCAAATCTGGATGGGAACTTTATCCGCTAACAGGCGGAAACGATACTCTGATTCCCGCAATTCCCCCTCAACCTGTTTGAGACGGCTAATATCTAAATTAATTCCCGCCCAACAGATAATTTCTCCGGCTTGATTTCGCACAGGTACGCCCCGAACCAGAATCGGATGCCAGTTGCCATCGACCCCGCGCACGAGTTGTTCGCGATCCCACAACTCCCCAGTTACTGCTCCCTCTGTCCACTCCGCGAGGGTCTGTTGAGCTGCGTCTGGTTCTAACACCTCTACCCAGCTTAAACCCTTCCATTCTTCTAGGGTCATACCCACCAGACGCAAAAATGAATCGCTGGCGTAAAGGTGACGTCCCAGGCGATCGCAAATCCAGATTCCATAATCCAGACTTTCCCCGATCGCCCGATATACGCCTTCGGTTTGGCGGATGGCTTCTTGGGCCAAATAGCGATCGGTAATATCAGAAAAGGTGACCACTCCAGCTCTGATGGTGCCATTTTCATCATATACTGGGGCAGAATTGACCAGAATAATCCCCCTTGTGCCATCTCCCCGACTAAAATGGATTTCTTCGTTTCTCACTATTTCCCCGCCATACACGGAACGGTATAACGGCCAGTCCTGGCGTTGATAAGCCCGTCCATCGGGATAAAATGCCTCATATAGGCTCGGTTGATTCAGGTCATCCACAGGCATTAAGTCTGGAATTCGGGAAATTTGTTTAATTTGCTCGTTAAACAAGAGAATTTTTCCCGAGGGAGCTTCGGCGACAACCACCCCAGCAGGTAATTGTTCTAAAATGGCATTGAGCAGTTTTCGCTTCATGCTGACGCGATCAAGCAGTTCTTGCTTTTCTACTTCCTCTTGCTTGCGATCGCTAATGTCCTGCATCACCCCTAAGATTCCCAGCACTTGTCCATTGGCATCATATTCAGCCAGCCCTTTCACCGCTACCCACCGTTGCCTGCCGTCGGGACGTCGGATGCGATATTCAATGTCATAGTCCTGGCGATCGCGAATGGCTCGTTCCATCGCCTGCTGTACCTGATTGCGATCTTCCTCGGGCAACATTTCCTGGATTTCGGCCCAGGTGAGATCGGCTTCGGGGACAATCCCCAGGATTTCTGCTGCTTTTGGGGAAAAGGTCATGCGATCGCTGGACATTTCCCACCGGCAATCTCCCATTTTTGCGGCTTCTAAAGCAAGGCTCAGCCGTTGAGCGCTGGTTCTTAAGGCTTCCTCGGTTCCTTTGCGATCGGTAATATCGATTTGGATGCCGCTCATTCCCTTAATTTGACCGTTCTCATCTAAGAGGGTCTCTCCAATATTGCTCAACCAGCGCACAGACCCGTTGGGTAGCAAGACTCGATATTCTAAGTTAAAGTTACTGGGACTATTCAGGGTGGTTTGTACCGATGCCTCAACGCTTTGGCGATCGTCCGGATGAACCGCTTGCAACCAGTTTTGATAGGTGGTTTCACAATCACCGGGTTCATAGCCTAACAAGCGATAATTTTCCTCAGACCAGAACCAGCGACCGTTCGTGAGATTCCATTCCCAGATTCCGGCATTGGCGGCACTGAGTGCGAGGGATAACCGCCGTTCATTTTCTTCCCGGGCGGATTCTGCCCGAATGCGATCGCTAATATCGAGGGATACCCCAGCGAGAAACTGTTGTCCGGCTCTATCCCGGAAGGGAAATTTGTAGGACATATAATAACAGGTATCCCCCTCTTCGGGTTCAATGGTTTCTAAAAATTGAATGGGTGCATTTTGCTCTAGGACCTGGCGATCGTTGAGTTGCCACTTCATCGCTACCTCAACCGGAAATAATTCAAAGTCAGTTTTCCCGACAATTTCCGCACTCGGACGCTGCAACAATCGCTCTAATGCCGTATTAACGTATATTTTCCGTCCCGCAGCATCCTTGATAAAGGCAGCAAACGGGCTATGGCTCATGAAGTGAGAAAATAATTCTTGACTCTCGCGCAAAGCATCTTCGGTGCGTTTGCGTTCCATAAATTGGGCAATTTGAGAGCCAATGGATGCCATCAAGTCCAGCAAGTCGGGGTCCGGCGCTTGCCTGCGATCGCTAAAGCATTCGATCTCGGCTAAGAGTTTATCTCCCAACAGAATCGGAAATCCACAGGCAGTCCGCAGTCGTGCTTTGATGGCTGCGGCTAATCTCGGGAAGTTCTCATTTGTCTCTAAGTCCGATATCCAAAGCGGTTGGCGGGTCTCCCAAATCCGTCCGGGCAAGCCCACTCCGGGCGCAAAGCTAATTTGTGCGGTGAGGTCCAAAAACTCCTGAAGTTCTAAACCGGGGAAATGCCAACTTTGGAGGGATTGCAGGCGATTATCCTGGGGATTGAGCGTCCAAATCGTCGCCACTTTCCATCCGATGCTTTCGCACAAGGCTTGTAAGATAGTCGGAACTGCATCAACCCAAGTGGTTGCTTCAGCTAACACCTTAGCGATCGCATATTGAGCCGCTTGGCGCTGTTGGGTTCGCTGGCGATCGCTGATATCTCGAATATAAATCCCGATTCCCTCATTTAAGGGAAACGCCGAGAGTTCTAACCACTGATTCCATTCGGATAAAAAATATTCCTCCGTCACGGGAATTCTCTGAGCTTGCGATCGCTGCAACACTGGAGCATTCAACCACTCCAAGTGACTCCCTTCGGTACTGAACTCCTCACCGAGAGCTTTGCCTAATAACTCATCGGGCGATCGCTGCAACAGCCTTCCCGCTTCGGAATTGACATAAGTAAACCGCCCATTACCATCCAAGGCAATAAATCCATCGGGAATGCCTTCTAAAACCTTCGAGATCCGGTGGGTTGCCGATTGCACAGATTCCTCAAACGGCAGAATCCTCAACGATTGCTCAGCCTCTGGGGAGGGTTCTGGACAAGGAGGGGATGAAACCATCAACTCTATCGGTTCTGGCTCCTGGTGCAGAGTTTTCGCCGTCTCAAGTGTGGGGGTAATGATATTAAAAATCCCAGCCACTTCCCCTTGTTCATTGAAAATCGGACTAGAAGAGAGGGTAATCGTCACTTCCTCGGCACAATTGCAGCGATCGCACTCAAAGCATTGATTGTCTAACTCTTCAGCTTGTCCCGTGGCAAATACCGAGGCGACTGCTCTTGCCATTGCCGGAAAATGGGTTATCCAACAGTCCCGCACAGGCTGACCGAATAATTGCAACTGCGGAGTGTCTTGGAGTAGCTGATGGTAAGCATCATTATAAAATTGTACCCAGTCCGGTCCCCACAAAATGGCGATCGCCACGGGCGAAGTCAAGCTCAAATTGACCGCATTCCGCAAACTCCCCGGCCAACTTTCCATCGCACCGAGGGGGGTTGCCGTCCAGTCTATGGTTCCCATCAGCAGACCCATCTTGCCACCGACTGTCAAATTATCCTCCACTTCCATGACTTTGCTTTCCTTGGGTACGAAGCTCTAATCCTCTATTCCTAAATAGCTCAACAGCAAGTCCCGACTCCCTTCTCGGAGCTTGGGTGATGGGGAATCCCCGAGTTCGTCAATCACTGCTCGAATCTGCTGCAAGGCTAAAGAAGATGGCTGGACGCGAGCATTTTCCCAGCGATTGATTGTCGCATAAGCCACCCCCAACCTCAATGCAAACTGCTCTTGGGTTAATCCCGCAAGCTGTCGCAGTTCCCGAATCAGATGTCCAACTTGGGGTTGCTTAAGGGGCAACGTTTTGTTAGCCCCTGCGGTGATTCTTGAGGAAGACCCCATATTTGTTCAGTTGATGTAACATTTGTTATATCAATTTTCGGTCAAAGGCTTGAAACCGCTATCTACCTAAAGAAGGATTTCAGAATTCCTCTGACGTTGTATGGAAGAGGACCGACAAGGGAGAAGGGAAGGAATTGCCACGGTTTCTAGTCCCTACTGATTCCAGAGGATTGGAATCAGCCGCAGAGGGTTCCGACTGGTATGGATTCAGAGATGGGAAGCATCGGAATTGAGGGACTGTTTTAATTTGGCGAAGACCTGAATGATTTAAACTAGATAGATTCACTGTTTAAACGGGTCGAGAATTTATGCGTCGGGTTCCCCCACCCCTGAAAACTGGACTGTTGCGCTTGATGGTGGCATCGGCGATCGCCATTCCCTTATCGATTGTAGTCGAAATGGCGATTTTTAGAAACCTGGATCGTCCGTTTCCACCCCTGTCTCAAGGGTTGAGGTTTGTCAATGCTCAACTTTCCAGCAAGAGTCACCTCGCCAATGTTCCCATCACCGCAGGGGTGGCGGCAAAGAATGGCATGGTTGTCACCGCCTCTAGGGAATCCTCTCAAGTGGGGTTAGAAATCCTGAAAGCGGGGGGAACTGCCGTGGATGCTGCGGTAGCGGTGGGGTATGCTTTAGCCGTCACTCATCCTTGTTGTGGCAACTTGGGTGGGGGTGGATTTATGCTAATTCGTCAGGCGAATGGGGAAGAGGTGTTCCTGGATTTTCGGGAAACGGCACCTCTAGCTTCGACTCCTGAGATGTATCTGGATGAAACCGGGGAAGTGGTGGAGAGATTGAGTCGGAGGGGATATTTGGCGGTTGCGGTTCCCGGTACAGTCAAGGGACTCGATCGCGCCTTAACCCGCTATGGTACACTTGAGCGCGCTCAGGTGATGGCCGGTGCGATCGCCTTAGCCCGAGATGGATTTATTTTACAACCCGGTGACGTTGAGATTCTTAATCGCAGTGTGGAAGAATTCCAAGAACAGCCAGAAGTTGCCGCAATTTTCTTAAAAGATGGCACAACTCCCTACAAAGTGGGCGATCGCCTCATCCAACCGGATTTAGCCAACAGCTTACAACAGATTTCGGATCAAGGACCGGATGCCTTTTATACTGGACCCATTGCCGAAAAAATCGTTAACGCCAGTGAACAGAATGGGGGAATTCTCACCTTAGAAGATTTTAGCACTTATAGCGTCACCGAATCCGCCCCAGTGGAATGTGATTATCGAGGCGATCGGGTAATTTCTGCACCCCCACCGGGAGGGGGAACGACCCTCTGTCAAATGCTGAATGTGCTAGATGGATATTCCATCGCCGAACTCAACCGGAGTGAATCCCACCGCCTACATTTGATGCTCTCGGCAATGTTGTTTGCCTTTGCCGATCGCAACACCTATTTAGGGGACCCGGCTTTTGTAGATAATCCCAGCGATCGGCTACTTTCTCCCGACTATGCCGCACAACTGCGCGCCAAAATTCCCCAAAATCAAGCCATTCCGCCGGAACCGCTTTTTGATCAGACTCCCGAATCCACCGGAACCGATACCACTCACTACTCCATCGTCGATCGCTACGGCAATGCTGTCTCAGTTACTTATACCATTAATTCCTTATTTGGGGCAATGGAAATTGCGCCAGGAACGGGATTTTTCCTGAATAATGAAATGGATGATTTCACGGCCAAACCCGGAGTTCCCAATCAATTTGGGTTAGTCCAGGGAACCGTCAATCGCATCGAACCCGGGAAACGTCCTCTCTCCTCCATGAGTCCAACCATCGTCACCCGCAACGGTGAATTGTTCCTGGTTACCGGCAGTCCCGGAGGTTCCACCATTCCCACCACTGTCTTACAAGTCATTACTCATATCAGCGATCGTAACATGACCGTAGCACAAGCCGTCAGCCATCCCCGCTTTCATTACCAAGGATTACCTAACCGGGTAAGAACCGAACCCTTGGCACTCTCTCCTGACACCGTAGAACGGCTGTCCGCAATGGGATATCACATTGAGTCCTTCCCAAATTGGGGTGCAGCCTCATCCATTGCCGTAGAGGGAGACACCCTCTGGGGAGCAAACGACCCCCGTCGTCCAGCAGGTGCAGCATTAGGGTATTAAAGTTAGCGGATATCAAAGGGATTGTATCATGGTTGCTCCATTCAGGAAACTCTAAAAAATAAAACCGCCAAAATGTTCGTAGTAACCCCTTCAGGGGTTTCTTTAAAGAAGACTCCTGAAGGAGTCACTACAAACGGTTGGATGATTTATATTTTGCAATCCCTTAATTACAGTAAACGAACCTCCCAAACCCCTTCCCTTTTGAGGAAGGGGGAGAAGAGGAAGAAAGGGTTTTTAAAGTTAATCCACTTTCTTCGTTTTCTCTCGATTTGAATACAAAAACTATTGCACCAAAGCCGTTTTTTGGGTCTTGATGTCGCTGTTTCTTGGCGAGGGAGTTAAAAATTAAGAGCGGGTGCAGTTGAGTTGTGGTAGGATAGGGAGAACGCTCGATTTCAACGGGGTAAGGTTCCTAACCGAATATAGGGTCAAGATTTGTCTGGGGTTAAGCCAAACCACAGCCGAATTGTTATTCCTGTTTTGTCTCAATCAGGCCGCCGAATTCAGGGCATGATTCACTCAGCGATCGCCCGTTTAACCCAAGAGCGTTAAAGCCAGCGATCGGCCAGTTATCACCCTCCCTTACGGGTTTCCCATCCACTCAACTTTGATAGAGAGTCCATGACCCAAGCCACCCTATTTGTCTGTTCCCTCTGCCGATTTTCCCGGAAAGAACCCACTCAGAACGGGCTATCGGGCGGAGAGTATTTAATTCAGCAATTGCAAAGTGAATTGCAAGCCAAAAACCTGGAATCGGTGATCCAACTTCAGCCGGTGCGCTGTATGGCAGCTTGCAGCGATGCTTGCAATGCTACCCTTACCGCTGCCGATAAAATTACCTTTGTTCTGAGTGGACTGCCTCCAACAGAATCCGCACCTGATTTAGCTAACTTTTGTCAACAATATACCGCCGCTTCTGAGGGAAAAGTTCCCTACAAAGAACGTCCGGACATCATTCGGGAATCCACAGCCTTTGTTCTGCCTCCTTTCCCCGTTCCATCGACTCTATCTCCAGCAATTTAAGGGCAGAAATGGCCTCTTCGATACCTAGCTGGGTTGGTCTACAATGAACCCTAAATAACCGGGTTTATCAGAAAACCCGGTTTTAACATCATCGGTTTCTCGCCAATCCTCTGTTTTCTAGTTAAACCTTGCAAATCAGCTTATGACTTTAATTTTTGGACTAACGCTCACCCTATTTATTGTTAGCCTTATTCTGTATCTCAGCAGCGCCCGCAAATATCAATCTTCCGATTCTGTGGCTAATTCTTATGACGAATGGACTCAAGACGGGATTTTAGAATATTACTGGGGAGAACATATTCATCTGGGACATTATGGTTCTCCCCCAGAATCGAAAGATTTTCTCCAAGCCAAAGAAGACTTTGTACATGAGATGGTGCGTTGGGGGGGATTGGATAAATTGCCGCCAGGAACGACCGTTTTAGATGTAGGTTGTGGCATTGGTGGAAGCAGTCGCCTCCTAGCGAAAGACTATGGGTTTTCGGTTACAGGTATCACCATTAGTCCTCAACAAGTCAAGCGTGCACAAGAACTGACCCCCCCGAATTTAGATGCTAAATTCGCCTTAGATGATGCCCTTGCTTTATCCTTTGGCGATCGCAGTTTTGATGTCGTTTGGTCCATTGAAGCCGGACCACATATGCCCGATAAAGCACAATTTGCTCAAGAATTATTGCGGGTCCTCAAACCTGGAGGTATCCTAGTCGTTGCCGACTGGAATCAACGGGACGATCGCCAAACGCCTCTCAATTTCTGGGAACGCCCGGTGATGCAGCAACTCCTCGAACAATGGGCTCATCCTGCTTTTTCCAGCATTGAAGGGTTTTCTGAACTGTTAGAATCCACCGGATTAGTAGCCGGAGAAGTCACCACCGATGACTGGACCAAACAAACCCTCCCCTCCTGGATTGATACCATTTGGCAAGGCATCATTCGACCTCAAGGATGGATGCAATTTGGAGTATCTGGATTTATTAAATCCGTCCGAGAAGTTCCCACCATTCTGTTAATGCGTCTCGCCTTTGGCGTGGGACTCTGCCGCTTTGGAATGTTCCGCGCCATCCGCAGTCAGGGTGAACCCGCTTCTGAAGATAAAATTGCCGCTACGGTGGCTCAAAATTCTTAAGGGAACTCCAACAGGACTTACGCCTATTTTGAGGACCCACCCTAAATAATTAAATAATGTAGAGGCGATTCGCGAATCGCCTCTACATTATTCCTCGGGACGTGGCTGAAGCCCCCTCACGAGGACAAATGTACGATCCCCATTGCTAGAGTCTGGATTCGGCTGGAAAATTTGGCCCCTAGTCGGCCTAGATTGGGGTCCCTCTAGGGCGGTTTCCTCTGTAAAATCTCAAAGAGGCGATCGCAAAAGTCGGATGTTGGGAGATAATCTGTCAGAGGAGGAAATCTAGTCCCCCTCCTTCAATATCATAGTCCTGATTTCGATGCGGGAGAGAGCAGTGGCACAGTGTCCAGTTTGTCAAGCAACATACGTTGAGGGCGAGGTCAAAAATTGCTCGACCTGTGGTTGGGATTTGACGCCATACCCCTTGACCTTGGGACGAATCCCGGATAGTTTTTTACGGAAAGAACGAGCACAACTGAGTTGGGCCCGCAACCATTGGCGATCGCAGTCTCAGTCTAAACCCATTGACCCTGAGCAAACCACTCAGGCGCAAATGCAATTGTCCCAACTCAAAACTCAGCTAGAACTCTCCAATCAGGAACGAGATCAGCTACAATCCCTGTTTGAGCAAACCGAAGAAGCCTATTGGCAACTGCATAGCAAACTAGAAACCACTCACGCTGAACTAGACTCTGCCAAAAAAGACCGAGAACAGGCCCAATCCCAGCTAGAAGACGCTAAAAAAGTCAGCCAATCCCTCAAATCTCAACTCGAAACCAGCCAGATTAAACTGGAAGAATTTACCCAGGAATGTGCTCAATATAAGTCGCAAATTCACGAAGCGGCTAAAGCTTATTGGCGCTTGCAAGACCGCTTAGAACAGGAAGAAAAAGAGCGCGATCGCATCCAAAACCAACTCACCAAAGCCCAGTCCGACAGCAAACTCCATAAAGCCCGGACCACTCAACTCCAGCGTCAAATTGAAGACCTCGAAAAAACATTACAACAAACCACTCACTCCCGTTCCAGCGATGGAGAAACCGTCCTAGAATTGCAAAATCAACTCCAACAAGCTGCCACCGCCTATTGGCAATTGCAAAGCCAACTCACTGATACTCAATCCGAACTCCATCACTACAAAAACAATGGGGGCCGAGTCTCCCATGAAGAGCGCAATCACCTCCAAACCCAACTCCAAACCAACGCCGCCAAATCCTCAGAACTCGAAACCAAACTCTCCCTTATCCAAACCGAACTCGGCGAAGAACGGCAAGAACGCCGCATCAGCGAATCCCGAACCGCTTGGTTACTCGATGAGCGCAATCAACTCCAAACTCAACTGGAACAAGCCAATGAGGAGCGGGTTTTACTGCAAACCCAACTCTCCCAAACCCAATGGCAACTCGAAGTCGCCAACCAAGAAAATAGCCGACTCCTCTCAGCCACTTACAACTCCCAATTCACCCGAAATACCGGCCTCGGACAAAACATGAAAAACGCCATGAGCGTTGCTTTTGTCCTGCTCTCTTTAAGCCCATTTTTATTACTCTTTCATCCCCGAGTCTCTGACCCCTTGTTAAAATTTGCCCTACGCAAAGGATATTTAACCACAGCCACCAACAAAAATTTAAGTCAAATCAATTTAGCCGGAGCCCAATTAGATGACAGTAACTTTAGCGGTTCAACCTTAAGTAACGCCGACTTAGCCGAAATTAGTTTAATCAACGCCAACCTCCAAGAGACCAATCTCAATGGCGCAAGTCTGCAATCGGCTAACCTCAAATATGCCGACTTGAGCGATGCTAGTTTAGATTGGGCCAACCTCACCAACGCGAACCTCGAATTTGCCAACTTAAGCGGAGCCAATTTAGTTCGAGCCAACTTAAGCGGAGCCAATCTCCGGGGTGCCAACTTACTCAACACTCAAATTGATATTAATACCACCCGCATTGACTCCGAAGATTTACTCAACTGGAAAATCGTCAATTGGCCCAGAAGAAACCGACAACTAGCCGGATTAAACTTGAGTGGATTTAACTTAAACAACGCCAGCTTAATCGACGCCAACCTGCAACGAACCAACCTGCAAAAAGTTAACTTAAGAAATGCCGACTTGCGCGGAGCCAAATTAATGGGAGCCGACTTAACCGGAGCCAATTTATCCGCAGCAAAGCTAACAAATGTCGATATCACCGGAGCAAAAGTCACCGGAATTACCACCGATAACCTCACCGTCTGTCCCAATGGTAGAAGTGGCCCTTGTCAATTTTAAACCCTTCCAATCCCCTCCCCTTGCCAAGGGGAGGGTTAGGGTGGGGTCCTCCCGACGTAGCTTCAGCCACGTCACCCACTCTTAGAGGCGATTTCATACGGGATAGCTCCGCTTACCGCACCTGTATGTGAGGCTGGGGAACCCGCTTTCTTCGTGATGCGCTCAAGGGCACGAAGAGGACCCCACCCTAACCCTCCCCTTGGCAAGGGGAGGGGACCGGAAATGAGCTTAAATGTGAGGCAAATCCTCCTGAACGTACAAAACCTACTCTTGTAAGCTTACTCCGCCTCACCCATCAAAGTAAACGCCGCCCAATCCACCGGATTCGGATACTGCTGCATCGTGGTTAACATCGCCTGCCGCAACGCCTGCGCCTTATCCCCGCTCTCCTCCCAAAGCTGATAAAACTCCCGCATCAACAACGCAGTAGAATCATCTGGCACCTTCCACAACGACACCAACACACTCGGCACCCCCGCAGAAATAAAAGACCGAGATAAACCAATCACCCCATCCCCCGTAATTTTCCCCCGTCCCGTATCACAAGCGGATAGCACAACCAACTCCGCATTCAGATTCAACCCGAAAATTTCCGCTGCGGTGAGCAATCCATTATCCGTACCCGAAGGCGTCAGCGCCAACCAACTATCTAGGGGAATATTCGGGTCAAAACTGCCATGAGTCGCCAGATGAATAATCCGCGAAGACTGCATCTGTTGTACCACCGTCGCTTTGGTTGCCATTGAACCAATCAGGGGAGTAACATTCAGCAATTGCCCAATCTCCCGCGCCTCCTGTTCTGCACCGGGTAAGGGAGTGAGTTGTCCCGTTCCCACCACAGGCATTGTGGGATTGCCTACCACTAAAATATCGGACTTCACTGCCGTCTGAGCTTGTTTCTGGTCCCGAGTTAACCCCAAGACTTGAATCGAAGGGGCGGTGAGAATCGTATGCTTTTCGATTAAATACTGACCCTCGGCATCTTGTAACGCCGGGAAGGGGACTAAAAATAGGGCATTGTGAGGGACAAAAATCACCCGTTCAGTCGGATTGGTGGGGAGTAAATCGGCGATCGGTTCAATTAACAGTTGATACAGTTGTTTCAACTCCCGATTTTCCCCTTGGGAAACCGGACGAGCTTGCTCCTGTGCCGCCTGCTGATTAAATAAACCCCCTCCACTACGGACTTCTGTACTTCCTTCCTGAATTTGGGAAACCGTGATGTTATTCAGACAGGCCAAGTTATCAAAGCACCGGGCATCTGCGATCGCTTTGGCTAAAGAACTGTCTTGCTCTTGCCATAACGGTTTGAGGTCCGTGCGCCGAAACGTGATTTCTCCAGTGGGTTTAATCACCCAAATATACAATTCCGATTCCCATAATCGCTCCACGTTACCAAAGGTGAAATCTTCACGAATGTATGAATATTGAACAATCGTAGCCTGTTGTGCTGCGGCAATTTGTTGAATTTCCCGCAGATTGGGCGGGGTCACTGTGACTGGGGTTTCTCGATTATCCCAGAGGCGATCGGCGATTAATTCCACAAAGGCGCGAGCACGTCCCCGTTCCGAAATTTCTAGGGCAGTATCCAGTTTATTTTGAGCAATCAGGACGGTTTGCAGGAGTTCGTAAGTGTGAGCCTGTTGTTCAAATAGGGAAATTTTTTGCTCATCGGTTAAACCAGGACGTAATTGTTCCCGGACTTCAATGGATTGGCGGTAGTATTGTTCCGCTTGGGCGTACTCTCCTAAAGAAGTGTAAATATTTCCGAGGTTGTTGAGAGTGTTACGTTCCCCCGCCTGGTCCCCGATTTGCTGGAATATTTCTAAGGATTGACTGTAGAATTGCTCGGCTTGGGCGTACTCTCCCAGAGACTTGTAAACAGTTCCGAGGTTGTTGAGGGTGTTGCCTTCCCACTCTTTGTCCCCGATTTGCTGGAATATTTCTAAGGATTGACTGTAGAATTGCTCGGCTTGGGCGTTCTCTCCCAGCGAATTGTAAACATTTCCCAGACCGAGGAGAGTCCTGCCTTCCCCCTTTTTGTCCCCGATTTGCCGGGATATTTCTAAGGATGGGCGGTAGTATTGCTCCGCTTGGGCATACTCTCCTAAAGAAGTGTAAACACCTCCGAGGTTGTTGAGAGTCCTGCCTTCCCCCATTTTGTCCCCGATTTGCTGGAATATTTCTAAGGATTGGCGGTAGTATTGCTCCCCTTGGGCATACTCTCCTAAAGAAGTGTAAAGAGTTCCGAGGTTGTTGAGGGTTGTGCCTTCCACCGCTTTGTCTCCGAGTTGCCGGGATATTTCTAAGGATTGGCGGTAGTATTGCTCCGCTTGGGCGTACTCTCCCAGAGACTTGTAAACAGTTCCGAGGTTGTGGAGGGTTTTGCCTTCCCCCACTTTGTCCCCGATTTGCCGATAAATTTCCAACGCTTGTTCCCAGGATTGTAAGGCATCCCGAAATTGACTGCGCTGATACTGTTCAATGCCTAAATTGAAGAGGCGACGCGCTTCCTGCTGCAGTTGTTCTACAGTTTGGGCCGTCACAGAAAGATGGGATAGGTTTCGCTGACTTTCCCCGAGGATGGGGATGCCGAGGAAGAGAATGAAGGTGAGTAGGGCTAGATTGAGGGGTTTGTGAGAAAATGGCATGGGTAGAAGCTCCTGGGATTGGGTTAAGTGAGCCAGTGAGATGCAGGGTTAGAGATGAGCCAAAAGTGAGGTCTCGGTTTAGGGGGTGGCGGGGTCGGAGTCAAGGGGAAGCAAGGGGGCTTGGGCGATGTCCGCGAGTCCGACATCGGTGAGTAAGCGATCCCAGTATGCGGTTAGGTCGGTATCGTCAGGATTCTCCCGGCGCAGTTGGGCGAGGGTGTGGAGGGTGTCGTGCCAAATTCCGGCTTGGGCGTAAAGTGAGGGGAGTTGTTGGGGGGTTGCTTGGCTCACTTGCTGGGCTAATTCTGGATTTTCGACGCGCTGGATTCTGCCGGTGACATAGATATTGGCTTCTCGGATTCCTGCTGTGGTGGGACAAAGGAGGGCGAGGGTCCAGGAATAGGTTTGATTGGGTTCTAAGGCGGGGATATTGGCATCTTCGGGGACGGTGATGCTTAAGATGCCGGGGGTCCCTTCTAAGGGTACGGCTTGGCTATAAATGCTGTTGCGCTGTTCATCGATGAGGACGAATTGGGCTGTTTCTGCCCGGGTTTGAGGGATGTAGACAAAGATGGAGGGATGGGGGGAAACGGTGAGTCCGATTTTTTGGTTTAAATCTGGCAGTAGGGGAATGAGGGATGCGGAATTTTCCCCGGTTAGGCACTCATCTCTCGGTCCTGCGGGCAGGGTGGGGGGTTTGTCATCCGGATCTAAGGGAGGCATGACTTCCGGGGTTTGAGATGGCAAGGTTTGGGCGAGGGTCCGGAGGGCTGTTGGGAGGGCGGAGAGGCTGAGAATGCAGAGGGTGGAGAGGGCGATCGCCTTTAGGTAGAAGAGTGGGTTCAGCATGATAGAGCACCAGATTGAATGGGGTTGATTGACGCGGGAAATACCTCCGTAGAGGGTTTAAAGGGGTCCCAATGATTGGCGGGTGGGAATTCCCGGCCTCATTGGAGCAGGTGGGTTGGGATTGAGGTATTGTAACTTACGATGAACGAAGAGAACGACTGAAGTCGTTACTACGAACTGGGGAGAACGACTGAAGTCGTTACTACGAACTGGGGAGTACGACTGAAGTCGTTACTACGAACTGGGGAGAACGACTGAAGTCGTTACTACGAGCAGGGGAGAACGACTGAAGTCGTTACTACGAACTTGGTTGTTGATGTTATTTGGGTAAGGAATCCAGCACTCGGTAAACTTCTATGGTTTTGGTTTTGCCTTTTAAGGGTAAAGCTCCCCAGGATTCTACTTTAAATTTGTCTAAAATGTGGACTAAGGTTTCTCGGGCGATTAGGATTCTGCAATCATCGGGGTGGCGGTGTTTTTCACAACTTTCTAGGCGGGATGCGGTATTGACGGTATCGCCAATGATGCCATATTCTAAGCGGTGTTTTCCCCCTAGGCTGCCAACGGTAATGGAGCCCGTGAAAATTCCGATTCTCATCTGTACTTTGGGTAATCCTTCTTGTTGCCAGATTTGATTTAATTCTTGGAGTTTTCTGCTCATGGCTAAGGCGGCGTTTACGGCATTTTCCGCATCTTTAGCAATCTGTTCGGGGGTGGTGCTGGGAATGGGGACGCCGAAGGCTGCCATGATTCCATCGCCGGTGAATTTATTGACGATGCCGTGATGGTTTAAGACTTCATCTGTCATGGCGCTGAGATAGGGATTTAACCAGGTCATTAATTCTTCTGGGGTTTTGGTTTCGGACAGGGTACTGAAGTTTTTGAGGTCGGTAAATAGGATGCTGGCGGTGAGGGTTTGCCAGGGGAGCATTCCTGATTCTAGCAGCCGATCGCGTTCACTCCAGAGGGCTGTTGCTATCTCCGGGGAAGTCTGTTGTCCCAGCAGTTTCATCACCATTCGTTGCTGTTTTCCGGCAATTTGTCTCTGGTACATCACACCGAATAAACTGGTGCAAATAAAGGCTGTAGCTGGGGCTGCTAGGGGTATCCATCCGCCGCTTAAAAAGAGGCTGTAGCCAATGCCAAAGATTAGCCCTAATGCAATGAATACACTTCCTGTAATCATCACGGAATTGCGGAATCTTTCGACAACCAGGCTACCACTCATCCCCCAAAAGACAATCCAGAGAATTTCTCCCCATTCTGGCATAAACCAAAATAACGGTTTATGGTCTAATACTGCTGATAAAATTTGGCTAATCTTTTGTCCATGAATCACCACTCCAGGCATTTTTAATTGACCAGTTCCTCGACTATAAGGGGTATAAAATAAGTCTTTGAGGGTCGGTGCTGTCGCCCCAATTAGAACAATTTTATCTCGCACCCATTCCGGGTCAAACTCTTGGGCGATCGCCTCCGAAAAACTAATCTTTCGGGCGACGGATTCACGGCGATAATTCAGGAGGGTTTGATAGCCTCGGGCATTAATAGTCTGATACCCACCGGAATTAGATTTTAATTTAGGGAAAATGGCATTTCCTAACTGATATTCTTGGGTTTCTGTTAGGATAGGTTTAATGCCTTTATTTTTGAGATAAAACAAGGCTAAGTTTACGGAAAAGGAAGGGAGACTTTTGCCCCCTTGAGAGGCAAACATTAAATTGCGACGAACTCTGCCATCGGGGTCGATCGCAATGTCATTGAAGCCGATTTGTTCTGGGGAAATCCCCGCCGGTGCAGAAACTCTTTGTTTCTCTTCGTTCCCCAGGGTGGTAATAGCAATCACATTCGGTTGTTGCAATTGGGCAAGCAATTCCTGATGTCCCGGTTCGTTGGGGATATCTCGGACAATATCTAAGCCGATCGCAATGGGTTGATGGCGTTGTAATTCTTCCAAAACTTCGGCAAACAGGCGATCGCTAAAAGGCCATGTTCCCTGGTTGGCTATATCTTGTTCTGTGATTTCCACGATCAGGAGGCGGGGGTCCGGTCCAGGGTCGGGACGGAGGCGGGTCATGACGTCAAACAGGATGAGTTCTAAGGGTTGCAATCCGCCCATTTCTCTCACACCGAGTAGTAAAGTGGTGATAGTGAGACTGGCCACTGCAACGATTACAGGGAATGGGCAGAGGGTTGGTCGGACTTTGTGATCTATGAGAGTGAGTTTAGAGACAATAAAAGGAATCATGGGGTAGATTTAATTTTGATATGAGATTAAAGCAAGCAGGTTCTGTGATTTTAACTTCCCCTTAAAAGCGGAAAAGGTAGGCAATGCCTACCTTTTTACTCTGGGGGATTTGCCTTCCTATTAACTGCACCTCCGGTCCCCTCCCCTTAGCAAGGGGAGGGTTAGGGTGGGGTTCCTCGTGAGGTGGCTTTGCCACCTCACGCACTCTTGGAGACTTAAGCGCCTGTATGGAGTTTGGCCCAACCTCTTTCTACGTGCAAGGGCGATCACACGGCACGAGGACCCCACCCTAACCCTCCCCTTGGCAAGGGGAGGGGACCGGAAGTGATTTTAATTGTGAGGACCCCACCCTAACCCTCCCCTTGGCAAGGGGAGGGGACCGGAAGTGTTCTTAATTGTGATGACTGATGTTACATTTATGAGTAAAGTTTCTTAGCCCGCAGAGGCGGGCTGGATGGGATGTGGGTTCTGGTTGGATGGGGAGAGCGATTTGGGCTTTATAATAAGCCATCGAGTTCTAATTCCTCGATGATTTGTAATCCGCGAGGGTCTCCGACTCGGAGTAAGGAGGCTTTGGCATCTTCGCGAACGCCCATGTCTTCGTCTTCTTCTAGGACTTCGATCAGAGAGTCGATCGCCCCGGCATACACCACATTGGAGGGGAGCTCGCGGCAGAGTTGGCCGATCGCCCAGGCGCAGTTACTTCGCACTGCGGCAATGGGGTCGGTTCGCAGGCTGTAAATGAGGGGGGGAATGGCCGAAATAACGAGATCGTAGCCAACATTCGCCAGTTGACCCAGGGAACTGGCGGCCCAGAGGCGGACGGCGGAAATGTCGGTTTTGAGGGCTTCGAGGAGGGGTTCGAGGGCGCGGCGATCGGCACAATTTCCCAATGCCCAAACGACACCCTTTCTAACGTAGCCGTTCCAATCCAAATTTAGCCGGTCGATTAAGGGTTCGACGGCATCGGGACTGGTATTGCGTCCAAGGGCGTAGGCGGCACTCACCCGCACGAGGGGGCAAGGGTCGCTTAACAGTTGGATCAGGTGGGGGATGGCGCGTTCATCCTGGATTTCACAGAATGCCCGCGTCGCGATCATTCGCTGTTCGGGAACGGATGACGCTAACAACAGCAACATTTTCTCAGGATCCGGCTTGGGGGCGGCGGGGGCCTCATCCAAATGATCCAGAGGGCTATCTAGCTCATCATCGAGATTTAGTGCGCTTAGGTCACGGTCGTACATAAACCGTATTTTACCATAAATGTCATTTATCCTTAACAGGCAAGGTAGGGGGTTTCGGGGAGGATGGGGAGGATGGGGAGGATGTTTGTAGTAACGACTTCAGTCGTTGCTCTCGTGTCATGGCAGACGCCATGACACTCAGTATGAGCGGCTTAAGCGCCTGCAAAGGAACTGGATGATCCGCAGATGGGTGGGTTACTTGGCGTCTGCCAAGTAACGCGGATAACGACTGAAGTCGTTACTACAAACGTTCTCCCCCATCTCCCCATCCTCCCCATCCTCCCCATCCCCCCATCTCCCCGAAACGATGGTTTCAAAAAAAAATAGAGGCACTGCTGTGCCTCTGGGGATGGCGAGTTAGGCTGATTTAGCCTGAACTGCCAGTTGCTCTAACAATAGGGTTAGAGTCTATTCAATGGAATCGGCGGTCCGTTCTAGGGCTTTACCGGAACGATTCAGGTCGGTCTTCACTTTAGATTTAACGGCGTCGGTGGCGTTTTCTGCGGTGTTTTGAGCTTTATTGCCGAGTTTATCTGCTTCCCGGGCTGCGGTTTTAGCGCCTTTGTTCAGAGTGTTGCGGGTATTTTCAACGGCGGTTTCCCCGGTTTCTTTGGCTAAATCTGCCCCAGCTTTCGCGTGTTTGCCCAATTCGTTGGCGGCATTTTCAGCACGATCGCCAATTTTAGAGACTTGTCCGGGGACTTCTTCCAGGATCTCGCCCAGGTCTTTATTCGGATAGGTGCGGGAATCGTCGCTGATCCGACGTTCGGCGCTATCTCTGAGTTCTTTCGCTTTGGCTTCAGCGCGTGTAGTCGCCCCTTGTCGAGGGTCCGTATCTGGATACTCGTTCATTCCCCCTTCATAGGTGGAGTTGACGTACTTGGAGGGCATTTCTTCTCTCACCTGGTCCGAGGTTTTCGCCATGACCGACGGGGTATTGCTGCAAGCGGTCCCGACGAAGAGTAGCACTCCGGCCATCATTCCGGTTAAAATTTGTCGAAGGCTAATATTTTTGAGCCAATTAATCATCTGTTTCATACAAAACTCCTTTGAATTTCAGTAGCATTTTTGCCGCTTTTTGCCTTACATTTAATCGGGTAAAAGCGGCTGTTGCATACTTCTATGATTGTTATTTTGAGAAAGTTAAATTTTCCTCAATGACTTCCAGCTTAGAGTGCCAGTGGCGATCGCAACCTCTACCGAAAGTATCATTTTTTACCGATTTTCCCAAGGCTGCAAAAGTAGCGACAATCCATTGCACGATTGCTGGGTGACGGGTCTGATGAATTAAAAAAATTCCCCTTCTGGGGGGATGTCATCAAACTCCCCTGATGAATAAGCGTCAGATTTAGCAGAATGAAGGAGGGAAGTTTTGACACCCCTTGTCAAATTCCGGCAAGCTTCACTATATAACCTTCTCTTGGGTAACGCTTGTGATAACGAATAGGGTAAACCCGTTGATGTTTACTGTTCTAGTGGCGAGTTCACCGGGTTAGACCCAGACGCTAGAACGGTTGGCCGTTTCGATGAGAATGCCTTCCACTTCCGCAGGGGTTAAATTCGGATTAGCTTGCAACATCAAGGCAACAACCCCAGAAACATAAGGAGCAGCCATTGAGGTGCCGTCTATGGTAAAATAGCTCTGATTGGGGGTGGTGGAACGGATGCCAACTCCGGGTGCTACTAGGAAAGGATAGGGACCAACGGCGGACCCGGCAGGATTGGAGAAGGGGGCGACTCGGCGATCGCGATCGACTGCACCCACGGCAATTCCTAGTCCTTCGGCGGCACGAATGGCCGGATCGGACGGTTGAGTGGCCCTGGCTGGTCCTTCATTTCCCGAGGCAAAGACGGCGACGACTCCGCGATCGCGAGCAAAGCGCAAGGCTTCGGCAATCCTTTCTGTAGGCGGTTCTCCGGGCAAATTCCCTAAGCTCAAATTCAAGATCTGTGCACCATTGTCTACGGCATAGCGAATTCCATTGGCGACGGCGATTTCAAATTCATCGAAGGACTGGCGATCGTCCAGAACACGCACCGGCATTACCGTCGCATTGTATGCCACTCCGGTCACATCAAACGGGATTCCCCCATTGAAAGTCCCATCAATCCCATTTCTCTGTGCACCCATAATCCCCGCTAGGTGCGTCCCATGACGTTCGCTGGAGTAAGAAAAGGAGGGATTCCCATTCCCCTCAACAAAATCATAGCCATGAAAGTCATCAATAAACCCATTGCCATCATTATCTAATCCGTTCCCGGGAATTTCACCGACATTCATCCAGAGATTCCCCTGGAGGTCCCGATGGGTGAGATCGATTCCCGTATCTAAAAGCGCGATAACTACTCCCTCTCCTGTATATCCCCGGTTCCAAACAGCCGGTGCATTGAGCGCATCTAAGGCATAATTATTGATGATGGGATTGGGGACTTGGGGAAACGGTGTGGGTTCTCCCAAGACGCGCGCTACAGCAGCGGCAGCATCCACTAACCCAAACCCAAAGTTCGGGTCAAACATTGGAGGTGGGATGTCCAGAGTGCGAGTTTCTGAATCTGGGGAGATATCCGGGAAAAGACTCAAGTGATACTCGGTTTCTCCTTCTACAGGGTTTACCCAAACGGAATAGGTTCCCGGTTCTAAGGCAGTGTGGGTAATCGTTTCGGTTTGATTGCCTGGGGTGGTGGATTCGGCGATAATTTGGGCGCTTTCCAGGGAGTTCTGAACTAAAAATAAGTCTACATCAGCCGTTAATCCATTCAGTTCGATCTGAACGGGGGTGGTTGTATCGAGGGTAAATTGGTAGATGTCTGTGGCGTTGTTGGGTTCTACAAAACTGCTGCGGAGGACTTGTGAGGAGAGGGAACCGATTTCTTGGAGAGAGAATGGCTGGGTTTCGGTGAGATTGGGGTAGGAGTTGGAAAGGGGGACGGTAGACAGACTCAGATGATAGGAGGTTTCGCCGTTTGGGGAGGCGATCGCCACGGAGTAATCCCCTGGATTTAAGACTGAGTTCAAGAGTTTGGCGCGGGTTCCGGGTTCTGCATCGGTGGCGATCGCCTCGGTAAAGTCGAGGACTCCATTGCCGTTGTGGTCCTGATACAGGGTGACCTGGACATCATCACTCAGTCTACTCAAAAGTACACTCACTTGACTGGGGCTATCTACGCGAAACCCATAGAGTTGCGTTGAGGTGTCTGGGTAAGTTGCCCCGGTGAGGTTTCGGGTCCCCAGTACCCCCAATTCTAGGGTTTCGTTGAGGGCGAGGGGGGCGTTATTTTCCGTTGCGGCACGTCCCTCCAATGCGCCGAATAGCAGGTAATGTTCCACGGCACTCATTTGTCCCGTTCTCACTAAGGCCGCCACATCAGGATGATGGGTCACATAAAATGTAGCATCAAAGTCAGGTCCCGGGGACCGTCCTTCCCCTTGTCCCGAGGTTACAAAATGTTCATAAGCGGTGAGCAAATCCCCTGTCACTGCTGTAGCAATATCGGAGTTATGAGCGAGATAAATATCGGTAAAAAATTCCGTGATCGGATCGCGATTTTCAAATTGACCCGTCTCAATGAAATGTTGAAAGGCGGTCGTTTCTCCCCCAGTCACTGCCATCCTGACATCGGGATATAAGGCTAAATAAAAATTCGGTTCAAACCAAGCGCTGGGTTGGCGATTTTCAAATTGACCCACCTCCATGAAATGTTGGAATCCACTGGTTAAAATACCAGCACTAACTGCCGCCATCACGTCGGGATTATGGCGGAGGTAATAGCTTTCGTTAAATAAGCTGGTGGGGTTTAACACAATCTACTCTTCTAGGCTGTTAAGCAACTGGGTCCAATTGAGGTCGATCGCATTCAGGGGTTTGAATCAGGCGATCGCTGAACTGGCTTTCTATCCTCATCTTATCATATTTTTCCTTGGCAGAAGGGACACAATTTGGGGAATCTCACTCTCGATTGTAGGGGCAGACAACCGGCGGGGGATAAATCGATTGGCAGCCTCATAAAATCAAGTCGTCTAAAGACGACTGCAAGTCTGATACAGTGGTGTTTTCAGTCGGTTTCAACTGACATCTTGCACCCTTCTCAACAACCGGCGGGGGATAAATCCCCTTATAGCTAAAGTCGGTTAAAAACCGACTGCAAGTCTGATACAGTGGTGTTTTCAGTCGGTTTCAACTGACATCTTGCACCCTTCTCAACAACCGGCGGGGGATAAATCCCCCCGCCTCATAGCTAAAGTCGGTTAAAAACCGACTGCAAGTCTGATACAGTGGTGTTTTCAGTCGTCTTTAGACGACTTTAGCTGTTAGGCGGGGGATTTATCCCCCGCCGTAGAGGCGCTTATAAAAGCGCCTCTACAGGCTAAAAGGTTCAAACCCCTATAGGTGTTGGCACTGGTGCAAGATGTCGCGATTAAGCGATTTGGCTCCTAAATTGTGGTAAAATGTACTCTTCAGCAGCGCCATAGTTAACAGTCCAACCGAGATCTCGTAAAGAGGCGAGGGTTAATGCACTGGTGACTTGCTGCTCATTGGGATGTCCAGATTCTACCCCAATTTCGTTGTCAAAGGTGGGATTTTTGCGCCAGTGCCCCAAGTCAGAACCCTCCCCTACGTTAACGGTGAGTTCGACGGGAGTGGGAATGAAGGTGCCGTTCATTTCCCCATAAACCTGTCCCGCAAAGGTATGAGCATTGTATAATCCTTGGGCGTGATCAGCGATCGCCTGGTGGTCTTCCCATAAGGTTCCGAACCCCACGACGTGAGTGAGTTCGTGAACCATTGTATCATACAGGTAGCGGGGATGCTCCAGGAGGTCGCTCTCGGGGTTGGTGTTGAAGACCACTTCACCGTGGATTGGGATTGGCGCA
The DNA here is from genome assembly GCA_025370845.1 of Laspinema palackyanum D2a. Taxonomy (GTDB): domain Bacteria; phylum Cyanobacteriota; class Cyanobacteriia; order Cyanobacteriales; family Laspinemataceae; genus Laspinema. The sequence continues at coordinate 11,496 of JAMXFF010000005.1, read as the reverse complement.
GCATCAAGCCGTCGCACTCTAGTTGGTCCTGCGGATGCGACGAATCCCGGTCCGAAATCCCCGGATTCGATATCAACGGTGATAGTATGGGGAGCATTAAAGGGACTTTGAATCACCATTTGTTCAATACGATCGGCGGCTTTGCGGATGGTCTGCCGATGGTCATCGGTGAGGGTTTCGGTCCCTGGTCCGAAATTGAGTGCGAGGGAAAAGGCTTGGGGATCGGTAGGGCTAGGGGTAAATTGAGTGTTGAGGGTGTAATTGGCGGTGTTTTGATTGAAGGCGAGCGCTTGCAGGGTATAACTGCCCGCATCTAAAAATTGGCGGATGGATTCATTGGTAATACCGCGATGGGGTTGCCATGCGATGATTTCGATTTCTTCCGGATCGATCATGCCATTACCATTGCGATCGGTCACTGGATCAATGATGCCATTGCCGTTGAAATCTCGAACTAGACGTAAGTCAGCATCTCCCGTCAACTGGGTGAGATCAGCGGTGAAAGTTCCGGGCTCAGAGAGAGTGAAGCGATAGAAGTCTTCAGGATCGTTAGCATTCACTTGTCCGACAACGGTCTGATTCGGTTGAAAACCCAAGGTGCGATCGCTCGTTTCTAATCCGGAGATCTCGATGGGAATAGCGGTAGCGATGGTATTCCCAGGGCCGGGTTCCGGGTCGATGGGTCCTGCTGTCTGTAAGGGATTGTCAGGACTGTCCGTTAAGCTGGGGGTCGAGGGAGAGTTGCCGCTATTCCACTCCGTGAGGCGATCGCGGGTGACGGCGAGAACCTGTGGATCATCCGTCAGGGAGTCTGCATCTGCGGGACTAGGGGGTTTTGTCATCCTCACTAAGAGCATTTGCAATCCTAGGGTTTCCAGAGGATCCGTGGGCCGGTCAGATTTCCGGGAGAACCCGGGGAAAAAGCGGGTGAATTCTTCCCAAATGGCAGATTCCCGGGGGGATAATTCTTGGGGAATAGACTCGGGGTTTGGTAAAGCATTGGGTTGGCGGGGATGCACTCCTAATGCGGCGATCGTCCCCGGGAAATCTTCACTGAATGGACCCGAAGCACTTCCGGTGAAGGGTTCGCTATTGTGGCGTAAGACAGACTTCGGGTCAAATAACTCACTGCTTTCTAACATGAGGCAAAGTTCTCTACAATGTAGAACAAAATTCAAATCAATCAGACCGGATATTTCGACAGCACCATCGGCCACCGAAATCCAGGCAACCATTTATCGGTTCACATCTGGATCCGGGATGTTTCGGAGTCAAGGGGCTCAACAGCGATATCGCCTTTTGAGCTTCCCCGATTTTGAGTTGGCCAATCTGGCGAACTTGGTAACCTGTTGCGTCCGAGTTAAATCCCACGTTATCCCCTAAAACTGTGGAATTTAATCGAGATAAATTTGCATCAGACTCTCCTTTGGGGGGTCAATTTTAAACAAGTCCGAATCTTTGTGGGCTTGTTGTTTTCCTCAACTACACCGTTGCCACAAAAAAGCTTTTTGCTCTCAGAAATCATCTTGAGTTTACTGGATGAGACCGGAGAATAGCCGGAGTTTTGTAGTGGGGAGAGAGAATTTTTAGTCAAAGAGAGACCCCTTTAAAACATTTCAAGTTTAGATAGACTCAGCGGACTGAATGGCTGCACTGTTCAGTCATTGGGCTAAATTTCAACTCCTTAAATAAATTGGCGATCGCCCTAGACTGTTTCTGGTTCCAGAGTACCCCCAATCTGAGCTAAAATCATCACCTAGATTAAAAAAAATATGTGAAAACCGGACAAACATCCCTCTGCAAGGGGATTTACAAATTAACCGAAACCCGGAAAAGTAGCCAACTCGTTGCTTAATTTATCCCTTGAGGAAAGTCCCAATCAATCCTGAACCCATCGGGTGGGAGGACCAAGAACCCGATCTCAAGGAACTCCAAAAATGAAATTTTTGCCCCTAGATTGCTCCGTTTCCCTGGGCCCCAAATTTGGAGGGGCACGACACACCGAATGGGAGATAATAGAGGACATCAGGGAATCTAAACCTCTGAAAGTGTTCAACCGCTAAAACCTGTTTTTGGACAGGGCCAGCCTGTTAAAACCCGCACCCTCAAGGGTCCGGCTCCCCGGACCAAGCCCTCCACCCAGGCTACTCTATAACAACGACTTGTGATAACCGAATGGGGTATCACAAAAAGCCTCCACAATCAGCAGCACCCTACCATGAAAAACGCCTCTCAAAAGCGGGAGCATTTGCTTTTGAGAGGCGTTTATTCTGGATGGAATCGGCGGACTGGGCGTCCTATGCTGACAGAGTTAGACTGTAATTCGTATTCACACCCTGGAACCCAGGAGAGACTAGCACTAAGTAATCCCCGGGTGTTAAACTGCGACTGAGCGCTTCCGGTGTTGTCCCACTTTGAATGGATTGAGCAATCAAGTTCCCTTGCTCGATCGCCCCATTATTGTTCACCGTTTGATATAGTCTTAAGTCTGCATCATCATTGAGACCCGTTAGCAATAAATTAACGTTTCTCACATCATTTAGCACAAAGCGGAAATAGTCTTGTGGGTCCGCATTCCCCACCAAGTCATCGATTCGGCGAGTCCCGGACAAAATCCCCAGATTGGCCGATGTATTCGGGCTGTTCCCCCCTACATCTCCAGTGACTGGGGTGCCAATCAAATTCAAATTGTAGGCAGTTTCCGCCCCAGTAACCGCCTGGGACACATTAACAAAATAGTTACCGGCGGTGAAAAATCCCGTGACGGAATCTTGCAGGGTTCCGGGTTGAGTGGAAAGACCAACACGTTCCGTGGCATTGACAACTCCATCATTATTACTATCCAAAAATAGTTCTAAGTTGGCATCTTGAGTCGTGCCATTGATCACCACATTTAAGTTCGTCGGTCCACTCAAACTAAAGCGGTAGTAATCATTAGGATTGGTATTAGAAATAGATTGATTAAAGGTTTGAACCCCCGTGAGTACCCCAGCATTTAAAGCCGTTTGGGGGGTGTTTCCAGGTCCTGCCGGGACCGGCGGTCCTGGTGGCAGTGGCGGTGGGGGTAACGGGGGCAGGGGTGTCCCTCCGGGAGTCGCCACCCGTCCTTCGGGTATTCCACTGGATAAATAATGTTCAAATGCCTGCCGGAAGTTGAACCCAAATGCTTGATTTAAATCGGGGTTAGCGGCTAAATAGAAGCGGACATTAAAGTTTGGCGAGGAAGTCCGCCCTTCATTCGCCCCAATAAATTGAAAGTGTTCGACTAATTGCCGGTTGTTCAATCCCGCTTGCCGTAAGTCTGGGTTGACGCTTTCGTAAAATTTGGTATCAAAGGCGATCGCAGAAGAACGACCCTCGCGAATCCCAAAGTTTTGGTAATGATTAAACAGGGCCTCACTCCCGACCACCCCTGCCGCTGCCAGATCGGGATTTCTACTGTTATAAACAGCCGGATTGAAAACTAATGAAAAGGGGCGATTTTCTCGGACCCCAAAGTTTGAAAGATGATCGTAAAGTTGCCTGCGCGTCGTCAACCCAACAGCACCTAAACCGGGATTACTACGCCGATAAAAATCTAAATCCACTGCGGGAGAAAATACCCGTCCTTCATTTAAACCGAAGTTTACTAAATGCTCCAGAGCTTGCTGATTATTTAATCCTCGCAAGTCTTGATTAGCAGCGCGATAAAAATCCGGATCCAATAAGTTAACTGCCATAATTTACCTCATTCTATTTGGGAGTTACATTTCGTGTGTTGCCTAGGGATGGGTTGATTTCATACCCTTGAGCTAGACTTATTCTTTAAAGAGGCTCATCAAAACTTAATTATGATTGATTTCACCCGCATCTGTCAACCCAAATCAAAAATAAATCTAAATTTTTTTAGGGTTTTTCTCGGCGGTCCTTCACTCAAATCCTTGGCCAGTCATACAAATTAGAGGATTTGGAAAAGACTCTATTTAGATTAAAATCAATCCTCAAAAGGGGTTACTTGGCTTCCTTGTCGGTCAAGACTAACTGATTTGATCCGGTATCCATCCCCACTAGAGAACGATTTCTGCGGGTGAGGGAGTCGTCTAGCCCCCTCAAGCATCCCCGGATGTGGACAGGGTTTCATGAGGGTTGAGATCGATCGCATTCATGACATTAACCACTTGAGCGATCGCCGCTGCTTGCTGTTGGGCGGTGAGGGCAATATTTTGATTGTTAACAAAAATATTGTCGATCGCTTGAGCAACCCCGTCAAATGCCTCAGCCATTTCTTGAGCGATCGCCACCCCAGTTTGTACCGTTTCGATGCCCTCTTCCGTTACCGCCACCGTAGAAGCGACTGCCGTCTGGATATCATTAATTAAGTTACTAATCTTTTGTGCGAGTACCTTACTTTGGTCCGCTAAAGACCGAATTTCGCTGGCAACAACCCCAAAACCCTTTCCCTGCTCCCCTGCCCGACTCGCTTCGATCGCAGCATTCAACGCCAGAATATTGGTTTGAGTCGCTAAATGACTGACCAACCGAGAAATTTCCCCAATTTGAGCGGCTTGCTGTTGAGTCTGGGTAATCTCAGAAGCGATCGCGCCGACCTTTTGTTCTAACGTATTCATCCCAGTTTGAGTCCGGTCCACCGCCGCCTTTCCTCCTGATGAAAGCGATCGCGATCGATGAGCTTGAGCATCTGCCGCCTTCGCTTGTTCTGCTGTAGCACTTGCAGAGGCTTCCAATTCATTCATCGTTGTTCTAATTTGAGAAAATGCGGTTGCCAACTCCGTAGATAGAGTTTTCTGCATTTTCGCCCGGTATTCTAAGGATTCAAATGCCTTTTTTAGGCTGGTTTCTGCGTGAAGCCGTTGGCGATCAATCTGTCCTAGGGTCCAGGCATTCCACCAAATCAACCCGGAAAAAACTATCACATTTAATATACCGAGGAGAGAAATTCCCATCTCTGCCGTGTATAAATCTCCCCGCCAACCGATTAAAATGATCCAACATAAGACGGGAGGGATAATAATCGCTGCCGGATAAAGCCGTCTCGCCATCAATCCCCCTGCTGTCGGACTGGCGATCGCGGCCATAATTCCCACATCAAGACGCGCAAACAGCATCGCCAAGCACAGCACGATAAATCCTACCGCCGTATGCAATGCCATCGCGGTAAATGCTTTATCTAAGCGATAAAAAAAGGCATTGCCATACAAGTACCCCAGAAAACCAAAAAACGCAATTAAAAATCCTAAAATCGTCAAAAATTGTGCCGCCAAATAGTTGGGTCTGGGAATACAAATCAGCAGCAAAGCCGAACCCAACAACAGAAAATTAAAAGCACTATTCGGTGCCATCCTTCCGGGGTTCGCCGTAGCAACAGCACCCACAGATTCTTTAAAAAACAGTTCATCAATGCCTAAATTGATGGCAAACCCATATTGTATTAAAGTCAACAACCCTAGGGTCAAAACCAAGATGGCGCAAATTAAAGCAGCCCGCCTACTCTGACTCTCTCTGGACCCTCGATGCCACAAGCTAATGCAAGTTCCTCCCAAGATAAAACCAATCGCGGTATTGGCTTTCATAGTCACCAATCCAGGGACAACACTTTTGAGCGTCGGGATATTGAACATCCATCCGAAGATGACCATACAGCCAATCAAAATAACCGTAATACTGGCTATCCGAGATATAGATAACAGGACCGATCGCTCATTAGCAGCCAAGGGAATCTGTGGAACCTGACGGGACTGTTCGTAGGTGGACATTTTTACCTCAATCAAGGGTTGTAAAGCAGCCGACTCATTCGGAAATAATTGCTGGAGGAGTTTTAATGAAACCGTAGCAGATTTTGGGATTTGATATTAGGTCAGGTAATTGTAAACTCAATACATCGGAGCTACATCCTTGGGAAATTTTAGGGGGATGAGTTGATTAAATAACAATTAAACGGGTCTAATCTGTCAAATTGATTGCACTCGGGTTAGTTTTTAACCGGGTATGCTCAACCCAGAAGGTCTAAGCATTGGGATTACCCCAAATTTGAGATGAGTGTTTAATTTCAAAGAACCGATCGCCGCCTAAAGTTCCTGGGGGAGGGGATGCGGCTACCTGGGAGAGTCTCCTGTTTTAAGAGACGACTACATCCCGACTAGATGCAAGGGTTATGAAGCCCAAAACCCTCGCTAGTCTAGCATCCCCTCCTCCAAGAGGCAAACCCGTCTGCTCAACAAAGCGCCGCCGGATCACAGTCTTGACGAGCAAGGGAAGAGAGGCACAGGCCAAACCTTCCCTTCAGGTGTTACCCTGGAAACGGTTAACCCCGAACCGAGGGAGCATTTTTTTCAGAGTTCGGAGCCAATCACGCCACTTCCTATTAAGAGCGTAGAGCGATCGCCAATGAACGAGCTGGATAAATACTATCGAGAACTGGGGTTAGAGCCTGGAGCATCACTAGAGGAAGTGAACCAGGCTTATAAAGATTTGGCGTTTATTTGGCATCCCGATCGCATACCCAAAGATAATGCCCGTTTGGTTTCCAAAGCCCAAGATAAATTAAAACAAATTAACGAAGCGCGCGATCGCCTGCGATCCAATCCAGGAAAAGCCCATTCCAGCGATCGGCCCTCGTCAGGATACCAAACCAACAAATCTAGCGCCGGTTACACCTACTCCAATCCGCCCCATTCCGGCGATCGGACCCACGCTCATGCTCAGGGTCAACGGCGATCGCACAAACCGCACAATCCCGACCTAACCGGAGCCGATTTGCGGGGTCAAGACTTGCGGGAAAAAGACCTATCCGGCAGAAATTTAAGCCATGCTAACCTTAGTCAAGCGGACCTCAGTGATGGCTTTTTACACAAAATTAATTTATCCGGAGCCAACTTGCAAGGAGCCAACTTATTCCGCGCCAATTTATTGCAAGCCAATCTCACTTATGCCAACTTACAAAATGTTAATTTAATCGGAGCCGATTTAAGTGGAGCCGATTTAACTGGCGCTGACCTACGGGGCGCTAAAATCGGCACAAAAGACCGCCTTTTTGTCAAGCTAATTGGCACCAAATTAACCGGAGCCATCATGCCAGACGGTCGCATCCACGAATAATTAATAGGGTTTCTTTCTTAAGTTCGTAGTAACGACTTCAGTCGTTTCTTAAGTTCGTAGTAACGACTTCAGTCGTTTCTTAAGTTCGTAGTAACGACTTCAGTCGTTTCTTAAGTTCGTA